>JAYRXZ010000004.1:0-203777 GCA_041917235.1 Lacunisphaera sp. | reverse complement strand
GGGACCATCAGTCCCGCGTGTTGCAGGCAGCGCAGCGGATGTCCCGCGGGACTGATGGTCCCGCCTCCAACGGATCAAAAATGAATGCTTCGGCCTCATCCTCAATAGACCGGCAGGCCCTCCTGGTTGGTGGACAAGGGTATGACTTCCTCGATCTGCTGGCCGTTGCGCGCGAACTGCAGGCGCAACCGCCGGGGTGTCAGGTAGGCTCCGGTGCCGTCCTTTTGCAGCTCCTCCTCGTTGGTCCAGCGCTCCAGCGTCGCGTCGTAATAGTCGTAGCTGAGTGCCGTGACGAACGACGAGACGACCGTCATGCGCGGGTCGGCCGTGGCGAAATCCTCCTCGAGGCGTGACTTCCAATAGATCACCAGGCCCTCGTCCTCCCGCCAGGCCAGTGCGCAGCGGACCTCCGGCAGCGGCTTGTCCGGCCAGGTGAACAAGCGGTCGCCCACCGGCAGGTCGAAGGCCAGCAATTCCGCCGTGCCGCCTCCGGGCAGGCGCAGCTCCTGGACCGCCGGTGCGCCCGCGGTCACGCCGCTGGCCCGGGCACGATTCGCGGCGGCCTGCAGGAGTTCGTCGATGTGCCGCGTCACCGCCCGGGTGTGCTGCGTGAAGACAAACCGGTCGTGGTTCCGCGTCGAGGCCTCGGTGATGGCGAAGACAAACTGGTTCAGCGCGGCCAGCAGCGCCGCCAGCAGCGCGAGGGCCAGCAGGACCTCGACGAGGGTGAAGCCGCGCCGGCTGCCGTTCTTGGAGGCGGGACCATCCGTCCCGCGGATTGCCGGTTGCGCAACCCATGCCTCGCGGGACTGATGGTCCCGCCTCCAATTTTGGAATGTCCGGCTGCAACTCATTGGAACGTCCGCTTCGCCAGCCGGCTGCGGGCGTCGGCGCGCAGGGTGTCGCCTTCCCCACCCTGCGACCAGGTTGGCCGCAGCAGGCGCAGGTTTTCCGTGATGGTGGTTTCCTTCCGGTCCTCGCCGGCGGGTAGCTCAATCTCGAGCGTGACCTCGAAAAGGTCCGCAACCTGGGTCGGCTTCAGGGTGGCCCGCCAGCGCGCGGTGCGCTCGCCGGGAAGCTCGAGGTTGTTCCAGACGATGACCTTTTCCCGGTCAGGCTCCGCGCAGAGGACCTCACGCACCAGCCGGCAGTCCGCCGCGTTCGCGTCGCGCTGGAGGGAGGCGTGCTGCGCCGCGAGGACGTTGAGATAGGCCGAGGCGAGCACCATGCCGGAGAAAGCAAAGATCGCCAGCGCCACCAGCACCTCGAGGAACGTGAATCCGCCTGCATGCCGAGGAATATTGCGAGGAACGCGCATGTTAGCGGGAACGCGCCTTGTCGTCGGGCGCCAGCACGGTGCAGGTCCAGGGATCGATCGCCAGGATGCGGCCGGTCTGGCCGTGCACGATCTCCAGGCGGAAGGGATCACAGGTGCCGTCGGGATGAAAACGCACCGTGGTGATGGCGGCTTCCTCCAGCCGCCCCCCGATCAGCACCGAAGAAGTCTTCACGGGCGGGAGCAGCCGGACCACATCCTCGCCGGCCAGGGTGGCGCGTCCCGCGCCCCAGTCGAGGAGACGCGTCTTTTCATCGAGCCGCAGCTCGAGCGTCCGGCCGGCCAGCACGGCCCCGTGCCGGGCGCTGGCGATGGCGTTGAGCGCGGTGCTCTCGACATCCTCGCGGCCCACGGCGCGCAGCAGGGCGCCGCTGCCGCCGATCAGGAGGGCGGTGATCAGGCCGAAAAGCGCGAGCACGACCACGATTTCCAGCAGGGTGAAGCCTCCGGCCGGCGGCCGCGAGGCATGCCTCCGGACAGGATGCGGCAGGCCCCCGCTGGAGCTGCGACGGGCCATTACCAGTTGCCGATGTCGTCGGCGGTTTCGGCCGTCTTGTCGGGACCCTTCGAATACAGGTCGTAGCCGCCGGGGTTCTTCACGCCGGGGTAGCGGTATTCATAGGGCTGGCCCCACGGATCGACGGGCAGCTTGCCGCCGGCCACATCCATGTATGGGCCGCGCCATTTGTCGGCGGCGCTGCCCGGCGCGGTGACGAGGGCGGAGAGGCCCTCGCTCGTCGAAGGGTAGTCGCCAAGATCGATCCGATAGCGGACGAGCGGCGTCTTGAGCGAATCGCGGACAAAGATGCGGGCCACGGCCTCCTGGCTCTGGCCGAAGATCTTGTCGGTGTTGGTCACGACCAGCCCGACCAACAGGCCGATGATGGCCAGCACCACGAGGATCTCGAGGATGGTGAAACCGCGCGAGGCGCGGCGGGAAAAGGGGGATGCGGAACGCTTCATGAAGGCTCTCTCACTGCTGACGCGGGCGCGGTGTGTTCTGCTGGGTGGCCCGTTCGGCACGCCGGCGGCGGAATTCCTGGATCATGGCCTGCGCCTCCGGCGGCAGGTTGCGCATCATCGCCGAGGGATCACCGCCGTTGCCGGGCCGGCCACGGCCTTCCGGAGGGCGTTCGCCTTTGTTGGGCTCGCCGGCATTCTCGGGGGCAGGCGCCGCGGCGGGGGCCACCGGCTGGACCAGCGTCACGCGCGCCTGTTTCAGCATCAGGGTCAGCGGCCGGCCGCCCTGCGTGACCTGCAGCTTGTCGGTGCGGGCATCGTAGGCTCCCACCTCCAGCCCGGGCGCGCGGCCCTGCACGGGAAGCCACTGCGAGGTCTTGGTGGTGGGATTGAAGAGATTGACGAAATACACCCCCTCCTCCTGCACGACGCCGCGGAATTCGAGCTCATCCGGGGCCGCGGCGGGGCCGGACGCTGTCGTCTGGCCGAAGGGCGAATTACCGGTCAACGACTGCCAGTCGGCTCCGCGCGCGCCCGCCAGGCCCGTAACCGCCAGGCCCACCGCCAGAAGCAGCCGGGACCGACGGGATGATGCGGGCGTTAGGTTCATGCGGAATGGCGGAAAGCGGCCTTTATCAATAGGTGCCGGTGGGGAGATGACGAGTCGATTTACCATGGGTTACCGTCCGGGCGGCCCGGAGGGATACATTGCTATTCCCGGGGAGCCGCGTAAGGTCGGAGAATGGACACCGCCCAACCCAGCACCCCGCTCCTTTCCGCCCAGCGCTGCTGGGTCCAGGGCCGCCGCATTTACCTTGAGATCAACGAGCGCCGCTCGGTCAGCTTTCCCGCCAGCAAATACAACGCGCTCGGCAACGCCTCCCAGTCCGAGCTGGAGAAGATCCAGCTGACCAACGCCGGCCGCACCATCCAGTGGGAGTCACTCGACGAGGAGATCACCGTCGACGACGTGGCGAACAACCGGTTCTTCCACACGCCCAAGCCGGTCGCCGTTTAAGCCGGGTAAACACCCGTCCGCTGCTCGACCGCCCAGCGGTAGAGGTCCACGTATTGCCCGGCGTTGTGGCGCCACGAGAAGTCCTGCGCCATCGCGCGCTGCTGCAGTCCGGCGAATTCGCGGGGCCGGTCGTAATAGGTGGCGCACGCCCAGCCGAGCGTGTCGGCCAGCGCTCCCGCCGTGGCAGCATGGAACACGAAACCCGTGCCCTCCGGCCGGCCCTCGACGAAATTCTGCACCGTGTCCACCAGTCCGCCGGTGGCGCGCACAATCGGCAATGTCCCGTAGCGCATGGCATACATCTGCGTCAGGCCGCACGGCTCCGACCGGCTCGGCATGACGAAGCAGTCGCTGCCACCCTGGATCAAGCGCGCCAGCTTGCCGTCAAAGCCGATCTGCGCGCCGCACCGCCCGCGGTAGGCGTGCGCGGCCCACTGGAAGGTGTTTTCCAGCCGCACATCGCCGCTGCCGAGCAGCACGAGCTGGATCTCCATCCGCTCCATCACGGCCGGCAGCGCCTCGGCCAGCAGGTCGAGGCCCTTCTGCGCCGCCAGGCGCGACACCACGCCGAAGAGCGGGACGACGGGATTCTCCTCCAGGTGGAAATGCCGCTGCAGGGCCGCCTTGCACAGCGCCTTGCCGTGCAGGTCGCGCGCCGAGTAGTTCGCCGGCAGCGCGCGGTCGCGCGCCGGGTCCCACGACTCATCGTCGATGCCGTTGACGATGCCCACGAGGTCGCCGGCGCGGAAACGCAGCGCCGCGTCGAGGCCGAAGCCGCCGTCCGGGGTGACGATCTCCTTGGCGTAGGTCGGGCTCACGGTGGTGAGCTTGGTCGAATGGTAGAGGCCCGCCTTCAGCAGGTTGACCATGCCGCCCGACTCGAGGCCGTCGCGCTGGAACTCGCCGGGCGGCAGCCGGGCGAACTCCACCACCCGCGACGGGGAATAGCCCTGGTGCTCGAGATTGTGAATGGTGTAGACGGTCGCCGTGCGGCCGAGCGGCGTGTCCTTCAGCGTGGTGTTCAGCATCACCGGCAACAGGCCGGTGGTCCAGTCGTGGCCGTGGATCACGTCGGGGATCCAGTCGAGTTGCTGGCAGAGCGCGAGCGCGCCGCGACAGAGGAAGGCGAAGCGCAGGTCGTTGTCCTGATGCGCGCCCCACGGCCCGGTATAGACCTCGGGCCGCGCGAAGTGGTCGTGATTCTCCAGGAAATACGCCGGCACCACCGTGCCCGGCAGCCGGGTCTCCCAGGTGCGCGCCCATTGCGTGGCCGGGCCGACGTCGACGCCGAGCGGCGCCTCCAGCGCGCGCCACTCCCCGACCCGCTTCACCGAGCCGTAGGCCGGGCAGACGATGCGCACGTCGTGGCCAAGCTTGGCCAGCTCCTTGGGCAGCGCCCCCACCATGTCGGCCAGGCCGCCGACCTTGACGAAGGGTTCGACCTCGGGCGTGACGAAGAGGATTTTCAGCGCTCGCACGCCGTCACGAAACCCGAAGCCGGCGGGGCGGACGAGCCCAAATTGGTGATGCGCCTTTTGGAGGGTCGGTCTCCTGACCGACCGCGGCCGGCCGGGAGGCCGGCCCTCCACCCCGGACAAGCGGGCTGATGGCCCCGCCTCCATATTGGAACCGCGATTGTTACTTCTTCGCGACCGGGTAGCTGCCCAGCCACTTCACGAGCGGGCACTTCTTGCTCAGCTCCTTCAGGGCGGCCTGCATCGCCGGGTCCTCGTAGTGGCCGGTGACGTCGAGGAAGAAGATGTAGTCCCACGGCCGCAGGCGGCTCGGGCGCGACTCGATGCGCGTGAGGTTGAGCTTGCGGCGGTTGAACGGCTGCAGCGCGTGCAGCAGCGCGCCGGGCTCGTGGTGGAGCGAGACGAGCAGGCTCGTCTTGTCGTGGCCGCTGCCGGCCGAGCCCGAGGCCTCGCGGCCGAGGAAGACGAAGCGCGAGGTGTTGTTCTTGAGATCCTGGATGTGCGTGGCCGCGACCGGCACGCCGTAACGCTCGCCGGCGATGCGCGGGGCGATGGCGGCGGCGCCCTTCTCCTTGGCGGCGATCTGCACACCGAGCGCCGTGCTGTCGACGTCGACCAGCTGCGCATGCGGCAGGTTGCGCTGCAGCCAGCGGCGGCACTGGGCCAGGGCCTGGTCCTTGGAATAGATCTTTTTGATCTTCGCCAGGGGCTCGTGCGACAGGAGCGTGTGCTCGATCTCCTGGTGGAGCTCGGCGACGATCTTCAGCGGCGTCTCGACGAACAGGTCGAGCGAGTCGCGCACGGAACCCTCGGTGGAATTCTCGACCGGCACCACGCCGTAGTCGGCCTCGCCCTTCTCGACGGCGGTGAAGATGTCGGCGATGGTCGCCATCGGCCGGTAGTCGACGCTCGAGCCGAACTTGCGCAGCGCGGCGGCGTGCGTGTTGGTGGCCTCGGGCCCGAGGTAGGCGATGTTGAGGGGCTTCTCGAGCGCCAGCGCGGCCGACATGATCTCGCGGTAGATGGCCTGGAGGGCGGCGGGCTTGAGCGGGCCCTGGTTCGCGGCCGCCACGCGGCGCAGCACGTCGGCCTCGCGCTCGGCGACGTAGATGCGGGTCTTCGCGCCGCGCTTCAGCTCGCCGATCTTCTGGGCGCACTTCAGGCGGGTGTTGAGGATCCGGACGACCTTCTGGTCGAGGGCGTCGATCTCGGCGCGGATTTTGGCGAGTTTTTGTTTCATGACACGGCGGCGGAGCGACGGAGAGCATGGAGGGCCTTGGCCCGGGTAATCAACCCCGCAAGCACCGCCGGGGTGACGGCCTGCTTCGGGTCGTCGCCCAGGCCGTGGTTGGGGCTGACGTGCGCCTCGATGCACAGGCCGTCGGCGCCGTAGGCCACGGCGGCGAGCGCGCAGGCCGGCACGTAGACGGCCTTGCCCACCGAATGGGACGGATCGATGACGACCGGGGCCCAGGTGCGCTCCTTGAGCAACGGCGTGATGGATTCGTCCGGGTGGTTGCGGTAACCGTCGAGGCCGGGCTGGGTGCCGCGCGGGCAGAGGATGACGTTGGGGTTGCCGAAGTTCACGATGTATTCGGCGGCGGAGATGAACTCGTTGAGCGTGCCGGTGTGCATGCCGCGCTTGAGGAGCACCGCGGTCGGCCGGCCGGCGATGGCGGCGCCGACCTGGCGGAGCAGCGAATAATTGAGGGCGTTGCGCGCGCCGATCTGGAGGATCTGCACGCCGGCGGCCAGGGCCAGCTTCAGCTGCTCCTCGTCCATCACCTCGGTGTCCACCGGCAGGCCGGTGCGGCGCGAGCCCTCCATCAGGATGTCGAGCGACTTGTGATCGCCCTGGAAGGCGTAGGGATTGGTGCGCGGTTTCCACACGCCGCCGCGGAGGGCGTGGGCCCCGGCCTCCTTCACCGCCTGCGCCGTCTCGTAGAACAGGTTCGGGTTCTTCGGGTCGATCGTGCAGTGCCCGGCCATGATCAGCAGCTCCTCGCCGAGCGTCACGCCGCCGACCTTCACCCGGTGGCGGGCGAGGTCGGACTTGATGTCCATGAGCTTGTGCGGCGACTGGATGGTGTCGACGCGGTCGACGAATTCCAGGCCCTCGAGCCGGCTGATCATCAGCTCGTGGCGCTCGTCGCCCACGATGGCGTAGATCGTGCGGACGTCGCCGACGATCGGCTGGATGCGGCAGCCGAACTCGCCGACGATCGCGGTGAGCTGGGCTACTTCCTCGGGGGAGAGACGGTTGTTTTTGGGCAGGATCATGGTGGAGACGGGTTAAAATGAAAAAGCCGCCCGGTGGGGCGGCTCCTTGGCGTAAATCTGGTTGTTCAGTTTATGCGTTGGTGCAGCCGCCCATGTGCTTCGGGCTAAAAAAGCCGAAGAAGTAAAAGAAGGTGGCGGCAAAGCGGTTCATCGGCCGGCATTGGTGCCCGCCCGGCCCGCCGCTGTCAATCCCGCAGCCGCTTATGACTTGGCGCCGTGTGTAGCTCTTGGACCGTGGTAGGGGCCGTTGCCCTCAACGGCCTTCCGACGGGCGCTTGGGGGCAAGGCCCCTACCGGTTGTGCATCCGCGCAGCCGTGATCAGGTCCGCCCATTCCGCCGTTTCCCCGCACGCCAGCCGCGCCGCCGCGCGCGCGCTCAGCGCGCCGACGATGTTGCCCGTGCCGTTATAGCCGCCCACCGCCCAGACCTTGTCGCGCACCTGCTCCAGCACGGGCAGGCCGTCGGCCGTGTAGGCCACGGACGCCGCCCAGCGGTGCGTCACCGGCGCCCGGACCTTGAGATGCTCGCGCAGGAATTTCTCGAGCAACCCCTGGATCGGCTCCGCCGGCTCGGTCGCATGCGTCCACTCCGCCTCGCCGCCGCGGTCGCGGAACCCGCCGAGCGCGACGCTCTGGTCGGGCAGCTGCTGCCAGTATTCGTAGCCGTGCCGCCAGTAAACCGGGCGAGGGAAATTCACCTCGGGCGCCGGTGCGGTCGCCAGCATCTGCAGGCGCGCGGTGCGGACCCGCGGGCTGAGCTCGGGGAAAATCCGCTCCAGGCGCCCGTCCACCGCCACGATCACCGTCTCGCAGAAGACCGTGCCTTGGTCCGTCACCACCGAGCCGGGGACGATCTTGCGCACGGGCGAACCCTCGTAGAGCAGCGCGTCGCGCTGCCGCAGCTTCCGCGCGATGGCGCGCACGCGGCGCAGCGGCTGCATGACGCCATCCGTCGGCAGCAGGATCCCCTCGCCTTCCGGGCCTGCATAAGGCTCCGCCGCGAAACCACAGTAGCGCAGCGCCCCCAGATGCTTCTGGCAATCGGTCTTCTCCGCGGCATCGGCCGCGAGCCGCAACGACCCCGTGATCCGGACAATCTCCGGCATCTCCTCCGCCTGCCGCTGGATCTCGCGTGCCGTCTGCCGGTAAAGCGCGCTGGCCGTCGCCTCGCCGAACTGCACCACAGCCTCGTTGAAAAACTTTGCCAAGCCCGCGAGCACGAAGCCGCCGTTGCGCCCCGCGGCGCCCGCGCCCACCTCGCCGGCCTCCACGCCCACGGCACTGACGCCCAGCGCGCCCAGCTCCTCCATCGCCGCCAAGCCGGAGCCGCCCAGGCCAACGACGCACACGTCGGCCCGCACGGGGCCTTCGAGCCGCGGCAACGGCCGCCAGTCGCGGTCTTCCCAGACGGGGATGTTCACGCCGCGATTGTGCGCGGCCGGCCGGGCGCGGCCAGCCAATTTGCTTTCGCGTTTGCGCCGACCCGGTTTCTGGCGATTCTCGCGCGGTGCGTTCCCCCGCCGCCCTGGATCAAGCCGACCCGCTCGCCCGGTTCCGCGCGGAGTTTTTCCTGCCCGCCGGCCAGGTCTACCTCGACGGCAACTCGCTCGGCCTGCTGTCCCGCCGGGCCGAGGCCCACGTGCAGCGCGTCCTCGGCGAATGGCGCACCCTCGGCATCAACGGCTGGACCGACGCGGCGCCACCCTGGATCACGCTCAGCGAAACCGTGGCCGCGCAGGTCGCCGCGCTCGTCGGCGCCGCGCCCGACGGGGTGGCGGTCACCGGCTCGACCACGACCAACCTGCACCAGCTGCTCGCCACGCTGTTCGACCCGGCCCCGCCGCGTAATGTCATCGTGGCCGACGAGCTCAACTTTTCCTCCGACCTGCACGCCCTGCAGAGCCACCTCCGCCAGCGCGGCCTCGACCCGGCCCGACACCTGCGGCTGATCCGGAGCCGCGACGGCCGCACGCTGCCCCCGGAAGACATCCTCGCCGCGTTCACGCCGGACGTGCAGCTGGCGGTGCTGCCCGCCGTGCAGTTTGTCAGCGGCCAGTTGCTCGATGTCGCCGCGATCACCCGCGAAGCGCACGCCCGCGGCGTGGTGATCGGGTGGGACTGCTCGCACTCGATCGGCGCCGTGCCGCACGCCTTCGATCGCGACGGGGCCGACTTCGCCTTCTGGTGCCACTACAAATACCTCAATGCGGGCCCCGGCGCCGTCGGCGGCCTGTATCTGAACCGCCGGCACCATGGCCGGGCGCCCGGACTCGCCGGCTGGTGGGGCGTGCGACCTGACCGGCGCTTCGCGCTCGTCGCGCAACATGAGCCGTCACCCGACGCCTCGGCCCTGCACATCGGCACGCCCCATGTGCTGAGTCTGGCACCCCTGCTCGGGTCGCTCGAGCTTTTCGCCGAGGCCGGCGGGGTGGCCGCCCTGCGCGCGAAGTCGCTCGCGCTGACGTCATTCCTGATGGAACTGGCCGACCGCGAGCTGGCGGGGCTCGGCTTCACGCTCGCCAACCCGCGCGCCGACGCGGAACGCGGCGGCCACGTGGCGCTCGCCCACCCCGAGGCGTGGCGGATCTGCCAGGCCCTGAAGGCCGCGGGCGTCGTGCCGGATTTCCGCCGGCCCGACATCATCCGGCTCGCGCCGGCGCCGCTCTACAACACCTTTGCCGACTGCGCCGCCGCCATCACGCGGCTGCAGACCATCGTCCGCACCGCCGCCCACGAAAAGTTCCCCGCCCAACGCGCCCTCGTCACATGAAGCTCCACGACATCAGCCGCCCCATCCACACCGGCATGCCCGTCTGGCCCGGCGACACGCCGGCCGAGTTCGCCTTCGCCGCCACCAAGGCCGGCGGCTACTCCGCCAATGTCGGCCGCCTGCGCGTCAGCCTGCACACCGGCACGCACGCCGACGCGCCGTATCACTACAACGACGCCGGCGTGGCGATCGACGAGCTGCCGGTCGACGCCTACGTCGGCCCGGCGCGGGTCGTCGATATCCGCGGCCACCAGACCATCACGACCGCCCAGCTCGCCGCGCATGATTACTCCGCGACCCCGCGCGTGCTGTTCAAGAGCGACTCCTGGACCGACCCCGCCGTCTTCCCCTCCACCTGGCCGCTGATGGCGGCCGATGTGCCGGCCTGGCTCGCCGCGCGCGGCGTGAGGCTCGTCGGCCTCGACGTGCCCTCGGTGGACCGCATCGACAGCAAGGACCTGCCGATCCACCACGCCTGCGACGCGGTGAACCTCCTCATCCTCGAGAACCTCGACCTGCGCGCCATCACGCCCGGCGTCTATGAGCTGATCGCCCTGCCCCTCCGCATCAAGGGGGGCGACGGCTCGCCCCTCCGCGCCATTCTACGCAGCGCCTGACAGGCTGGTCCGCCCTGTGGTTTGCCCCTGCCGTCGCGCTTGTCCCGCCGCAGCCCCGGCGAAGGCGGACGGCTCGCCGCTGCGGGCCGTCCCTCGCGGCGATTGACGAGCCCCTTCCGGCCCGCCTTGATGCGGGTTCCCTGCATGAAGCATCTTTACGATTTCAGCGCCCTGCCGGTCGATCGCACGATCTCGCCGCATGACACCATGCTGGCCGACGGCCTGGAGAGCCAGTATTACGACATCGGGCATCGCGCGCTCGAGCTGGTGAAGTTCTCGGCCGACCTGTGCGACAAGCCGCACTACCCCGACATCCTCGACCTGCCCTGCGGCTACGGCCGCGTGCTGCGCTGGCTGCGGGCCAACTACAACTATGCCCGCATCACCGCCTGCGACCTGGAGCGCGGCGGCGTCGATTTCTGCGCCGAGCGCTTCGGCGCGCTGCCGGTTTATTCCCAACCCGACCTCCGCCAGCTCGATTTCGGCAAGCAGTTTTCCCTGATCTGGGTCGGCTCGCTGCTCACGCACCTGCCGCTCGACAAATGGCTCACCACCCTCGACTGCCTGGTGCGCTGGACCGCCGACTGTGGCGTCATCGTCATGTCGGTCCAGGGCCGCTATTTCACCAGCCAGCTGGCGCGCGGCCAGCGCTACATCGTCGAGAACATCCACAAGGAGCCGCTGCTGGCGGATTTCGAGCGCGACGGCTTCGCCTACCAGCCCTACTTCGAGGAGAAGAACGGCGACTACGGCATCGCGGTCACCTCGCCCGAGTGGATCGGCCGCACCCTGCAGCGCTATCCAAACCTCATCCTGCGCGCCTACCTCGAGCAGGCCTGGGGCATGCAGGATATCGTCATTCTCTACAAGCGCGAGGGCCACTACCTGCCCGTGCTGGGCACCCCGGAGTTGAACCGGCCCGCGCCGGCCCCGGCTCCCGGCCTGTTGCGGAAGTTGTTCGGCCGGTAAGGGCGACGGCCCCTACCCTTTGCGGAAGAACTCCCAGCAGAGCACCGCGGCCGCGGCCGAGACGTTCAGCGACTCGACCGTGTCCGCGCCGGGAATCTTCACGAGGCGGTCGCACTGCGCCATGATCTCGGGCGCCATGCCGCGCTCCTCGTTGCCGAGGATGATGGCCGGCGGCCGCGGCAGGCCGCGCTCGCGCGCCTCGCTCGGCGACAGCTGGTTGCCGCGCAGGCTCGTGCCGATGAGATAATGGCTCCGCTTCAGCTCCGCGCAAAACGCCGGTAGCGCCGGCACGCGATAGAAATCGACGAACTCCATGCCGCCCTCGGCCACGCGCCAGGCCGCCTCGCCCGGGAGGGCCTGGCCCGGATGGTCGGGCACGATGATCGACTTCACGCCGAAGAACGCCGCGGTGCGCACGATGGCGCCGACGTTGTTGGCGTTGCTCACGCGGTCGAGCAGCAGCAGCGGCGCCCGGGCCTGCGCCCACCCGGCCATCACCTCGCGCGTCACCTTCCGGAGCGGCCGCTCGTTGACGACCGCAATTATGCCACCGTGCAGCTTCGAACCGGCGATCTTGTCGAGCTCCGCGGGATCCACCTGGCGGTAGACCTTCTTCTGCCCCGCCAGCAGCGAGCAAAACTCCCCCGCCCGCTTGCCGGTCGCAGCGTCGAAAAACAGCCGCTGCACCTCGCCCGGATGCCGGGCGAAGAGCGTGGACACGGCCTGCCAGCCGCAGACGTTCAGTTCCTTGGACTTGGGGACGGAAGGCTTCATGGATTGGTCTCGCCCACCACCGTGAACTCCTCGCGGTCGTGATACAAGTGGCGGATGCGGAGATTCGAGGCGTGCTTCATGAACGGCGACTCGGGCGCCGTGATCTCCTTGAGCAGCGCAATCGAGTCCACATGGCCGAACTTCAGGTTGATGACGAACCGCCGGCACCAGCGGTGCGCCAGCCAGGGCCCGGCGATGTTCTGCATCACGTGGTGCGGCTCCTCCACCAGGTCGCAGAACAGCCAGTCGTGCGTCACGCCCGGCGGGGGTGCGAACTTGAACGCATCCTCCAGCCGGTGCTCGATGAGCGGGTGGTTGAGCGCGCCGCCCTTGAGCGGGCCGTTGTCGACGGCGATGACGCGCGCGCCGCGCTTCGCCGCGCTGTAGCTCCAGCCGCCGGGGGCCGCGCCGAGGTCGACGACCGTCTCGCCCGCCGCCGGCTCGCGGTCGAGCACGATGTAGGCTTCCTCGACCTTCAAATAAGAGCGCGACGGCGCCGCGTCGTCGTCCGCCATCCGGCGCTGCCCGCCCAGCCACGCCTCGCGCGACGCGAACACCCGGCCGAAATCCGCGAAGAACACGAACAGCCCGCGCGCCGGGCCCGCCCCGCGCGGCAGTTCCGGCACGGCCAGCTTGGCGATGCGGGAAAGCTTCTTCCGCAGCAGTTCGTCGAAGGCCTTCTCGACGCCGCTCGCCCGCCGGCCGAGCCCGACGACCTCGGGCACCGTCTGGAACACGCACGGCCAGGCCGCCTCGATCCGCTCGCCGCGCAGGCTCTCGAGGAAAAACTCCGCCAGCTGCGCCGCCAGCGCGTTGACCGACTCGCCCTTGAACTCGCGCGGCGCCGGCAGCACCAGCGACGGGAAGGCCAGGCCGGCCACGTCGCCCTCCGCGGACAGCGCCCAGCCCACGCCCTTCTCCGTCACGGCCAGCCCCGCCCCCGTGAGCTCGCGCTCAAGGAGGGCTTCATAACCATGCTGGCAGAGGGAGAGCATCGCGGGAGCTTTGCCCGGCGTCCCGCCGCCGCGAGGCGAAAATCTCCGTGCATTTGGGGCCGGGCTGCGTTCACTGGACCACCCGACCATGCACCAGCCCACCTCCGACCTCCGCATCAGCACGGCCCGCCCGCTGCTCTCGCCGGCCATCCTCGAGGAGGATCTGCCGCTGTCGGACGCCGGCGCCGCCCTGGTCCAAGCGGGCCGCCGGGCCGTCGGCGACATCCTCGCCGGCCGCGACGACCGGCTGCTGGCGATCGTCGGCCCCTGCTCGATCCACGACCCGGCGGCGGCGCTCGATTACGCGAAGAAGCTCAAGCCCGTGGCCGACCGCCTCGCCCGCGACCTGCTGGTCGTGATGCGCGTCTACTTTGAGAAGCCCCGCACCACCATCGGCTGGAAGGGCCTGATCAACGACCCGCACCTCGACGGCAGCTTCCAGGTCAACAAGGGCCTGCGCCTCGCCCGCCGGCTGATGCTCGACATCAACGCCGCCGGCCTGCCCATCGGCACCGAGTTCCTCGACACCACGCTGGGCCAATATTACGCCGACCTCGTATCGTGGGCCGCCATCGGCGCCCGCACCACCGAGAGCCAGATCCACCGCGAGCTCGCCTCCGGCCTTTCGATGCCCGTCGGCTTCAAGAACCGCACCGACGGCGACCTCCAGGTCGCGGTCGACGCCATCGTCTCGGCCCGGCACCCGCATTGTTTCCCCTCGCTCACCCGCGAAGGCGCGCCGGCCGTGCTCGCCACCACCGGCAACCCCGAGGGCCACCTTGTCCTGCGCGGCGGCAGCCGCACGGGGCCGAACTACGACGCCAAGCACATCGCGCAGGCCGTCGGCCTCCTGAAGAAGGCCGCGGCGCTGCCGGCCGTGCTCGTCGACTGCAGCCATGGCAACAGCGGCAAGCAGCACGACAACCAGCCGCAGGTCGCCGCCGACCTCGCCGCGCAGGTCGCCGCCGGCGAGCGCGCGATCATCGGCTTCATGCTCGAGAGCAACCTGGTCGGTGGCGCGCAGAAATACGAGGCCGGCCGGCCGCTGACGCCCGGCCAGAGCATCACCGACGCCTGCCTGTCGTTCGACGAGACCGTGCCCGTGCTGGAAAAGCTGGCTCAGGCCGCCGCCGCGCGGCGCAACCGGCCGGCCTGAGAATCTCCGGCCCGCGATTCTCCTCGCCATGTCCGCCGGGCATTTTCAGAAATCACGGCGCATGTCACGCCGGTCACTCGTGCAGCTGTCCCTCGGAGCCGTTGTCGCCGGCGCCCTCACCCTCATGCTGGGCTGCGCCGGCTGCTCGACCAAGCCGCCGGTGAAAACCCCGCCGCCCCCGCCGCCGCGTGCCGTGGCGCCGCCCGCACCGGTGCTCCCGCCGGAAAAACTCCCGCCCGTGATGCTCGGCATCGATGTGCTCGAGGCCGACGGCTTCAAGGCGATCGCCGGCAAGAAGATCGGCCTGCTCACCCACCGCGCCGGCGTGAACCGCCGCGGCGAGAGCACGATCGACGTCCTCCGCCGCGCCCCGCAGTCGAAGCTCGTCTGCCTCTTCGCCCCGGAAAACGGCCTCGACGGCCAGACCAAGTCCGCCACGCATTTCGACGACGCGATTCACCCAGCCACCGGTCTTCCCGTCTATTCCCTCTACGGGAAAAACAAGCGCCCGACCCCCGCCCAGCTCAAGGGCCTCGATGCCGTCGTCATCGACCTGCAGGACATCGGCTCCCGCTCCTACACCTTCATCAGCTGGATGCGCTACACCCTCGAGGCGTGCTTCAACGCCGGCGTGGAGGCCATCGTCCTCGACCGGCCGAACCCCCTCGGCGGCCTCAAGGTGGACGGCCCGCCGCTCGACGCCGACCTGATGACCGATGTCGGCGCCTTCCGCGTCCCCTACGTCCACGGCCTGACCATGGGCGAGCTCGCCACCATGGCCAAACAGGCGCCCGGCGTGCTGGCGGTCAGCGAGAAGGTCCGCGCCAAGGGCCGCCTCACCGTCATCCCGATGCGCGGCTGGACGCGCAACATGCGCTGGCCCGAGACCGAGCTGCGCTGGATCCCCACCTCGCCGATGGTCGCCAGTTTCGACGCCGTCGTCGGCTACGCCATGGTCGGCCTCGGCTGCGAGCAGAACGGCTGGTCCTCCGGCATCGGCCGGGAATTCCCCTTCCGCGGCATCTCCTACCCGAAGAAGACGCCCGATGAGATCATCGCCGCCCTGGACACCTACAAGATTCCCGGCATCCGGCTGGTCAAGCGCCAGGGGCTCTCCCCCGAGGGCCAGCCCCGCACCGGCGTCTATGTCGAGGTCAGCGACTGGGAAAAATGGAATCCCACCGAGCTCTCCTTCTACATGCACAAGCAGGCCGCCAAGTGGGAGCGGCTCAACCCCTTCGTCGGCCTGACCGCGGCCGAGCAGCGGACCTTCAAGATCCACGTCGGCTCGAACGCATGGCTCGCCGAGTTGCAACGCGCCGGGTCGCGGATCGACGTGACCCTCTTCCTCAAGAACTGGACCGACCGCGCCGCGATCTACCGCGAGCAAACACGGAAATACTGGCTCTACCCGTGGGGCACGCCGCCGGCGGCCGCCGGCGCGCAGCTGCGGCGTTAAAAGATCCCTCCTCGTGGCCTTTGAGGTTTGACCCGCCCGGTCGTAATGGCGGAATGACTTTACTTGGTCCCTGCCCTCCAGCCAAAACTTGCCAGCCCGGCCCGCGGGCCCGCTGTCTGGGGCTGGTGGGTGCTCCTGGCCGCCGTGTTGCTGGCCGGCCGATGGTCGCTGATCTGGCTGCCCCATGAAATCTATCCCGACGAAAGCCAGTTGATCGCGGGCGCCATCACCCTGCGCCATGACCCCTTGTTCTGGCGTTCCGTGGATGGCGGCACGGCCGGTCCCTTGGATTATTTCGCGGTGATCCCGGCCGGTTTTTTCCCGGGGACCACCGCCTACGCCCTGGCCCGGATCACCGCCGCGCTGCTCTACTGGGGCACGCTGGTAGCGGCGGGAGAAGCCCTGGCGTTGGCGACCGGCCTCGCGATCACCCGGATCGCCGTCCTGCCCGCGCTGATATTCGGGGCGCTCACCACCAGCCCGGAGTTTGGGCATTACTCCACCGAATTGGTCCCGGGTTTCCTCCTCGCGCTCGCCGTTCTCCTGATCGTGCGCCAGAACATCCGGCCGGCGCGCCGCAACCTGTGGGCGGCGGCGCTCTTGCTCGGGGCCGTTCCCCTGGCCAAGTTGCAAGCGGGACCGATTGCCGCCGGCCTGGGTTTGCTGCTGGTCACGGGGGAAATCGCGGCCAAGCGCCCCCGCTCTGTCGCCCTGCTGGCGGGCGCGGCCTTGCTCCCGCTCCTGCTGACCTGCGGGGTGCTCACGCTCACCGGGCAAATGGAGCACATGATCATCCCCTATTTTCTGCAAAATCTCCTGTATGCCGGCACCGGCCGCCTGCCGGTGGACGAAGTCGGCCGGCTGTTCGTCGCCCAGTCGGTCACCAACGGTTACCACGCCCTCTGGCTGGCCGGGGTCGCGGTCTTTTGCACGGGCGCGGGTTGGGCGAAATGGCGCAGTCCCAGCCCGCTGCGCCGCCACGCCCTGCTCTCCGCGGCCCTGCTGGCGCTCACCGTTCTTTGTATCTTCTCTCCCGGCCGCCCGTATCACCATTACCTCAACCTGCTGACCCTGCCGGTCACGCTGCTGGCCGGGATTTGCCTGGGGCTCACTCTCCTGCCGGGCGCCGGCGCTCCGCCGGACCGACAAAAAACCCTCTGGCTGACCGGCCTGTTTCTTCTCTGCACCCTGCTGCCCCAACTCGCCCTGCGGCTTTCCGGCCGGCCCGATCCTTTTGACTATTACAACCGGGTCCTGACGGCCCGCGATGAAGGCCACGACCGATTGGTGACCGCGATTAAAAATCTCTCGGCCCCCGGCGACACGCTCGGCCTCTGGGGCTGGCGCTCCTCCCTTTATGTGGAAACCGGGCTGCCGCAGGCCACACGGCTGGCCCACACGGAATCGCTGCTGGTCGAAGGCCCTTGGCAGAAATTCTATCTGCGGCGCTATTATGAGGACCTCCAGGCAAGCGCCCCCGCCGTCTTTGTCGACGCGACCGGGCCCGGCAATTTCCGCTTCACCAACCGGGCCGCCACGGGGCATGAGATTTATCCGCTGCTGCGGGCCTGGGTGCGCGACCACTATCGCCTCGTGGAGGACGTGGACGGCGTGCGCGTTTACGCACGTCGCAACCGCACCCCCGGGCTGCGCCCGTCCGAGTGATTACTTGCCCGCGGCGGCGCTGTTCTTCGCCACCCAGGCCTCGTATTCGGCCCGGGGCATGAAGCGGAGCGAGGCCGAGTTGATGCAGTAGCGCAGGCCGCCGGTCGCGCGCGGGCCGTCGTCAAACACGTGGCCGAGGTGGGCGCCGTCCACGTTCGAGTGCACCTCGATGCGGACCATGCCGTAGCTGACATCCCGCGACTCGCCGACCAGCGCCTTCTCGATCGGCTTGGTGAAGCTCGGCCAGCCCGTGCCGGAGTCGAACTTGTCGCGGCTGTCGAAGAGCGGCGTGTCGCTGCAGACCGAGAAATAGACGCCGTCCTCGTGGTGGTCCCAGTATTCGTTCTGGAACGGCGGCTCGGTGCCCTGCTGGCGCGCGACCTGGTATTGGCGCGGCGTGAGCAGCTTTTTCCACTCGGCGTCGGTGCGCTGCACCTTCGTCTTGCTCATGTCGATGACGACGTTGGACGGCAGACCGCAGGCGGAGATTTCGCCGGGCTTGCACTCGAGGGCGTCCTTGGCGGCGGGAGTCGGGTCGGATTTCATTTTTTTGTCGGCGGCGCGGAGCCCGGCCGCCGTCAGGGCAGCCATGGTCAGGGCGGTGAAAAACAGGGGCCACTTCTTCATGGGAGGAGGGATACGGGCAAGTTACGTTTTGGCAAACGGCATGGATGCCACGCCCATGGGAGCCGCCGGCGGCCGTTTTATTCCGCCCGCACCCGCACCTTGCCGTCGTGGAACTCGTTGACCAGCGCCTGGCCGGGTTTGACGCCCTTGGCGCGGGCGACCGGCTGGCCCGTGTCGTCGCGCACGATGGCGTAGCCGCGCTTGAGCACGGACTGCGGGCTGGCGGACTCCAGCCGCTTCCACAGCCCGAGCAGACGGTGAGACTCCTGCTGGACGCGTTTCTCCGGCGAGGCCGCGGCCAGCCGGGTGCGGGCCGTCCCCAGGGCCTCGCGTTGCAACTGCACCGCGGCGCGCAAGGCCGAGCCGAGGCGGTTGCCCAGGTCGTCGAGCCGCAGGTGGTTGGACTCGATGACCGCGGTGGGCGCCAGCAACCGCAGGCGGCTGCGCGCGTGGTCGAGTTTCTCGGTGGCGCCGGCCACGGCGTTTTCGAGCGCCTCCGCCATGCCGCCCGCGGCCCGCTGCAGGCGTTCGGTCACGGCCAGATAATGGCTGGAGATGAGCTCGGCCGCGCCGCTCGGCGTCTCGGCGCGGACGTCGGCGGCGTGGTCGCACAGCGTGGTGTCGATCTCGTGGCCGACGGCCGAGATGATCGGCACGCCGCACTCCGCCACGGCGCGCACGAGCGGTTCCTCGTTGAAGGCCCACAGGTCCTCGATGCTGCCGCCGCCGCGGCCGATGACGAGAAGGTCGAAAATCCCCAGCGACTCGGCCGTGCGCAGCATGGCCGCCAGCTCGGCCGCGGCGCCCTCGCCCTGCACCTTGGCCGGGAGCACGACGAGCCGGCCGGTCCAGCCGCGGCGCGTCAGGATGCGGATGAAATCCTGCACCGCCGCGCCGGTCGGCGACGTGATGAAGCCGATGGTGCGCGGCAGCAGCGGGATGGGCTGCTTGCGCGCGGCGTCGAAGAGCCCCTCGGCCGCGAGGCGCTGCTTGAGTTTCTCCAGCTCCAGCTGGAGCCGGCCGGCGCCATGGTCGATGACCGCGCGCACGATGAGCTGATACTGGCCGCGCGCCTCGTAGACGCTGACCTCGCCATAGACCAGCACCGCCAGGCCGTCGCGCAACGCCACGCTCTGCCGGGCCGCATCGCCGCGGAAAAGCACGCAGCTGAGCTGCGCCCCGGCGTCCTTGAGCGAGAAATACACGTGGCCGCTGGCCTGCGCGCGGAGGTTGGAGACCTCGCCCTTGATCCAGCAGGGCGCGAGGCCGCCCTCGAGCAATTCCTTCACCCGGCGGGTGAACTCCGTGACGCCCTGCACCCGCCCGGAGTCATCGAGGGAGGTGTCGGCCGTTTTCATGCCGCAGCTTTTTTCTTCCCGTAATGTTTCCGCAGGAGGTGCGCGCCCACGCTCAGCGCCGTCAGCCCGCACAGCCCGAGCAGCGCGAGCTTGCCCTTGCCGTGCAGCAGCGCGTCGCCGAAGAGGATGAAGGCCGTGTTGAACGACCACTGCACGGCGCAGGAGAGGACCGCATATTTGACCACCGGCACCCGCGCGAGGCCCAGCAGGTAGTTTTGGACGGGAAAGGGAACGCCCGGGGTGACGCGCACCAGGATGATCAGGTCGGCGGCGTCGCCCGCGGCGACCTCCGGCAGCCGGTAGCCGAGGCGGACCACGAGTTTTTCCAACAGCGGCCGCAGCGCCCGGCTCGCGAGGTAATAGGAGAACAGGATGTTGAAGGTCACCGCCGACAGCGCCAGGAAGATGACCAGCGGCATGCCCAGGCTGGGCGCGAAGACCGACCCGGCGGTCAGCGCAAAGGGTGACAGCGGCACACCGACCGAGGGCAACAGGGCCATCGAGCCGAAGAAGGCCACCGGCCCGGCGTCGCGGATCAGTGCGAGCCCCTGCACCACCAACGCCTTCAGGTCGAGACCGCGCGCCACCAGGATGGCCGCCACGAGCAGCGCAAAGCCCGCCACGGCAAGTTTGAGCAGGAGGGCGCGGTTGGGACGCGGAGCGGGTTCGGCCATGGCGGCACGATGCCCGGGGCGCTTCGCCCGCGTCAAGGGCGGAGGCGGGAAAAGGCTTTCCTAGCCCGGGGCCGGCGCTAGCGTGTCGGCCTGTTCCGCATGAAGCTTTCGATCGTCATCCCCTGCTACAACGAGCGCAAAACCATCCGCTCCATCGTCGACGCCGTCCGGGCCGCCCCGGTGGCCGACAAGGAGATCATCGTGGTGGACGACTGCTCGGTGGACGGCACGCGGGACATCCTGCAGGGCGAGATCGGGCCGCTGGTGGACAGGATCATCTACCACGACGTCAACCAGGGCAAGGGCGCGGCGCTGCGCACGGGCTTCGCCGCCGCGACGGGCGACGTCGTCATCGTCCAGGACGCCGACCTCGAATACGACCCGCAGGAATACCCGCGGTTGCTCAAGCCCGTGCTCGACGGCAAGGCCGATGTCGTCTTCGGCTCGCGCTTCATGGGCGCCGAGGCGCACCGCGTGGTCTATTTCTGGCACATGGTCGGCAACCGCTTCCTCACGCTGCTCTCGAACATGTTCACGAACATCAACCTCACGGACATGGAGACCTGCTACAAGCTGTTCCGCCGCGAGGTGCTGGCGAAGATCACGATCGAGGAGAACCGCTTCGGCTTCGAGCCGGAGATCACGGCCAAGGTCGCCCGGCTCCCGGACTGCCGCATCTACGAGATCGGCATCTCCTACTACGGCCGGACCTACGCCGAGGGAAAGAAGATCGGCTGGCGCGACGGCTTCCGGGCCATCTACGCCATCGTGAAATACAACCTCTTCTGAGCCGCGTGCGCTCATGATCCTATCCGCGGCCGGCGATATCTTGGTTTTCAGCGCCTTCTGCCTCGGGTGGGGAATCCTGTTCGCGACGTTCATCCGTGGTTTCGGCCCGCTCGACCGGCTGAGCCTGGGCCTCGGCGCGGCCATGGTCGGCCTCTACCTGGCCTGCTTCGCGGCCTACCTGCTCCACTTGCCGCGTTCCGCGCTGTGGCTGGTGGGGCTCGCCGGGCTGGCGGCCGGCACGCTCCGGCGCCGGGCGGTGGCGGACCTCCTGTGGCGGGACCCGGCTATCACCGGCGCCCTGCGCCACTGGCTGGTGCTCGCGGCCTGGTGCCTGGGCTGGCAGGCGCTGGTCTTCAGCTATTCAGGCGGGCGCTGGGCGGGTGACTGGCAGGAGCACTACGACCGCGCCCATTTTTTCCTGCAACACTGGCCCGCCGACCAGATTTTCATCGGCTCGTATTACCTGCCGGCCCGGCCGCCGCTGGCCAACCTGATCATCGGCGGTTTTCTCGGTCTCGCCGGGGGCCAGTTTTTCCACTTCCAGGTATTCAGCACCCTGCTCGCGACGCTGGTTTTCTTTCCACTGGCCGGCCTGGTGCACCGGCTGCGGCCGGGACCGCGGCCCCAGGCTGTGTTGCTGGGCCTGCTCATGCTCAGCCCGCTCTTCGTGCAGAACGCGACGTTTCCGTGGACCAAGCTCCCGGTCGCCTTCTTCCTCGTGCTCGCCGCCGACCTGCTCACGCGCCCGCCGGACGCGCTGGCGGGCCGGATGCTCGCCGCGGCCCTCGTTGCGCTGGCCGCCGGCCTGGTCACGCACTACTCGGCGGCGGTCTGGATCATCGCGCTCGGTCTTGCCTGGCTCGCGGGGCACGGCCGGCAGCTGGCGGAGCCGGCCATCCGCCGGGCGCTCCTGCTCGGCGGAGCGGCAGGCACACTGCTTTTCCTGACGTGGCTCGTCTGGTCGCTGATAACCTACGGCCCCGGCATCACCTTTTCCATCAACGCCACCACCGGGCTCGGGGAAAGGATCACCTTCCTCGAGCGCGCGGGCAACGTGCTGGGCAACATCTACCACACGCTCGTGCCCGCGTGGCTATGGGAGGGGCTGCCCGCCACCATGGAGCAATCCAGCCCGCTGGCACGGCTGCGCGACCGCTGGTTCTGCCTCTACCAGGTGAACCTGCCCTTCGCCTTCGGTCTTGGCGGCCTGCTCGTGCTCGGCCGCCTCCTGTTTACCCGGCCGGCCGCCACGGCCGTGCGTTTCTGGTGCGTGGCCGCACCGTTGGCCGTGGCGGTGAACGCGATGGTGCACCAGTCCGACACGCTCGGCCTCGCCCACCTCGCGCTGGCGCCACTGGTGCTGCTCGGCCTCGCCTGGCTGGCGGCCGCCGCGCCGGTGCTGCCCGGCAGGTGGGTGCGGCTGTGGGTCATCGGTCTGGCCTGTGATTTGAGCTTCGGCCTCGTCCTGCAGTTCGGCGTGCAATCCCTCTGGCTGGACCGGTGGCTGCATCCCGGGCGCACCGACCTCGAACACATCCTCCAGCTCAGCCAGCCGGCCGCCTCCAATTATTTCGGCAAGCTCCGCGTCGGCGCCACCCATCTCGCGGACGGCATCCCGCCCGCCGTCGCGCTGCTCGTGCTGGCCGCGAGCGCGGCGCTGGCGCTGCGGGCGTGGCGCGCCTCCGCCGGGCCGCATTCGCCGTGACGCCGGCCCGGGCCGGAATGCGCTGGGGGTCCCGCGTCGATCTCGTCGAACGCGCGTCCCTGTCGCTCGGGCCGGGCATGATCGCAGTCTACCTGACGGTCTTCGGCCTGTATGTCGCCGGGCTTTCCTTGCGGTGGTTCGCCCTGCTGCCGGTGCCCGCCTGGGCCGGGCTGCTCCGCCGGAATCCGCCGGCCGCCGAAAGGACCCCGGCCGCCACCGGGGTATCCGCGAAAATTTAAGCTTCGTTCACGGTCCGGCCGCTTGCACTGGCCGGGCGCTTCTGTCTTCATCCGGACCTGCATGGCTCCGCCCTCGCCCCCACCCTCCGTCACGGTCGTCCTGCCGATTTTCAACGAGGAGGAAGTGCTGCCCGAGCTGCTGGCGCGCCTGACGGCGGTCTTTGACGCCCACCCCGCGACGCGGTGGGACGCGCTGCTGGTCGACGACGGCAGCCGCGACCGCTCGGCCGAGCTGATCCGCGCGCACACGGCCAAGGACCCGCGCTTCCAGCTGCTCGAGCTGAGCCGCAACTTCGGTTTCCAGGCCGCGCTCGCCGCCGGCCTCACGCATGCCGCGGGCGAGGCGGTGGTCACCATGGACGCCGACCTGCAGGACCCGCCGGAGTGCATCCCGGAGATGGTCGCCAAGTGGCGCGAGGGCGCACAGGTCGTGCGGGCCGTGCGCCGCTCCCGGCAGGAGACCGGCCCGCGCCGGCTCGGCATGGATTTCTTCCACGCCGTCTTCAGCCGCGTGTCGGATTTCCCGATCGAGTCCAACACCGGCACCTTCGGCCTGATGGACCGCACGGCGGTCGATGCCCTCAAGCAGCTGCCCGAGCGCAACCGCTTCTTCCCCGGCCTGCGCTCGTGGGTGGGCTACGCGACGGCGGAGATCCGCTACGACCGCCAGGAGCGCGCCGCCGGCCAGCCGCAGCAGACCTTTCGCCGGCTGGTCCGCTACGCGACCGACGGCGTGTTCAGCTTCTCCTACCTGCCGCTGCGCCTGCTGACGTATGCCGGGCTCTTCATCGCATTCCTCGGTTTCTCGGCCGCCATCTTCTATGCGGTGCGCCGGATCATCGGGATCGAGACCGCGCCCACCGGCTACACCACGCTGGTCACCATCGTGCTCTTCCTCGGCGGCGTGCAGCTCATCGGCATCGGCGTGCTCGGCGAATACCTCGGGCGCATCTATGACGAGGTGAAACACCGGCCGCTCTTCCTGCTCCGGCGAAACCCGCCGCCGGGTCCCGGGGCGAAAGAATGATGCAAGCGCTGCGCCTGCCGGGTCTGTTGGTGCTGGCCGCGGGCCTGGCGTTCGCGGGTTGGCTGCTGATGAGCACCAACTTCATGATCCATGACGACGAGGGCTATGTCCTCCTCGGCCTGAAGAACTTCTCCGAGCACGGCCGGCTCTATGATGGGGTCTTCACCCAATACGGGCCGGTCCCCTTCCTTTACTACGACGTGCTGCACCGCCTGCTTGACTGGCCCATCACCAACCTGTTCGGCCGCACGCTGACACTGGCGCACTGGGTCGCGGCCTCGTTCGCCGCCGGCCTGATCGCATGGCGGCTCTCCGGCCGCTACTGGACGGCGCTGTTCACGCTGGTGGCCGTGTTCGGTTACATGTGGCAGATGACGTGGGAGCCGCCCCACCCCGGCGGCCTGATCGCCCTGATCACCGCGGCCAGCCTGGCCGTGGCGGTCGAGGCGAGGTGGCGCGGTCGCCCCGGCCTCGCCCTGCTGGTGCTGGGTCTCGCCGGGGCCGCGCTGCTTCTGACCAAGATCAACGTCGGACTGTTTTGGATCTGTGCGACGGGCGCCTACCTGCTGCTGAACACCGGCGGTCCGCTGGCGCACGGCCGCGGCGCCTGGCTCGCGGCCGGCGGCCTGGCTTTGCTGCCGTTTGTCCTGATGAACGCCCTGCTGGGCGAATCATGGGTGCTGAACCTCGCGGTGGTGTTCGCCGTGTCGGGCGCGGCGGTTTGTGCGCTGATCGCAACGGAAACGGCCCACGATCTGCGTCTCCGGACCTGGCTCGCGGGTTCCGCCGGCTTTGCCGGGCTGGTGGCGGTCATCGTGATCGCCATCCTGGCGAAAGGCACCAGTGCGCGCGGCCTGCTGCAGGGCGTGCTGCTGGATCCGCTGCGCCATCCGGTTAATTTCCACTTCGCCTTTCCCTGGCCGGGGCTTGCGTGGGTGTTGCTGGGGACGGCGATCCTTGTCACCGCGCTGTGGTGCGTGCGACCCGCCTGGCGCGACCGGCTGGCCGACGCCGTGGCGGTGCTGCGGCTGGCGGCCCTGGTCTGCTTCGCCTGGCACGCGAGAACCTGGGTGACCGTCCATGGGCCGATGTCCATGATCAGCTTGGTGCTGCCGCTGACCCCGCTGTTCCTCCTGCCGCTGGGCGAGGCCGCGACCGGCGACCGCCGCCGGATGGCCGCGGCCCTGGTCGCCCTCATTGGCGCGGGCCAGGTGCTGCATGCCTATCCGGTGCCCGGCACGCAGATGGCCTGGGGCTCTTTTCTCTTGCTGCCGCTCCTGGTCAGCGGCGTGGCGGATGCGGCGACCCGGCTCGCGCTCCGGCTGCACCGGCCCTGGCTCACCCCGGCGGTCGCCACGCTCGCCCTTGGGGCGGCCGGCTGGCAGACGAACCTGCTGCTCACCCAGGGCTGGGAGCGCTGGAACAGCTCGGCGCCGCTGGGTCTGCCCGGCGCCGAATCCGTGCGCCCGCCGGAAGGCATCCGCTCCGCCCTCCGCATCCTCACGACGAATGCCGGGATCCATGCCGACCTCCTTTTTACCCGGCCCGGCATGTTCAGCTTCAACCTCTGGAGCGGGGTGCCCACCCCGACCCAGCGCAACGCGACCCACTGGTTCTGGTTGCTGCAGCCCGCCGAACAGCAGGCCATCATGAGCCGGCTGCAGGCCGTGCCACGCTCGGCCGTCATCAGCAGCCGGCCGCTCATCGATTTTCTGGACCAGAAAATCCACCTGACTATCACCGGCCCGCTGAATGAATTCATCCAGCAGCACTACCGTCCTCTTTTCACGGTTTCGGGTTATGATTTCCTCGTGCCGCGGGACAGCCCGGCCGCACCCTTTCTGGTTGCGCGGAATTTCGAACGCGCCGCCGGCGCCTCGGGCACGGAACCGGCCATGATCATGGTCAACGTCGCCGCCCGGGCGACCGTCGACCGCATCATCCTCCGCGACCTGCGTAACCCGGCCCGGATCCTCGGCCAGTGGCAGGCGGACAATTCCCGGGTGACACTGCGCGCGATCAACTCGGCCGGCCGCGCCATCGGCGAGCCGCAATCCAGCCCCTGGCCGCTGCAAATCGGGGGCCTGTGCCAGCTGCAGCTGTATCACAGCCTCGTCATCCCCCGCGACCGCGTGGAGCTGCAGCTCGTTTTCCTCGACGCCGCCGGGCAATCGCTGTTCGAAGCCTGCTACCAGGAGCCGGTCAGCGCCGACGCGCCACCAGCAGGAGGCTGACCCCGAACGGGAAAGGCACCGGCCAGAAGGCCGGCCGCACGAACAGCCAGCGCAGCACGGCGTTCAGCCACGGGGCGGGCAGCCGGTCCTCGGTGCGCACGCCGCCGTCTTTTCCCGGAAACCATTTCCGCCATTTGCGCACCAGCCACACCGCCGGGTAGATCGCGACGTTCGTGTGGTTCACCTGCAGCAGTTCCCAGCGGTCGGCGGGAAAGAGCGCCGCGAGCTGCGGGCGCGAATAGCGCCGGAAGTGATGCAACGAGACATCCCAGTCGCCCCACAGCGCCATGCCGGCCGGCACCGTGACCAGCGCGACGCCGCCCGGTTTCAACAGGCGCTCGAAACCCGCCACCACGGCGCGGTCATCGGGCGTATGCTCGAGCACGTCGAGCGCCGTGACATATTCCAGGGACGCGTCCGGCAGCGGCACCCGGTCGCCCGCGAGGCTGAGGATCTGGTCGGGGCGGAAATGCGTGCGCAGGAGCCGCAGCGATTCCTCGTGATCGTCGAGCACCAGCACGCGGCAGTGCGCCTCCATTTCCCGGGCGAACCGGCCGGTGCCCGCGCCGCAGTCGAGCAGCCGGTCCTCCGCCGCCGGCGGCCGCACCCGGAGCAACCAGCCGCGGGCGATTTCCCGCTTTCCCGTATAATACCAATGGGCGCCCTCCATGCGCTCCATGTTGGCATACTCTTCGGTCTTCATTGACGGGCATGTGAAATGAGCGGGCGGCGGCCAGCAAGATAAACCCGGCGCATCATCCCCGCCCCCACCGGGATGAACTCTTGCCCCGCCCGTTCGTTGCCTCACAGTGCCGCCGTTGTCCCCCGCATGAACCAAAGCCCGTCGATTGTCCGACCGTCCACTCCGGCCCGCTTGTCCGTCCTGGCTTGGAGCGGCGTGGCGGTCCTCCTCGTGCTGCACGCCGGGCTGGCCCTGTGGGCCGTCTCGGGCAAGAGCGTGACCGCGGATGAAATCCTGCATGTCACCGGCGGATATTTCTACAACCGGTTCGGCGACTATCGCATCCATCCGGAGAACGGCATCCTGCCCCAGCGGTGGGCGGCGCTGCCCGCGGTGCTGATGGACGCCCCGCCGCCGCCGCTGGCCGGCAACATCTACTGGCAGACGTCGGACGCCTCCGTGGTCGGCCACCAGTTCTTCTATGAGACCGGTCACGACCACTGGCCGATGCTGATGGCGGGGCGGGCGCTGATGACCGCGTTCTCCGTGGCCACTGGACTCCTGGTCTTCTGCTGGGCGCGGCGATTGTTCGGAACCGGCGCGGGATTTCTCTCGCTGGGCCTTTACGCCCTGTGTCCGAACGTGCTCGCCCACGCTCCGCTGGCGACCTCGGACATGGCGGCGGTGTTCTTTTTCCTCGCGACACTGGGCGCCTTCTGGCGGCACCTGGCCGCGCCGACCTGGCGCAACAGCGCGCTGAGCGCCGTGGTCCTGGGCCTGGCTTGCGTGGCCAAATACTCCGCCGTGCTGCTGCCGCCGATGATGCTGTTTCTGCTCGCCTGGCGCATCGGCCGCGAACCCGCCGGCTCCCGGGCGCGCTGGTGGCGGCTGGCCCCGCTGACCATCGCGGGACATGGCATCGCGGCCGTGGCCGTCATCTGGGCGTTCTACGGTTTCCGATATGCCGGGTTTGCGCCCGGACTGCCGCCGGCCGACCACTACATCGTGCCGTGGGACGGCGTGCTGCCCTACATCGGATTTCACCGCCACCTGGTGGATTTCTGCCGTGAGTGGCAGTTGCTGCCCGAGGCCTTTCTCTACGGCTACGCCTGGGTGGTGCAATCGGCCAGCGCACGCTCGGCATTCCTCGCCGGCGAATACAGCACGTATGGCTGGGTGAGTTTTTTCCCCCTGGCCTTCCTCTGGAAAACGCCGCTCGCCGTGCTGGCGGCGCTCGCCACCGCGGCCATCGCGGCGGCGCGGCGGTGGCGGGAGGTGCGCCCGGTCCTGGTCGCGCCTTTGCTGGTGCTTTTTGCGGTTTATTGGGGTTTCTCCCTGACGAGCCACCTCAACATCGGCCACCGACACATCCTGCCGACTTATCCGGTCCTGTTCATCCTGCTGGGCGGACTCGCCGCACCCGGCGTTTTCCCGGGCCGCTGGCGGCTCGCCGTGCCGCTCGCCGTGATGTTCGGCCAGCTCGCCGCCAATGTCCGCACCGCGCCGCACTACCTGGCTTTTTTCAACACCTTCGCCGGCGGCCCGGCCAACGGCCACCGTCTGCTCGTGGACAGTTCCCTCGATTGGGGCCAGGATCTGCCCGCCCTCGCGCAATGGTTGCGGGAGAACAATACCGGGCCCTCCGCCGCACCGGTGCACCTGGCCTATTTCGGCTCCGGCAAGCCGGCCTATTACGGCATCGAGGCCGTCGCTCTGCCCGCCATTAACGGCTTCAAGCTGCGCTCACCCTGGTATGAGCCGAAGGCCGGAATCTACTGCATCAGCGCGACGATGCTCCAGCATGTCTACAGCTCCTTCCGCGGTCCCTGGACCCTCGCCCGGGAACAGGCCTACCAGGAGGCCAGAGCCAAGGAGCCGCTCTTCCGGGAATACTGGCGCAACCCGGAGATCCGCCAGCAACTGGCCCGGCTGGGCGAGGCGGATAATTTTGAACGGACCTGGCAGGGCTACGACCAGCTGCGTTTCGCCCGCCTCTGCCATTACCTGCGTGCCCGCCAGCCGGACGCGCAGCCGGGCTATTCCATTCTCGTCTATCGCTTGACCCAGGCGGAAATTGACGCGGCCCTGAACGGCGACCTCCGCCAGTTCGGCACCGCGATCGAGCAGGCGCTCGCACACCCGGCGCGCTGAACCCTCACGGCAGCAACCGGACCCGCAGGTTGCCCTCGGACTCGGGCGTGACCGGCGCGTAATCGATGGTGACCCAGGCGGGGATGTCCGCCGGCAGGGGCACTTCCAGCACGCGCCGTTCCCCCGCCGGCACCTCCTGCGTGAGCGTCGCCGCCGGCGTGCGCAGCTCAAAGCGGCAGGCCGTGCTCCGCGGGTTGAAAAACTCCAGCCGCACCGGTGCATCCGCCCAGGCCCGCAGCAGCAGTTCATCCCGCAACATCTCGCCCAGCCTCCGCGCCCGGTAGCCATAGAGCAGCGGCTGGGGCTTCTCACCCGGTTGCAGCTTCCGGTAGGCGGCGAGATTGAACAACCCGGTCCGGCCCATCACGCGGCCCTCCCGGCCCATGAACTGCTCCAACGGGACCACAAGCCAACCCGGCGCCGACCCCACGGCCGCTTCGGCGGTCATGTCCTTGATGTCCGACAGGCGCTCGATCACCACCGGTCGCGGCGGATCCAGCCGGAAGAATGATGCCAGCGCATGGTCGATCGGAAACGCCAGCCGCAGCGGCGCATCCGGCTGGTCGAGCTGCCCGGCCCATGTGCGCCAGTTCCGGTAGTAGAAATACGAGGCCGAGCGCCCGGGCTGGGTCAGCGCCGGCCAGGCCGCCTGGCCCGCCCGCGCCTGCACCATGACGAAAACCTCCGCCGCGGACGCAAGCACGACGGCCCAGGCCGCGACGCGCAATTTCCTCGGCAGGACGCCCAACCCCCAGGCGCCGGTCACCGCCACCCACGGCGCGGCCACCACCATGAAACGGAAGGCCCAGTGGTGCCACTGCACCAGCGCATGCTGCACCACCAGGTAAACCAGCACTCCCGCGCCCCAGATCAGGATCTGCCCCGCCGCCGCGCGCTTGCGCGCCACCGCTGCCAGCACCAGGCCGGCGAGGAAAAGCCCCACACCGATAATCCCGCATGTGACCACGTCGGCATCGGGTGCCGCGAGCCGCATCACCCGCTCCAGCTGCTCGCGCCGGGATTGGCCGATGAAAACGTAAGCGTCGGCCTCGGCGGGCATCCGGCGGGTCAGCCGCTCGCCCGCCGCCCGGGAAAAATCCTGCAACCAAAAGGGCTGCGCGGTGGGCTCCAGGAGCTGCACCGCCGACGTGCCGAGATTCCGGATCGCTTTCCCCGGATAATGCGACGGGGAGGCAAATTCGCCGTGGTGCAGCACCACCGCGTCGCGCGGACCGAACAGCGAACCATACGTGACCTGGTTCCGCCAATAACCCGGCGCCACCACGATCAGCGCCGCCACGCCCAGGCCCGCCGCGGTCGGCAGCAGTGCCCGCCATTTGTCGCGATGCTGCCAGACGAGCCAGCCCACCCACAGCGCCGCCCCAGGCGCCAGGTAAAACATCGTGCCCTTCGAGCCGAAGGCCAGGGCCACGCCCACGCCGCCGACCCATGAGCCCTCCCCGCGCAGCAGCGCGCGGTGCCAGAGCAGGTAGCCCGCGGCAAACACCCCGGCGGTAAACAGGTCGCTCTGCACGGTCGTGAATTGCACGGCGACATTCGCCATGCCCAGCGCCAGCGCGACCGCGCCCAGGGCGTTGAGGCGCGCGAGGCCGGCGGTGCGCGCCAGGCCGAACGTCGCGCCCAGCAGCAGAAGTCCGCCCGCCAGCTGCGACCAGGGCGCAAGATAAAATCCGGCGCTCGTCGCCCCCAGCAGCCACGCGATCACCACGTCGGGTGCCACGGGCATGTAGTTCAAACGCGGATCATCGGTCGCAAAATGCCGGATCGTCCCGTCCTGCAGCCACGCCCCGATCCGAGACAGCCGGTAGGTCAGCGCGTCAAAGACGATCGGCTCGACCTGAGCCGAAAGCACCGCGAGCAAAAGCAGGACGACCATCAGGCCGCCGGCCAGCCGGCCTTCCAAGGTGCCGCCACGCAGCAACCGGCCCCAGGCCGCGAGCCAGTCCAGCCAGTGCCGGCCGTCCTCTTGCCACGAACGCCGTCCGGCGAGCAAGACCGCCAGGCCGGCGGCATGCATGATAAAAAATCCCGCCCGTCCCAGCCCGCCGGCCAGCCCCAACAGCACCCCGGAAGCCGCGACCCACGCCAGCGCCAGCAACAGCCACGCGAGCGAAGACTCGACCAATCCGCGCCGGTGCAGTCCGGCCGCACAAACCCCGAGCCACGCCGTCCATGCCACCAGGATCGCATCGGCCGAAAATACCGGGAGGAGAACCAGGGCATTCATGGCCGGCGGAACCGCGCGCTGCGCTTATTTTTCATGCCGCAGGCTCCACCACTCCCGGAGCGTGGCCACAGCGCCCTCCACCAGCCAGCCGGCGAGCAGCATCATCAGCATCCAGTGCAGCGGTTGCGTCCATTGCCGCCAGACCAGATCCAGGTGGTTCTGCCAAGCCTGCACCTGGTCGCGAAAGAACAGGTTGACGATCACGCAGAGCACGCCGTCCAGCCAAAGCCCCAGCAGCACCAGTGCACATCCCAGTCGCGCGGCCCAGCGCGCCCGGCCCGCGGCCGGGGCCGCCGCCTCCCGCCACAACCAGACCGCCGGCCACAGCGCAAAGATCCAGCGGTAGGCGTAATTCACCCCCGCCAGGAAGCAGCTCAGCAGCACGATGGCACCCAGCGCGGCGAGCAGCCGGTCCCGCGGTTGCCCGCGTGCCGCCAGCCCGGTGGTCACCCCGCTCCAGGCGAGTGCAAGCGCCGGCACTATGATCAGCAGCAGGCTCGGCAAGGCTGCCGCCTTGTCCGTCCAGCCCAGGTCGCGCCACCACAGCGGCGCCCCCATGGTGTAGATGCCGGACGCGATGTGGAAGCGGCCGCGATCCACCTGCGTCCAAACGCTGGCCAGCGCCAGCCCCACCACCAACAAGCCCGCCAGCAGCACGGCGGGCGAACGGCGCACCGGACGCACCCATAGGAAGGCCAGCGCAGCCGGCGCCGGGAAATATTTCAGCCCAGTCGCGAGACCGAGACAAGCCACGGCCACCACCGCGCGCCACCAGGACGGCGCCGCCGCCACCAGTCCGCAACCCGCGAGCAGCACCAGGATCACCAGGTCGTTGTTTGCCCGGTTGACGGCCAGCAGGATCGGGGGCGAGATCATGAGCGCGGCCAGCCAGAGCGCCTCCGGCAGGTTGCGCGGCCGCGCCGTGACCCAGACGGCCAGGCCGAAGGCACCGGCCCAGGCCGTGCCCATCAGGAAATTATGCTCCCGCGTCAGGCCCAGCCAGCGCAACCCCAGCCACCAGTCCGAATAGACATGTGGCCGCATCAGGGCGTCGAGCGCGTTCGCCCCGTGGGGATCGGACCCCGCGCGCACCGCGTCCAGCGCCGCCAGGATCGCATAGGAGTCCAGATACATCCGCCCGTAATCATAGATGCCGAGCGTGACCAGGAAGCGCGGCCAGATCACGCCCGCCATCCACGCCCCGAGCGTCAGCACCACCGTCCAGAATAGCGGCCAGGGCGAGACTGGACCGGCGTTGGACTGGGTGGCTGGGGCGTTCATCACGGAGGGAGTAAGGAGCGGATCAGGGCGTGATGGCAACCATGCCCCGGCGCCAAGTGCCGGCCAGCAGCACCGCCAGGACAAACAACAGCAGCCAGCCGCCGGTCTCGTTCAGGAAAAACCCCGGCCACCCCGCGAGCAGGTAGTTGGCGCCGAAGGAAAGAAACATCGCCCCCAGCGCGACCGCCGCCAGCCTTCGGCCCGAGCGCCGCCAGGCCCACAGCTGCGGCAGCGTCAGCAGGAGGAAACACTGCCGGTAATCAAAACTCGAACCCGCGAGGAATGTCGCAACATACACCAAGGTCCCGGCGCGAAACCCCAGCAGCGCCCGGCGCTCCGCAATTGACATGACCGGGGTCGACCCGGATGCGGAGGCGATCGACAGCCAGCCACGCAGGAGCATCCCCGCCACCCCCACCCCCGCCACCCACCGGCCCACGCCGGCGAACGGCAGATCGCCCGGCTGGCTGGCGCCATAAAAAGCCTGCACCTGCGACCAGGTCGCGGCCAGCACCTCGCTGCCGTAGGACTGCACCCACCCGCCGCCGGTGTTATGCAACACCGGGGCAAGGTCCCGCCAAGTCAGCGCCAGATACGCCACAAACAGACCGAGCGGCAGCCAAACGCGGCGCAGCCACGCTTGCACCGATCCATCAAACCAGGCGCCGAGCAAGAGGACCGGAAACAATTTGAGAACCCCCGCCACCCACCAAAACGATGCGGCAAGCGGGCGGCGCCGGTCATCCCCGGCGAGCCACAGGCCCGCGGCCACCAGCACGAGCATGGCAAGGTCGGTGTTGCCGCGCTCGACGCCCAGCTGAAAGGCCGGGGAGCAGAACAACAACCCGCCAAAAAAACCCTCGCCGATGGAAAGCCGGCCCCAGAAAGCGAGCACCACCGCGATCGCCGCCACCGCCAACACGCAGCCGAGCGCTCGAAACCAAGCCGGATCCGCCGGAAAACGCATGAACGCCAGCCAGGCGCGCGGGTAGTTGTAGGGCCGCTGCATCGGGTCGGTGGCACTCGGCCCGTAAAGCGCCCCGCCACCCGCCACCGTCGCGCGCGCCGCGGGGAAAACCTGCAGGTCGATGAACGGGGCGGGATGCGCGTAAACCCCCGCGAGGCGCCAGCGGGCGACGAATTCCGCGCCAGGGCCCGCCAGGCCGAGAACCGCGTAATAGGCCAGCAACAAGCCGACCGCCACCCAACGTCCGTCCCGGAGGATGCCTGTTGCGCGCATGCGTCGTTCGGATCCGTCAGTCGCTGCTGTGCGGCATGGGCGGTGGCGGCGTGCCCGCCGGTTTGAAGTCCGGCGGCAGCTCCAGCGCGACGAGGCGGCTGATGCGCGCCAGCTTGGTGCCGAAGCGTTTCTCAGCGACCAGCTCGACCTTGAAGCCGGCCGGCAGCCGGTCCTCGGGGACGATCTCGAAATCACCGTCGACCGTGGTGGGGCGCGCGCCCTGCAGGATGAGGATCTCGCGGAAATTGGGCTCGTGGAGCTGGTGCGCCAGCCGGTCGGCCACCAGCCGCGCGCGGCCGATGAGGATGGAGGACTTTTTCTCCAACAACCAGGGAAGGGTGGACTTGTTGGAAATAATCAGCCGCGGGCCCGCCGGCAGCGCGTTCACGAAACGCCGCTCCCACTCCACCTCGTCGATGCCGACGTGCGAATAGCCATGGCTCGCATACTGGCTCGTGGTGAAACCGAGGAAGAAAAGCAGCCCGGCCGCGGTCAGGACCTTCGTCGCCGGCCACCAGCGGTCCAGCCGGGCCATAAGCAGCACGACGCCGCAGGCGAACAGCAGGTGCAGCGGCAGGCTGAAGCGCGAGGCCATCCGGTCCACGAAGCTCGCCCAGTAATAGCAGAAGACCAGCAGCGTGTTCGCGGCGATGGCCAGACCGAAGGCGGCCAGGGACAGGCCCGCCGCGGAAGCCGTGCGCCACGCCGGCAGGGTGCGCACCAGCCGCCACGTCATCCAGCCCAGCCCCGCCAGACCGGCGGTCGAGAGCAGCAGCGAGTTGGCCAGCTCGGTGGTGCGGCTGAAGAGGAACTGGTAGGCCCCGAGGATGTTGTTGGGAAAATAGCCGAAGCTGAAGCGCGTGGCGGCCTTCTCCGTCAGCTCCCACAGCATCGGGGAATTGGAGAGCACCTTGTTCTGCAGGGCACAGGGCACCAGCAGCAGCGGCACGAGGAGCAGCTGCCCGGGCAGGATGATGCGCTGCGCCCGGATCCAGCCGGCCAGGGCCAGCACCGCCACCGGCAGCACAAAGAGCGCCGACTCGTAGCGCGACTGGGCCAGCAGCACGGCGCAGAGACCGAGCGCGGCGAGCGCCTCGTCCCGCGGTGCCCGCAGGTAGTCCGCGGCCAGCACCATGGCCGCGAGGATCATCACGAAGTTCAGCAGCTCCATGCCCGAGCCGGTCGCGTTCTGGCCCAGCAGGGGCAGTGAGCCGAGCAGCACGACGGCGAGGAGCCCGCCGCGCCAACCGGTCAGCTGCCGGCCGAACACAAAGGCCAGCCAGAGGGCCGCCGGCATCAGAAGGGCGTTGACCAAGTGCGCGTTCAGCGGCCGGTAGCCCGTGAGATCGTGGAAAAGGGAGACGAGGAAGGGGTAGAAATACGGCCGCTTGTCGAGGTAGCTGTCGGTCGAGAGAAACACTCCCTGGATGTCATAGCCCCGCACCATCATCGCGACGTCGCGGAAAAAATGCATGTTGAACGCGGTCGACTGCAGGACGAACTCGTCGTTGAGGATCTTGCCCTGGAACGGCTCGGACCCGATCGCCAGCAGCGAAAAGGCCAGGATCGCCCCCGCGACCACCAGCGCCTGCCCCCGGGTCAGGGGGTCGGCCGCCGGCACCACGCGCGTCCGCCACAGCCGCCAGAGCGCGTGCAGGAAAAGCGCGAACGTGGCGAGCAGGACGTAATAGCCGCTGCGCTTCACGAAAACCTCGGCCGCCTCCACGGACACGCCCAGAAAACCCAGCCAGACCGCCAACAGTGCCGCAACGCCCACGAGCCCCAGCCGCACGTCGGTGCGGAGCCAGAGCCGGGCGGGCAGAGGGAGCGGATCGTTCACGGGGCGGGGCGCGGCCCTCAGGGCAGCTTCTTAATGAATTCCTCGAAGAACCGCGCGCGGACCTTCTCCAGCTCCGCCGGGGTCATTTTCTCGGGGGCCGCAGGTTTTACCGCCGCGGGCAGCACGGTCGGGCCCTCGCGGATCGAGACCACCCGGCTGATGCGGCTGACGGTCAGTGGCGTGAAGCGCCGTTCCCACACCGTCTCGAGTTGGTAGTCGGGGCCGGGATCATCCTCGGCCGGCACGCTCAGGCGGCCGGTGTCCGGGTCGATGCTCAGGCGCTGAAAAACATAGATGGCGGAGAAGATGCGGTTCCGAAAATTGAAGATGATGTTCCCCTTCTGGTCGATGGCCTGCCGGATCGGCGTGGCCGAGACCAGGTGCGTGATCCAGATAATGGAGTTGTTGTCGATGAACAGGTAGTCGCGCTCCGGGTGCGCCGCGATGAACTCGCGCCGCCAGTCCATCTCGCGCCCGACGTAATACTCGCTGGAGTAGCCGTGCCGCGCCATGGTCGGCAGCGAGTGGGCGAAGAAGCCCGCCCCGACCACCGCGGCCAACAGCGGCCAGACGCGGCCGCGCCAGTTGAGCTCGGACGCGGCGGTGACGACGGCGATGACCATCGTCAGGTTCAGCGGCAGGCTGAGGCGGCGGATGACCGGGTCGTCGAAGCGGCCCCAGAAGTAGCATAGCAGCAGGAAGGTGTGGGCGGCGAACCCGAGCGCAAAGACCGCCAAGGCCGCGTGGGCGGGCGGCGCGGCGCGCAGGTTGCGCAGTGTCTTGAGCGTCCACAGCGCAAACAGGGGCAGACCGAGGATGGCGAGCAGCGACAGCACCAGCGAATTGGAATGCTCCCCGTTGGCATTAAGGAAGAAGTTCAGGTTGTGCGCGATGTTGTCCGGGATGTAGGAAAGGGAAAACGGCCGGTCGAAGCCGGGCTGGCTCGCCATTTCCCAGGAGGAGCTGCGCACGCTGAAGACCTTGTTGTGCAGCGCGTAAGGCAGCAGCAGCAAGGGCATGATGATGACCGTCCAGGTCAGCTCCGGCCGGCGCTCGCTCCACCACACCCACAGCACCGTCAGACCGACCGGGAGCAGGAAAAGGACTGACTCATAGCGGGTATTCGCCAGCAGGATGCCCGCAAGCCCGAACGCCTCGAGCGAGTTGGCGTCGCGCCGGGCGACGTAACGCATGCCCAGCAGCAGCGTGGCGAGGATCAGCACGAGGTTGAGCAGCTCGAAGCCGCCGCCCGTGGCGTTCTGGGCAAGCAGCGGCAGGCTGGTCAGCAGCAGCACCGCCACGGCGCCGGCGCCGCGCCCGTGGATCCGGCAGCCGGTGACATAGGCGAGGAGCAGCAGCAGGAAAGTGAGGACCGTGTTGAGGGCGAAGACGTTCTCCGGCCGGTAGCCGGTAAGGTCGTGCAGCACCGACACGAGGAAGGGCTGGAACAGCGGCCGCTTGTCGAGCTGCCCGGCCAGGAGCTGAAACGAACCCTGGATGTCGTGACCCCGCATTGGCACGAGCGCGGTCTTGTCAAAATGCATGTTCATCGAGGTGCCGAGCAGCATCACCTCGTCCATCAGGATCTTGAAACCGTAGGCCTCGTGCGCGAGCAGGAGCAGGCCGCAGCCGAGGATCAGGGCCGCGGGCCAACGCGGCCGTTCCTTCCAGCCGGCGAGGTCCGCCCGGGAATCGCGCGCTACCTTCAGCAGTGACCAGCCGAACAGCAGGGTAAGCAGCAGCATGGCCCAATAGCCGCCGTAGATCACGAGGCGCAGCGACTGGTCGGGAGTGAAAACCACGAAGCCCAGCATCAAGGCCAAAGCCGCGGTGGACAGGAGCAGAACGAGGCGACGATCCATGGTGTAGTAGGTGCCGGCCGGCCGGGAAAAAGCCGTGCGCGAGGATGGACAGCCCGGTGTGAAAATAAAAGCTCCGTTTCGGCTCCGCTAACACCGGCAGTGCGCGGCCGCAAGCCGGGCAAAAAAAGGCCGCCCCGTTGCGGGGGCGGCCTCGAGAATGAATCCTCAGCGAGGACGCTACGCTTTAGGGAGCGTAGGTGACGGTGCGGGCACCGGCGACACCAGCGATCGTGATCGTGACGCCCTGCGTGAAGTTGGCAGGATAGGTCTCACCGGCGACCGTGTTGACGGCCTTCACGTAGTTGGTCGCGCCGACGAGGCCGGCGGAGGCAACCGTGGAGACACCGTTCTCCAGGAAGTATTGGTCAGCGGCGGCCGACAGCTGGCGGGCGTTGTTGAGGACGGCCTTGTCCTGCGAGGACTGGCGGACCTTCTGGAACGCGGGAATGGCCATCGCGGCCAGGAGGCCGATGATGACCACGACGATCATGATTTCAACGAGCGTGAAGCCCTTGGTGGAACGAGTATTCATGTTATTTGGATTATGCGGTTATGTATTATTTCAGCCCGCGAAGTGCGGGCAGTGCGGATCAGAGCCGTTCGGACTGATTCGCTCAAGGGTTAACTTTCTAAAGAAAAAGTAAAACCCTCCCCGCGAGAGGAGGGTTTTACGCTAAAGGCTTATGTCCAGAACCTTAAGGAGCGTAGGTGACGGTGCGGGCACCGGCGACACCAGCGATCGTGATCGTGATGCCCTGCGTGAAGTTGGCAGGATAGGTCTCGCCGGCGACCGTGTTGACGGCCTTCACATAGTTGGTGGCGCCAATCAAGCTGTCCGAGGCGACGGTGGAAACACCGTTTTCCAGGAAGTATTGGTCAGCGGCGGCCGACAGCTGGCGGGCGTTGTTGAGGACGGCCTTGTCCTGCGAGGACTGGCGGACCTTCTGGAACGCGGGAATGGCCATCGCGGCCAGGAGGCCGATGATGACCACGACGATCATGATTTCAACGAGCGTGAAGCCCTTGGTGGAACGTGTATTCATTTATTTGTGTATTTATGGTTAACCGAACTGCTGGGTGTCATTCAAAGGATTATTCAGGACAAGCCAAGTGAGGACTCGGCTTTACCATATAAAAATCCTCCAAAATCCACCCACCGCCCCCGGAAACGGTGCCATACGCCCCTATATTTCAGCGCCGCTCGTTATTTCAGAAGTCTGGCCAGCGCCAACTCGGTGGCATCGCGCCACAGCAACTCCATGCGATATTTGTCGCGATTTTCAGGGGTGAAAAGATGCACCATCACCTCGAAGGCATCCACCACGGTCCAGCCGCTGCCCTTCGTGGTGTCCACGGACAGGATCCGGGCCTTGTTGTCGTCGAGGACCCGCTCGAGCTCGATGCGCAGGGCACGCAGGTGCGGTTCCGAGGTGCCGGTCGCCAACACCAGGTAATCCGTGATGCTCGACAGCTCGCTCACGTCCAGCACGCGGAGGTCCTCGGCCTTCTTGCCGTCCAGGGCCTGCACGATCTGCCTGATCAGTTTCTCCGCCGGCTTGGCCGCGGACTTGGCGGCGGACGCGGCGCGGGCCGGGGCCTTGCGGGCCGGTTTGCTTGTTTTCTTGGTGGCTTTGGCTTTCATCGGCATCAGCGATACAGCTTCCTGGCCTCGATATAGGCGATAACTTTCTGCGGGCAGAAATAGTGCAGGGAACGACCCGCCTGGACCCGTGCCCGGAGCTCGCTCGAGCTGATCTCGATCAAGTGGCCGTCGCACCGGTGGAGGCGCAGGCCGTCGATCTCGACGTGGGGCTTGGTCGGGTGCTTCGGCCGCTCCAGGAAGATGAACTCGATCAGCTTCACCAGCTCGCCGATCTCCTTCCACTTGTGCAGCAGCGGCAGCTGGTCGCCGCCGATGATCCAGAACAGCTCGTCGTTGGGAAACTGGGTCCGGAAATGCCGCACGGAATCCACGGTGTAGCTGATGCCGCCCTTGCGGAGCTCATAGTCGGAGATCTCCAGGCGGCGGTCCCACTCGGTCGCCGACCGCAACATGGCCAGCCGGTCTTCGACCGTGGACTGGATGTCATTGGGTTTCAGCGGAGCCTGGGCCGCCGGCACCAGCAGCAGCCGGTCGAGATGAAACTGCTCGAGCACATCCTGCGCCGCGATCAGGTGCCCGAAATGCACCGGGTCGAAGCTGCCGCCCAGAAACCCGATCTTCATGCGTGCTGGCCCGTCCGGCCGGGACGGACGGAACGTAAGGACGACAGTGGGAACACTCTTGCCACGCGCCTCACTTCATTCCGCAATCCTGATTCGGCAATCCCAAACCTGCCCGGGTGGCGGAATTGGTATACGCATCGGACTTAAAATCTCCTGCGGACAAGCAGGCTCTCGCTGCGAAAGAACAACTTACCGTAGCAGAGAAAAAATTCTTGTCCACTTTCTTGTCCACTCCGTTGGCGCTGCGTTCGAAGCGCATCTGGATTTCGTGGGACGATTGGATGGTGGACATGATCACAGGGTCAGCAGACGATTTTGACGGTCGCGGGATCGTAGATCAGGGACCACTTTTCAGCACCGTTCCAATACTCGCCGCCACTCGCGACGAACACTTGCCCAGATGCCGAAATAGCCATGCATCCTGGTTCGAATTTGTTAGGGCTCGAAAGATCGATCGTCCAACCAGGGCCGGCCCTCAGCCGCCAGCACGTGACATACCCCCCATCATGCCCCGGGTTCTCGGCACGGAACGCGGCGGCCAGCGCCCCAGCTTTATGCATGCGCTGAAGCCGCGGGCTGGGGCGATTGGTTGTGATCATGCGAGTGTTCACCTTCGGCCTGGGGGCGGGTAACCGGCTGTCGGAATTGCGAATGAGTATTATCATTTGGGGTTAGAAGTTTGGCTGGTCTCCCAGCCAGTTTTTGCGAGTGTTCGGGCCGAGCAGGCCCGGGTGGCGGAATTGGTATACGCACAGCACTTAAAATGCTCTTCCCGTAAGGGATTGTGGGTTCGAGTCCCACCCCGGGCACCACCTAGTCGTGCGGATGAAGTTTAATTCTGCGTCGGATCGGCTCGGGGCTCGTTGCGCAAGTAGCGGGCTAACTCAGAAGGCTTCACCGCCGCCCGGCTTCGCACCTCCTCAAGATGTAGACGCCCCTCGGAGCGCGCGAGAAACGCCCCGCTGCGGGAGATGAGGGAGTCGAAATACTCGAGGGGGACAGGAACATCGTATTGCAGACCAAACTGCAGAATCGCGGCCTGAAGATTGTTCGCTGCCGTAGCTTTAGTGTCGTTGGCGGAAACGCCGGCGGAAGGAGTCTCCTGCGCGGCGAGGGTGGATTTCGTGCTGGGTTTAGGGGGTGTCATGCTGCGTTACTCTAGCACGACCTCATTTTCCGCCGGAGTTAGCCAAAGGGGATCCCGAGGCAGCCGGTTAGGGTGCTGGTAGGGAACCGCTTCCGGAGGCGGCAGTGAAAACAGGTGCAACGGCATCCGCGTGTCCCAAACCAGTAACCCCTCTCCCCATTTCGCCTTTTTTCGGGCGATATCGGCGGCATATACCTCATCCGCCATCAAGCCGGCCACCTCCAGAAAATGCCGCCTAGCGGTATCCAACAACTGCACATCGGGAATGAACTTACTGCTCGCAGATTCCGGAGGCGGCAGCAGCAACCGACGAAACATTCTCCCTTCCTCGATCAAGCGTTCGAACATCTGCTCCTCCTGCTTACTATCGACTGGGATAAGCCCTGTCGCGGTGACTCGGAAAGCCGCGATCGCATGCGCCTTCCACGTTCCAGCAAACTTGCCTGCCACGAAGATCACCCACACTGGATGCGCCAAGCGGGTGTGCAACGGCGACCGGGGGTTTCGCTGTTCGCGGTCCAGCAGCATGCGCGGAACCACGAGCGGGCAGTCCGGATGATTGCTCAGTCGCATGATGCGCGCACCGTGAACGTTCTCGGCGCCCAGACTTTCGATAAAGCCGAAGCCCACGCATTTTGTGAGGTCGGGCGCCGTCTTGGGGCGCCGAGGATCTAGAAATGACCAGGGGACAAAATCCACCCCGGGCAGACTCTTGATGACCGCGCCCGAAAGACCGGTGGTCTCGCCGGCGACAGCATTGAGCGCGCCTTTCACGAGTCCGTTGAACACGCGTTCGCTTCGGGTTGATCCGTATTTTGGCCGCCAATGACAGACGCCCGACCGCTGCAGGAGGTCTCGCGCAAGCCGCTGCAAACCGATCGTCATACGGTTCACGCTTCGGTTGCCAGGTCCTCGGCTGGAGGCGGCCTGGGTGGGATTGCGGCGCCGCATCGCCACTACCCGCAGCTCAGGGTCACCTAGGTCGGATCTGAGGGCCGCGAAGTCCCCGCCCGGTGTGATTTGCGGCGGCTGTGCCTTGTCACCGGGCGCCGAGGACAGCTCGCTCGCGTGAGAGAAGCAGCCGGGCTGGTGCCATTGGCCCGACCCCGGATAGCGCCGGGGGTAGAGCTTATCAGTGAACTTCCCTTTGCGATAGCAGACCACGTAGCGTGCACGGGTGTCGCCACATCCGTGGCAAGTAATCCGGCGTTCGCCATTGCCGGGCTGGCACTCGAATTTGCGTTGTTCAGCGAGGAGATCCACGGTGACGCGCGGCACGTCAGTTTTGCCGTCGCTCTCAAACCAGTTGAAAACCGCGTCTCGACACGGGAAATACAGCAAGTGCCTGCTCATGGGAGCATCTCCATTTCGGGTTCTGATGTCGGCTCGGGCGGAAGCGGGAGCGATTGGAGAACGGGGGCCGGCAGATCAGTTGCCACCTTCGGCTGCTTAAGCGGTTCCTTCGGCTGCTGAACCGGTTCAATCCTCGGGGCGCGGCGAGTCCGGCTGACGGGCCGGACCGGTTCCGGCGCTTGATGCGACAATTCCATGTGCAGCCAGCGCAAGACCGACGGCCAGTTCGCGCGGACGTGCGCATGGCCCAGCTCCGCATTGAGGACCGTGGCGGTCTCCGCCACGATCCGGGAGAAATCGGGTCGGGTCGCTGGTGTCCCTTTGACAGCGAAGGCCGCTTCCTTCGCCACGGTATACTTCTGATGCACCATGACGCGCGGGAAAACCAGTCGGAGTAAGGTGCGGAGCGCTTCCGTGTGATGCTCCAGGTCCGGCTGGTTCTCGGGGCAGGAATAATCCAGGTCCGCGACCTGGCCTCTCATTTCGGGAGTCATCTCCTGCTGCAAGCGCATGCGCAAGGCGGCCCCCAGCGATCTGAATTCCGGCACAGCAGCGCGGTGTTCATCCAAGGCGTCGTCGGCCGCGAGAGGCGCGCGGTAAGCCGCCACTGGAAGCGCCGGCGCCAAGGGAGTAATGTTCGCCGGCTCACGGGATTTCCCCACCGGTTTGTTGGGCCGCTGGAAACGCGTCGCGCGATAGTTTTTCTTTTCGGCCTTCAGCGATTCCACGCCGATCCCTTGCGCCCACTGTTGCCGCCACTCCTGCAAGGTCATGACCTTCTTGGCGGGCCGGGAGTGCAGGTAGCGATTCTCTCGGCGGCGCACCTCGGCTTTGGTGGACTGACGCCGGGGTGCGTCCTCACCGGTTTCGGAGGTGTTGAGCAGCGCGCTCACCGGGGAAAATCGGACACACAATTCCCGCGGCACGCTCGGCAGGCGGCAGACGCCGTCGACTAGCTCCACTTGGTAGTCGGCCTTCTTCAGGTTCCGGGCGAGTTGGGCGTTCATGCGGCGCTGGGCCGTGGCCGCGAGCTTCGTGATCCGCTTGAAATGGGCCGCGCAATGCCGCTTCCGGTCGTTTTCCTGGAATGTGGTCACATTGGGGAAAATCACATGCGCATGAAGTTGGGGCTGCCCGTGGCGTCCCGACTTCTCGGGCAAAAAGAACATCGCACTTGTGCCGGTGGGAACGGTTGCGTTCTGGCGGTTCTTGCGCAGCCGGCGGTCCATGTGCTTCCCCAGCCAGCGGGCCGCCTGGCGCATCGCCGTGAGGCTCGCCTTCAAAACAAATTTATCCTCGAGCACCAAGGCCGCGACGCTCACGTCCTTCCCCACGGCCAGCGGAATGTCGAATCCCGAGCAGACGTTGCTTACCCGCCGGTTGCCTTCCTGGCGCGTGCCGGTGTTCACCCGCGCGCGTAACTGCACACCGGTGTCGGGGTGCTTCGCCGCGAGCGCGTTGGCCAACTGTAGCCCGGTGACTTTTTTCCCGTGCCTTGGGGTAAACAGGTTGCCCAGCAACGCCACGTGCCCGGCCAGCTCCGGATCGGCGAGGGCCGCATTGAGTCCGGCGACAAGATAACGCACGCGACGCAGGGTCCGGATGGAGCCACGGTGCCTTTTTCGATCGCGCTGCATGCGATGGCTCATGGCTCGTCCTCCGGTGTGTCCAGCTTCTTCAGGTAGGCTTCCAGCGCATCGCGCAGGATGGTGGTCTTAGTGCGATCCTTCTCCAGCGCGACCCGCTCAAGCCGTCGGTTGAGTCGCAGCGGAGCCTCAAAGGAAATCCGCGCGCGCCGCGGGCCCGCTGGCCTATCCGCCGGAAGCGTGACCGGCTTGGCCTTGGTTTTTCTTTTTCGCGCTACGGGCAGATCCTTGGCCGGCGGTGTAACGATTGGGGACACCGGCGGCACCGACATCGGGCCGAGATCAAATGAGGTTTGATTGGGATCGAGCGGGTATTTGGCGGTTGGACGTGATTTCGAATTTGTCGGGATGTGCACCTGACATACTAGCTCAAGCATTTCGGGCGTTCGCCGGGCCTGCCCCATCCGACAATTACGCCATTTTAGTTCATCGGCCAAAATCCCCGTGTGCACTTTCCGCTCACAAATCCCCCATGAAGGGAGGAGTGTGAGGACCTGTGGGCGGAAGCAACCACGGACACAGCGCACACCTCGCAAATTCCCGGCTCACATTTTCCACACGGAAAACTCTCATTCCACCAAGCCGTCGCGCGCACATCCACTCGGGTGATAAGCATTGCTCTCATCTGCCCCGGCGGCAAGGTCTGGTGATGAGCACCCCCCGTCCGTTTTTCCGCCCCACGTCCCCCAAGAATTGCACCGTCGAATTCACCCTGCCGATCGAGGTGGTTCGAAAGCTACAGCGCCTCGCGATCCGCGGACGGCGATCAGACAAGAGGCTTTGCCAAGACGTGCTCGCGGCCTTTACGGAAACGATCTTCACCGGCGCCAGTTTCCAGCAGTTTCGCACCAGCGTGAGGGCCAAGGTGGCCAAGCCTGAGTTCCTTCCCCTTCAAGACGAAGCCGAGTTGCTGACCCTGGAAATCGCCCAGCATTACCGGAGGAAAGGCAACCGGCCCCTGCCCCGCCGCCTGGACAAGGCCGGCGCACTGATAAAAGCCGCGGCCTGGGACTGGGCGAAGAACAAGCCGGAGGATTTCTGGCTGCGCGCCTGAGGCGTGAACACCCCCTTTTATCCGTAATGGGTTATCGGGGGGGCCGCGGGGCCAGTGGAGAGTGAAAACAGGGTTCATGAGGCAGCCTGCTGACTGGCGGCCACGCTAATGGAATGATCGGGCAGGTTCAGAACGGCCTGCGCCATCTCTGATTCTTCCACGTGCAGGTAGGCCTGGGTCGTGTTGCAAAACCGGTGGCCCATCACGGCACGGGTCAGGTTGATATCGTTTTTTGTGTTCCGGTGGACCAACCGACAAAAGGTTTTGCGGAGCGTGTGGGAGCCGTAAAATTCGTGCTGATGGAGGCCGGCCGCCTCGAAGATCGCGTGAATAATTACGTTGGCCCTCCAACGGGACAACCGGTGAGCGTGCTTGCGGCTCGGGAAGAGCGGAGCCTCAAGGTCGAAGGGGCCGGAGCCAAACCGCGCGAAAAGGTATTTTTGCAGGATCGCCTTCACGGCGGCATTGAGCGGCACACTGCGCGAGGTGACCGAACGCTTGCGCGCGCCCTGCCCGCCCTTCATGCGCGCGCGCGTAACTGTGAGGTGATCCTTGATGGTGCCATTGGCCAGGGCCACGGCGCCGACTGGGAGCGGGAGATACTCCGACACGCGGAATCCGCAATTAAGCCCAACGCCGACTACGGCTTGGTCCCGTAGCGGGAAGTGATCGAGCACGGCATGAAGCGCGGCGAGTTCGTGATCTTGGAGGGGTTTACGGGCAGCCATACCCCAAAGCTACGACCCCGGAGGGCCCCGCAAAACGGCGTGCTATTAAGGGGCAGTGGCAATCTTGCCCGAATAACCAACCCCACACGCATAAATGAAAAATGACATCCCCATGATCTGTGCTTACCGCACGGACGCCAAAGCCTCGCCGGGTCTCAAAGACCTCTTTTACGGTTCGCCGGAGAAACCTTTCATTCAAGTTGTTGGCCACGACGGCAGCGTCATCGGCCTGCAGGAGGAGCCTCCGCTCCGACCCGGTGAATTTGTCCCGATCTTCCTGCCGATCACTGCACAGGTCGGCCTCCCCTTCATCAGCGCGTTTGTGCAGGACGCTGCCAATCCGCAGTCGGTCGACGTGATGTATTGGCAGGACATGATTGCCAAGGTCCTCAGCGTCTACCCTTCCATGAGCAAGGACCTGTGCAAGAATCATCCGAAGGCCGGCATGAGCATCGCCAACTTCGTGCTGGAACTGGCCCCCAAGTGGGCGGCCAAATCCAGCCCGGTGGATTTCGAGCGCTTTCGCCCGGAGATCGACCTCATCGCCGCGGACGAAGTGCTCTCGTTCCGCAGCGCGCCGGAAATCGTGGCACTCGCGGACGCGGCCAAGGTCGACCTCAAGCCAACCCGGCGCCACGAAATGCTGCCGTAACGGCAACCTGTAACCATCAAGGGCGTCCGGCATTCTGCCGGACGCCCTTTTTTATACCTCATGGGGTGCGGCAGTTCGCTTGGCCGCTTTACCACGCCGATATTTTTCCAGCGTGAGCCGGGTGGTCAGGGTCTCCAACACGCGCATTCCGCCCTTCGTCCACACCACGTCGTCGGGCGTGACGCGGATTCCTAGTTCATCAGCTAGGGCCGTGATGCCTGTCTCCCGGAGAAGCTCTGCGGTTTCGCCCTGGGACGGGTAGTTGAGGAAAACGAGGTCGCTGTTAAACCGCAGGAGTAACTCGGGGCTAATCGATCCGTGCTTCTCAATCGCATCCAACGTTACCTGCCCGGTCCCCGTGCCGGCATTAAACCCGAGACCGGCGGACTTGGCGCCGCTGGCGAACACATGCTGCCAGGTCCCGGATCCGACAATAAAAAGGCCAGTCCGCACCCTGCGCTCAATCTCCTCCACCGTCGGCACGGGATCATTGCCAAACTTGGTCTCCGCCAGGTAGTCCACCACCGGGAAGTATCCATCGAGCGTGTTCCAGAGCTCCGTGCCGATCGCAGCGGAGAACTCCTTCGAGAAATCGAGATCGAGCTTGTCGGCTTCATCTACCGCAAGGACGAGCCGGCGGCTGGCGAGCAGCCGATCAAGAATCAGGAAGACGGTGGGGCGGCCGTTCTTGCTACCCCGGGGCATCCAGTCACCGCGCGTGATGCGATAATAATCAGCCCCCAGCCTGGTAGCCGCTGTCTTGCAGAGCATGCTCTTGCCCGCCCCGGTGGGTCCCACGACGAGCGGGAACAACCTTAGACTGAGGCGCGTTCCACTCGGGCGTGCATCAAAGAAGAGTTCACCCATTTCAACTACCCGCTCACACGCCGCGACATGGTTCTTGGTTGGGATCATTCTCCCGCGCACTGGAGTGGAAACTGGCTTCGCGGATGGAGTCGCGAGGATTAGTTCCATGTGTTCACTGGCTGGCGCAGGGACCGCCACGGTCGCACATTGCTTCCGCGCCAGGAGCACCCGGATCACGTGGCTCTGCGCCAAGCCGACCGCCACGCCCTCTTCCATCGTGTTGATGAAGTGGCTCGCCTGGGCCAGCAGATCGAGCCCGACCTCGGGCTTGGGCCAAGCCGCGACGCACTCGTTGACGTAGCGCGCCATTGGCCGGGGGAAACGCGCCAGCAGCTTGTGTGCGTAGTTGCACGCTTCGTCAGCCCGAACGGGATCCGTTTCACCAATTACGATTTCCGTCCAAAGTCCTTGAAGGCGGACTAGGGCGCGCTCGACTGCCTCGGCCGTCCCGACCTCGACCGCGGGAACGCCGGGGTCGAGGATTTCCTCGATATGATGCAGGGCGTCGAGAAACGCGCCACCCACACCATACGGACTGGTGAGCGGATCTGCACCCAGATCGATCGTGCTTCGATTACGGGCCAGGTATACCAGGTGCGAAATCAGATTCCGCCTCGCAGTCGTTATTCCAGTGGCGGGCGGAAACATTCTTTCAGGCTGGGGATTGCGATTATTCATGGGGCTGGTGACTCGTTGGGTGGGAAAAGGCCGGTCTTCACCAAAGCTACGGGCTCAAACCATCCCCCGCCGGAACACCGGTCTAAGTGGCGTGCTATCGTAGGGGATCATGCAAACTCCACCCCCTGAACTGACCCGCCTCATCGAACCCATCGAACAATACATCGTCGAACGCCTCGCGCACTCGATTGAAGTCCAAGCTGCCGTGCTGAAGGACATCCAAACCCATGTCACCGGCGGCCAGAGCGCTTGTGGCACCACCGCACTGTTCCGCCTCCACCGGCTCGTTGCCTACCACAAGCAGCTCATGGACCTGCATACAGCCACCGGCAAGGTAGGCGAAGGCCTGCACCAATGGAGCAAGGTGGATCCCGAAGGATGGGAGCCCATGGACGAAATTCCGTTCTGAAACTCACCGGCGAGCCTGCTCGCCATTTTCCACAGCCCTAACACCCGCCCTCGCCCAAGCCCCAAACCTGTATCACCGATAGATAGCGTTCCAGTTGCTGGCGAAAATTTCGATGCATGCCAGTGAAAGCGCGGACCGGCACGCCACGCTTCATGAAGGCACGAGCCACGGCGGGCTTGCGGACAAACGCCGTAATGGGTTTCGGATGGCGCCAATCGCTCTGCGGGGTTCGATCGTAGACGGCTCCTGCCGCCAGCAATAGTTCGACCAGTTTCGCTTGCGCTGCCCGTGAAGTCTCGAAGCCGTGCACCGCAGCTTCCAGCAGGGTGTATTGTTGGCCGCGATCGCCCGGCGCGCCTAGCTTGGTCTCGATCGACAACCCTGCCGCCAGCAGCATCATGCTGGAACGCACCCGACAGCAAAAGAAGGCTTCCCATGCGACAGCCTCCAAGGCCGCATAATTGACGGGCTCGACGGCGCCAAAGAACCTGGCCTTGGCAAATTCATGCATCGTATGTTTGACCAAGAGTTGGAGCGCATCTGCGTTGCGTGTCTTAAGCGCGTGGGCGAGCGCGAGGGCATAGACGTTTTCCGAAGACATTATTTTGGGGATTTTGAGGTTTGGTGAACCAAGCGAAGCCTGCGTAGGCCCACCTGGCTCCGGGTAGTTTCAAAGCCGTGCGCGAATATCCCTCCGCATGCCGGTGAAAGCGCTTTTAGCCACACCATGCTTCATGAAAACGCGCGCAACGGCAGTCGTCCTCACAAACGAGGTGATGGGCGCAGGGACCCTGTAATAGCCGTTGTGCTGGATTTCCCGGGTGTAACTCGCCCCGGCTACCAGCAACATATCGATGAGTTCCGCCTGGACTGCTACGGTCGCCAGCCGGTTGAAACCACACACTGCGGTTTCGAGCACCGTGAAGCGGTTGCAGTGTGGCACCCGCGAGAGCAGGATTGATTCAATCGGCAGCCCTGCAGCCAGGAGGAGACGCGTCGGCCGCATTTCGCAGTAGTTGACGCACTTCCAGGCGATGAAATTCAGATCGGTATAAATCCGCGGCTGGCGGGCGCCGAAGAACAAAGCCTTGGCGTAGGCTTCCATGGCGCGCCGGACGAGCGATTCGATGGCGCCGGTATTGTTGGTTTCAAGAGCGTGCTGGAGGGCGATGTAGTAGCTGCTTTCAGTTGGCATGGCGTTTGGGGGTTGGAGGGAATGAATGCGACTCGGCGGGATCGCCGGACTGAAGAATAGCACCAGCACCGCAAAACGGCTAAATCCCTCCGACCACCCCGGGCTGATCAATCTGGGGCATGCAGCACGAAGAATGGCGTCAGCCCAGGCCCGTCCTTAGCCCCGGGCGAAGTGGGCATACTCAGGGTAACACCATGCCGCGTCAGAGGCGGGCGAGAAGGTGCGGTGGCAGCAAAACGAAATCCTCGGGCGGCACGCCAAACTCCCAGAGTGCCCGGGCTGCCGCGATCGTTCTCACAAGAGCAGGTGTCTGATATTCTTGACCGTCCAGGCTGCAAAACTGCCGCTGAGTATCGGCACCGGCAGCAAGGAGCATCTTGGTGAGCTGCAACTTCCCACCCTCATCGCCGTCACCCGCGAAGAGCGTAACATCAAGTGGGGTCCAAAGGGTATCCCAGCTGATGCCATCGACGTCCGGCATCAAAATATCCACCGGGAGCCCGGCATCCAGAAACAGGCGCCCGTGCTCAACGTGGCCGGCCTCGAACGTGCGCCACACGGCGGTGGCGAGTTCCTCGTAGTGCGTCAGGGGCTTTCCCGTCTTGTCCCCGGTGAAGAATTCCTTCTGGGGCTTCGCGCGGAGGGCGCGGCCGATCAGTTTCCTGAGAGCGCTCACGTTCTCGGACGTGAGCGCGCGTGTGTATTCGATGTGGAAGGGGTAGTTGTTTTTCATCCACGAAGACTAGCACGGCAGTTTGGCGGGACTTTCCAGGCCGGCCCGGCGACTTATGCCGACCAGTCATCAGCCAGAACCTCCGCTAGTTCCTTGGCATCTGCGATGTCCTCCGGCATGAGGCACAAAGCAAAATGTTCAGCCAATCCGACAGCATGTCGGGACTTGATCTTGGTGCGGGCAACAATGGCAAGAGCGAGCGCCCAGATACGGGCTTCGCGGTCGGAGGTAATTTTGATTTTCATAGGAGTGGCGGTAAAACGCCCTGCCGGATTGTAGCACGCCACGAATTTGAAACGGAAAACCACCCCAAGGTCGGCCCCTCCTCTCTGAGAAAGTCATTTTCAGCCCTCCCCATAGCCAGGTCGTTCCAGCCGAGGGGCCTCAGCCCGAAGGTAACGGACTAGGCGTATCGTGCCTTCGGGGCCCGAAGCATACCTTTGATCCGGAACACGCGCTCGGTGCGAGGTAACAAACCACGAGCAATACCATATGGTTTACGGTGGGATCGGACTCGCTTTAGCCCGGCAATTCCCCACTGTCGTCATAACAGCGGGCCGCTCGATAAGGAAGATCCATGCACACACGTCCCTGCCCCGACTGCGGAATTGCGGTAATTCTGCGTCGCGAATCGGTCTCTATCCACCGGACTCCGGCGTCTCGCCGGCCATTCGACTATGTTTCTTAACGACAACGAGACAGCGGTAGACTTACTTCAATACGATCCAATCGCCCGGTGCGTGGTTTCCCTCATCGAGCGGACCCCGGATGCTCCAATCACCATCGGCGTGCACGGCGACTGGGGCGCCGGAAAGTCGAGCGTGCTGAAGATGGTCGAGATCGCGATGGCCGGTAACAGCAAGATAGTCTGCGTGCGATTCAATGGCTGGACGTTCCAAGGATTTGAGGATGCCAAGGTCGCGATCCTGCAATCGATTGTGGGCGAGATCGAACGCGCGCGACCTACGACGGTCGAACTCAAGCGCAAGGTCAGGAAGCTCTTCAAACGGATCAACTGGCTCAAGGTCGCGAAAAAGGCCGGGGGAATCGGGTTCACGCTCGCAACCGGCATCCCCACCCCTGACCAACTCTCGGACCTCGCGAGCATCGCACAGAGCGTCCTGGCGAAGGGCAAGGAGGCCATGACGTCCGCCGATGCCTCGCAGCTCGCCGAGTCCGCCGGCGAAATGCTCGACGAGGCGGAAGCGTCTGATGTGCCCACGGAGGTGCAGCGGTTCCGGGAGGACTTCAAGGCGCTGCTGGACGAGGCCAAGATCGCCCAGCTGGTAATTCTCGTTGATGACCTCGATCGATGCCTACCGAACACCATTATCGAGACGCTCGAAGCCATCCGCCTATTCCTGTTTGTCGACCGGTCCGCCTTCGTCATCGCGGTCGACGAGATGATGGTGGAATACGCCGTGAAACAACATTTTCCCGAGCTGCCAAGCTCTGTGACCGCGGCGGGATATGCGCGCAACTACCTCGAGAAATTGATCCAGGTGCCGGTGCGCGTGCCGGCACTGGGGCCGGCGGAGACCCGGACTTACCTCTCGCTCCTCCTGATCGAGAATCAGCTGAACAACAGCACCGCGTTCGAACCCTACCTAAAGTTGGGCCGAGAATTGCTGGCCAAACCTTGGAGCACCCACGGCCTCGACCATGCCACGGTGTCCGCGAAAATCGGCCAGGTTCCCGCCGGCGTGGCCCAAGCCCTAACCCTCTCAGCTCAGCTGACGCCGATTCTTACCGAGGGCACGAAAGGAAACCCGCGCCAGTTGAAACGCTTCCTGAACGCTATGCTGATGCGCGAGGCCATCGCGCGCGCGCGCGGGTTCGATACGGCCATCGAGCGGCCGGCACTGGCGAAGCTGATGCTGCTTGAGCGTTTCGGGCATGCGGCCTACGAAACGGTGATCAACTCGCTGGCGGGTTCCCCGGACGGGAAGCTGCCGAGCCTGGCTGTGCTGGAAGGCGACAAAAGCGGCGGCACCCCGGCTGAAAGCGGCGCGTTCGCGGACTGGCCGCCTGACGATACCGTTAAGGGCTGGCTGACGTTGCGCCCCATCCTGGGTGCGCTCGACCTGAGGCCCTATGCCTTCCTCACGCGCGACAAGCGTGCGTATTCGGGGGCGGCAGCGACGTTGGGACCCCTGGAGCCCCTCTTCGACAAGCTGAACTCGGGCTCCATGTCGCTGGTCCGCCTGCGCAAGGAAGTGGAGCCGCTCAAGGACACCGAGGCGCGCCTGCTGTTCAATGCTCTGCGGGAAGCCTTGCTTGGCACGCCCGATTTCAAGTCGAGACCGGCCGCCGCGAACGGGATCGCCCTGCTTGCCACCGTCCACAAACAATTGCAGCCGCTGGTCGTCGAACTGCTGGCCGCCGTGCCGGTCGCGAAAACGGGAGCTTGGTTGACCGCCGGCTGGGGCGATGCGGTGAGCGAGGCCAAACCCAAGGCGGACTACATTGTCTTGTTGAAGAAATGGGGCGAACAGCAGGAGAACACGGAGCTGCGCAATGCCGCCAAACGCAGCCCCGTGCTGAACGGCTAGCCCCATGGGAACCTCGAAAAGTTCGTCGGGACCCGGGGCGGGCACGCCACTCGTGCCGACCTGGGTAACTGACCCGCCGGCCGCGCCGCCACCGGCGGATGGTGCACCGGCGCCGAGCCCGGCGCCCCAGGCTACGCCACCCCCTATTGTTCCCGCCCCGGAGGCCCAGCGCTTCCGCGATGCTCGGACCAACTTCACGCGCTATGCCAGCTCCGGGGACCGTTCGGCCTTGGGCCGGGCATTGTCCGGCTATGTGCAAACGGGCAGCGGAGGCAGCCGGATGGCCGGCCACCGGATGGCCGTGCCCAAGCGGACCGCCGCACGCCTCCTGTCCTTCGGCCAGACGGCTCAGGCGCAAGGAACGGCGGCGGCCTTGCGGTCGATCGGGCTCGGGCACCTGGCCGGGCGGCCACTCTCGGAAATCTATCCGCAATTGATCGACGCCTTGTGCGCGCGGGAGGACGGGGGCAACCATGACGAGAGCATCGCGCGGGATGCGCTGAGCGAGGCAGTGGCAGAAATCTCCGATGCCGGGCTGGTGAATGGCGATGCCTTCACGGTGGAGGAACTCAACGAGCTGTTCGTGTTATATGTGGGGAACACGATCTTCGACCGCGTGTTCAACGATATCGGGCAGAATGGCATTACGCTGCCGGACGACAACGCGGCGGTGCTGGCCATCGAGGGGGATGTGCGCGACCTGATCACCTCCAGTGTGCGGGACAGCGTGGGGCAAAATGCCGTGAACCCGGGCGGGATGGCGACCCGTGACCTCAATGCCCTCACCGACCGGGTCTATGAATCGGCGTGGGACATGGTCGTGACGCGGGCCAACGACCTATGAAGCGGCAGCATGTCATTCTCCGGCTGGGGACGGCGGATGCCTTCAAACCGAAGATCGCCGACCCGTCCGCCCATGTGTCGGACGTGGACCTGCTCGACCTGACCGGAACGCTGGATTTCGGGATCTCGGAGTTTATGCAGCAGGTGCAACGCGAGGAACTCACGCCCTCGGAGGCCGCGCTGGACCTGCTCGTGCTGGCCACGGCGATCGCCGGGATCGACACCCGGATTTCCCGGGCGGCACACTCCCAGGACGGTTGGACCCGCGAGATCCATGTCTACATGCCGGTCGCGGACCCGGCCTTGTGGGCCGGCGTGCAGCCCGGATTGATCCGGGCCCTGAATTTCCTGAGTGGCGACCTGTGGACCGTGAGTTTCCGCTCGCGTCCCCGCGGGCAGAGCCGGTTGGTGCCCGCCCCGAAACGGTTGAACCTCGACCAACCGGACTGTCTCTCGATGTTGTCCGGCGGACTGGACAGCTGCATCGGTGCGATCGACCTATTGTCGCCAGGGACCAAGCCCCTGTTCGTCAGCCATGTGTCCCCACAATCGGGGGGCTACCAGAAGGCGGTGGTGGCCGCACTCCGCCGCCAGTATGGCGCGCCGGCGATTCGGCGGGTGCATGGGAGCAACTCGTTCCCGAAGGATGCGGTGGCCCAAGGCGAGGAAAACACCACGAGAACCCGGTCGTTCCTTTTCTTTTCGATGGCCGCCTATGCGGCAAGCGGCTTCGGGCGACCCGTCACAACGTGGGTGCCTGAAAATGGATTTATCGCGCTGAATGTTCCGCTCGACCCCCTGCGGTTGGGGGCCTTGAGCACGCGGACGGCCCATCCCTTCTACATGGCGCGGTGGAACGAGATGCTGGCGCGGCTGGGCATCCAGAACACCTTGGAAAATCCCTATGTGAAGAAAACCAAAGGGGAAATGGTCGCAGCGTGTGCCGACCGGGCTTTCCTGCAAAAGATCGTGCCCGAGACCATGTCCTGCGCCGCGCCCGCCAAATATCGGCACCTGAAGATGAATTGGGGACACTGCGGCCATTGCCTGCCGTGCCTGATCCGCCGGGGATCACTCCATGGCGGCAAGCTGCCGGATGCCACAGCCTATCACCATGACTTGGCGAACGCGGCGGTGGACTCCCGGACGGCCATCGGGGAATATGTCCGCTCCATCAGCGTGGCGGGTGCCCGGCTCCGCCAGCGTCCGTCGCTGGCCACCTATGCCATCCACAAGCCCGGGCCCCTGAGCGACGTGGCGGGGGACCTAACGGAATTGAGCAGGGTTTATCGTGAAGGCATGCTTGAGCTTGAGGCTTTCCTAGGCAAAGCCATGGCGCATCCCCGTTGATGCACAACGCCTCTCTGATCGATTTTCACTGTCACCTCGACCTGTATCCCGACTTTGAGGAAGTAATCCGGGAGGCCGAGGAGGCGGGAATCAAGACCCTGGCGGTGACGACGACGCCACGGGCTTTCCCCCGTAATTTTGAGATGACGTCCGGCACCCGCCATGTCCGGGCCGCGCTGGGACTGCATCCCCAGCTGGTCAAGGACCGGGCGGACGAGCTGGATTTATTCGCAGAACTCCTGCCCCGCACCCGCTATGTGGGCGAGATCGGGTTGGACGCCTCGCCGACCCACTACGGCTCGTTTTCGGAGCAGCAACGGGTATTCGGGGAGATCCTCCGGCTGTGCGCGCGGGCGGGCGACAAGGTGCTCTCGGTGCATTCGGTCCGGTGCGCGACCAAGGTGCTCGACCTAGTCGAGGCCGAGCTGCCCGCGGATCGCGGCAAGGTCGTGTTGCACTGGTTCTCCGGGACGGCGAAGGAGGCAGCGCGCGCGGTGCGGGCGGGTTGTTATTTCTCGGTCAACACGGAAGTGCTCGCGAACCCCAGGTCCAGTCGCATCCTGAGGTCGGAGGTGCCGCTGGATCGGCTGCTGACGGAAACCGACGGGCCCTTTGTGGAATTCGGCGGGGCCGTGTCGCGCCCCCCGACGGTCCGGTTTGCCGTCGAGGCTTTGGCGGAAGTGTTCCACTGCACGGTCCCGGAAATGCAGGGCCGGCTATTGCTGAATTTGCAGGAATTGCTCCGGGCGAATCCGAAGCCCTGAAGCCGTCAGGACCCCGCCCACCCTCGCCTCTCCACCTGCCAAGCGCGCATTCCGAGTAGAAGTGATTGTGGGGCCCCATGACCATTACCGCACATTCGTCGCCTTCGCCGCCCAATCCCCGACCCGTGGTTATCTTGCCCGTGCCACTAGGGCTTCATTGCCCGCTTTTTCGTTTTCTGGTCGGCACTAAACAGTAAACCACTTCATAACCCATTGCCCGGGCAATTTTGCGGAGCTTGCCGATGGATATGGTTTCCGCGTTTTCCCTGAACTCCATCTGAGAGAGACTTTGCTGCGTCATGCCGCAGGCCCGTGCCACATCGCGCTGATCCAGACCCAGGGCCTGGCGGATGCGGCGTAATTGAAACCGCTCGGCCCGTCCGACGCGGTCGGCTATACGTCGCAGATTCAGCTTTTCCCGTTCGAGGAAAGCGAGGAGGTCCGCCCCGGGGCCGGTGGGCTTTTTGCGAGGCTTTGTGTCAGGCATCGGCACAAGCTATATGTTGTGTGCAATAGTATGGCAGGCAAGGACACAACGTCCCCTACCTAAAATTAACGCTCTGCATCATTCAACCAACTACCCTTATGAAAGACAAACGCATCACCGCCCCGATCATCATGCCGGCCGAGCTCCGCCCCGAGGAATTCGCCACCTATCTCTCGGCACTCGCGGCCTGGGCCAGCAAGGACCCCGAGAATCTGGAGGCCGTTTTCCAGATGTATCGCGAGGACACGAAGTCTGAAGACTCCGCGCCCGAGCGGATGCGGTTCACCAGCTACTTCTTCTTCGAGTGCAAGGCGGGCATCGATTTCCTCGCGTCTCTCCGTCTCAACCGGCGGACGCTCCCCTCGCCGCCTGCGGCAATCTGACAACCAGCGCGATGGCAGCGAGCTAAACCCTTTCGGCCTCCCAGCGCGTTGGGCAGGTCCGATGTAGTCCGCCGCACTGGCGGCTTAGGAGCAACGACAGTGCTGTCCGCCGCATGGCGGCTTAGAATGAGAAGGCCGATGCGACGGCGAAAAACGAGGTCCCCGGTTCCGCAAGGAGCCGGGGACTTTTTTGCGATCGACGGTGAGTGCCGTAGCCGATCACGAGCGGCCCACCTACGCGGCCACCACGGTTAAACTTTCGGCGCGCCCAGCCGCCTTGGGTTGGCTGGCGCGCGGCTTCCGGGTAAAATCACACCCCCGGATAGCCCGCACCACGTCCTCCTCCTCCACCGATAAATAAGCCTGACTTACCTCGACGCTGCTATGGTTGAGAGCCGCCTTGACGGTCAGGATACAGTTCCCGGAGTTTTTATACACATGCTTTGCCCAGGTCTTCCGGTAGCTGTGGCTGCCTAGCCTCCCGTCATCGAAGATCCCCGCCTTGGCGAAGACTTGCTTGATGATCAGTCTGGCGCGCTCGCGACCGATGGCCTTCGGCGTGCCATCAGCGCGCGCCACGCGGGAGTCGAACAACGGCAGGTCGGGATGAAGGATGATGCGGCGCCGCAGCCACCCCAGGTAGCTTTCCAGGGCGCGGTGCAGTTCAGGCAGCACTGGCACCCATCGCGTTTTGCCAAAGCCTCCTTTCATGTTGCGCGGCGCGATGCCGACCTTGTCCACGATTTCTCCGTCACGGAAAATGTCGCCGATCCTGAGCCGCAGGGTCTCGCTCAGGCGAAAACCCATGAGCCACTGGGCGGTGATAAAGGCCCGGTCCCGAGGACTGAGCCGGCGTGTAACTTTGAGGAGCTTGCGCTCCTCGATTGCGGTGAGGGGTCGTCTTCCAGCCATAGACACACAGCTACGCCGCCGCCGCCGCACCCGCTCCCCCGCCCTGCTTTCCTTTCCCAACCGCCCACTACGAAGTAATCGTTTCCCGTAGACTGCCCCCTTGCACCGGGGCCGCGGGGCACCAACCACGCGGGTTTACCCCGCTCCGGCGGGCGAGCGTGCTATCATATGACCGATGCCTACCTACACCAAACCAACCTCCCCCCTGCCTCACCCTCAAGGGACTCAGGTATATCCGGCAGGAAGTAAACTCCGCCCGCCACGAACTGCTCGAGATACTCAGGTTGGGCGGGGACGTTCGAGCGATCTGGGGCAAGCCGTGGAGTTATTTTGAGCCCGAGGAGGGAACTTTGATCCCGATCCCCAACGAGGAGCTGAACCGGCTCTTGAAGCCCATCTGGAACGAATGCGACCTGGCTGATCCCGTCAGATGGGCTCTCCTGGGAGACATCTTCAACCATAGGCAGTTTTTCGAGTTCGCGCGACGGGAGCTCATCCCGGAGCGATTCATGTGACGGACCATTACAGACACAATGATTACACCACTAGCTGGCAGGAGCAGCTGGGTTCAATCTAATGAGTCTCCTGTAAGTCCACAATGAATAGATCAGAAGAATCCACTATCGTTGCACGGGCCCACAGTTCAAAATAATGAATAGATAAACGGAGCTGCTCCAGAGCCGCCCAGCAGGACCAGCAGGCTGACGAGTAGCAGCAGGATCACGATGGGGGTCAGCCACCACTTCTTGTTGTTCGCAGCGTAATGCACGACCTCGGCAACCAGGCCGCGCTGTTGGTTTTTCGATTCCTCGGAAAATGATTTCTGCTTCTTGCTCATGCTTAATATTGGCGAAAGTAACACGATGGGGATTTCGGCGCGCCCCGCGTTTTCCAGTAGGTCTTCGCGCCGGGTTGCCGGGTGCGGGTGAGCGGATCGCGCCCCACCAGCCGGATGATCCATCCGACCGGGGTCAGGACAAGGTAATAGCATGCGCCCATCACCAGGTAGGAACTGACGAACCCCAGCGGATAGGTGGCATAGATCGCCGCGAGGTAGACGGGCCGCAGACACGAGGGGAAAAACAGGCCCAGTCCGGTCATGCTCACTCCCGCGAACCAAGCGATCCACGCGACGCAAGGCGATCCGTGGCGCCAGGCCAGCGCGCCGAGCACCCCGAGGAAGATCAACCCGAGAATTCCAAACGCGCGCAGGTCGCGGGGTGATGGCTGGGTGTTGAGGCGGATCAGCGACATGGTGTTTTAACGGGTCAGTCCTTGCCGAAAGCAGCGCGATAATGGTCACGTTCCCGCTGATCCCGGGCGGGCTGGTCGTCCTTGAGCAGGAGCAGCGTGTCGATGACCAGCGCGTCCATGTCCGTGGCCATGAAGCACCGGTAAGCCTCCGCCGCGGTGCACACTATGGGCTCGCCCCGGATGTTGAAGCTGCTGTTGATCATGACCGGGCATCCCGTGCGGCGTGCGAACGTCTCGAGCAGCCGGTGAAGCCGGGGCTGGCGTTCACGGTCCACCGTCTGGATGCGCGCCGAATAATCGACATGGGTCACGGCGGGCACGACCGAGCGCACGTCGCACACCTGGTCGAGGGAGGCGGAAGCCCCAAGGGGTGCGGCGGTGCGCCTATCCGCCCGCACGGGCGCAACGAGCAGCATGTAGGGACTCTCCTCCCCCGGCCGGAGTTCGAAATAGTCATGCGCCCGTTCCCGCAACACGATCGGGGCGAAAGGCCGGAAGGATTCGCGAAACTTTATCTTCAGGTTCATCACGCTTTGCATTTCCGGATTGCGGGCGTCCCCCAGAATGCTGCGCCCGCCGAGCGCGCGCGGGCCATATTCCATCCGGCCCTGCACCCAGCCGACCACCTTCCCCGCGTCGATCAGCGCGGCCACTTCCTCGCAAAGAGCCTCCTCCCGGTCGAAGTGCCGATAGACCGCCCCCTGGGCCCGCAGGACCGGTTCGGCTTCCTCCCGCGAACAAGCAGGGCCCAGGAGCGAGGCCTGCTGCCCGTCTGGCTGCGCCGGAACCCGCACATTCCCGAGCAACTGGTGCCACACGAAAAGCGCGGCGCCCAGCGCCCCGCCCGCGTCGCCGGCGGCCGGCTGGATCCAGATGTGCTCAAAGGGTGACTCACGCAGGAGCCGGCCGTTGCTGACGCAGTTCAACGCCACGCCACCCGCGAGGCAAAGATTCCGCGATCCCGTGACCACGTGAAGGTGCGCAGCCATTTTCAACATGACGATCTCAGTTACCTTCTGCACCGAAGCCGCGACATTGAGTTCCCGGCCGGTAAGCGGGGACTCCGGCGCGCACGGCGGCCCGCCGAACAGCTGGTGGAACTTCCGCGACGTCATCGTGAGGCCGTGGCAGAAATTGAAATAGGACAGGTCCAGCCGGAAGGAACCGTCTTCGCGCAAGTCCAGCATCCGCTCCAGGATCAGGTCCGCGTAAACCGGCTGCCCATAGGGAGCGAGGCCCATCAGCTTGTATTCGCCGGCGTTGACCTTGAACCCGCAGTAATAGGTGAACGCAGAGTAAAGCAGGCCGAGCGAGTGGGGAAATTGCAGCTCGTGGGTGAGTGAAATGCGGTGGCCCTCGCCGCGCCCCAGGCTCGCGGTCGCCCACTCGCCCACCCCATCCACGGTCAGGATGGCCGCCTCGGCGAACGGTGACGGGTAAAACGCACTGGCCGCGTGCGACTCGTGATGCTCGGTATAGACATACGCGTGCCGGTATCTGCCCTGCAATCCCCGGTTCATCTCCCGCGGCAGATGCAGCTTCTGGTGGAACCACACCGGCATCGCCTGGAGAAAGGACCGGAAGCTGGCCGGCGCCGTCGCCAGGTAGGTTTCGAGCAGGCGCTCGAACTTGAGCAGCGGCTTCTCGTAGAAAACGACGTGGTCGATGTCCTCGATGCACAAGCCGCCCTCCCGAAGGCAATATTCGATGGCCTGCGCGGGAAAGGCGTCGTCGTGTTTGATGCGGCTGAAGCGCTCCTCCTGCGCAGCCGCCACGATTTTTCCGTCCACCACCAACGCGGCCGCGGAATCGTGATAGAAGGCCGAGAGGCCCAGGATGGCGGTGCTCACGGGCGTTTCCCTTCGGCAAAGTGCGGCCGGTAAATGTCGATCAACTCAGCGACCATCCGGATCTGGTGGGCGTCACCCTCGACCCGGGCGATTTCCCGGGCCTGGGCCAGCTCGTGCAGCATTGCCTCCCCGCGATTCATCTCTGCCAAGCGCCGCGCGAGATCGAGATGCTGCGTGGCATCGAACGGGCGGAGGGCGGCCAGGGCCTGCAGGCATTCGATCACCTTGGGGAAATCGTTCCGCGCGGAGTAAATCTCCACGAGCCGCTGGAGGTTGTTGAAATTGTCCGCCTGGTGCGGGTGCGCTTTCAGGCTGAGCGTTTCCACCTCCGCGGTCCGGCCTTGTTGCGCGCACAATTGGACCAGCAGTTCCAACGCGGTCACTGCGGAACGGCTGCCGGGCGCTTCCTGGAGGATCCGACGCGCCTCGCTTTCCGCGGCGGCCCAGTCGCCCTGGCGGACGAGGAAGTTCGCATATTCCAACCGGAGCGGCTGGTTCGCCGGCACCGCGGCCAGCGCGCCGGTGAAGAAGATTTTTCCCTTTTCGAATTGTCCGCTTTCCGCCCAGAGGTCGAACAGGGCGCCACCGGCAATCAGCACCGCGCGGTTGCCGCCGGGCCCGAAGTGCCGCAGCACCGCGGGGAGTTTCCCGGCATCCGTCTCCATGGCCGCAAGCAGGAGCGCCTCGGCCTCGGCGAACTTCCGCAGGCGCACCAGGACCGGCGCCTTGAGCATGGCGAACTCGGCCGACCGCGGCAGCAGCACCCCGGCCTGGTCGAACCACGCCAGCGCGCGATCAAAGTTGCCCGCCCCGGCTTCCATCGTGCCTAGGCGAAGAAGGAGGGCCGGATTCGCCGGATCCCGCCGGTGCGCCTGCACCACGGCCTCGAGATTCGCGGCCCTGACCCCCGGCGCAGCCAGCCGGGCACTCGCAGACTCAGTCGCCTGCTGGAACCACGCCTGGTCCACGCTGAACGTAAACTGGTTCGTGAACGGTGGCCGCAGCATCAACTGGACGATCACCGAGAGCATCTGCAGTTCCGCCTCATCGGTGTAGCCCAGCGCAGCGGCGCAACCCGCGGCGTCCAGTTCCGCGCCGGGCGGGCGGGCCGGCCCGAACAGCCCGCGCGCGGCGGCTCCGGCCAGCAACCGGGCCATTTGATAATTGCCCGGCCAGTTGAAGTGAACGTGATCGAAAAGAATCTCGCGTCCGGCCGGCGGTGCATCCGCCCCGGGGTCCGCACCCAGCAGCTTCGCCGAATCCACCAGGATCACGGAGTCGCCGGCCTCCCGGGCGGTTTCCCGGATGATTTCATTGATGCGGACGTCCGGACGAAATCGCAGCGCGTCCCAGTGCAGCGCATCCAGATAATGGCCGCGGGCCCGCGCCGTCTCGCCGAGCGCCTCCGCCAGCCGACCCAGGCGGAAATGGGTTTCCGCAAACTCCGGGTCGATCCGCCGCGCCTCGCTGAAATGGCGCGCGGCCACCCCGGCATCGCCCAGGTTCCAGGCGATCAGGCCCGCGTCCGTGGCCGCCTGCCAGGATTTCATCTCCGCGGGTGACAGGCCCACCCGGTGCAGCGACACGAACGGGGCGCTGTCCTTGAGATTGGCGGCGACGGTGGCGAGCACCGTCTTGATGCCGGCGCGCGCGCCGAGATCGACAATATCGCGCAGGTTGACGGAGAAGTTCCGATAGGCGGTTTCCAGCGCGGGGTCATCGGCCCGGACCGAATGGCCCGAAAAGCTGGCCATGCCTTTCCAAGTCATGGGTTCCGCGCCGGCCGGCGCCCGTTTGCCGAGCAATGCCGCCAGCAACTGGCCCGTGCGGGTGCCGCGCACCCAGACGCTGGCCCGGATGAGTTGGATGGGCATGGTGGCCGACAGGTAGAAGCAGCCCGGGCCGTAGGGGCCGACCATTTCGTTGTTCCCCATATACACGACGAACAGGTCCGGCTCAAAGGCGACCGCCTGCCGGGCGATCTGGTGCACCACGTGGGAATCGATGGCCGTGATGCCGAGGTTGATCACCTCGAAGGTCTTCCCGGGAAACTGTGCGCCCAACTGGGCGCGCAGTTGGGCGGCAAACCCCAAGTCGTGCGCGGGCATTCCCTGCGCGGCGGATTCGCCCAAGACGAACACGCGGACGCTGCCGGGAGCCTTGTGTTGGTCCAGGCGGAAGTTGAGCGGCTCGAGCCCAAACGAGGCCGGGATGAACGGATCCGTGAAATGCGGGTTGGTCCGGAAGTATCCCGGCTTTTCGCCCGGGATGAACAACGCGGACGGCTTCCCGTAACCCGCCAGACGCAGCCCGCCTTCCAGCCCGCCGAAGAACACCAGCGGCGACGCCACCACCAGCAGGAGGCGCAGGCCAAGGCGCACGCCCGGCCAGGCGCGAATCCGTGCGCCGGCCTGACTACGCAAAGAGGAAGGGGGCATTGGATAAACTCAGCCGGAGTTTACGGGATCCTGGCCAAGGCGGGGCCCACGCCCAAAAGCAAGGCCCGGCAGCACACGAGGTGACTGCCGGGCCCGATGATTCATGACACCAACTCAGCCGATGATCAGAAGCTGAACGTGTTGGTGATCGTCCAAGCCGGACCCATCTTGATGCGGTAGGCCGCCGGGGTGCCGTCGGGCTGCGCGTTGATCGGGATGAGCTCGTTCTTGCCGAGGGCGTTGTTCACGTTCGCCTGGATGTGCCACGTGACCTTGCTGGAGAGCTTGCGGCTGTAGCCGGCCCACAGGTTCACGCTGTCGTCGGTCGGCCCGTAGTAGGGCTTCGTCGTGTCGATGGTCTCCGTCTTCACGCCGTTGATGGTGCCGTAAACCGAGGGATAGCCGATGGCGATTTTGTCCTGCCACTGGTAGCCGGCGCCCACGTTGACGTTCTTGAAACGTCCCTCGGTGAACTTGTAGCTGGTGACGACGTTGACGCGCCAAGGGCGGATTTCAGCGTTGCTCGTCCCGTTGAGCGCGCGCAGGAGCTGGAGCGGACCGGAGACCAGCTGCTTCCACTGGTCACCGAGCGTCACAGTCGCGTCACCCGTATAGCGCGGCAGGTCGCCGGTGGGGGTCTGTGTGAAGATGCGTTCGCCCTCGGCGAGCCACTCCGCGGTGTCGCCACCGGAGAAGATGTTCGTCTTGGCCGCGGTGACCTTAGCGATGTTGACGGTGACATCCCAGTTGCTGGTCGGCTTGGCGTAGATCTCGATTTCATAGCCCTTGGATTCCTCGTCCTGCAGGCCGGTCATGCCCGGCGGGATAGTCATGGACATGTCGAGGTTCTGCCAGCGGGCGTCGGTCTGGCCGTTCACCGTGCCGAGTTCCATGCCCCAGGCCTTCCAGAACTTCGGATCGTTGATGAAGGTCGAGTTGAGCGTGGAGGTGACCATCGCCTGCTGCCGCGCGCGATCCTCGGCCGTGATGGTGTAAACGCCACCCACATAGCGGCCGATGTTGTAGGTCGGGCCCGCGTAGGTCGGATTGCCGCTCAGGCCGGCCTCATAACGCTTGGCGAGGAGCCAGGCGCGCTGCACGTCGGCACCGGCGACCCACATGTAGGTCAGGCCGCTGCTGGCCGCCGCGGCGACGGTCTTGAACTTGGTGACCTTGACGGAGAGGCGTCCGTTGAAGGCCGAGGCGGTGATGCCGTAATCCTTGGTCTCGCCATAGGGCGCCGGGAGCGGCTGGTTCAGGATGTCCACGCGGCCGGCGCTGGGCTCGAAGTCCTTCGACTTGTTAACGAAGAAGCTGAACTCCATGCCGAGCGGCAGGTGCTTGCGGATGAACGTCGGCGTGTGCGCGACCAAGCTGTAGCTGCGGTTGATGCCGGTGACGGTGTTGAAGGGCGTGGTCGGCAGGACGTAGCTGGGGTCGTCGAGCTGGGCATAATCATACACCAGCGGGGCAGCCTTGCTGTAAGCCTTGGCGGTGTCCTTGCGGTAGCCGAAGGTCGGGATGAGGTTGCCCTCGAACATATAGCCCTGCCAGACGAAGATCTTCGAGTCCACGGTCTGCTTGTCCTTGGTCCCGTTGGTCGCAAGACGGTGCTTGTCGGTTTCCCAATAGAGGGTGTCGACCGGCAGGTTCACCCAGCCGACGTAGTTGGCGGGATTCTCGGACTGCGTGGAATTGATGCGGAGGCGCGGGTTATACCACAGCGCCGCCGGGTCGACATAACCCGTGGTCGCCGGGTTCGTCGGGCGGTTCCACTTCGAATCGAAGATCGTCAGGTTGCCGGCGGTCGGACGCTGCACGGCGTTGACCGGGCTGAGGTTGAGGCCGCTGGCGGTGCTGGCGCCGCGCATGTCGCCTCCGAGGTAGCTGTAGGTCTTGATGCGGAGCCACGGGTTGATCGCGTTGCCGAGCACGCCGTTCGGGTCACTCTGCGCGCCGGAGGGCGCGAGGGCCGAGTAGGCGCCGCTCATGCTCTCGGAGGAACGGGAGTTTTCCGAGACAACGCCGGTCAGCACATGCCGGCCGATGATGCGGGTCAGGAGCTTGGTCTTGCCGAACCAGTCCTCGGCCTTGACGTCGACGAAGCCGGTCAGGCGGGCGTTCTCGCGGACCGTGAGGGCGTCGCTGCCGCCATACAATTGATCGGAGAAGATGAACGGGCGGCCCACGTTCGGGTTGGGCGAACCGTCGGCGAGTACCTCGTTGAGGTCGACGTTGATGCCGATGCTGCTGCCGCCGTAGGGGCTGCGGCTGGTGGCACTGTAACGCTGGCGGTCATACCGGGCCTCGAGGCCAGCGCGGTTATTGAAAAACGTCTGGCTGAGGTTGGCGTTGACCGCCTCGAACTGCTGGCCTTCGCGGCGCTCCGGGCCGTCGAGCAGCTTGTGGTAGAAATCGAAGATGGTGGGATCCTTCAGGCTTTCCTGGAGGTAGTTGCTCGCGAACGGCACGCCGGCCTGGACGGCCCAGAAGGCCGTGGGGGTGACGAGACGCGTGGTCTGGGTGCTGAGGCCGCCGATGCTGCCGTCGATCGTGCCGGCCGGGCTGATGCCGTGGTTCGCGCCGACATAGAAGAACGACGACATCATGTAGTTGCCGCTCTGCGCACCCGAGTTCGGGTCGTTGAAGTAGGCGCGGTTGCCTTGGAACATCTGGTCGATCCACGGCTGGTAGTTCGGCGAGCTGGCCACACCAAAACCGGAGCGCGGGGTATCCGCGAAGTAGAGATCGCCCGTCCGGAAGTCGAAGGTGCCCTTGTTCAGGTTGTTGGTGACCTTGCCGTTGGCGTCCGTGTAGGTGCCCGTGCGGAACCAGGGCGTGATGGTGTCGAGCGGGGCGAGCGTGCGGGGATTGGCCGAGGTGACCTTGCCCTTCTCGAAGTTGACGCGGAGCATCGTGTGCGCCGAACCGCGGTTCAGCACCTCCGGCTCGAACGTCACGGCGGCGAAGCCGCGGGTGTCATTGTTGAACGCCGGCTTCTGCTGGAATTTCTGGTTGCTCTTCAGCAGGTCGACGCGCAGGGCGAGCTGCTTCGGCAGGAGGACCTGGTTCACATCGACGGAGGCGCGCAGGCTGCCCTCGCCGTCGAAGCGGAAGGAAACCTCGCCGGCGTTCTTGTAGTCCGCCTGCTTGAGGCTGGCGTTGATGAGGCCCGAGGGGCTGCCGAGGCCAAAAAGAATCGTGTTGGCGCCGCGCTGGACCTCGACGGAGTTGACGTTATAGGAGTCCCACTTGATGTCGGACACCTCGAAGTCGCGGGTGTTGTCGGCGCGGGAGAGACCGCGGATGCGGTTGTTGAGATCCGGCCGGGCGATGGAGGTCTCGAGGATCGTCGCGCTCCGGACATCGCCGCTGAAATTACCGTGCAGGCCGCCGACTTCGGTGCCCGTGGTGTAGGTCAGGAGGCTGTTGTTGTCCGTCGCGCCGGTGTCCTTCAGGAACTGCGTCGTCACGATCTGCAAGGCGCTGCCGATGTCCTTGACGTTGGTGCGGAGGCGCGTGCTGGCCAGGGTGGTTTTGGCCTGGTAGCCGTCCACGGTGTCCCCTTGGACGCTGAACGGGGAAAGCACGAGCACTTCACCGTTCTTGTTTTCGTCCCCCGGCTGCGTGTTGACTTCAGCACTGCTGGGCAGAGCGGTGGCCCGGTCGGCCGGAGGGGTTCCGCGGGACGAATCAGTCGTCTGCGCGACGCCCGGGAGGATGGCGGCACAGCACGTGATGATGGCGCAGCCATAAAAGCGGCGTAGTGGCTTATTGAGTAACATGAGCTTGTTGGGTTGAGGTGACAGTCACTGACAGGCAAAAAAATCGGGACCCAAGGGGAGTAACCTCCTTGTCGCTCACGCTGACAGCCACCAACAGGCCGGTCCTTGCCGTCGCCCTCGTCGAGATGATGCGGTCGCGGCTGGTGTGCATGGTTGGGTAAGTGGCGCCCCCAGCCTGCCAGAATCCCCTAGACGCGGCTACGTCTCCTAGCTCAAAAGCTGACACTATTGTCTCACTTCCCATCGAACCGGCCCACAGACATGATTCCCGGTGAAGAAATGGGCCGGTTTGCGCAGCCGGACTTGCGGCGAACATCAGCGGGATTCGGACAAGGCGATTTGTTCATCCATGCGCGCCAGGACGTGTTCGCCGGGAAATTCACGGTCAAACAGGAAGGCAGCTTCGCGCACGAGCCCCACGATGTTGCCGAGATATTTTCTCGGCGCGTTGAGATGGATGCTCCACAGCCGGGCCGGCTGCCGCCGGACCAGGGGCAGATAATGATCCCGGTAAGCCACCACCTGCCCGATCGCGGCGAGCAGATGCTGGCGTGCCTGGATGATCTGCTCGCGCCGGACGCCCTCCCCGGCCGCATTGCGGGCACTGGTGGCATACACCAACGCCTGGTGATAGTCGCGGTGCAATCGCGTCAGCGCCTGGGTCGCCTTCGCCAGTTCATGCAAGTTTTTTATTTCCGCATTGCCGGGCGCGCCGGCGAGGGCCTCGGCCAAGAGCCGCTCGGAGCGGTCAGCAATGGCCATTGCCTCCGCGATTTCAAAACGCTGCAACCAGCCTGCCTGGTCGGCCGGGGTAACCTTGCGCAACCCCTCCGGCTGGGGAGCCTGGGGCATGGTGAAGGATAGGGTGATCCAACGGGTGACGCCGGCCACTTCCTCCTCCGTGAGGCCCGCGGTTTTCAGGGCCGCCATATCGGTCGCCCACGGCTTCAGATAATCGCCCCAGCGGAAAAAATCCACGCTCTCGATGCAGTCGGGTTTGGTCTCCAGGTAAAATGCCTCGGTGATCTTGGGCGTGTCCTGAAGCGCCGCGAAGACCTTCCGGCCGGTTGCCTCGCCATATTTGGCGCGGCACCAATTTTGCATATAATCATTGCCATCCAGTCCGGGATCCCAGCAACCGACCTCGACGCCCGCTCCCTGCAGCATCGCGCCGATCATGCCGTTTGCGGCGTATCTTTTCAGGGTCTGCAAATCAATCGGCAGCGACCAGCTGAGGTGGCTGAGGATGGGCGATATCGGCGAAACCATCCCCGGCCCGTCCGCTTCATAATGCTGGAAGAAGAAGATCAGGGGAACGCCTTCGCCCAGGATCGTGCTGTCCGGCGCCAGCCAGGACTGGTTGTCCCCTCCGGGCGGAGTGCCCGTGGAAAGGAAAAAAGCCTCCACGTCCGGGCCCAGCCGCCGCTTGAGATCCTTCAGCACGGCCACCCGGTCTTCCTTGAATTCCGGGTGGTGGATTGGGATGAAAAATTTCAGGGCGGAAGGGCAGGTCATGAACCGGATCGTCGGCTTCACCGCCCGCGCCGTCCTGATGATCAAGCCCGCATAATCGGTGATCCGGTCCAGGAAAGGATAGCCTTTGCACTGGTCGCATCCGCAGACCAGTTCGCCGCCCACGTCCGAGAGCATGAAATGCAGGATCTCAATCTCCGGAAAGGTCTCCATGAACTCCCGCACCGCGCTCTCGACGTAACGCCGCGTGGCGGGATGGGACGGGCACAGGTTTCTGCGGTCCGGCCCCAGCAGATCAGCCATCGCGTCGCCAAACGGCTGGGCCAGGATCCCCGGATGCACCGCGGCAATCGCTTGCTGGCGGGCCGGCGTGCGCTCCCGGCCCGGCGCGAAATTGAAACTCAGGGGATTCCAGGTGATGGCCGGCATGCCGCCCTGCTTGATGGCGTTGGCGTATTTCTCATGCAGCCGCTGCTGCTGCCGGGCAACCTGCTCGCGCCGCTTTTCGCCGCCGAGTTCGGGAAATTCCCGATACAGGAGGAGTTCCCGGGTTGATTCCCCACCCCAATCGGTGGCCATCGACATGTTCAACCGCCAGCGCCCGATCGTGTCGGGCGGTTCATCGACAAAGACCATCATCGGCCAGCCGCGGTAGCGGATCGTCGGCACAAAAGCCTGGTCGATCCGCGGCACGCCGCGCCGGCTGGTTCGCTCCTCCAACTCATAGGCCCCGTAAAGCACCCCGCGGTCCACGGGCGACGTGATGAGCAGAACCTCCCGCTGCCCCTGTCTGACGGGCTTGATGACAAAACCATCCCCGTTCAGGGCCGCATCCGTGACCTGGAGACCCGCCTGTCCAGCCAGCGTCGCCGCCAGGGCAAACTGTCCCGGCACGCCGAGGACGATCACCCGCTCCGCCTTCATCGCCCCGGGCAATGCCGCTTGATCGCCGGCCAGCTCCACCACGGAGACCTCGCCCAAGCCGCATTTGCTCAGCGCAGCGCGCAAAGCCTCGGCGCCCGTCCGGATGGGGGCGGAAGCATTCCTGGCGATCACGATGGCATCGATCCGGTCGCTCCAGATTGGCTGCGCCTGGAGTTCCTCGGGGGAAAAACGCAGGACGAAGGGCGACTCGGGATAACTCAGCGGCAACACCTCCACCCCGCGCATCGGTTCGGAGTAGTCGTAGGCCCGGGCATCGCCGGAAACCAAGGCGAGGCCCACCACCCCGGCCGCCATCCGCAGGCGCCAGGTCAATCGGGTGACCGGCCTCCGAACCACGGCGATGCGATGAAACAGATTCATGACTCCAGGCGAGGCTACCAACTTCGTTCACCCCACTCTACGCCTCAGTGCTCAAACGCTGGCACTATCCACTCATGACGCCGCGCACGGAACAATAGTGCCAGCGTTTGAGCACAAAAGCGTAGCCGTCTTTTCCGAAAGCGGGCATGCTTTTGATTCGCCGCATCCTGCCTCGCGTCCCCCGGGCCCTGCATGCGGCCGCCGCCCCGCTCGACACCGGGACCGGAATGAAATGCAGGCCAGCGCCCTTTCGCTTTCAAAACATGAAACCTCTTCTCCGTTCCGCCCTCCTGCTTTGCGGCCTCAGTCTGGTTTGGGGAGCCGGCCGTGCCGGCCCCCGGGACGCTGACATCAAGATCCAGTTTCCGGACATCCCCGGTTACCGGACGCTCAAGTGTGACTTTCACATCCACACGAGCTTCTCCGACGGGCGCGTCTGGCCCACCATCCGGGTCGAGGAAGGCATCCGGGAGGGACTGGATGCGATCGCGCTGACGGACCACGTCGAATATCGTCCCCACCTGGCCGACATCCCCGCGCCCGACCTGAACCGGAGCCATGCCGTCGCCCAAGCCGCGGTGAAAGGCCGGGACCTTCTGGTTATACGCGGCGCAGAAATCACCCGCAGCATGCCCCCCGGGCATGTGAACGCCATCTTCCTGCAGGATGTGAACCGGTTGATGCCGGATATGCCCCCGGAATACATTCCGCAGTTGACCCGGCCACCCGCGTCGCCGGCCGTCGCCCGGCTGCACGAGGACAATGTCGTTGCGACCCTGCACGAAGCCGCCCGTCAGGGAGCCTTTGTTTTTTGGAATCACCCCGCCTGGCTCCGGCAGACGGTCGACGGCGTCGCAAAACTGACGGAATTGCACCAGCGGTTGCTCAAGGAAAACCTTTTCCAAGGTATCGAGGTGGCCAACGGCTACAATGGATATTCCGACGAGGCGCTGCAGATTGCCTTGGATCACAACCTCACGCTCATCGGTAATTCCGACATCCATAACCCCGTCGACATGCAGTATGACAACGCCTGGCAGACCAAGCTGTCCGACGGCGGTCATCGTCCGGTCACGCTCGTGTTCGCCCGCGAAAGGAGCGAAGCGGCGCTCAAGGAAGCCTTGTTCGACCGGCGCACGGTGGTGTGGTGGGAGAACACCCTGATCGGCCGAAAGCAGTGGCTCGACCCGCTGCTGGCGGCCTCCCTGACCGCCACTTCCACCGGCTACCTGCCGGGGAAGGAAAATCCCGACTACCTCGACGCTACGTCGGTAATCGCCCTCGAGATCCGCAACTCCACCGACGCTGACTTCATCCTGCGCAATCTCAGTCCCTACCGGATGATCCGGCACATCGACGTGCTAACGGTCCCGGCGCATGGCACCGTTCGCCTCGAGATGAAGACCCTGCAGCGACTGCGGGAAGCCGTCATCCCTTTTGAGGTGCTGAACGCGATCATCGCCCCGGGTGTGCATCCCACCGTGACTTTCACCGTCGTAGGAGTGCAATGAGGCCGGTAAGCGAGTCGCGCCATTCACCCCCACTCTCTCAAATCAACTAACCCCCGTCGGCGAAACTCCAGATGATCTCGCGAAAACATTTCACCGGTTTTTCCCTGCTGCTCCTGCTGGCCTCCAGCAGTGTCGTTCAAGCAGCCGCCCCTTGGTGGAACGAGGCCTGGTCCCACCGCCAGCACATCAGGATCGATGCCAGCTCCGTCAGCGAGGATCTGCACGATTTTCCGCTCCGCGTCCGGTTGACCGACGCCCAGTTTGCCCGGGCACTCGCCGCCGAGTCGGGCCGTGACCTGCGGGCCGTGGGCGCCGATGGACGCCTCCTGAACCTGGAAGTGGTTTCTTGGAAACCGGACGATGTGCGGTTTAATGTGCGCATTCCGAAAATCCAGGCCGGCGCCGCGGGCCAGGGTTTTGATCTCTATTTCGGCAATCCGCAGGCCGGCCCGGCGCCGGCCGGAAAAATCTGGCCCGCCTCCTCTCTCGCGGTCCTGCACCTGGCGGGCGACCGGAAGGACGCGAGCGGACGCGCGGACACGGTGGATAAAACCGGCTACGTCGTCCAAAACGGCTGGACCGATGGATTGATCATGGACCGGACCTTCCCCTGGATCACCCTCAACCGGAGCCAGCGGGGCTACCTCTCCCTAAAACCCGAACCCACCCAAGCCGCCGGGCCCAGCCTCACCTTCGTGTGTCGGTTTCTTCCCGCCAAGGAGGAGCAGCAGGCGGAAATGATTCAACTGGCCGGAAATCCCGCGGACGGCAAAAGCGGTTGGCTCACGCTCTGCTCGGGCGACGGGTTCGACTTTGCGGTCCAGGGCGACACCGCGGTGCTCCAAACCGGCGGGGCGGCCCTGGTTCTGCGCGGGGTCAAAACGGACCAGTGGCAATCGGGTGTGTTCTCCTACGATGCCGCCACCGGCGTGCGCACAATCTGCGTGGACGGAAAAATCATCGTCCGCGACACCGTGCCGCCCGCGGCGCTCAAGACCGCCCGCCTCCAGTTCGGGCGCGGCGTGTCGGACGGCAAGGAAACCCAGTTCAGCGGCGACCTCGAAGATGTCCGCGTAATGAACGGCGCCGCTTCCGAAGCCTGGATCAAGGCGACGGCGCTCAACCTGAGCGACGCCAATCCCCTGGTGGTGCCCGGCGATCTCCGGAAAATCGGCGACACCGCGGCCGCCCCCCCACCCCCGCATCTGCTGGGACCCACCGACGGCTCGCACTCGCACCGGCCCGAGGGAATAAAACTGCGGTGGCTGCCTGCGACCGGGGCCAGTGCCTACCAGGTGCTGGTCTTCAAGGATTCCCAAGGCCGGCAGCAACTGGCGGCCATCGACGCCGGCGCTGCGACTGAGATCGGCCTGACGGCCAGCCAGGCGCGGGAAGCGAACATATACTGGACGATCGCGGCGAAGTCCGCGCACGGCGCAACCCGTTCGCGGCAGCTTTACCAGTTGTCCTTCCATGATGAAAAGACCCCGGGCCGGATCCTGTCCCCGGACCAGGCGGTCGCGCCGCATTTCACGAAGCCGGCTCATCTCGAGATTGAACTGCAGGGTTATCTCAAGGGCCGGATGGACCGGCTCGCCCAATACATGATCGACTTCACCCGGCAGAGTCCCGGCCTGATGCGCATGCAACATCAGCGGCCCGAAAAGGGACCGCCGCCATGGGCCGGCGTTTTCACCGGGCAATATCTGAGCTCCGCGCAATTGATGTGGCGGCTGGCGCCCACGCCCGAACTCAAGGCCCACATCGACGACTACGCGCGCGAATTGATCAGCACCCAACGAGCCGACGGGTACCTCGGTCCGTTCGAGGCCATGAACGGCTCGCTGGAACTCTGGAACCACTACGCGACCCTGTGCGGGTTGATGGATTATTATGACGACACCGGATACGCGCCCGCCCTCGCCGCGGCGCGCAAGGTCGTCGACCTGGTGATCAAAACCTACGGCCCCGCCGGCGAAACCCTGCCCAAGACCGGCGGCGCGAGCGAATCGATCAGCCATGCCGTGGTGCGCGTCTATGGCGCCACCCGCGACCAGCGCTATCTCGATTTCGCCAACTACATCATTCACCAGATCTGGAACGAAGCCGGCGGCGTGGCCTACTACAAACTCGGCCAGGATCGCGCGCCCGTCAGCCAGTTTCCCGTGCGACGCTGGGAGGGCGTGCACAACATCATGACCCTCTCGGAACTTTACTGGCTGAGCGGCGACACTTCCTACCGGAACGCGTTCGAACACCTGTGGCGGACGCTGCGCCAGACCGAACGTCACACGACCGGCGGCTTCTCCACCAATGAGGGCCTGCTCGGCACCCCCTTCAACAAGGGCACCATTGAAACCTGCTGCACGGTGGCCTGGGCGCTCCTGTCCACCGACATGCTGCGCTTGGGCGGCGACTCGACCGTCGCCGACGAACTCGAATGGAGCACCCTGAACAGCGCCCTGGGCTCCATTCCCTACGATGGCACCTGCGCGACCTATGGCACGCAACCGGACGGCTACCGGAAGTTCTGCCAGCTCGCCCGGCAGGGACCGCGCGACGGCGTGGCGCTGAGTTGTTGCTCAACGAATGCCGCGCGGGGACTCGGCAACATCGCCAACTGGGCCCTGCTGCGGGGCAAGGACGGCCTGGCGCTCAACTATTACGGTCCCTCGAAGATCTCGGCGGACCTCGAATCGGGCAATCGCCTCAGCCTCACCCAAACCACGCGCTATCCCGCGCACGGCGACGTGCAGATTGATGTCTCCGTGCAGAAACCCGAGACGTTCACGCTCCTCCTCCGTATCCCTTCGTGGTCCACGCAGACGCGAGTGCTAGTGAACGGCCAGGCCCTCCCCGCTCCCCAACCCGGCAGCTACCTGCCGATCCTCCGCCAATGGAACACGGGCGACACGGTCGCGCTTTCGCTGGATTTCACCCCGCGCTTCCAAACCGGCGCGGAGGACTACGCGGGGAAGATCTCCGTCTTCCAAGGCCCGATCCTCTTCGCCAGCGACGCCCGGTATGACGCCAACCAGGACAAGGCTCACCTCACGCTCGACCTCAAGGGCCTGACCATCACGCCCATCGAGCCGCCCGCCGGTGAAGGCCCGTGGATCCTGGCCCGGATGACCGATGGCAGCGGCCGGCAACTGACAGTCTGCGATTTCTCGAGCGCCGGCCTGTTCGGCGACAAATACGCATCCTGGTTCGACCTAAAAAAATAAACAGACCGGGAAACCCGCTTCATCCCGCCGGCAGCGTCGTCCAGTTCCGGCCGCTGCGGGCAATGTCGATGGCCTCCTGAAACAGCCAGCCGTCGCGGAACTTCAAATAGCCCGCGTCCCCATCGCCGCGGATATCGGCCACAAATTCGCGCGCCAGTTGCGTCCAGTTTCGCTGCGTGTCGTCGGCGATCGCCGGAAGCGCCGCCGTGATGCGCGTGGGCACCGACATTTCCCACCAGTCCGTTTTGTTGCGCCCGAGAAAGACGCGGCCCTGCGCGTAGGCCCCCTCGATGTGGATGGTTCCCCGATCGCCGTAAAAAGCCACGTAGTCCTCCACCCGGCCGACGCGTAGGGCGGAGTGACGGAACACCGCGCTCATGCCCTCACGCCAGTCGCCGCCCGGCCGGCCCAGGCGGGCCAGCACCGTGTAGGCCCAGTCGGAATCCACATCGCGCCAGTCACATTCCGCCGCCTCTTCCATTGTGAGCGCAGAGGCGGTGAAGTTGCGAAAATCATGCACCGGCGGGCCCACCGGCACCTGGCGGAGATCATTGCGCGCATCCCCCATGGCCGCGAGCACCGTGCCGCCGGTGACGTTGAGCACGATGGCCAGCTTGTGCACAAAATTATTGTTCAGCCGCCCGCCTCCGGTATCGAGGCGATGCGCCCAGCTGAACGAAGTCAGCTTGGGCCAGTGATAATGGGAAACGCACTCGACCTCGTAGAAGTCGCCGATCGTCCCCGCCGCCAGCAACTCCCGCACCAGGAGCACGGCGGGTTGATACCGGTAGGAGGCGGCATACGCGGTTTTCACGCCGGCCGCGCTGGCCTGCAGATAAAGCTGTTTCGCCTCCGCCGCCGTGGTCGCCTGCGGTTTATCCAAAAACACATGGCACTTCAGCTTGAGCGCCTCGCCCACCATTTCGAGGTGCGTGCCGCCGGGCGTGCCCACTGCGACAATATCGGGACGCAGCTCCGCGAGCGTCGCCTTCCAATCCGTCGACGCCACGGGAATACCCATCTCTTTCGCCATTTTCCGCACCACGTCCGGCGTCCGGCCGGTCATCGCGACGATCTCAACCCCGCAGTCGCGCAAAGCGAGCGCGTGTCCCTGTCCGGCGAAACCCGCTCCCAACACAACCGCTCTGAGCTGTTTTGACATAAAAGGGGATGTCGCTTCGCAGCTTAAGCGCGCCTCACCGCAGCGCGGCGTGCAAGATCTCGATCGGGTGGAGCGCGGTGCGGCCGGTGGCGTCTTTCACCTGGTGGCGGCAGCTGGTGCCGGAGGCGGCGATGAGCGTGTCCTCGGGCGCGCTGCGCACGGCGGGGAAGAGCACGAGTTCGCCGATCTGCTGGGAGATGGCGAAGTGCTCCGCCTCATAGCCGAAGGAGCCGGCCATGCCGCAGCAGCCGGAGGGAATGACCGACACCTTGTGGCCGGCGGGCAGCTCGAGCATCTTCACGGTCGGGGTGAGCGACGAGAGCGCCTTCTGGTGGCAGTGGCCGTGGAGTTTGATGGCCCGGGCCTGGGGCTTGAAGGCGGCTTTCGTGATCCGGCCGGCGTCGGCCTCACGCGCGATGAACTCGTCGATCAGCAGCGCGTTCTTCGCGAGGGCCTTGGCGGCGTCGAGCAGGTGCGCCGGGACGAGATCGGGATACTCGTCGCGGAAGGAAAGGATGCACGAGGGCTCAAGGCCGATGATCGGGGTCTGCGCGCTGACGAGGTCCTTGAGCAACTCGACGTTGCGGATGGCGAACTTCTGCGCGTCGCGGATGAGACCCTTGGAAAAATGCGCCCGGCCGCTCTCGACATGCTCGGGGATGACGACCTCGTAGCCGAGCTTGTTCAGCAGCTGCACGGCCTTGATGCCCATGGGCGTGTCGTTGTAGTCCGTGAACTCGTCGCAGAAGAGGAAGACGCGGCCGTTGGGATAGGCGAGGGTGGGCGGGTTGGCGTGCCGCTTGTGCCAGGCGGCGAGCGTGGTGGCGTGGATCGTCGGCAGGCTGCGCTTCGGGGCGAAGCCGGCGAAGCGCTTGATGTAGCGCGAGACGTCGGGGGCCGTGACGGCCCAGTTGTAGAGGGCGGGAAAGAGCGACGCCAGGCGCATGGAGCCGGTGAAGCCGGCGACGAGGCGCGAGCGCAGCGGCACGCCGTTGGCATCATAATAATGCTGCTGCCACTCCGCCTTGAGGCGGGCGACGTCGACGTTGGACGGGCACTCGGACTTGCAGCCCTTGCAGGAAAGGCAGAGGTCCATGACGCCCTTCACCTGCTCGCTGTCCCAGGCGTTCATGCCGTCGCGGGCCTCGGTGAGGACGTGGCGGAGCATGTTGGCGCGGGCGCGGGTGGTGTCCTGCTCGTTGCGCGTCGCCATGAAGCTCGGGCACATGGTGCCGCCCATGAGGTGGGTCTTGCGGCACTCGCCGACGCCGTTGCACTTCTCGGCGGCGCGGAGGACGCCCTGCGTGGCGCTGAAGTTGAAGACCGTCTTGTATTCCGGCGTCGGGTGGTCGGGGCCGTGGCGCAGCGAGGTGTCCATCGGCGGGGTGTCGATGATCTTGCCCGGGTTGAACAGGCCGCGCGGGTCGAAGGTTTCCTTCACCCGGCGCATCATGGTGTAGCACTCCGGGCCGACCATGAACGGGATGAACTCGCCGCGCAGGCGGCCGTCGCCGTGCTCGCCGGAGAGGGAGCCGCGGTATTTCTTCACCAGGTGGGCGACGTCGGTCGCGATGCCGCGGAAGAACTTCATGCCCTCGTGGGTCTTGAGGTCGAAGAGCGGGCGGGTGTGCAGCTCGCCGGCGCCGGCGTGGGCGTAGTAGACGGAGCTGATGCCGTATTTCTCGCGCATCAGTTTGTCGAACTCGGCGATGTAGGCCGGCAGGTCCTCGACGGCGACGGCCGTGTCCTCGACGACCTCGCGCGGCTTGGCGTCGCCGGGGACGTTCATCATGAGCCCCTGGCCGGCGCGGCGGAGGTCCCAGACCTTGTTGGCGTCGTCGCCCCACAGCACGGGGAAGGCGTAGCCGAGGCCGGCGGCGCGGAGCTCCGACTCGATCGTGCGCATCACGGCCTCGATGGCCTCGCGCTTCTCGAGGCGGACCTCGATGACCAGCACGGCGCCCGGGTCGCCGACCACGAAGAAGCGGTTCTTCGCCTGCTCGAGGTTGGCCTTGGTGCACTCGAGGATGTGGCGGTCGATCAGCTCGCAGCCGAACGGCCGGTGGCGCATCGCGATGAGCGTCGCGTTGAGCGAGTCCTGGATGGTGGCAAAGTGGGCGCACATCAGCGCCCCCGCCGGGGGCAGCGGCTCGACGTTGAGCTCGAACTCGACGCCGAGGAACAGCGTGCCCTCGGAACCGGCGAGCAGCTGGCAGAGGTTGAAGGGTTGGTCTGACGACGGGTCGAAGACATTGCACTCCATCAGCCGGTCGAGCGCGTAGCCGGTGTTGCGGCGGGTGACGGTGGGCTTCGGGTAGTTGTCGCGGATGAGCTGGCGGTTCCTCGCGTCGCCGAGCAGGTCGCGGACGGTGCGGTAGATTTTGGTCTCGAGGGTGTCGGGGCCGGCGCACTTGGCCTCGAACTGGGCCTTGGTGAGCGGGCCGAAGGTCACCTCGGAGCCGTCGCTCAGGAAGCCACGGGTGGAGACGAGGTGCTCGCGGGCCGTGCCGTGGACGATCGAGTTGGCGCCGCAGGAGTTGTTGCCGACCATGCCGCCGATCATGGCGCGGTTGGCGGTGGAGGTCTCGGGGGTGTAGAAGAGGCCGTGCGGTTTGAGGTGCAGGTTGAGCTCGTTGCGGACGACGCCCGGTTGCACGCGGACGCGGCGGGCCTTGGCGTCGGTGGCGAGGATCCTGTTCAGGTGCCGGCCGACATCGACCACGATGCCGTTGCCGACCACCTGGCCGGCGAGGGAAGTGCCGGCGGTGCGCGGGATCAGGCCGATGCCGTGCGCGTTGGCGAAGGCGATCAGCTCGCGGATGTCGGCCTCGGTCTTGGGCAGCGCCACGGCGACGGGCAGCTCCTGGTATTCGGAGGCATCGGTCGCGTAGAGCGTCCGCATCGTGCGGTCGAAATGCAGTTCACCTTCAAGGCGGGCGACCAGGGCTGAAAGATCCTTCTCGGAAGGCCGGTGATGACTCACGGACGTATTCGGTGGGGGAACCAATGCGCGGCCTTCATCGAGACGGGTTGGCCGGCGGAAGCTGGCGGTCGCGCTGGAGTTGGTGCACCAGTTCCGCCGTGAGCGATTCGCGAATGGCGGCAACCTGCCCGGGGGTATACTGGCTCCAGCCGGCGCCGGATTTGACGCCAAGATTCCCCTGTTCAACCAAGCGGCCCAGCAAGGCCGGCGGAGTCATCGTGCTGCAAATCTCGGGAAAAAGTCCGCGGCAGATTTCGAGATAGACATCGAGGCCGCCAAGGTCGGCGGTCCCGAAGATCCCGGTCACCGGAATCCGGCGCCCAAAACTCGTCCGGGCGACGAGGTCGATGTCCTCGGGCGAAGCCACGCCCTGGCTGACGAGATCCATCGCCTCCCGCTGGAGGGCGAAAGCCAGGCGGTTGCCGATGAAACCCGCGATTTCCTTGCGGACCACCACGGGCACCTTGCCGCAGCGGGTGAGCAATGCCTTGACGGCATCGACGACCGAGGACCGCGCATCCGGATGCGGCACGATCTCGACCAGCGGCATCAGGTGGGCTGGGTTCCAATAATGCATCACGAGGAACCGCATCTTGCGTTCATGGTGCTGAAGGCCCATCGCCATCGCCGAGGGCACGAAGGTCGAGGAATTGCTCGCGAAGATGGTTTCCGGCGGGCACAAGCGGTCGAGATGCGAAAAAAGGTGCCGCTTGAGCTGGAGTTTCTCCGGGACGGCCTCGATCACGAGCTCCGCGCCCCGCACCGCCTGCTCCAGGCTGGATTCGCAGGCAATCCGCCCAACCAGCTCCTCGACCGGGCCGGCGAGGAGCCCGTGCTGGTGCAGGAGGTCCGCGTTGGTGCGCGCAATGCGCCGGGCGTTCTCGAGCTGGGCCGGGTCGGAATCGTGCAGCCGGACCTCCTGCCCGTGGGCGGTGAAATTCAACGCGATGTTGGCGCCCATCGTGCCGGCGCCCACAATGGCTATTTTCGATATCGGCATGGTTTGGTCGGTATTTTTCTGAAATCGGCCGCGCAGCCGCCAGGACGCTCCCGGCGGCCGGTCACGCGGGCGGGGTCTGGTAGCCGAGGCGCTTCGCCAGCGCGAGGCACTCGGCGATGCTCTTAACGCCCTCGGAACAGGTCGGATGATAGAGGGAAGCGGCGGCCGCCGCGACGCCGAGGCGGATGCAATCCTCCATCGGCCAGTCCCGGTGCACCCCGAGCAGCACGCCGGCCGCCAGCGCATCGCCCGCCCCGGCCGCCCCGGCGATCTCGGCCTGCGGCACCCGCAGGCTCGGCTGCCAGATTTCCTGACCGGATGAGCTGCAGGCATACACCGCCTCGGGAAAATGGACGATTACCCAGGAGCGAACGCCACGCCGCAGGAGATTGCGCGCCGCCAGCCCGACCGACATCGCCACGATGCGGCCGTCCTGACGCAACGGGGTGCCCGTGATTTTTTCCGTCTCGAAATCGTTGGCGAACAGCAGGTCCACCTCCGGCAGCACCGGCGCCACGATCGTCTGGAAGCGCTGACTGTCCTCGCTCACGCAATCGAGCGAGGTGATCAGGCCGGCGGCTTTCGCGCGGCGCAGCACCTCACAGGCACGCGGCCGCCCGTCGACCAGCTCATCCAACCGGTCCAGCAACAGCAGGTAACCGAGATGGAATATCTTCGCCGTGGCTTGGTTAAATTCGAAATGCTCCTCCCCTAGGTGCGCGTTGGCACCCCGCTGGTGGAAGAAGGTCCGGCGGCCGGTGTCCGCTGCGGTCATGACATCCGTGTAGCTTGTTGCCGCCTCAGAGGTCACATGCAACCGGGAGATGTCGACGCCGTGTTTCCGGCAATGCTCGATGATCGAGCGGCCGTCGTCGTCGTCGCCCACGAGGCCTACGCCGGCGAGCGGGAAGTCCGCGCCCAGCCGGGCCAGGTCGATGAGGATGTTATAGGGGGAGCCACCGCTGCTAGTGGACTGCCGCACGATGGAGGCGAGCGCGTCCTGGCTGGGCCAGCGGTCGAGCACCTTGACGTGATCGACGATCCAGTTGCCGCCTGCGATAATGCCGTTGCGCATGGTCAGGAAACTTCGGTGACGCGACCCTCCGCGTGGGAAGCCAAGGCCGCCTGCCAGATTTCATGCGAGGCCACCGCCTCCGCGGGCGTAGCGCAGCCGAAGCGTCCGCCGAGGATCCCCGCCCGCTCGGCGAGGAAAGCCGCCCACATCTGCTGCAGGATATCGGGGAAACCCGGTTCGAAGATGCCACCGGTGATCGTCTTGAAGGGCGTGCCGAAGCCGAGGTCGGTCTTCTCCCACCATTGCTCCTTGTCGCGGCGGAACTGCCACAGCGTCTTGGGTTCCTTCGTGGAATAACGCACGCCGTGCTCCGTGCCGAGGATCTCGAAGATCCAGGTGTTGGTTTCGGTCGGCGCGAGCCGGCGCATTTCGAGCGTCAGCGGCGCCGCCTGGCCGGTGATGGGCGCGGTGCAGTGCAGCGTGGCGTTGTCCCACGTGTCGCACGGGGCCACGCCGCCGCGGCCGTCGGGCCGCTCGGTATAGATTTTCTGCAGCTGCGCATAGACGCGCTCCGGCTTCCAGCCGAGTCGCAGCGGCACGTGCGCGACGTGCATGCCGAGGTCGTTCATCACGCCGGCCGCGCCGCAGGTGCGGTTCTGGCGCTTCCAGTTTATCGGCTTGGTGGGATCGAGGTCGCTGGAATGCAGGAAGGCACAGCGCGCGCTGAGGATGCGGCCGAGCGCGCCGGACTGCGCCACTGCGATCGCGCGCTGCACGCCGGGCAGGAACGGAAATTCCGAGGACACGCGCACAAAGCGGCCGAGCCGTTCCGCCTCCTCGCGAATCCGGCGGGCGGAGGCGAGGTCGATGCCGAACGGTTTCTCCGCCAGCAGGTCCTTTCCAGCGCGCAACACATCGAGGTAGATGGCCTCGTGGAGATGATGCGGGACGGCCACATACACCACATCGACATCCTGGCGGGCGGCGAGCACGCGGTGGTCGGTGTCGAAATGCTTCACGCCCGGCACCTGCCGGAACCAGTCGAGCGCCGGCGCGCAGACATCGCACACGGCGGTGAGTTCGGGCCGCACCGGGCAATCGAGGAGCGCAAACCAGCGGCCAAACGCGCTGGCGACTTCGCGGCCCATCAGGCCCGCGCCGATGACACCGACGCGGACGGGGGAGGAAGTGGGCGTGCTCATGCGAGGAATTTCATCGCATCGCCGGCGGAAACGCCTTGATGCACGACCGCCATCAAGGCCCGGGTGATGGCGGCAGGTTTTGGATGTTGGATGATATTGCGGCCATATACAATGCCGGCGGCGCCCTGGGCGATGAGCGCCTCTGTGCGGCTCAGTATCTGCAGTTCGGTGGCCTTGCTGCCACCGCGCACCAACACGGGGATGCCGCCGGCGGTCTCGATCACCTTGTGGTAAATCGACACGTCATCGGTTGGGTCCGCCTTGATGATGTCGGCGCCGAGTTCCACCGCCTGGCGCACCAGCGGGATGATCTTCTGCGGGTCACCGTCGACCATGTAGCCGCCGGCCTTGGCGTTGGGCTGGAAAACCAGTGGCTCGATCATCAGGGGCATGCCGTAATGGTCGCAGGCCGTCTTCAGGTGCAGGATGTTCTGCACGCACTGGTCGGCGACCTCCGGCTGGTCGGGAATGCGGAAAAGGTTCACCACTACGCAGGCAGCGTCAAGGCGCACCGCCTGCAGGACGGGCTCCTCAATCATGCGGGAGAACAGCGAGCGCGGGAGCTGGCTGCCGTAGACGTTGGCGACGTCGGTCCGCAGCACGAAGGCGGGCTTGGGGCGGACCGGCAGCTTTTGCAGGTGCGGCGCCTGGCCGACAGTCAGCTGGATCGCGTCGGGCGCAGCCTCGACCACGGTGGCGACGGCGGCGGGTAGGTTTTCGATGCCGGCGAGGAATGAGGGCTCATTGAAGAAGCCGTGGTCGATCGCAACGTCGAAGCAGCGGCCGGTGCGCGGGTTGAAGAGACGGTTAAAGCGGGCGGTTTTCATGCGGGTCGTTACAAGGCGGATTGACCTCCTTATTTAACCAGTTGGGCGCCCAAACGGCTACCCTTTAAAGCGCATTCACTGGCACTATCGTCTCGCCCCTCAAAACCCGCGGAAACTCACCGGCGGGCGGTGCCCTCGAGGTGGCTCGTCACCGCGCGGGCGAGGTCGTCCGCCGCGGCCGCCGTGAACGGCGAGACCATAGGCTCGTAGCCGCCGCGCGGGCTCTCCGCAGCCGACGGCAGGTAGCCCAGCCATCCGTTTGCGTAACCGAAATAAAACGTGTGCGGAAACGGCGACCGGTCGCGAATCCCGTTCGATACCTCGCAGAACAGTTCGAGCGGCGCGCTCCAGATCGCGACGTCGTCATTCACTTGGAGAAAGCGGACGGGAATCCGGACCAGCTTCTCCCCGGCGGCGTTCGTGCGCGCGTAATCCGCCAATTCCGCCGGCCACGCCAGGCCGGGTTTTTGCGGGGTTTCGACGGTGAGGGCGGAGAGCTTTAAATTCACGCGGCTGGTGGCGCCCGCGATCTTCGCGCTGGCTTCCAGTATCCGGTCACCGAGCAAAATCTCAAACTGGCCGAGCTGCCCTCCGGTCAGGCCGTCCATGCCGCTGTAGATCGGCGCAAGGTCGCCGGCCGCACCGTTGATGAACAGCAGCGGCACGCCGGTCTTTTTCTCAACGTAGTTCGAAACCACGCCGGCGACATCGCCGCTGATCAGCAGGCTTTGCGAACCCAGCACTGTGCCATGGATGGCATAGTTCGCGACCAGAGCCAGCAGGCTGCCGTCCGCCTTTTCCAGGCGCAGCACCCCGACGCGACGATCGACAGGGCCGTCGGGATTCATGCCCAGCGTGGTCCGGCCATCGGGCAGCCGGGCGCGGCGGTTGATGTTGGCCTGCGAAAAACCCCACCCGGCCCCGAGGCGCGCCGGCTCGAGCCGGGCCCGCGCGTCGAGCACCCCTGCGATCAGCCGGCGCTCGACCAGGGTCGCGTAGGCGGCATCGAACGGCTTGTGGAAACGTTCCCCCAGAAACGCCGCCAGCAACCCCGGCGAACCAACCTCGGGCGCGGAATGCGTGTGCGTCATTGTCCACCACACGCTCCCGGCCGGGATCCCATGCTCACGCGCGAGCGTCGCGGAGACGCGATCGTAGAGCGCCGGGGAAATGCAGCCGAACTCCGAGGAGACCAAGAAAAACTGCGTCGTGCCGTCGTCGAACGCGAGGATGCGGTGATAGAGGCGGTCGTTGACCCCAGTCGCCTGGCGCGGTGCGTATCCCACCAGCACCGGCAGGTTTTCGGGCGTGACGTCGACCTTCGTCACCGCCGCCCGGAACTCCCCTCCCCAGGCGACCGGCACGAACAATACACCGAGCAGCAAAACGAGGACACGGACAGGCTGGATTGCGCGCATGATGCTAAAGCATAACAGGTCCGCCGCCCGTCGCTACGCGTATACTCTCATCCGCTGGCACTATTCTTCCAGCGCGCCGGCTCGGGCCCGCCGCTCCGCAATGAGACGACAGGACCAGAGTCTGAGCGAATAGGCGTAGCCCGTGAATCACCTGAGCAGCTACAGTGATGCCTTCCCCGGCGGCAAAACGCCGCAGCCCTGTCAAACCTCCGCATGAGATCGATCACCGCCTGGTTCGTTGCCCTGCTTGCCCTCGCCTCCGGTTCCGGCGCCGAATCGGTCGTAAACGGCTCCTTCGAACAGACGGTGCACGACTTCGCCGCCGGCTGGGAGCGGACCGACCGGACCGGCCGCATCGCCTACGGGTTCGACGCGGGCACCGACGGCGCCCGGTCGGTGAAAATCGAGATCCTGACCCCCGGGCAGGCGGCGGAAATATTCCAACCCAACCTGCCCATCGCGGCCGGCCGGAAATACACGCTGAGCTTCAAGGTGCGCGGCGACAGCGTTCCCGGCGGCCTGCTCAAGGCATCCGTGGGCGGCGGCGCGGGCGGACGGCTCGCGCTGGACGCCGCCGTGCCCGTGACCCCGGAGTGGCGCGACTATCGCTTCGAATTTTCCACCGCCGCCCACCTGTCCGCCAAGACCACGAAACTCGCTTTTTCGTTTGGTCCGGCGGGACGCATCTGGCTCGACCAAGTTTCCCTCGAGAGCGACGCCACGCCGGCCACCGCGGCCACCGCGCCGCGCTTCCATCCGCGCGTGCCGGATGCCGCCGGAAAAAACCTGGTGCCCAACGCGTCCTTTGAAAACGGCGCCGACGGCTGGCTTTCCCTCGGGCAGGCGATGGGTTTCGGCGGAAATCTCGCGGGCCTCTATGGCGAGGTCGTTGAGGGCCGCGCGGGCGAAGGCGCCCGCTTCTTCCAGCTCAAGCTCGGGCCGGAGATCACGCCCGAAACCTATTTCGATTGCTGGCCGCCCGCGCACATCGTCCAGCGGCGGTTGCTGACCGTCAACCAGGGCTGGATCGAGGTGAAGCCTGGCCAGGCCTACACGCTTTCCGCCTACCTGCGGTCGGACCGCCCGGGCACGAAGGCCGTGCTGCAGTTCAATTTCAACGGCGATGCCCGCCAGCCCGTGCAAACGGTTTCGCACGAAGTCCGGCTGACCGAGCAGTGGGTGCGCTACAGCCACACGGTGGTGGCCCCGGCGGACAGCGTCTTCGTCGGCGTCGGCCCGGATGTCAGCGAATCGCCCGACGCCACCGTGATCTTCGAAGCCGATGCGATCCAACTCGAAGCCGGCGAAACCGCCACCGCGCCCGCCGCGCGCGAACCCGTTGAACTGGGCTTCAACACCGGCCGCTATGGCAACGTGTTCGCCGCCGGCGGTCCGGCGGTGGTCGGGATCGCGGCCCGCAACACCTCCGCGTCGGCCGCGACGATCACCGTTCGCGCGCAGTTGACCGATTACTGGGACCAGTCTCTGCCCGAGCAGACCGTCACGCTGAAGATCCCGGCGGGGTCCGTCGTGAACTCCCGCCTGCCCCTGGACCTGCCCCCGGGATTTTATCGCGCGCAGTTCTCCTGGACGGAATCGGGCCGCGAACAGTCGCGCGTGCTGCGGCTCGCGGTGATCGAACCGTTTGCCCACGCGGACTCTCCCTTCGGCTTGAACCACGGCCCGACCACCGCCGAGGCCACACGGCAGATCCGGCAGGCGGGCGTGACCTGGGTGCGCGACTGGGCCGTAAACTGGGAATGGGCCGAGCCCCAGCCCGGCCAGCGGTCCTTCGCCGGGATCGATCCGCATATCCGCCGCCTGCGCGACACCGACATGAACGTGCTCAGCCTGCTGCCCGCCAATCCCTCGACCAACTGGGCATCGGAAGCGCCGGCGGACGTCGAGGCGAAGCTGTGGTATCGTCTCGCCTACGCACCGAAGGAACCCGCCCTCCTGTTCGACTTCGTGGGCGAGGCGGCCGCCCGGTATCGCTCGTCCGTCGAGTATTGGGAATTCCTGAACGAGCCGCTGTGGGTCCCTGATTTCTGCCTGCCCCAAAAGGGCAACTATACCGTCAAGGATTACATCGCGCTTCTGAAGGGCGCCTCAGCCGCCATCCACCGGGCAAATCCTAACGCGAAGGTCGTCGGCGGGCTGGCCATCCAGTCCGAGATGCCTTTCGGCGACGATTTCATCAAGGCGGGCGGACTCGACTACGTGGACATCCTCAACCTGCACCCTTACGCGGGGAAACGCATCCCCGAGACTTTCGGGCCGGACCTGAAGCGCATCCGCGGGGTCCTCGACGAATACGCCGCGCGCAAGACGATTTGGGCCACGGAAACGGCCTATTACGGGATCGATGAATATCCGTATCTCCCATGGCAGCCCCCGGTCGATCATTTCGCCGCCAACCTCCTCCTCACGGACGAGCGGCAGGCCAGCGATTACCTGGTCCGCTTTTCCGTCATCATGCTCGCCCATGGCGTCGAAAAGATTTTCTGGCACGAGCCGATCAGCGGCGACGCCAATGTCGGCATCAAGGACATCGAGAACGTCTTCATCGCCCCCGGCGGCCTGCCGCGGAAATCCTACGCCGCGGTCTCCGGCCTAGCCAATGTCCTGGGACCGGCCCCGGTCTTCGCCGGCCAATGGCAGTTGCCCAAGGCCGTCGCGGAAGCGGCCGCGCAGAACCTGCATGGCTACGCCTTCAAGGCCGGCGGGCACGCCGTGCTCATCGCCTGGGCCGCGGGCGATGCCGCGAAGGGCGGCTGGACGCTCGCCCTGCCGGCCGGCGCCACCGCCCGCACCATCACCGGCGCGCCGGTTGCCGGCGAGCGGGTTGCCCTCACGGAATCGGCGGTCTACATCGTGAGCACCACCCTGACTCCCGGCGAACTCGCCCGGCAATGTCTGCCGCAAAAAATCCCGTGACCGCTTCCGCCCCGTCAGCCGCATCCCGGTTCCCGCGCCTCGACTCGCTCGATGTCTTCCGCGGGCTGACCATGTTCCTGATGCTGTTCGCAAACGACATGAACGATCCCGATCTGGGGCATGTGGCGAATGTGCCCGACTGGCTGCGGCACATGCACGCCGGGCGCGACGGCATGACCTTCGTCGACGTGATTTTCCCCGCCTTCCTGTTTGGCGCGGGCCTGTCGATTCCCCTCGCGCTCGGCCGCCGCGTGGATGCCGGCGACCGCGCCGGCGCGTTCCGGCATGTGGCGCTGCGCAGCCTCTGGCTGGTCGTGATCGGCCTGGGCATGGTGAACACGTATCGCTTCCATCCCACCGCGATGCCCATCAGCCCCGCGTGGTGGGAGTTTCTCTTCTTCCTGGCCGTGATCGTGGTTTGGCAAAGTTCGCCTGCGAAGGATGAAAAAAAAACGGCCGGCCCGCTGTGGAAGATCCTCGGTGCCGCGACCCTGGTCGTCCTCGCCGTGGTCTACCGCGGCTCGTCCGGTGGCGAGGCCACCTGGATGCGCACCAGTTGGTGGGGCATCCTGACCATCATCGGCATCGCGTATTTCGTCGTGGCCGGCGGTTACCTGCTCCTGCGCAAAAGCCTCGCCGGCCTCACAGGACTGCTGGCGCTCCTCATCGCGGTCAATATCGGCGACCGGAACGGCGCGCTCGCGGTGCTCGATCCGTTGCGCGGTTATTTTTCCGCCGGCGGCCTGTTCGGCGGACTGCCCGCGATCATGGCCGCGGGGACCATCGCGGGCTGCCTGCTTTTCGAGGCGCCCCCGGGCGCGACCGATTCCACACGCCTGCGCAGCCTGGTGATCCTCGGCCTCGCGCTGGGCTTCGCCGGCCTTCTGCTCTATCCGCCTTTCGGCCTCTCGAAACCGTCCGACACCCCGGCCTGGTGCCTGTTGTGCAGCGCGATCTGCTGCGTGCTGTTTGCCTTCCTCTACTGGCTGGTCGACCTGAAGCGCCTCGGCGCGTGGGCGGGCTTTGTGCGGCCGGCGGGACGCCATCCGCTGCTGACATATTTCCTGCCCCATCTCTTCTATTCGCTACTGGCCATTCTCGGCATCACGTGGCTCGAGCAAAACCTCAACTCCGGCGTGCCCGGCATCCTGCGAAGCCTGGTCCTTGCGCTGGGTTTTCTCGGAGTCACGGCCCTGCTCGTTCGCAAAGGCGTTGTCCTGAGACTTTAGTCCGGCCCGCCGGATGAGCAGGACACTTCGTCCTCACTGCCCGTATTTCCCTCACCCTGCCTCCGAAATCATAATGCCCTGCCACCTACCCTCCGCTGTTCCCGCCCGCCGCCACCAATCGTTCGCCGCCCGGATGCGTCTGCTCGCCGCCGGCGTGCTCGCCCTGATTTTTGTCGACGCAAGCCTAATCGCCGCACCGGCGGATTTCCCCCTGTGGACCACCTCCAGCCGGCTCATCAAACAGGGTGAGTCCATTGAATTCCGGTTCCAGGTCCCGGCGGGAACCGAAACCGGTCAGCTCAAGCTCTACCCCCGCTACCTCGAGCAGGCGAAGCCGGGCGGACAATTCGAAGCCGGCGGCGACCTCAAGTGGCTGGCGCAACTGCCGTCCGAACGACTCACCCTGAATTTCACCAACGGGCAAGCCGTGGTCACGCTGACGCCGAAGCAAACCGGCAATTATCTGGCGGAATGGCGGATCGGCGCTGAGGTCTATTACCGCTACTTCGCGGTGATCGACGACTCTTACATCGTGCTCTCCTTCTCCACGTTTGGCCATCTGGCACCTGACCCGGATTTTCACGGGACCGGTATCCCGCTGGATTACCGCCTGCCGATTGAGAAGTTCACGCACGACGATCCCATCGGCCGCAAGCTGCTCGATTACAACCGCCGGTTCGGCGAACTCGTCGTGCCGGTGCTGCCCGACATGCCCGGCGCCAGCCACGACGAACTCGTCAGTGCCTACGGCCAAGGCATGGCCAAGGCCCGCGCATTGCTGCCCGATCCGCTCGACCATCGGGCCATCCGCGTGGAACTGCGCCAAAATGAGGATCCGGGTTACCCGCGCGCCCTCGCGGCGATCGGCATCAACGACCACTGCGGCCTGGTCGAGGCCAACTGCATGCCGTGGCTCGGCATGCCGGAATTCCCCTATTACTCCTCCCCGGAGGACAGCCGGCGGGTCAACCAGCAGCCGGGCGGCGAGATTGTCGCCCACCAATGGGACTTTTGCGGTTCCTTCCATTTTCTCGGGCCGGCCGACTGGCATTACGCCGCCAGCGAGGGCCGCTTTGAGGAAACCATCACCTGCCTGCAGGATGGCCTGGACGAGTTGCGCAACCTGACGGAAATGAACGGGCGCCCGGCCTTCGTCACCCCGCTCTACGGCGGCACCGACCGGGCGTGGGGCGACAACCCGAATCCGGTTTTCTACGCCGGCGACCACGCCGCGCCCTCACTGGCTTTTGCCAAACGCTACCAGCAGCTCGTGGCCTTCGAACTGACCAAACAATACAAGCTGGCCTTCACCCGCTCGATCGAGCTGACGGACTATTTCCGCCGCCACTACAAGGCCACGCCGCGCACCGTGTTTTCCAGCCGGAGCAAACATCAGCGCTATGACGCCTGGTGGACGCAGGGTGAGCTGAACCACTACGGCGTGCTCACGGCGGCGGAACGCATCCCGTGGAGCACCCGCCTCTCGACCGTGCAGAAGATGCGCGCGACGCCCTTCCTGCCGCAAACCGCTTCCCACCTGCCGTTCAAGGATCCGCTTTCGAACGAGTTCATCCTGATCGAGGACCAACGGCGCCAGATGCGCTTCGAGCGCGAGAGCCCGAACCCGATCTGGTGGTTCGATTACACCCGCGAGCAACTCACTCCGAAGGGAAGCGTCCTCGCCGGCACCGTCATTCCCGACGTGCAGATCGTTCGTTCGCAGCAATACGACGAAGCCACGGGCCTCACGATCAAGCTGACCATGAAAACGCAGGCCAGTTTCCCCGGCTACGCCATCGCCCTCTGGAATGTGCCCATCGACTACCACACCGATCCCGGCGAGATTCACACCGGTGGCCTGAACTATACCCTGGTCAGGAACACCGCCGGCGAAACGCACCTGGTCTTGGATTTCGACCTGAAACCCGGCGCCGAAATCGCGATCACGCTGCGCAAGCCCAAGGCGAAGCGGTGGGTGCAGTGAGCGCGCTCCGCTTTCCGAGTCCTTCCATAACGCAACCATCATGAAGCCACGCCCCGATCTCATCATTTTCCGCTGCGCGCTGACCTTTGCCGCGCTGCTGTTCGCCGCCGGCTGCCAGCACACCGCGCCAACCCCGGACACCCCGGCGCGGGTCGTGGCCTTCGGTGATTCGATTACCCGCGGCTACAACCTCCCGGTCGGCGCCGCCTGGGTCGATGTGCTGGCCGCGCGCTGGGAGCGGGCCGGCCGCCCGGTTGCGGTCTACAATGCCGGCGGCAACGGCAACACCTCCGCCGAGGGCCGGCGGCGCCTGAACTCGGAGGTGCTGATTCATCTGCCGGGATTGGTCCTCGTGGAATTCGGCGGCAATGACGCCGTCGAGGGCGAGCGCCACGTGACGGTCGACGACTTCGACCGCAATCTCACCGCCATCCACGAGGCAGTGACCGCCCGGGGCGGCCGGACCGTCCTGCTCACCTTCCCACCGGTTATCGACGACTGGCACTCCGCCGGCCGTAGCCCGTATTATCTGCAGCGCGGCGGACTGGACCGGGAAGTGGAACGCTACCGCCAGCGCACGCGCGAAGTGGCCGCGCGCCTCGGCGTGCCGCTGTTCGACCTCGATCATTTCCTGCGCGACCTGATCAAGGCCCGCGGTCCCGAGGCCTACATCCACCGCGACGGCGTGCACCTCACGCCCGAGGGCAACCGCGTGATCGCCGAGGCGGTCGAAAAATTTCTCTCGGCGGAGAAATTGGTCGCGAGCCGCGACTAACTCCCGGCCAGGTTGCGCACGATCTCCTCGCGCGCGTTCCAAGTCCGTGCCGTCGTCCGCACCAGCCGGTCGAGCACAGCCTTGTCCGGCTGGCCGAACATGGCCGGATAGGGATCGCCGCCCGGCCCCAGCGGCTCGGGAGTGGCGAAGCACAGGTCGTTGTTAAAGCCAGCCAGGTAGAGCGCCATGATGATGGTATCGATGTCCAGGCTCCCGTCCCCCAGCGCGCCGCGATTGGAGTCGGCGAGATGCAGGTTCGTCAGGCGCCGGCCCGCGCGCCAAAGCGCCTCCCCGATGTGCCGCTCCTCGACCTGCATGTGGTAAACGTCCCCGTTGATGTGCTGGACCCCCGGCAGGTCCACCGCCTCGAGGTAGCGCCGGGCCTCGGCGAAGGTGTGCACGATCGAAACCTCCGCGGAACGGATCGGCTCGATCGCCCCGCGAATCCGGCTCTCGGCAAAGACGTGGCCGACGCGCTGGAGGGTTTCCACCGAGCGGGCGAATTCGCTGTCGTCGATCCGTTGCGGACGGCCGACGGCGCCCGGCACGATGAGAAAATATCTCGCCCCCACCGCGTAGCCGAACTCCACGTTGCGCTTGATGTAGTCGATCGCGCGCTGGCGGACGACGGGCCGGTTGCTCGCGAGTTCGTTTTCCGCCGAGAACATGCCGCAGATGCCCGAGCACGCGATTCCGTGGTCGCCCAGGATTTTTCGCGCCTCCCGGGCGGAGTAACCGAGGTCGGGCCCGTAAAGATTGCCATGCAGCTCCATGAAACGGATGCCGTTCCTTTCCAGGCGGGCCGCGGAATCGGCGAGTTTCTCCATGCCGAAGCCCCAATTGCTCCAGGACAAGTTCAGCTTCCGGCGGAGCGCCGGTGGATTGGCGGCCTTCAGTTTCAGAAAGGCGGCGCGAATCTTCTGGTTCGCCTGTTCGTATCCCTGCGGTTTGCGAGTGGTTGTTTTCATGGCGGCAGCCCGCGGGCTGATTTTGTGGTTGTGAGTGGAATGAGTTGCGCCGGGCGAAAGGTGCGCGGTTAGAAATCGAATCGATCGATATTGTCCTTGGTGAACACCAGCGGTTCGCCGAGCAGCACGACGCTGTCCTGGACCTTGAGGGCGCCCAGCCGGCCGGCTTCGAGCTGCGTGCTGGCCTTCGTGAGCCGGCCATCGAGCGCCGCCTTGGCGGAAACCACGCCGAGGTAACCGAGGTCGCGGGGACTCCAGAGCACGAAATCCCGGACGACTCCCGTCTTGACGAAGTCGCGCATCGCATTGGGCGTGCCGAGACCCGTCAGATAAACCCGGTCAAAGGCCTTCTCCTTGCGCAACGCCTCGGCGGCGCCCGGGAGCGCCGCCGTCGTGAGCGCGTAGAGTCCCTGGATGTCCGGGTAGGTTTTCAGGAGGTCGATGGTCACCTGCGTCGCCAGCGCCTGGTCCTCCTCGCTGGTTTTCGGCGTGGGCGAGAGGTTCCGCATCTTCGGATAATGCGCCTGCCGGTATCGCTCCATGTGCTCCATCCAGATGTTCTGGTTCGCCGCCGTCAGTGAACCGGTGAGGATGACGAACCGGCCTTCCGGTCCGATGCCCCGCACCATGCCCTCGACCAGGGACTTCGCCACCGCTTCGGGCGTCGCCTGGTTGACGAAGAACTCGCGATCCGCCGGGTTGGTGTCCGCATCGACCGTCAGCACCCGGATCCCGCGCTGGCGGGCCTTCCGCAACACCGGGGCGATGGCCTCCGGGTCGTTGGGCGCGATGACAATGGCGTCGAACTTGCGGGCGATCCACGTCTCGACGAGGGCGACCTGCCGGGCGGTGTCGGCGGTCACCGGGCCGTCATAAACCACCTCGACCCCCAGCTCCCGGCCCGCTTCAAGCGCGCCTTTTTCCAGGGCGTTGAAAAAGGGGATGCCCACCAGTTTCGGCATGACGCCGATGGTGAGCTTCTTCTTTTCCGCGGACTCGCCCGTCGCGGCTTGCTTGGAGCAAGCCGCCCCGGCCAACATGATGACGCCCGCCAGCACGGCGGCCAATCCAGCCCTGAGTTTTGTTTTCATAAGGTCTTTTCGCCTGGGGTTTCGCGGGATGCCGCCGCGCGGGATCGTTCCTGCCGTTGCACGACCCACTCGTTCAGGATCGCGGTCAACACCACCAGCAGGCCCACCAGGATGGTCTGCGTCTGCTGCAGCACCCCGTGCATTTCCAGGCCGAACCGCAACAGCGCCAGGAAGAGCAATCCGAGAAACGTCCCGATGACGGAACCGTTCCCGCCGGTGATGCGGTTGCCGCCAATGATCACGCAGGCGATCGCGTCCAATTCCAGCCCGAGGTTCGCGTTGGGCCGGGCACTCGCATAATACGCCATGTAGGTGATCGCGCCCAACCCGCAGGTCACGCCCGAGGCGAGAAACAAGCCGAAGCGGACCCGGTTCACCGGGATCGCGGCATAGCGGGCCGCGGTCTCGTTTTCCCCGAGCTGCACCGTCCAGCGCCCCGCTCGGGTCCGGCGCAGGACAAATTCACCCAGCGCCATGAAGAGCAGCAGCAACACCAGTTGCTGCGGAGGAGCGAACGGGCCGCTGCCCACGGTGGCGAAACCGCCCCACTCCCCGAAGCCCGCGGGAAGATTTCCAATGGGCTGCCCTTGGCTGATGCCCATGGCCAGGCCCCGGTAGATCGCGAGCGTGGCGAGCGTCGCCACCAGGGCCGGCACCCGGAGCACGCTCGCGGCAAAACCATTGACCGCCCCGCCCAGCGCCCCCGTCAGGACCGCCGCCATCAGCGCCAGTGGCAACGGCCAGTGCCATTCGCGGAAACACCAGCCGGCCACCATCGCGCTCAGGGCCAGCAAAGAACCCACCGACAGGTCGATGCCCCCGGCGGCGATGATGAAGGTCATCGGGATCGCGACCAGGCCGACTTCAATCCACAGGCGGGACCGGTCGAGCAGGTTCACGGGATCGCGGAATTGCTCGCTGGTGACGCCGAAGCCCACCGCGAGGATGACCAGCGCGCCCAACAGGCCGGCGTGCCGGGAAGCCAGCAGCGATTTGAAACGGTTCATGGCACGCCCTCCTGCCGCCATCGCGCGATCAGGCGCGGCAGCCAGAGATCCACCAGGACCGCCAGGAAGATCAGCCCGCCGACAAAAAGCCCCTGCCAGTAGGCGTTAATCTTGAGGATGACCAGGCCGTTGGAAATCACGGCGATCAACACGGCGCCCAGAAATGCCCCGAGGGCCGTGCCGCGCCCACCCAGGATCGAGCAGCCGCCCACGACGGCGGCGGCGATCACCTTCAGTTCGAAACCTTCCCCCGTGTTCTGCTGCACCTTCCCGTAATAGGCACCCCACATGACCGCGGCCAAACCGACGAGCGCCCCCATGATCGCGAAGGCCGTCAGGCGCAGCCGCCACGGCGAAAGCCCGATGAGTCGCGCGGCCTTCTCGGAATTTCCCACGGCCAGCAGGCGGCGGCCCAGCGCGGTGTGTTGCAGCAGCACCCAGCAAAGCGCGAGAACTGACAGGGACCACCAGAGCATCTTGGGAACGTGCCAGAGATGACCGTCCGCCAGCGCGCGATAACCGGCCGGCAGCGGATGCACCTCGTAGCCGCCGGTCAATTGATGCGTCAGCCCCTGATAGACGCTCATTCCAGCCAGGGTCACCACGATGGGATGAATTCGCCCGAGGGTGCTCAGGATCGAGTTGAGCGAACCGAGCAGGGCTCCCGCGATCGTCGCGGCGCCGAGGCACAATCCCGGCGGCACGCCGCGCATGGCGAGCAGGCCCGCGATGGCTCCCACCAGGCCGAGCATCCGGCCCACGGAAATATCGATGCCACCGGTGATGATGACGAGGGTCATGCCCGTCGCGCCGACGGCGACGATCGACGCGTCGGTGAGGACATCCAGCAGGTTTTTGACCGTCGCAAATTCGGCCGGCCGCGCCACGGCTATCAGACCGTAAAGAATCGCCAGCGCCGCGAGCAGGCCGAGTTCCCGGAAACGCCACCACCCGCCCAGCCGGGAACCGCGCCCCGCTTCCCCGCGCACCGGGGCCCCGGCTGGTTTCGGCTTGGGCAGCGCCGCGGCCACCACGGTATCGGGGCTGACCTTACCGGGATCGAATTCACCGGCGAGGCGTCCCTCCGCCAGCACCAGCACGCGATCGCTCAGTTGCATCACCTCGGGGAGATCCGAGGAAATCAGGAGCACCCCCTTCCCCTTCGCCGCCAATTCGCCGATGATCCGGTGAATCTGCGCCTTGGCTCCCACGTCCACGCCGCGTGTGGGCTCGTCCAAGATCAGGACCTCCGGCTGCGTCTCAAGCCAGCGACCGAGGACCAGCTTCTGCTGGTTGCCTCCGGACAGCGTGCTGATCGGCTGGTCGGGTAAATCGAGCTTTATCTGCAATTCCGGGATGATCCGGTGCGCAATCTCGCGTTCGCGGCGTCCCGAAATGAAACCCAGTGGACCAAACTGGCGCATCACCGCCGCGGTCAGGTTGCTTTGGCAGGAATGTGCCGGAAAGATTCCCTCGTTCAACCGGTCTTCCGGCAGATATGCCAGTCCCGCCTGCATCGCGCTCACCGGATTACGCGCCTGCAACGGGCGGCCGCGCACTTCAATCCGGCCCTGGCATGGATCCAATCCGAACAGCGCCCTCGCCAGTTCGCTCCGGCCGGCGCCCACCAGGCCATACAACCCCACGATCTCCCCGCGCCGCACCTCCAGCGAAACATCCCGGAACCGGCCCTGCGGCGAATCCAGCCGGCTGACGCGCAAGACGGTTTCACCCGGAGCCGTCCGCCCGCGGCGTTGAAAAGCCGCCAACTCGCGCCCGGCCATCCGCGCCACCAACCGGTCGACAGTCAGGCCTTGCACCGGTTCGGTGCCGACGCCGGAGCCGTCGCGCAGGGTCGTGACCGAATCGCTGATTTCGAGCACTTCCTCCAGGCGATGGCTGACGTAAACAATGGCGACTCCCGCCGCTTTCAGCCGCTGCAGCTGGTCGAGCAGTTTGCGCGTCTCCGTCTGGGTCAGCGAAGCGGTCGGCTCGTCCAGAAACAACACGCGGGGACGGCTCCCCACCGCCGCCGCGATGCTGGCCTGCACACGTTGCCCGATGCCGAGCATCCCGGCCGGCTGGCGCACATCGGTCGTCACGTCGAGCGAAGCCAGCGCCTCGCGCGCGCGGGCATGCGTGGCCGGCCAGTCGATCAGGAACGGCAGTCCGCGCCGGCGGACCAGGCCGCCCGCCAGCAGCATGTTTTCCGCGAGCGAAAGCTGCGAAAAAAGCTCCGCTTCCTGGTGCACCACATGGATGCCCAGGCAGGCGGCTTCACGGGGATTGGCGATGCTGACGGGTTGTCCGCCGACCAGGATTCTTCCGCGGTCCGGCGACAGCACGCCGGTGGCGATATTGATCAACGTCGATTTCCCGGCGCCGTTTTCCCCGACGAGCGCGTGAATCGTGCCGGGCATGAGCGCGAGGTCGACCCCGCGCAGGGCCCGGACCCCGTGGAAATTTTTTTCAACCCCCTGGAGTTCGAGAATGGCGCCGCCGCTTTCCCGATCAGCCGGTGAATCAGTCACGTGACCGGACATGATGGTTTCCTGGGAAAAACGTTGCTCATGTCGGCGGCTCGAAACAGGCCGGCGCGGCTCAGGCGGGGTTCCGGCTGGCCCAATTCCCGCGCGGGCCACGGCTGACCAGCCAGGGGAAATCCGGCTGCAGGAGAAGGAGTGGGGTGACACCAGCGCACAATCAGGGGAGAGCGTGCCAGATTCCCCCGGGTGCGGCTACGTCTGCCCGCTCAACTAGTGGCACTATTGTGTCATTTCCCAGCCCGCCCTTCAAAGCGCAGGGCCGCTGCGGCGCGGATTGCTCCGGGAGAATCCGGTTTGGCCGCACCCCGTCACCTCAAGCCACGAAAGGTAGGGACTGCCGGCCATCCCCGCGCTGGCGAAATCGCAGAGCCGGAGCGCGGTCCCGTCGGCCGCCTTGAATTCCAACAACAACAGCGGTGGCAGCCACGAGTCGGACTGAATCATTTTCCCGGACAACCCGCCCGCCTTCAAGGCGGGCACCCGGGAGGGATCCGCTTGGTTGAACCGCCGGTCGTAGGTCAACAGGATCGGGCCCCGATAGATCGATACCTTGCCCTCGTATTCCCTTTCACCGAGCCAGAATTGCAGCGTGAAGTCGAAATCCAGATCGATGACATCTCCGTCCGTCCAGGTGCGCGAAAGCACCAGGTAGCGGCCCGGCTTGGCGTCCTCACTCGCCTTGGAATTCAACCTTACCTGCGTGTTTTGCGACCAGTGGGGTATGCGCAGCCGGAGCGAGAATTCCGCCGGCCTGGCCAGTCCGATCTTCAAGCGCACCCGGTTGCCCCGGGGATATTCCGTTTCCTGGTGGAGGGTCAACCGGCCACCTTGGGCCAGGGGCACCGTCATGTGCCCGGGACCATACCAGTTCAAGGTCACTCCCGCCGGCGAATCCACCAGGGCCCAGTTGCCAATCAGGCCGAAACCCCGCGCGCCGTTGACACTGCAGCAATTGAGTTCCGGACTGCCGGCGCGCGCCTGGAAAACGATATCGTGGGGGCTCGCCCGGCGCACGCCGTCCATCGGCGTGTGATAAGTGACCCAGCGGCCATTCGGCGAATGCATCCCGGTGATGGAATTGAGGGTCGTCAGCTCCAACTCGTCCGCGACGACGGAATCGCCGGTCACTCGCAACATATCGACGCTCAACGCGGTCCAGGCGATGGTGCAGCAGGTCTCGATCGCACCCTTGTCGTAGGGATTGCCGCAGGCCTTCTCACCCGAGGAGAAACCGCCATTGTTGTGCCGGTCCCAATGCACGATGCTCCACCAGATTTTCTCGAAGACCTGCCGGGACCGGTCATCGCCGGTGAGGGCATAAAGTTCCGCCAGGCCCAGGACGGAATGCAGCCCCTCCCAGCGCGGCCCGGGCAGTTCGTAGAATTCCTTCCCGGCCAGCGGGCCCTCCAGGTAATTCCCGGCCAGCGGTTCGCCCTTTTCGTCAATGGCCGCGAATTCCCCGCGGATCCTCTCTGCCATCCTCAGGTAGCGTCGGTCCCCTGTGCGCGCATAGAGGAGGCACAACGAGTGAATCGGGGCCAGGTTCATGGTGGAGCTGTGGCCGATGTCCACCAAGCGCTTGTGCTGGAAAGTATCGCAGATCAGGTCGCCGATCCTGCGGGCACAGGCCAAGGCCGCCTGGTCGTCGCTGATTGCGGACCATTCCAGCAGTCCAAGCATGATGTGATAATGTCCCCACGTGTCCCAGGTCTTCCGGTCCCAGCGTTTGGTGCGCGCATCCCCCGCGTTCTCCGCATAGCCCGTCAGCTGGTCCGCCTTCGTCCACGGCCCCAGGTAACCATCATCGCCCTGGAGCGAGATCAGCTCCGCCACGAACTTCTCAATCACGCTCCGCAGGCCCGGATCGCGGGTCAGGCGATACACTTCCACGGCACCGGTCAGATACTTGCCGGCAAATTCCCCCGCCCACGGCTCCATGTCCCGGAGCGGTTCCCGGTTGCGATCGCGAAATATCTCCAGCATGGCCGGATTACTGAAGGGGGCGACCTTCAGCCACTGCTCCGTCACACCCGACAGATAACCGCCAATCCAGCCAATAAGGTTGAATTCGGCACACGCGATCCGGTCGCACGCGAGGCGTGCGACCGCCGGGCCTGCAGCCGCACCCAACAGGCGGGGCACGAATACCGGGTTGCCGAAGCCCATTGCGCCCAACAGCGCCGTCAGCCGGAGAAAATCGCGCCGGGGAACTGCGTCGCCATCACCCCCTGCCGATCGTGGCGTGAGCATAAAATTCAGGAGTGGCGGATCAGCGCTGCTGCCAGGCTTGGGCGAGCTGTTTCGCGGTGAGCGTCTGGCTGGTCAGGTAGCAGGGCGAGCCATCGAGCGTGACCGTCCCGCCTTTCAGCGGATTGCCCATGACGTCCCAGGCCGTGACCCCCGGTGCGATTTGCACGCGGGTGGCTTTGTCCGGAGCCCACACGACGGCCACGGAGCGACCGGGCGTGTCGAACGCGTAGCCGAGCACCCCGCCCGCGGCCGCCGGCTGCACCGCGGCCGCGAAGACCGGGCGTTCGCCGAGGAATTTCGCCAGCGCTGCCTGGGCCGCATAGAGTTTGCGCGGCGCGCCGCCGTAGCCGGTCATCCATGATTCGTTGGCGGCGTGGCTGTTGAGGTTGCCGCTGACGCCCATGCCCGAGTGGTAGAAAATCTTCTCCACGCCGTGCGCGAGCATGATCACCGCGAAGCGCAGTGAGAAATCCGACGCCTCGCGCTCATCCTTCAGCAAGCGGTTGCCCGCCCACTCCCAGGCGCTGAGGACGTAAGGTTCCCACGGCGGCGTCTCGAGGCCGTAGTAACCATATTCGGTGATCCACACCGGCTTGCGGCCGCCGCTCTCGTCCATCCAGGCCAGCAATCGCTCCATCTCGCCGATGTAATACTCGGGCTTCCGCAGGCCGGGATAAATGTGGAGGTTGAAGATATCGAGGTGCTGCAGGCCCCCCGCGCGGAAGAAATCCCGGCTGAGCAGGTCGGGCCGGCCGCCGATGCCACCGATCAGGCGCGAATCGGGCGAGACTTCCTTCGTGACGCGATAGGCGCGCTTCAGCAGCTCCACGTAGTCCTGCACCTTGTAGTTCGCGCCCGCGAGGCCCTTCAGGCTCTCGTCGATCTGGTCGAGCGCCGGCAGCGCATGGAGCGTGTAGAACGGCTCGTTGAGGAATTCCCACACCTGCACGCGCGTTTTGAAATGTTGCGCCGCCTTCCGCATGAACGCCTCGAGCTTCAGCGGGTCGCGCGGCGGGTAGGCCGCCTCGATCCACAGCTTCGCCCACTCCGGCGACTCCTTGAGCGCTTCCGGCGGAATGCTCGAGGCCCAGTTCGCCGAGGGGAAAGGCGGCAATAGCGCAAGCGGCTGCAGGCCTTCCCGCCGGGTGCGGTCGATCTGCACGTCGGCCGCGGTGAAATCGAGCTTGCCCTCCACGGGCTCCAGTTGCTCCCAGTTGATCGACCAGTCGCGGCCCCAGGTCAGGCCGGCCCGGCGCATCTGCCGGCTGAGTTCGGCCGTCGACGGCACATGGTTGATGCCGAACGGGGAATCGAGCCCGCGATATTCCTCGATCCAGGCGAGCACGAGCGGACGCAGCAGCAGGCTCGGCGACCCCGCCCGGTCGGCATCGAACAGTTCAATCGAGTAATAGCCGCGGCCCGGCAGCGCCAGGTCGATGTCGCGCGCCGCCGCGCCGGCGGCCGGCACCGCGAACTTCACGGCCTGCGCCGGCAGCTCGCGGCCAAAGTAATCGCGCGCCCGCAGACTGAGATTCAATTCCCTCGCCGCCCCCTCGTTGACCGCGCTCACCCGCAGGCGCGGCACGTTCGGACCGCCAAACACATCGCCAAACTCGACGCTGGTGAGCGCTATCGCCAGCGGCTCCCGCGCCACAAACGCGCTGGCCCGGGCGCCCGCCTCCAGCTGCACGCCGTCCAGCCAGACCACCGCCTCGTCCAGCTTCGCGCCGCCGAGATCGGGACCGACCGCCACGAAGACCGCCCCGGCTTCCGCCGGGCAGGTGAATTCATACCGCTTCCATTCGGTGGTGAGCTCAACGCGTTGCTCCTTCGTCGCCTCGGCTCCGCCCGGCGTGGCGAAGTGCAGCGTCAGCCGGGCCGGCACGCCGGCGCGGTCCGCGCAAAGATAAGCCGACAGCGTCACCGGCCCGCCGCGCGGCACCGGCAGCCACCCGAGACTGGCCGCGAGCGGCGCATCCTGCACGACGCGCGCCGGCGGCCACACGTCGAAATGGGAAATCGGCAGCGTGGCGCGGTTCAGCGCGATCCGCAGCGACTGCCGCCCATGCCACGCCTTGGTGTCGTCGATCTCGCCGAACAGGCTAGAAAGCCCGCCGACCCACGCGGTGGGCCGTCCGAGCGAGGTCCAGTTGGCCGTGCCGCCTTCGAACGAGGCATTGGGCACGAGGTTCGCGGTCGGCCCCTTGGGAACCAGGTCCGTGAAACCGGCCTGCGGTGCCGGCACCTCGACGAGTTCCAGGTCGTCGAAGCGCACCTCGCCGGTCTCCTCGAAAAAGAATTCCAGCCGCGGCTGCGCGTCGGCGCGGCCGGTCATCTGGAAGGTTTTTTCAAAGCGCGTCCATTCGCCGCGCACGGGCAGCTCGAGATAGAGTCCCGCGTTCTCCCCCGCCCGCTCGTCCACTAGGATCGAGCGCAGCAAACCGCTGCGCAGGTTGATGGCCTGGGTCCATCCGCTGAGCCGATACCATTGCTGGGAGCGCAACGGGCCGATGCCCCGCTGTTCGATCGCCGCGCGGCTGGTGCGGTCGATGCGGTCGTAAACCGACACCTGCAGCCGCAGCGCGCGACCGGTGCGGCCCGCCGCGGCTTCCATGACGTGCTTCACACCCGCGCCCGGGGGCGACTGCCATTCCGCCGGCCGGCCGGCGGCCGTGGCCTCGAAGGTGGCATTCCGGAGCAAATTCTCCGCGCCCAGCGCCGCACCGTTGAAAAGAAGACAGCCCAACGCTGCCAGTCCGGGGTAAACCAAGCGTGTTGCTTTCAAGGGAGCCAGCATGCCCTTTTCGAGAGGGACCGGCTACAACTTTGCACTCAAATGCTGACACTATCCGCTCACGCGGGCAGGCGACCTCACCCTTTCTTCCGGTCGAAGAACGCCTGGATGAGACGACGACAGGGCTCGCCAGGTGTAACCGCCGCGAAACCGCGTGCCTCGATCAACAGCGCCGGCTCCTCATCGAGACCGGCACCCTGCTCGACCACCTCGATCGCGCGTTGCACGGCGGTGGACTCACCGCCGGCATCCGGCCTGGGTCGCTGACGGAATTCCTGGTAGAAGCCTTTCGCAGGCGCCGGCGGCGTGGATCTGGAAGGTTTGCCCTTTCCGGACAACGAAAGCGCCAGCGCCTTCGCGCGGGCCCTTAGTTCCACTGCGGGCACGACCTCGTCCACCAACCCGCCCGCGAGCGCCTGGTCCGCCGGCAGCAGCCGGGCGTTGACGATGTGTTCCAGCGCGGCTTCCGCGCCGATCAGGCGCGGCAGGCGAACGCTTCCGCCCCACCCGGGAATCGTGCCGATGCCGGTTTCGGGCAGCCCGATCTTCGTTTCCGGAGCGTCGCTGGCCACCCGCGCATCGCAAGCCAGCGCCAGCTCATAACCGCCACCGGCGCAGGCACCATGAATCGCGCACACCGCCGGGAACGGCAGTTGCGCCAATCCCTGCAGCATCTGCTGCCCGAAACGCGCGAAGGCTTCCGCCGTCGCCGTGTCCGGCAGCTTGCCCATCCATTTCAGGTCCGCGCCCGCGATGAAGATCCGCGGCTTCGCGCTGATCACCACCAGGGCCCTGGGCTTGGCCGCCCGCGCGTCCGCAATCGCCTTGAGCAACGCCTGCTGCGTCGCCGCGTTGAAGATGTTGGCCGAGACACCGGGCGCGTCAAAAGTGACCCAGCCCACGCCGTCGGCGTCCAGAGTGAAGGCGACGGGGGCGACCGCCACGCCGGCAGCGGCGGTGTCGCGCGCGCGGAGCTCCTTGCGCTGCACTTTGCCGGTCGGGGTCATGGGCAGCGCGGTGACGAATTCGATCTCGCGCGGGTATTGGTAAGGTGCCAGCCGGGCACGGACATGGTTCTGGATGTCCTCCACCAGCGCCTCGGAGCCGCGGTGTCCGGCCTGCAGGACCACGAACGCCTTGACGATCATGCCGCGAGACGCGTCCGGCTTGCCAACCACCGCGGCGTTGGCCACCGCGGGGTGCCGCACGAGGCAGCTCTCGATCTCGGCGGGGCCGATGCGGTAGCCGGCGCTTTTGATCACGTCGTCGGTGCGGCCCTGATACCAGATGTAACCGTCCGCATCCATCGTGCCCTGGTCGCCGGTGAGCGCCCAGTCGCCGACAAATTTCTCCTCCGTCGCCCGCGGGTTCCGCCAATATTCGAGGAACATCACCGGGTCATCCTTCCGCCCGATGGCAATCTCACCCAGCTCGCCACGCGGCACCTCGCGTCCCGCGAGGTCGATGATGGCCACGCGATGCCCCGGATACGGCCGGCCGATCGATCCCGGCTTCACCGGCCAGGCGGCCTGGCAGTTGCCGACGACATAGTTGGCCTCGGTCTGGCCGAACATCTCGTTGATGGTCACGCCCAGCTCCTTGCGGGCCCACTCCATGACGGGCACGCCGACCGACTCACCGGCGCTCATGAGCGTGCGGAGGCTGATATCGTATTTCTTCGAAGGCTCCGGCACCGCCTTCATCATGAACTTGAGCGCGGTCGGGAAGATGAACGCGTTCCGCACCGTGTATTTCTCGAGCAGGTAAAAGGCCTTTTCGGCGTCGAACCGCCCGCGGTAACCCAACAACGGCTGGCCGAACGCCCAGCTGGGCAGCAACGCATCCATCAACCCGCCGGTCCAGGCCCAGTCCGCCGGCGACCAGAACATGTCGCCCGGCTGCGGATAGAAATCATGCGAGTGCACGAACCCCGGCAGGTTGCCCGGCACGCAGCGGTGCGCGATCAACGCACCCTTCGCCGGCCCGGTCGTGCCGCTGGTATAGATGATGAACGCGGGATCGTTCGCACCCGTGTCGACCGGCGTGAAGTGGCGGCTCGCAGCGCGCAGCAACTCCTCCCACGCGAGCACGCCGGTTTCGCGCGCACCGCCGACGCCGATAACCTGCCGCAATTGCGGCAGGCGGCCGCGCACCGTCCACAGCGCGGGCAGCGTCGTGGGTTCGACGATGGCGATGCTGACCCCGGCATTCTCCAGCCGGTATTCGAGCGCATCGGGCCCGAACAGATGGGAAAGCGGCACCGCGATCGCGCCCATCTGCAGGATCGCCATGTAGGCGATCGCCGTCTCCGGCCGCTGCGGGAGGATGATGGCCACGCGGTCGCCCGGCCTGATGCCGTGCGCCGCGAGGGCGTTGGAGAGCCGGTTGGCATCCTGCTGGATATCCCAGAAAGTATACGCGGCGGTCGCGCCGCTCTCATCCTCCCAACGCAGCGCGAAGCGGCTGCGATCGTCCGCCCACCGGCGGCAGCAGGCCTGGGCAATGTTGAAGCGGGCCGGCACCTCCCATTGGAATTGCCGGTGGATTTCATCGTAGCGGTTCATGATCCCGGGGGTCAGGGGTTGGCGCCGCTCGCCAGCGCGAGGGCGGTCTTGGAATTGGTCGGCCGGCCGAGCGCATCCGAAATGAAGGCACCCACACCCACGAGGGCGCGCAGGTCGATCTCCGGCGCGAAGCCGAGGCCTTGCAGGAGGTAAACGAGATCCTCGGTCGCGACGTTCCCGCCGGCGCCGGGGGCATAGGGACATCCGCCGAGGCCGGCAATGGAGCTCTCGAAAATGGCGACGCCCAAGTCGAGCGAGGCACACACGTTGGCCAGCGCCTGGCCGTAGGTGTCGTGATAATGCCCGGCCAGCCGGCTGACCGGCACGCGGCGACCCACCGCCTCGATCATCCGCCGCGCCTTGTCGGGCGTGCCGACCCCGATCGTGTCGCCCAGGGAAATTTCCTCGCAACCCAGCGTCGCCAGGCTCGCGGCCACGTCGGCCACGGCGGCGGGTTTGATTTCGCCTTCATACGGACAGCCCAGCGCGCACGAGACATATCCCCGCACCCGCACCTGGTTTTGCCGGGCCGCCGCCATGACGGGCTCGAAGCGCCGGAGGCTTTCCGCCACCGAGCAGTTGATGTTCTTCCGCGAAAAGGTTTCCGAAGCCGCGGCGAAGACGGCGATCTCCCCCGCCCCGGCCGCCAGCGCCGCCTCGAACCCCTGCAGGTTCGGCACCAGCACCAGATAACTCACGCCGGCCCGGTGGGTGATGGCTTTCATCACCTCCGTGCTGTCCGCCATCTGCGGCACCCACTTCGGGGAAACAAACGCCGTCGCCTCGATCGAGCGCAACCCGGTCGCGGCGAGGCGGTTGATGAGCTCCACCTTGGTCGCCGTCGGGACAATGCGCGCTTCGTTCTGCAAGCCGTCGCGCGGGCCGACTTCGATGACTTTGACTTGGGCGGGCCTGCTCATGGCCGGGTTCAGGTTTGTTTTTCGAAATCTACCAGTTCGGCGCCCGCCGGCACCTGCACGCCGGCCGCGTAATGAAAGGCCCGGACCTTGCCCGCCGCGGGCGCGAGGATGGTCATCTCCATTTTCATCGCCTCGAGCACGAGCAGGGGCGCGCCCTTTTCCACGGTCGCGCCGGGTTCGACGAGTTGCGCGACCACCAGCGCCGGAATCGGCGCGGTCAGGCCGCCATCCGCGGCGTCGTCCTCGCCCGCGCCATGGAGCACGTCCACCGATATAAAATCGTATTTGTGCCCGTCGAGGAAGACCTGCAGCCGGTCGCCGGAAGCGATCACCGTGGCGCCGCGCCGGATCTCCCCAAGGGTGATCACCAGGGAGTCATCCGGACCGGCTTCCGCGCGGGCCGGAACGGCGGCGCCGTCGAGTTCGAGCTGATAGCCGGCTTTTTCATAACGAACCGTCACCACCCGCTCGGCATCCCCGTCGCGGAAAACCAGTTTTCGCTCGAGCCGGGAGTTGACCCGCCAGCCGTCCGCGACCGCCCACGGCGAATCCGCCTCACCGGCGGCCGACGCCACCGTCGCCGCGCGCTTCACGTCCGCCAGCACCGTGGCCAGCGCGGCGGCCAAACAGGCCTCGCGGGGAGCCGGCGCCGCCGTCGGCAAAAGTTGCGCGTGCTCGCGCGCGATCAGGCCCGTGTCGAGATCGGCGCCCGCGAACGCCGGGCTGGCGACGAGCCGCCCGAGGAATTCCACGTTGCTCGTGACGCCGGCAATGCGGCAATCCGCCAGCGCCCCGCGCATGCGGGCGAGCGCGCGTTCGCGGGTCTCGTCCCATACGATGAGCTTGGCGATCATCGGGTCGTAATAAGGCGTGACCGCGTCGCCTTGGTCCACGCCCGCGTCAACCCGGACATGCGCCGACCCGGCCGGCATCGTGAGGTGCGTCAGCGTGCCCGTCGAAGGCAGGAAATCCCTGGCCGGGTCCTCGGCGTAAATCCGCGCCTCCAGCGCGTGGCCGCGGATCGACAACTGGTCCTGCAGGAGCGGCAGGCGTTCGCCAGCGGCGACGCGCAACTGCCACGCGACGAGGTCCTGGCCGGTGATCATCTCCGTCACGGGATGCTCCACCTGCAGCCGGGTGTTCATCTCCATGAAATAAAATTGGCCCGACTGGTCCGCGATGAACTCGACGGTGCCCGCGCCGACATAACCCACGGCCCGCGCCGCCGCGACGGCCGCGGCGCCCATTTCCCGCCGCCGCTCCGGGGTCAGGCCCGGGGCCGGCGCTTCCTCCAACACCTTCTGGTGCCGGCGCTGCACGGAGCAATCCCGCTCGAACAGATGCACGCAATTCCCATGCCCATCGGCAAAAACCTGGATCTCGATGTGCCGCGGCCGCGTGAGGTATTTTTCGAGCAACACCTGGCCGTCGCCAAAGCTCGACACCGCCTCGCGCTGGCAGGAAGCGAGCGCCGCCGGGAAATCCGCGGCCCGCTCGACGACCCGCATCCCCTTGCCGCCCCCGCCGGCGGAAGCCTTGATGAGGACCGGGTAGCCGATCTGGTCCGCCTGCGACTGCAGGTGGGCGGCCTCCTGGTTTTCGCCGTGGTAACCCGGGACCAGCGGCACGCCGGCCCCGGCCATCAGGGTCTTGGCCGCGGACTTCGAGCCCATGGCGCGAATCGAGGCGGCCGGCGGCCCGATGAACACCAGCCCGGCCTGGGCACACGCTTCCGCAAAATCCTCATTCTCGGACAGGAAACCGTAACCGGGATGAATCGCCTGCGCCCCCGTCCGGCGGGCGGCTTCGATGATGCGGTCGATCCGCAGGTAGCTGTCGCGCGCCGCAGCCGGGCCGATGAGCACGCCCTCGCCGGCGAGGCGCACATGGCGCGCGCCCGCGTCGGCTTCCGAATAGACCGCGACGGTCGCGATGCCGAGCCGGCCGGCGGTTTTCATCACGCGGCAGGCGATCTCCCCGCGGTTCGCGATCAGGATCTTGGTGAACATGACTCAGGATTTCCGCCAGCCGGGCGGGCGCTTCTGCAGGAAGGCGCTGATGCCCTCCTTCACCTCGGCCGTGCCGCGCAGGGCGGCAATGTTTTGCGCAGTGTAATCGATCAACCCGTCGTCCGGCACCCGGTGCGCGACCCGCCGCACCAGTTCCTTCGCCGCCGCCTGGGCCGCCGGGCCCGCGGCCAGCAGGGCGGTGACGGTTTCGTCGACGCGCGCGTCGAGTTTTTCCGGTTCGGAGACCTCGTGCACAAGTCCCAGGCGGTGCGCCTCGGCCGCGTTGAAGCGCTCGCCGGTGAGAAAATAACGCCGCGCCGCGCGCGGGCCGATCGCCGCGACGACATAGGGACTGATCGTCGCGGGAATGAGACCAAGCAGAACCTCGGACATGGCGAAGACCGCAGCGGTGGACGCAATCGCGATGTCGCAGACGCTCGCGAGGCCGGTCCCGCCGCCCAGCGCGGCACCGTGCACGCGGGCCACCGTCGGCTTCGGGCAACGGTCGATCCGGCTCAGCATGCCGGCCATGGCGCGCGCATCGCGCAGGTTTTCCCCGGCGGAATAATTTGCCGCGCGCTCCATCCAGTTGAGATTGGCGCCGGCGCTGAAGCTCTTGCCGCGGCCGCCGAGCACGATCACGCGCACCGCCGGGTCGGCCTCGAGGCGGGCGAAGGTTTCGGCCAGCTCGGCGATCATCACCTCGTCGAAGGCGTTGTGCACCTCCGGGCGGTTCATCCAGATGCGGCCGACCTGCGCCGCGGTTTCGATTTCGATGCTGCGTTGGTTCATGGCGGCCTGGGGTTACATGCGGAACACGCCGAATTCGGTTTTCTCGACCGGCGCGTTCGCCGCGGCGGCCAGGGCTAGGGCCAGCACGCGGCGCGTCTGGGCGGGATCGATCACGCCATCGTCCCACAGGCGCGCCGTCGCGTAATAAGGATGGCCCTGCGTCTCGTATTGCTGGCGGATCGGCGCCTTGAACGCGTCCTCCTCGGCGGCGCTCCACGGTTTGCCGGCCGCCGCGAGGCCGTCGCGCTTGAGGGTCGAGAGCACACTCGCGGCCTGTTCGCCACCCATCACGGAGATGCGCGCATTCGGCCACATCCACAGGAAGCGGGGCGAATAGGCGCGGCCGCACATGCCATAGTTGCCGGCGCCGAAGCTGCCGCCGACCAGCACGGTGAATTTCGGGACCTTCGCGCACGCCACCGCCGTCACCATCTTGGCGCCGTGCTTGGCGATGCCCTCCGCCTCATACTGCCGCCCGACCATGAAGCCGGTGATGTTCTGCAGGAAAACAAGCGGGATGCCGCGCTGCGCGCACAACTGGACGAAGTGCGCGCCCTTCTGCGCGGACTCGGAAAACAGGATGCCGTTGTTGGCGACGATGCCCACCGGGTAGCCGTGCAGGCGGGCAAACCCGGTCACCAGCGTCGTGCCGTAACGCGGCTTGAACTCGTCGAAGCGCGAACCATCCACGATGCGCGCGATGATTTCGCGGCTATCGTAGGTTTTCCGCGGATCCGCGGGCACCACACCATAAAGTTCCTCGGCGGGATAAAGCGGCTCCTCCGGCGCCGCCATCTCCAGGCCGGCCGGCTTCACGCGGTTGAGGTTGGCCACCACGCGGCGGGCGAGCTGGAGCGCGTGGGCGTCGTTTTCAGCGAGGGAATCCGCAACGCCGGAAATGCGCGTGTGCACGTCGCCGCCGCCGAGATCCTCCGCGTTCACTTCCTCGCCGGTCGCCGCCTTCACCAGCGGCGGGCCGGCCAGGAAGATGGTCCCTTGGTTCTTCACCATGATCGTCTCATCCGACATCGCCGGCACGTAGGCGCCGCCGGCGGTGCATGAACCCATGACGACCGCGATCTGGGCGATGCCCTGCGCGGAAAGGTTGGCCTGGTTGTAGAAGATGCGCCCGAAGTGCTCGCGGTCGGGAAACACCTCGTCCTGCGCGGGCAGGAAGGCGCCGCCCGAATCGACGAGGTAGAGGCAGGGCAGCCGGTTCTCCCGCGCGATCTCCTGCGCGCGGAGGTGCTTTTTCACCGTCATCGGGTAATAGGTGCCGCCCTTCACCGTGGCGTCGTTCGCCACGATCAAGCACTCGCGCCCGCTCACCCGGCCGATGCCGGTGACGATGCCCGCCGATGCAATCTCGCCGCCATACAGGCCGTGGGCCGCGAGGGCCGAGAGCTCCAGCCACGGTGTGCCGGGATCGAGCAGGGCGTCGATGCGGTCGCGCACGAGGAGCTTGCCGCGAGCGAGGTGCTTCTGGCGCGCCTCCTCGCTGCCCCCGCGCGCCGCCTGGGCGGTCCGGGCGCGGAGGTCGGCCACGAGGGCCTGCATCGCCTCCGCGTTGGCGCGGAACGCTTCGCCCTGGGGTTTGAGTTTCGAACGAAGCGTCATGGCCGGGGAAAGGACGGTTTTTTCGGCAACGGATTGCCGCGGGGAACGCCACGAAACCAGCCGGCGGCGTTTATTGTCAATATACAAAGATTGTTGCATATGGGCAACAATTTGGAATGCTGCGGCCGCCATGTCGAAACCTCCCCCGCCCCCCGCCCCCGGCCGGCGCCCCGCCCTGCGCGGCGACCGTGTGCCGGCGGTGAAACGCGCCACGGCGATCCTGCGCCTCCTGGGCGACCACGACGAACCCATGGGCGTGCAGGCGATTGCGCGCGCGCTCGACCTCATCCCGAGCACCTGCCTGCACCTGCTGCGCACGCTGGTCGCGGAGCATTTCGTGGCCTTCGATCCCGTCTCGAAACGCTACAGCCTCGATGCGGGCATCCTCACCCTGTCGCGCAGCTGGCTCCGGCAAAACCAGTTTGGCAAAGTGGCCCAGCCCGCGCTCGCCCGGCTCTCGAAGGACTACGGCGTGACCACGATCGGGGTGCAGATCTTCGGCCTCGAGCACATGGTGGTCGTGAACATCTCACAGTCGGAAAACATCCTCAACCCGCACGCCGAGATTGGGAGCCGGTTTCCCGCGCTGGTGAGTGCCACCGGCCGCTGCGTCGCGGCGTTCGGAGGCCATTCGTGGGACGAACTCGAGCGGCGCTTCGCCCTGGTGCGCTGGCAGAACCCGCCGTCCTTCGCCACCTGGCGCCGCGAGGTCGAGGCGACGAAAACCCAGGGCTTCGCGATCGACCGCGGGAACTACCTCGGCGGTGTCACCATCCTATCCGCCCCCGTGTTCGACCTGGACGGGCAGCCGCGCCACGCGCTGGTCGCCGTCGGCATCAGCGAACAACTGCCCAAGGCCAAGCTCGAGCGGCTGGGCCATGAGATCCGCGACGCCGCCCGGAAACTTTCCCGGCAAGCCAGCCCGGCCTGAGCCGGACGCATTAAAGGTGGTCGCCGGTTTCCACACCGGCGACAGGCCTTCGCCAAGACTACGGCCCGCAGGCAGGCGTCGGTATGGAAACCGACGTCCACCTACTGCCTAACTCCGGACGAGGCCGCGTTGCGTCGCCGGCTCAATACCCGCGATGCCAGTCGACCACGTTGAGGAGCGGCTTCCCCGTGCGGTAAAGCTCGAGGTTCGTGCCGAAAAAAGAAATGGCGTCGATCATCACGTGGCGCGATCCGGCCGACGTGTGCTGCGTAAGGATGGTGCGCGGGCAGGACCACAGCGGATCGTCGGCCGGCAGCGGTTCCTGCCGGGTGACGTCGATCACCGCGCCCCGGAGGTGTCCCGCCTGCATGGCCGCCACGAGCGCCGCCTCATCCACCAGCGACCCGCGGCCGACGTTGGCGAACAGGGCGTCGGGCTTCATGCGCGCGAGCCGGCCGGCATCGAGCAACCCGCGGGTTTCCGGCGTGTCCGGCAGGGCGGCACAGACGATGTCCGCCCGCGGCAACGCCGCGTCGAGATCCTTCACCGTATGGATGTCGCCGCCCGTGCGGCCAAACACGGTGAACGTGCACCCGAACGGCTGCAGCAATTCGCGCAGCCGGCGGTTGACCGAACCCGCCCCGAGCAGCAGCACGTGCGCCCGGCGCAGGAGATCCAGGCGCGAGTGCAGCTGCGCCTTCTGCCAGTCCTGCCGGGCTTGCAGCGTCACAAGGCGGTCGAGGCCGCGGTTCAGCGCCAGCAGGCCCGCGAGAACGGTTTGCGCCATCGGGTCGGCATAGATCCCGCGCAGGTTCGTGCACCGGATTGAGCCGAATTTACCCCAGTCGAGATCCCGGTAGGCCTCGATGCCCACCGAGATCAACTGGATCCACTTGAGCCGCCGGGCCGCGGGCAGCTGGTCGCCGGGAAAAATCCCGAAGACCACTTCCGCGTCGAGAAAGGCCTGCCGGTCCCCGGCGGCCAAGGCCGCCGGGTTGGCGAGCCACAACTCGTCGCGGGCGGTATGCAGCCGCAGCAACGCGAGATCCTCCGGCGACGCGGCCACGGCGGCGTAGATTTTCATGCGGGTTGGACGACGACCGGCCGGCGCGTGGGGATCATGAGGGTGAGGACCGTCGCCACGCCCAGCGCCGCGGCCATCAGCAGGAAGGAGGCGGTGGGATCGCCCGTGAGGCCCGTGAGCGCGCCGACCGCGTAGCCACCGACAAAGGCGCCCAGCGAACCTAGGCTGTTGATGAAGGCCATCGCGCCACCGGCGACGTTGCGCGGCAGGATCTCCGGCACGATGGCCCAGTAGGGCCCGTAGGGCGCATACATCGAGGCGCCGGCGATCACCAGGAGCGTGAACGACACCCAGAAGCCGCCCGGCCCGACAAAATAAAGGCCCGCGAAAGCCAGCGACCCGACGAGCAGGCACGGCCACACGAACGGTTTCCGCACACCGGCCCGGTCGGAGAGCCACGACACGATGGGCATGACGATGATCGCGAGCAGATAGGGCGCCGCCGACAGCCAGCCGGTCTGCACGATGCCCATCGAGGATCCCCGCTTGAGAATGGAAGGCAGCCACAGGAGGAAACCGAAGAAACTCAGGCTCCAGAAGAAATACTGGGCGCCCAGCAGGACCACGGCGCGGTCGCGGAAGGCCTCGCGGTAATTGCGCACGGCGGCGACCCCGCGCTCCTCCTCGGCGAGTTTCGCCGCGAGCGCCGCCTTCTCCTCCGCTTTCAACCAGGCCGCGTCCGCCGGCTTCTCGCACACCACCCACCACCAGATGAAGGCCCAGATGACAGTGGGGAAACCCTGCACGATGAACATCCAGCGCCAGCCGACCGCCTCGATGAGGTAGCCCGAAAGCACCGACATCCACAGCACGGTCGTCGGATTGCCGAGGATGAGCAGCGTGTTCGCGCGCGAGCGTTCCTCGCGGGTGAACCAGTGGCTCACGTAGACCAGCATCGCGGGCAGCACGGCCGCCTCCGCGACCCCGAGCCCGAAGCGAATGAAGAGCAATCCACCCGCGCTGCTGACCACGCCCGTCAGCGTCGCGAACGCCCCCCACAACAGGAGACAGATGAACACGAGGCACTTCACGCTGTGCCGCTGCGCGTAGGCGACCCCCGGCACTTGGAAGATGCAGTAGCCGAGCGCGAACAACGCGCCGATCAGCGCGGACATCTGCCCGGTGATCCTGAGGTCCTCCGCCATGCCCGCCGCCGCGGCGAAGCCGTAATTAGCCCGATCCAGGTAGGCCAGGCTGTAGGTTATATAGACCAGCGGCAGGATGCGCCACCAACGACCGGGGGCGAAGGTGGCGGCGGACATCTGGCTGGGCGGGCCGGCGGTTTAGTTGAGGCGAACCGCGGCCAGCATGCTTTCAGCCCGGCCGTGGGCGCCCAGCAGGTAGACCGGGGAATCGCCGAGACGCAGCGTCGTGCCCTTGAGCACGCGGCCCATGATATCCTGGCATTCCAGGCCCGAGGGAATCGTCACTGTGGCGCGACCCGCTGGGTCCCACAGCACGACCGTCGAGCGCGTGCCCGCCTCGAACGCGAAGCCGAAACCGTCCGCCAGGGCGCGGTCCGCCACGTAACGCGGCGCGGCGCCCATGTTTTCGTTGAACACGGCGAGCGCCGGGAAGGCCTTGCGCACCGCCCCGTCGGTAAACAGGCAGCTCTCGGTGCCCGGCTTGTTGACCGAGCCGGTGCAGCCGGAATGCAGGAAGATCTTTTCGCCGCCGCGCCCGAGGAAGATCGTGGCGTAGCGCACGATGTAGTCGGCCACCTGTTTCTCGCTCAACAATTGCGGCTCGGACCACAACCCCGGGATCGGCACGAACGGTTTGCGCGGGAGATCGTCGGTGCCGAAATAGGAAAATTCCGTCATCCAGAGCGGCTTGGCCCCGCCATAGGCCGCCATGGTTTCGCGCAGGGCGTCCATCGAATGCGTGAGCACCTCCGGCAGGCGGAGTTCCTTGCCGTTGCGCAGGCCGGCGCTCGGGTAGTCGTGCACGCCAAGGATGTCGCAAAAATCCAGCAGGCCGTTCTTCAGCATCTGGTGCGCGGAGACATCGCCCGGGAACATGCCGCCGCCCATGATGCGGGCCTTGGGATTGGCCGCGCGGATGGCCGGCACCGTCGTGCGCAAGAGGGCGAGGTAGTCCTCGAAGGTGTAACCCTTGATCTTGTCCGTTTTCAGGACCTCCTCGCTCGGCAGTGAATAGAGCGTGAAGAGGGCTTCGTTCAGGAATTCCCAGACCTGGATGCGGTCCTGGTAGCGCTTCACCGAGGCCGACACGAAGCCGTTCAGCTCCTGCGGGTCCTCCGGCATCCACGCCCAGCGCGCGCGCAGGAGCAGTTCCTGGTCGTCGCCCTGGCCGCCGCCGCCGTGGCGGGGCGAGTGCTTGCGGATGGTCGCGAGGTCGGGGGCGGTGGAATTCCACTCGGCGGACGGGAACGGAATCATCGCCATCAGGTTGAGGCCCTGGTCCGTCACGCGGTTGACCTGCGGATCACTGAGCTCCCACTGGTATTTGCCGCGGGCGGGCTCGATGTGCTGCCACTTGAGCGACCAGTCGCGGTGCCAGGTGATGCCGGCCCGTTTCGCGAGGCCCACCAGTTCGGCCGTGGGATAGGCGTGGTTGACGCCGAAGGCGGAGCCGCCCGCCGTTTGCTTGGGCACGATGGCCACGCGCAGCAGGCGTGACTCAACGGATTGCGCGGCCGGCCATTCGGCCACCACGCGATAAAAACCCCGCCAGTCCGCCGGCAGGGGCAGTGACTTTTCCACCGTGCGGCCGGCCGGCACGTCCAGCGCCACCGGCGGGAAATCCACCACGGCGTCCGCATAGTCCGTCACCTTGAATTTGATCTCGGTCCGCGCGGATTGGCCGGAGCGGTTCGTCGCCGTGACCTTCAGCGCCGCCGGCTCGCCCTGCGTGAACACGCCGGCCAACGCCGCCGGCATCACGCCGACCTCGACTTCCGCGCGCGGCGCGAAGGCCGTGGCGGCCCCACCCTCCTCCAACTGGACGGCGTCCACATCGATCATCGCATCGACTTCCTTCTCCAGGTCGGGACCGGCCAGGACGAAAATGAAACGATACTTCGGCGTGAATGTGCGGCTGTAGCGCTGCCACTTTTTCGTGAGCGTGATGGTTTCAAGGAGCTCCTCGCGCTTGCCATCCCAACCGTGTCCGGCGTCCTCGTTCCAGACGCCGATGGCGCCGCGCAGGCCGTTGCGCGAGGCGCGCAGGCTGGCCGAGATCGTGTAGGGGCGGCCCGGCGTGACCTCGATCCAGCCGACGTTCGCCGCGAGCGGCCGCAGTTCCCGGCGGTTGACCGGGTAGAAATAATCGAAATTGAAGACCGGCGTGCTGGCGCCGCCGAGCGGGATACGGAGGAAGGCGTCGCCGTCCGCGCCATCACCCTTTTTCACGGCGCCGTGCAGCGTCGCAAAATTGCCCCAGTTCTCCACGAGCGGCGCCCAAGCATTGTCGTGCCCGGCGCCCCGCCCCAGCGAGGACCACCCCGCGGCGCCTGCCTCGAACGATCCGTTCGGCACCAGGTTCCTGCCGCCCAGCGCCGGCACCACGTGGGTGAAGCGCACCTGTTCCTCGGCGGCCATCGCCTGGAGTGCCGCCAGGATTAGGCCGGTTGCCGCCAGACGGGCCAGGCTCAGGACAAAGCGCGAACCAATCTTTTCGTTTTTCATAAAGGGGTGGGTTAATCTAAACAGCAGCCAATCCGCGCCATAATAGCGGTTTTCAGAATTGGCGGGCTACGCCTGGTTTCTCAATCGCTGGCACTATTCTCTCGCCCGGCGGGGGATGGGCGCACCGCAAACCAGTCATCGATAACCCCTGCACCCACACGGTGACCACCGGCGGCGAGCCCACCAAGGCCGGACGAAAAACTCCACGAGGCTTGTCGCGCGCCGTTTATGGCCCTGCGCCCTCCGCGGCGAGGAACTGTCGCATTTTGACGATCTTCACCTGCGCTTGGGCAAGCTGCTCGGTGATCTCCTGCCCCGTCAGGCTCGCGCGCGCGTAGGTGGGCTCCATCCGGGCGAACCCGGTGAGGAGTTCGCGGAACTGTTCCTGCAGGACGATGTGGCCGCGGACCAGCTCGTAATGCTGCCGCTTCCTTGCCACGATGGTCTTTTGGTCGCCCGCGCGCTGCGCGTTCTCGAGGTCGGTCAACAGGTGGTAGGCGGTGACCATGTCGCATTTCTGACGGCACAGCGCGTTCGCCAGCGCGAGGGCGGCGTAGTTCAGCTCCGCGTATTCCCGCTGCGTCGGCCGGCCGTTGGGGCCGTCATAATAAGCCGTGCCGACATACTCCCGTTCGCTCGCCGCCGCCACCGCCTGCCGGGCGTATTCGGCGGCCTTCGCGAAATGGGCGCTCATCCGGTTCATGCTTTCCTGAAATTCCCGGCTCTTGAATCGCTGGTAGCCCTCGGCGCGCCAGGGTTCGACTTTCGTAAGGATGCCGAGGTAGCCGTAGTCTTCGGCGGTGGTCGGGATGACCGGCTTGAGCAGCGCCACGGTCGTGCCCATGCTCAGGTAGAACTGGCTGCCGTCGAGCGGGCCGAACTGGAACTTATCCCATGAGTCGAAGCCCTGCTCCATTTCCTCCCAGGCGCGATACATCAATTTTCCAGACGCCTCGCCAAACTGCCGGCGAGCGAGACCAGCGAGCACCTTGCGCGGGTTCTGGTCGGGGTCCCACTGCCAGGCCTTCACGACAAGTGCGTTGATCGAATTGTGCTCCGGCACGGTGCCGAAAATCTCCGTGGTGTTCCGCACATCCCAGCGCTTGAACTTCTGCAGCGCGTCGGCCACGTGGAAGGGAAAACCCAGGCTCTTGGGCACGGTCTCGAGGTTGTTGAACTCGAAGGCGACGTGCGCCGGGATGCCGCGCTCCCGGGCGATCTGCAGCGTGGTAAGGAAGGCCGGGTCGCGTTCCGCCGCGTCAGGCACCATGATGCTGCGGTCCGAGGCGTTCCAACCGCTGAGGAGGCTGCTGTAACCCTGTGCGGCGCGGATCATTTTCTCGAAGCGCTCGCCATGGTAATGCACCGCGCCCCACAGGCGGAAATCGAACGCGGACGACTCCGTATGCGCCGCCGAAGTGAGCAACGTGATCAGGGCGGCCTGCGTTTCCCAGGGATTATACACGTCGCCGGGAGAATCCGTGCAGACCGCCTTGCAGCGTGGACACAGGTCCGGGGTGCAGATCCAGTGAGCCATGTCCATGTTGTAGAAGATCACGCCCTTCACATCCGGGTATTCGCGCACGAACTTGCCCATCATGTTCCGCAGGTGCTGCTGCACGATCGGGCTGCTGACGCACAGCGTGGGGTCGCTGCCGGTCTTGCTGCCGCCCCACGGCCGCTGGACGGCGCCGATGGCCTCCTTCGGATAGTCCTCAATCCGTGCGGCGCCACTCGGCACCACGGGCTCGCTGAGGAAGATGTAATGGTCGATTCCATACTTCTGGCAGAGCGCGGACATCGCCTTCACCTTTCGCCGCATATCCGCGGGGCGCGGCTGCAGGCTGCGGGGATCGGGCGTGGATTTTTGGAAACGAAACACGTCGCTATCCACGAAATCGTGCAAGCTGGCGCCAACGCCCTGGTCGGTGAGCTGGTTGATGCCGAGGCGCGACAGATACTCCGCCTTCTCCTCGGGAAAATCCTCCAGCGCGATATTCACGAACGGGTTGAAGCTGTATTGCGGGCCGCTGCCGCGCTGGCGGAAATACGGCACCTGCTTCACGTCCAGCCGGCCCTTGGCGCCGCCCTCGACGAATTCCTCGAACGCATACACGCCGTAAAGCACGCCGCGGGGATTGGCGCCCGCGACCACGATGTCCTGCCCGGCCCGCTTGAGATGAAACCCATCGTCCGCGGCGGAGACATCGCGAATCTTCAACTTCCCCTGGTCACCAAGCCGCCGGACCGCCTGCAGGCTGGATTCACGTCCAAGCAGGAATCGCCTGGCACCGGAGGCGCGCGCCTCCGCGACAATCTCCGCCTCAACGCCGCCCCGGCGGAGGAATTTCTGCAGCACCCCGGCCGCCGTGCGTTCCACGAGGTCGGGATTGTCGGGCAGCACGATCTGCCATGTCGCATCCACGCCCAGCCGGGCCAGACCGGTGGCGGCCAGCTTGCCTTCGTAGGCTTCCGCCGCCTGCTTTGCCGTGCCGCGGGCCGGGACCGTTTCGGCGGACACGCCGGCGGCCGCCAGGCCCAACGCCAGCAGGACAATCAACTTATTCGTCGCGGTGCTCATGGATGATTTGGGGTTCGGGTGGTATGTGCAGAAAATAAATCGCCGGAGTGATTCCGGTGGCCGCTACCCGGCGGGTGGCCTGTCCGCCTGGAGCGCGGCGACCATCTGGCCGATGGCCTGCGTGCGGGAATCGATGACCGCCTGGCGGCTATACCACGCGGTATGGCTGGTCAGCACCACGTTGTTGAGCGTGTGCATCGGCGATTCCTTCGGCAGGACCTCGGGATCAAAAACATCGAGCCCTGCGCCGGCGATCTGGCGCGACGCCAGCGCAGCGTGCAGTGCGACCGCGTCCACCAGGGCGCCGCGCGACACATTGATCAGCAGGGCGCCAGGCTTCATGCGCGCGAGCGAGTCGCGGTTGATGAGGTTGCGCGTCGCCGGCAGCAGCGGACAGTGCAGCGACACGAGGTCGGCCTGTTGCAGCAACTCGTCGAACGACACCGCGCGCAGGCCGGCCGGGGTCTCCCCCACCGCCGGGTCGTGAAAGATGATTTCCTTCACCATCGGGCGCATCAACCCGGCCAGCTTGCGCCCGATGCGGCCGAGGCCGACCAGCCCGAGCGTCAACGTGCTCAGGCGTTCGATCGGCAGCGGCGGCCGGACGCTCCACTTGCCCGCCGCGAGCACCCGCTGGGTCTCGGCGAGCTGCCGGTGCAGCGAGAGAATCATGGCGAGCGCCTGCACCGCCACTTCCTCGGTCGCATAGTCCGGCGTGTTGCCAATGGTGAACCCGCGCGCCCGCGCGGTCTCGAGGTCGACATTGTCCAGGCCGATGCCCACGCGCTGCAGGTGGCGGCAGTGCGCCGGCAGTGCCTGGATCACGCGGGTGGTCAGCGGGGCCAGCAGGAAAAGCACGCCGTCAATCGCACCACTCTGCTGGATACGGCCGAGGATCTCCGACTCCTGGTCCGCGCCGGGCGGCGGCGGCGACCAGGCCGGCATCGACCAGGTCCAGCCCAATTCCTTAAACCGGGCCTCTTCGATGGAGAAATCGCTGGTCAGCCAGTCGGCGACAAGAATATGGCGGGGTGATTTCATGAGGGGTAAAGGGAGATGGCGGGCCCTAGAAATCCCGCAGGTAGCCACCGGCCGACCAGCCACCGTCCACGCTGAGCACCTGGCCGGTGAGATAACTGCTTTCCGGCGCGGCGAAGAAAATCACGGCATCGGCGATTTCCTCCGGCTGCGCGGCGCGGCCGAGCGGGATGTGTGCCAGGAGCTGGCGCGCGCGCGCCTGCATCACGGCGTTTTCGCTGTAGAAAAGCTCCCGCGTGGCATCCGTGATCGTGGAGCCGGGCGCGACGCAATTGACGAGGATGCCGCGGTCCGCGAGCTCGATGGCCATGGCGCGGGTCAGGTTGATGACGCCGGCCTTCGCGGCCACGAAGGCGCATTGCAGCCGGGCCGGCACCACGCCGAGGATCGACGAGATGTTGATGATCCGGCCGCGCTTCGCCGCCGTCATCACGGCCGCGCATTGCCGGCTCACGATGAAAAGCCCGCGCAGGTCCACCGCCATGATCCGGTCCCATTCCTCGAGGGGAAACTCGTCGATGGTGACGCGGTGGTTGACCGTGTTGAGCCCCGCGTTGTTCACGAGCAGGTCGAGCCGGCCGTATTCCTTGAGAGTCCAAGCCACCCCCTCCGCCACCTGGGCCGGATCGCCCACGTCCATCGTGAGGGCGCGCGCGCCCGGAATTTCCGAGGCCGTCTTGTCCGCCGCCGCCCGGTCCACGTCGGCGATGATGGGGATGGCGCCATTCTCCCGCAACCGGGCCGCAATGGCCCGGCCGATTCCCCGCGCGCCTCCGGTCACGAGGGCAACTTGGTCCTGCAGGTTCACGCGCATGCCACATCCTAGCCGTCCCGAAAAACCGCCTCCACCTGTTTTGAACAATACAACCCCGGTTTCGCCGCTCCAATTTCTCCGCGCGAAAATTTTGAATCACCGGCAGGATCGTGCTCGCCAACCGGCCCGCTCCTGCGTCGAAGTCTCGGACTTCGTTCATGCTTGCCGGAAAATCAATGGACAAAAACCTCGCCGCCGCCGGGCTGGCGACCGCGGTTCTCGCCTCGGCCCGGGATGGCCGCGTCCTGCTTCTGGAAATGGGCGCGCGCGCCCTGGGGCTCTTCGCTCCCGGCGACGACCGTAATTTCCTCTGGGTCAACCCGGCCCTGCGCTCGCCTGCGGACGCCCGGAAATTTTTCACCGTTGCCGGCTGGCCGAACCCGGGTGGCGACCGCACGTGGCTGTCGCCGGAGCACGCGCTGTTTTTCGGCGGCAACGAACCTTCCTGGGAGACCTACCAGGTGCCGGCGGCGCTCGACCCGGGAAGCTTCCGGCTGCGGGTATCGCGCGGGACGGCGCAATTTGACGGGCGCGCCCGCCTGCCGGTGCGCGATGCGGCCACGCCCGCGACCGTGCGGATCAGCAAGCGGATCGAACTGGCTCCCAATCCCCTGCCCGCCGGCGCATGTGACGGTGTCGCCTACGCCGGCTACCGTTCGCGGATCACTTTCTCAGGCCGGTCCCCCGCGCCCATCGCGTTGTGGCAACTCCTGCAACTGCCGCACGGCGGCACGATGCTGGTCGCAATCAAGGGGCGTGCCCGTGCCCGCGTATTGTTCGGTGACGTCAACCGGCGCGACTGGAGCACCGCCGGAGGATTGTTCCGTCACGTCATGGACGCCAACGGCAACCACAAGCTCGGCCTGTTCGCGCAACACTGCACCGGCCGCGCCGGTTATCTTTATCCGGCGGGCGGCCGGGAATGGTCGCTGGTCATCCGCCAATGGTCGGTGAAGCCAACCGGCCGGTATGTCGACACGCCGTGGAACCGGCGCCACGGCCCGGGCGATTGTTTTCAGCTTTGCAACGTCAACCACGCGTCGCTCGGCCGTTTCAGCGAACTGGAGTATCACATGCCCGCCGGCAGCCGGGAGGATCGCTCCGAGGTCTGGGCCTTTCGCGGGAAGCGGCGCGCCGTCGGTGAAGTTGCCCGGTTCCTGCTGGGCGCCCGCGTGTAAGCCGGTGAAGTCCCGGCCCCGTTCCTAGCTCGTCGCCGCGCGCATCAGCCGTTCCTCGCTGGCATCCGCCCGACTGAACTCGTCCGCAATCCGGCTCCGGGCCAGCACGATGAAACGGTCGCACAACCCGAGCAGCTCGGGCAGTTCCGAGGAGATCACGATGATCGCGACGCCCTGCCCGGCCAGCGTCATCAGCAGCCGGTAGATCTCCGCCTTCGCGCCCACGTCGATGCCTTTGGTCGGTTCGTCCAGCAGCAGGATCCGCGGCTGCGGCAACAGCACCTTGGCGAGAATCACCTTCTGTTGGTTGCCGCCGCTGAGGTTGCCCACCGGCGTGTCGATGCCCGGGGCGCGGATTGCGAGCCGCGTCTTGTAGTCACCGGCCTGTGCATCCTCCCGCCCGCGGTCCAGCACGAGCCCGCGCGAGACCGCGGCCAGGCTGTGCAGCGTGATGTTTTCCCGGATGCCGAAGTTAAACAGCAGGCCGTCGCGCTTGCGCTCCTCCGTCACCAGCGCGATGCCGAGGTCCAGCGCGTCGCGCGGGCACGTGACGCGCACCTCCCGGCCTTCGACAAAAATGCGGCCGGTGTGGGCCCGCCGGCCATAAAGCGCCTCGACGATCTCGCTGCGGCCCGAGCCCACGAGCCCGCCAATCCCGAGGATCTCGCCGCGCCGCACGGTGAAGCTGACGTTCCCGACGATCTCGGTGTTCGCCAGGCGTTCGTGCGGCACCCCCAGGTCCTCGACGCGCAACGCCTCCTCCGTGCCGATCGCGGAATCGCGCGCGGAGAAATAGCCTCCCAGCTTCCGGCCGACCATCGCGGACACGAGTTCGTCGTCGGTGAATCCACTGCGCTCGAACCGTGCCGCCACCGCGCCGTCGCGCAGCACCGTCACGCCGTCGGCCAGCTCATGGATCTCCGCGAGCTTGTGCGTGATGAACAGGATGGTGACACCCTGCCAGCGCAGGTGCCGCAGGATCTGGAAAAGGTTCTGCGTCTCGCCTCGCGTCAGGCAGGCCGTGGCCTCGTCGAGGATCAGCACCGCGGGCTCCATGGACAGCGCGCGGGCGATCATGACGAGCTGCCGCTGGCTCGCGCCGAGCCCGGCCACGCGTTGCGTTGCATCGAGCGGGATGTTGCACCGACGCAGCAGCTCGGCGGCCCGCGTCTCGATGTCTCGAAAATCAACCAGCACGCCGGCGCCCGCATTCCAGCGCCCGATAAAGATATTTTCCGCGACCGTGAGGTTTTCCATCACGCCAATCTCCTGCGGCACATACCCGATGCCCTTCAGCCGCGCGTCATGCGGCGAACGGAGCGCGACCGGCACGCCGTCGAGGAGAATTTCCCCGCGAAACGAACCCGCCGGGTAGACGCCGTCGAGGATTTTCATCAACGTGGATTTCCCCGCGCCGTTCTCACCGAGCAACGCGTGCAGGTGCCCCGGGGGCACGCGGATCGTGACGTCATCGAGCGCCCGGACGCCCGGGAACTCCTTGGTGATGCCCCGCATCTCGATGGCGAAGGGAACCGCGGCCGGCATGACGGTTATTTCAGGGCGGCCTCGACCTGGTCGAGCAGCGTGTAATAGGGGCCGAGCTTGTCCTTCGTGATGATCGGCGCCGGCAGTTTGGTCCACCAGTCGATCTTCTCCTTGCGCCGGGCACGGTCGATGAGCGTCACGGAATCGAACGCCTCATCCCACAGCGGCTGGCCGATCACGGCGTGGATCGCGCCATCGCGCACCAGGTCGAGGTTGACGCGGGTATAGTCCATGCCGATCGCGACGATCTTGCGCCCGGTTTCCTTCTGGGCGCCGGCCCAGGTCATGGGCCCGCCGCCCGTGGTGGAAAACGCCGCCCCCAGGTTCGGGTGCGCCTGGAGCAGCGACACCGCGCGCGCGACCGCCTTGGGAGCATCGAAGCCTTCCTCTTCGGCGGCCAGCACCTTGATGCCGGGATGCGATTCGCGCAGCGCCTTGGCGAAAGTTTCCGCGACCAGGTTCTCGAGCTGGTTGAAACTGCCCTGCGTGATTGCGACGGTGCCCTTGCCCCCGATGGCCGTGCCGATCTCAGCCGCCGCCGCGCGCGCATAAGCCACGGGGTCGCAGGCAATCACGCCGGTGGCTCCCGGGACGGTGCCTTCATCAACCACGAAGTGCGGGAGGATGACCGGCATGCCGGCCCGGCCGGCGCGTTCGATCAGCGGGTTCCACGCCGGGCTGCCGGTCCACACCACCATGCCCGCGAGATCCCCGCCGGCCAGCGCCTGCTCCGCCAGCGCCACGGTGCCGCCGATGTCCCAGCCGTCGGTCCCGATGATCACAGGCTCGTAGCCGAGCTTCCGGCAACCCTCGCGAAACGCGATCTGGGTCATCTGGTGCACGGGGTGTCCCTTGAGCGGCTGCACCCAGGCGAGCTTCGGCCGCTGCGGGCCGGAGGTCGCCGCATCCGGGGCGGCGGGTTTGCCACAACCGGCGAGCAGCGCGACGCCCAGCAACACAATCAACGAGGTCCATTTTCCATTCATAATGATTTCCGGGGTTCAGGATAATTTGGCCCGCCGGCGCATGAGGTCCACGCCCACCGCGACGATCATGATCACGCCGAGCGCGACGGTCTGCCAGTGGGTGTTCACGCCCGTGACCACCAGTCCGCTGCGCACCACCTGCATGAGCAGCAGGCCGAGCAGCGTGCCGAGCACGGTGCCGACGCCGCCGAAGAGACTGACGCCGCCGATCACCACGCTGGCGATCACGTCGAGTTCCCAGCCGGTGCCGATCTCCGGCTGGCCCACGTTGAGCTGCGCCATCAGCAGCATGCCGCCGAGTGCGGCGCAGAAACCGCTGAAAACGTAGCAGCCGATCCGCACGCGATTGGTATTGATGCCCGCGATCGCGGCCACCTCGCGGTTGCCACCGGTGGCGTAAATCATGCGCCCGAAGATGGTTTTGCGCAGGGCGAAGTCGGCGACGAGGAAGAGCAGGAAGAAAACCAGGAAGGCGGCGGAGATGCCCAGCGGCTCGGCGCGGCCGAAATTCTTCAAGGCATCCGGGATCGGGTAGATGGGATAGCCCTTGCACAGGAGGTAATTCAGGCCGCGGGCGATGTAGAGCATGCCCAGCGTGGCGATGAAGGCCGGGATGCGCCAGCGCACGGCGACGATGCCGTTGACGAGCCCGATGCACGCACCCAACGCCGCGCCAGCCGCGAGCCCCGCCCCCACCGGCCAGCCGGCTTCCTTCATGAGCCAGGATGAAGCCACCGCGCAAAGTCCGGCGACGGATCCGACGGACAGGTCGATTTCGCCCGCAACCATCAGCCATGTCTGCCCGATCGCGATGATGCCGACGAACGCCATGGCCCGCAGCATCGCGGTCAGGCTGCCGCCGTTGAGAAACACCGGGTTCAGCGCGGCGAAGATCAGCACGAAGGCCACCAGCGGGATCAGGATCCCGACCTCCGGGATAGCCAGGGCGCGACGCAGCGATTTCACGGCGTGAGTCTCAGAGGCCCGGGACATAATCCTTGCCGAATTGCATCGTGATGGGCTGGCGGAACGCGTCGCTGAACGGCATCCACGCGGTCGTGCCGCCGTCTATGACCAGCGTCTGGCCGACGATGTAGCGGGCGTCCGGCGACACCAGGAACACGACCGCGCGCGCGACGTCGCGCGGTTCGCCGACGAATCCCGCCGGAATCAGCCGGCCGTGGGCCTTGGGGTCGTAGTTGGGGATGGTCTTGTAATAGTTCTCCACGACGATCGAGCCGGGTGCGATGGCGTTCACGCGGATGCCCTCGGGGGCCAGCTCGATGGCGAGTTCGCGCGTGTAGGCGGCGATGGCGCCCTTCGTGCCCGCGTAGACCGCGTGCTGCGGAAAGCCGCGGAACGCGTGGATCGAGGTCATGTTCACCACGCAGCCGCGGCTGCGGCGCAGCGGCGCGAGCACCGCCTGCGTCAGGAAAAACTGAGCGCGCACGTTGACGGCATAAAGGAGGTCGAACTCATGCGGCTTCACGTCGGCGAACGGCTTGTTCATCGTGATGCCGGCGTTGTTGACCAGCACATCGAGGCCCCCGAGGAATTTCACCGCGGCCCGGCCAAGCTGCGCCGGCGCCTGCGGTTCGCTGAAATCCGCCGGGAAGGCCTCGGCCTTGCCACCCGCGCGGCGGATCGCGCGGACCGCCGACTGCGCGCCGGCGCTGCTGTGGGAATAATGCAGGGCGACGGCCGCGCCCTCGCGCGCGAGTTCGAGGGCCAGTTCGCGCCCGATGCCGGTGCCCGCGCCGGTGACCAGGACCTTTTGGCCGCGCAGCGATTTCGTTTTCTTCATGGGGTTTCGGGGAAGGAAAACCGGCGGCCGTGCGCCAACGCGCGGTAGCGGTCGGCCAGGCCAAGGATGAACAGGTTGGTGCGCAGCATCTGCGGTGGCTGCTGGTTGTCGGGAAACAGGTCGTAGTGGCACGGAATCACGGCCTTCACGTCGAGCTGCTGGGCGAGGCGGGCGGCCTCGGCCGGCGACAGGTTGCGGAACGCGGGATTGATCACCGCGACCATCACGTCGGGTTTGTGCCCGGCCACGGCAATCGAGAGCACATCGTGATACGCAGTGTCGCCCGTGAAATAAACCGTCGGCCCGCCGGCGATGGCCACGAGGTAGCCGACATGCGTGAGGTCGTCGCCCGCAAACGGGATCGCAAACGTCGGGCGGAGCGTGATGTCCCCGATCACCACCTGCTTGTTGGGCCACACCATCTCGATCTCCGCCGCCGGGATGCCGCGCGCGTGCAGCTTTTCCGCGGTCTCGGCCGGCGCCAGATACGGGCCGGTGCCACCGGCGGCGCGGTAAGGGTCCAGCGTTTCCGGATCGAGGTGGTCCTGGTGGCTGTGCGTGAACAGGTAGGCATCGATGCCCAACAGGTCGGCGGGCGTGATTGGCGCCGGCACCATGCGATCCATGTTGAGGCCGATCTGTTCTCCCAACGCCTTGCAGGAATTGGAGAGGTAGGGATCGAGGGCCAGGATCTTCCCGGCCGGGCTCTTGATGATGAAGCCCGCCTGGCCGAGCCACCACAGGGCGATGTGCCCGGCAGGCACACGGTAGGTTTTGATGTCTTCGGCGGTTTTCATGGAGGGGCGATGACCGCGAGTTGCTGGCCCATCTTTACGACCGTGTCGGCCGGGGTGAGGATTTCAACCAATACTCCTGCGAAAGGTGAATCGACCGACAGGATTGCCTTGGCCGTCTCCACCTCGACGATGGCCTCGCCGACTTTCACCGGGTCGCCAACCTTCTTCAGCCAGGAAACGACCGTCGCTTCCGTGACGGTGAGATCGCCGTGCGGCATGATGAACGCCTGGCCGCCGGCGATGCGGGGCGCGGCCGGGGCCGCGGGAGCCGGAGCGGCCGCAGCCGCCGGCGCTGGCGCCGGGACGGGAGCAGGAGCCAAGGCAGGCGCGGGAACCGGCGGCGTGTTTTCCACCGGCGCAGTCCTGCCCGGGCCGCGGGCCCGCCGCTGGATGGGCGCATAACCGTCGAACACGCTGCGGGCCGCGGCACAGATCTTGTCGACCGTGATGAGCACCGCCTCCTCGAGCTTCGGGCTGAACGGGTGGGAAATGGGATCCGTGTGCAGCCGCCCGATCGGGCCGTCGAGCGCATCGCCCGCCAGCTCCATCACGCTCTGCGCGATCTCCGCGCCGACGCCGCACATGCCGTAGCCTTCGTCGACCACCAGCAGGCGCGTGGTCTTCGTCACGCTGGCCACGATCGTATCGAGGTCGAGCGGGACAATGGTGCGGAGGTCGATCAACTCGACCGAGATGCCCGCGGCTTCCAGCTTGGTGGCCGCCTCGAGCGAAGCCGTGACAGTCCAGCCGCACGCCACAATCGTGAGATCGCGACCGGGCCGCACCACGCACGCCTGGCCGAACGGCAGCAGGTGCTCGCCCTCGGGCACCGGGCCCTTGCTCGCGAAGAGGACCTTGGGTTCGAGGAAAATCACGGGGTCGGATGCCCGGAGCGCGGTCTTCATAAGGGCCTTTGCGTCCGCGGGATTCGCGGGCATGACCACGATGAGTCCCGGCACGTGGCTCCACATCGCGTGGTAGGTGCCGCTGTGGTGCGGGCCGGTGCTCTTGACCGTGCCGGACGCCGCGCGCACCACCATGCGGGCGTTCACCTGATTGTTGCTGATGTAGCGCAGCTTCGAGGCCTGGAGCACGATCTGCCCCGCCGCCTCGAACACGAAGTCGGCGAACATCAGGTCGGCGACCGCCGGGCAGCCCGTGGCGCCCGCGCCAATCGAGGCGCCGGTGAAACCCAGCTCGCAGATCGGCGTGTCGATCATCCGGCCGCCGCCGAACTCCTGCCACAGGCCCTTCGTGTGCCCGAAACTGCCGCCGCGCTCGCCGGTGCCTTCGCCAAAATAGATGATGTGCTTGTTGCGGCGCATTTCCTCCGCGATGCCGTCGCGGACCGCCTCGAGCCAGGTCTGCGTCCGGGTCGCGCCAGGCGTGAACGCCGGGATCGGTGGATTCAGCGGCTCCGCCCACACATGGCGGTGGGCGGTGGCCGGGTCGGGCGCGGGCGAGACGCGTGCGAAGTCCACCGCGTCCGCCACCTCGGCGTTGACGGCGGCTTCGGCAGCCTCGACCTCCGTCTTTCCGTCCACACCGGTTTCCGCGAGCAGTTGCTTGCGCAGCGTCTGGATCGGGTCGCGTTTCGTCCACTCGTCGATCTCCTGCTGGGTGCGGTAGGTGCCGGCCACCGGATCGCCCTCGTGGTGGCCGACGTGGCGGTAGGTGCGCGCTTCGATGAGCGTGGGCCCGCCGCCGGACCGCGCACTGGCGACGGCCTCCGCCGTCACGCGGGCCACGGCGAGCACGTCGTTGCCGTCAACGGCCACGCCGGGAATGCCGTAGGCCGCGGCCTTGCTGGCGATGTCGATGTTCAGCGTCGCGGTCCGCAATGGCGTCGCGGTCGCATAAAGATTGTTCTCGCACACAAACACGACGGGCGCGCGCTGCACGCCGGCGAGGTTGATGGATTCGTGGAAGGCGCCGTGGTTGACGCCGCCGTCGCCGAAGAACGCCACCGACACGCCGTCGGTCCCGCGGGTCTTCGCGCTGATGGCCGCGCCCACGGCCGAGGGGTTGCCGCCGACGACGATCCCGTTCGTGCCGAACAGGCCGATGCCCGCGTCGTAAAGGTGCATGCTGCCGCCGCGCCCGCCACAGCAGCCCGTGGCCTTGGCGAACAGTTCCGCCATCAGCGCCCGCGAGGTCATGCCCTTGGCCAGGGCGTGGCCGTGGCCGCGGTGCGTGCTGGTGATCCAGTCATCGGGCCGCAGGTGCGCGCACACGCCGACCGCCACGGCCTCCTGGCCGACATACAGGTGGATGAAGCCCGGCATCTCGCCGCGCCGGTAGCATTCCTGGGCGGTCAGCTCGAAGCGCCGCAGCAGGAACATCTGCCGATACCAGCGCAGGCGGGTCGGGAAATCGGGCATGGCAAGGGAGGTTTCCGGAACGGAAGCGGTCAAGTTCATCAATGAAGCGGACGGAGTGGTCGCAAAAGGGGAATAAAACACCGGCGGGTCCGAAAAGGGTATGGCGGAGACCATTCGGGCCGGAAGCCCGCCGGGGATGATGAGTGTAAGGGTATTATTTAAAGGGAGTGCCCTCCACCTGTTTTCACCCAAAGCCGCTCTGTTTCAGTGGTCATCCCCGGCATGGGCTTGAACCGCCGCCGGATAATGGTTCAAGAGGGATGAGGGCCGGCGGGAAACGGCGGCCCGCCGCCGATGAAACCCAAGCCCACCCCGCTTCCGATGACCGCCGATGACTTCGCCTGGCTGGGCAATGTCCAGGAGGTGCGGCATCCGTTGAGCCAGAGCCATCCCATCTGGGTGCGCTCGACGCGGATCAAGGAGGGCCCGGTGCCCCAGCCCTCGGTGCCCCACCCCGAACAGCATCCTTATTGCGAACTGACCTTCGTCCGCCGGGGGCGCGGCGTGCAATACATCGCCAATGAGAAGCTCGAGCGGGATTCGGGGGACGTGATCCTGCTGGGACCGGGGCTGCCCCACTACGGCCTGCACCTCGACTACCCCCAATATCACACGGCCATTTATTTCCTGCCGACCGTGGTCTTCGAGATGGGTCCCGAAGGCGACGGCGCGCGCGTGCTGGAACGCTTCACCCGCGCGCAAACCATCCGCCACCGCATCCTCCGGCCGCCACCGGCCGTGCGCAAGGAACTGGTCGCTTCCTTCGACGCACTCCAGATCGAATTCGACCACCCGGCCGTCTGCCGCGAACTGCGGTTGAGAGCGCTCCTGGCCAACGTCCTCTCCGCACTGATGCGCTGGGACCGGCTCTTCCAGAACGAAACCAGCCCGAACCGGCAGTCGCTGAACTGGGTGCAGATCGAGAAGGCGCTGCGCTACATCCAGGAAAACTACACGGAGGCCATCTACGTCCAGGACATGGCGCGGGCCGCGGGGCTCGGCCCGAGCCGGCTGCAGACAATGTTCCGCGAGGCGCTCGGCATGAGCTGCATGCAATACCTGCTTGCCTTCCGTATTTCCCACGCGGCGGCGGCGCTGTGCCAGCCGGGGGCGCGGGTCACGGATACCGCGCTCGCAAACGGGTTCGACGCCATGAGCAACTTCAACACGTCCTTCCGCCGCGTCATGGGCATGTCGCCAACCGAATACGTCAAACGGCGGCAACATCAGGCCTGCAGGCTTTGGAGCGTTCGCGTAGCGAGCACTCCTCTTCCAACGTGAGTTCGTTCACCTAGTTCGACGGGGGGGGTTCTCCGGTATGGGTTGGGATTTCGGAAAAAAACTGAGCCGAAAGTGCCAGATTTTGAGTGACGGAGCGTAGTCGTCCACCGCGCGATATGGGAGAATCATGGCGCGGTGGGCCAGCCGCCCGGAGATCCACGATCCCGCGGATTGTGGGCCGGATTTTCGACGGCAAGTCACAAAACCAACCCCATGAAACTCCCCCATCATGCCTCGAGTGCAGAGAGCGATGGCTGGCGCCACGCCTGCCATCACCGCGAGTTCGCTCGCGCGGCTAATCAGTCCCCCGTGCCGGTCGACACCGCCTTGTCCCCCAGGGCAAAACGACATCCGTGGCGGCTGCCGTTCCTCGGTGCGCTCTCCGTCTTCCTCGCGCTGCAAGCCGGGGCCACCAATCTGGTGACCAACGGCGCCTTGGAAACTTGGGCCTCCGGTGTTCCGACCGGATGGTCGCACACCGTGGACCCCTCCAACGGCGTCACTTCCACGCTCACCTCCGACACGGGAGTTTCCGGGCTCTCCGCCAAGATCCACTGCACCGTGTTTCCCGCGCCGGGCATGGAAACCCCGACGAGCCATGCCGACCTCTACCAGACCACGATCGCCTTCAAGGCGGGCACCACTTACAAGGTCTCGTTCGCGGCTCGCAGCGCCGCCAACAACCAGACGGCACGCGTCGCCATTTACGATACCTCGACGTGGGCCTACGTGCCCCTCTACCAGTATTTGTCCCTCAACACCGGCTGGCAGAATTACATTTTTTATGTGACGCCCACGCAGGATATCGCCGCCGGCTCGAGCCTGCTATGGTTCACACTCGATGCGGTCGGCACGGTGTGGCTCGACAACGTCGAGGTTGTCGACACCAACCTCGCCAGCAACGGCTCCTTCGAGACCTGGTCCGGCCTGCCCACCGGCTGGTCGCACACCACCGATCCGGGGAACGGAGTCACCTCGACCGTCACGTCCGACACCGGCAAGGTCGGCGCCTTGTCCGCCAAGATAAACTGCACGGTGTTTCCTGCGCCAGGCGCGGTGACATCAACCAGCCACGCTGATCTCTACCGGACGGACCTTACCTTCGAGGAAGGGGTAAGCTACACTGTTTCCTTCTGGGCCAAGGGCAGCGCCGGCGGTCCCACACTGCGGGCCTCGGTCTACGACACATCCACGTGGGCCTATGTGCCCCTCTACCAAAGCATCGCCCTCGGCACCTCGTGGCAGCAGTATAGTTATACCTTCACCGCCACGCAGACCATATCGGCGGGCAGCTCGCTGCTCTGGTTCACGCTCGACCAGGTTGGCACCGTATGGCTTGACGGCGTGCAAGTGACCGTGGCGAGGGCCTCCTACTCGCCGGCCGTGCCCTCGATCGGTTCGACCAACCTGGTTCCGAACGGCGGCTTCGAAGCCGGAGCCGGCAACTGGGGCACGCTCGGCCTCACCGCGGGCTGGGGCGGCAATCCCGTCGGGCTGACGGGCACGCTCGACACCTCCGCCCCCTATGCCGGCACCAAATCGCTGCGCATCGATCTCGGATCGGGAAACACCAAGACCCTCTACTATGACGTGTGGCCCACTGCCGCGCAGCCCCAGGTTCTCGTCCAGGCGGCGAACCACGGCTGGATCGGCGTGAATCCCTCGCAGTCCCTCACGCTCTCGGCATAACTAAAGGCCAGCGTGGCCAACACCCCGGTCAGGCTGAGCCTTAGGACAGCCGTCGATCCGTCCGCCGGTGATTCGCCGGGCTTGGTTTACACCACCGTGAACGTGGGCACCTCGTGGCAACGTTACACCTTCACCGCAAACGTCACCACCCCGCAGGTTTACGTGGCCGTAGGGCCTGACCTGACCGGCAATCCATCGGGCACCGCGTCCGTCTGGATCGACAACGTGCAACTCGAACAAGGTGCCTCCGCGACCACCTACCAGGCGCGCGAGCCAATCGATATTGCCATCACCGGAAATGCGTTCGGCAACATCTTCACCACGGCGCAGACCCCCACGTTCACCATCGCGGGCCGCAACGACTCCGGTTCTTCGAGCTCCGTATCGTTCAGCGTCCAGCTCACCGACTATTTCGGCAACGCCCTCAGCCCCCAATCCGCCAGCCTGGCCATCGGCGCCAATTCGACGGCGTCCACGACCTTCACGCCCACGCTGACGAAGAAGGGACACTATCGCGCCGTGTTTACCTGGACCGCGAACGGCCGGTCGCACAGCCAGACGATGATCATGGCATACATCGACGGCTATAGCGGCGCCGATTCCCCTTTCGGGATCAACCATGCCCCGGGCGCCAGCGCCTTGTGCCAAGCGTTGAAGCTGGCGGGCGTCACTTGGGCCCGCGACTGGTCGCTGGTGTGGGGCAACCTCGAGCCCACGAGCGGCAGCCGCAGCTTCACGGACGCCGACACCCAGATCCAGCGCGACTTGGCGGAAAACATGAATGTGCTCGCCCTTGTGCCGCTGCCCTCGACGAACTGGTCCTCGGTGGCCCCCGTCGGCGTCCAGCCCTACCAGGCGCCCACCTACACCGCCTGGGCGCGCATGTCCTACGCGCCCACCAGCACGAGCGGGCTGACCGGTTTCATCCAGTCCGCCATCAGCCACTACGCAAGCGTCGCGCCGGGCGATATCAAGCACTGGGAATTCCTGAACGAACCCGTGTGGACGAGCTTCTGCCTGCCCAACTCGGCTTATGGCCTGCCCTCCGCAAATTACACGCCCAGCGATTATCTTACGCTCCTGCAGGCGGCTTATCCGGCGATCAAGTCGGCCGACGCAACGGCCAAGGTCATCGGCGGGTTCAGCGCGGAGCCGTGGCGGCACGCGACGGACTTCATATCCGGCGGCGGGCTCAGCTATGTGGACATTTTCAATCTCCACAACTACGGCGGCCTCGTGCCACCGGAGACGTATCTGCCGGAAATGAACACCCTGCTCGGGCTGATGGGTGGCAGCGCGAAACCGATCTGGATGACGGAGTTCGCTTACTACGGCGCGGACGACCTCCCTTGGACGCCCTGGAGCGCGCCCCCGGGACAGTGGGCCCCGGGCCTCCTGCTCGCAGACGAGCGGCAGGCGGCCGACTGGACCATTCGCAACCATGTCATCATGCTCGCCCGCGGCGTCGAAAAGATCTTCTACCACTCCGGCGCGCACGGCGAGATCAACAGCGGCGCCTGGACCCTTGAGTTTCCGCTCTTCAGCGGCCTCAACAACCTCGGCCAGCCAACGAAGCTATACGCCGCGCAGGCGGAACTCGTGCACTTCCTGGGGAGCGCGCCCACCTATGGTGCGGACTTCAGCAAGCCGGGCACCGTCGGCGGCTATTCCACCGCCGGAGTCGAAGGCTTCTCCTTCCAGAACGGCGGCAACTCCGTCCTGGTGGTGTGGGCCACCGAGAACGCCGGCCATGCCTGGAGCCTGACGATGCCCTCCGGCGTCCAGATCTACGACATGATGGGCAACAACCTGAGCACGCTCACAGTCGCGCTCAGCAAGTCACCCGTCTATGTCGTTAGCGGCTCACTCAGCGCCTCCGCCCTCGCCGCCGCTGGAACGCTGGTGCCCTGATCAGCCGCGGTTTCCGAAAGGCCGGCGCGTCGGCGCCGGCCTTTCCATTTGCAGAATACCGCCGGCCGTATCGTTCCGCGCGCGAGAGGATTTCCGCGGACGGAAACGGCATCCCCCGGCGCTCTTTTCGCTCCCCGCGCCGGTTCAGCCCGGCGGCCTAGCGGCCGGTTCCGCGCCGTCCAGTTTTTCGCGATCCAGCACGACGAAGCTGCAGGCCTGCCGGCCGGCGAGATAGAGGTGCCGGTCCGTCACCGCCAGGCCGTAGGTCATCTTGATCCGCCGGTCCTGGATGAAATAGCGCGCCACGGGACGTTCCGGGTCGCGCACGTCGATCGCCACCATCGAGTCATTGCTCGAGTTGATCACATAGGCCGTGCCGCTGCGCACCGCGATGCGACCGGGACCGCGCATGCCGGGATCGGAAAACCGGCTCTTCAGCTGCAATTTTTTCGGATTGGCGATGTCGTAGATCGAGACCGTGCCGGCGTTGTAGGCGACCGCATACAGGTAATTGCCCTCAACCGCCAGCGCGCAGGTCCCCTGCAGGCGTTCGCGGTCGTAATCGCGGTCCACGATCGACGGATGGCGCGGGTCGGCGATATCCACCGCGATGACCGACGAACCCGGGCCGTAACCCGCGAGATAAAGCATTTTTCCGTGCGGCAGCACCGCGAAGGCGCCATCCCCCGTGTGGAATGCCGACAACACCGCCGGCGCGGCGGGATCCATCACATCAAGGATGTAGATCTTGCCCTCGGAAGCATGGCTCACGAACGCCAGCGAACCCTGGAGCGCGACCTTGCGCAGCCGCGTGTAGTTGGAGCGGGTCGTATCGAGCACGGCCCCCTGCCCTCCGAGTTGGCGCGCGCTCCGTTTCACGGGATGCGCGGGGTCGGTGATGTCGTAGAAACTGACGACCGCATTGCTCATCGAAACCACCGCCAGCAGGTTGCCCTCGGCGGCGACCCCGAAGGCGTCGAGAATATCGGGACCGCGGATGCTGTGCACCCAGCGCGCCCGGCCGGCCGCATCGAGTTGGAAGACCGCGACGTTGCCGCCGTCGCGGCACGGCACATAGGCGTAACCGCGGTGCACCAGGATGTCCTCGGGTTCGGCGAGCTCCGCAAGATCGACGGTCTCGCTCAGGACGGCGCTCCCGAAATCACGCAGGAGCGCCGCGGGCACGGCCGGTTGGACACCCTGCCGGACGACCGTGGTCAGTTCGGCCAGGCGCGCGCGCGGGATCACGCGCCGGACGATGTTGCCCTGGATGGTGCCCGCGACCGCGACGACAAAATCCGGTCCATCCAGCCGGATGCCGTGGTCGAGCCAGTCGCCACTGGCGCCCGCGGGCAAGGGTCCGAGATTGACCCAGTCCTGGCCGTAATTGAGCGAGATATAAACCTCCCGCTGTTCGGTGTAGGTGGAGTAATAGACCGCGCCATAACCGAGGTCGATGAAGTCGTCCGCTGAGCCGCGCAAGGCGGCCACCTCTTCCCAGCGTTCGCCGAGGTTGTCGCTGCGATACACCCGGCCGGCCTGATCCGCCTGCAGCGCGTAGGAACCGCCCAAGTATTCCGTCGCGAAGAGCGCCCGCGCGCTCACCTTCTGCTGCCGGTTCCACGTCAGGCCGTCGTCGGTGCTTTTGTAGAGCGAGCCCTCGAATCCATTCTGGAGAATGCCGTTCCCGACCCGGGTGAAGCGATACAGGGCATCACTGGACACGATGCCGAGATCGGCCCAGGTCGCGCCGTCGTCCGTCGAGCGATACACGTGGGCGCCGTCCGAGTTGGTGTCGTTCGTCAGCAGCGTGCCCTGCGGGGTGACCATGATGCCATACGCCGCGGCCGCGCCGACGCGGTTGCGGTTCGGGGCCGCCGGGCGCAGCTGGCGCCAGGTCCCGCCGCCGTCGGCGGTGCCGAAGACTTCCGCGTGGTCCGTGACAATATAGAAGGCCTGCCGGTCGCGCGCGGCGATGCAGGTGATGGCGTTGCGCGTGGGCGACGCGATTTCTCGCCACTGGACGCCGTAGTCGGTGCTCAGGAAAATCCGGCCGGGGTCCGGCTTGCGCGTGGCGCAGACCACCGCGCCCTGGCCGAGATCGCAGATCGCATCGACGCGCCCGCCGTTGCCCAGCGCCTGGACTTCCCAGGCGCCGAACTCCGCGCGGATCGCCGCATCGTCAGCCGCCGGGGCGCTGCCGGCCAGCGCCAATCCAACGCAGAGCGTCAGCAGCCGCTGTCTCATGGCTCACCAATAGCGCCAGTAGAGGGCAATCCAAGCCACCGCGTAGAGGCCGAACCACAGCTTCAGACTCTGATACCATGGCCGGACTATGCCCTCATCATATTGGGAGAGGACGGAAGGCCGCCAGTGGAAGGGCTCACTCTTTTCCGCCGGCGGCGGGGTCGTGAGCAGCGACACCATGATGATCGAGGTCATGATGATCACCTGGGCGATGAACGCCTGGTAGAACCAGTGGAGGTTCCAGCCGAGGTAGTGATTGGCGGCCACGACCGACCCCTGGATCACGAAACCGCCGATCAGGCCGAACAGCGCGCCGGCGTTGTTAGTGCGTTTGTAAAGAATGCCGAGGAAGATGACCGAGATGATCGGCGTGGAGAGGAAGGTCACGCTCTGCTGGAAATACAGGAAGATGCCGCCGAACTTCAGGATCAACGGCACGGTCAGGGCGGCCAGCAGGAGCGTCACGATGGACGAAATCCGGCCGACCTTGATCAGCTCCTTGTCGTCCGCATCGGGCTTCAGGGGCTTGTAGACGTTGAGGGAAAAGATCGTCGAGGTGGAGTTGGCCAGCGCGCTGACGGTCGACATGACCGCCGCGAGAAAGCCGGCCAGCACGATGCCGCGGAGGCCCCATTCCGGCGCGAAATTCTTCAGCGCGAACGGAAAGGTGTGATCGGGCGTGGCCAGGTCCGGCGCCGCCTTCATCACATGGATGTAGTGCCAGACCACCAGGCCGACGAGGCAGGTGACGAGGGGACGGAGGAAACCGATGAAGCCCGCGAACACGATGCCCATCAGGCCGTCCCACGTCGAACGCGCCGCGAGGACGCGCTGGATCATCACCTGGTTGGTGGCCTGGTAGAAAATGAACAGGCCCATCGAACCGGCGATCAGGCCGAGCATCGGGGCGATGCCATCGTCCGCCGGGCGATACAGGTGGAAGCGATCCGGGGCCGCCAGTTCCATCGCCGTCCAGCCGCCCGGCACGTGCTTCAGGGCGACGAAGAAGAGGATCAGGCCGCCGCCGAGGAGCATCGCGCACTGCACCGCGTCGGTATACATGACCGAGATGTAGCCGCCCTTGACCGTATAAGCGGCCACGAGGAACACCGTCGCCCAGAGGATGACATGGAAGTTCCAACCAGTGAGGTCCGCGAGCGCGAGCGTGCCGCCGAAGAGGACCGGCGGCAGGAAAATGAACACGTAGGCGAACAGCATCGTAAAGCTGTAGATGCGGCCGGCGGCGAGACCGAAGCGTTTCTCGAGGAACTCGGGCATCGTGGAGATGCGGTTCTTCAGGTAAATCGGGATGAAAAACACCATGAGCAGCGTGTAACACGGGAGGGCGAAAATCTCCCAGTTGGCGATGCTCATACCGTGCGCGTAAGCCGCGCCGGCCGTGCCGACGATCTGCTCGCTGGACACGCTGGTGGCTACGAAGGCCGCGCCGATGATCCACCACGGCAAGCGGCCCTTGGTCAGGAAGTAGTCCTCGGCGGAAGTCTTTTCCTTGCGGCCGGCGAAGACGCCGACAACGACCACACAAAGGATCGAGACGACGATGATGATGACATCGAGGGTGGAAAGCTGGAAGTCCATGAGGGGTGTCTCAGGGCAGCACGCGGTAGGCCTTGACGCGATGGAAGGCCTCCTCACGGCGGAACCCCTCGGCATATTTGCAACCGGAGTTGAGGCCGCGGAAACGGGCCATAACCTCGAGCATGTCCATGATGTCGGCGTCGGAATGCTCCTTCATCGACACCAGCTGGCTGGCGTGCTTGCGCAGCATCTCGCGCTTGGTCTCGTAGAACGCGGTGATGTCCACGTATTCCTGCGGCTCGAAATTGATCCCGCTCGGGTGGTCCATGTAGAAAACCTGCGTAAGGCCGAACCGGCAGGGCGGGCGCTTGGGGCCGGGAATGTTGGGCAGGCCCTTCTGGTGATAGGCGTCGAAGACGAGCTGCCCGACGTAGCGGTGGTCCGGGTGGTAGTCACCGGGGCTGTGGGTGAGGATGATGTCCGGGTCGGACTCGCGCAGGATGTCGATCATCAGGTTGCGCTGCTCCTCGTTCGGGTAGACGCATTCGTCGTCGATGCCGCCCCAGATCAGCTTTGCGCCGATCAGGTCGGCGCCGGCCTGGGCCTCCGCGCGACGGATGGCGGCGAGGTCGGCAGGCTTGGCATGCAGGTCGCCCATGTTGCCGCTGGTGAAGCAGGCGTGGAAGAGACGGTGACCCTGCTTGGCGAATTTCGCCATGGTGCCACCGCAGAAGATTTCAATGTCGTCCGGATGGGCGACGACCGCGAGGATGTTCATGTTGGGATGGAAGGGCTCGACCTGGGCCCGGGGAAGATGACCGGGCGATGCTTCATGAATTGGCGCCCTGACGCGAGACTATGGCGCCAGTGGCGGGTTGAATCACGTTTCCCACCGAAAGTTTGCCGGCAGGCGGTTGGGCGCTGCCGGCAAACGAAGGGGGATTTCCGGCTCTTAGAACTCCAGGGTGTTGCTGATGGACCACGTGGGGCCCACCTTGATACGGTAGGCGGCCGGAGTGCCATCGGGCTGGGTGTTGATCGGGATCAACTTGTTTTTGCCGAAGGCATTGTCGACGTTCAGCTGGATGCGCCAGTTGATTTTTGGAGTGAGCTTCTTCCCGTAGCCGACCCAGAGGTTCACGTTGGTGTCGGCCGGGCCCCAATACGGGTTCGCGACATCGAAAGTCTCGGACTTGATGCCCGCGATCGTGGCGTAAACCGAGGGATAACCGATCGCCACCTTGTCCTGCCAGGAGTAGGCGCCGCCGGCGTTGAAGCCCTGCAGGATGCCTTGGGTGAAGCGGTAGTTGGTGATCAGGTTGAAGCGCCAGGGACGGAGTTCGGCGTTGTTGGTGCCGTTGAGCAGCTGGCTGAGGGACCAGGGGCTCCAGACATACGCATCCCACTGGTCCTTCCAGGTGGAGGTGGCCGTGCCGGACATGCGGAGCAACCGGCCGCCCGCGCTCGTGAAGAACGCGTTCTGGGCCTCCAGGAAGGCGCGAGTCGTGTCGCCGCCGATGTTGGCCTGGGTCGCCGTGGTCTTGGCGGCGTTGATGGTGATGTCCCAGTTGTCCGTCGGCTTCAGGTAGAGTTCGATCTCATAGCCTTTCGACTGGTTGTCGCTGGTCGCGGTCATGCCGTCCGGGAGATAACCGCCGAGACCGGCCGTCCACGGTTCGTTGTAGTTGTTCTGCCAGCGGAAATCGCTCATCGCGGCGTTGGTGCCGATCGGCATCTTCCAGGCTTCCCAGAAGGCGGGATTGGTGATGAAGGGCGAGGTCAGCGTGGCCTGCACCGCCGCCCGCTGGTCCGCGATGTCCTGGGCAGTCTGCGTGAACACGCCGTTCACGTTGGTGCCGTAGTTGTAGCTGGAACCGGCGTAAAGCGGGTTGCCGGTGAGGCCTGCCTCAAAGCGCTTCGCCGCCACCCACGTGCGGACCACCAGGCTGCCGGCAAGCCACGAATTGGCGACGCCATAGCTGGTGTTGCTGGAAACGGACTCGAATTTCGTGACCTTCAGCGCGACGCGGCCGTTCAAGGCGGACATCATGACACCGTAATCCTTGGTTTCGCCGGAAGGCGGCGCGATCGGCACGTTCATGATGTCGACGCGACTGGAGGCGGGCACGAAGTTCTTGGATTTGTTGACGAACAGGCTGACGTTCATGCCCGTCGGCAGGTGGCGGCGGATGAACATGGGCGTATGGGCAACCACGCTGTAGCTCCGGGTCTGGCCCGTGACGGTGTTGAAGGGCGCCTCCGGAAGCACGAAGGTGGGATCCTGCTCATTGACCGTGCCGTAGGCCGTGATCGGCTGGGTCTTCGTGTAGGACTTGGAGGTATCTTCGCGCCAGCCGTAGGTCGGGATGATGTTGCCGCCGAACAGGGAGCCCTGGTAAACGAGGATCCGGGAAGCCAGCGTGCTGCGGCGCTTGACCGAGCTGGTGAGCAGGGCGTCCTTGTCGGAGTCCGAATAGAGCGTGTCCACCGGCAGGTTGACCCAGCCGACGTAGTTGGCGGGGTTTTCCGACTCGGTCGAGTTGATCCGGCGGAACGGGTCAAACCAGACCGCGCCCGGATTCACATAACCCGCCGCCGCGGGATTGGTCGGGCGGTTCCAGCGGGAATTGAACACCCGGAGTTGCGAACCGGAAGCCGGACGCTGGTCCGCGGAGACGGCAGAGAGATTGATGCCCTGCGGCGACGCGACATTGGCCAGGCTGGATCCGAGATAGCTGACCGACTGGAACCAGCGGTAGGGATCCAGGGCGCTGCCGATGAGGGCATCCGGATCCGTGGTGGCGCCCAAGGGGGCGAAAGCGGAGGACGCCGCGCTCCTGGCGTTGTTCCTGTAATCCGTTTCGTTATAGACGCCGGTCAGGGTGTGCTTGCCAATCACCTTCGTGATCCAGGATTCCTTCAATACGTCCGTGGCCCGGAATTCGGCAAACACGGTGGCGCGCTTGGATTCGCGGCGGCTGCCTGAGTCCGAACCGCCATAATAGGTGGAGGTGGTGATATACGGGCGGCCAACATTCGGATTGGGCGTGCCGTCACCCAGGACAGTGTTGACGTCGACCGTGATGGCGCCGTCGGTGCCGGCGTAGGGGTTGTAGTCATCCAAGTAGTGATCCTGCTTGTCGTAAGCCAGTTCCACGCCCAGGCGGTTCTCGAAATAGGTCTGGCTCAGGTGGAGGTTGATCGCCTCGAAATCCTGCTTCGTCAGGCGATTCGGGCCGGAGATGCTCTTGTTGTAGAAATCAAAGACGGTGGGATCGGTCAGGCTGGCGTTCTTGTAGGCGCTCGCAAACGGCAGGCCGGCGGCCGCGGCGGCCAGTTGTTGCTGCGTGATGGTGAGCAGGCCGTTAGTCGGCATGCCGGTGATGCTCTTGTCGATGGTGCCGTTCGGCGCCAAGCCGTATTGCTGGCCGACATAGAACATGGCGGGGGCCTGGAACGGACCGCTCTGCGCACTGGAGGCGGGGTCCGCAAAGATCGCAAAGCTGCCCTGATAGAGATTCGTCAGCCACGGCTGGAAGTTGGGGCTGGAAGGCACCATCGAGCCGGAGTTGGCCACATCTGCGAAATAGAACTGGGCGTAGTTGAAATTGAAGGTCCGCTTGCCGACGTTCAGGTGCTGATACCCGGCGTTGTTGGCGGGCATGCTGCCCATCGTGAACCAGGGGGTGATGCGGTCCACCGGCGGCATCGTGTAGGGATTCCGCGCCTTGACCTTGCCGGATTCAAAATTCACCCGCAGCGACGTGGTGATCGACTTGTTGTTAAGAAATTTTGGATCGTAACGCAGGGCTCCATAGAACCGCGTGTCGTCGGAGAATGACGGCTCCTGCTGGAAATACTTGTGATCTTTCAGCAAGTCGACCCGCAAGGCCAGCTCGTCCTTCAGCAGGACGTGGTTCGTATCCAAGGTGAAGCGATAGCTGCCGTGGCTGCCGTAGCGGCCGGTCAGCGCGCCGCCGTCCTTGCGAAGGTCGGCCTGCTTGAGGCTGGCGTTGATGAGACCCGCCGGGCTGCCGAGACCGAACAGGATGGAATTGGCGCCGCGCTGGATTTCAACCGTGTCGATGTTGTAGGCATCCCAGGGAATGTCGGATGACTCGAACTCGCGCGTGTTGTCAGCCGCGCTGAGGCCGCGGATGCGGGTGTTCAGATCAGGGCGCGCCATCCGGTCCCATTCATAGACGGTCTGGCCTGCGCCCGAACCGCCGAAGTTGCCGTAGAGCCCGCCGACTTCGGTGCTGGTGGTCAGCGTCAGGAGGCTCTGCGTGTCCGTGGCGCCGGTGTCCTTCAGGAACTGCGAGGTCACGATCTGCAGCGCAGAGCCGATGTCCTCGACGTTGGAGCGGACGCGCGTGCCGGCGAGGGTCGTCTTCGCCCGATAGCCGGTCTGCGCCTCGCCGTAGACGCTGAAGGGGGAAAGCTCAAGCGTGCCTTCGCGCTCCTCCTCCTTGTCGGCATCGCGCCCGGTGGTGACGTCGGCGGTGGTCAGCGGCCGTGCCGGGGCGGCGGGCGCGGGTTTGGTTTCGGGACTGGCGGTTTGGGCCGTCAGCGGGCCGGCGGCGATGGTCGACGCGAGCAATGCACAGAGCAGCGCGCGGGACGGGACCATTGGTTTTGGTTTATGGCTCATTGGTGATGAGGATGGGGTAGGTTTTTAATGACTTCAGCACGGCGGTCGGGGATGTGCCTTGGTTGCAAGGCGAGCATGCCAGCTTCGCGAAACAGGCGCTACGCCTCAGCTCTCAATCGCTGATACTATTATCTCACCGGGATTTTTCGGCCTGCGGTGTGTTCAACGCGCGGTCCAGCCGCCGTCGATCGGGATCGCCGCGCCCGTGATCGAGCGGGCGCCGTCGCTGCAAAGGAAGAGCACGAGCGCGGCGACTTCCGCCACCTCGATGAACCGCCGCGTCGGCTGCGCGGCGAGAATCACCTCTCGAATCACGCGCTCGCGCGGCAGGCTGTGGGCCCTGGCCTGGCTCTCAATCTGGTTCTCCACGAGCGGCGTCCGCACGTAACCCGGGCAGACCGCATTGCACGTGATGCCGGTCTCAGCCAGCTCAAGCGCCACGCTTTTCGTCAGGCCGACCTGCCCGTGCTTGGCCGCGACATAGGCGGACTTGAAGGGCGAGGCGACCAGCCCGTGCGCGGAGGCGAGGTTGAGGATGCGCCCCCAGTTGCGGCGCTTCATGCCGGGCACGACGCCGCGGATCGTCTGGAAGCTCGCACCGAGCACGATGTCGTTGATCGCCGCCCAGCGCTCCGGCGGGAACTCCTCCACCGGCGAGACAAACTGGATGCCCGCGTTGTTGACGAGGATGTCCACCGCGCCGAACGCCTCCTCGGTGTCGGCCACCAGCCGCGCCGCCTCGCCGGGCCGCGCCAGGTCGGCGTCGTGGACGCGCACCGACACGCCGGTCTCCGCCGCCAGCCCCGCGCGCAGCCGCTCGATCTCTGCGGGGTCGCCCAAGCCGTGCAGCATGACGGCGGCGCCCTCCCGGGCCAGGGCCTGCGCAATGCCCAGGCCGATGCCGCTCGTTGAACCCGTGATGAGTGCCATTTTTCCCTTCAACATGATCAAGACCCGATTGAGATTGGAATCACACGCCCGGTGCAACCTCGAATGCCGCCGCCGTTTTGGCGCGGACGTCCCCGATCTCCACGCCGGGGTGCAGCTCGAGCAGCACCAGTCCCCCACCCGGCTTCACCTCGAAGACGCAGAGATCGGTGATGATGAGGCTGACGACACCCTTGCCGGTGATGGGCAGCGAACACTGTTTCAAAATCTTCGGGCTGCCGTCCTTCGCACAGTGCTCCATGACGGCCACCACGCGCTTCACGCCGGCCACGAGGTCCATCGCGCCGCCGGGGCCCTTCACCATCTTGCCGGGAACCATCCAGTTCGCGATGTCGCCGTTGTCGGCCACCTCGAGTGCGCCGAGGATGGAAAGATCGATGTGCCCGCCGCGGATCATCGCGAAGGAGTCGGCGCTCGAGAAGAACGCCGAACCTGGGATCGTCGAGATGGTTTGCTTGCCGGCATTGATCAGGTCGGCGTCGACCTGGTCGTCCGGCGGGAACGGCCCGATGCCGAGCAGGCCGTTCTCGGACTGCAGGGTGACGTTCATGCCCTTCGGAATGAAATTGGCCACGAGCGTCGGGATGCCGATGCCGAGATTCACGTAGTAGCCGTCGCGCAGTTCCTGCGCGGCGCGCCTGGCCATCAGCTCGCGGATGGGCGTCTCCTTCTTCGAGGCCGCGGCGCCCTGCACGGTGCGGAACTCGATGCGTTTCTCGTAGTTCGCGCCCTGGATGATGCGGTCGACGTAGATGCCCGGCGTGTGGATGTCGTCGGGCGCCAGCTCCCCCACCTCGACGAGCTGCTCGACCTCGGCGACGCAGACCCGGCCGCAGGTGGCGATCATCGGGTTGAAGTTCCGCGCGGTCTTCCGGAAGACGAGGTTGCCGGACTTGTCGCCCTTCCACGCCTTCACCAGCGAGACCTCGGCCTTGATGCCCGGCTCGAGCACGTATTCCTTGCCGTCGAAAACCTTGGTCTCCTTCCCCTCCGCCAGCTTGGTGCCGAACGCGGTGCGCGTGTAGAAACCGGGAATGCCCGCGCCGCCAGCGCGCAGCCGCTCGGCGAGCGTGCCCTGCGGGATGAGTTCGAGTTCGAGTTCGCCGCTGAGGACCTGGCGCTCGAACTCCTTGTTCTCGCCGACGTAGGAGGCCATGACCTTTTTCACCTGCCGCGTCGTCAGCAGGATGCCCATGCCGAAACCGTCCACGCCGGCGTTGTTGCCGACGATGGTCAGGCCCTTCGCGCCGCTGTCGCGCAGGGCAACGATCAGGTTCTCCGGGATGCCGCAGAGGCCGAAGCCGCCGGCGGCGACCGTCATGTTGTCATGCAGCAGGCCCGCGAGGGCGGCGGCGGCGTTGAGATAAATTTTGCTCATAGGAAATTAATTTACACAGAGGCACGAAGACAGGGAATGCCGGTTATCGCGAAATCCTGATGGCTTCGTGCCTCCGTGGTTAAAGGAGCTCCACGCACGCGGCCAGGCCTTCGCCGCCGCCGATGCAGATGGCGGCGACGCCACGCTTGAGGCCGCGCTGCTGGAGGGCGGCGATCAGGGTTACGAGGATGCGCGCGCCGCTGGCGCCGATGGGATGGCCGAGCGCGATGGCGCCACCATGGACGTTGATCCGGTCGGACGATACGTCGAGTTCCGCCATGAAGGCCAGAGGCACGACGGCGAACGCCTCGTTCACTTCCCAGAGATCGACGTCCTGCACGGACCAGCCCGCGGTCGCGAGGGCCGATCGTGCGGCCTGCACGGGCGCGGTGGTGAACCAGACGGGCTCGTGGGCATGGCCGCCAAATGAGACGATACGCGCAATCGGCTTCAGGCCCTTCGCCTTCGCGGTGTCCGCCGCCGCGAGCACGAGGGCCGCGGCACCGTCATTGATCGAAGAGGCGTTGGCCGGCGTGATGGTGCCATCCTTCTGGAAGGCGGGTTTCAGCGTCGGGATTTTGTCGTATTTCACCTTCGCCGGACCTTCGTCGTGCTCTATCTTCGTGACGTTGCCCCTAGCGTCGGTGATTTCGACCGGAGAGATTTCAGCGGAAAACCTGCCCTCCTTCTGCACGGCGTTGGCCCGCTTAAAACTCTCGATGGCGTAGGCGTCCTGCTGCTCGCGGGTGAACTTGTATTTCGCCGCACACTGCTCGGCGCAGTTGCCCATGTGCAGGTTGTTGTAAGGATCCCACAGGCCGTCGGTGATCAGCGAGTCGATCACATGTTGGTGGCCGATGCGGAAGCCGTCGCGCGCCTTGGGCAGCAGGTAGGGTGCGAGGGACATGTTTTCCATGCCGCCGGCGACATACAACGAGCCCATCCCGGCGGCGAGCGCATGGGCGGCCTGCATGACGGCTTGCAGGCCGGAGCCGCACACCTTGTGGATCGTCGCGGTGCGCACGGCGGGCGGTAGCCCGGCATGGATGGCGGCCTGGCGCGCAGGCGCCTGGCCTTGACCGGCCTGCAGCACGTTGCCCATCAGCACATCGGTGACATCGCCGGGGGCGGCCCCAGCGGCGGCCAGCGCTCCCTTGATGGCGGCGGCCCCGAGCCGGGACGCCGGAACGGCGGCCAGGCCACCCTGGAAGGCGGCGATCGGGGTGCGGGTGGCGGAAAGAATGACAACGTTGCTCATAGAATGGATACGGGGTCGCGGATTTTCCACGGGGACACGCATCATCCCACGCAGCTTCGCCGGGCGCTACGCTTGCGCGCTCAAACACTGACACTGTTGTCTCACCGTCCAGACTTGCCTTTCGACGCGTGCCTTGCAGCGTCCGGGACGTATGCCATCGCAACGGGAGGAAATCCAGTTCGGAACCGCGAGCGCATTTCGCCTCTTGCGCTGGAGCCGCAGCCTGAACCGCGTGGAGATCGTCCAGAGTCCGGAGCGGGCCGTGCCGATGCCGGGCCAAGGCGATCACTGGCACTATCACCGCGCCGTCGAACTGACGCTCATCCAGCGCGGCGCCGGCACCCGCTTCGTGGCCGACCACATCGAGCTCTTCGAGTCGGGCGACCTGGTGCTGATCGGCGCCAACGTGCCGCATTACTGGCACCAGAGGAGCGCGTCGGCCGGCCTCGCGATCCAGTGGGACTTCCCTCTCGAGCACGGCATCTGGAGTTTCGGCGAGTCCTCGGCGCTGCGGACGCTCACGGAATTCTCACGCCGCGGCCTGCACATCCAGGGCAAGACCGCCGAGCTGACCCGCGCACGGATCGAGGGCCTGCCCTTCCTCACCGGGATGGCGCGCCTCGCGCAGTTCCTCCAGATTCTCGACGGCCTGGCGAATGCGCCGAGCCGCGACATCCGCCCGCTTTCGACCCGCGCTTTCTCGCTGGCCGGCACAGCCGAACACCAGGAGGCGGTGCGCCGGGCGGTCAGCTACATCCTCGCCCATTACCACCGCTCGGTGGGGCTGCCCGAATTGCTCCGACTCACCAACATGAGCCGCGCCACCTTCGCCCGCCAGTTCCGCCGCCACGCGGGCAAATCCTTCTCGACCTTCCTCAACCAGGTGCGCCTCCAGGCGGTCTGCCGCGCCCTGCGCGACACCACGGAACTTGTCGGCAACATCGCACTCGACCACGGCTTCAACCAGCTTTCCTTTTTCAATCGGCTTTTCCGCCGCGAATTCGGGACCAGCCCGAGCGCCTACCGCGACGGCAAGCGCCCCCCCGCCAAGGCGGACTGAGCCGGCGTTCCGCACCGTCGCTTCCGAGCGCGAATGAAAACCATGAAGTCCGTCCGCTGTTTCCTCGTCGCCTTTGTTCTCGCGTCCGGCTTGGCCGACACGGCCCCGGCTACGGAGGCTCGCGCGGACGTCGCTACCGAATTTAGCCGCATCGTCGCCCCGGGGGCCCGGCTCGTGAAGCTGGCGGGCGGCATGCGATTCATCGAGGGCCCCGCGTGGCTCGACGGCGGCCTGGTTTTCAGCGACATCCCGGCGAACGAACTCCGGCGCTGGTCCGCCACTGGCGGCCTGACCACCTATCGCCAGCCGAGCGGGAATGCCAACGGCAACACCGTCGATCGCGCCGGCCGGCTCATCACCTGCGAACACAGCGGCCGCCGCGTGGCCATCCGCGCAACGGACGGCACGGTGCGCACCCTCGCCGACCGGCACGACGGCCGGAGGTTCAATTCGCCGAACGACGTCGTGGTCAATTCCGACGGGACGATCTGGTTCACCGATCCGTCCTATGGTCTCGCCGCGAATGAAGCCCGCGAGCAACCCGGCAACCACGTCTATCGCCTCGATCCGCAAACCGGGACCACCACCATTGTCGCACGGGATTTCGACATGCCCAACGGCCTCTGTTTTTCGCCCGACGGGCGCTGGCTTTATGTTTCCGATTCCGGCCGGCCCCGCCACGTGCGGGTGTTTGCCGTGCAACCCGGCGGGACGCTCGCGCTCGGCCGCGAATTCTGCCGCATCGAGGCCGGCGTGCCCGACGGCCTACGTTGCGACGCGACGGGACGTCTCTACGTGACCGCCGGGGATGGCATCCACGTTTTCCGGCCCGACGGGACACTCCTCGGAAAGATCGCAGTGCCCGAAACGACGGCAAATCTCTGTTTCGGCGGACCGGAAGGAAAAACACTGTTTATCACCGCGAGCACTTCGCTCTATTTGATCGAACTGCAGGTCGCCGGCGGAGCCGCCACGCGCTGAAAAAACCACGACGCGTTGCGCCAGGGCGGCCAGGGTTTTTTAACGGCGTCCAGGCGACGATAGCCTCTCCAAAACACGGTCGCGCCGCGAATGAGACGACAATGCCAGTGATTGAGCCAATAGGCGTAGCGACTACCGGAGGTTACTCGGTAGAGTGGCTGCCCTGTCACCCGCCCAACCATTTCATGAGCAAAACAATCGACTATCGTTTTTCCTTTGGCCCCTGGAACATCAGTGAAGGCGCCGACCCGTTCGGCCCGGTCACTCGCAATGCGTATGACCATGAGTCAAAATACGCGCTGTATCGCCCGATGGGGTTCGAAGGGGTGCAGTTCCACGATGACGACGTCGTCCCCGGCCTCGAGAGCCTCACCGCCGCGCAGGCCCTCGCCAAGGCCGCCGATGTGAAAAAAATGCTCGATAACCAGGGCCTCGTGGCGGAGTTCGTCGCCCCGCGCCTCTGGTTCGCGCCGCAGACCGTCGATGGCGGCTACACCGCTAATTCCGCCGCCGACCGCCAATACGCGCTCGACCGTACGCTCCGCACCATCGACATCGCCCGCACGGTCGGCACCAAGGCCATCGTCCTCTGGCTGGCCCGCGAAGGCACCTACGTGCGCGAGGCCAAGAACGTGGTGACGGCCTACCAGCGCCTGCTCGAGGCCGTGAACAAGATGCTCGCCTACGACAAGGAGATCGAAATCTGGATCGAACCCAAGCCGAACGAGCCGACCGACCTCGCGTTCGTGCCGACCGCCGGCCACGCCGCCGCGCTCGCCTACGCCTCCACGGATCACAAGCGCGTCAAAATCCTCATCGAGAGCGCGCACTCGATCCTCGCCAACCTCGACCCGGCCGACGAGATGGCCTTCTCGCTCGCGCACGACAAGCTCGGCAGCGTGCACCTGAACGACCAGAATGGCCTGAAATACGACCAGGACAAGAACTTCGGCTCCACCAACCTCCGCGGGGCCTTCAACCAGGTCCTCGTGCTCGAGGACAACGGCTACGGCCGCCGCGGCGAATTCGTGGGACTCGACGTCAAGGCCATGCGCACCCAGCAGGGCACGCCGGTCACCGAACATCTCAAGAACTCGCGTCAGATCTTCCTCGACCTCGTGGCCAAGGCTCGTGCCTACGACCGCAAGCGTGTCCAGGCCTTCCGCGACGCGCGGGACTACGAGGGCCTCGAACTCTACACGATCCAACACTTGCTCGGCAGCCGCTGAGTTTCCACCCTTCCGGCCCCGGCTTTCCCGCCGGGGCCGGTTTTTTTACCCTCATGAATCGCAAACTTCGTTTCGGCATGATCGGCGGCGGCCGCGGCGCCTTCATCGGCGCCGTGCATCGCATCGCCGCCTTGATGGACGGCCAGGCCGAGCTCGTCGCCGGCGCCTTCTCCAGTGACCCGGACCGCTCGCGCGCCTCCGGCGCCGACCTGTTCCTCGACCCGGCGCGCGTCTACGGCAGCTACCGGGAAATGGCTGACGCCGAGGCTGCGATGCCGGCGGACCGGCGCCTCGACTTCATCGTCATCGTCACGCCCAACCACCAGCACTTCCCGCCGGCGAAGCTTTTCCTCGAGCGCGGATTCAATGTGGTGTGCGACAAGCCCGTCACGTTCAGCCTCGCCGAGGCCCGCCAGCTGAAAAAAATCATCGATCGCAGCGGCAAGGTTTTCGCCCTGACGCACAACTATCCCGGCAACTCGATGGTCAAGCAGGCCCGCGCCCTCGTGCGCTCCGGCCGGCTGGGCCGCATCCGCAAGGTCGTCGTCGAATACCCGCAGGGCTGGCTCGCCAGCCGGCTGGAGGCCAGCGGCCAGAAGCAGGCCGCGTGGCGCACCGATCCCAAGCGCAGCGGCGCAGCGGGCAGCATGGGCGACATCGGCACGCACGCCGAGAACCTCGCACGCTACATCACCGGCCTCCGCATCACGGAGCTCTGCGCCGACCTCACCGCCTTCGTCCCGGGCCGCCGGCTCGACGACGACGGCAACATCCTCCTCCACTTCGAAAAGGGCGCCAAGGGCGTGCTCATGGCGTCGCAGGTCTGCATCGGCGAGGAAAACGCCTTCAACATCCGCGTCTACGGCGACAAAGCCTCCCTCGAGTGGCACCAGGAGTATCCGGGCGACCTCATCGTGAAATATCCCGACCGGCCGCGCGAACTCTGGCGCCACGGCAATGGCTACCTCGACCCGCACGCGGCCCGCTTCACCCGCGTCCCGCCCGGCCATCCCGAGGGCTACCTCGAGGCTTTCGCCAATCTCTACCGGGAAGCTTTCCGCGCCATCGCCGCCGAGGTTGAAGGCAAAAAGCGGCCCGCCGGCCTGGATTTCCCGACGATCGATGACGGCATCGAGGGCATGATCTTCATCGAGACCGTGGTGAAATCTTCGAAACGCGGCGCCCGCTGGGTGAAGTTCCCGGCTCACTGACCGGCGCAGGCCACCCCGTGGCCCGCCCGGGGCGTGGGACGATAATACCAGAGTTTGAGTCCTTAAGCGTAGCCCGCCGCGCCGTTAGTGGGCATTATCGGGGAGCACCCGTCCTCCCGATATCTATCGCCCATGATGAAATACCCCCTGGCCTACCTGCGCGGCGCGTTGGCCGTCCTTGCCTGTCTGTTCGCGAGCTTGGCGGCCGCAGTCACTGCGGGAACCTCGCTAGGTGAGGTTCGGGCCGTGCGGCTGGATTCTAAGTCGGGAGAAACCGCAGCGAACGAAACCTTCCGCTCCATCTTTGTCCGCCAGTTGCGCGAGCGCTGCCCCGCCACCGTGGTCTTTTCCGGCCGGGCTCCACTGATCCTCGAACTCGCCGTCGAGCCGGGCGCCGCCTCGGAAAACTTCACCATCCAGGACAGCGGCACCGGCACGGTCCGTATCACCGGCACCGACCGCCTCTCGCAAAGCGACCCGCTGGTGATCACCACACCCAGCGCCACCTCCTCGGTCTACCTGCTGGACCTCGCGCCGCCGGCGGCGAAATAACCCGGAACGACAATGCGCACGATCCTCGCATGGCTGCTCCTGACCGGCGTCCTCACGCCGGCTGTGTCGCTGGGCGCGGTCGATGCGCGACCCAACATCGTCCTCATCCTCGCCGACGACCTGGGCTGGTCCGACCTCGGCTGCTATGGCGGCGAGATCCCGACGCCCCACCTCGATCGCCTCGCGGCCGGCGGCCTGCGCTTCACCCAATTCTACAACAACTCCGTCTGCGGGCCGTCGCGCGCCTCGCTCCTGACGGGACTCTACGCCCAGCGGATCGGCCATTCCGGGAAGAAGTGGAACGACGCGACCGACTATTCGCGCGCCGTCACGTTCGGCGAGGTCCTCCAGCGGGCGGGTTATCGCACCCTGATGGTCGGCAAATGGCAGGATCCCGACCTGCCCACCACGCGCGGCTTCGACCGATACTTCGGCCCCCTGACCGGCGGCATCATCAGCTATTACGACGAGGTGAAGGCCAACCCTTATTACCTCGACGACCGGCGCGTGGAGCTGCCCGAAAAATTCTATCTCACCGAAGCGCTGACCGACCACGCCCTCGAGTTCATGCGTAAAGCCGCGGCCCGACCGCGAACGGAGCGCCAGCCCTTCCTCCTTTATGTCGCCCACATCGCGCCCCACTGGCCGTTGCATGCGCCTGAGGCCCTGGTCGCGCCGCACCGCGCGCGCTACCGGGAACACGGCTGGGACGAGTGGCGCGAGCGCCGGTTTCAAAAGCAGCGCGCCCTCGGCTTGATCCCGGAGGGCTGGACGCTGTCGCCGCGGCTGCCGGACCTGCCCGCGTGGTCCCAGGCCGTGGCCCGCGACTGGCAGGCCGAACGCATGGCGGTCTACGCCGCGCAGGTGGAGTCCATCGACCGGAGCACCGGGCGCCTGCTCGCCGCCCTCGACGCCATGGGCGAACGCGAGAACACCCTCGTGATCTTCCTTTCCGACAACGGCGCCGCGCACGATGGCGGCATGAAGCCGGTGGACGGCATGTTCGGCTTCGCTCCGGGTGCCGACTTCAACCGCACCTGGCGGCGGAGCGGTCAATCCATGCGTCCCGGCAGCGGCCCCGACAACCCGCCCGGACCGGCCGACACGTTTTTCTCCTATGGCCCCGCCTGGGCCATGGTGAGCGACACGCCCTTCCGCGACCTCAAGCTGACCGGTTACGAAGGTGGCATCCGCACTCCGCTCATCGCCCACTGGCCCGCCGGCATCCGGCAGCGCGGCGCGCAGGTCAACGACCCCGGCCACCTCATCGACCTGTTGCCCACCTTCCTCGACCTGGCCGGAGCCTCCTATCCCACCGCGCTCGGCGACCGCCGGCCGCTGCCGCTTGACGGCCGCAGCCTGGCGACCGTGTTGCGCGGCGCCGGCCGGCCCGCCCCCGACTACCTCGCGTGGCAGGCGCCGCTGCATCGTGCGTTGCGTGTCGGCGACTGGAAAATCGTCGGCGCCGGTGACCACGGCCCGTGGGAACTCTTCAACCTCGCGGCGGATGGCACCGAAACGACCGACCAGGCCGCCCGGCATCCCGAAATCGTCACCCGCCTCGCCGCCCGCTGGCAGCAGTGGTGGAGTGAAACCCAGACCCACCCCTAACCCCGACTCCCCTTGCCTGTGGACCACTCCCGTCCGCCCATCCCTCCCGCCAGCGTCACCCGCCCGGCCACGCTGCTGGTCGCCTTCATGTGGGGCGCCTACTTCCTGAATTATTGCGACCGCCAGGCGGTGTTCGCGATGTTCCCCGCGCTCAAGACCGACCTGCTCCTGACGGACACGCAGCTCGGCCTGACCGGCTCGATCTTCCTGTGGGTCTATGGCATCGGCTGCCCCATCGCGGGCCAGATCGCGGACCGCGTCTCGAAACGCTGGCTCGTCGTCGGCAGCCTCGCCATCTGGAGCCTCGTCACGGTCGCCACCGGCTTCGCGACTTCCGCGTTCATGCTGCTCGCGCTGCGGGCCGCGATGGGCATCTCCGAAAGCCTCTACATGCCCGCGGCCATCGCCCTCACGGCGAACGCGCACGCCCCGGAAAAACGGTCCCGCGCCATCGCCGCGCTGACCACCGCGCAGATCGTCGGCACCGTCGGCGGCGCCTGGTTCGGCGGCTGGATGGCGCAGCGCGGCCAGTGGCGCGAAGCCTTCTTCGTCCTCGGGGCCGTGGGCCTGCTCTACGCGATCCCCTATTTCCTCTTCCTCCGCGGCGTGAAGGAGGATGCGCAGGTTGAAACGAAGAAGTCCGGCGCCGGCCTCGCGATCGGCTCGCTGCTCTGCGTGCCGACCTACCTCGTGCTCTGCGTGGCGTTCCCGATCTTCGTCTTCGGCCTCTGGCTCCTGTATGGCTGGCTGCCGACTTTTCTCCACGACAAGTTTTCGCTCAATCTCGCCGACGCCGCCTTCACCGCGACCGCCTACCTGCAGGGTGCGACCCTCATCGGCATGCTCGGCGGCGGCTTCCTCGCGGACCGGCTCTACCAACGCACCCGCGCGGCGCGCATGTGGCTGCTGGCCGCGAGCCTCCTGCTCTGCGCCCCCTGCCTGCACGCGCTGGGCAGCAGCGAAACCCTCGCCGCAACGCGCCTCGCAGCGATCGGCTTCGGCCTCTTCAGCGGCTTCCTCATGGGCAACATCTTTCCCGCCGCCTTCGAGGTCGTGCCGGCGGACACGCGGGCATCCGCAGTGGGCTTCCTCAATTTCTGCGGCGCGCTCGTGTCCGGCTTCGCCCCGCTCCTCGGCGGCTTGTGGAAGCGCACGATCGGCATCGAATCCCTGCTGAGCGCGACCGCCGCCGCCTACCTCGTCGGCGCGGCACTGGTCATCGCCGGCATTCGCTTCCTCTTCCCCCGCGACTACGCCCGCATCCACTGATTTTCCCATGCCCAAAATCCTCATCGCCGAATGCAAACAGGAGGTCTCGACCTTCAACCCCCATCCGAGCGGCCTCGATGACTTCGGCCTCCGCGAGGGTCCGGAAATGCTGCGCTTCCACCGCACCGTCCGCCACGAGGTGCGCGGGGCGCTCAGCGTCTTCGACGCCGTGCCCGGCCTGGAGATCGTGCCGGCCTACAGCGCCTTCCTCATCACGTCGGGCGGCACGCTGGCCGGCGCCGCCTGGCGGCACATCGCGGACGCCTTCCTCGCCTCCCTGCGCGCCGCACCGAAGGTGGACGGCGTGTATTTCTGCATGCACGGCGCGATGGCCAGCGAGACCGAGCTGGATCCCGAGGGCTACCTGCTCGCCGAAGCCCGCAAGATCCTCGGCGAAACCATTCCCATCGTCCTCTCGCTCGACCTGCACGGCATCGTCACCGACCGGATGCTGGAGCACAGCGATGCCATTGTCGCCTACCACACCTACCCGCACGTGGATTTCTTCCAGACCGGCGAGCGGGCCGCGCGCCTGCTGCTGCGCCTCATGGCCGGCGAGATCCGGCCGGTCACCGCCAAGGTCGCCGTGCCCGCGCTGGTGCGCGGGGACGAGCTCATCACCGCCACCGGCCTCTTCGGCAAATCGATCCGCGCGGCCCAGGCCGTGGAGGCCAGCGCGGGCGGACTCTCCGCCGGCATGTTCATCGGCAATCCGTTCACCGACGTGCCCGAACTGCGCACCTACGCTTTCGTCGTGACCGACAACGATCGGGCCCGGGCCGAGCGCGAGGCCCTGGACATTGCGAAACTGTTCTGGTCGGACCACGAAAAGATGCAGGTGCCGCTGGTCAGCCTCGAGGAAATGGCCCGGCTGGCCGCCGCCAACAAAGAGGGGACCGTCGCGCTTGTGGACGCCGCCGATGCCACCAGCTCCGGTGCATCCGGCGACAGCAATGCGATCCTCCGCCAGCTCATCGCGTCCGGTTACCGCGGGCGCACCCTGCTGCCCATCGTCGATGCCGCCGCGGTCCGCCAGGCCTTCGCCGCCGGCGTGGGTGCCACGATCCAGACGACCCTCGGCGGCACGCTCGATCCCGCGCGATTCCAGCCCCTCCCCGTGACCGCAAAGGTGCGCCTGTTGTCCGACGGAGCCTTCCGCAGCGAGTCGTTCGGCGAGGCGTGGCGTTCCGGCCACACTGCCGTGCTCGAGGTGGACAATTTCACGATCGTGGCGACGAGCCGCGCCGTGAGCCTCTACGACCGCGCGCTCTTCCTCGGCCACGGCCAGGACCCGCGGCGGTTCGACGCCGTCGTCGTCAAGTCCCCGCACTGCGAGCACCACATGTATGCCGCCTGGTGCGCCCGGATGATCAACGTGGACGCCCCCGGCTCCACCAGCGCCAACCTCCGGCGCCTCGGTCACACGCGCTGCCCGCGTCCCATTTTCCCGCTCGATGCCTCCGTGCCCTTTGTCCCGGAAGCGCGGATCTTCCAGCGGGCCACTCATCGCCAAACCAAATAACCATCCATGAAGATTCGTGAAATCCGTTGTGCCGGCCTGCGCGGCGCGACTCCTGAAGGCGGCTGGACCAACGAGCTGCGCCCTGAAGATTGCGTCCACACCCTCGTGGCCGTCCACACCGACGAGGGCCTGACCGGCCTCGGCAGCGTGTTCACCAACGACGGCCTCGTCCGCTCGGCCCTGGCCGTGCTCGAGCCGCTTTACCGCGGGGAGAACGCCCTCGAACCCGAGCGGGTCTCGGAAAAACTCCACCAGAACATGTTCTGGCTCGGCCGCGGCGGCGCGATCACCCACGCCATCAGCGGCATTGACATCGCGCTCTGGGACATCCTCGGCCAGGCCACCGGCCAGCCCGTGGGCCGTCTCCTGGGCGGACGTTACCGCGAGCGCGTGCAGCCGTATGCGTCGCTTCTGATGGACGAGCCGGCCAAACTCCGCGACCACCTGTTGCGCGTGAAGGCGCAGGGTTTCCGCGCCTTCAAGATCGGCTGGGGTCCCTTCGGCCGGCGCAACGCCGCCACCGACCGCGCCATCGTCCAGGCCGCCCGCGAGGCCGTGGGGCCGGAGTCGCGCCTGATGGTCGACGCCGGCGGCAGCGACGCGCACTGGACCAATGGTTACAAGTGGGCCCTCAACACCTCGAAGATGCTCGCCGAATACGACGTGCACTGGTTCGAGGAAGCGCTTAATCCCGACGCACTCGAGGACTACGTGAAGCTGCGCGAGCACTCCCCCGTGCCCATCTCGGGCGGCGAGGTGCTGACGCGCCGCCAGGCCTTCCAGCCCTGGATCGAGGCGCGGGCGTTCGACATCATCCAGCCCGACGTCACCAAGGTCGGCGGCATCAGCGAGGAGCGCTACATCGCCTGGCAGGCGCAGGAACACGGCATCCGCTTCATCCCGCACGGCTGGAACACCGCGGTCGGCCTCGCCGCCGACCTGCACCTCGCCTCCGCGTTTCCCGGCACCGACCTGGTCGAGTATTTGACCGGCTCGCCGTTCATCGACGAGATCACCGCCGGCGGCTGGAGGATCGGCCCCGACGGGATGCTGCCGATTCCCACCAAGCCCGGCCTCGGCCTCACGCTCGATCCGGACGTGGTGAAAAAATACACCGGCAACGCCCGCCTCCTCGACTGAGGCGGCTGGAACGCCCGCAACGCTATCGGAAACCAGGCACGGCACCGCGTGCCGTGCCTGGTTTTCCTTCCCCGGCTCGCAACCTCCCCAATTCCACCCCGTCACCACCGCCATGATATCAACCGTTCTTGCCCGCCTCGCCTTGTTGCTCGCCCTCGCCGCCGGAATGTCGGCGGCGAGCACCCCTTACCCGGTCTTCGGCGACCGCCGGATCAAGTTCCCGGATCTGCCGGGCTACCTCACGTTGAAGTGCGACTTCCATATCCACACGGTCTTTTCCGACGGCAAGGTGTGGCCGAACATGCGCGTGGAGGAAGCGCTGCGCGAAGGACTCGATGTCATCGCGCTAACCGACCACCTGGAGTGGAACCCGCACCGCAAGGACGTGCCGTTCCCCGACCAGAACCGCAGCCATGAAATCGCCCGGGAGGCGGTGGGTGACCGCGGGCTGCTCGTGCTCCGCGCGGTGGAAATCACGCGGCTCATGCCGCCCGAAGGCGACGAACCCGGCCACCTCAACGCGATCTTCGTGCAGGATGGCAACCTTTTGAAAAAAACCGATGCCACGGAAGTCCTGCGCGAGGCCGCCCGGCAGGGCGCCTTTGTCATCTGGAACCACCCGAGCTGGCTGCGCCAGACCCCGGATGGCGTCGCGCGCCTCACGCCGCTTCACCAGCGCCTACTAGACGAGAAGCTTTTCCAGGGCGCGGAGGTCGTGAACAGCAACGATTACTCCGACGAAACCCTGCAGATCGCCCTCGACCACAAACTCGCCATCATCGCCTCCTCCGACATCCACGCGCCCATCGACTGGTTTTATCCCGGCGAGGAATCCGCGCACCGGCCCGTGACCTTCGTGTTCGCGAAGGAAAAGACCGAAGCCTCGCTCAAGGAGGCGCTCCTCGCCGGCCGCACCGTGGCTTGGTTCAAGAACAGCCTGATCGGCCCCAAGGAATGGCTGGTGCCGCTGCTGCAGGCATCCATCACCGCGAAAAGCGAAGGCTACGAATGGGAGAACAGCATCCTGTCCTACCAGCCCCGGACTACGGTCCTCAACGTGCGGCTCACGAATTCGACCGACGCTGCGTTTATCCTCCGCAACGCCAGCGGCTACCGCCTGCACAACCAGACCGACACCTTCGTCCTGCCCGCGCACAGCTCGATGCCGATCCAAGTCAAGGTGCTCAAAAAACTGCCGGAAGTTGCCTTGAAGTTAGAGGTGTTGAACGCCGTGGTCGCTCCTGAGAAACACGCGTTCCTCGAAATTAACGTGACTGCCAAGGTGGCCCCAGCGGAAATCAAGCCCGACCGCGCCCGCGCACAACTCGGCACCCCCGCCCCGGGCACGGTGGCCATGAACGGAAAGGAATAAGACCGTTTGCGGTGAGCGGATAGTGCCATGCTTTGAGCCGATGCGCGTAGAGAAGGCGCGCCCGAACCGGCATCATGCCGGCATGAACCCCCTCGATGTGTTGTCCGCGTCCACGGCCCGCTCCGGCCACGGACGCCTGCTGGCGCTTGCCCTGTCACTCTGCCTCTTCGCTCCCGCGGTCCGCGCCTATGATTACAGCGCACCGATGGAGGACATCGCGCACCTCACGCTGACGATGCCGCAGAAGCCGTTCGTCCTGCGCTTCAGCGAGGAGGAACTGCTGGCCCAGCCGGTCTGGACGAAAAAGGTCGACGCCATCCTTATCAGCAACGCCTCCGAACCCGTGGTCCGCCTGGCCGCGCGCACGCTGCGCGCGTCCCTGGTCAACGCCGGATTCGGCAACGCCTTCATCATCGAGCTGGCGCCGACGCAAACCAGCCTGCCTCCGGCGCTCGAAGGCAAGCACACCATCGTCCTCGGCCGGCCGGAGGACCTCGCCCTTGTCCGCACGCTGGTCGAGCGCGAGAAACTGACCGTGACCGACGAGGCGCTCAACGGCGACGGCTTCGTGGTGAAACCGCTCCGGCTGGGCACCAGCGAACTGCTGCTCGTCACCTCCTGCGCCAGCCGCGGAGTCCTGTATGGCGCCTACGAGGTCGAGGAGCGGACCACGCGCCGGGGCGTCCCCGCCATCGACCAGGTGTCCGTGCCGGCGGTCCGGTGGCGCAGCTGGTCCTTCTACAATTTCAACATCGAGCCGACCGACGTCATCGGCCGGTCCCGCTACAACCTCTCGGTCCACTACATCGCCAACTTCCCCGGCACGCTGCCCTACCGCGACTACCCGGAGCTCGGCGGCGACGCCGACATTGCCGGCCGCATGGCGAAGCAAAACGCGTTGCACCAGATCCTCGCGGATGCGCTGAAGTATGGCGCCACGCCGGCCATCATCTTCAACCCGTTCACCTACTCCGCCGGGCCCAGCCGCTACGGTCCCGCCCGCGAGGCCCTGGGCAAAAAATATCCATCGATGATCGCCAAACCCTCGGGCGCATTCGGCACCGACCTGAGCCATCCCAAGGCCAACATCCACACGCTTAATCGTTTCAACCTGTGCCCCTCCGATCCCGAGACCCGGCGCTTCGTCGAGTCCGGCGTGCGCGAACTCGTCCGCACCTATCCGGAGATGGGCGTGCTCGGCCTGATGTTCTCCGACGAGGGCGGCGAGCTGATCTGCGGCTGCGAACGCTGCGAGCAGCAGCCGTATCTCGACCGGGTTTCCGATTACAGCAAACTGATCATCTCCGTCGCGCGCAGCGAGAACCCGAAGCTCCGCTTCATGCCCTTCATCCACGGCATCAACTGGTGGATCGCCCTCCACCAACCGGAGTATGAAAAGCACGAGGAGAACGCCATCGCCGAGCTCTACCGCCGCGCCAACGGCGACTACGACGCCATGATGATGCTGCGCAGCACCCCGCCCGGCGGCGACCTCCAGTCCTGGCTCTTCCCGAAATCCACCCTGCTGGGCAAGGGCGTGCCGATCTTCTTTTTCTTCCACTCGTATGAAGCCGGCGGTCCCGGCGTGGTCGCCCCGCTGTCCACGGTCCTGAGCCACCTGAGCTGGCCGCTGCCCGTTTACCTCGAGCATCTGCAGGATTTTCTCAAGCCGGGCCAGGGCATGGTCGGCGGCGCGAGTCCCGTCACCGGCATGGAGGTGGCCTGGTGGCATCCGAAACTCGATCCGGAAAAATACATCGCGAACTGGGCGAACGCCAAATACGGCGCCTCCGCCGGCAGCCGGATCGCCCAGGCCCTGTCGGGCACCCACCGGATCACCGAGGCATTCTACCTCAAGGGCAAGGCCGACGCGTCCGAGAGCTTCACGCTCTACCGCTGGCGGCCGGAAAATTACATCCACCGCTACCAGGGCGACATGACGAAACTCCGAACGCTGGCCCAGGACGGCGTCACCGCGGCCGAGGGCCTCGCGATCTTCGACTTCATGGTGCCGCAGGCGCGGCAGCCCGCGTCGCTCGATCGCGTGCAACCGGCCGGCGCCGACGCCTGGCGGGCGCGCTTCGAGATCAAGGAGGCCGTGGCCAGCGCGGCACGCGCCGACACCCTACTCGCAAAGGTGTTCGCGGAGCAGCCGATTTCGCCCGATCTGCGGCGCTTGAGCATGAGTGCCCGCGCCACCCATTCGCTGACCCTGCTGTTTCGCGAATACCACCTCGCCTTGCTGGAGGCCAACCTCGCGCGCAACACCGCGGGCGCCCCCGGGTCCCGCCCGCCACACGCGACCCGCTCGGCGGAACACCTCCGCCAGGCCATCCGGCACGTCGTGGACTACGCCGGCGTGATGCTGGCCGTCACCGCCAGCGATCCGCGTCCCTCGCTCGCGCGCTTCCGCCTCGACGTGGAACGCCTCTACGTCGGCACCCCGCTCTGCATGGTCCGCGAGGCGGCCTTCCAGTTCGACCAGGAGTTCGGCGGCGAAAACCTGACGGCCTTTTACGACGAGGTGCTCGCGGCGCAGGCCGCCAGGAAACCGTAGGTTGCGCGCCCGCGCGCAACGTGGCCCGCGCGCGGGCCATCCATCCCTGCCCGGTGAGAGGATAATGCCAGTTTTTGAGTGCATAGGCGTAGCCGGTGGCACGGCAACCGGGCATGCTCGGATACCAGACTTGTCCTCACGATTTCCACCCCGGTATCGTTGCCCAATCCCACGACCAAAGTCAGAGCCGGAAACACACCCTATGATGTCGCTCAAGAAGATCCTGTCCCTGGTGCTGCTGTCGCTGCTTGCCTGCGCCGGATTCGCCGCCTCCGAAACGCCCCGCCACACGACGTCGCTCGACGGCCAGTGGTCTTTCCAACTCGATCCCGACAGCGTCGGCGACCAGGAGCAGTGGCAGGCCGCGGCGAAGAAGCTGTCCGGCACCATCAAGGTTCCGGGCGCGTGGGACGCCCAGGGCTACGGCCCCGAGACCGACAAGATGCGGCATAACTTCATCGGCAAGGGCTGGTATAAGCGCACGATCGACGTGCCGGCCGCCTCCGCCGGCCAGCGTTTTTATCTCAAGTTCGGCGGGGTTTACCGCGACGTGCGCGTGTGGGTGAACGGCCGCGAGGCGGGCTACCACATCGGCTATGTGTCGAAGTTTGAATTCGACGTGACCCCCTTCGTGCAGCCGGGCCGCCCGGCGGAGATCACGCTCCGCGTCAACTCCGAGCAGCAGATCGATATCGACCCGCTCATGGGCTGCATCGATATCCCCGACCACCTCTTCAGTTTCTGGGGCGGCATCTGGGGCCACATCGACCTCGAGCGCCGCAGCGCCACCTTCCTCGACGAGCTGTTCATCCAGCCCCAGTTGCCCGCGGACCGCGCGTTGGTCTCGGCCCGCGTCAGCGGCGCCGCCGGCGGCGCCGACACGGTGCGACTGGAAGTGTTCGGACCGGACGGCAACAAGGCCGCCACCCACGAGCTGCCCCTGGCCCGCGCCCTCGTCGGCGAGCGCCTGGAGATCAGCGCGGACCTGCCCGGCGCCCCCCGCTGGACCCCGGAATCACCGAAGCTGCACCGCGCGCGCCTGACCCTGCTCCAGGGCCAGCAGGTCGTCGACACGATCGAGTCCCGTTTCGGCATGCGCAGCATTGAGATCCGCGGCGCCGATTTCTACGTCAACGGTATCAAATACTACCTCAACGGCTACGGCGACGACGCCGTGTATGCCGAGACCATCGCCCCGCCGTCCGACAAGCGGTTCTACCTCGATCGTCTGAAGGTCGCGAAAGACTACGGTTTCAACTTCGTCCGCCACCACAGCCACTTCGTCACCCCGGAATACTACGAGGCCTGCGATGAACTCGGCATGTTCGTGTCCCCCGAGCTGCCCATCGCCTACATGCGCTACTACAACCGCGCCAAGGGCGCGGGCCGCGACCTCTACCTGAAGGAATGGTCCGCCGCCATCATCCGTTATCGGAACCACCCGTCCATTTTCGACTGGTGCGTCGGCAACGAGCTCTGGAACGGCGTCGACCTCGCCCCGCAGTTCATGAACATCGCGCGCAAGCTCGATCCCACCCGGCCGTTCATCGACACCGACGGCGTGTTCCCCCCGGGCTTCATCGACGGCACGAAGGACCGCGCGACGGTCGACTTCTACACCGTGATGTTCGAGATCCTCACCCTGCCGCTCGAGAATCCCGACAAGTTTGCCACCGGCACGCCGCTCAAGCCGATCGTCACGCACGAGGAGGGCAACTTCGTCCACTTCCCGCGCCTCGATTCCATCCCGCTCTACGACAAGACGCCCTTCAAGCCGTTCTGGCTGACCGTGGCCCGTGACAAGATCGCAAAGCAGGGCCTGCTGGCCGAGACGCCCAACTGGTCCCTGCAGTCGGAGAAGCTCTATTACCTCTGCCACAAGATCAATCTCGAGGCCCTGCGCAAGAACCCGAAAATCTCCGGCTACCACTGGTGGCTGCTGCAGCCGTGGTATCCGGGCTCCAACGGCCTGGTCGACGTGCACCGCCGCCACCTCTCCAACACGCCGGAACGCGTCCGCCAGATCAACGCCCCGGTCGTCCTCCTGCAGGACGGGCTCGACCTGAACTACCGCGGCAACCAGTCCGCACGCCTGCAGCTCTCTGTCTCCAACTATTCCCCCGCCGCGCTCCAGTCTCCCGAGTTGAGTTGGGAAGTCCGGCGCGCCGGCAAGGTCGTGCACGAAGGCCGACGCCCCGCGGGCGAGGTCGCCCAGGGCCAGATCGTTCCGCTCGGTTCCATCGAGTTCAAGCTGGCCGACGCCACTGGTCCCGAGAAATTCGAGATCAAAGTGGCGCTGAAGGCCGGCGGGCAGACGGTCACCAACCAGTGGGACTCGTGGGTTTATCCCGCCAAGGCGCCCGCCCTCGAGCAACGCCACCCGCTTTACGCGAGCGCCGACCTGCTGCCCATGCTCGCCGCCTACCAGCCCAAACTCATTCCCGCGCAAGGCGAACTGCCCTCGCCCGCCGTCTACGTGGTGCGCCAGCCCGACGAGCGCCTGATCAAGGCCGCCGAGCGCGGCAGCAGCGTCGTGCTGCTCTCGCCCGCCGGCGTGTTCCCGACCGACGTGACCACGTTCAAGTCCGCCTGGTGGCTCGGCGTGTTCCCGGGCGACAGCAATGCCGGCACCGTCGTGTATGATTCGCCCGTGACGAAAGCCATGACGCCCGACGGCTGGTGCGACGCCGGCTGGTTCCGCCTGCTGCAGGGCGCGCAGACCGTCATCCTCGACGACCTGCCCGCGCAGCCCGACGTCGTGATCCGCTCGCTCAACGTCCACAGCGCGCCGACGCCCTTCACGCGCGAACTCGATTACGATTTCATCTGGCGCAACAAGTCCCTCCTCTTCGAGACCCGCGTCGGCGAGGGATCGTGGATCGTGAGCGGCCTCAACTTCGACTCCGCGCTGCGGCACGGCGGCCCCGAGGGCCCGTGGTTGCTCACCCAATTGCTCGCCCGAGCGCAGACACTGCCGCGGCCTGCCGGCGCGATCCCCGTCCAGGCGCTGCGCGACGCCGTGGCAAAGTCGCCCGTGAGCCAGGGCCCGCTAGTCTCCGGCTTCTCCCGCGTGCTCAAACATTTCGGCGAGACCGCCCGCGGCCACAGCTACCGCGAGACCGATAGCTCCATCCTGCGCATCCGCCAGGAGGAGGCCCTCCACGAGCTGACCTGGGAAACCGCCCCCGTGCCCGCCGCGGGCCGCACGACCTTTGTCTTCGCCGGCGGCACCTCGTTCCACGACCCCGTCATCACCGACCTCGGCTTCGGCGTGACGGTCAACGGCGTCAAGATCCTCAACTTCGACAGCACGAAGCAAGGCAAGACCTGGCGCAGCAGCGACGGCAAATACACCCTGACCTTCGTGCCGGTGATCGCCGAATCCTCGTGGGCGGAATCGAGCGGCCTGTTCTACCTGTCGGTCCCGGCCGAGGCCGTGACCCCAGACCAACCCGTGAAAATCCGCGTGCACTCGATCGGCCACGAGAACTCCCACTGGTTCAAGATCAACCCCTACACCGACGTGCTCGACGGCGCCAGGACGGCCGCCGCCCAGCGCTGATTCCTTCCGTTTCGCACTGCCGGCGCCGTGACCGTTCCCGGCTCCTGGTTAACTTCTGCCGCCATCCATGGACCGCGCCGGTGCGGTCCGTGTATGCGTTTTATTCACCTCATCCCTCCATGAAAAAACCCCCGCTGCTCCGGCGTGCTTCGCGCCTTGTCCTCGCTTCCCTCTGTCTCGGGCCGCTGCTGCCCTCCGGTCACGCCGCCGTGGCCGGCACCCCGACGGATACCACGACCCCGGTGCGCTGGCTGCCCCGCCTCGCGGAAACTAATGCCAACAATCTCGTGCCCAACAGCGGATTCGAACTCGGCACCGCCGGCTGGTCCAGCCTGGGCCAGCTGACCGGATGGGGCGGCGACCTTTCATCACTTTATGGCACGATCACCACCACGGAAAAATTTGAGGGTGACCGGAGCCTCGAGATCCCGATGGGCCCCGGGAAGACCCCGGTGACGTATTTCGACTGCTGGCCCGCCGCGACCGTCGTGCAGCACGCCCCGCTCGCTTTCAACCTCGGCTGGATCACCGTCGAGCCCGGCCAGACCTACACGCTCTCCGCCTACCTGAAGGCCGACCGCGCCGGCGTGCCCGCCCGCCTGGTCATGCGCTTCGGCGGCGACCCCGCGCCGAATCCGCAGCCGGTTAATTCCGAACAGGCCGTGACCGTCTCCAACAAATGGGAACGCCACACCTTCACGTTCAAGGCCACATCCGTCAGCGTCTGCATCGGTATCGGTCCCGACATGCGCACACAGCCGGAGGCCGCGGCGCGCCTCTGGGTCGACGCCATCCAGTTTGAGAAGCAGGCCCAAGCCTCCGCCTACGCGCCCCGCGCCGCCATCGAGGTCGCCCTCGAGTCCGGCCACTTCGGCAACGTGTATCCGACCGGCAAGCCGTCGTCCCTGCGCGTCACGGCCCTCAACCGCTCGGCCGAGGCCGTCGACCTCGATGTCGCCATCTCGCTGACCGACTATTTCGACCAGCCCATCCCGGAGCGAAAGCAGCGCGTGAACGTCCCCGCCAGCCGCCTGCATACGCAGGAAATCCCGCTGGGCCTGCCCGGCACCGGTTACTACCGCCTCGCGGCGGTCGCCACCGGGAAGGGCGTCCGCCAAGAAACCCGTTTCTCGCTGGCCGTGATCAACGAATATACCCGCGCCACCACGCCCTTTGGCCTGAACCATGCGCCCGCCAACCAGGACCTGCTCACGCAATTCAAGCGCGCCGGCATCTTCTGGGCGCGCGATTGGTCGCTTGACTGGCAGGAAGTGCAGCCGAAGCCCGGCGCGTTCAACTTTGCGGAAGCGGACCGCCAGGTCTCTCGTCTCGAAAAGGCCGGCTGGAAGATCCAGGCGCTCCTGCCCGCGTTCGCGTCCGCGAAATGGGCCAGCTCCCTGCCGCAGGATTACCAACTGCCGCCCAAGAGCTGGCGCGCCATGCCCGAGTGGGCGTGGCTGGCGATGGCGCCGAAGAACAACGACGACCTAATGAACTACATCCGCGAGACCGCCGGCCGCTACAAGGGCCGCATCGGATATTGGGAGTTCATGAACGAGCCGACCACCAGCACCGCGCTGCCGGCCCCTTACCGCTCGCCCCCGGGCTATGGTTACGATGCCCAGTCATACGTCGATCTGCTCAAGCTCGCCTCGAAGACCCTGCGCGCGACCGATCCCTCCGCGAAGCTGATCGGCGGCTACTCCCTCGAGATCCTGCACCGTGCGCCGCATTTCATCCGCGCCGGCGGCCTGGACTACATCGATATCCTCAACATCCATCCCTACGGTTTCTTCGAGGAGCTGCCGGAGGACTTCATCCCGCAGATGCGCGAACTGCTTTCCCTGATGGACGCCGCGCCCGGCGGCCGGAAGCCGATCTGGGTCACGGAGGCGGGCCACTACGGTGAGGACACCCCGCCGCGCGACCCGTGGATCGAGCCGAACGCGCCGTTCGCGATGGAGAGCGAGAAGCGCGCCGCCGACCAGAGCGTGCGCCACGCCCTGATCATGTTCGCCCACGGCGTGGAGAAGATTTTCTACCACATGGGCAGTTCCGGCACGGTCAACGACGGCATGCGCGACCTCGGCAGTGCCCTGCTCGGGCCCAACGGCACGCCGCAGAAGCTCTACCCCGCCCTTTCCTACCTGGGCAACCTCCTGGGCACCGATTTCAAATACGTCGCCCCGCTCGACAAGCCCGAGCGCCTCAACGGCCTCGTCACCGACAACGTGCGCGGCTACGCGTTCCAAGTAGGCAAGAAGGCCGTCCTCGCCGCCTGGCTCCCGGAGGAATGGCGCCAGGGCCACGTGTGGATGCTCAAGGTCCCGCGCGACGTGCACGCCTACAACATCGTCGGCACACAGGTGCACGAAGGTGGCAACGGCAAGAGCGTGGTGCTGGGCGACTCGCCTGTTTACCTCGTCACCGAACTCATGACCGCCGAGGATCTGGCCCGCGCCCAGCTCCTGCGCGTCGGCACTAAAGCCCAGGTGCAACCGCCGCCAACGTTCATGTTGTTCTAATCACTCCAAGGTAGGACCCGGCCTTCCGCCGTCGCCAAGCCTATGGCGGACAAGCCGGACGAATTTGTTCGACGTGTAGGGGCGTCCTTCGCGCCGCTTCATCCCGTGAGCAAATAATGCCAGTCTTTGAGTTTATAGGCGTAGCCAGCCCGCCGGGTTTCGGGCAAGCTGGCTTCATGCTGGCCATCGCCGCATCGGGCAGCGCCCACCCGCGCCACCCGCTCCCCTTCTTACCGCCCAACCCATGAATAACAAACTTCCCGGCGGCCTCACCTGGCCCCAAGAATTCCCCGGTGTGCATTGGATCGACGAACAGGAGGAGCAGGCCGTCCTCGACGTCGTCCGCAACGGCTCCCTCTTCCGCTACTACGGCCTGAAGCCGGCCCGCCACGTAGATGAACTCGAGCAGGCGGCCCGCCAGTTCTACGGCGTCAAGCACGCCCTCGCCATCAACAGCGGCACCGGCGCCCTCATCTGCGCGATGAGCGCCCTGGGCGTCGGCCCGGGCAGCGAGGTGATCATCCCGTCCTTCCTCTGGGTCGCCTCCGTCGGCGCCATCATCCAGGTCGGGGCCATTCCCGTCATCGCCGAGGTCGACGAGTCGTTCAACCTCAGCCCGGACACCCTCGAGCAGGCGATCACGCCGCGCACCAAGCTCATCGTCACGATTCACATGGCGGGTTCGCCCTGCGACATGGACGCGATCATGGCCATCGCCAACCGCCGCAACATCCCCGTGCTCGAGGATTGCGCGCAGTGCAACGGCGGCTCCTACCGCGGCCGCAAGCTCGGCTCGATCGGCAAGATGGCGATCTTCAGCCTCCAGTTGAACAAGAACATCACCTGCGGCGAAGGCGGCCTGATCCTCACCAACGACGACCGCCTCTTCGAACGCGCCTTCGCCGCCCATGACATGGGCATGGTTCGCAAAAACGGCCGCCTCGCGCAGCCCGAGGATTACGCCCTCTCCTGGGGCCAAGGCCGCCGCATGGCCGAATTGTGCGGCGCCGTGGCCGGCGTCCAGTTGAAGAAGCTGCCCGCCATCGTCGAGCGGATGCGCGCTTCCAAGCGCCGCATCAAGGCCGGCCTCGCCGGCACGCCCGGCCTCGCGTTCCGCAAACTGGCCGACGCCGAGGGCGACAGCGGCCCGTTCATCATCATGCTCCTCGAGAACGCCGAAACGGCGCAGCGGTTGCTGACCCAGCTCCGCGAGGGCGGCTTCCACAATGCCTTCCGCATCGCCGATTATGGCCTGCACATCTATTCGAACATCGTCGCGCTCGTGAAGAAGACCCCGCTGTCCGCCGCCGGCAACCCCTGGGCATCGCCCGAAAACAAGCAGAGCGTCTACGACTACAACTTCGGCCTCTGCCCCCGCAGCGACGCGCTCTTTGCCCGCTCGGTGCTCCTGCCGGTGCCCTCCTGCCTGACGCCCGCGCACGAGGATGCGGCCATCAAGGCGATCAAGGACGCGCTCCGTCCGCAGACCGCCGGCCGTTAAACCACGCCGCCCCCAGCCGTCGGCAGGGATTTCCTGCACCGGGCGTTACGACGGCCTGTTTTTCAGAAGCGAAACCCGCGCCGGGAAAGTTTCGGCGCGCCTCCTTTGATTCACCATGAAAAAACACCCTGCCTTCGTGCGCCGCCTCCTGATCCTCGCGTCCGCCTTGCTCCTGGCCGCGTGCAACCATCCGTCCGCTCCCCCGGTCGTGGCGTCGGCTGAAGCCACGCCTCCCCTGTATCAGGCCGGCACCGGCCGGCTGACCCGCTGGGCCGGTTTCGAAAACCCGAAGGCGTTGAAAGGCCAGGCCGGCAAGGCGAACTCCGGTTGGAAAGGCAGCGCCGCGGAATCCCTCCTCGCGGGCGAGACCAAGACCCTCCTTGACGTCAAGGGCACCGGCACGATCCAGCGGATGTGGATGACGCTGCACCCGCGCGACCCGCGCCTCCTGCGCTCGCTGCACCTGCGCATGTATTGGGATGACTCCGACCAGCCGGCCGTGTCGGTGCCGCTCGGGGATTTCTTCGGCCAAATCCTCGGCCGCATGGCGCCGTTCGAGAACGAATTCTTCTCCAGCCCGGAAGGCCGTTCGGTGAATTGCCTCATCCCGATGCCGTTCCGCACCGCGGCGCGCATCACGCTGACGAACGAATCCAACGAGAACGTCCTCTACCTCTTCTACGACGTGGACTTCGAGCTGCAGAACCGCCCGCATGCCCCCGAAACGCTCTATTTCCACGCTTACTGGCACCGCGAGCGCTTCACGACGTTGGGCCGCGACTTCGAGATCATGCCCAAGGTCCAGGGCCGCGGCCGCTACCTCGGCGCGCACATCGGCGTGATCGCCAATCCGGTTTACACCGGCTGGTGGGGCGAAGGCGAAGTGAAGATCTTCCTCGATGGCGACACCACCCATCCCACGCTCAACAACTCCGGCACCGAGGACTACATCGGCACCGCGTGGGGCCAGGGCGTGTTCCGGCATCGCTACCAGGGCGCGCTGGTGGCCGACGCCGAACTGGGCCACCACACGTTCTACCGCTACCACGTGCCCGACCGGGTTTATTTCGACCAGGACGCCCGCGTGACCATCCAGCAGATGGGCAACGACACGAAAGAAAACGTCCTCAAGATGGTCGCGAAGGGCCTGGAGATCACGCCCGTGATCATCGACCACGGCGGCGCCCAAAAATTCGTCCTGCTCCTGGACGGCAAAAACAATCCCGACCTTGCGAAGGACCCCACCCCCGGCGGCTACGTCTGTTACCTGCGCCGCGACGACGTGTCCGCGGTCTCATTCTTCTACCTCGACCGACCGGCCAACGGCCTGCCGCCCCTAGCCCCGGTCGCCCAGCGCATCGAAGCGATCCCGGAGAAGAACCCGGTGCCAACTAAAATGGTCTCCGGCGTCCCCGCCTGGTAGGCGAACGCGGAAGCCTCTCCGCGCGCCAAGAACGCATCGCCATCACCCGCATCCGTCATCCTGAGCCACGCGAAGGACCCAAGGGGATGCACACATATGCATTCTTCTCCCGCGACTGCGGGATCAGAATGAGGGCAACGGTAGTCAGAAACGGCCCGCCCTATCGTTCTCCGACTGAAAGGTCGGAGGACAGTCGCGTCTCACTCCAACGCCAACCCTTGCAGGATCGCGTCGTTCGCCCCTGTCGCGACGATGCGCACGACGATGAACCCGTCCTTGTCCGGCGTGATGTCCGGGGCCCGCAGGTCGGCCGCCATCGCGAGCTGGCCGGCCGCCGTGGCCGGATCCCAATCCGTCCGGAAGCGGCGGCCGTTGATCTCGATGTTCATCGGACGCTGCCCCTTCTCCCCAAGCCAGAGCTCGGCAAACTTCAACTGGACCGAATAGAGCCCGGGCGCCGCCGGGATCCGATAGACCAGTTCCCGTGCGCTGCGGGCCGTCTGATAGAGCCGCTGGTCATTCAGCGTCGGCGCCGCCTGCGCCACGACGCGTTCAGCGGTGAGGATGCGGCCCTGCGTGCCGGCATCGGCAGCCCAAATGTCGCTGCGCCAGTCGAGATGGGGCTGCTCCGCTCCGATGTCGATGCGGGTCGCCGCCGTCACCTCGGGCAACAGCTCGATCGCCTGCACCATCGCAAGGCGCGACTTCTGCACGGGATCGAAGCCGGCGCTAAAACGCAGGACGATCTGGCCGTTCGCGTCGGGCACCAGGTAACGGAAGAGCCGCGCGTATGACCGGCCCGGGCCGCGGGCCGCCTGGTTCACGTCGAAGTTCGTCAGCATGCCGCGCCCGTTGATGCTGAGATTGAACGGCCGCTCGAAGGACCACTCGTGCTGCCTTTCGGCAAACAACAGCCGCAGGCTGTAGAGACCCGGCTTCACGGTAAGGCGGTAGGTAAACTCGGCACCCTCGCGGCCGCGTTCATACAAGGCGGGATCATCCTGCATGGGCAGGCTCTGGCCCGTCACCTTGCCGGCGGCCATGGCCTGGCCGCCCGAATATTCGCGGTCGGCGCTCCAAGTATTGCCTCTCACATCGACATAGTCGACCGGCGAACCGCTCAGGATGCGGACGACCGTCCGGCCTGGCGCCGGGGCCGCCGCGCCGGCTTCATCCTGATAAACGATCCGCGGCATCCAGGCCACGATGTCCGCCGCGGAATCCGTCCCGAGTCCAAGAATGAAATCGAACGTGTCGCCCGCCGCGACGTTCGCGGTCAAATCGTGGGACAGGCCAAAATCATCCGCCACCGGCACCTTGGCCCAGCCGGACGCCGGCCACACGGGCCGGAGGTTGTGCGTGATCCGCACCGGCAACGCCGCGCCCTTGTCGCGGCGGTAGTGTTCCTTCACCGCCCGTCCAAGAATGCGCACCGTGCCCGCGCGGGGTGCGGTCCACCGCCGCACCGCCTGCACCTCGGACGAGGCCTGCTGCCAGCCGCGGCCGTTGCGGGCGGCGCCGGGGCCTTCCCAATAACCTTCCACGCCGCCGACCTGCTGGCCGTTGCCGCTGAAATCGCCGCCGGGATTCTTCGCCGGGGGCACAAAGGTCATCGATTGGAATGTCTTCCCATCCTTGGTAACCAGGGCTTCCCAGCCTTCGCGGCCCGCCACGCGGAAATGCCCGCCGAGCGCCGCGTATTCGCGAGTGGCGTCCGTCCCGCGCTGCGCCGGCGTCCAGGCGCTGGAGTTGCCGTCGCCGTCCACGGTCCGCACCGCGTAGGCCGCCTCGCGCTCATCGCGCTCCGCGGAGTGGTCGAAGTAATAGGTGCCGGCGCTGACCTGGCCGATCACCTTTCCACCGCGGCTCACTTCATAATGGCTGACGAAGCCGTCGTCCGTGCCAGGCGACCAGTGCAGGCCAACCCCGCTGTGGCCGAGGGTCGTTTCGCGACCGGACAGCACGCGGCCGGGAGCCGACGGCGGCGTGCGATCGGAGCCGCCACCGGGGCGCCCCGGCAGGCCGATATAGATCAATTCGCCAATCGCCGCGTCGTTGAGGACGATGCCGTTTGCCATCAGTTCGGCGCCGCGGCGCACAGCGGTGGTCGTGCGGGATTGCAGCCCGACCACATAGTCGCGCTCGGGCAGCAATTCGCGCGGATACACCTTCGTGCCGGCTGGCGCCTTATGCTTGATTACGATCACCGACCGCTGGCGGTCGAGGCTGAGGCGTTGGAAGTAGTAGTGGGCGGTGTCGCCCTCCACCGCCGGATGAGCTACATAGCTGTGGCGCCCGGCCACGCCTGCCTGTGTGAGATAGCGGTAGATCTCGAAGATGCGCCGCGCCTCCTCACGGTCCTGCCCGCGCGTTTCCGGCTGGTAGGTCATGTGCCAGACCGGGACCATCGTGAGCAGTTGCCGGATGTTCGCGAAGTCGTAAGTGCCGCCCGTGGCGAATATCGGCGTGATGTCCGTCCACTTGTCCGGCGTCTCCAGATAGGAGAAATAGTAATTGGCCTGGTCGCCGCCGCCGCTGTCGGTGAAGTAGTTGATGTCGGCCATGCGCTGCGTCTCGAACGTGTGCGCGTAACGGCTGCCGCCATGGCAGGTGTGGAATGACGAGCGCGGATGCTCGGTGATGAAGTCCTCGACCTGGCCGAAAAACGCGCGGATCGCCTTGAGGTTGCGCTCGGAAAAACCGTCCGTCCGCCACTGGAAGTCGCCCCAGCTCCCGACCTTGGTGTCCATGAGGCCCTTGCTGGGCACGGCGCAGAACCACAGCAGCCACTTCATGCCGGACTTGGCGACGTGCCGGTTGGTCTCGGCGAAATCCGGGCCCTCGCGCGTGGGTGTCCAGATGTTGGGGCTTTCCGACCAGCCCGCGTCATCCCACAGCAGGTCTGAACCGGTCGCGCGCATGAAGTCCGCCGTTTCCATGTCGAGGTCCGCGATGCGGCCGGCGAAATTCTCCTGGAGGTTGTGCACGTCATTATACCAGTTCGCCAACGTCGGGATGCGGCCATACCATTCGTGATTGGTCAGGTCCCAGAGGTATTCATACTGCCACGCATGCAGGCGGCGGCCCATGTCGTCGAGTGAATCGCGGAACACGCCCATCGTGAACACCGGCAGTTCCACACCCGCGCCCGCGGCCAGCTCGCGGCCGGCGGCTTCCGGCAGCGCCGCCGACACCTGCACGGCGCCGGAGGCCTGGCGATTAACGTCGAACATCCACTGCCCCTGATACTCCGGCGACATGAACCAGCCGTCGGACCGGTCCGTCCGGAACATCGCGAGCCACGGCGTGTAAAGGTCGGTCATGTAGCCAACCTGCGACTTGCGGTAATCCCTGGTCACGTCGGCGTCCCTCAACAACCCGGCGACCTCGCGGCTGTTGCCGCCATACATCCACGAGTGCCGGTAATTGCCCGCCGGCATCGTGAGGGAGAAATGATCCTCGTCCGGCAGGCGGAGCGCGGAGACCCCCGTGTTTTCGAAAGCCACCCAGTGCCGCACCACTGCGGCGCCCGGGTAAATGAGCACATGGAAACTCGCGCGCAGGTCCCCGCGGCGCAGGTCCAGGTCGAGCTGGGCGGCCGGGCGGCCGCCGGCGTTCACTTGGTGCGCCTTGCCACCGGCCAGTTGCCAGGTGGCCGAGGCATCGGCGCGCGCGGCGGCCGGTTCATGAAAATGCAGGATCTCGATCTTCACCTTGCCTTTCGCCGGCTTCGGCCGGCCGTGCAAAGTCACTTCGCCATCCTTCGGCGCCCGCCACACGCGATACGCGCCCAGGATCCACGACGGCTGCAGCCGCGTGGCGCTGGCAAAGGGCGAGGCACGCGGGACCCGGTAGGGCACGTAGGTCGCGGTGCAGCGCACGCGTTCCGCCTGCGCCTCGGCCGCTTTTTCGGAACCGGCGACAATCTGCCCGGCGGTGTTGTAGGCCGGCCCGCCGGACAGGCTCTCGACGGTGTCGAGATAATCCAGGAATCGCGTGCCTTCGCGACGCACTGCATAATACCAAATCGGGCCCTGGTCCAGGGTCCGATCGTCGATCGAACGGTAGGTTTCGCCGCCCTGGTAACGCACCTCGGTGGCCCACTCGGTCTCGTCGCCGTTGGCATCCCCTTCGGGATGCACGCCAAAGCCGATGAGATCGCCCGCTTTCACCTTCACGCGAAATTCCGTTTCCGGGAGCGGCGCTGTCTCGTTCGCCGCGAGGGCCCGCGACCAGAGCACCTCCGGGTGCAAGCCGCCCTGACTGCCGGCCAGGAAGGGCGCGACCGCCGCGGAGGGCAGCACATATTCCGCCGGCTGGCTGCCGAGCTTGTTGCGGAATCCGGTGAGCTTCAGCCCGCCCGCGCCTGCCTGCAGTTCCAGTTCGAGTGCCGCGTTGCCGACCGTCCAGTTGCCGGCCTTGGCCTCGGCCCTCACGTAGGCATCACCCACCACCACTGAATCCCGGGCAACCGCTACGCCCGCCATTGCCAGCCAGAGGGACGCCCAGCGGACGGCCCGGTTGAATTCGTGGTTCCTCATGTCGTGTCTCCTGTTTTTTGGGTAGCGCGGTTGCTGCCACCGGAGAGTGGCGAAGCGCGGTAATTCGGACGCATCGTGCCTGTTTCGCAAGGGCCGCACTACGCCTATCTGCGCAAATGCAGACACTTTCCGCCCAATTATCTGCTGTTTTCGCGCAAGTCGCGCCGGGGAGTTGCCAAGGCCTGCCGAACCATGAGACGTCAGTGCCAGGCTTTGAGCGCTAAGGCGTAGCTTCGTTACCGGACAAAAGACTATGCTGTCCGGGTTCGCTGCGGCCCTGGCCAGCCCGGCCTGATCCCCACCCCCACCCACCATGTTCCGCCTCGACAAAAAAACCGCCCTCGTGACCGGCGCCGGCTCCGGCATCGGCCAGGCCATCGCCCAGCTCTTCGCCCGCCAGGGCGCCTTCGTCTGGGTGGTCGACCGCAACGTGGGCGCCGGCCAGGAAACCCTCGCGGCCATCCGGACGGCCGGCGGCGAAGGCGACTTCGCGGACATCGACGTCAGCGACCACGTGGCCGCGTTCTCGCTGGCCAAACGCGTGCCCTCCCTCGATGTGCTCGTGAACAACGCCGGCATCGGCCACGTCGGCTCCCTCGAACAAACGATCGCCGCCGACCTCGACCGGCTCCACGCAGTGAATGTCCGCGGCCCCTTCAACCTCTGCAAGGCCTTCGTGCCGGACATGCTCAAGCGCGGCTACGGCAGCGTCATCAACCTCGCGTCCATCGGCGGCATCGTCGGCATCCGCGACCGGCTGGCCTACGTCACGACCAAGTTCGCCGTCGTGGGCCTCACCAAGGCGCTGGCGCTCGACCATTCACACACCGGCGTCCGTTTCAACACCATCTGCCCCGGTCGCGTCGAGACGGCCTTCGTGAAAACCCGGCTGGCCGAATACCCCGATCCGGAGAAGGCGTTCCGCGAGATGGCGGCCACGCAGCTCAACGGCCGCATGGCCCAGCCCGCGGAGATCGCCGCGGCCGCGCTCTACCTGGCCGCCGACGAATCCTCCATGGTCACCGGCTCCGACCTCCTGATCGATGGCGGCTGGTCCGCCGGCAAGTAGCTCCCCTTTCCAGCATGAAAATCATCCGCTACGCATCACCGGACGGCACCACCCACTATGCCGCCGAACAATCCAAGGACCTGGCGCTCCGCATCGCGGGCGACATTTATGGCGACTACCGCATCACGACGGAACCCGCCCGGATCGCGCGGCTGCTCGCCCCGGTAGTGCCAGCGCAGATCCTCTGCATCGGCCTCAACTACCGCCAGCACGCCGCGGAGGCCGGCGCGCCCATCCCGGAACGCCCGATACTTTTTGTGAAGGGCATCAACACCCTGCACGCTCCGGACGAGCCCATCCTGATCCCCCGCCACCTGCGCAGCAACGAGGTCGATTACGAGTGCGAGCTGGCGGTCGTCATTGGCAAGGCGGCGAAAAACGTCCGCCGCGAGGACGCGCTCGAATACGTGCTCGGCTACACCTGCGCCAACGATGTCTCGGCCCGCGACCACCAGCTCAAGCTGGGTGGCGGACAATGGTGCCGCGGCAAGTTCTTCGACACCTTCGCCCCGCTCGGGCCGCGCCTGGTGACGACGGACGAGATCCCGAATCCCCAAAAACTGCGCATCGCGACCCGGCTCAACGGCGACCTGGTGCAGAACTCCAACACCGCCGACATGATTTTCGACGTGGCCACGATCATCGAATACCTCAGCGGCAGCACGACACTGCCACCCGGCACGGTGATCCTCACCGGCACCCCGCAGGGCGTCGGCATGGCCACCAAACCCACGCCCCGCTGGCTCCGTTCCGGTGATTCCGTGAGCATTGAAACCGAAAAGGTCGGGATCCTCACTAATCCCGTTCTCGATGAATCCTGAAGACCGGCATAGAATACGCCAGTCAGACAATTAGGGATGTCGGCGTGAACGCATAAATTGCAACTGACGATGGTTCTGCTCGAATGAATCCATCCAGGATTTCAATGTAGAGGATTTACCCCCGTAGAATTCCGCAGGAATTTCCTCATTCGATCGACTTTCCGAGAGTGTTTTCTCGCAAACTTCATGCGGGGAGGTATCGGGTTCAGCGGACCGGTTATTTGCGCCAGTTTGATCAGAACCCTTTGTCATTTTGATGAGACGGGGAGGGATTGCCATTATTGTGACAAGCATGTCCTTGTTTTAGCCTGTCGTGAAAACGAATAGAATATTCGCCCAATAATAGAGAATATCCTATGCTAATTGACTCAAAAGTAATTTATTAAACCTGATATAATGATATTTTAGTATTAGGTAGCATGTTGCATTTAGCTGGGTGAGCACGTAGCAGAGGCGTTAGACTGTGTAACGCACTCCTTACCGGCGTTTTTTGGGGATCCTTAAGCGATTCATCCGATGTTGTTTCTGCCTAAACTTCGAGGGCCTCAAAGGCAATTCTGGCGCAAGCCCAATACGAAGCCGGCGGAGCTTTCCGAAGCAAAGACATCCTATCGCCGCAAGTGCCATGCAGTGTTTTCGAACTTCAGGCGAAAATATGAGGCGCAGGATGCATTCAATGGCGCCGCTCGCTACTTCAGGTTTACACAACGCTGCTATGAGATAATTCAGGGGCATGGGTATTGTTGAGGGTGATTGCTATTTACCGCCTTGTGAAATTGAGCGTCGTTGGGGTTATTCCTGCAGAGGTTGCCTTGTGACGGGTCATCGTGCGCTCCTTCAAATCTATCACGATGTGGCTGGGACACGCCGGGTTGTTGCCTCGCCCTGGATTGAGTGTGATCGTTTCGTTTAAGATACTCCAAAAACCCAGCGCATGATGCACGTGACCGCCCAATGTGAAAAGTGGCCCGTCGCCCGCGAGACAAACGTCCCGCGCTTCTTCATCCCCATGCGATATCCCTCCAGCGACCATGGATGTCTTGGCCCCAAAAGGAGGAGCATGCATTAGCCAGAAGTCATCTCTTGCCCCCCGCGGCACAGGATCGCACCAGCCAATACAACGAAAGCGGTAGTCGCAGAACCAGAAAGCCTCCCCGTCAATCCACACGTTCTTTCGTCGGAGCAATTTCATCCACTGTGCCCGGTCTTGCCCGCCTAAGTAGTGCAGATCGTGGTTCCCACTGCACATAGCCAAAGGCGTCCGAATCTCCACGAGCCGGTTCAGGGCCACGTTAATCTCTCGGTCAACCTCGGAGCTTAAGTCACCGAGATTCAAAATATCCCCGGTGAGGCAGACCAGATCGTAGTCAGTTTGAGCAATTAACCAGTCGAACCAGGCGACGTGCGAATGGAGATCAGAGACGTGTAGTATTTTCATCATCGAAGAGCTACGGCCTCCCGCCACCCGGAGGCCAAGTCCGGCTGGCTGAGCTACAAAGGCTTCACGGAGTTTTTTGCCTCAGGCCGTTGGATCAATGAAACCGCCGGAAACCGAACGCACTTTCAGCAAATTCCGTAACCTTACCCCGATTCGCGACTGCCACTTGAACCACGAGTTCTTCGAATGTCCCCATCAGGTCAGGATCCTCCCAAATTTTGGCCAAGGCGTAATTGAAATGGTCGATGCCCGCATAGTAGTCGTTCGTGATGAGTGGCGTGGAGTGGCCCAACTGGCGTTGCGCAATAGTGAGGTCGTAATACCCCGCCAGGAATGCTCCGAACAGCTTCCGCAACGCATGAAGTGCCTTCTCTTCCGTGATGCCCTTGAGGTGAAGCCAATCAATCAGGCCGTGTAGTTCGTTATTCACCCACCAACGTGTGGACCCGGAGAGGATATACTCGCTATCGGCGCGCTTAAATTTGTGTAGCTCATCATACATCCAGCGCGTGATCCTCACCTTCCGTCCGTAATCACCCTTAGGGGTAAAGCCCTCGCCCTCCCTGACGTGGATTTCCGGCTGGCCGGCCGACCCGAACCACGACCACTTTGCATGCACGATTTCCTTGCGCCGCAGACCTGCATGCAAGGCAAGGAGGGCGGCCAGATAGAAGAGCGGACAGGCGAGTGCCGACAGCTCATCGCGGATGGCCTTGGCGATACGCATGATGACTTCATCCGGGGGCAGGACGTAGACCGTGCGAAGATTCTTGAACAGCGGACTGCTGCGGAAGGGCATTAGGTCGGGAATGTTCATCCCTTGATCGCGAAGATGCTCGATGACCCCGGGGGTGACCACGGCCTGGGCGTTACGTAAGTGGCCGTTGGCCGTCAGCCTTGCCGTCTTGGAGGCTGGACCCTCTGGAATCCCCTGGACTCTCAGATTACGAAAGTCACGGACGAGCGCCGCTGAGAGGTAGCCGCTGGGCAGTTCGAGAATCTCCGCCGGCTCCAGCTTCCGGCCGAGCTTCCATTCGGCCACCTCGCGCACAATCAGCTTCACGGAACAAAGGTATTCATGGACTGTGCTGGCCTTAGCCATTTCGAAGACGCCGGTGGAAAGCTCGATGCCGTCAATCAGCTCGCCCATGGTCGCGAACGTGCCCTTCGGCTGCTTCACCTTGCTCTGCTCGTAACCAAGCTGGGCAGTGATGCCACCCGCTCCGATGGAGTTGGCAATTTCACAGGCTTTCGCCTTCGCCTTCTTGAAGTCGGACCCAAGCTTAAACCAAGAACGGCGCCCATTGACCTGAGCCCGCATATACCAGGACTTTGAGTAGTAGGTGCGCCCGCCCATGGTGCGGGCGATGCGTTGGATGGTGATGCCTCCGGGAAGGATGGCCTTGTTAGGATTGTCGGTGACGGTGGTGGATGTGTTGTTCACTTTTGATTTTAGCACGAACGGTTTTTCTGGCTGAGTTATGGCACGGGGTCGTAGGCACAGAGCTACGGCTAGGCGCAAAAACGCCCCCGGGTTCTTGCCTTCTTGTCCACAGGGGTCGTTAACCGGCCATAATCCCTGGCCGTCCCCCAACGTCTCCTTGCGTATTACCAATCAGTTCTGAAACGCTGTTGGACGCTCCGGGACCCTTGGGCGCCACTTAAAATCCGTGGCCTGCAAAGGAGTGTGGGTTCGAGTCCCACCCCGGGCACCATTCTCCAGCAACCATCACCACGAACGCCCTCCCATGAATTCCTCTTCCGGTCCCGGAGGCCGCCGGCCTTGACCAGTCCCGTTCCGCCGTCCCGCCGGCCCGCTTGGGAGATTCCTTTCCTGACGGCCCTGCTCGCCGCGACCGTCTGGGTCGCCTGTTTCTACACCCCGGGCGTCTGGCTGCTCACGGGCATCGGCGAGGCGGACAAACCGTTCCTGGACCTGCGGCACCTGCTGGCCGCCGGTCAAGCGGCCCAACTCGGGCTGAACCCCCATCTCAGCAATCCGCTCGACCCCTATCTCCGGCTGTATGGCTTCAGCGACTGGTGGCTGGTCAGCGGCAGTCTGGGGCTGACCTTGGAGGACACCGCCTGGATCGGCACCCTGCTGCTGGGCCTCACGCTGGCGAGCGCGGTGCTGCTCCTCAAGCCGGCCGGCTGGCGGCAAAGCGCCGGTCTGCTGCTGCTGCTCGTCTCCCCGCCACTGCTCTTCGTCATCAATCGCGCCAACCATGACCTGGTGGTCTTTGTGCTCATGAGCCTGGCGCTCGGCTGCCTGCGCCACGAACGCGGCCCCGTGCGCCTCCTGGCCGTCCTCCTGCTGGCGGTTTCCGCCGTGCTGAAATATTTCCCGCTCGCGGCGGTGGTGCTGCTGCTCGATGCGCGCACGCGACGGGAGTTCGCCGGCTGGATCCTGCTTTACGGGCTCGTGCTGGTGCTCGCCTGGCCCTCGCTGGAACAGGCGTTGCGCACCGCGGCCAGCAACACGCCCGCCCCGGCCTGGTTGTTTGCCTTCGGGGCACCGACTTTCTTCCGCAACCTCGGCCTCGCTTCCGCCGCCGCCTGGGGATGGCTGGCCGCCGGTCTGGTGCTGCTGGGCGTGGCCGCCAGCTGGTGGCGCAGCACCGCGCGGAAGGAGCCGCCCGCCACCGGGGAGGCCCGCATACTCGAACGAGAATTCGCGTGCGGCGCCGTGATGATTGTGGGCTGCTTCCTGCACGGCTCGTCCTACGTCTACAAGATGGTCTTCGCCCTCTGGCTGCTGCCGTGGTTGTGGCGGGCGAGCCTGGAGCCGGCGGAGGAGCGCTGGCGGAAGGCCACGCAGTCGCTGCTGCTGGCGGTGCTCTGGTTTGAGGGCGGCGCCACGCTCGCGATCAACCTCAGTGTCTTCACGGACGTCCTGACGCCTTCCGTGGCGCACCGGATGATCGAAGTGACGATCCAGATCGGCCAGCTGTTCACCTGGGCCCTGGTGGCCTGCCTGTGGCGCGCCCTGCTGCTTTATCTGGGCCGGGAAACGAAACGGCTGCTGGACGGTCCGCGGTGACTCCGGGGTTCTTTCTCGCTTCCCCTTTGCCGGTCCAGCCGCCAGAAAACCCCGAGGCCGCGACCGAGCCTCACCCGCAAATCCACAAAAATCATGAATCGAAGTGATGGCTTGATCGGCGGCCTCCTGGCCGCAGGCGTAGTTGCCCTGCTGGTGCCTCTGGCCCACCTGGGAGTTGATCAGCATCATGATGGCGTCATGCTCAAGCCGGCCCTGGACGTGCTGGCCGGGCAGGTGCTGTTTCGGGACAGTTTTTCGCAATACGGCGCGCTCACCACCTACCTGCAGGCGATGGCGCTTTGGATTTCGCCGAGCCTGCTCTCCATCCGGCTATTAACGGTGGCGGCCTATGGGGTCACTGTGGTGGTGCTCTATGCTGCATGGCGCCTGATCCTGCCCCGCTCACTGGCCATCCTTTCGTGCCTCTTGTTCATCCTCTTCATCCCGGCATATGAACGGGACTACTGGAACAACGAATACTGGCTGCTCAGTCCCTGGTCCTCCGTTTTCGCCATGCTTTTTCAAAGCATCGGATTGTATGCGCTGTTCCGGATGATCCTGGGCGAGCATCCGCGGCATTGGGGGGTGCTCTGCGGTGTCGCGACCGCCTGCGTATTTTGGTGCCGTCAACCCGTCGGGATCATCATGGCCGGCTGCCTCGGCGTGATCTGGCTGGCCTTGCATTGGACCAACTGGACCCCGGGGACCCACAGCAAACGCTCGGTGCTGGGCGGCCTGCTGGCCGGATTTTTCGCGGTGAACGCGCTACTGCTGGGCGAACTGTATGTCACCGGCGCCCTGCCCGAGTGGTGGTATCAGAACTTTGTCTGGCCGGGGCGCTGGAGCGCCAGCATGGAATGGCGCGACACGTTGAGGCTGTCCATCCATCCGGCCACGTGCATCGGATTGCTGCTCCTGCTGGCCGCCCTCGCCCTGCCGGCCCGGCTGAAACGATTCCTGCCGGACAGCGCTTCCCGCCTGGTGCCTTTCTATTACGGCGGGCTCGCCCTGCTGCTGGCCTGGCAAGGCAGCTGGCTTTTGCGGGTCACGGCCCTGCGCGAAGGCGGATGGGGCGCCTTGTTTCCCCTGGTGGTGTTGGCGCAAGTCGTCGTGAGCATCATCCCCGTGTTCACCGGGCGGAAGGAGGCCCAAGCCCCCGAATACTACCTGGTCGCCAGCCTGGCGGCATTGTCACTCGGGTCCCTGGTCCAATTCTATCCGATGGCGGATTCCTGGCACATGGTGTGGGCACTCGCACCCACCTTCGGGTTGGTGACCCATGCCCTCTGGCGCTGGTCGGGCTGGCGCGCCCCGGTCTTGACGGCCGTGCTGCTCGCTTTGCTGGCCCCCGCCGCATACCTGAAAGCGCGCGCCATGATGAAAATCATCGACCACCCGGCCGTCACCTTGACCGTTCCGGCGGCGCTCCGCGGCATGAAGGTTCCCGAGGCTCAGGCCCGCACCTACCGCCAGATTGTGGATGCCCTCGCTCCCATCCTGCAACATCAGCCCGACATCCCGAGCGCCCTGATCGGCAATGACGCCATCTTTCTCTGCTTCACGAACAACCGGACAAATCCCTCGCCGTTTTATGTCACCTGGCGGGGCTTGGCTGACAACGAGGCGAACATCAAACGCTGGACTTATATCCAGACCATGCGACCGCTGATGTTCCTGCACAAGGCCCGGTGGGAGGCGGTCGATGATTTCTATCGACGCGCCCGTTACATCCCGCTGCTCTACCTGCCCGAAGAGATGCTGGAGATCGCCGTTCCGCAGGAGCTGGCCGACGCCCTGGGCCTGAAGTTCTACGGTGACGCCTACGCGGCCCCGGCGGCCCAGCCGACATCCAATCCATGAAAAAAATCACGGTCGTCAGCGGCTGCTACAACGAAGAAGGCAACCTCGAGGAACTCCTGCGCCGGATCCGCGCCGTGACCGGCAAATTCCCGCAGTATCAATGGGACTACCTCGTCGTGGACAACTGCTCCACCGACCGCTCGCCCGAGATCCTGCGCCGGCTGGCCGCGACCGACCCGCAGCTCAAGGTCATCTTCAACGCCCGCAACTTCGGTCATATCCGCTCGCCTTACCACGGCATCCTGCAGGCGCAGGGCGACGCCGTGATCTTTCTCGCCTCGGACCTGCAGGATCCGCCCGAACTGATCGAGCAGTTCATCCCGCTCTGGGAGCAGGGCTGGAAGGCCGTCGCCGCCGTGAAGAACGAAAGCGCCGAGTCGGCGCTGTTCTTCCTGGTCCGCAAGATCTACTACAAGACCGTGGCGCGGCTGGCCGACGTCGACCTGCTGCTCAATTTCACCGGCTTCGGCCTCTACGACCGCGCCCTCGTCGAGCACCTCCGGGCCAGCGAGGACCCCTATCCCTATCTGCGCGGGCAGATTTCCGAGATCGGCTACCCCGTCGCCCGCGTGCCGTTCGTGCAACCGCTCCGGAAGCGGGGTTTCACCAAGAACAATCTCTACACGCTGTTCGACATGGCGATGCTCGGCTTCACCAACCACACCAAGGTGCCGCTGCGCCTGGCCACCATCGTGGGCTTCCTGATGGCGCTGCTTTGCTTCGGCGTGAGCGCGGGCTACTTCATCTACAAGCTGCTGAACTGGGAGAGCTTCAGCCTCGGCACGGCCCCGATCGTGGTCGGCCTGTTCTTCATCGGCTCGGTGCAGCTGTTCTTCATCGGCGTGCTCGGCGAATACATCGGCGCCGTCCACACCAAGGTCACCAAGCGACCGCTCGTGGTGGAACGGGAACGCCTCAATTTCTGAGCGCCCCACCGTGGTCCCGCGGTTGGCTCACCACTCATGGCGCCGCGCCCGCAAATCCCGTGTAGCACTTTGATGGATCGGCATGATGCCATTGCAGTCAGCTTGCTGTCCGCCGTCCTGGCTACCGTGTTGCTACCCCTGGCCCCGCTGGGACTGAATCCGCACCATGATGGCATCATGCTCAAGCCAGCCCTCGACGTGTGGTCGGGGCAGACGCTGTTTCGGGACACGTTCAGCCAATACGGCGCGCTGACGACCTACCTGCAGGCCGCGGCGCTGGCGGTTCACCCCAGTCTGCTGTCCCTCCGGCTTCAAACAGTGGCCGCCCATATGGTGACGTTGTTTTTCCTGTATACTGCGTGGCGCCTGCTGCTGCCGCGCTGGTTGGCGATCGCTTCCGGCGGATTGTTCATCCTGTTTCTCCCGGCCAATGAGCTGGACTACTGGAATCGGGAACTCTGGCCACTCCTGCCCTGGTCGTCGGCCTTTGCCATGATGTTCCAAGGCCTCGGGCTTTATGCCTTGATGCAGGTGATCCGCGGGGAACGACCGCTGCGTTGGGGAGTGTGGCTGGGCGCGGCCACAGCGGGCGCCTTCTGGTGCCGCCAACCGGTCGGAGTGATCATGGCGGGCTGCCTGCTCGCAATCGGCCCAGCCCTGCATGCAACCGGCTGGGCGCCAGCCGGCCTTTCCAAGCGCCGGCTGCTCGCCCGCGTGTTGGCAGGATTTGTGGGCGTTCATCTGCCGATGTTCGCCGGACTTGCGGTTTCCGGCGCCTGGCACGCGTGGTGGTATCAGAATATTGTGTGGCCGGGCAAATGGAGTGGATTCGTGGATTGGCATGAAAGCCTGGCTCTTTGTGTTGATCCCGGACGCTGCGCCGAGCTTGCGATCCTGCTCGTGGCCATCGCCCTCCCCGCGTGGGCACAAAAAAAATGGCCGGCGGTCTCCAACCGCCACTGTCTGGTGTATTATCTTTGCCTGGGCGGAGCACTGGCGTGGCAATCTCAATGGACGTTCGGCGTGTTGGCGCTGCGGGGCGGCGGCTGGAGCCTGCTTCTGCCGTTGATCGTTCTCGTCCAAGCGGTGATCAGCGCCACTCTGGTTTTCACGCGAGCCGGAGCAACTCAAACCACTGAATATCATATTATTGCCAGCCTCGCTGCGTTTTCCCTGGGTTCGCTGGCGCAATATTATCCCGCCGCGGATCCGTGGCATGTCCTCTGGGCCCTCGCTCCCGCCTTCGGGCTCGTGACGTTCGTCCTGTGGCGATGGTCCGGCTGGCCGGCATCGGTGACCACTTGCGTGCTGGCCGCCCTCTTCCTGCCGGCCGCCGGAGCCAAGTGGCGGGCAACCCGGCAAGCCCTAGCTCAACCGCTGGTCACCTTGTCCAAGCCAGCGGTCCTGCAAGGCATGCAGGTCACGGCGGCACAGGCTCGCAGCTACGATCGAATCATGGCCACTCTTGACCGGGTGTTCGCGCAGCGTCCGGACATCCCCTCCGCCCTGGTGGGTTACGATGCCATTTTCCTCTGCTTGGTGCCCAACCTGGCCAATCCCACGCCCTACTTCGTCACGTGGGCCGGCTTGGCCCCAGACAGCGACAATGCGCGTCGCGTGGATTACATCCGGCGCGTCCGGCCGTTGATCTTCTTCCACCGGGCCGACTGGAACGGGGTCAATGATTTCTACCGGAGCGCGCGTTACGTGCCTCTCCTGTATGTGCCGGAAGAAGCCCTGGAGATCGCCGTGCCCCAGGAACTGGCCGGGCTCATGGGCGTCGGCGCCTATGGCGCGCCACCGTCCGCTCGCCCCGGGACAGGCCCCTGATTGATTAAAGCGCGACCGGCGCAGGAATTTTCAGCCGGGCCGACCACTCGGTAAATTCCTGCCCAAGCCCCGCCTCGACCGGGATGCCCGTGCGCATCCGCTCCGCGGCCATCCGGTATTCCGGCTCGCCCGGCGTCTGCACACCCTCCTGCTGCGCCTTGACGTCCTGCATGGCCGCCAGCAGCACGCCGGCCAGCACGGCCCCGCCGGCGAAACGGGCGGGATCGATGGCCAGGAAAAAGGAACCCAGCCGGCGATGCTGGTCCAGCTGGTCATACATCCGGGTCAGGTGCGGCCCGTAGGCCATCCCGTTGAGCGGCCCGCACAGCATGTCGATGGCGAACGCCAGGGCGTAGCCCTTGTGCTCGGCCATCGGCTTGACGGCGACAATCTGCGCCGCGTCCGTCGTGTCCCGGCCCGCGGCATCCACCCCGAGGCCGGGCGGCACGCTGCGTCCCTCCCGCCGCGCATTCATGATCCGGTTCCACGGGACGATGCTGGTCGCCATGTCCACGCAAAGCGGACGTTCGGGATCCGCCCCGGGAAAGGCGATGGAGATGGGATTCGTGCCGAAAAACGCCTTGGTGCCGCCATGCGGGGTCACGAACGAATCGGAGTGGGTGAAGCCGATGCCGATCATCCCGGCCTCCGTGGCCTGGCGGGTGTAGAGCCCGATGGCGCCGCAGTGGCTCGAGTTGGCCACGCCGACCGCGCCCACCCCGGCCTCGCGCGCGAGCCCGATCGCGTGCCGCATGGCAAACTCGCAGACGACAAAACCCAGGCCATGGTCGCCGTCGACCTGGCCCGTGCCCGCCGCGGTGCGCGTGAAGGCCAGCCTCGGCCGGACCGTGATCGAGCCGTGCGCGATGCGGTTCAGGTAGTGCGTCAGCCGGGCGACCCCGTGCGAATCGATGCCCCACAGGCTCGTCTGCACGAGCATCCGCGCGGTCAGCGCCGCATTGTCCGCCGGCACGCCGGCGGCCGCCAGCGCGGTGGCGGCCCACTCGCGCAACGCCGGCGCCGGGACGTGCTGGATCGCGCTCATGCCTTGCCCCCGTCCGCCGGCAGATATTTGGAAACCTGCGCCTCCACCCCGGGAGGCAGCGGCGGCAGCATCCGGTAGAGCGGATTGGAAACCATCTTCCCATCGGGCAGGATCCGGCTGGAGACGGCCGGCCAGTTGGATTGCTCGGGATCGATCGGCACGATCCACGCTCCCGGGCCCGGTTCCGCCATGAGCCGGGCCAGGGCTTCGGGCGTGGCCTCGTCCGGACTGAGCCGCCGCGCCGGGATGCCGTAGGCCTGGAACAGCGCCACCCAATCGGGAAATCCCAGACCCGTCTCCTCGTCACAGCCCACATAGGCGCCGTTGAAGAACTTCCGCTGCGTGGCGCGGATCGAGCCGTAGCCGTGGTTCTCGGACAGGAAAATCTTGATCGGCAGGCTCTGCCGCCGCACGAGGGCCAGTTCCTGCAGATTCTGCGCAAACCCGCCGTCGCCCTCCGTCAGGATCACGCGCCGCCCCGGCCGGGCCAGCGCCGCGCCGATGGCGGTGGCGAGGCCCCAGCCCATGCTGGCCAGGGCGGGACTGACCGTGGCGTATTGCCGCGGCGCGACCTCGTAGGATTGCAGCGCGCCGGTGAAGGTGCCGCCGCTGGAACAGAGCGCCAGCACGTCCTCGGGCTGCGCGGCCAGCGACAGGTTGCGGAGCAGCACGAAGGGGGAGACGTATTGCGGCCCGTTCGTGTTGGCCGGATCGAGCGTTGGCACCAGCTCGCGCAGCTTGCGCACATAATCGCCCCACTTCTCCGTGTCGCTCCAGGCGATCAGCGGGAGCAGTGCCGCGAGCACGCCGTCGGGCGGCGCGTTGACGGCGCCGGCGAGCGGCGGGTGGCCCTTGGCCAGTTCCTCGGCGGCCGGGAAGACCTGGAAAAGGCGGGCCTGCGGCGCATATTCCTGCCAGTTGAATCCCGTCTGCTGGAGATCCAGCTGCGCCCCGAGCACGACGATCACATCCGCCTGCGCGACAATCAGGTTGGCCGCGCGCTGGCCGCCCCAGGTGCCGGGCCGCCCGGCGTAGATGGGTGCGCCGCTCGGCACACGGTCGATCGCCGCCGTGGTGGTCGCCACGGGGATGCCGAGCCGCAAGAGCGCCGGCAGGGCCTCCCATGCCGCGGACCGGGTAACCAGTCCGCCGAGCAGGAGCAGCGGCCGCCGGGCCTGGGTGAGGGCCGCGGCCAGTTGCGCCGCCTGGGCCGGGATCGCCGCGGGCGCCGCCGCCGGCCCGACCGTCGCTTCGCCCTCCAGGGCCTGGCGGGAGACCCGCGCGCCCTGGACATCAAGACAGACCTCGATCACGACGGGGCCGGGATGCGGGCCCCAGCCGGATTTGACCAGCGCCTGGAATTCGCCGCGGGCCGCCGGCGCCCGCAGGCAGGTGCTCGCGACCGTGATGCTCCGCACCAAGGCGGTCCCGTCGAGCTCCTGCACGCCGCGCTGGCGGAGGGGCGCCACGCGCAGGTCCGTGGATTTGACCTGGCCGGCGATCACCAGCAGCTCGCGCCGCTCCGTGTAGCAGCCGGCGATGGCGGTGACGATGTTGGTCAGGCCCGGCCCGCTGGTCACCAGGGCGAAAGCCTTCCCGGCGGAACGGCACTCATTGAAATGTTCGGCGGCGATGCCGGCCGTGACCTCATGGACCACGGGCACGATCGTGAACTTCGAGCGGAAGCCGTCGATCAGGTGCATGCAGCCGCCGCCGGCCACCATGAAGCAGTGGGTGTAGCCGAGCTCGACCAGCCAGTCGGCGAGCACTTCCGAATATTTGGGACCAGCCGGTTCGTTCATGTCGGGCGGCGGACGGAGGAATGGTGACGCATGGTGAGGTTCAAGGCGGCGGCCCCGCCGGCGGGGTCACGTGCAACAGCTCCAGGGCCGAGGCGCAGACCAGCCGCCCGGGGGACACCCGCTGCATGGGCACGGCCTCGCCGATATCCGCGAGCAGTGTCCGCTCGCCCGTCAGCTGGCCGAGAAACGGCACAACCAGCCCCGCGTGGGTGAGACCGCTGAAGGAATCCGCGCCCGGCGGCAGCACCTGCAGTTGCAGCTGCAGTTCCTTGAAGCGGAACGGCGCGCCGCCGTGATTGATGCTCCGCAGGGGTGCATAGTCGAACCCGGCAAAGTCCGTGGAATATTGCTTCTCCCCCTCATACCCCTGGCCCGCGCGGCCAAAGTTGTCGCGATACCTCAGCAGGTCGCCCTTCAGCGGGGGCGTCTCCACCTCCATCACGCAGGCCCCGCCGGGCGACACCGCCATCGTGGTGTGAAACACGCCGGGTTCCAGCACGACGGCCTGGCCGGCGGCCAGCGGGTAGCGGTCATCGAAAGTCGAGCAAACCACCGCCCCGGACAGGATGATCAGCGAGGTGCGCTTGCGCGCATGGCAGTGCATGGAGGTGGCGCTGCCGGCCGTGAGGTGCAGCACCCAGACCGCCACCGCCGCGTTCTGGTGCCACAGGTATTCGTAGCCCCAGGGCTTGCGCACGACCACCTTTGAGTAATCGAACTCGCTCGCCGGCGCGGGCGCCTCCGTGCGCAGGCGGGAGAGGTTCTCGAAATCGGACGAGTTGGGGAAGACGCGTTTGACCACTGGCGGAAGGGCGCGGGCTCAGGCGGGGCGGGCCAGGCGCTCGTAGGTTTCCAGGGTGGCCTTCAGCCACTCCGGATTGTTGCGAAAATGCGGCGCGGTCACGATGTTCCGGTCCACGACCACCGGCGCCTCCTCGTAGAGGGCGCCGGCGTTGATGAGATCGTCGGCACACCCCGGGTAGCAGGTGAGCCGGCGGCCGCGGACGATGCCCGCGGAAATCAGCACCCACGGCCCGTGACACACGCTGGAGATCACCTTGCCCGCCGCATCGAACGACCGCAGCAGCGCCAGCACGTTCTTGATCTGCCGCACGCGGTCGGGCGATTCGTAGCCGCCGGGCACCACGACGAGGTCGTAATCCGTGTCGCGGATGGTCTCGGCATCCGCCGTCGCCACGATCGGCAGGCCCCACTTGCCGGTGGTGCCCTTGCCGCCCTTGGTCGCGACGGCCACGGAAAACCCGGCTTCCTGCAGCCGGTAATAGGGATAGGCGAACTCGGTGTCTTCCACCCCCGCCGCCAGGATGATGACGGCCTTTTTCATTTCTGCGGAGGAGTCGAGTGGCCGCCGCTCAGCGACAGCCAGGGCCGCTGGTTCTCGGTGTAGAGGCGGGTCACGGTCTGCAGGTCGCGCTCGGTATCGACCGCCTGCCAGTAGCCGTTGTGGGCAAACACCCCGATCTGCCGGGCGGCCGCCAGTTTCGTGAAGACCTCCCGCTCCAGCGTGCATTCGTTCACCAGCTCGAGGTGGTCGAACACACCCGGCTCCATGGCCATGAAGCCGCCGTTCAGGTAACCGCCCACCCCGGCGAGCTTGCTGTCCAGGGTGTAGCCGCTCACCTGGTCGCCGTTGAGCGAGAATGTGCCGAACCGGCTGCTGGGCTGCACGCCGGTCACGGTGACCAGCTTCCGGCTGAGCCGGTGCGCGGCCAGCAGGGCGGCCAGGTCCACGCTGCACAGGCAGTCGCTGTAGGTGAGGAAAAACGGCCCCGACTCCAGATACCGCCGGCACCGCGCGATCCGACTGCCGGTCTGGGCGTTCAGGCCGGTGTCGACGCACTTGATCCGCCAGTTCTCCTCGTTGCTGCGCGACAGGTATTCCACGGCGCCGGACCCGCTGTGCAGCATGATGTCGCGCCCCTCCATGTGCTGGTAGAGAAAATGCCGGCGGATCGCATCGCCGCCCTCGCCGAGCGCCAGGATGAAGTCCTCGTGGCCCGCAGCGGCGAAAATCTTCATGACATGCCAGATCAGGGGACGCCCGCCCACCTGCATGAGCGCCTTGGGAATCCGCTGCCTGGTCTCCGGGTCGATCACCCCGCGGCCGCCACATAGGATTACAACTTGCATGGATCAATTAGGAGCTCCGGCCGGACGCCTTTGCGAGGAAAAATCCCCGGGCGCGCCGCCGAGCCATGCCAGGGTGCGGCGGATCCCCTCCTCCTCGGGGATCCAGACGCGCAGCCCCAGTTCGTCCCGGGCCCGCCCGATTGCCGGCACATAGCGCCGCACCGGTTCCGCCGGGTCCCGCGGCCGGGCAACCTGCACCGGGGATTCTATCCCGCACAACCCGCGCACGCACTGCGCATGCGCGGCAATCGACCGGTCGTCGTCCGAGCCGACATTATAGGGCCGCCCGGCCGGCGCCCGAAACAGCAGCGTCCAGAGCCACACCGCCAGGTCGGCCGCATACAGGTAGCTGCGCATCGGCGTGCCGTCGCCCGCGACCCGCAGCGGTCCCCCGCGCCGGGCATCCCGGATGAAATTGCCGATGGCAAAGTGCGCGTCGAGCGGCAGATGCGGCCCGACGAAGGCGAAGCAGCGGGCGATCTTGCACTCGTAACCGTCCCGGCGCGCGCGTTCGACGCACAATTCCTCGCTGATCGTTTTGCCCAGCCCGTAGCCCGAACCCGGCGCCGCCGGATCGGGCCGCCCGGTGTAATCCTCCGGGAGATGGGTCAGGTCCGCCGGCTGGGCGCCGTAGACGGCCCCCGAGCTGGTGAGCAGGAATTTCCGCACGCCGGCCTGCGCCGCAAAGTCCAGCACCCGCCGGGTGCCCTCGACGATGGTGTTTTTTACCTCCACCGGGTCGGCGCCGGGCGCGGGCAGGGCCGTGTCCGTCGCCGCATGGATGACGTAGGCGAAGCGGCCCGGCGGAAACGCAAAGCTCCGCATGTCGCCGGGCACGAAGCCCAGGTCGGCCCGCGTCGCGAGGTGCGGGGCCTTCCGCGCGAAGGCCGCCGGGTCGCGGGTCAGCACGACCGCGCGCATGCCCAGTGCCAGCGCGTCATTGGCCCGGGTGAAACTTTCCAGCAGCCAGAGGCCGAAAAAGCCGGTGCCGCCCGTGATGAAGAAGCTGGCCCCGCGCGCCTCGGCCCAGAGCTCGCGCGTGTGGGCCAGCACGTGGTCCAGGTCCTCGGCGGACAGTGGCGCGACCGGAGCGGACATCAGCGGGAGCGGACGAACCCGTGGATGACCTCCAGCTCGTAGGCCAGCATCGCCGGCGTGAGGCCGGGATAGGTGCCGAGGAACAGCGCGCGGTGCATCAGTTCGTCGGCGCCGGGCATGTCGCCGATGACGCGGAGCGCGGCCGGGCGGTCTTTCTTCAATTGCACGAACGCCGGCTGCCGGAGCAGGTTGCCGCCAAAGAGCATGCGGTTGCCGATCTTCTTCGCGTCGAGGTGGCGCCCGAGATCCGTGTGGGAGAACGGCGCGCCGGCCTTCACGCGGAGCATGAAGCCGAACCAGGAGCAGTCCGTGCGGCAGCCCGTGGCGTCCCAGGAGAAACCGCCCTTCGACCAGCCGGTTGCGTGGGTGGGTAGCGAGAAATCAAAGAACTCGCCGAGGTCCGCCAGCCCCGCGCGCAGGGTTTCCCAGTTCCGTTTGCGGGCCTCGATGAACGCGGGCAGCTTCTTCAGCTGCTGGCGGCCGATGGCGGCCTGCGGGTCGAGGGGCTTCAGGTTGTAGCCGAGGTGGCTGTAGATGTATTTGTGATCGTAACCCTTCGGCAGCTCGCCGAGCTGCCACTGGAAGCGCTTGCCGCAGGTGTCGTCCTTCCCGCTCGCACACCAGCAGTCCCGGCCCCAGTCGCGGAAGCTCTCCGCGTAGGTCTTCAGCGGCGGCCGGTGGACGATGCTGACCGCCCCGCCCTCGCCCATCGTCAGATGGTGCGGCGGATAGAACGACTGCGTGGAAATGTCGCCCCAGGCGCCGGTGAAGCGCGTGATGTGCGTGCCGTTGGCCGGGATCCCCGGCGAGTTTTCCGTGAAGCCGAGCGCCTTGGCCCGCGCCACGGGCATCGAGTAGGTGCAGCCGAGCGCGTCGCAGTTGTCCTCGATCAGCCACAGGTCGTGCTTGCGGCAGAATTCCAGCACGGCGCCGAGGTCGAAGGGGTTGCCGAGCGTGTGTGCCATCATCACGGCCTTGGTCCTGCCGGGGGAGAACGCCGCCTCGAGCTGCTCCACGCGGGCGTTGCCGGTGGCCGGATCGTTGTCGATGAACACCGGCACCGCGCCGCCCTGGATGATGGGCGCCACCGTCGTGGGGAAACCCGCGGCCACGGTGATGACCTCGTCGCCGGGCACGATGCGCTTGGCCGCCGGCAGCTTGTGGGTCGTCAGCGTCGAGAACGCGAGCAGGTTGGCCGAGGAGCCGGAGTTGACGAGCAGCGAGTGCTTCACGCCGAGCAGCGCGGCGAGCTCGGACTCGAAGGCCGCGCCCTCGGGCCCGAGGGTGAGCCAGAAATCGAGCGTCGCGCCGACGGCCGCCTCGACCTCGTCAGCGTTGAAGACCCGCGCCGCGTAGGGCACGGTCGTCTGGCCGGCCACGAAGGGCGCGGTGTTGTCCGCGCCGGCGCGGTTGGCGCCATGGGTGAGCGCGGAGTATTCGCGGGTCAGGCGCAGGATCTCCGCCTTCAGTTGTGCCGGGGTCTGGTTCATCGGGTCCAAGTCAGGTTGAGCGCGCGGGCCGCCGCCTCGTAGGTGGCAATCTGCCGGCGCGTGAGGCCGGCCGCGACGGAGGCATCCGCCGAGACGGCGCGATACCATTCCACGGTCTGCGTGATGGTCACGGGGAAATCCCACACGGGCTTCCAGCCGAGCACGCGGGCGGCCTTGTCGATGGCGAGGCTGAGGAGCGTGGCCTCGTGCACGGCCCGGGGGTCAGTGCGGTCCTCCCACCGGCCGGGCCAGTGCTTCAGCACCTCCGCGACCAGCGCAGCCACCGGCTGGGTGGCGGCGGGGGTCGGGCCGAAATTAAAGGCGGCGGCGAGTTCGCTTGCCGGCTTCGCGCCGGCCAACTGCGCGCCAAGCCAGAGGTAACCGCTGAGCGGCTCCAGCACATGCTGCCACGGGCGCGTGGCGTGGCGGTTGCGCACCGGGATGACCTCGCCGCGCTGCAGGCTGCGGATGCAATCCGGCACGATGCGGTCGAGCGCCCAGTCGCCGCCCCCGATGACATTGCCGGCGCGCGCCGAGGCGAGCCTCACGGGCGAGTCCGCGGCGGAAAAATACGACCGGCGGTAGGCCGACACCACGAGTTCGGTGGCGCCCTTCGAGGAACTGTAGGGATCGTGCCCGCCCATCGGCTCTTCCTCATGGTAGGCGTGCGCGCGCTCCGTGTTCTCATAACACTTGTCCGTGGTCACCACCACGACGGCGCAGCGGAGCCCCGCGAGGCGGACGGCCTCGAGCACGTGCACGGTGCCCATGATGTTGGTGGCATAAGTCTCGACCGGTTGCGCGTAGGACAGCCGCACGAGCGGCTGGGCCGCGAGATGGAAGACGAAGTCCGGCCGCGCCGCGTCCACCGCGGCCCGCACCGTGGCCAGGTCGCGGATGTCGCCGCGCCGGTCCTTCATCCGGCCGGTGAGGCCGAGCTCGTCAAAGAGCGCCGGCGTGGTCGCGGGCGGCAGCGCCAGCCCGGTGACGTCCGCCCCGAGTCCGAGCAACCACTCGCACAGCCACGAGCCCTTGAAGCCGGTGTGCCCGGTCACGAGCACGCGTTTGCCGCGGTAGATGTCGCCAAAGGCCATGCTCACCAGACCTTCCAAGGCGCCTTGCCGGCCGCCCACAGGTCGTTGAGATGCTGCATCTCCTGGTAGGTGTCCATCGGCTGCCAGAAACCTTCGTGGTGGTAGGCGTTCAGCTGGTTGTCCCGGGCCAGGCGCTCCATCGGCTGCTGCTCCAGCATGACCGCGGGATCATCGGGCAGATAGTCAAACATGCGGTGCTCGCACACCATGTAGCCGCCGTTGACGTGGGCGTCCTCATACTGCGGCTTTTCCTTGAAGGTCTGGATCCGCCCGTCGGCGGCGATTTGCAGCGCCCCGAAGCGGCCGGCCGGATGCACCGCGGAAATCGTGCACACCTTGCCGGCGCGCTGGTGCGCGGCGATGGCGGCATTGACGTTGATCGCCGCCAGCCCGTCGCCATAGGTCAGCATGAAGGGCTCCCCCTTGGGAATGTAGCGCTGGATCTGCTTCACGCGGTGCGCCGTCATGGTGTTCTCGCCGGTGTCCGCCAGCGTCACGCTCCAATCCTCCTCGTCGTGCCCGTGATGAAACTGGGCGGCGGATTTCTGCCCGAGCGAGAGCGTGACGTCGCACGTGTTCCAAAGGTAGTTGCGGAAGAAATCCTTGATCATCTCCCCCTTGTAGCCGAGGCAGAGGACGAACTCCCGGTGACCGTGGTGCGCATAGGTCTTCATGATGTGCCAGAGGATCGGCCGGTTGCCGATCGGAACCATGGGCTTCGGCCGGTATTCGGTCTCCTCGCGCAGACGGGTGCCCTTGCCACCGCAAAGTATGACGACTTTCATAGCCGCAAATCTCACCCATTGTCGTTCGGTTGGGCAAGAGCCAACACGGCTTCCCCTCATCCTAAACGCTTAAATAACGAACACCCGCCCCGGGCCTGCGGGCGCCGCCTCGACATCGCCCGAACCGTGACATAACCTGCCACCCGTTTTCCCTTCCCGACACCCATGACCCCCGGCCAGAAATTCCGCGCGGCACTCGCCGCCGAAAAGCCCCTCCAGATCGCCGGGGCCATCAATGCCTATTCGGCGTTACTGGCCCAGCGCGCCGGCTTCCGCGCCCTCTACCTCTCCGGCGCCGGCGTGGCCAATCATAGCTACGGGTTGCCCGACACGGGGAAGACGGAACTCGCCGACGTGCTCATCGATGCCCGCCGCATCGCCCAGCGCGTCGACCTCCCGCTGCTCGTCGATATCGACACGGGTTGGGACGATCCCGCCCGCGCGGTGCGCGAGCTGGCCGCCGCCGGCGTCGCCGCCGTGCACATCGAGGACCAGGTCCCCGCCAAGCTTTGCGGCCACCTGCCGGGCAAGCATCTGGTGTCCACCGCCGACATGGTGGCCCGCGTGAAATCCGCCGTGTCCGGCAAACCCGACCGCGACTTCGTCGTCATGGCCCGCACCGATGCCGCCGCGAACGAGGGCGTCCCCGCCGCCGTCGCCCGCGCCCAGGCCTACGCGGCCGCGGGTGCCGACATGATCTTCGCCGAGGCGCTGCGTTCGCTCGACGACTTCCGCGCCTTCGCCGCCGGCGTGCAGGTCCCGGTGCTGGCCAACCTCACCGAGTTCGGCCAGACGCCCTATTTCACGGTGGACGAATTGCGGGCCACCGGCATCGCGATGATCCTCTATCCGCTCGGCGCCTCCCGCGCCGCCGCCGCCGCCGCGCGCGAGGTCTATGCCGCCATCCGCCGCGATGGCACCCAGAAGAATGTGGTCGGCCGGATGCAGACCCGCGCCGACCTCTACGACATCCTCGGCTACACCCCGCCGAAATAACCGCCCCGCCATGTCCGACGCCGCCCCTACCCCCAAGGCCAAGAAATCCGTCGCGCTCTCCGGCGTCATCGCCGGCAACACCGCCATCTGCACCGTCGGCCACACCGGCAACGACCTGCATTACCGCGGCTACGACATCGCCGACGTCGCCACCCACGCCACCTACGAGGAGGTCGCCCACCTGCTCGTCCACGAGCACCTGCCCAACGCCGCCGGCCTGCACGCCTACCGCGAGAAGCTGAAGAAGCTCCGCGGCCTCCCCGTCCCGTTGCGCGCCGTGCTTGAGCAGATCCCCGCCACGGCGCACCCGATGGACGTCCTGCGCACCGGCTGCTCCTTTCTCGGCACGCTCGAGCACGAGAAGCTCCCGTCGGCCGGCGCCGGCGCGGCCTCCGCCCCGGGCGCCCGCGACCTCGCCGACCGCCTGCTCGCCTGCCTCCCGTCGATGCTGCTCTACTGGCACCACTTCGCGCGCCACGGCAAACGCATCATGGTCGACACGGCCGACGACTCCATCGCCGCGCACTTCCTCCACCTGCTGCACCAGCGCCCGCCCGCCGGTTCGCACGTCCGCGCCCTCGACCGCTCGCTCATCCTCTACGCCGAGCACGAGTTCAACGCCTCCACCTTCACCGCCCGCGTCATCGCCGGCACGGCCACTGACTTCCACTCCGCCATCACCGGCGCCATCGGCGCGCTGCGCGGCCCCAAGCATGGCGGGGCCAACGAGGTCGCCTACGAGATCCAGCAGCGCTACTCCTCCCCCGACCAGGCCGGGGCCGACATCCGCGAACGCATCGCCCGCAAGGAGATCGTCATCGGCTTCGGCCATCCGGTCTACACCGTCAGCGATCCGCGCAACGCCATCATCAAGGCGATCGCCCGCGACCTCTGCACCGAGACGGGCAACCTCAACCTCTTCCGCATCGCCGAGCGGATCGAGACGCTCCTCTGGGACGAGAAGAAGATGTTCCCCAACCTCGATTGGTTCAGCGCCGTCGCCTACCACGAGATGGGCGTGCCGACCGCGATGTTCACGCCGCTTTTCGTCTTTGCCCGCACCGCCGGCTGGGCCGCGCACATCATCGAGCAACGCATCGACGGCAAGATCATCCGCCCCGGCGCCAACTACACCGGCCCCGATCCCCGCCCCTTCCCCCCGCTCACCCAAAGGAGTTAAAAGCCGGACGGCGGTGATGAAGCCTTCGCCTTCCGGCGCGCTTCTGCCATCTGTATTCTTTCATCTGTCCTCCGATTTCCAATGTCCTCCCACATCTCCAACGTCCGTCCCGCTCCGGATAAACTCCTCACCGACCTCGCCGACTACGCGCTGAACGCGCCAATCGCGAGCGACGAGGCCTACGATACCGCCCGCTGGTGCCTCGCCGACACGCTCGCCTGCGGCATCATGGCCCTCGCCTACCCGGCCTGCACCAAGCTCCTCGGTCCCGTCGTCCCCGGCACCACCATCAAACACGGCGCCCGCGTCCCCGGCACCGCCTACGAACTCGATCCCGTCGCCGCCGCCTTCAACCTCGGCGCCATCATCCGGTGGCTGGATTTCAACGACACCTGGCTCGCCGCCGAGTGGGGCCACCCGTCCGACAACCTGGGCGCCATCCTCGGCACCGCCGACTGGCTCTCCCGCCACCAGGCCGCCCACATCGCCCCGGCCGCCTTCCACTCCGTCCTGCCCGCCCGCCACGCCCCGCTCACCATGAAGGATGTCCTCACCGCCATGGTGAAGGCCCACGAGATCCAGGGCGTGCTCGCACTCGAGAACTCCTTCAACCGCGTCGGCCTCGACCATGTCCTCCTTGTCCGCATCGCCTCCACCGCCGTCACCGCCGTGATGCTCGGCGGCACGCGCGACCAGGTGATCAACGCCATCTCCCACGCCTGGCTCGACGGCTCCGCGCTGCGCACCTACCGCCACGCGCCCAACACCGGCTCGCGCAAGTCCTGGGCCGCCGGCGACGCCACCAGCCGCGCCGTCCGCCTCGCCCTCATCGCGATGACCGGCGAGATGGGCTACCCGTCCGTCCTCACCGCGAAGACCTGGGGCTTCCAGGACGTCTCCTTCAAGGGCAACTCCCTCAAGCTCGCCCGCCCGCTCGGCAGCTACGTGATGGAGCAGGTCCTCTTCAAGATCTCCTTCCCCGCCGAGTTCCACGCCCAGACCGCCGTCGAGTGCGCCATGAAGCTGCACCCGCTGGTGAAGGACCGCCTCGACCAGATCGAACGCGTCGAGCTCACGACCCACGAGTCGGCCATCCGCATCATCGACAAGTCCGGCCCGCTGAACAACCCGGCCGACCGCGACCACTGCCTGCAATACATGACGGCCATCGGCCTGATCTTCGGCGCCCTCACGGCCGACCACTACGAGGACCAGGTCGCCGCCGACCCGCGCATCGACGCCCTCCGCGCCAGGATGATCGTCGCCGAGGACAAGTCCTACTCGAAGGATTACCTCGATCCCGAGAAACGTTCGATCGCCAACGCCGTGCAGGTTTTCTTCAAGGACGGTTCAAAGACCGAGCGCATCGAAGTCCACTTCCCCATCGGTCACCGCCGCCGCCGCGCCGAGGGCATCCCGGTCCTGCAGCAAAAAGCCCACGACGCTTTCGCCGCCCACTACGGCAAGGACAAGGCCGTGTCGCTCATGTCCCTCTTCGCCGACCGCGCGAAACTCGAGGCGATGCCGGTGCACGAATTCATCGGTGCGTTTGTGAAGTAGCAGCGGAGCGCGCGCTAGTCGCAAAGCACTCTAAAATGAGTGTGGCAACGCCGCGCACGCGATACACGAACGTCCGCATAGTTTGATTCCGACAAAATCTCCCGCAACTCAGTTTCCTGCTTCTTGCATCTCATTCCCAACACAACGTGCTTCAGGCAATTCTCAGGGATATCATGGAAGAGGTCGCTTCCCTCTTTTCGAGATGACGCAAGATCCACAAATACTCGATATTCGACTTCGTAACTCCAACTCGGCGCCTTCGCAGAAAGAATCTCTCTCATTTTTTCCCGGAGCTTGAGATGTGGCAGCTTAGAAAATTCCTGAACATCAACTGTTGGCCTCGTAGCTGGGTATCTCATCTGGAAAAGCGTGTCGTCAATATTCACATCAAATCCCAATGCGATCCCCTGATGTGAATCCGAATAATGGCTCCAAATAACCGGATCTGTGATCTGCGCCGAAAAAGAAATAATCCCGAATTTTTGATCAAAGTCTCTGACCAGAAAGCCAAGTGCCTCATCTACTTTAGAGTGGGGCCAAGTAGGATGCACATACGGCAATGCAAAGGTAAACTCAAAGGGATCGTTAAGCCCTGACAGGCGACTGACCCGAAGCTCTCTATTCCGCAAAGCCAGCACAGCATAGTCCGCCTTCAAATAGCGATATAGACAAATGTGCTTTTGATCTGTCGGTGGGGTCATGCGCTAGACCCATCAACATTCACGCAGAACTAAATCTCGCAGCAAAAAAACTGAGTGCCTAGCGTAGTTCAGGCTGCCAAAACCGATGTCGATTCGGCCCCACTCCTCCTGACATAGGGCTGTCACCGTGCCGTGTTACCCTTCGGTATGCTCGTTCTTGTGCTGATTCTGTCCGCGCTGTGCCTGCTGGTGTCGACCGACGCCGGCCAGGCATCCGAATGACCGCTGCCCCTTCACGCCCTTTACGCGGCCGGTGATTTCTGCATCGTTGCCGCCACGGGCCGCCAATTATGTCGCGCCCACGAAAATCTCCCGCCCCGCTCTCCGCCGTCGAAGGCGTCATCCACACCATCCGCGGCGAACGCGTGATCCTCGACGCCGACCTGGCCAAGCTCTACGGCGTAGAGACCAAGGCTCTTAACCGCGCCATCCAGCGCAACCGGGAGAAATTCCCTCCCGACTTTCTGTTTCAAGTCACATCCCAGGAGCACAAATCTTTGAGGTGCCAAATTGGCACCTCAAACGTGGGCCGAGGGGGCCGGCGTTACCTTCCCTTCGCCTTCACCGAACATGGCGCCATCATGGCAGCCAACGTCCTGAACAGCCCGCAGGCCGTGCAGATGGGTGTTTTTGTTGTCCGGGCGTTTATCAAGATGCGCAGCCTCCTTACTGATACCCGCGAGCTCGCCAAGAAACTGTCCGCGCTGGAAAAAGAACTCACCTCGCGACTCGACTCTCATGAGACCGCCATCAGCGAGTTCATGCGGCGCATCATGTTCCTCCTCGATCCGCCGCGGGGGCCGGAGATCCCCGACAAGGAAATGGGCTTTCATACCACGTTGAAACGCCCGGACAGGTGAAGCAAAGATACTGATTTAAAAAGCTCCGAAGGGTCTGGTTGCGGGAATTGATGTGGTCACGAATTGTGACCGCATCATCCAGCCAATCTTTGAGGTCACAAATGGTGACCTCAAGGCTGACCGATCATCTAACAAACTTGCCCCGGTTCACGACCCTACCACCGTCACGATCTCCCGCACGCAGACGACGCCGAACACCAGCAGGCAGGCGATGAGCGCGGCGTTGCCGAGGCGGCGATTGGCGAGTTCACCCATCCAGTCGCGGCGGTTGTTCAGGTAGAGCAGCGTCGCCGCGAGGAACGGCATGAAGAACGCCCCGGCGATGGAAAACGCCACGACGACCGCCACCGGCTGCCTGAACCACAGCAGCACGAGGGGCGGCAGCGCGATATAGGCCAGCGCCGCAAAATAGACTCCCCCCGGCCGGCTTTCCTTCGTATCCACCGGCGCCGGGCCGCCGCGCCACGCGGCCACCAGGTCGACATACACCTGCGGCACGCCCTGCCACACGCCGAGCATCGCCGTGAACACCGTGCACCAGAACCCGACGAGGAAGATCCACCGTCCCGCCGGCCCCGCGACCGTCTCGAGCTGCGCCGCGATCTCCAGCGCGATGCGCGTGCCGCCGGCGCCATGCGCGTCCACTCCCGCCGCGATGATGACCAGCGCCATGCCGAACAAACCCGTGAACACATACGCCAGCCGCACATCGCCGCGCACCGCCGGCAGCTTGTCCGCCCCGCTCCAGCCCGCCGCGCGCATCCAGTAGGCATAGCAGATCACCGTCAGGCTGCCGCCGATGCCACCGAGCAGCGCGAGCACCGCCGCGCCGCCCCCGGCCGCCGGGAGGCGCGGCACCAGCCCACCCAGCACGTCCGCCGGCGCGGGCCGCGCCAGCACCGCGCACACCAGCATGCACAGCGCCATGAGCGCGATGCAGCCCTTCATCACACGCTGGAACTGTGCGTAGCGGTTGAGCCCGACGAGCACCGCCGCGCCCACCGCGTGGATCGCGCCCCACACGGGCACCGACAGCCCCGGGAACAGGCTCGCCCCCGCCAGCCCACACGCGCTGCTCAGCGAGGCGCCGACGAGGAACGTCCACAGCAGCAGGTAACCCGCGAAATAAAGCCCGACCCACCGCGGCAACCGCGTGATCCACGCGCGCACGACCGTCTCCCCCGTGGCCAGCTGCCAGCGCGCCAGCGCCTCGGTGAGCACGAACTTCAGCGCCGCCGTGAAGGCCACCGCCCACAGCAGCGTGGTGCCGAATTTGATGCCGGTCACCGACGCCACCACGACGTCCCCCGCCCCGATCCCGGCCGCCGCCAGCAACAGGCCCGGACCCAGCGAACGGAGACGATCGCGCCACACGGTGAACATCGGCGGCGAGCGAATCAGTTCCCCGCCCGCATGCGAAGCCCGGAAAGCGGATTGGCATCCGCCGCCCGCCTGCCATGTTTCCGCCATGCCCAAAGCCGCCCTGCTTGCCGTTGCCGCGAGCTTGTTCCTATGCGCCGGCTGCTATCGCCAGGCCTCCGATGCCACCGCGTCGGCCTCGACCCAGTCGCGCTACACGGGCAGCGCGCCCTGGACCATTGACGGCGTGCGACCCGGCCAGGCCTTTGAGGCGGTGAAACAGCTGCTCGGCGAACCGAGTGAGATCCGCGGCCGCACCGGCCCGCGCACCGCCTTGTGGATCGGTCGCGACACGGCGGTCACCTTCGACGCGGCCGGCATCGTGACCGAGGTGATGGGCTCGACCGTGCAAGCCGGCGGCCAGGTCCTTTTCCGCTCCGGCGCCACCGAGGCCGACGTCGTGCAGATCCTCGGCCCGGGCAAAGTGCAAAAAAGCACCCGCCCCAAGGGCAGCGGTGTCATCTCCCTCGGTCGCGAGCATACGGGCACGGCTCTCCTTTACGACCGCGACGGCGTGCGTTTCGAGTTTCCCGTCTTCGGCGAGGCTGCCGGGCATTTCCTCGCGCGCCGGATACCCTAGGTTCCGCCTAGACGAGGACCGACTTCAGCCGCTCGTATTTTGCATGGGCCGCCTCGCTGGCCCCAAGGTAGGCGCGCTGGCTGATGCCGGCCTTGTCGAAGTTTTCCTGCGTCAGCACCCAGTAGGTCTCCTCGCCGGGTATGCCGTAATAGCGGTCGCTCGCCGCCGTCGCCGCCAGGGTCAGCAGGTGGATGACCGGGTTGTGCCGGCCCGCCGGCTGGCAATGGTGGCGGATCGCGGCCACCGTCGTCGCCGGCAGCTTCCAGTGCAGCAGGATCCGCTCGGCCGCCTCCATGTTGGTCATGCCCCAATGCCGGCGTTCCCAGGCCTCGAGGACCGGCTCGCCGCTCTCGCGGAACGGGGGGATGGCGGGTTCGAGCGGCGCCAGCCGCTCCAGCGCCATCATGCCGAGCGTGCGCAGCAACCCCACCGTGTAACAGCTGCGCGGCCGCTCGCCGGCCGGCTTGGCCAGCTCCTCCATCAGCACGGCGACAAACAGGCTGTGCTGCCGCAGTCTCGCCGCATCCAGCGGATAAAGCCGCATCGGCTGGTCCGCCAGCTGGCCTGCGGCCACGACGCCCACCAGCCGGTGCATTTCCGTGAAGCCGACGACCGCCAGCGCGCGCTCCAGCGAGCCGACCGGCTCCGAGGGCGCATACACCGCGCTGTTCGCCATGCGGATGAGCTGCGCCACCAGCGCCGTGTCCCGGCGCAACAGGGAGATCACGTCGCCGGCCTCGGCGTGGGGCTGGTGCATGAGCTGCCCAAGCTCCACCAGCAGGCGCGGCGCCGTCGGCAGTTTGGCCGCAATCTTCTGCAGATCGGCCTCGGAGGGATGGGAAATGACCATACTGGGTCTATTTTCGTCACAAACCGGGCGCAATGAAGCCCGGGCTGCCCCACGGGGGCCACCAGCCGGAAATCCCGGCCGGTCAGATCTTGGCCGGCTTCGGCGTGAGGTCCGTCACGACGCGGATGACATAATAACTCGCCGCCGTCTCCCCCGCGTTGCGCATGCCGTGCTCGTCATTCGAGCCGTAGAACAGGATCGATCCGGCGCCGGCGCGGGCCGTCACGCCGTTGATCGTCACGTCGAGCACGCCTTCCTTCACGAGGATGATCTCCTCGTCCGGGTGCCGGTGCGCGGCATGCGCGGCCACGCCGGGCTGCAGCGTGGTCACATGGCACTCGAAGTTCGCCAGGGTTGTCGTGGGCGAGTCCACGACCGCGCGCCGTTCGCCGGTCTTGGTGGGTTTGACCTCGAGCTTCGGCCAGTCGAACACCCGCGAAACGAGCTTGCCGGGCGCGGCCAGCGCGGAGGCGCCTTCCTTCGGGACGCTTTTGGTCACACTGGTGGCAAAGTTGAACACGAAGTAAGTCGCCGGCGTTTCGCCGACGTTCTGCACGTTGTGGAAATCGTTCGCCGCGAAGAACAGCAGCGAGCCCGGGCCGGCGCGCGTCGTCGCGCCGTTGATCGTCACGTCGAGCGTGCCGTCGCGCAGGACGATGAGCTCCTCCTGCCCGTGCTGGTGCGGCGGGTGCGACATCCGACCGGCCAGCAGCGTGGTGACATGCGACTCGAACCGCTCGAGCGTCGCGGTCGGCCGGTCCGTGACATCCCGGCGTTCGCCGTTGCCGGTGGGCCGGGCGGCAAGGTCCTCCCATTTGAAGACGGTGGAACCCAGCGGGGCGGCGGGTGTGGCGGGAGTGGAAGGTTGGGCGAAAAGCGCCAGGGGCGCGAAGGCGAGGGCCAGGCGGATGCCGGAGCAGGGTAATTTCATGGGATTCACGGTTTGAGAGAGGTGGGAGCGGTTTTGCACCGCGACTAAGCAAGGGGCTAATTCAATGTCGGGGTATAAAACCCCTCCCACTGCCGTAGAGACTAGTTTCAAAACTTTATTTCCATGCGCCGGCCACCGGCCGCAGCCGATTCGTAGATGGCGGTGACGATGCACATGTCGCGGCGCCCCATCTCGCCCGGGACGGGCGTGGCGCGGCCGGTCAGAATGCACTGGGCAAAATCATCCATCTGCCGCGCCTGCTGGTTCACCGGCGGATCGAAGCGCAGCGGCCCGGCGCTCGTCGCCCCCGCCAGCCCGGAGTATGTAAAGGCCGGGCCCACCTCGAACCAGCCGCCGGCCGCCTCCGCCCGGAAGCGGTTGCCGCCCTCGTTATAGCTCGTAAAGCACTCGCTCCTCGCGCCGTTGGCGAACTCCAGCGTCCACTCGATCGACTCCTCCACGTCGCGGAAAAAATCCGGCCGGGTCTTGGGCCGCTCGCGTGCCGTCACCGCCACCGGCGCAGCCCCGGCCGCCATGCACGACTCCTGGATGACGTAGATCCCGAGGTCCATCAGCGGCCCGCCGCCGGCGAGTTTCCTGTCCGCGCGCCATTGCAGCGAACCCATCCGGAAGGCGAACGCCCCGCCCATCTTCAGGAAGGGCCCGAACTCGCCCGTGCGCACCAAACGCCGGAGTTCCTCGTGATACGGGTCGAAGTGCAGCCGGTAACCGATCGAGAGCCGCACCTTGGCCGCCGCGCACGCCGCGATGATGGCGTCGCACTCGGCCACCGTGTTGGCCATCGGTTTCTCGCAGATGACATGCTTGCCGGTCCGCGCCGCCGCGATGGCGTGCTCCGCGTGCAGGCCCGGCGGCGTTACCACATAGATGATGTCGATGTCGGGATTGCCGGCAATCCGCGCCATCGTTTCGTAACCGTAGATGTTCTTCTCCGGAAATCCGTAGTCACGGGCCCACTGCGCGCCCTTGGCCGGGCTGCCGGTCACAACACCCGCCAGCCGGCAGTGTTGCGTCCGGCGCAGCGCCGGGCCGAGCTGGCCGGTGCTGTAGTTGCCCAGCCCCACGAGCGCGACGCCCAGCTTCCGGGCGGGTGGTTCCGCGGCGGACGCGCGTCCGGTGAGGGTCAGCAAGGCGGCACTG
>JAYRXZ010000003.1:0-206285 GCA_041917235.1 Lacunisphaera sp. | reverse complement strand
CGAGCTTGCGGCCGAAGCTCGCCACCGCGGCGGCGAGCTTCTTTTCCATGGCCGCCTGGGCGGGCCAGCAGACTTGGTTGGCCGACTGGCGCAGATCGCCATTGGCCACGAGCAGGACGGTTTTTGATAGGGTCATAGTGATGATGTTCGAGCTTTTGAGAATTAACCGGCGACGGCCATAATTTTCCGACAGGCCAAAAAGTGGGCATGCAGGCGGTGGAACACCCGGTATTTCGCCGCGTGGTAACGGGCCGCGTGTCCCCGGGCCGGCGTGATGGTGCGCTCGACCCCGTTCATCGCCTGCATGGCCGCGAGCACCGTCGCGTGCCCGCCGGCCGCCACCGCACCCAGCACGGCGGCGCCGAGCAGGACCGCCTCGGGTTCCCGCGGCAGGACCAGCCGGCAACCGGTGATGTCGGCATGCTCGCGCAGGAAAAGCGGATTCTTCGTGCCGCCGCCGCACACCAGCAGGGTGTCGATGCGGTAGCCCTTGCGGTTCATCTCCTCGATGATGTGCCGCGTGCCGTAGGCGACGGCCTGGATGGCCGCCAGGTAAAGCCGCGCCAGGTCGTCCACCGTGGCCGAGAGCGTGAGACCGGAAACCACGCCCCTGAGCGAGGGGTCCGCCCGGGGCGAGCGGTTGCCGTGGAAATCCGGCTGCACGTGCAGGTCGCGCGTCAGCTCGGCGGGATGCGGCACTTTCTCCGCGCGGGCCAGGGCGGCGACCCGCGCGTTGAGCAATTCATAGACGGTCCTGCCCGTGCGCCGCGCCTCCGCGCGCAACGGCACCGACGCCGCGTGCGAGAAGATCACGTGATCGATGAGCGCGCCGGTCGCCGATTGTCCGCCCTCCGTGAGCCACAGGCCGGGAATCATCGCCGAGTGATACGGCCCCCAGATGCCGCGGATGAAACGCGGCTTGTCCGAGACCGCCATGTGACAGGACGAGGTGCCGCCGATGAGCGCCAGGCGGCGGTTGAGCGCGGCGGGGGTGGGCCTGGCTCCGTCCAGCGTAGCCCCGAGCAGGCCCAACCCGCCGGCATGCGCATCGATGATCGCCACGCCCACCGGAGTGCCGGCCAGCAGACCCAATTCCCGGGCCGCCTGCGCGGTGAGCCCCTGTCCCACCGGCTCGCCCATCGGGCGCACCTTCTGCCCGATGCGCTGGAAGCCATCCGCCATCAGGTCACCCAGCCCGACCTGCGTGAAGAATTCGTCGCTCCATCCCGCGCCGTCGAGGCCCCGGTGACCGAGGTAGGTCCACTTGCAGCCGGTGGTGCAAAGCGACCGGGTGTCGTCCCAGGTCGCGCGGTAGGTGAGAAAATCCGGCAGATCGAGAAAGCGGGCCGCCTTGCGCCAGGAGGCCGGGAGATTCTCCTTCAGCCAAAGCAGCTTCGGCACCTGCATTTCCGGCGAGACCACGCCGCCGACATGGCGCAGCACCTCATGCCCGGTCCGGTTGACGCGCTCGGTCTGCGGCAGCGCGCGGTGGTCCATCCAGACGATCACGTTCTGCTCGGGGCGACCGGTGGTGCTGACCGTCACGGGCCGGTCGGCCACATCCAGCGCGACCAGCGAACAAGTCGCGTCAAACCCAATGCCCTTGACGGCCGCGGCCGGCAGTCCGGATTTTTTCAGGGCCAGGCGCGTGGCGAGGCAACAGGCCCGCCAGATGTCGTCGCTCGACTGCTCGACGTGATCGGGCGCCGGTTTCCACATCCTGATGGGGCGGCTGGCCGAGGCCAGCATGCGGCCGTGGCGGTCGAAGATGCCCGCGCGGGCGCTGCCGGTGCCGACGTCGATGCCGAGATAATGGTGCATGGTGGGAAAAGGCGTGATCAGGGCGTGTCGACGCCGACGATGAAGACCTGCGCGAAGGTGCCGGCTTCCCCGGCGACCCGGCGCAGGTAGGCGATCGACCGGCCGTCGGGTGAAAAGACGCAGGCCTCCGGCATGGGCGCCGCCCCGTCGGCTGAACGCGGCGTCAGCGGCCGGGTCAGGCCCGAGGCGACGTCTGTTATGCAAACCATGCCATCCCGCACATGCGCGAGGCTCCGGCCGTCCGGACTCCAGGTGAACGCCGAGGCTACGGCCGCCCCATTCCGCGTGATCTGCCGGGGTTCGCCACCGTTGGGCGACACCGTCCAGATCTGCGCCGCCCCGGCATCATCTTTCATGAGGAAGGCGATCCGTGTCCCGTCCGGGGAAACGCGGAGCCAGTGGCGCGGGCCGGCCGCCACGCCGGGGAATTTACGGGCGGCGGTGAATGTGAGCCGCCTTTGCCGCACGCCTTGCGGCGGCGCCGGCCGGGTCACGGCCGTCCCTTCCAGCGGCCCATCCCCGGCGTGCGTGAGATCATCCGGCAGATCGACCAGGAAAACCTCCGCATGCCGGCTGCCATCTGGCGCGGTGACCATGCCCTGGAAGGCGAGCGCCCGGCGCTGCCACGAACCATCGGGCCGCATGTAACCGGCATCCCCCACCCATCCCTCCTCGCAGGCCCGGCTGATTTCGTCCGAACCCGGCACCGGCCGCGCGACGGTGCGCGTGACCACGACCGAGAACCAGTCGCCGTCATGGTTGCGCGGATGCCCGCGAGAAACCCCGACCGGCCCCCGGGGAACGGACACCCCGACATTGCGCTGGTTCGGCTCGTGGGGTCCCCCGGGCCGGACGGCATCCAGACGGGCCAGCACCTCATCCTCATAGGTGAAACTCACCCAACTGCCGTCGGCGCTGAAGACATGCACGTGCGACCCACCGCGCAGAGCCCCGGCGGTGAAGGGCGGGGCATAATTCATCGCATCGAGCGGCCGGGCCACGCCGGGCCGGGTCACGTCGACCAGGACGCCCCGGCGCCGGGTCAGGCCGTAGCTCCAATCCGCCGTCGGGTTTTCCGGCCCGTGGATGAACACCACACGCGCCTCGACCGGACTGCAGGTCACCACGCCACATCCCGCTCCATGGCCGGAGGTGTAGACCACCTCCACGGCGCCGGTGCGCACGTTGACCCGTTCGATCCGGCCGCCATCAAAGGCGTCGCCCGTGCGGACATCATAGAAGATCCACTCCCCGTCGGGGGACCAGACATTGATGTTGGTCAGCACATGGCCGTGCGCCGCATGCGTGAGCTGGCGCTCGCCCCCGCCGGCGACGGTGGCCAGGATCGAGCCCGCAGCGATGACCTGCCCCGCCGTCATGGCTGGAGCCGCCGCGGATCAAGCACCACGTGCCGGATCCGCTCGCGGCGCCACGTATAGGTTATGTGGACGAGGCCGTCGGCCGTCTGGATGACCGCGGGATAGGAATAGCCATTCGGCGCCTCGTCCGTCTCCAGCGCCGCGACATCGCTCCAATTTACACCGTCGGCCGAAACCGCGACCTTCAGGGGCGAGCGGGGACCGCTCTTCCCATCGGGGTGCCGCCTGGTGGGATTGTAGACAAGCAGCTGCCGGCCATCCGCCAGGGTGACGGCGTCCGTGCCGGAGCTCGGATTGGGCAGCGCGGTCGCCGTCATCCGATCCCAGGTCCGGCCTTGGTCGGACGACCAGCTGGTGGTGATGACGTCCTCCTTGCTGCGGCAGAGAACCTGCAGGCGCCCGTCGCGGTGGAAGATGACGCTCGGCTGGATGGCGTTGAACTCTTCCCTGGTGTTGATCGGGCCGACGACCTCCCAGGTGCGGCCCAGATCGCGGGTGAGCTCGAAGTGGACGGTCCAGCCGGTGTCGGGGCTCTCCGCACTCGACGGGCAGAGTATCGTGCCATCCGCCAGTTGCACCGGCTTGTTCTTGATCGGACCGAGCACGCCCTCGGGCAGGCGACGCGGCTCGCTCCAGGTGCGGCCGTCGTCGGCCGAGGTCATCAGCATGCCCCACCAGCCCTGCGGGGACGGGCCCGCCTTGTAGAACAGCATCAGCGGACCGTGGCGCGGCTGGAAAAGCACGGGATTCCACGTCGGGTGCCGCACGACCGTGCCGTCGGCCCGCGTGTATTGGACGCCATTGGCCACCTCGACCGGAGCCGTCCAGCGGCCGGCCTCGCGGCGCGAGAGCCAGATGCCCACGTCAGGGTGTTTTTCCCGGGTGCCCCCGAAGAACGCGGCGAGCAACGTGCCGGCGCAGGTTTCCACGATGGTCGAGGCGTGGCACTGCGGGAAAGGCGCCTGCTCATGGATAAACTCGCGCACGAGCTCGGCCGGGGCCGCCGGCGCGGTCATGACCGGCAGGACGGAGAGGCAGAGCAGTCGGAATCCGCGCATCACTTCAGCCCTCATCGGTTTCAGCGGCCGGCCGGCAGATTCCGCTCCGGCCTGATCATCAGCACGAGGAAAACCGAGAACAGGGCGACGCCGGCGAAGGCGCCGAAGATCAGGTTCAGCGGCACGTGCTGGTCGCGCAATGCGCCGAAGGCCCAGTCGCCAAAGCCGCCGCAGCTGATGCTGACGAGGTTCATGAGGCCGTAGCCCGTCGCCCGCCACTCCGGCCGGACGATCTGGCAGAGGATGGGCATGTTGTTGCAGTCAAAGAAGCCCCAGCCGAGGCCGAAGATGATGAGCCCGACGATCGCCACCGTCAGCGTGCCGGCGTTGCCGACGCTGAAGAGGGCGGGCAGGAAGAACAGCATGCCGATGGCGCTGGTGAAGATGCGGCCGCGCGAGGTGCGCTTCATCCAGCGGTCCGCGAGCGTCCCGCCGATGAGCACGCCGATGATGGAGGCGATCTGCACATAGAGGATGGCGCTCACGCCGGCCTTGCCCTGCCCCAGGCTGAACTTCTCGCGCAGGATCTCCGGCATCCAGTCGCGCACCACCCAGCCGGCGATGGCCGGCAGGGTGAAGTAGAACACCAGCAGGATGAAATTGCGGTTGCCCAGCAGTCCGCGCAGCACCCCGCTGGGCGCCTCCCGGGGAGCCTCCGCCGCGACGGGCGCCCGGGCCGGATCGCGCAACAGCGCGAGCAGCGGCAGCGCATAGATCACGCCGATCATGCCGCAGGTCGAGAAGGCCCAGCGCCAGCCGTGGTCCGGCGAGTCCGCCATGTAACCGGCGAAACCGCCGAGGATTTGTCCCACATAGATGCCGGTCTGGTGCAGGCCGACGGCGCGCGAGCGCGTGTCGCCGAAATGATACTCGGAGATCAGCGCCAGCGCCGCGGGGATGTAGAACGCCTCGCTCAGGCCCATGAGGGCGCGGGCCGCCATGAGTTCATGGAACGAGCCCACATGCCCCGTCCACCAGGTGACCAGCGACCAGGTGAACAGGCTCAGCGTGATGACCCAGCGCTTGCTGAAGCGGTCCGCCACGTAGCCGCCGAACGGGCTCAGGATGGCGTAAGTCCACTTGAAGCACCCGAGGACCAGCCCCCAGTCCGCCTTGTTGGCGATGCTCGGGATGTCAGCCACCATCGAGGCCTTCATCGTCGCCAGCATCTGCCGGTCGAGGTAGTTGAGCACGGCCACCGGCACGAGCAGCAGCACGACAAACCAGGCGTAACGCAGGGCGTGGGCGGAGGTTGACATGGACGGAACCGAATCAGACCGCCACGGCCGGGGCGAGCCCCCAGGCGCGATAGGACTCGCTGAGATCCGCGACAATCTCGCGGTAGAGCTGGGCCGAGGCCGGCGAAACCATCGCCTTGGGCGCCCCCGTGGCGAGACCGCGCGCCTCCATGCCGGCGGCGACGTTGAGCGGGAAGGTCAGCCGGTCGACGACCGCGCCGATCTGCCGGAGCCGTTCAAAGGCCGGGCTGATCCCGCCCGGCGCCCCTTCGCGGCACACGCGGTAGAGATGGACCATGAGGTCCGGCGCCATGTTGACGAGACCGCCGATGCAACCGTCGGCCCCGAGGGCGAAGACCTCCGGCAGGCGCGTGTCCGACCCGGAGAAGACCGAGAACTTCTTCTCCCGCCCGAGGGCGATGAGCTGCTTGTGATAATCGAACTCGCGGCCGCTCTGCTTGATGCCCGCCATCCGGGCGCGATCGGCGAACGCGGCCGCCGTCTCCAGGTTGATGCGCGTGCCGGTGAGCTCGGGGAAGTTGTAGAGGAACGTCGGCAGGCCGGAGGAGTCCGCCGCGTGCAGGAAGTGGGAAAGGATGTCATCCTGCGTCGACGGGAAAAAACCCGGCGGCATGACGGCGATGGCCGGCAGGCCCAGCTCGCGGGCGAACTTGCCGAGCTCGGCGACGGCCTTCGGGCGGATGTCGCTCACGTTGGCGATCACGGGCAGCGGGGCCGCGAGCTCGGCGACGGTCGCCAGCGCGGCCTTGCGCTGCTCGAGGTCGAACTGGGGAAATTCGCCGGTGCTGCCCAGCGCGAGCACGCCGGAAACGCAGTGCTGCTTGAGGAAGGCGAGGTTGCGGGCGAGATCGTCGCGGAGGAGATTGCCGGACTTATCTGTAGGCAGCCAGAGGGCAGCCAGAATGCCCTTTGAAGGGGGAAGTGTTATCATGGTTTAAGAACTCGTACCACCCTCGTCTCCATCGGGCGCCGCCTTGAGCCGAAATCCGCAGGTCATGAGCCCGGGGAGAAGATCCCATTGCATCGTCGCGCACTCGGTCGGCCCACCCAACCGTTCTTCGAAAACCTATTGATACGGAGATCGCAGAACATGACTTCAAACTGGATAGGATAGTAATCTTAAAGCGTCACTCGATGACGAGACTCGGAAAGCTGCAGAGGTGGTCTCGAAACCTTCATCCGTACCTTATTCCATTCGGACATCACTATAGGCAAAGCAATCGGTCCTGTTTTTTTATGGGACAACTGCGTTTCCCGGAGGCCGTGAAGCTATCGGCGCCCCCCCGCCAAGCCGGATCCGTACCGAGACGGTCGTCTGCGTCGGAACCTAACCATGGGCGTCCTTCCCCGACTGGATCAGCTCCAATTGAAGAATGATACTCCGGCAAAGATGGAAGGGATCCTTAACAGGAAGCGCAACTGTGCCCAGTTTTTCCTGGAATCTGCGATCAAAGCGTTGATGCCACTCTCCGTGGCTGAAATTCACGTAATGCTCCATACATATCCCCCAAAGACGACGGTACCATTCCAAGAAACTGCGTTGCCCGGTCATTCTCCAACCCAACAGTGCCGCATAGAGCGCCTCGGTGTGCGGCCACCACAGTTTTGCCTCGGGAAAGCTCCAGCCGACTTCCCGGCTTTTTTCTGAATCTATCGCTAAAAAAAGCCCGCCCCACTCTTTATCCCAGCCCGCCTCCAAGTGCCGTAAAATCAGCTCCAAGGCCATCTTTTCGCGCGGTTGATTGAGCCCGTGCAGCTTCTGGCGGTGCAACTCAAACCACATCCCTTCGATAACATGCCCAGGGACGACAGCGGTTCCCTGTGGCGCCGGATAATCTGCCCCGTCTAAGCCGATAAATTCGACAATCAATCCCGATTTTGGCCGGTAGAACTTACAAAAGATTTCGTCGGAGAGACGTTCAGCCGCATCCCGATACGACGGGCTATCCACCACCCCGGCCAATTCGGACAGGGCGTGCGACCAGATCATGGGCAAACCGTGCGGACTTGCGCCGGCTGGAATCGGATAGGGGAAATGAGGGATTCGATCGCGAGGTGTGGCCAAACGAGTAACGGCAAGATCAGCCGAACGGCGGGCCATTTTCAGGATCTCCGGCGAACCTATCGCCCGATAATATTCCACGAGGCCTGACACGGCAAAGGCATCGGTATATATGCTTTCCGCCCCCCGGAGCGGGGCTCCGTCATAACGGACGGCCAGCCGCCAAGCCTGGCTATTCTCATCCCACCCATGCTGCGTGCAAAACTCCACGATTGAGCCGGCCAGTGAAAGCCACTGCGGCCGTCGATCGATCCGATTGTACAGCCGGCTGAGCACCCAAACAGTGCGCCACTGGCTCCACAACCATTTGTCGCGGCTTAATATTCTACCGTCGTCCGCTATGCACGACATGATTCCTCCCGCTGGATCGATAGCCCGACGGATCCAGAATTCCAGAACATGGCCGAAAAGATGGTCGTGCAGCCACTGATGCAAAAGATCGGTCCGACCCTTCTCAAGATCGTCAACCGCCGACATAGCGGTCTTTCTCATTCGGACCTTTTCTGTATCACTCATGTACTAGAGCCCCGCTCAGTTCGACAACCTTCCGACCAAGTGCGCAAACTGATGCTCATCTTCACTTTGGTACTAAAGCGGGTAAGCCCGGCGAAAGCTCTAAGGTCGGCGCACTATCCAGATAACCGATCGACACCAGAAAATCGTCCATTTTCCTCGTCGTAATCCGGATCCATGGCTCAAGATTAAAGAATCCGTGCGGCATTCCTGGGGCTGTCCACATTTCCGCGCGCAAGCCGAGGGCCCTTGCCTTACGGACATACTCATCACCACCATCCTTCAACGGATCCGCCGTGCCAAAGAAGACCACTGCCGGGGGGGTATGTGCATCGATGAAACGATTGGGGTTAATCAGCTCGGCGATTTCGCTCGGCACCTTCTGACTAAGATATATCTTCGAAGTACCCAAGGAGGGGTTGAACAAAATTAGGGCATTGGGCTTGGCACTAATACGCAAATCGTCACTCTCAGCATCGTAGGCTTGCACCAAAGCGGTCGCCGCAGCAAGACGCCCTCCCGCCGAACCGCCGGCCGAAACCAAGCGGTTAGGATCCATGCGATATTTCTTCGCATGGGCCCGCAACCAGCGCACGGCGCTTTTGGCGTCCTCTACCGCTTTCTCAGGCATCGTGTGATGCTGGTCCAGGACACGATAGGCGACACAGGCAGCGACCATGCCCCGGCTCGCCAGATACTCGGCTTGCGGAAAAAACTGGCTTGGCTTGCCTTTGCGCAAGCCGCCACCGAAGAAAAAAAGGATCCCGGGGAACCCCTCTTGACGGGACGGCGCTCCGGGCGGCGAGAACACGTGGATCTCAAGGTCGCCTTGCGGAGTGCGCTTGTAGACCACGGTCTCCTTTTTCACCGACAGCAAGGTCAACTTGATCTCGCCGCGGCTTTCCCACTTTTGTTCGTCATCAGCTGGTGATGAAGGCTCCACCTGGGCCATCAGGCGAGCGTGTGGCATCAACACGATGCAAGTCATCGCAAGTGCGAGGCATAGTGTTTTCATATAGGCAGTGTGTTTAACAGATTACTTTGGGATCAATGAAAGCCAAGGGACGCGGGTCTCCTGCAAGTCTCTACCGGTAATCAATCCACCATGTAACGCAGGCATCCACATCGGGATGTCTCGCCCGTGCGCCACCAACCCACGCGGTCATAAAACGTCGAAACTTGTCTCCACGATCTCGGAGACAATTATGCTGCAGCGGAGGCAGTGCCTTCTCACACATGCGCCCGATTCCCATCACGGTACATGATGCCGTCACAATGATCACATTCCCGTAAAAGGTTCCTTGGAATTGCGAGGGAGATGCACTGGCGTGAAAAGGCATCGGGGCTGATTTTTATCAATCGTTGAGCTCTGACAGGCGCACGCGGATTACCTCGACCGCCTCTTTCTTCCGGGACACAATGGCGTAAAAGAAGCCATCGTGAACCAAGGTGTGGGGATATCCATACTCGCCATTTTTAGCCCGGCCCGTCCGCTTTAACGCGTAGCTGGAATCAGCCAGGATGTAATGGCGGCTGAAATTCACCCCGTCGCGGGACAGGGACAGAACCAAGGGATTTCTTCCCTCACCCACGGGATTGCTCACGGAATAGAAACGACCGTCCGGCAGGCGCCCGAAGTGGAATTTTGCCCTCGTGTCGCTGAATGCCGTCTTCACCGGTGTCGACCAAGTGACACCGTCATCCCGGCTCTCCGTAACCCACAGGGTCCGTTGGGCCGTGGTCCGAGTACTGTCGCGCAGCAACATGTGGATCACACCGTCATCGGTCTGATAGAATGACCCTTCGCAGAGTGGCGCACCCCACCCCTGGGCTTCCGCGACGCCGGGGAAGGAAAATGGATCGTCTTCAATCGTGTCAGCCATGGACTTGGGATAGAGCCCGCTCATCTTCCAGCCAGTCAGTCCCGCCGGATCATCCGTGTACGGGAAAGAAATGTTGCCGCTGATGATCAACCGGCCGGAACGGGTGCGTTGCGGGCCATGATTGGGGCACACGGGCAACCCGACGTCCCAAATCGCCCCCCAAGTATCGCCATCGCTCGTGCTGAGCGCTTGCAGATGAGTGGTCTCTTTTTGGGGACCGTAATTTCCCACATAGGCCGTCAGCACGCCAGCGTGTTCATGGAATCCCGAGGCCGTCAGCACCCGCTCCACGCCCTGCGAATCCGTGACGGAATCCACCAGAGGCTTCGGGGCGGTCCAGTGGTGGAAATCTTGTGAGGACGAGATCAACACCCGCTGGCCCGGAGCGTCCTCATCCTGCCGACTGTTGGACCAGATCGCGTAAAAGCGTCCCTTGAAATGGGTGATGCTGGGGTGATGGGAGTAGGTCCATTCCGTCTCGGGTTGATAGAGAAAAACACGCTCAACCACCGGTCGGCGCGCATCGGGCCAGAGCAGCACCCGCCCATCCTGCCACAGCGCCTGATTCGTGATGGGGCTCAAAGCTCCCTCCACCTTCGTCGACGCAATGGCGGACGTCGCCCCGGATGCCTCAACCGAAAAACCGCTGAAGAGGACAAGCGCCACACCGAGGACACGTTTCATCCGGTTGAGTCTTTCCGCGAAAGGATCCTGAAGCGAATAATGGCGGGACAAGGCGCGCAGATTCAGCGCGATCGAGGCGATAAGCTTTGTCAGGGTACTCATGAAGGCGAAGCTTTCATGCAACCACGATTGAAAACAATGGGATAACGCTTGTCCTTTCACCTAACAACTTCCCGTTCACGAAAACGCCGCCCCAAGGCGCCAGGCCCGCCCCATCGGGCTTTCACGCGCGGCAGATAAATATCGTCGCCCCGATCAGCACAACCGTCAGCACCGCGCCCGCGACCAGCGTTCCGCGACGATCGTCACGGCGGGGGCCGAAACGGCTCACGAGATAGCCGACGGAGAGGTTGAAGAACAACCCGACGACCCCAATATAGAGAAAACTGATCGGTTTTTCCCCACTGATCAGATCCCAAAAGGCCACCAGGACGGCCGAGGTGAGACCGTACAGCGTTCCCATCAATGCGCCCAACGGGGTGGCGGAACGGACAAAAAGCGCCAGAAAGAACAAACCGAAAATTGTCGTCGTCTCGAGATTCGCCAGCTTGTTGGTCATCTCGAGAAAGTTCCCGGGGACGTACCGCACCAGCAGGCTGGCGGCCACCACCAGCAGGCCGATCGTGAACGATAGTATTTTGGTCGTGCGCAGACGCAACTCCTCCGTCGCGGGATTCCAGCCGGCACGCTCGAAGAAATCCTTCATCACCACCGCCGTCACCGCGTTGACGCCGGTGTCCATGCCCGAGGCCGCCGCCATGATGGCGGCGACCACCAGGCCGGCAACCCCGACGGGCAGCAGATTGGCAACGAAGTAGGGAAACACGTCGTCGGCGTGAGCCTTGAGGTCGACCCCCGCGGCAAGCATTTCCGGAAAACGGGTGAAATAGCCCAGAAGCGCCAGCCCCAGCACGGCCAACACGATCGTAACGACGGCGGTGGCAATGCACGTGATGAGATAGGAACGCCTCGTGGCCCGAACATCTTTCGTAGCCATGTAATGCTGAATGGCCATCTGGTCGCCACCGGCGGTGCATACGCGCCAGATAATGACGCTCAGGGTGGCGCTAAAAACCGTCACCCGCACGTGCGGATCGAGGCTGAAGAAAGGTTGGACGTCCCAGTTCTCCATCCATTCGGACGGCCACCAGGAGAATCCTCCGCAACGGAGGGTGATAATGATTATGGAGACCACCGCTCCGGCCAGGAGCAGGAAGAACTGGATCACATTGGCGATCACCACCGCGCGCAAGCCGCCCATGGAAGTGTAGACTAATGGCACGATTCCAATCACCAACGCGACGAGAGGCGTCCACCGGCGATCAATGTTCAGGATGACCGCGATGGCGGACGCCGAAACGTAGACAAGCAGTCCCATCCAGATCAACCGCAGTTTGATAAACAGGATTGCGCCAAGCAGGCGTCCGGTCGCACCCAGCCGTTCCTGCAAGAGCTCATAAGCACTTGTCACGCGCTGCTCCATGATCCGCGGGATCAGCCAGTATCCTACGATCAGGTAGGCGATCGGGAGGGAAAGCACGTGTCCCACGAGCGTCATCGGTCCCTTGGCGATCATCTCCCCGGGCTTGCCCAAATAGGAAATCGTGCTGAGCAAGGCCGCGAACATGGAAATTCCCACCATGATCGGGTGGATATGCGAGGTGGCGGCGGTAAAATACTCGGCATTGCTCGATTGCCGCTTCGAGACGTAAGCCCCGAGAAAGAGCACCCCCCCCATATACAAGACGATAATAACCCAATCGATCCAGTGCAGGCCGGCAGGCACATTGGCGGCGACCGCAACGGCGGGTTCCGTCGCGATCATTCTCACAGGCAAAATGGCGGCACCTACAGCGAGCCGCAATGCCCAGTGGTTCAAACCCAAGGGCGGCATCATGGTGCAATATGGGAGGAGGGCCGGGCACGCGCCGCGCACATGCCGGCGTCCGACGATGGCCGCAGGCGATTTCGCGCTGCCGCCATGATTATGATCCCAATGATTTGATTTAGATCTCCACTCATCGCTATTTGCCCACCGAGGGCGTTGGCGGCTGCCTCGATAGAATTGGATAATCGAGATCAGCTACTGGGGCCTTAGCCATGATCTCAGCCAAGCGTGACACCACCTGAGGATGCTTTGTGGCTACGTCTTGTGTCTCAGACAAATCGACCGACAGGTCGAAAAGCTCGATCGGCCCATCCGTACGATTGCGAACCCCCTTCCAATTTCCCCAGCGGACGGCCTGTTGATAACTGGGCCGCACATGTCCGTAGTCCCAATATAGATACTGATGCGATTGTTGCCGGTCCGCCTGGCCAAGCAAGGTTGGCAAGTAAGACACCCCGTCCCCCGAAATTCCGCCCGGGATTCCAGCCAGCTCGGCAAAAGTCACCAAATGGTCCCAGCCGGCCGTCACATGATCGCTTGTCCGCCCTGGCGCGACTTGCCAGGGCCAGCGCACGACCAGCGGCACACGAATGCCGCCTTCGTATAAGTCACGCTTCGCGCCCCGCAACTTGCCGCTACTCCCAAAATAGCGGAGGGGGATCTCATGATGGTATGCCCCATTGTCGCTGGTCACGATTACAAGCGTGTTATTTTCGAGGCCGAGTTCCTGCAACAAATCCAGTATCCTACCCACGGTCAGGTCAAATCGCGTAACCATGGCCGCGTAGTTTTTAGCCTGCTGCGGCCAATTGCGCCCAGAATAGGGGGCGTCTGTCGGCACCATAAAGTGCTCGGGCGTATCAGCCGGAAAATCGGAGAAATGCGGCAAGGTTGCGGCGTAATAAAGGAAGAAGGGGCGCTCGCGGTTTTCCCGGATGAAGGCCTTGGCCTGTTCATCAAAAGAGTCCGGCGCATATATGCTGCGGCTGCCGGCCCGGTTGCCTTTCATGATGCCCACGCCATCCACCATTGTGAGCTCCTGCAAAAGCACCACCCGGTCATTTTCCCACAACGACGTAGGATAGTAATCTATCGCCAAGTCCTGATTCAATTCTCCGTACCAATAGTCAAATCCCTGGCGATTCGGCCCCCCCCAAGTGCCGGCATCCCCCAAAGACCATTTCCCAATCGCGGCCGTCCTGTAGCCGGCCTGTTTGAGAACCTCGGCAATCGTGATATCGTCAGGACGCAAGGCCACCCCGTGCGGCAGGTTGTCCCTTATCCGGTTGTGGCCATTGTGCCGCCCCGTCATGAGGCTGCTCCTGGAAGGGGCACAGACCGACGCCCCGGAATAGGCTTGGGAAAAACGCAGGCCTTCGCGTGCCAAGGCGTCGATTCGAGGAGTCAGTATCTTGTCCTGCCCGTAACAACCTAGATCGCCGTAACCAAGATCGTCAGCCAGCAGGACAATGATGTTGGGGCGATTGCCAGCGGGAGATGGCTGATCGCCAGCCGCACAGGCGGTCAAAACCAAAGCTGCCAGCAATGTGAGCGACAACCATCTAGCTCCTTGGTAATGTCCAGATGGTTTCCGACATGGTGCGTAAGCTTTACCCGGGCTCATAGTTTTCATTCAGGGGCAGTTGTCCTTAGGGTCAGCGTATCCCGCCCAGCAGCGGGTCTTCGACCGAGGTCATGTATTGCCGCAATTCCGCATTCAGCCGGCTGATAGCCTGGTCACTGGTGGCCCCGGGGATGCGGAGCAAGTTGTCCTTCTCTCCAGGATCCCGTTGCAGGTTGTATAGTTCATCGCGTTGCGAGTTTACCCCGTGCCGAATGAGCTTCCACCCTCCGCTCCGCACCATCCGCAAATCACGATATTGGGCAAATACCGCAGCGCTCCGCGTTGCCGCAGCACCGGTCAATGCTGTGATCGCACTCCCCTGTATTGGCTGCGCTGCATCCACCTTGGCCCCGCCGAGTGCGGCCAAGGTGGGCAACCAGTCAAGATGCGTTACGACCCCCGGCTCACGGCGACCAGCCTGGAGGCGAGCCGGCCAACGCACGATACATGGAACCCTGAGGGAATCATCAAACATGTTGGCCCGATTCTCCCCTTCTCCGTAAAGCCGGGGCGAACTCGGGTCGCGAAGATCTCGCGTCAGCCACCGGCCGTTCCCTTTGTGCCACATGCCATGATGTCCCATCATGTAACCGTGATCGGAAGTTACGATGACCATCGTGTTTGCCGCTATGGAATCGTCCGTGCGTCCGTCGCCGTTGGGGTCATTGAGAAAAGCCAGCAGCCGGCCCATGTTGCGGTCGACGCTATGCACGCTCGCATGATATTCGCGCATCATTCGACGGATCCGCGCCGCGTCCAAATTCGGGAAATTGGGCTCGGGCAACACCAACTCGTCATCCCCCATGCGCCGCCACCATGCCATGTCGTCTTCGCGCAAGGGAAGCCATGTCCGGTCCTTATCAGGTGGCGAAAAACCGCTCGGAAAGTCGGTGTTAGCATGGGGCGCCCAAAAATGGAGTGACATGGCGAATGGCCGACCGGCGGCACTTGCCCGGCGCATGTAATCGATCGCCAGATTCGTGAGCACATCCTCCGTGTATTGTTCGCCCGGAATGTCCTCGTAATTCACCGTTTTGACCTGTGACAGGTGGGATTGCCCCGGGGCGAGAAGCTCGATCACCGGTTCGCGGGAACGCTTTCCACCGAGCAGGAAACCGGCGAACTCGTCGTAGCCTCTGTTGGTCGGGAGATCAACGTCGCGCCCACGGCCCAGGTGCCATTTGCCGATCAATGCCGTCTGATAGCCGGCGGATTGCAGCAGTTGCGGCCAGGTAGCGACGCCCTCCCGCATGCCAGGGTCATCCCTGTCCGGCAGAACATCGACAATCCCTGTTTCCGTCGGATACCGGCCGGAGATCAACGCGGCACGAGACGGGCTGCACACCGCACTAACGGAGAAGGCGTTTTCGAAAATCGCTCCCTCGGCCGCCATGCGGTCGATGTGGGGAGTGTGGCAGTTGGGCTTGCCATATGCGCCTATGGCCCAGGCCCCCAGATCGTCGGCAACGACAAACACGATGTTGGGCCTTTCCATCGTGCCACCCACAGCGGGACTGGATACGCCCATAAGATCCGGGTTCAGGCCCAGCCAGCCGACCAGTAGCAAAGCGGAAAGGGGAAGCGAAGCGGATGTTTGTGGTTTCATTTGATGCTTGTTTGATTCTTGGCGTGCCCGGGCGCCACAGATGCCGGCCGGGGCCGGCTGCCAGTGTTTGCCCTGGGGCGGGCCCCGTCAACGTGCCGCCTCCCGGGAGCGGGCCTGTGGATCCCACCGCGGATTCAACGTGTGCAGCTCGGGGTCGCATTGCACCAACCATCGGTTAAGTTTCTGGTTGAGGCGGCGGACCACCTCCGGCTCTTCGGCGGACAGATCCTTGGTTTCCCCGGGATCCCGCGCCAAATCATACAGCTCCACTCGCGGAGGGTCAAAAAAGGCGATCAACTTCATCGAACCCGACCTAATTGCCATTCCCGGCCTTTTGGCGGTCGGTGAATAGTGGGGGTAATACCAGCAAAGATCAACCGGCGCATCCGTCCCCGGAGAGCGCATGTCGGTCCACAAAGACCGGCCGTCAATCTTCTGCGCTGGACGGCCGGTCCCGACCGCCTCCAGCACCGTTGGAAAGACATCCTGGCTGATTGTCGGAATGTGGCAGATGGTGCCCTCCGCGATTCTTCCCGGCCAGCGCATCATGAAAGGCACCCGCAAGCCGCCATCGTAGAGATGGCCTTTGTCTTCACGATAGGGGCCAAGATCGGTGTATTTCCGCACGGCCCCATTGTCCGACGCAAAAACCACGAGGGTGTCTTGATCGAGCCCAAGCTTGCGGAGGGTATGCAGCAATCGGCCAACGTTTCCGTCCAAATTCTCAACCATTGCGCCATACACTGGGTTTATCAACGGGTTTGATCCTGGCCGGCCACGAAATTCCTCCACCCGGTCTTTCGGTGCGTCCAAGGGCTCATGCACCGCGAAATAGGACATGTAGAGGAAGAACGGTTTGTCGCCTGCTTCCTCAATCAGCCGGATCGCCTCATCGGTTAGGCGGTCGGTCAAATATTCGCCCGGTTCCCCCTTATCCAAGGGCACCCGCTTGGCCCCAATCGCATAAGGGAAAAAATAGGATCCAGGCGCCCCTTGGTTGTCCCCTCCTATGTTGATGTCGAAACCCCTGTTTTGAGGATAGCTGTCCGGCGCCAAGCCAAGGTGCCATTTGCCCACATGGTATGTTTTATAACCCAGGGCCTTCAATTCGGTGGCCAGCGTGCGCTCAATCGGCGGTAGTGACAGGTTGTCGTCCGGAGGGATGATGCGGCCATCTTCGGGATATCGATGCCTGTGAAGGTTGGTGATGTGGCCGGTAAACCTCACCCTGGCGGTGCTACGCCCAGTCAGAAGCGCCGCGCGGGTTGGCGAACAGACCGGCGCGGCCGAATAGGCGTTGGACCAACGGGCGCCTTCCTGGGCGAATTTGTCCAGATGAGGCGTCCTGATTTGCGTGTTACCGTAAACCCCGAGATCCCTTTCACCAAGGTCGTCCGCCAGAATTAGGACGACATTCGGTGGACGCGCAGCCAGCCCTGCCACTGCCAAGGACAAAATGGTGAACCACCCGAAGGCCACGTGTCGCCGGCCCAGTCCGGCGCACATTGCACCGCACAAGCAGCGCAAGTGCTTTCGAACATGGGCCGGCAGCGCAGGAAACTTCATACAAGCTCAGGCGCACTTCCTAGAACCGGATGGAATTCGTCAAAGACCAAACCTGTGGGTTGGGGATGCGAACCACCGCGACCAATCCATCTGGGTTCGTTTTTACCGGCACATCATCCCGCTCACCAAAAGCATTGCGCAGGTTGAACTGGATCCGCCAGTCGTAGCGGCGGAACAAACGGCGCTCGTAACTAAGGAAAACGTCACCGCTAAAGGTGCCGTTGTCGTAAAATGGCCTGTTAACATTCGGAACCGGCACGTTGCCATCAAGCAGGTAGGTTTCGTAACCCGTCACACCCTTGCTTTCCCAGCGGGCCGCGCCACCAATACCGAAGCCCTTCAACCGGCCGGCCAAAAACGTATACTTTGAAACCGCCGTGGCGCGCCACTCGCGTTGCTCGTTCACCTGCACACCATCCTTGGCGCGCAACGACCTGATGTTTGCCATATCGCCCTGCATCCATTGCGAACCGATGCTGCGGGTCAGGCCCGCGCCCGTGGGATCAAGCAACAAGGGCAAAATGCCGGCGTTCTGCATGCTTTGAAGGAACTGCTCGGCAATCGGCCAATCGACGGGGGCCGTGTTGTTTTGAACAGTCTCCTGCCGGCTGACGTTCATCAGGAGGCGCCAACTGCGAGTGATGTTGGCCGTGACCTCGAGTTCATACCCTTTGGCCACCCGATCCGTGGTGTCGCCCTGATTGGTGACGGGGCTGATGACCATGAGATCTGCCACACCATTGCCATCCGTGTCGCGGTAGGTCGGATTGATTACGGCTCGCAATTCAGCCGGGATGGCGTTGTCGAAAGCCGTAAAGAATTGATCGTAACTGGTGATGTTGCTCGGCCAAGGCTCGATTCCGACCAAGACCCTGGCGGCGGAAAACGGGATGCCATCACGCCGTGCAGCCAGATACCGGTTTATGTTGTTAAGATAAAACCCTCCCACATCGACCGAGCTGCCTGTGCTGATGTTCTGCAAGGTGGTTTTGAAAACATTGAACCTGATGTTCAGCCGGTTGTTCAGTACATCAAATAGAAACCCATACTCTTCGGTTTGTCCCGTGGGCTGGGCGATGCGCCGGCCCAGGGCATCGTTTCGCAAGCCTACCGGATTGAAATTTTCCGACTTGGCGTAGTGAAACTGCAGGTTGGAATCCCATGGCAGGTTAAAAAGAAGTTTCTCCGGGAATCGCGCTATCAGGCTGGAAGTCACCGTCGTGCCTGACTCGGTGAAGACCGGCTGATCGGTCAATTGCGTCGCCGCAGGATTCCAAGTACCGTCGGCCAACACGGGACTGAAGCCAAGCTGGGCTTCGGTTTTCCTGTCGTAGGAGGCGGTCTTATCCCTGCGTGCGCCTAGCAGGCCGACGATGTGGTCATTGAACAGGTAACTTTGCCAGCTGACCGCCTGCGACTCGATAGTCTGGCGCTGTATGCTCTGGTCACCAATGGCACGCACCACCTGCATCTGGCCGCTTTGTGCCCGCCGCCCGGCGGCAGTCGGCGCCCCAACATCGGCGTAAAGGATTTCGTAGGAGTCGCCAGGCTGGGGCCGGCGTATGCTCATTTGCTGCAGACGGATGTCATCCATCGAAGCCAATCCGAGCAGTGAAGGAGACGTATACACGCCCACCCTCAGCCGGCGTCGGCCAAAAGTCAGGGTGTTGTCGTTGGCGATGCTGGCGATGTTCTCCGTCGCACTGTTCCACGAATCATAGAGCAGTTCCTTAAACGTGTCATACCTGTCGTCGGAAAACAACCCGACGACCCGATGCCGTCCGAGCCACCTCATCCAGTTGGACTGCTTCTTCCCAAAATCATACTCCCCGAAAATGGTTGCCCGGGTCGTTTCCCGCTCCCAGCGCGAGTTGCGCAGGGTCACCCGCGGGACGCGTGTATAGGCCCGGCCCAAGTTCGGGTTGGGCAACCCATTCAGCAGGTATTGGTTGATGTCGATTTGGATATCATAGGGCCCACCTGCGCTGTCTGATTCACCACCACCGAAAAGGAAATCCTGATGGGATTTGTACGCCTGCCAGTCGTACGCGAATTCTACACCCAGCTGGTTGTTGAAAAAGGTCTGTTCCAAGGCGACGTTGCGCGCCTCAAACTTCTTGTCGACGCGGTCGATTCCGCCCGAGTAAACCAGATTGTGGTAGTCGAAGACGTTGCGGTTTTGCAGCGTCGGAACCGCAAAACCCGGAGCGTAACCCTCGCCATAGGGATGGTTCGTGCCATAGAGCTGGTGGACTCCCAGACGCGCGGCTGCCGGATTGCCTCCTGCCGCATTAACGAGAGGCTGCACGCCCGGAGTTCCAGTGAGGCCGGCCGAAGCAACCGTATCACGGTTGGCGTTCCATTGGACGGCCGCAAGGTAGCCTTGTAGTTGACGTAAGTCGCTTACTTCGCCCAAAGGATCAGGCCCTGACAGACCAATGCTCGCCTGCGAGGCATTGGGCATGTTGTAAATGATGGCAGGGACACGAAAATAAGCGGGATGCACAGCCGTATTGATCCCGGATTCCACGCTGGTCAGGAATGGATTGAATGTGGTTTGAAACTGCCAAGTGCCGCCTTCTGAGGGTGCCAGCACGGTTGTGGGCGCGGCGATACCAGTATACTGTTGATAGCTTTTAGGATACGGGGTGAACCAGTTGCTGTAGGCGATCGATGGCGGCACGATCTCGACCGGAGATCCATTGACCTTGCCGGCTTCCCCATTGGCTTTGAGCACCGTTGCACCCAACACCCGGCTCTTCGTGTTTTTGAAAAGCACGGCCTCCAAGGCTCCGTAAAAGCGCTGGTCCCTCTCCCAGGCCGGTTTCTGCTGGAATTTTTCGTCATCATACATGCTGCTAAACCGGACGGCCACGCGGCCCTTGATCAACTCCTTGTTGATGTCCGCCTCCGCACGCGCGCTGTTGTGCGAACCGTAGCGAGCCGTGATCTCGATGTGGTCTTTGCCAAAGATCGGCTGCTTGAGACCATTGTTAACGATACCGCCAGGACTGCCGATACCGAACAACAGCGAATTGGGCCCACGGCTGATGGTGACATTGTCGGTGTTGTAGGTGTCGAAAGGTATTTCTGTGCGGAAGTATCCGCGCGTGAGCGCCGCCTCCCCGATGCCGCGGATGCGCTGGTTGAATTGGGGATTGGTCCTCGCTTCGCTTTGATAATAGCGGCCATTGGAAGCGTTCTCCGCACCGGAGAAGTTCCCTTGCATGCCCCCCACTTCCGAATTGGCCGTATATGACAGCAGCAGCCCCGCGTCAGTCGCGGCGGTGTCGGCAAGAAACTCCGCCGTAACTACGCTGATGGAAGCGCCAAGATCCTTCAGGTCGGTCTTGATACGAGTTCCGGCCAACGTCGAAGTGGCGACGTAGCCCACTTCTTTCGAACCACTCACGCTGAACGGGCTCAACACCAGCAACTCTTCTTTGTTCTGTTCTTGGGTCGACTGGGCCAAGACCGTTGCCGAGGAGAGCGTCGCTATGGCTGCAATGTGCCACCAACTTGACGCTCGAATCATATATCGGTCGCATTTTCCTAGGACTACGGGCGCACGGCGTGCCTGCTTTTTTAGATGTTTTGCAGTTGTCATATGGGGTGCTTGGGGGTTCTCAAACAGTGAAAGATTGGTCCAGCATTTCGGAATGGTCAGGCCTCAGTGAACCTGCGTTGAGTCGACATCACGCTCCCATGCGAGCAGGCTTTGGCTCAGCTCAGCCAGCAGCCGGGGAAACCGCGGGCCAAAGTCGGCCGACTCGGATGGATCATTACGAAGATTGTACAGGCTGAATTCTTTGCCTTGGCGGACCAATTTCCAGTCAGCCCGGCGAACGGCCGCCCCTTGCCCCATCCGCCAGTACGCATCCCTTTCCGAAGACTGCGGCACGCGATCAGTGAGCGAATCCGCGATACTGATCCCATCAAATTTCGCCTTGGATTGGTCGGCACCCGCCAAGGCCAGCAGTGTCGGCACCAAGTCCATCGTCAACGCCAGCTCATGGCTCACCCGGCCTCCTTGAATCCTGCCCGGCCAGCTGGCAATGAATGGCACCCGATGGCCGCCTTCGTACACCTGCGCCTTCTGGCCGCGATAGACGCCATTGTCCGATATCTGGCCGCGGTGATGCCCCTGATAGTGGATGTAGCCACCGTTGTCCGAGGTAAAAATGACTATCGTGCGCCCGGTGAGCCCGCGCGCATCCAAGGCCTCAACCACCCGGCCCGTGCTGGCATCGAGGGATTCCACCATCTGGCGCACGACATCGGAAACGTCGCCTTCTGGGGATCGCGGGCCCAGCTTGCCGAGGCCCTCCATCATGCCCTTGCCTTCAATGCGGTGGGCCGGATCCATTGGGCCCATCCAAGGAAAGTGGATCGCGCTATGTGCGATTAGCAAGAAGAACGGATGCCCAACATTGGCGTTGATGAATTCAACCGACCGCTCGGTGATCACGTCCGTGCTGTAGGAGTCGTTCCGAACCCTCTCGTTTCCCTTCCACCAGTCATACTTGCCGTTGCGCGCGACATGCGACTTGTAGTCAATCTCGGCGCTAATATGGCCCTCGAAATCGTCGAAGCCGCGCTTCATTGGATGGCTCTGTGGTTGGTCCCCCAAATGCCACTTTCCATACAAAGCGGTCTTGTAGCCTGCCTGCCTGAGTCTTTCCGGAAGTGTCAGACCTTCCCGCCACACAGCCAACCCAGGATGGTTTATCGGCAATGCATCCTCGATCCCGACCCGCTGCGGATACAAACCCGTCATCATCGCCGCTCGGGTCGGCGAGCAACCGGGCCCGCTGGCGTGAAAATCGGTGAACATCACCCCCGCGCGCGCCAACCGGTCTAAATGTGGCGTCCGATTGCGTGCGCTTCCATAGCAACCTATATCCGCATAGCCCAAATCGTCAGCCATGATCACGATAATGTTCGGCTTGGCCTCGCCGAAGGCGCTGGCAAGCGCGCCAGCGAATAAAACGCCCAAGAAAGCCCCCCTGAGGAGGCGCAAAAGGCCGGCGATCACAGCGCACCGCAATGTTCGGGCCAGCATCCCAATGCACGGAGCGTTGGGCCGCTTTTCATGTACGATTTCGAGTGCGCTCATTGCAGGGGCGGGTGATAACTGGACTTCGCGAGAATGTGCCGCACGGAAATCGAGTAATGCATCAGCCGCACAATCCAATGATCTTGTGCATGTCTTTTATTAAGACAATCGGGTGATCTTCACCGCAAAACCCGCCGTTTGTTCGCGCAATCCAAATAAACGGAACAGCTTTGCCCGGAGTGTCGGAACCGAAGCAATGAGCCCGCGCGAGAAAATCGGTTCCTGGAGATCCAAGCATCAACCAGGGCTTCCTCATGGCCCAGAGCAGATGCCTGACTCGGTCGCCTAGTGCTTCGCAGCCGTAGTCTCCGGCTGCATGTCCAGGCGTCGCAGAATCTCCTCGGCCACCCGCCTTCCAAGCAAGCTATAGCCCGCAGGGGTGAAGTGGACATTCCCTGGGCCGTCGAAAAGATCGTCGCGCATCATCGCGGCGCCCTGACAATACGTGTGGAGGTCGTTTATTTCAATGCCGTACGCGTGCATGATTCGCGCTGCCACCGCGTTATACCTGACTTCGTCGCCCTTGAATCTCCCCGCCTCATCCTCCGGGACAGGGGTGGTGGTGCACCAGATCAGCCGAGCCCCCGAGGCCTTGAGCATCTCGGCCGCACGGGCAAGGTTTCCGGCATACTGCTCGGGGGAAGTACAAAGTGTGCCATGCACCTTGTCCCGGTTCCCATGCACCTTGGCCGCCGGGTTACGATAGCATATATCCCACAACCCCCAGTTAAAGTGAATCACATCCCATTTCATATGCCGCCGATCTAGCCACTCCTCCAAGTGAGCAACACCGAAGCCTGTATCGCGGCCGTTTGTCGGAATCCTGTACACATCGGCTTTCCCCGCAAGGGCGCGCCGGACATCCAGGGTATAGCCGATGGAAATCGAATCGCCGATCAACAATACATTGGGAAGATCCGGATTGTCAGGCGGATCCTCGAATGCGCCCCTAAATTCCGCCCCGGAGTATAACTCCGCCCGATCTGGGTGGGCTTCCGCAAAAAGCATCCCGATCATTAGCATGAAAAGACCCCATGCGCGCCATTCCAAGACGGGCGAGTCGGATTTTTTTTTGAGGAGATGCATAGCGCGTTGCGCCGAATAGTCCCCGTGGAGGGATGGGATTTGTGATAACCGGCCGCTTGCGTGGCCCAACCAGCATTCACCTGTATTTATTTAAAACAAGGCGCTGATCGCAAGACTCCTCTCGACACCCAATCGTACAGCCACATTTTTTGAGATAATGTGGTGTGTGCAGTTAGTTCCTGCCCGCACCACCGCAAAACGATGCCCAAAACAATGAGCCAATCGAACATGGAACGAGCCCGTGCCAAGCGCAGGATACTAAACCGCATCGTTATCCAAGGCTTTGTGCCGATATTCGTGAATGACGAGCGAGATGTCCGTAAATTGGTGGAGGCCGTCATCGGAAGCGGTTGCGACGTGTTGGAATATTCCTGCCGCCGCGCCGATGCCCGAGAAATGATTCCTTGGATCAAGCGGGAGTTCCCCCACGTCTCAGTGCTGGCGGCCACTTTGGTGGACAGCCCGAGCCTTGAGCGATTTCTGTCTGATCGCGGCGAGCCTTTCCTCACGATTGAAGCAGCCGTCGGCTTGGGTGCTGACGCGCTCGTGTCCTTCACCCGCTTTCGTCCTTCCACCTATGAACGCTATGGCTCCGACCTGGTGATCATTCCGGGCATTCACTCGGCCAACGAAGCACTGGAGCAACTCGACCTCGGGGCTGACCTGCTGAAAACTTCTGTGCTGACCGTTACGGGCAAGGAATTCATCAGCACGGTGGCGATACCAACCCACCGCGCACTTCCGCTTTTCGTCTCCGGGGGAGTCACGACCTCGAACGTCGGCACCTTTGTTCAGGAGGGGATCGCCGTCGCTGCGGCCGGATTCGACGTGCTGCTGCCGGACCGGTCGATGGGCAATGACGATCTGCCTCGTGCTGGAGCCGCGGCCATCCGGACCATGCTGGACAGCATACGCTCGGCCAGGCTGCGCCACCAACCGGCTCTGGCCGCAGCAATAGCGGAACACCGGACGGATGTCATGGCATTCGTGCCTTGGTACAGCTCAAACACGCCTTGATACGTGCGCCTCGCGGGCAGATGCAACAAGGGCCTTGGTCATCTGGAGACGCCGGTATTGTCCCCCATTGTCCATTTCGCATCTTAGCATGAAGCCCCCACGCCGGGATTTGATTCGCAGAATACCCGCACAATCCGGCATCGCGCCAGCAGAGATGCCATCCACCCGCATAATCGCATCTTGCGGCCCGGTTCTCCAATGGTGCGAGAACCGAGCTTTTTCAGAAAAAATGCTTCCCTTCTCCCGGAGCGCTTACAAGGGCATTCACCCGCTCATTCGAGGCAGGCCCAGGAAACTTGGAACCACGGCACATGCCTCAACATTGTGCGGCGATCAACTCCTTCACAAGCGCCCCGCAATACAGTTGCATGCGGGGCAAATGGAAGGGCCCTTTCCAAATGTTACCCTTTAACCGCGTCGAAATCCGCCCATCAGGATAAGCATACCCATACCACTCGCCATGCACCGGATCGGCGAAGACGCGGTGCGACCATTCATGTACCATAGCGTGCCAAATCGCATATTTGGGATCCTCCGTCAGGCGAAAGGCGAGTAACGTCGCAATCTCCGCCTCGTTGTGTGGCCACCAGAACTTCATTCCGGCCCAGTACTCCTGCACTGGCTTGCCCATCAAGTCCGTGAAATAGCGAATGCCGCCATACTCATGGTCCCACCCCCTTCCCCACATGCAATCGAGAATTCCCAGCCCGAGCCGAAGCAGCCGTTCGTCGCACCCGCGTAACTTGGCTTCATGAAGAACAAACCAGGCGCATTCGATCGCGTGTCCGGGGTTGAGCGTGCGCCCGTCGAAGTGATCCAGGATGGTTCCCCCCGGCCCGGTGACCTCCAAGAGCGCCCCGAGGTCAGGCCTGTAGAAATCGCTTTCGATGACGGCGATCGAACGATCGGCCCATTGCGTGCAAGTGGCGCCCAATACCTTGATATCACCGAGCAGCGCCCGCACTTCCTGGGCCGTGACGATGGCGATCATGTGGGGAGCCAACCCCTGCATCGGCCGGGTGGACGGATCGACCTTGGGCGGCATCACTCCAGCGGTGAAACTGTGGCGCAGGTAGGTCGAGAAATACTCCGCTGCCTCGGTCGCAGCCCGATCGTCCCCCGCCGCCTTGGCATAGGCGGCGCTGCCGATGGCGGCGAAACACTCGCTGTAGACGTAACGGCGCATCCGCAGGGGCCGGCCTTCCCGCGTGACCGTGAAGTACAGCTTGCCCTCCGGTCCGCGGCAATGATCGCGGATAAAGTCCAGGCAATGTTTCGCAGCCGCCAGCCACTCTGGACGAGCCTCCGTGACATTGTATAGCGTGGCAAAAGTCCAAGCAGCGCGACCCTGCAGCCACACGGCCTTGTCGGTATCAATGACCGTTCCGTCTTCGTCCAGCCCGCTGATCAGTCCGCCATGCTCGCGGTCGATGCCATGCCTCATCCAGAATGGGACGGTGCTTTCAAGCAATCCGCGGCGGTAGGTATCGCGGAGTGAATGCAGCTGCGGGAGAGTGAGGTTCATAAGGGAGCCTGGAATGTTTGATCGACCTTAATGTTGCTCGGGACACGCAAGACATCCGCCGCCTGTCAGGGGCCGTCTGCCCCCATCGTCCAGACATCGCGGGACCTTATGCCCGGACTGACCTCGCCGCTGAGGACAAGCCACGCGCCGCGCCAGCTTACCATGGGAGTGGTCACACGGGATGCCGGCACTTCCCCAAACGATTTCCATCCATCGGTCGCCACGTCGTAGGCCAACAAAGTGCGATTGAATCCGGGATGCCGGTTGAGCGGCTTGAAATCGACGATCGTGCCGTCATCGCCGCCGGCAATCACTAGGGTCGAGCGCCCCCACGCGGCCGCCGGCGAAGGAGCCGCCGCGGCGGGACGGGGCAAATCAGCGATCCGTGCCCACCCCGTCGCGGGATCAAAGCGGTAACCGTCCCGAAGGTGCCTGCGGCCCACGCCACCGGACGGCAGCGGGTATAACTCGATCCCGCTGAAAAGAAAGAAGGCTCCATCGCGGACGGCCACCACGGGATGGATCCGCGTGGGCCCGGGCCAAGGCGGCAGTTCCCGCCATCCTTCGCCGGCTTTCTCCAGATCCAAAACCCAAAAATTGTGCAACGCCCTCGTGTCATCGGGACCACCGCTGCCGGCAACGACGTAAAGCCTGCCATCCAGCACGGCGCCGCCACCGTTGGCCATCGGCCGCGGGAGCGGCGGTAGGGAATGGAAACGGATTTCATGCTCCCGCACCTCGATCCGGAAGACATCCGCATAATGCCGGCGCTCGTCGCTCCCGCCGGCGCAAAAAATACCGTGCTTGTGGCTGGCGGAAACCCCATAGGCCAGCGCCCTGGGCAGCCGGCCGATCTGCTCCCACTCACCGCGCAGGTCCTTCAACCGATAGATCCGATCGTGCCAGACCTTTGTCCCTCCCTCCCACAACGGACCATTGGAGAAATTCGCCCCTCCCGCCACGATCAGCGTATCACCGGCCACTCCCGCAAACGGAGCGGCCACTCCCAAGGCATCGGGTATCGACGCTATCTGCCGCCAAGTGACCGGGTTCCCCTCCGCTCGCCCGCCAATAACCAGCGCGGAAGTCGCCACCGCACACCGCAGCATCGGCCATCGGCTCATGCGGGTTCCAACAAGACGCGTTTCCGGGTTTTCCATGAAGACAAGGCGGCCGCCACCATCCGCACCGACACCGCCGCGGCGTCCGGCGGGCTTTCCGGCTCGGCCCTGCCGTGCACGGCATCCAGAAATGCCTGATGTTCGGCCAGGTAGACGCTGTCGCGCGATACCTCGAACGATTCGACCATGGTGTGCGCGTCGGCCTTGCGGCCGATCGTCATTTTCGCGGCGACGAGATCGAGGAGGGCCCAGCCTTCGTCCCCGACCACTTCATATTCGTGGCGCTCGGGCGCCTGGAGATAGTTCAGGTGTATGGTCCCGAGCATCGGTCTCTCGTAGTCGAAATTAAGGCTCAGGACATTGGGATTGGAGTGCAATTCCACGCCATCGAGATACGCGCCGGCCGCATACACGCCGAGCGGGACAGCGCGCAACAACCAGTGAAGCATATCCGATTGATGCGCATAATCCAGCATGAGCGCGCCCTCGAGCGTCCGCTGATACTGCGTGCGCGAATTCGCCAGCGTCACATAGGAACCAACCCTGCAATGCATATGGGCGATCGTTCCGAACCCGCCTCCCTCCATCAGTTCCTTCAACCGGCGCACGGCGGGATGAAAATGCAGGTGGTAGCCGATGGCCAATATCCGGCCGAATTTCCGGGCGGCTTCCATCATCCGGCGCGCCGCCTCCGCGCTATCAGCCATGGGCTTTTCACAGAGGACATGCGCCCCGCAGGCAAGGGCTTTGATCGATTGGTCCGCATGCAACGCGTGCGGCGTGGCCAGGACAACCAAGTCGGGCCGCGTGGCCAGCATGGCTTCGAAATCATGATGAACGCAGCGCGGCGCGGGAATTTCCCCGGACAAGCCCGCCAGGAGTTCCCGACTGGGCTCGCACCATTCGACCGTGAGATCGTCACGCCCGCCCAGGAGGCGAGCGTGACGACGGCCAATCGAGCCGAGGCCGACCACCACCAACCGAGGTTTCACCGCCATATGGAGAATCCTCCGTCGACGACCAGATTGTGCCCGGTGATATAGGCGGATGCCTCGGACGCCAAGAACACGATGGCGCCCGCCAGGTCCGAGTCCTCCCGCCCCATCCGGCCAAGCGGGGTGATTACACTGTAGTCCCGGATGAACTTCCGCGGGAGGTCATCGCGCGCGAATCCGCCGGGAGAAATGGCATTCACCGTGATGCCGTCCGGCGCCAGCACCGCCGCGAGATCACGGGTGAGCCCGATGACCCCGGCCTTCGCGGCCGCGTAATCGACGGCCTGGCCGTTCATCTTATGGCGCTTGTACAGCCGCCGATCGCGTCCGACGATCCCTGCGATCGAGGCGATATTGATGATCCGTCCCTGCCGCTGTCCGACCATGATCCGCGCCGCCTCCTGGCTGCAATAGAGCACGCCTGTCAGGTTGGTCTGGATCAGACTCTCGGCATCGCGCGGTGCGCGCGTCAGCAGGTCACGGGGACCGTGTTTGCTCCCGCCGGCATTGTTGACCAGGATGTCGATCTTCCCCCGCCACTCGCGGGCCTTGGCGAGAGCCCGGGCCACGCTGCGAAAATTCCCCTGGTCCAGTTCCACGGCGAACGTGTCCGTCGCGTACCGCGACGCCAGCGTGGTGGCGGCGAGGCGGGCCGCCCGAAGCGAGCGCGAGGTGATGACCACCTTCGCCCCCGCCTCCGCCAACGCGCAGGCCATGGCATAGCCAAGATGCCGCGCGCCGCCCGTGACGACGGCCACCTTGCCCTTCAGTGAAAATAACGGCGGGTATTCCAACACGTTAGTCATGATTTGAGGATGCGTGATTCGGGAAAAGATCGGACAGCGGAACGCGCAGGAAGTAGATCTCGCACCTGCCCTCATAGAGCACTCCGACATGCTCGTCGCCAGCCGGAGCCAGGCAGGAATAGCCGGAGCCGACCCGGGCATCATACAGCAGTTGCAGCCCGGCCGGCCAGGTCACGCCCTGATCGCGCGAAATCTTGAGGGTCAGCTTCTCGCGGGCCGTGCTGCTGGCCGGATTCGAGAATATCAGCAGATCGCCGTGCCGCGGATGCTGCCAGCGAAGCAACCCGGCCATGCACACCGGATCCTGCAACGCCAGCCTATCCGTGACATGCGGCTGCCAGGTCACACCGAGGTCGCGGGTGGTCATCACGGTCCGAACCGCTCCGCGATTGTCGCGGCAGTTCAGCATGAGCGTGCCATCCGCCAGCTCGGCGACCTGCGACTCCGTCGTGTCGATCTTCGCTCCGGTGCCCACCTGCCAGTTTTCGCCGTGATCGCGGCTCCACAGGATCGTTGCGAATGGCTTGCCCATCGTCTCCCCGCCATCGGCTGCCCTATAGATCGCCGGAAAAACCAGCGTGCCGTCCTGCAGGCACACCCCCGAACCAGGACTGGCAAGTAAAAGCCGCCAAGCGGGATCCTTGATGGTCCGCGTGATATTCCGTAACGGCGCCCAAGTCTGCCCGTCGTCGTCACTGAAAGTCATGACCAGTTGACCGGTATCCTCGGGCTCAAGCCCGGCCTTGGATGACTCCCAGCCAATATCGCCATGCCCCCAGAGGGCGGCGACCCAGATACGCCCGGTCGCGCGATCCACCAGGATTGCAGGATCGCCGATTCCGCCGGATGCATACTTTTCGCCCAACGAAGCCGGTCTCATCGCTATGCCCATAGGCGACCAGGTCTGGCCGCCATCCGTGCTGCGCGACACACCGACATCGATACGCGCCGGAAGATCTCGACAATGACTGCGGCGGACGTCATACACGGCGATAAGCGAACCAGCCAAGGTTCGGGCCAGGCCGGGTATGCGATAGGAGTCGGACCCGTCGTCTCCCCGCTGTCTCAGCGCGACACCTATGCGCTGCATGGCGTGCGCGACTCCCGCCTCTGGCTTGATCACCTCTCCGCCCACCTTGACCGTGGCCAGCTCTAGCGCGATGCGGGCGTCAAGACTGGCATCGTCCGCCAAGCTCACTGCAATCCAAAATGATCGGTCGGTTGCCTCAATCGCTTGGGAGGGCGCCAGCCGCACCAGCCCGCTCGACGGCGTCGCGGAGGCGATGATCTCCAAGGCCGAGAGAGAACCCACGCAAAGATACACCTTGGCGACCAACGCCTGTGCCGGGGCGCCAGGGAAAGTGACCTCAACCTGCCCCAAGGCGTCCCGCGTCGGAATATCCGAGGAAAGGCTGAATCCCAGGACCGGGTTGACCGTTTTACCCCGCAACACCGGCAAATCAGCCCGTTCTACATTCAGTGAAATCGCCGCGACGGCGGACGAGGCCAACACCGAGACAAGCGTCCCCGAGAGAGCAACGCACCTCGCACAGCGTGACCAGCGAAAGAAGGTGGTGACGATAGTCCTGTATCTGAACGCAAAATGTGTCAGGCAGCGTGGCACGATAACAGTCATGGGCTTCGACCATACCTTTGCCCGTCCGCGGCCGAAGCGCCACCTGTTACCAATTGTCTTATCCGCAGACAGCATGAAACGCTAGCCACAAACTAGCGCATGGTACGTCCCGGCGTGAAAGTTGGCATCACACGCTGAGACAGATGCCGCCGCGACCCGTTATTGATGGTGTGGATTGCAATCCGCGCCAGTTGACGGGCGAAAGTGGCCGGATCAGCCTGATATCGTCCAACCGGCGGCACCAGATTATCCAAGGCCGGATCGTCATCGCGGGAAATCACGCTGATGTCCTCGGGGATCCGTACCCCCCGGCGCAGCAGATGGCAAATCGCCGTAATCACGTGAGTGGGCTTGGCGACCAGCAAACCATTATAAGGCGGCGCACCACCGATCAGGCGGTCGATCGTCCGGCAGATCGATTCCACCGTGCTCTCGTGATAGGCAACCGCCGTATGCACCTGGTTTCGGGCCAGCTGGGTTCCGGCGGCGAGGAATCCCCGCCCGCTCTCCAGATTCCCGGCTTGATCGCTTTGGGGCATCAGCAGGGCGAGTCGGTTCCGGCCTGCCGCCGCCAAGCGGCCTACCGCGTGGTGGCAGACGGCTGCGTAGTCGATGTCGATGGACGGCAGATCCACGTTTTGGTGGCACGATCCGGTTATCATGCAATTGATCTTACGTTCGGAAAACCATCTTTGCATGGCCCCGGTCGAGAGATAGAGGATGTAGCATGCCGGCCGGATATCCTGATGCAGAGCTTCAAGCGCCTTAGCAGGGCGGCTGGAGTAACAGGCCGAATTGGTCACGAGTTCGAACTGGAATCCGCTCGATTCGAGCCGCTCGCGCAAGGCCACCAGCCGAAGGATGACACTCGCCGGCATGCTCTGCCGCGGGATCGGTGACAGCAGCACCATTAAAGTCTTTGAAGCAGACCCTTTCCCCGAAACCTTATTGCAATCAATTTGGCGACGGCGTCCGCGACCTGACCTGAACCAACCTTCTCGCTCCAGCTGCTCGAGGGCGGCACGCAGCGTGACGCGACTGATCTGCAGCTCGTTGCACAGGGCAATTTCCCCGGGCAGGAGACTGCCCCAGTGCCCGGAAGTCATGGCGTTGCGCAGCAGTTCGGCGGTTTGCGTCACCAGCGACACCCGTTGCGGGATTTGCGAAATCATGGCGGATACGGGAGAGCGCTACACACCTGCAGGCGAACGCCGAATGGAGGTCAGCGTTGCGCCGTTGTTGCAACACCAGTTGTTAACCTGCCTGCGGGCCGGACTATGGCGCCAGAGGGGAAAGAGATGACATGGGGAAGGCCTCATGGTTGAGAAGCGACCGGCGCTGAATGCGACCCCAAACCCGGCGGTCGAACTGGCATCGGCGCTCTTTCACATCAGCATGCAACCCATCGGAAGCAGCAAGTGTGAAATTAACCTTCTGATTGTTCCGGGTCCCATTGCATCCGCGTCAAGTGCGACCGCCGAGCCAATACGCCAGCCAAAAAGCGCGAAGCAGGTTTAGCGTCGCAATACCTCGGCCCAAGTGGCCGATTTCTGGATCGTGTCCAGCAGCTCTCTGCGTTGGGTCTCGCTGACTGGCCGCAGCGGCAGGCGCACCGGGCCACAGTCGACCCCTCGGAGGGCCATGATAGATTTTCCGGACGCGAGCACGTCGCAAACCTGCAGAATCCTGACCAATTCCACCGATTTGAGCTGCAGCGCCCTCGCCTGCGCGAGATCCCCCGCCTCGAAGGCCGCTATCATCCTGCGGTACAACGGCGCGGCGTAATTATATGTGCTCCCTACCGCCCCATGGACGCCCAAGGCCAGGGCCGCTAACAGCATTTCGTCGCAACCGAAGAGCAGGTCATAGCGCCCGCCTTCGAAGGCACGACACTCCTGCAGCGTGGCCAGATCCGTGCTGCTGAACTTGAGTCCCGCCAGGTTGGGGATCATTCGCGAACCCTTCCTGAGGAATTCGGGCATGGAAACGCTGACTCCCGTCATGGACGGGATCTCGTAGAAATAGAATGGCAAACTTGGCGCCGCGCTGGCGACATGCGCGCAGAACGCCAGGAGCACGTCCACCGACGAGGTCTTGAAATAGTTCGGCGCCGCGATGCAGATGGCGTCCGCGCCAATGGCCTCCGCGTGGCGAGCCAGGCCAATGGCGTCCGGCAGGCTGTTGTGTCCGACATGGACGATAATATTGAGCGCCCCCGGTTGCACCGCCGCCCGCCAGCCTTCGGCCACCTGCATTCTTTCTGCGACGCTGAGCGACAGACCTTCTCCGGTTGTCCCACAGATGAACGCCCCGGTCACCCCATCCCCGAGAAGAATGGCAGCCTGTTGATCGATTGCCCCAAGGTTCAGGGAACCGTCGGCATTCATTGCGGTGTAAGTGGCCGCAATCAGGGCATTTCGCGTAAGAATTCTTTTTTTCATAAGCACGAAAGCCATCATCTGCGCGGCGTCATGCTGCGCGCAAAGGCATCGTGCTTGTCTTATATGCGGACATGGGGAGAAACCGATCCGATGGCCGCCAGCCGGTGGTCGCGGACGACTCCCACCCGGACATTCCACCGCCCGCGACCCTGCAGCTGGCGGGAGTCACTGTTTTGCCCGCCCATTCGTACCCGCGGGGCTTTTCAGGAAGTCGATTGCCCTTCGCATGACATGGCGTGTCGCCAAATATACTGACTCGGGGCAGGTTCCACCGACATGCGGGGTGATGTAGAGCCGGGGCTGGACCCGGCTGAACTGGATCAACGGATGATTCGCCAGATCCTCCCGCCACTCACCGTCAATCACATCCAACCCCGCGGCGGCCACCCGCCCCGAACGCATGGCTGCGATCAATGCCTCTTCGTCGATCAGAGCTCCGCGCGCCGTATTTATCAGGATCGCCCCGGGCTTGAGCAGAGCGAACTCCCGATGGCCTAGCATGTGTCGCGTCTCGGACGTCAGGTGCACGTGCAGGCTGACCACATCCGCCCGTCTCAAGAGGTCGTCCAAACTCGTGTGCTCGATCCCGGGCAGTTCCGACTTGGGGCGCGGATCGCAGAAGATAAGCTTCATGCCCAAGGCCAAGCCATACCTCGCCACCATGGAACCCAAGCGCCCCATTCCAATGATGCCGAGGGTCTTGCCGGACAATTGGGAACCCGCCAGCCTGCTGCGTTCCCACGAACCTTGCCGGCTGGACTCAAAGCATTGCGGCAGATGACGGGCACACGTGATCATCAATCCTAGCGCCAGCTCGGCAGTCGAAGTCAGCTGGTTGAGCAGTTCACGCTCCTCCTTCAAACTTTGTACGGTTATCCCTCGCTCCGCTAGTGCGGAGAAATCGAGATGGTCCGTCCCCGTGCTTGGCGTCGCAATCAACCTGAGCCGATGCGCGTGGTTCAGCACCTCGCGATCGACTGGGATGCGCAGGGTGGGAATGTATCCGTGGCAGTCGCCGATCAGCTCCAGAAGCTGCGGTCGGCTGCCGTTATCAATCAGGGTTAGCTCGACCGTGTCATCACACAGGTCGATGATATCATCGCGGGATACGCCATCAATGAAAGCCAGCAGTCGTATGGACGGGGTCATGGGGAAAGCGCTTTAAGGGAAGTGAAATCAAATCGGTCGCGCCCGAGGCCCGGTCGCTGCGGCCGGGGGAAAACTCCATGCGTACATTCAATCTTTTCCCCGCAGCCAGCCCAGATCGAACCGCGCGAAGGTGATCTTCTCGTACGGATGAGGCGCATCCACCGAGGTGCTCCGTTCGTACAAACACGCGAAGCGATTCTCGCCGAGTACGGCCAGACAAGAGTAGGCGGAAGGGCCAGCATGCAACATCCGGGAATGCTTCCAGCTAGCGCCAGCATCCTCGCTGAGGCGCACGGTCATGTTGCGCCGGGTGCCGCTCGCCGCGTTGGAAAATAGCAGGTAGTCCTGTCCCGGCCAGACATACCGGATGAGGCTCGCTTGGCAGGTCGGGTCGATCAGCGTCGAATCGAAGGCCACGGGGCCCCATGAATTTCCGCCGTCACTACTGCTCGCAATCGCGCGCCGCTCCAGCCCGTGGAAACTCCTCATGTTGAGCATCAACGTTTCATCGGCGAGTTCCGCCACCTGGCATTCATTGGTTTTCACCTCCGACACCCCGCCGATTTTCCAGTTCTGGCCAGAGTCGTCGCTGTAGATCACATGGGCCCGGCTCGAGTTTAGTATCTCGGTTCGGGTCAAATTCTCCGCCAATCGCGGGCGGTGGTAGCTTGGGATTACCAGCCTCCCGTTGCGCAACTGGATCCCGATTCCCGGCCCCGTCGCATAGAATCCCCAGTCCGGCCGTTTGATATCCGCGGTGATCTCGATCGGACGTGTCCAAGTGGCGCCCTCGTCAACGCTCTTCATCACCCAGACGGTCCGGTCGCCGTTGCCCCGTCCCGCCAGCAAGGTGGGCTGATCCGGTTGCACGCCGATGTTGTGATTGGCCACCAACCAGATGGTTCCGTTGCTGCGATCGATGACCACCGTCGGGTTCCCGCAGGTGTTTTCTCCTTCGTCCCAGAGCACCTGCACAGGCAACCAGGTGCGGCCGCCGTCCAGACTGCGACGCAACAGAAGATCGATGTCGCCGAAATCTGCGCGTGAGTTCTTCCGCCCCTCGGCAAAAGCCAAAAGCACCCCGCTGCTCGTGATGGTAAGTGCCGGAATCCGGTAGGTGTGGTAGCCGTCCTTGCCGCTCTCGAAGATGTCGACCTGATGCAATTCCGCCACAGTCTGGGCCGGCAGCAGGAGCAACACCGTGGTCACTCGAAAAACCCGGGACATCCAAAAGCGGCCGGTAATCAGGCGTAGAAACATCGAGGTCATCACGCAGGATGAGGTTGGGTGTAATCGAGAGGCGGCGAATGCCGTCTGGATCCACTGGATGGAAAACGAATCCCGGCGATCTTTGCGAGCATCGTGTTGTTGTTTTAATCTCAGACAGGAAATGCGACTCCCTTAATCAGAATGTTTCTCCCTGCAGAAGCTCCGGCAGCAAACGGTGGGCCTTGTTCCGCCGCGTGCCGTGGTGCACCATCTGGACAACGACCCTTGCGACTTTACGCGCGTAGAGCATCGAATCGATGCGGTAGCGACTGATGACGGGCACTACGGGCTCCAGCGAGAAGTCGTCATCCCGTGATATAACCCCCACGGCTTCCGGAATGCAGATACCCCTGCGTAGCAGGTGACAGATTGTGGTGATGGCGTGCGCCGGCTTGGCCACGAGCAACCCGGTCACGGGACGCGGACCACTCACCAAGCCGTCTATCACCCGGCACAGAGCCTCGACGGTGCCAGCATGGTGAACAATCAGAACTTCCACCCCTTGGTGCTGGAACTGTCCCCCTCCTTCCATGAAACCACGCTCGCTTTCCAGGTTGCCGGCCTGATCACTGAACGGGATCACCAAGGCTATACGCTTGTATCCCTTGGCGGCAAACTTTCCAACCGCATGCCGACAGATTGCCGTGTAGTCCAAGTCGATGGACGGCAGATCGACGTTTGGATGGCATGACCCGCTGATCACACAGTTGAGGCGTCGCTCGAAAAACCACCGCTGCATCGGTGCAGTCGAGAGGTAGAGCACCCACCCAGCCGGCCTAACCCGGCCTGCCAATGCTTCCAACGCTCGCTCAGGGTGTTGGGAGTAGCAGGCTTGGCTGCAATGGATATCAAGCTCATACCCCACGGCACCGAAATGTTCCTTCAATGTAAGCAGCCTCACCACCCGGCTGCTCGGCATGTTGTGCAGTGAAACCGGTGACAATAGGACAACCGTGGTCGAGGCAGGTGGCGGCAGGCTTTTCGTCGCCAGGTAACGATTGATGGACCGGCGTTTCCCTTGGGTACCCCGGAACCAGCCCTCGGCCTTGAGTTCGTCTAGGGCCGCGCGAAGCGTCACCCGGCTGATCTTGAACTTCTCGGCCATTTCAATTTCGCCAGGCAAAATGTCTCGCCACAGGCCGTTCACGATATGCTCCCGGATCAATCGCGCAGTTTGCTCAACCAAGGATACACGTTGTGGAATCACGGTGGACATAGCTGGCTCCGCCTTGGCACAGACTGAGCTAGGGAATATTGGGGCCCGGAATCTGATGGTGTCGACCCAAGACCCGTTGTCTGACTATAATACATGCTCCGCCAACCGCCCCCTTAAATCGCCCTCCCAGCGAGCGGGGGAAAGAGACGACGAGACAAGATCAAGCGAGTCGCATGGAGCGACTCCCGGGAAGCAACTGCGCGAAAACAAGCGACCCGCCCATTTGGCTAAGAACCTCACCACAAGATGCATAGGCTCGCCACGACATCTTTGGTTCGCCGGGAGGCTTGGACCCAACCGGTGCGGTCCGGTGCAGAGTCGATCCAGAATCGGCCTTCGCGCGCCCCTGTAGCAACAGCAGACAAGCACTCCCGCTCGATCGGCGGAGAACCGACGGATTCACAATCCATGCTTGCAGGCAAAACACGCTCACTCTCCCTCCTCCCTTATGGCGCACGCGCCACACTTCAATAGTTCCGCCCGCCCCGCGCTGTTTGACTTGCAAGTCAATGGTTTCGACGGCGTCGACTTTCAGCAGCCTGGCATCCAACAGAAGGATTTCCGCCGCGCGCTCGAGTCGCTGCGCAGGCATCACGTACATGGCCTGCTGGTGACGCTGATTACCGCACCGATCGAGCAATTGCTCAACCAACTGGATCGCATTGAATCCTTCTGCGTCTTGGATCCGCTCGCCGGCGCCATGGTAGCCGGTTATCATTTGGAAGGGCCTTATCTGAATCCGACTCCGGGCTACCGCGGGGCCCATCCGCCGGACGCAATGCATGCTCCCGATGTGCGGGAACTTTCCCGGCTGATCGAGGCCTCTCGCAGCCGGCTACGCCTGCTGACCTTGGCCCCGGAACTGCCAGGCAGCACGGACCTGATTGCCGCCGCTCGTCAGCAGAAGATAGTGATCTCGCTCGGTCATACCGACGCCAGCGAGGCCGAGATCGATCGGGCCATCACGGCGGGCGCCACGCTGTGCACTCACCTCGGAAATGGGGTGCCGGGAATGTTGCCGCGTCACGACAATGTCATCCAACGGCTCCTCGCGAGGGACGAACTCACGGCATGCTTTATCCCCGATGGCCACCATCTTCCGCCACAGGTGTTGAGGAATTTCTACCGGGCCAAGCCCGCCCACAAGGTGATGCTCACCTCCGACGCCATGGCGGCGGCGGGAGCCGGCCCGGGTCGATACACCATCGGACAGATCGAAACCGAGGTCGGAAAGGACGGAATTGTCCGGCTCCCCCACAGTGGCCATTTCGCCGGCTCATCCCTGACCTTGGACCAAGGCGTGGAGAACGCGGCTCGGTGGCTTGGCCTTGCGCCCGAGCATGCGTGGGCGTTGGCCTCTACGACCCCGGCCGCGCATTTTGGGTTAACCCTGCCCACCCTAACTTACCCAACCAATGCCTGATAAACTTACACCGTCCCATCCCGGCACGCCGGGTAGCTTGGTCGCCTCAGTGTATTCGGACCGACATATCCTGGGGGCTGCGGCAGCGGCCGAAGTTGCCGAAGCCCTCCGCCTGCGCTTGCAAGAGGCAGGTAGCGTCCGGGTGATATTTGCTTGTGCACCTTCGCAAGACGCCTTCCTCGCTGAGCTGGTACGTGCCCCGGGAGTGGCCTGGGACAAAATCACGGCATTTCACATGGATGAGTATGTTGGACTCCCAGCGACCCATCCCGCCAGCTTTCGTCACTACCTGCGCACGCGCCTTTGCCACCAGGTTACGTTGGCCGGGTGCCATGAACTCGCCGGCGACGCTTCCATCCCAGTGGAATGCGACCGCTATGGGCACCTTCTCGCCCAAGCGCCCATCGACTTCGTCCTCCTCGGGATCGGCGAGAACGGCCATATTGCATTCAACGATCCGCCCGTCGCTGATTTTAATGATCCCCAAGCCGTCAAATGCGTTGAACTCGATCCCGGCTGCCGACAACAGCAAGTTAATGACGGATGCTTTCCAAATCTAGACGCGGTGCCTCGTTCGGCGCTCACGCTGACGATTCCTCGATTGCTCACTGCGAGGCAGCTTTTCTGTATAGTGCCAGGTGTTCGAAAAGCCATGGCAGTTCGCGCAACTCTCCAGGATCCAATAAGCACTGCTTGCCCAGCCACAGTACTCCGAACACATCCAAAGGTTAGGCTATTCCTCGATTCTCAGTCCGCCACTCATGTATATCAGAATCCGGAAGCACATCCTACAAACCCTATAACCTTCACCCAATTTGCGTCGACCACTTGAATTTTTAGTTCCCAAAAATCTCTCGCAAGCGCATCTGTCTAGCCGCATGTAATTCTCCTTAGCATCAAACAGATGATCTATTAATTTGAGCGACGCGCTACCACTGGAGCCATATTCCCTCCGAAAATCCTGTGTTCAAGCGTAAGCGCGTTGACTTGCCCACTGACATTGTCGGGGTTCAGCGATAATGATAGGTCTCAATTTTCGAGCACCACAAGAGTCAGTCCGGGATGTTGTTTTGGATTGATCTATCTGTTGTCGTTAAAGCTGTCTCGACGAAGAGAAAGAACCGTAAGCCGACTGGAGCGGGGACCGATGCACCCTGTCGTCATTTTGACCGACGGTGGCTGCAGGTATTGAAAATCCCGCTCGCCTCAAGAGAAGGATCCCGCCGTGGGGCAGAATGAGCACCAAAACCGGATGAACCTTTTCGGGAAAACGTTCGGTTCGGGGGAGCGGAGGGTACGGCAGGTTGAAGTGCCAAGGCTGTTTCGTTGACCCCACATGCTTGGCTGATTTTCGTGCTTTAGTGAAACACCTGCAGAAGATTCTGGAGAAACTTCCCCTGGGAGCACTTGGGAAGTTACTCGATCTGGATTTGATCGAGATAGATCGCCGCGCACCAGATGGTTTCATCTTTATACGCTCCTTGCCTTGTGGATTGTGGCTGAGTGCTGGAGGGCGCGGGAAATGGGTCTCCGGACTTGGCAGCGAAGAAAAGTGCGAGTTCCGGATTAGGGTTACACGTGTCGCCTTTGATCGGGCGCAGATGGACATCTATCGATTCACACGTAGAAAGCCTAAGGCCAACCGCCTTCCCAACAACTTTGGCACGTATGAGGCTCATCCTCGCCGCCTGCGATCACTTCGCCCAGTTATTCAAGCTACCATAGGTGTAGTCATGAAGAAGCACTTGATGGCACTCGCCTTCAAGCGCAGCTAGCCAGCATCCACCCAACAGGCCAATTGAGCGAGTGACCCCGGGTACGGCTGATTCAGTTTTTGGACTGAGTCGCTCTTAGGCAGATGGCCTTGTTGGTCACACGGCCCAAAAGCTCTAGGAGCCTCTTCCGAACATCGACACGGTCCATGCCCGTGTCTGGCATCATGTATTTGTCTTCCATGGTGCGCTCGATGGCGGCGTGAATGTCACGGCTGAACTCAGCGGCGTGGGGAGCCATTTTCGTGGCGAGCAGATCGAGCTCAACGTCACTTGGAGCCCAAATGATTATGAACTCGATCACCAGTCCCCGAATTTCCATGTGCTCGAGCGGGCGGAGAAAATACTCCGGCTTCACCAAATCTATTAGATCCGGGCGCAGGGAAATTCTTAGGAATTGAACCAGCCCCGCCGGTATCGTCTCCCCTACTTCGTGTGGCCATAGTCGGCGCAGGAGCTCATGCACGAGCCTCGCCATGCTCCGACTCTTTACCAGCTTGCGCACATTAGCGCGGTGTCGCTGAAACACTTTTTTCGTTAAGAGCCCTGGGCTCAGGTCTGTTTGTCTTTTCATTACTTGTATTCTCTTTCGGAGATTATGCGGCCCGCTTCGTTCGTGCCCGTGGCCAGCGAGCCTTAGTTCCCCAGGCAGGGAGCTTCTCGCGTCGCTGCCGCCCTCGCCTTGTGAAATCACACTTGGTGATCGCAGCCACGACATCCTCTTCACGCGTCTCCAAATACTTTTGTGTCGTATCGACGTCGGAGTGATGGAGAGCGGCTTTCAGGACCATGAGATCGTTGCCGCTGTGCTTGTAGACATTTCTTGCGAAGGTCTTTCTGAGCGAATGAGTGCCAAGGCGACCATCGTCTTCGATACCTGCTCGGCGGAAGGTCGCCTTCACAATGTCGTGGGCTTGGGTACGGCAGATTGCTCTGACCACGCCGTCCCGGCGTCGCTTGCGGCTCGGAAATAAGGGCAGGTCTGGCCGCAGGCCAAACTTCCTCTCAAGCCACCACAGCTGTCTCACCAGTGCTCGATGTAATTCCGGCAGGACGGGCACCCAGCGGGTACGGCCGAAATTGCCCTTCAAAAACCGAGGCGTGATGCCGATCTGTGAAACAATGGCTCCGTTGCGCAGCACACTCGCTACGGTGAGCGATAGGATTTCATGAATCCTAAATCCCGTAAACCACTGGGCGGTGATCAGTGCCCGATTGCGGGGGTGGAGCTTGCGAGCCAAGCGCAACAACTGGCGCTCTTCTGTTTGAGTTAGTGGGCGTCTTCCTGCCATACGCCCTACCTGTTAAATCCGCAATCCCTAGTAGAGCATGCAGCAACATGCAGGTAGCGCGGACAACATGTCACCTAGCAAGGCAACAACCAAGCCACGTCTTCAAAGAGTGCTACTACGTAACACCAATTGAGATGCCGAAAGGCCTTAGTCGCGGCCGATGGCTTTATTGAAAAGTGAAGTGGACCCCGTTGGTTGGACAGGAGGGACGGGAGATTAAGATATAATTTTCGTGTGCCGGACAAGCGGATTGGTCGCTCCCGAGGACAGGAGCGCCAAAGCTTGCCGCAGGGAGCGACCAATCCGCGGGTGTGCTCATTGGTTGACGGCCTCCGGTTCGGTGGCGCGGTAGGCCTCGCCCGGGGTGCCGCCGGCATGAGCGCGGTGCGGCCGGCGTTCGTTGTAGAAGCGGAAGTAGGTTTCGAGCTGGGCGTGGGCATCGACCAGCGAGTGGTAACTCTTGAGGTAGACCTCCTCGTATTTGACCGTGCGCCACAGCCGCTCGACGAAGACGTTGTCCAGGCACCGGCCCTTCCCATCCATCGACAGCTTGATGCCGGCGGCCAGCAAGGGTTGGGTAAACTCCGCCGAGGTAAACTGGCAGCCCTGATCGGTGTTCACGATCTCCGGGACGCCGTATTGGGCGATGGCCCGCTGCATCGCCCGGACGCAGAAGCTGGCATCGAGGGTGTTGGACAGCTCCCAACTCAGCACATACCGACTGTGCCAGTCGAGGACGGCGCAGAGATAGGCGTGGCCGCCGGGCAGTGACAGGTAGGTGATGTCCGTCGCCCACACCTGGTTGGGTCGGGTGACCGCCAGATGCCGCAGCAGATACGGATACACCGGGTGCGCTCGGTTGGCCGCGGAGAGCCGCGGCTTCGGGCCCAACGCCTCCAACCCCATGAGTCGCATGAGCCGCCGCACGCGCTTGCGGTTCACCCGATAGCCCTGCCGGCGCAGCCACAGCGTCATCTGTCGCGAACCGAAGAACGGGCACGCCAGATAGGTCTCGTCGATCACCCGCATCAGCCGGCGATTGGCGTCCGATTCCGGCAACGGCTCATGGTAATAACTCGAACGCGGCAGACCGAGCAGCTGGCACTGCTCGGTCACCGGCAACTTCGGGTGCTCGGGTTCGATCATCCGGCGGCGCTCCTCAGTCCCCATACGGGCCAAGTTTTTTTTTGAGCCATTCGAGCTGCATCTTCAGTTTCCCGATCTCGGCGTAGAGCTCCTGCTCGCGCTCCTTGGCGGCGAGCGCCTCGGGGTCGGCCTGCTTGCTGAAGACCTCCGGCAACCGCTCGGCGACCTCCTTCTTCCACTGGTTGACCTGCGTCGGATGCACCTGGTGCTTCGCTGCGATCACATGGACGGGTTGGATTTCCTTCAGCGCCTCCAGCCCCACTTGGGCCTTCAGCGCCGCACTATGCTGGCGTCGTTTTTTGGACATGCTGGACAGTTCCTTCTTGGTTTATGGGGACCGTCCCCCGCTGTCCAACTTTCGGGGTCCACTTCAAAGATTTTCGTAAATATTTTCGGCGTTCTGTATCTCGATGATCTTCAGCCCAACACTCTCAAGAAAGGCGCGTCGGTCATCGTCTAACCCGCCACATATCTTGACTGGCCCATGGACATACCAACCACTGCACTGACGGTGCTCGGATCGATAGCGCTTCCAGTAGCGAAACCTCTGAATTAAAAGCCACCGTAGCGATACCTCATCGGCATGCAAGGCTAGCCCCTGAATCCACAGTTTTCGACCCATAAAAATCCGCAGCCAAGGGGCGGCATGATAAGCCGGATCCCTCGTCGGATCTTCATCCGGATCAGACAAAATCTCCTTCGCCACTCCGTGCTTCAGCTTTCGCAACCGTTCGACCATCCCCATGTATTCATCGAGTCCGATACGGATACTGCGCCGCAGGGCATGGTCTCCGTGAATGTGCCATACCGCAAAAGAGTCAATCGGGTCGCGGACGGACTGCGGAGCATAGTACCGGTTCCAAGGATAGCGGTCACTTAACTTCAGTCGTGTTGTGAATATCCGCCGAGGTATCGCAGCACCCTCTATCGCTTCCTGCAGGCAGTGATCGTAATTGGTGGTCATTACCGGGACACCGTTAGCGGCCGCCCAAGCAACCAGCGCCCGATGCGGGGCTCCGTGCTCCATGCGAGCAAAAAGCTCCGCAATCCGAGTATGTAGGGAGAGCTGTTCCGTGGCGGGCTTCATTGAGCCGGGAACGAGATTACAGGTCGCTTCTATGAGATCGAAGACCTCCGGATTGCTGGCTGGCGTTCGTTTATGCTCGTTTTCGTTTAGTAGCCGAAGCAGCCGCTTTCGGGCCTTATTGGGATGCTCCGCAAAGCCGGCAGCCTCTGTGACTAGGGTTTCCATGAGCTGCTTCCAGCTGATCCCGCGCTTATGTCTTACTGCATTGTTGATGCCGTTGCCAATGAGCAGAGCGATTTCCTTCTCCTTAAGCAGAATTGCCTTGGCCTTGAAGAATCCAGCGGTGTGTCGTGCCATGGCGCTTCAGAGTTATCCTCAGTTTATGCCAGCTTTCTGGCCCGGGTTGAGTACCACTCCGAATTCCTTTTCGAATTTCAGATTCACAATCCGGCTGGAGGAATTCGGCGAAACCGCCCACAGGCGATTGTCCTGTGCCAAACCAAGGCAGACGCCTTCCTCTCCTGCGAATTCGCCGCCGGTGATCAGAACTGTCTTTCCGCTGAGATCAGGCTTTGACACGGCCGCGAAGGAGTTGACCGACTTTGACCTTCAGGGCCCGTGCTAGCGCGACCAGCTCAAGGTCGCTGACTGAACGGCTTTGTCGTTCAACCTTGGCCAGCACCGACCGCGCGACCGGCCAGCCAGCCGCCCTGCATCGCTGCTGAAGTTCTTCCTGCGTGAGTCCCTGTTTGCGGCGCAGACGGGCCACGACCGGACCGCAGATGTTTGCTGGCCGACTCATGTGCGCTGCGCCTCCGACAAAAATTCATCTAGTTCGAAGGCGAGATAGCCGGCGGCAGCAAACCGCCGAACAATCGCACGGTAACGCGGGTCCGCGCTCTTCACGTAGTCGCCGGTCGTCCAGTCGCCATCGCCCGGCACGGCCATGGTTTCCCGGCCGGCCCGGTCCCGGATTACCCTAGGATAACGGAAGAACCCGAAGACAATCTCACAGCCTCGCTCATCGGTGACGACCAAGAGCACGCCATATTCAGGCGCTAGCCGGCAGTAACCGTCTCCAGCGCTCCAACAGGTGTCCTTGGCCAGTTCGACTCCCCGTAGCCGCTCGTCCTCAATCGTCAGGCCACGGGCAACCCTACGGGAGAATTCGCGCCGCTCCGGTGTATCGAACGGACCGTTCACTACGGTCGTCGGCTGAAAGCCCATCAGCCGTGCGTCACCCTCGACGTTCTGTAGGAATGCCTCCAGCACCTCCGGCGACACGGTCGCCGGGGCGCGAAAACTGAAATGATAAGTGAGGCCCATGGGTTGACGGAATCCGCTGCTGCACTTTAGCTGCCTAGCGGAGTCTGCCCAGGATAATCTGACTCCGACTCGTCGATTTTCCGTGATGCAACGAGCTCGCCTGCCGAAAGCCACATCTCCATGCTAACCCGATTCGATGGAACGCCCAAAGATCGAGATTCGGTTCTACGAGACATATTACCTCGCCAATATCGTGCGGAATATCCTGCACGACCAGTTCGCGTTTATTCGCAACCTGAATGAATTCTACGGCGACGGAGCATATCTCCGTCTGGTGACTCCTTACCGCCGGAACTCGGCTTTTCATGCGTTCATTTTCCATGTGACCGAAGAGGTGATCCTCGACGCGACGATGGATCTGGAAATCGAAAACCGCCAAGAGCTGGCCGAAAAATACGCGTCACTGCCGGTGGTGGTGGAGCATATCCGTCCGAGCCATCTGCCGATCAATGAGGCTCTGAAGTTTCACGCCATTCCTCACCCGAGCTTTGATGATTACCTCAAGAAGCGAAAGACCGCCTTTGCCGACGCGACCCAAGAGGACGTCCACGAATATGTAATGTCGCTGCGCGACGACGGCGCCGTGGACGAGCTACTGGACCGGATGGTCAGCGAGGTCTTCTTCGTCCTGTTCCAGAACCGCGGCCTGCTGCTACTCTTCAACGAAATGATAGCCAGTCAGGTGGAGGAAGCCGAGCCGGACGAAATCGAGGAGGAATACCGCCCGCTGTTTGCCAAGAAAGGTGTGCTGCGTCGGGTTCGCCCGCCCAAGTGGGTACGCCGTGCCGTCTTCTACCGGGATCGCGGCTGCTGCGTGCTCTGTCACAACGACCTGAGCGGACTGGTCAGTATCTGGCCGGCTGAAAACTTCGATCACATCGTTCCGCTCGAGAGTGGTGGACTCAACGATGTCTCTAATATTCAGCTGCTCTGCCGCCGATGCAATGAACGCAAAGCCGCCGGCAAGGCCGCGACCACGGACATTTATGAGGCGTGGTATCCCATGGGGAACGGCCATTAGTCATTCGCCGCCGGCATCACCCCGTATCCCCTGCTCGGGCCTTGGCTCCAACCGCTCCGCCCGTCATCCTGATCGCATGTGGATTCCCGATCCCCTGCGCGGCGACCCCTCCCGTCTGCATCAAGCCAAGTTCGACGCCCACCCGGAGTTTGACGGCTGGATCGCCAAGCTTAAGGAAACCGCCCTCAACGAAATCGCAGGCTACCAGCTCGCTCGCCATCTGGGTCTGGGCGTCGTCGATTCTCGCTGGTTCGTAGCCGAACGCGATCTGGAAGCTCCGGGTATCCGCCTCGACCGGGGTGACGCCGGCATGCTGCTCACCAAGGTCGCCGCCGCCAAGGGGATCGACCTCCAAGAACTCGCGCCACATGACCCTCAGACTGTCGCCCGCATCTGTGCATTCTTTGTCCTCGACCGCGGAGAGTGGCCCGAACCCTGGTCGGTCGCCGGGCAGCTCCGTCTCATCGATCTCGAATTCATCCTAGCACGCTTCGTCTCCCGTGCCGCCGACCGTCGCTGGCGTCTCGATGAGTATGCCGAAATGACTCCTACCGCGCTTGCCCATGCCAACCGCGAAGCCGCCCGCTGCGGCGTCGAAGCCCTTTTCCTCCAAGAACTCGCCGACTGGCATCGCCGTTTCGTCAGCAATGGATTCGCCTTTGACTTCACCGGTCATCGTCGCGGCCCGCTGATCTCGGAGTTCCTCCTCCGTGCCCTCCGGCTTCGCCTCGGCCTTGTCGCCGATATCCTCGACTTCGCTCAGCCTTACGGCTGACCTCCGCTGGCGCGGAGAAATTCCCGCGCTTCCGGGTGGATCCGCACTCCTTTTTCTTTGGGCTCCGGCAGACAATCCGCAGAGTAACCCTTGCTTTCCATCGTCCGCACCGGCCGGCCATCCTTTCTCGGCCGGCCACCTTTCAGCCCTCCCAGCCGTGCCTTCGGCGGCTTCGCCTGGCGCTGATAGCTGCCCAGCAGAGCCGCGAGCGTTGATCGGTATTTAGGATCATCCAAACCCCAGATACCGCCGATCAGCCGCGCCCTGAGCTCATTGGTTTTCCGCATAGCCGGAAGCAGACCGTTTTCCCGAACTAGGTCCTGCCGGATGGCTTCCAGCCTAGTCGTCAGCGGCTCCAGCAGATCAAGCCGATGGCTGACTTCCGTCTCTGTCAGCCGGTCAAGCTCCCGCAGCCTGGCGATGATCTCTTCAAGTAATCCGGCTGCTGATTCCTTATATTGCATATCTACGTTAAGGTATTCACGCCGAGGCTAGCGGCGATTCACCGCCCCGCAAGACCCTTCGCAACCCACCATTCATTCGCACCTTGCATAACATGCTCATTTTCAGCTTGCCGAGGCGCCTGGTTTGGCCAGGTAATCACCTGGTCACGCCAGGCAGCCCGCCTGGCCTCGCCAGGTAGACGCCTGGTTATAGCAGACATCATGAACCGACTTGCCGACATCTTCCTCTCCCGCGTGCGCGGCGAACTCTTCCGCCGCCTCTTCGGCGTGAATCGTAAACCCGTATACCTCACACAGTTAAAGAACGAAACCGGCTTTGCTTCCCGCTCGATTGAGCAGCAGCTCGCAAAACTCAAGGCTTTGGACCTCATCGTCGCCATTCCTGACGGCGGGCGCATCAACTACACCGCCAACGCCAACCACCCCATCTACGCTGAGCTGTGCAGCATCGTCCTGAAGACCGCCGGCCTCCATGACGTTCTTCAACAGGCCCTCAGCTCTCCGAAGATCGAGCATGCCTTTGTCTTCGGCTCGCTGGCGCAGCTTTCGGAACGCGCGGAGAGCGATGTCGATCTCATGGTTATCGGCTCCCTTGGTCGCCGTGACCTCACGGCTCTGCTTCACGGCGTTGCCGATCAGCTTGGCCGTGAAATCAACTCACACATCTACAGCCGCGACGAACTTGCCCGGCGCCTCGCCTCGCGTGACCATTTCCTGAAGGACGTCCTCTCCAAACCTAAACTTTTCATTCGGGGGAACGAACATGAGTTTAACACACTGGTTGAAAATCAGCTGGCTTCGTCCGCACCAAGCCAGCCTTGAGGAGACCCGCAATCTCTGGCTGATCGCCGATCGCGACATCCGCGACGCGACGGGCGACGGCATTTCTCAGGACTGGCGCTTCAATATCGCCTACAATGCCGCGCTGCAGCTCTGCACCCTGCTGCTTTACGCGGAGGGTTATGAGCCGGCCAAAGGTCAGCTGACTCACTATCGAATTCTGCAGTGCCTGCCTCATATTCTCCCCAATCGGGAGAAGGACGCGCAATACCTCGACGACTGCCGCAACATTCGCAACAAGGTGGAATACGACCACGCCGGTTTTGCCAGCCGCGAGGATGCGGATGAACTCATTCAGTTCTCCGGCGAACTTCGTGACGCAGTGCTGGCCTGGCTGCGCGAGAAGCACCCGGAGCTGGTTCCGGTCTGAGCCTGTCTGCTCATGGCCGACGTCTTCGACCGCGCCACCCGCAGCCGCAACATGGCGGCGATTCGCGGCCAGCACACCAAACCCGAACTGGTCGTCCGTCGCTACCTGCATTGCCGCGGACTCCGTTATCGCCTGCACGGCCGCGGTCTGCCGGGCCGGCCCGATCTCGTCTTCCGTCGCCTTAAAACGGTCGTTTTCATTCACGGCTGCTTCTGGCACCGCCATAGCGGCTGCCGCAATGCCGTGCTTCCCAAAAGCAACACCGCGTTCTGGCTCGCCAAGCTGACGGGCAATCAGGCTCGCGACCGCCGCAACGCGGTTCGCCTACGCCGCGCGGGCTGGCGCGTTCTCACCATCTGGGAATGCGAGCTCAACGAATCCTCGCTGGCCCGGCTCCACCGGAAGATCACGGCGCCGGTGCGGCGGTAGGAGGAACTGGCGCCGGCGGCGGCGTCAGGATGCCATAGACCAGCGCGGCAATCTGCTTGGCCAGAAACGGCGGCACCGCATTTCCCACCTGTCGATACTGATCCGTAACCGGCCCTTCGAAAAAATAGTTGTCGGGAAAGGTCTGCAGCCGTGCCGCCTCCCGCACACTCAGGCTGCGGCACTGCTTAGGCTCGTAGTGGATGTAGTAGTGTCCGTCCTTGGATATGTGAGAAACTACCGTTGTTGACGGCCGGTGGGCCAGCTGCACCCGGAAGCGGTCGCTGAAGGGAAGCTCGTCCAAGTCTCCGGTAACGTTCTTGTGATCCGGCCGCATGAAGTGCGGCACATCCTGCAGCGACGGGGAATTTTCATAGAACTCGGCATACTGCGACCAGAAGAAATACCGCATGAGATCGCTGGCCATGTGCCCCCGGCTGTTGTGATTCACCACCACTTTGCATTCGGGATGAACAAACCACTCGCGAAGTTTTTCCGGCCCGGCCTTTGTCCGCTTCAGCACTCGCTTGCCGAGTTCGTATCCGTCCGGGATGATCTGCAGTCGCTCCATGAGTTTCTCGCGGAATTCCTCCTCGAGCTGATTAAACTGATACTCTCCCAGGCGCTGCACCGCAGCTTTCCAGCTTTCCGGTGAATCCTTTGCCTTCGACAGCTTGCTGCGGATGCGCGGCAGATCTCCGAGCACTTCTCTTACCGTTACGGGATCACCGCCTGGCCGCGTCAGCGTTCGCGGCACCAGATTCAGATCATTCCTCAGCCCCAGAATGAAAACGCGGGAACGGCATTGCGGCACGCCGTATTCCTCCGCGTTGACCACATAGCGCTTGCGATCATTCAGATCCCCCTCGGGGTCCGGCGGATTGATCGGGAAGAGGGAATAGCCGGCATTCTCCAGGTCCTGCCGGATCAGCTCGAACATCCGCTCGTCCTTGTTTTTCGCCGAGAGCAGGCCTGCGACATTCTCCATCACGAAAACCGCCGGCTGAAAACGCTCCACGATCTGAAGATATTCTCTGTAGAGAAAATGCTTTTTGTCCTTCGCAAAATGCTTGTCGTGCTTCCGTCGTGAGCGTCCGACCAGGGAGTAAGCCTGACAGGGGGGCCCTCCGATGAGAATGCGAAGATTGTGGGGCACTTCGGCCAGCGCCGCCGCAATTCTGGCTTCGATTTTTTCGTTGCTGCCAGCCCGTCCCAGCGTGGCTTTCAGCGCCTCGGCCTTTGCCGCGGCGGCCGCCGCCGGATGCAGCCGAAAAAGTTTATTCCGGTCGATGTCCTCGTTGAGATATCTGTAGTAGTCCGCCGTTTGGCCGGCGTCTTCCAAATGGCGATAAAAAGCGCGGAGTGTCAGCGTGCGATGCGCCGTCTCTTCGCACTCCACCGACAACACCGATTTGAAAACCCGCTTGCCGGCCTCATCGCGTATTTGGCTGAAACCTTCATTTAGGCCGCCGGGGCCGGCGAAGAGATCGATGACAGGGATGGGCATGAGTGGCGGTGCTTACCTGGTGCCGCAGGCGACGCCGCAGGTCCAGGATGAATGCAAGGAGGGAAATGATTCGCCAAGCATGAAGATGCTTATTAACGTAAGCGTTATCGGGATTAACTATCCCGTATAATATAGGCACCTGCCTAAAAACAATAATATGCTGATCAATAGCACTTTATGAACTTGGCACACCGTGAGCTATCTGGCCGGACGAATAAAATGAAAACTCGTTTCCCGGCCACCGTCGAAGATGCTTTCTTGGAGAAAGTGCTTCCTGGCACATCGCCCAAGATCATCGCCCTCCGCGAGGAGATCAAGGTGATCAACGCCCAGGCCAACCGCAGCCTGACCCGCGCGATCCTCCTCTGCGGTGAGTCGGGTGTCGGCAAGAATCACTTTGCACGGGTGCTCGCCGCCCACGCGCTGCTGATTTCAAGGCAGGGTAAGGAGCAGGAGGAAATTTTCGAGAACTGGGCGACGCATGCGACCCACGAACTGACCGAGGTTCTGGTGCCGGGCATCCCGGCGCCGATGCTGGAGGCGGAACTGTTTGGAGCCAGGAAGGGCGCCTACACCGGTCTGGACCGGGACCGTGAAGGGGCCTTTGGCGGCGAAGGCTCCATCATCCTCCTTGATGAAATCGGCGACTGCCCGATGGAACTCCAGGCCAAGCTGCTGCACGTCGTGGACACCGGACGTTTCCGGCCGCTCGGCGGCGGCGAGGAACGTGAAACCACCAAGCGGATTCTGCTGGCGACGAACCGCAATCTGCCCGCCTTGGTGGCCGACGGAAAATTCCGCCAGGACCTGCTCTGGCGCATCGATGCGCAGCTCTCGCTTCCCGCGCTGCGCGAACAGCCTGAGAACATTGAAGATATTGCCCGCGCCATTCAGGACCGCCAGAAGCACTCCTATGAAAACGCCCTCGTCACGCTGCCCTCACTCGCGGCGTCTGACCTGAAGTGGGCCCGCGGCTACCGGTGGCCCGGTAACGTGCGTCAGCTGGAACGCGCCATCGCCCAGTTCCTGATCCGGGGCGGCCGCCTCCCTCTGAAGGACATCGCGCTCGAACAGGAACGTCAGTTCGCCGGCAGCCAGGAAGGTTCGCTCGCCGCCGATCTGCGGCGCATGCGCGCCATCGGCAGTCCGGGCGCAGCGCTCCAGCGCGGCGAAATGCTCGCCCGGCGCGAAGTGCTCGCGTGGTTCGACGAAGTCGCCCCGGACAACGCCATCCTCCGGCGCATCTTTCCCGACGTGAAGCCGCACAGCGTTCGGGTAAAAATCTCCCAATGGCGCGCCGAACTCAACCCTGCCTGAAGCCATGCACCCCTTTTCACCCTATCTCCTGCAGGACTCCGATGAACTCATCGTCGGCGGCACCAATCTGCTCGACGAGTTCTTCGGTGCCCTCGGCGAAGGCCGCGGTCCCGGCCGCCTCATGATCGCCAGCGCCTTTATGACCACCGCCATTCTCGACCGCTTTGCGGCCTTGAATCATCGCGAGCTGACCCTCGACGTAGTGACGCGGCCGGGGGCCTCGGCTCTGGCTGGCGCCATGGTGGCGGCAGAATTTCCCTGGAGGCTGGCCGAGACCCGCGCCCTGCGGGCACTCCATGCCAAGCTTTTCGTTTATCTCAGGGACGACCTGTCCGGTGCCTTCGTCATCGGTTCACACAATCTCACGCGCGCGGGTGCAACGACCAACAACGAGGTCGGCGTGCTCTTCCGCACCACCCGTCCCACGAGCAGCAGCAGTTCGCTTTTTACCGCCATCGACCGCTTCGAAACAATCCGGTCCGCGGCCCGGCCCTTTAACCTCAACCATTAATCCCAAACTACCATGAGCCAGGATACCAAGACCAATGCGCAGCCCTCGTTTTCCGAGTGGTTCTGCCTTGCGGATGCCCGCAAGAACTTCAAGACGAGCCCGGTCCCCGACAAAATCTTCCTTCTCGGCGAACCCGAGTGGGAAAACGAAATCGACGCCGCGCTCAAGCGCGCCAGCCTGCTGAGCACGCCCGTGCGTCTCGCCTGGTGGGGCCAGTATGGCATCGGTAAGACGCACCGGCTTCGTCACACCGAGCACGTCGTCACCAGCAAGGGCTACAAGTTCCGGACCGTGTATGTCGCCTGCACCGACATCCAGGACAAGACCGGCTTCGAGAAACTGCACTTCGACATGATTAACGCCTTGGGCCGCGAGGCCATGCGCGAGCTGGTATCGGCCTATTCGCTGAAGCTGCGGACCGGCGCCAAGCTGCCGACCTTCGAGGAACTGGCCGGCAACGCCACTGACGTGGCCAACGCCCTCCGCACCTTCGGCGGAGAAAATCAGCAGCTGGTGCAGTATGCCTGGCAGTTCCTCTGCGGCATGACACTGCGCGGCGAAGACGTCCGTCTGGCCGGCGTTACCAAGTCCAGCCTGGACAGCAGCCACGACTTTGCCGCCGTGACCGCCGCGCTGGGCACCATCATCGAGCGGGAGACCGGCAGCCAGCTGCTCTACCTCATCGACGAGGTGGAAAACATCCAGCGCATCACCAATAAGAACGCGGAGGCGCTCTGGAAAGAGTCCATCCGTCTCCTGCTCGATACCGAGAACGTGAACATCGTCATGGCCATCGGCGCCGAACGCGTCGAAGGCCTGCCGAAGATTATCACGTTCCCCGACATCGTGCGCCGCATCCAGAAGGATAACATCCGGCAGCTTCCGGCCTTCGGCACCCAGGAGGCATCCTCCTTCCTCAAGCAGCTGCTCGGGGTCCTGATTGACGCCGAACGCCGCAAGGCCCTGGAAACCTCCGAAAGCCTTAAAGCGCCCTACGACGCGGCTCTCTATCCGTTCGCGGACCGCACGGCATTCGACCAGTTCTGCGGCCACGTGACGGTTGACCCGCGCAGCGCCAAGCCCTCCGAAATCCTGGAGAAGCTCAACAATGTCGCCGCCGAGGCCTTCCTGAAGGGTCGCCGGCTCATCACCGAAAAGCATCTGCAGGAAATGGGCCTCGCCTGATTCTCCCATGAGCAACCATCAATATATCGTTACCGAGCCGATCAGCGGCGACGTCAGCGTCGGCACCGAGGGTGACGGCACGCGGGTCATGTTCGGCAAGGTCGCGGAAACCGGCAGCCGCCGCAGCGTCTGGTTCGGCGGGTCCAAGGAGTTCGTGGGCTTGGTCATCGGCAAGCGGGGCAGCGGCAAGAGCCACAGTCTCGGCGTCCTCCTTGAAGGGCTCTGCACCGCCGCCCCGCGCACCAGCATCTCGCAGCATACCGAACGCCGCGCGGTGCTGCTGCTCGATCCCATGGGCAACTTCTGGACGACCATGCACAAGGTTCGGGCCGATGGCCCGCCCAAGGTGGCTGCCCAGTTTGCCGAGCTTCGGCCGTGGGATCTCCAGCCGGAGGACATCAATGTGGCCGTGTGGCTCCCCGCCGGTTTCCGCAATGAGAACGATCCGCCGAATGTGACGGACTTCACGGTGAGGATGAGCGACCTGCACGCCGCCGATCTCGCCGATCTGCTCGGCCTGAACCTTCTCCGTGACCCGCAGGGCGCCGCTCTGGACGAGGCCTACGCCGCGGTCGTCGAGGACGGCTGGACTGACGGCATGACCCGCCGCGCGGCGAACCCGAACTACCGGCTGCCGGACCTGGTCGATTACTTGAATCACCTCGCCGGTCAGCAGCAGACGGTGCATTCGCCTTCCACGCTTCGGGCTCTCACGCGCAGCCTCGGCGCCCTCGCGCGCCAGCCGGTCTTCAGCGGCCAGGGCACCCCGCTGACCGACCTTCTTCAGCCCGGCCGGCTGGGCATCCTCATGCTGCCGGCCCGCGTGGGGCACGACCTGCGGAGGGTGGTGACGCGGCTGCTGATTCGGCGGATTTTGAGTGATCGTGAGCACGCCTCGCAGATCAACCAGCGGCTCCTGGTCGAAACGCTCGCGCCTGCCGAAAAGACCCGGCTTGAAGCTGAGCTGGCTCGGCGCGCTCCCCGTTCTGTCGTCGCCATCGATGAGGCGCAGGAACTGCTGGGCGATGACGGCGGCGAGGCCAGAGAGGCCTTGGAGGACTTCTGTCTGCTAGGCCGCAACTACGGACTCTCGCTGCTGCTCGCCACCCAGCGGCCCACCACCGCCGCCATCAGCGCAAAGGTCCGCAGTCAGGCCGACTTCTACGTGATTCATCGTCTGCTCACTCAGGACGATATCGATCTGGTGCGCGGCAATCTCTTGGCGGTTTTGCCGTCCGAGATCCGCGAAGGCCAGCGTGTGCTCGGCTTCCCGGAACTGGTGCGTTCGCTGGGTAAGGGCCAAGCCATCATTTCCGCATCGCACGCCCAAGCCCGCGATACCGTCGGACGCATTTTCATGGTTTCGGTGCGGCCGCGCGTAACGGTGCATGGCGGAGAATCGGTATGATCGGACGTCTTCCACTTCTTCGTAGCCTCGATCCGTGGCACCAGCGCATCGGTTACCTCGGTGTCGCCGCGCTTCAGGGCATCCGCGACATCGATACCCCGGACGCCTTGAACGCCCGGATTGACGCGGTGTTGTTCGAGAAAATCTACTCGGATTCGCCTCGCTATGCTGTCCTCTGGGGGCGCGTCCCGGCTGAACGGCAGACCAAGCTCGTGGAAGAGGCCGCCAGGCGCAGCCCGGAGGACGATCCGACGGCGATTCTCCGACCCCTGACCCGCAGCGGTGACTGGTTCACGCTCTGCGAACTCTGGCTCAACGATAATCGGGTGCCTTCCGCCGTAGGTGCGCTGAATGAGCGCAAGTCTCACCGGGTGGTGGACCTGGCAAAGATGGTAAACCTGGTTCTTCCGACCTTCGAACTCTCCGAGATGGGCCACCTGCTGCGGGTATTTCTACTGAGGGCGGGCGCGGATACCGACAATCCCCTAGTGCCGAATCCATCGCTGCCCGTACGGCTGCTTTATCTGCGTCTGCTGTTTGAGGCGGACTGCCTCTGGCCCACTCTTCTGGGCATCATGGCCGCCGATCTGCGGGAGCAACGCCCCCTGCGCAGCCGTTCATCGGATGGCGCGCCCGGACTTCTGCGGAAATCGATCGAAGCGCTGCTTCAGGCGGTGTCCGCCGGCTCGGGCGTTGATGACATCAACGAGCTGAGGCCGGTGCGTGAATACCTCGAGTCCGTTGAAAAATCCATGAGTACCGAGGAAAACTATCTCCGACCCCGTATGGAGCTGTTGCTCGACCTCGGTCTGGTCGAGCGAACGGGAGATAGCCCGCGACAGTTTGTATGGTCCCTGACGCCGGACGGCTTCCGCATGGCCGATCTACTGGCTGAGCTGGCTCAGAATCCCTCCGGCATGGCGGAATTTCTCGACCGTCGTTTTTTTGCCGCCAGTGCCGCCGCCTATGCCCTTCCGGATCGGGAGCCGGTGACAAGCGACGCCGAACGGTTTCTCTGGTTTGCGCGCGCGTTTGCCCTGATCGGCCGGGAATACGGTTTCACGCCAGGCCGCACCGTTGCGCTTACCGCGTGCCTTCTCGCACTAGAAGCCGGCAGGCTGCTGGATGTCACGGTCATGACGGAATGCGTGTACCGGGCGCCCAATTCCAGTTTTGCCCCCTTTCTGCGTTTTTCCGGCGGTTCGCGCATGGATCGCGAGTTCCTGATTCGGGTTCAGGGCGGACTTGAACAGCATTGCCTCACGCTGCTGTCGAGCGAACCGGGACAGTCAATTTTGGCAATCAAACCAAAAGAAAAGGAGGTGAAATAATATGGCACAAGATGCACCTGGAATGCGTGGCGAGCGGTCCCGTAACAAAAGCGGTCCGCTTCGCGACACTCGGAACGACAAGCATGTTGGCACGCTGGAGAAGCAGTATAACCGCGACTTCGGTGTACGCGATGACATGCAAGTCGGCACCCTGCTCGAGAAGACAGGCATGAAATCGGTTAACGATCTCATCCGCAGTGATCTCGGGCGAAAGTAACGGCGCAGTTCCAATCGGGACAACCGGTTGAGCCTGACGCGAATTCCGGCGGTCCGACTGCAGCGGGCTGACCGGCACGCGTCACATTTTCCGCCTCGAACCAAACATCTTCTACAACCGAGCAGGCGCTGATGAGGCTCGCTCGGAGGAGACTGCATCCGCATGGCAGAATCAGAAGATTTTTTGCTGTCCGCAGCGTGCATTCTCAATCCGTGGTTTCTCCAGCTTGCTATTCGCCGCATCGATAATCTTGCGCATCCCCGACGGGTTGCCAAAGGCGGATCCATGCCGCTCGAGCGCGTCACGCAATCCCTCCAGTGAAAGATGCTGCAGTAGCGAGTGACATTTTCCCGCGAGCATCCAGCGAATGATTTTACGTTGGAAGCGCTCGAAACGCTCAGGTCTATTGTAGACCTCAACGCACTCCTCGACGCTCATCGGCTCGAGATAAAAACGCTGAAGGCCCAAAGCGTGCCACGCATCAACCTGATCAGGATACTGGCCAAACGGTTTCAACCGGTCCCAGCTCTGCGGAAGGCCATCTTCGCGTGGAGAAATGACGCCGACGAAGGAGCCAAACTCACACGGGACGCGCTTGTAGAAGTTCGAGTTCGGGTTCGCATGGTGCAAACAATTGAAGACCTCGAGTAAGAGTTCTCCGGATTTGTCGGGCGCTTGCTTCGCGTAAGTCGGATCGCGAAGAATTTCGCCATACACCACACCGTCCGCACGCAGCCACACCCACGTGCTAGCAGCAGGATCGCTGATCGGGTGATGCTGCGACACGTAGTCCATCATAGCCCCATTAATTAAGCGCGTATAGCGCGCCGCGACTTCTTCAATGGTATCGAGCTCGCACATCGAGTCTACCGACGGCGCGTCAGCAATGACGTGGGGTCGAGAATCAATAACGCGCAGGCCGCCTTCGAGTTTCATTACATTCATCATATGGAAAATCTTTGCTCAGCACGGCGCCCAGGTCGGGCGCTGATTGGGTAATCGGAAAGGGAGAATCGTTCTCCCCACTCCTGGCTCATCAAAGACACTCCCCTCTTCTTACCCGCAGAAACCGAAGACCGAGAAAGGCAGAGCCGCACTTCGCTCCTATGCGGAACCATCACGCACGCTTGGCGTGCACGCTATCACCCCTCTTTCCCACTACGCTCCGAACCGAACGTTTTCCATAGATCGTTCATACAGGCATACAGAACATCGAGATTCGATATGGTCTAGCTGCTACCTGGATTGAGCCCCATACTTCGACTGCGGAAGAGCTGCTCTTTAGTTGCTCTCATCAGTAGATCGCGTGCCTCGGCCAGGGATTCCGGAACGACCTGTTTCTCGAATCTATCGGCGCCCACCCAGTCGCACTCACGCCAAGGGCTCTCTTTGATGTAACCCGAAGACTGGACTTCCCCTATGATCAGCATATGATCCTTCAAGTTCTCAATCTCCTTGATCAGTTGGGTTACCGACAAATCGGAGCATCTGATAGAGCGATGCTGCCGCGTAATTGCTTCCAGCGAGTTAGAGAAAGATGTTAACTCGTTCCACAGCTCCTCCAGGAGCAGCACTCTTAAGCGAGCTTTGTTCGGATTCGGTGGACGGTTGGGCATAGCAGCTCAGCTTTTCTTCGCACCAGACTTCTTTCCGGCTTTTTTGGGTGATTGTACGGCTATCGCCCGGTGCATCGCCTTGTCCGTCCGGATTCCCGTCAGAACCGGAACGCCCGGGTGCTTCTTGAACAAACTGGCAAGATCAACCTCGAGCGCTCGCGCCAATCTTTCTGCGGTCACGATTCGTAACCCCGGTCGACCGACACCTTCAATTTGCTGATAATGTCGATAAGTGACGCCCGCTTTTTCGGCCAGCCGTTCCTGGGTAAGTCCCTTCTCCAAGCGAAAGTGCCGCAGGTTGCTGCTGAGCACGTTTAGAGCGAATGAATCGGACACGCCACGATGATAGCGTTTCTGCTTGATGGCGCCCACGCCACGTTCGTAGCGTCCGTGAAATGAAACCCCGACACCTATTGCTCGTGCTTTCTCTGCCCCTTTCGGTGCATGCGGCCAGCACATCCCCTGCGTCGCCAACTCAAAGCCAGACGCCGGCCAGAAACGAACAAGGCGGCTTTTTGGATGCGGCCAATAAGAAGACTGCAGAAATCAAAAAGGCTCTAGACAGACTTGCCGGTAACGACCTCCCATCTACCCCAAACAACGCCCTTGGCGAATGGAAGGGTAAGTTATCCCCTTCCGAAGCCCCTATCTTCGATAACGACGCCGCGAAGACAGTGAGCAGAGTCCGGATTAAGGAGGTGCTCGAACGCGCAGAACGCGAATGGGGCGGCGATGGCTCAAATTCTTCCGGCCTCAAAAAGATTGCCGCTCCCTACAAAGGCACAGTGGATGGCATTGGATCGTTAGCCTGGAAGACAGGCAAAACCGAGTGCATCAAGTGGCTCGATGATCGAGGAGCTAAGGCGGGCATCTCCTCGAGACCTGCGCCAGGCATGGAGGCTATGCTTTTCGAGGGTGGCTCGTTCGCGGGTCAGAATGTTCAAGTATGGCAACTGCTCTTCTCCCAAGGAGCCCTGATCGAAGCCACCGTGCAGTTTTACTACAAAGATCACGACACGTTGCGGCAGTTCCGTTCGCTGCTCTCAGCCATGAAAGCGAAATACGGTGCGCACAATGTCGAACAAGACCTCCGCTTCCTTTATTTGGATTTCGATCTCAACTATATCGACGAGAAGAGACAGAGCATAAATCAGGATGAAGAAAAGCACTGGCAAAAGCTGATGTGGCTTGATGCTAAGTTTGCTCAAGCATTGGCCAGCAGCAGCGCACAGCCACTCGCGCAATGGGTTTACGAGAATGGAGACACCCTCTCGCTACGCATGAGCGGACGCTTCAATATTCAGCTTAATTACAAATCCAAGTCCTTGGCAGAAGAAGCAGCCCAATACGCCAAGACGAAGAGCTCGGCCGGCAAAGACCTTTGACTGGGGAAATCAGCCCTCGAGCATTCCCGAAGAAAAAAGCCCCGATCAAATCGGGGCTTTGCTTCATCTCCTGGTTTCTGCGGCGCTGCGGGCTAGGACGTCTTTCATTCTCGCGACCAGCGCCGCATAGACATTCTTTCGTCCGACTGCGTAGATGAACTTGTTGCCATGGGCTCTGATGGCTTCAACCAGGCCCTGCGCGTTTAACCTATCGACGGTGTGGATATAGCCACCCCGGATAACCCATGCGAGGACGCGCTCCTGCAGACTCTTGGAGTATGCTTCATCTGCGACTGCCAGGCGGAGTTGATCCGTCGTGTAGGGCTCTAAGCGGAAACGCTGCAAATCCAGTATCTTGATAACCGATTCGAAGTAAGGACTCCAACCGGGCACTTTATCGGTGTGCCGATCCCACATCGGATTGGTCACCGTCAATTTGGTGCCGATATCACCAATGAACGCGCCTTCCTCGTCGGATATCCAATGATGAAACTTGGAATTCGGAGTTGAATCCTGACGGCATTTGAATGCCTCAAGAAACAGGCTGCTTTTTGTCTCACCTTTAAGTCGACGATTGTCGCGATCGGTGTCGTAAACGACATCGATGCTGCCATCCGCGCGCAGCCATAGCCACGATGATTGCTCGGGATCGTCCAGGGGATTCCCTAAAGCGATGAACTTTTGGATTTCTACTACTGCATTTCCCGTGATCGCATGCGCGAGTTCGGAGAGGGAGTCGTATTTGGGTAGGATGTGAGCCGCGTCTGCTAATTTCAGATCAGCCCTAGAGGGCATGACCGGAAGAAGGTTGGACGCTGGCTTGGTAAAGGACGATTTGTCCATGGTTGCATTTGGTTTTTGCCCGGCGCATTCGCGCGGCGGAGCAGATCACATGATCGCGAACCGGATTCGATTCATACCCCGCTTGGGCATATGATACCTTGTAAACGTGAGAGCGGGCGCAGACCGGGAACGGAGTTACCAGACCGCTCTCACGACTCGTTCTGACCCTGCAATCGTCCCTTTGGCTTATATCCCGCCTTCTCCACCATTCATCCGTAGACTCACCGTGTTGAGCATGCGATCCACCCAGAAGCACTCGTCCACAGGCGCTTCGGACAACAAGCATATCACTACCATATTGGGCGCGTGAATCGCCATTAGATTGAGCTGCACGCGACAATGCCTGAACCAGAGAATCGATTCCACAGGTTCGATGAACAAGTAGTTACCAACCCGGGCACGTCCATATAGTTTAAGACAAAGCCGGGCCTCTCTGGTTATAACCGAAACCTGTTTGAACACCTCGCCGCGAGAAACGCCGGAAGCTTCCTGTAGGGCTGTCAACCTTGCCATAAGGGCAGGCGAATAGACAAATTCACAGTCAACTTCCCCGATTCGACCCATTAGCCTTTGGCTGCTTGCGCGATTGATGGTTTGCGCGAAGCGCAGCCATTGGGTGCGCTTTCTCCACTGCATACTAAATCTGGCGCTCATGAGTTGCTGACGGTTTGCTGACGAACCATCTGGTGCAGCTTCAGCATCAGAGTGGTAGCTAGATCCTCGAGACTGCGCATCCCACCCCTGCTCCAGTCGTGATGAGCAGGATTAAGTGTAACCCCAGCGGCTTTCGCCAATGCAGCGATGCCGGCGTGCTCATATATCTCCAGAGTTTCGGCCTGTAGAGGATACCGCAATTGGAGGAGCTGCGGGTTGAACCGTAGCAACAGTTCGTCTGGGATGCGACCGTCCGCGGTAATTCGATCCTGTAACGAATCCTCCACGACGCGAGAGAAGCCGATCGAGCTGCTTGGACGCTGGATATCCTGCCACGTGCCCGCACCAACGATCCACAGTTTTTCGGATAAGAGTTTCCTAAAATCCTGATCTCTCAACGCCGGGTCTGCGTAGTCGACTGTTCCGGGGTTTCGATCAAGTAGTTGCCAAAGATCGGACGCAATCGACCGCGTCCAACCGCCGTTATATTCGGGACGGAATTTGCATAACTCATCCAGTAGAAGCAGCACACGAGGCGACTTCTCTAGTCGTCGGTAGATGGCTTTCATGGTCGGCACTCCATCTGTCGCTCCCACAGGGATCCAGTCTCCGAAACAGACTTTCATAAAACTTGCGTCCAGTCGTTTGGCGACGGTCTCGACGATGAATGTTTTTCCGGCGCCTGTGGGTCCCGCGATCAGCGGGTTAAGCCTGGGCTGTATCCGCAAAGAGTGCATCTTGGGGGCGAAAAACATCTCTCCACGCAGCAGCAGGGCCTCATAAACGGCCCGCTGACTAGGTGGAATGTAGGCCTCAGTTGGTGCGGCTTCCAATCCGTCGCACGCCGCGTATGTGGCGAGCGTAGTTTTAAGCTGCGCAGTGATCTCGTCTCGAATCTCCCCGGCATCACACCAACCTAACGAAAGGTGGAGAAGCACCTGCCGTTCGCGAGGCCGCCAGGTGCAGCTTTGAGCAGCAGTCAGGTAGGCTAAAAGAGCTCTAGGCGATCTCGCCAATGCCACTTCGATCTCATGAACCAACTGGGCGGCGAGCCCGGGGTGATTGCCAACACACCCGGGCCAGAGCTTAGCCAGTAAGGCAGTCTGATCTTCATGGGATATACCGTGATTACGTTCAGCGAAGCGGGCCAAGCATCGAGCTATGAGACCGGAAGAACTGTCGAAGCCTCGGAATACCCCCAGCCTGCTCTCCTGCCGAATGCTGGCGCAGGCCAATTGCCAGCGTCCCTTGAGGGCGCTGACTTCGATGGATGGGCACGACTGCATCACGTCGCGATGCTTGGTTCATAGTCGATACCGTGACGGCGCAGGTGGTGCCGCATACCCCTGCGGATTTCACGATAGGGGACAAACACACACTCCGAGGTGTAAGGACTTCCGTATAGGCCGTGGTTCTTACATTGGTGGACATGGAAGCGATCCTTCCAGCGAGTCTCATGCTTGCGGAAAACCGCTGACAGTGTCCGAAACGCCATCAAAACCGATGCCCCAGTTGGATAGATCCATAGTATATAGTCTGCCTTCGCTCCTCGCTTGAGCAAGATCCCGCGAGCCTCTGCCTCCTGGCTCGACCAGGTTTCAAGTGGAAGGCTGACCGCATCCAGATCTACCGGACTTTGCTGAGGCTGCTTCAACTCAATTAATAATGTGCGATCGTCCTGAAGTTCTACGATGAGATCGACTCCTTTGGACTGGTTGTGGCGATCATCCACCCAACGATATCGTTTCAGGCTTTGGCCAAAGTGTTTCTTGAGGGCGGAATAGAGGCGGCGGTGAGGGCAGCGACGAAAGCGACGGAGGTCGCGAGCTAGGTATCTTACTTTCATAGGAGTCTTGACTTTACCCTTATGGAGTCTCTTTTTGACTCCATGCAAGCAAAATCATGATTTCTCCTATGAAGAAACCCTCCACAGAACCGTTCGTGTCCGCTTTCTCGAACAAACTCTCTGCAATGATTGAGGCATCCGGCGAGTCCACGAATTTCTGGGCTGCCAGGTTTGGTCTACATGTGGCAAATTTCCGGAAGCTGATTCGTGGCAATCGCCCTGCCGGGCCCAAACTCGCTGGCAAAATTATCAGCAAGGTTCCCGAGGAGATGCGCCCCCAGTTGATGGTGGCATACCTTTTCGATACCCTGGTTGAAATCACCCTGAATATGGGGAGCACTCGCCAAGGCACTGTGCGAGTAAAGGCGGATGCCCTTCCCGCGATGGTTAGAGTAGCGCTAGGAAATAACAACGAGACCGATCTGTCCGAGGTGCTTGGCCCACTTGAGCCCAAGATCAGGAAATTGATGGCGATGAACGATCCTGCAGCGATCACCGCACTGGGAGCAGTTACTAATGCCTTACTATCAAAGCCTAAATCAAAGCCACCGGCCTAAGCTATGCCGAGCGCTAGCCTTAATCGACAAGACAGCATATCGATTCCTTGGAGCATGAATTCTGGGATGGGCATAAGTATATGTCCCTTCCTGCTAGCCAGAGTGATGGCATCCTGCCTTTGCCTGACTTTCTGCAGCACGGCTCTCTTGAGATTTATGATCGAATACCATTTCCGCGGCCCGTCCATTAACGGGACAACCAACCTATCTGCCTCAAGGTCGGCCAAGAGGGTCGGGCTGCCGATGATCTGGATGGCCCCCTCCTTGTTCACACAAATGGGCGGCTGCGTCACCTTTTCAACGGCTCTACTTGGACGGACAACTCTGTGGCGTGTTCTTGGTTTTTCCATGCCCATCATTTTACAGCACCTCGCCTCTTCTTTTCGGGAAATCTTTTGCCTGCAGACCCCAGCCAACAGCCGCCTTGGCTGCCCTCAAAGGGGCGTTTCCATTACTAATCCATTACTGATTTGGGTGCCTTTCAGAGCCTCTGGGAGCCACTGGAAGGCCGTTTTAGGCCTGTATAAACATGAAGGGCGCCCCTTGCGGGACGCCCTGCATGACCTAACACCAAGCAAACCGTAAGAACTACAAACAATGTTCGTCTATGAAAACGACGCACTGATGTCGTAGGGATAGACGCGACCCGTTCGAAAACGTTGAATATTTCCTGCAGTAATTTTTGTGAATAAGTTCTTCCCGAAATGGCTGGTGCTTAATACTGGGCTGCAGTTGGTTACGCGGCGGTGAGGTTCCGATTTCAGGGCGCGGTAACGCGCCCGGTTTTGTCATAAACATATGAAATCATGAACACACCCTCCGCCTCCCGTCCGCATCTCTTCGGTCTGCTCGCCGGCCTCGCGCTGGCCGCGGGCCTCGTCTTCACCGCGCTCGTCCTCGCCAACGCCTGGACGCGCATCGCCGAATCCCAGGTCATCAACGTCACCGGCTCCGCGCGCAAAAACGTGCGCTCCGACCTCGTCGTGTGGCGCTCCAGTTTTTCCGCCGAGGCGCCGACCCTGATCGAGGCGCAGCAAAAGCTCCGCGCCGACCACGCGAAGGTCGCGGCCTTCTTCACCAACCGCGGCATCGACGGCTTCACCGCCTCGCCCGTGCAGATCACCGAACTCACCGCGCGGCAGCGCAACGAGGACGACGACACCGTGACCAAGGTGCGCGTGGGTTACCGCCTCACGCAGTTCGTCGAGGTGCACTCCGACGACGTCGAGCGCGTGCCGCGGCTCGCCAACGACTCGAGCGAGCTGTTGCAACAGGGCGTGGCGTTCGTGTCCGGCGGCTTTGACTTCATCTACACTAAGGCCGGCGAGGCCAAGGTGGAGATGATGGCCGAGGCCACGAAGGACGCGCGCACCCGCGCCGAGCAGATCGCGTCGCAGGGCAACCGCCGGATCAAGTCGCTCCTCAACGCCCGCATGGGCGTCGTGCAGATCAATCCGCTTTACTCGTCCTCCACGAGCTGGGAGGGCAACAACGACACGTCCGCGGTCGAGAAGACCATCATCGCCACCGTCACGACGACGTTTGCGATGAAGTGAAACTACAGGTGGATCTCCGCCGGCATCACGCTGCCGGCGGACTTCGCCGGCAGCGGTGCCGCCTTGAGCGGATAGCGGAACTGCTTCCCTTCGAAATTGCGGAAGACGACCTCGTCGTCGGTGATCTGCTCCACGTAGTCGGGATTGACCGGCACCTTGCCGCCGCCGCCCGGCGCGTCGATGACGTATTGCGGCACGGCGTAACCCGTCGTGTGGCCGCGCAGCGCGCGGATGATCTCGATGCCCTTGCGGACATCCACCTTGAAGTGGGCGCCGCCGGTAATGAGGTCCATCTGGTAGATGTAATAGGGCCGCACGCGCATCCGCAGCAGCCGGTGCACGAGCGCCTTCATGACCTCGGGGTCGTCATTCACGCCCTTGAGCAGCACGCTCTGGTTGCCCAGCGGGACGCCGGCGAACGAGAGGCGCTCGCACGCGTCCTTCAATTCCTGCGTGGCCTCCTTCGGGTGGTTGAGGTGCACGCTCATCCAGATCGGGCCGTGCTTCTTGAAGATGTCCGCGAGTTCCGGCGTGATGCGCTGCGGCAGGAACACCGGGATGCGCGAGCCGATGCGGATGAACTCGACGTGCTTGATCGCGCGCAGGCGGCCGAGCAGGTGGTCGATCTTCTTGTCCGAGAGCAACAGCGGGTCGCCGCCGGAGAGCAGCACGTCGCGGATCTCCGGGTGTGCCTCGATGTAGCGGAGGGCCTGCTCGTATTCCGGATGGAAATTGTAGTCCTGCGCGTTGCTCACGAGCCGGCTGCGCGTGCAATAGCGGCAGTAGGCGGCGCAGCGGTCGGTGACGAGGAACAACACGCGGTCCGGGTAGCGGTGCACGAGACCGGGGACGGGCGAATGCTCGTCCTCGCCGAGCGAGTCGAGCATCTCGCCGGAGGAGATGACCATCTCGTCGCTGCGCGGGATGACCTGCTTGCGGACCGGGCAGTCCGGGTCGTTGCGGTCGATCAGGTTGAAAAAATACGGCGTGATCGCCAGCGCGAGCTTGTCCTTGGCGAAGAGGCAGCCGGCCTTCTCCGACGGCGTGAGCGTCATGTAGCGCTCGAGCTGCTCGATCGTCGTCAGGCGGTTCTTGAGCTGCCAGGTCCAGTCCTTCCAGTCGGACTCCGGGACGTGTGACCACAGGCCCTGCCCGGCAAACCAGTGGGTGCGGTCTTCGGTGTAAGGCATGGGCGGACTGCAGAGATAGCTGGTTTGCGCGGGGTGTCAAACGGCGGGATGCAGCCCGTCCCGGCACAGTGGCCGGGTAAAACGGGCCGCCCAGCCGGCTCAGGCAGGCTGGGTGATGCGAATCGGCACCACAGCGCAGGGCAGCCCGCGCAGGAAGAGCCGGCGTTGCAGCGCGAACGCCGTGTAGTTGTGCAGCAGGCGCGTGAAGAATGTCTCCCGCTCGAACACCAGCTGGCCCCCGAAGAACACCGCGTCCGGGTATTGCGCGGTGAGTTCGGGCAGCAGCTTTTCCAGCTCGGTCAGGATTTCATGGCCGATGGCGGTGACCGCCGCGGCCTCGCCGCCGCGTTGCCGCACGAAGTCCACATAACGCGCGCACTCCGCCGCGGCGTGGACCCGCAGGCGCTCGATCTCGTCCACGCCCTTGAAGTTGCCCGCGTCCACCACGCCGATGTGCACGAAGACGAATTTCTTGAACCCGCCGCCGAACATCCGCACCGCGCCGAGCAGCGTGTGCAGCCCGAGGCCGTTGTAGCCGTTGACGAAGACGACCGCCGTGCGTGAACCGGCATCAGCCGGCGGCGCCAGTTCCCGGGAACCCGTTGCCGTGCTTTTCGCCGCTTCCAGGATGTCGTCGAGCCGCACGATCTTGCGGCGCACGTCCTCATAATGCCGGTGCACGGCAAAGGCCACCGCGACCAACGCGCCGGTCAGCAACACCGTCACCCAGCCGCCATCGTGAAATTTCAGGATGACAAGGGTAACCAGGATGAAGCTTGTCAGGCCGAGGCCGACGGCGTTGACGGCCAGACGGCGGCGCCAGGCCTTTTCCTCCCGCCGCACCAGCCACCAATGCCGGACCATGCCGAGCTGCGACAGGCTGAAGGTCACGAAGACATTGATGCTATAGAGGACGACCAGCAGCGCCACGGCGCCGCGCGTCAGGAGCAGCACGACCAGCGCCGCACCGCCCATGAGCAGCACGCCGTTGAGGGTGACAAAGCGGTCGCTCAGCGCCGCGAAGCGCGCGGGCATCCAGCGGTCGAGCGCCATGCTGGCCAGCACGCGCGGGCCGTCGAGGAAACCGGCCTGCGCGGCGATGAAGAGCAGCGCGGCCGCGCTGGTCAGCGCGACCTTGACGAAGGCGCCGCCCAGCCACGCCGGCCAGCCGGCGGTGAGATTCTCAAAGAGGACGGCGTTGAGCGTCTTGCCCTCCACCGGCACCACGCGCACCAGCAGGTAGGCGACGAGCAGGCCCGCCACCATGCCGCCGAGGGACAGGGCCATGAGCACCATGGTGCGGCGACCGGTGCGGACCCGCGGCTCGCGCAGGATAGGGAGGCCGTTGCTGACGGCCTCGATGCCGGTGTAGGTGCCCGCGCCCACGCTGTAGGCCCGCAGCAGCAGGGCCAGCAGCCCCAGCCAGCCGATCTCCGTGGAAACGGTGTGGACCGACTGCGTCGTGCCACCGAACAGGGCGCCCATGCCGTCACCCCGGGTGGCGAAGGCATAGCCGATGATGAACACGTGGGTGATGAGGAAGAGGAAGAACACCGGCACCCAGATGACCACCGACTCGCGCACGCCGCGCAGGTTGAGCAACGTCAACAGCACGATGCCCGCCGAACCGGCGGCAACTTTCCAGGCCAGCCACTCCGGCGGCAGGAAGCTGAAGAGCGCGTCCATCGCGCTCGCCACGGAGATGGCGATCGTCAGCACATAGTCGATCAGCAGCGCCGAGCCCGAAACGACGCCGGCCGCTGGCGACAACAGCCGGCTGGCCACGACATATCCGCCGCCACCCGAGGGAAAGAGGGCGATGATCTGCGAGTAGCTCGCACAGATGAGGGCGATGGTGACCGCCGACATGCCCGCGACAAACAGCGCGAGCGGCGGGTGCGCGAGGAGGACCTTGTAGGTTTCCTCGGGGCCGTAGCACGAGGAGGAGAGCCCGTCGGCGCCGAGACCGACCCAAGCGAGGATGGCGACGAGGGATAGCTTGTGAAACAGACCTTGCTCGGTCAGTTCGCGGGAACGGCCGATGAAGACATGCTTCACCGACCGGAGGATGGTGTTGCCGGACATGTTGGTTGCCTTGAGCCGCCCCCGCCTGACAGCACGCAGGGGCTATGTTGAAACGGGCAACCAAGGTGGCGCGCGTGAGCGCGCTCCAGCGGATCGCCTTCCCGGTGCCTACGAGGTTAGCTGACGGGCTCGGCCTGGAAAGTGGCCTTGGCCCCGGTTGCCCGGTGCCGTGCGCCCCGGCCGGCACGCGTGAGCGCACCGGCAGTTTGGGTCCCCCGTGCCGCGCGACGGGAACGTCAGGCGGCTTCGGCTGCTGAACTGTCAAGGCCGGCCAGCAAACGCGCCGGCGCCGGCGCGTCAATCCACCCGACACCCCAGGCCGCGCAACCGGGCCGCCACCGGGCAATTTGCGTCATTTATTTAACTTTGCGCGAAACCGCTAGACAGCCATGGGCGAAGTGCTTTTCGTGCCTCTTTAATGTCCGCTCCCAAACCCGCGATCCTGGCCCTTGAAGATGGCAGTGTGTTCCGCGGCGCCGCCTTCGGCGCCGAGGCGACCATCGCCGGCGAGTGTGTGTTCAACACCTCCATGACCGGCTACCAGGAGATCATCACCGATCCCTCCTACTTCGGCCAGATCGTCACCATGACGGCCGTGCAGATCGGCAACTACGGTATCAACGCCGAGGACGAGGAGCACGCCGCGCCGAAATGCTCGGGCTTCGTCGTCCGCGAGGTCTCCCCCATCGTCAGCAACTGGCGCAGCCAGATGTCGCTCGACGCCTACCTGAGGAAATACGGCATCCCGGGCATCAGCGAGGTCGACACCCGCGCGCTGACGAAAAAGCTCCGCGTCGACGGCGCGATGAAGTGCTGCCTTTCCACCCTGCCGCTCAGCGACGCCGAGGCGGTCAAGCAGGCCAAGGCCTGGCAGGACATGGCCGGCAGCGACTACGTGAAGGACACGACCTGCCAGGCCCCCTACCACTGGCAGGCCGGTGACGCCTCGCGCCACAACGCCCAGTATCTCCCCGTCGGCACCACGCAGGGCCTGACGGTCACGCCGAAGAAACGCTTCAAGGTCGCGGCCTTCGACTACGGCGCGAAGTTCACGATCTTCCGCAAGCTCGTCCGCCACGGCTTCGACGTGCATGTCTTCCCCGCCACGGCGACGCACGAGCAGGTGCGCGAATACGGCGTGGACGCGGTGTTCCTCTCCAACGGCCCCGGCGACCCGGCCGCCCTGCCCTACATCCACAAGACCGTCAGCGGCCTGCTGCCCGACTACCCGATCTTCGGCATCTGCCTCGGCCACCAGATGCTCACGCACGCCGTGGGCGGCACGACCTTCAAGCTCAAGTTCGGCCACCGCGGCGGCAACCAGCCGGTGAAGAACCTCGAAACCGGCAAGGTCTCGATCACCGCGCAGAACCACGGCTTCGCCACCGACCCCAAGTCGCTCGAGAAGCGCAGCGCGGTCGTCACCGAGATCAACCTCAACGACAACACCGTCGAGGGCCTCCGCCACAAGGAGCTGCCGGTTTTCTCGGTCCAGTATCACCCCGAGGCCGCCCCCGGCCCGAACGACGCGGATCCGCTCTTCACCGACTTCTACCACCTGGTCGAGAAGCGGAAGGCCGGGAAGATTTAACCTTTGTAAAGTCCGGCTGCTCCGGACGGTGAGGGCATTCTTTGGTTTAGGCAGGCAAGGGTTTGTGCATGTCCGGGGATGAAGGTGCGCGTTCCCCGCCTTCGCCTGCCTTGGTCCAGGCGGGTTAATGTCCTTAATGCTGGCCCCGCCAAACCGATGAGGGGGACTCCATGCCCAATAAATTCTCCGGTCTCAAAGCCCGCATGATCCTGCTGATCGGCTCCGTCGTCCTCCTCGGCCTCGGGACCACGATTGGCCTCATCACCTACCGCACCAGCCAAGCCGCCAGTGCCCAGGGCATCGCGGAGGCCCAAGCCATCGCCCAGCACGAGGCCGCCGATATCGAGGCCTTTCTTAACCGCAGCTTCGAGACCGCGCGCACCCTGGCGGACACCTACGCCGGCCTGCAGTCCGGTGGTTCCGCGCTGGACCGCGAAGCCGCCTCCCTCGTGCTGCAAAAGATCCTCGAAAAGAACCCCGACTATTTCGGGGTCTGGACCTGCTGGGAGCCCGACGCCTTTGACCGGCGCGACGATGAGTTCGCCGGCAAACCCAACCACGACAAGACCGGCCGCTTCATTCCCTACTGGTTTCGCAAGGACAATGCCATCGCCGTCGAACCGCTCAAGGACTACGAAGAGGGCGCTACCAACAGCGACTTCTACCAGATCGCCCGCAAGACCGGCCGCGAGGTCATCATGGAGCCCTACCGCTATGAGGCCGGCGGCAAGCACGTGCTCATGACCAGCCTCGTTGTGCCCATCGTCGTCGAAGGGAAATTCGTCGGCGTGACCGGCATCGACATCGATCTCGGCGTGATCTCCACCCGGCAAAGCGGCAAGAAGATCATGGACACGGGCTACGCTGCCACCTTCTCGCACCGCGGACTCTACGTCGCCCACCCCAAGGCCGAGCGCCTCGGCGAGCCCGGCGTGAAGCACGATCCCTGGCTGGAGGCGAAACTTGCCGACCTGGCCGACGGCCGCGAATTCATCGTCACCACCTTTTCCCGCACGCTGAACGACACGGTGTTCCGCATCGCCGCACCGGTCGAGATCGGCCGCACCGGCACGCCGTGGTCGGTCATCGTTTCCGTCCAGGAGGGCACGGTGCTCGCCACCGCCCGTTCGCTGCGCAACACCTCGCTGCTCGTCGGCGGCGCCACCCTCTTCGCCGTGCTCGGCGTCGTGCTGGTCGTCGCCACCCGCATCGCCAGCCCGGTCCGCCGCATGGCCGAGGATCTGCAGGCCGGTGCCCACCAAACCACCAGCGCCTCCGGCGAAATCGCCACCGCCAGCCAGACGCTGGCCTCCACCTCCAGCGAACAGGCCGCCTCCCTCGAGGAGACCAGCGCCTCCCTCGAGTAACTCGCCAGCATGACCAAGCGCAACGCCGAGGGTGCCCGCAGCGCCCGGTCGCTCGCCGACGCCACCCGCGCCTCCGCCGAGACGGGCGGCACCCACATGAAGGGCATGGTCGAGGCCATGAACTCCATCAAGGCGTCCAGCGACAGCGTCGCGAAGATCATCAAGACCATCGACGAGATTGCGTTCCAGACGAACATCCTCGCCCTCAACGCCGCGGTCGAGGCCGCCCGCGCCGGCGAGGCCGGCGCCGGATTCGCCGTCGTCGCCGAGGAGGTGCGCGCGCTGGCGCAGCGCTCCGCCACCGCGGCCCGCGAGACCTCCGACCAGATTTCCGCCTCGCGCCAGCGCGCCGACCACGGTGTGCAGATCTGCGGCCAGGTGGCGGGCAGCTTCGACGACATCCTCGGCAAGAGCCGCGAGCTCAACACGCTCGTCGCCGAGATCGCGACCGCCAGCGAGGAGCAGACCACCGGCATCGAGCAGATCAACCAGGCCGTGTCACAGATGGACAAGACCACCCAGGCCACCGCGGCGCAGTCCGAGGAGACCGCCGCTGCCGCCGAGGAACTTTCCGCCCAGGCCGTCGAGCTCCAGGGCATCGCCAGCCGCCTGTTCGTCCTCGTCGAGGGCGGGGCCGCTCATCCGGCCGCCGTGGCGCCCGTTCCGTCCACCGCCAAACCGGCCCGCGCCGGCACGGCCGCGGTCCACCAGCCGGTGCTCGCCGGCGCCTGAGCGATGCGGCGGGTAACGGAGTGCCCGCCCTACCCTAAGTGGGCCTCGAACTTCTTCGCGTCCTCCGGCGTGTCCACGCCGATGGTCGGGTCCTCGGTGACGTCGATGGCGATCGGATATCCGGCCTCCAGCACGCGCAGCTGCTCAAGTTTCTCAATCTGCTCGAGACGCCCCGGAGGCATGGCCACGAATTTCTCGAGAAAGTCGGCCTGATAGGCGTAGAGACCGAGGTGCTTGTAACAGGTGTTGTGGGCCAGCCAGGCATCATCGATGGTCAGGCCCAGATCGCGGGAATAGGGCATCCGGGAGCGTGAGAAATACAGCGCCCGGCCGGTCGAGCTCATCACCACCTTCACCTGGTTGACGTTGTAGAAGTCCACGATGCGCTTGAACGGCGTGCAGAGCGTCGCCATGGGACAATCGCCCTGGATGAGCCGAGTCAGGGCCTGCAACTGACCGGCGGTCACCAGCGGTTCGTCGGCCTGGACGTTGAGGACATGCGTGGCCCGGACCGTGCGGTTGGCCTGGGCGATGCGGTCCGTGCCGCTGGGGTGGCTGGCATCGGTCATTATTGCCTTAAATCCCGCTCCTTCAATGCATTCAGCCAGCAATTCGTGATCCACCGCAAACCACAGCGGCAGATCGGGCGCCTGGGCCTTGATGCGCTCGGCCACCCACAGCACAAGCGGCTTGCCCTTAATCGGATGCAACAGCTTGCGCGGAAAACGCGTGGACTCCAAGCGGCACGGCACGATGATGGCGAAGGCTGGCATGCGGGGGTCTTTGTGATTGCAAGCCGGGGAGCGACCGGCTTTTGCCTTACCCTTTAATCCGACCAAGCAGCCTCATCGCAATGGAAAAGAGCAACACCGCGCCAGCCGGCACCCACACGAAGGAACTCCTCGTGCAGAACAAGATGGGCATTCATGCCCGTCCGGCGGCCATGATCGTGCGGGTGACCAACAAGTTCAAGGCGGAGGTCCTGGTCGAGAAGGATGAGGAGCAGGTTAACGGCAAGAGCATCATGGGCCTCATGATGCTGGCCGCCGCCAAGGGCACGAAGGTCAAGTTCATCGCCACCGGCGACGACGCCCCGTCGATGCTGACCGAGCTTGAGGCACTGTTCGCCAAGAAGTTCGACGAGGCGTGAGTCGGCCGCCGCCCGTGTGGGTTGCGCGCTTGCGCGCAACGTGGCGTGCAAGCACGCCACCTACAGTCCGAAAAACCGCCTCGCGTTGGCAGTCGTGACTTCCGCGAGTCTCGCATAACTCACCCCGAACACCCCCGCGCAAAACTCCGCCGTGTGCTTCAAATAGGCCGGCTCGTTCGGTTTCCCGCGGTGGGGCATGGGCGTCAGGTAGGGGGCGTCGGTCTCGATCATCAGCCGGTCGAGCCCCTGCGCCAGCGCCGCCGCCCGGATCGCGTCAGCGGTCTTGTAGGTGATGATGCCGGTGAATGATCCGTAGCCCCCGCGCTTGGTCAGCTCGGCCATCTCGGCCGGCCCCTCCGTGAAGCAGTGGAACACCACCCGGTCCCACGCCACGCCGGACGCGTCGATCATTTCCACACATTCCGCAAAAGCCCCGCGCGAATGCACCACGATCGGGCAGCCGAGTTTCTTCGCCAGCCGGAGCTGTTCCGCAAAGGCCGCCTTCTGCCAGCCGAGGATCCTTTCCGCTTCAGCCGGATTGTCCTTCGGCAGGTGGAAACGATCCAGGCCGATCTCGCCCAGCGCCACCGGGTAGGGCGCGGACTCCGTCCGCGCCTCGGCGGGCAGCGGAGTGCCCGCCCTACCCCAGAAACCTTCCAGCTGCGCCGTGCGCCCGGCCCAGTCTTCGCCCACGCTGCATGGATGCAGGCCGGCGGTGTAGTGCACGAACCCGGCGTGGTCCCGCGCCAGGTCGCGGTAAAGCGGCCAGTCGTCGGTATCGGTGCCGATGGTGACCATCGCCTCCAGCCCGGCCGCCCGGGCTCGGGTCAAAATCCCGGGGAGTTCGCCGCGCCGGGCGAAGCTTTCAAGGTGCGTGTGTGTGTCGATCAGGCCCACGCGGCGATTGAAGCCCGCCAAAAGTCAGAAGCCAGCGCTTTCGCGCTGGCTTCCTTTGCACACACACCAGTCTGCCTGGTGAAAGTTTACTCGGTGCGGACCGAGATGTCGCCGCCGCTGGAGCGCAGCTTCAGGACGGGACCGCCGCCGTTGACGGTGCCGGCGAGCCGGCTTTTGCCGACGCCGCCCTTGGCGATGGTGATGGTCAGGCCCTCGGCGCGGACGTCGCCGCCGGAGGTGCTGGCGTCGAGCTCGAAGCCGGCCCCGGGCACGACCCGCACGCGCACATCGCCGCCGGAGGTGCTGAGCACGGCATCCTGCTTCATGGGCTCGGTGAGGGTGGCCCGGACGTTGCCGCCGGAAGTGGTCGCGCTGAGCAGCTGGGCGACGGAATTGATGGTGATGTCGCCACCCGAGGTGGAGACCTGCGTCGGGCCGCCGGCGCGGTCGACCTCGATGTCGCCGCCGGACGTGCCGAGCTTGGCGCGGGCGGTGCCCTCGCGGAGGACGATGTCGCCGCCCGAGGTGTGGGCGTCGATCTCGCCGTCGACGCGGTCGAACTTCAGGTCGCCGCCGCTGGTGCGGGCGCGGACGTTGCCCTGCAGGCTGGCGGCCTCGATGTCGCCGCCGGAGGTGTTGAGGTTCAGGTTGAAATGCTTCGGCACCGTGACCTCGAAGGAGACGCTGACCGGCGGCCAGCTGCCGAACCAGGAGCCGCCCGTGCGTTTCTCATACTTGGCCTCGGCGGTCACGTCGTTGCCGGACTGTTCCATGGTCAGCGTGAGCTTGGCCAAGACCTCGTCGGCCTCCTGCTCGTTCGAGGCCCGGATGACCTGCTTGGCGGTGATGCGGACCTCGGAGACGTCCGCGGTGCGGATCGTGATGTCGCCGCCCTGGGTGGCGGCCTTGAAATTGCCGCCCGGCTGGACGGTGAAGGTCTTTTCGACCGTGCGCGTGATCTTGGCCGAGAGCACCGCCGGCGAGGCCAGCAGAGCGCCCAGCGTGAGGAGGGAAATGAGGGATTTCATGGGTCGTGTGCCCTATAAAACACGACCCGGGGCCGAAAGTTACAGCCAATATTCGCCCGGTTCAGGCCGGCGGCAGCTCCAGGCGCACCTGCATGCGGGCCAGCCGCTCCAGCAGGAGCCGGTCGCTGTGGATGGGCCACCAATCGTAGAGGAAAATCTCCAGCGGGCGCCACATGGCCACCCAGCCCGCGATGTGCAGGCCCAGCTCCACAAAGCCGGCCCAGGGCTGGGTCGAGGTCTGGCGCACCATTTCGCCCAGCCCGAAGCAACCGGCGAGAAAAAGCAGGGCGATGACCCCGCTGGAGCGACCGCGGCGCAGCAGCAGGCGCAGTTCCCGCCGCTTGATCTCCGCCCGGCTGGCGAAGTAGTGCCGCACCGCCTCCTCCGTGCCCGCAGCCCGGTCGGGCTCGGGTGGCGTGATGAGGTGAATGACCAGCTCAAGCTCGCCCTTGTGCGGCAGCTCGCGCGCCCAGCTGACGATGAACTCCTCGGCCGCCGCGTCCAGGTCCCGGTCGATGAACGGCGAGGGATCCATCGAGTTGAACAGCTGCGAGAGTTCCCGCAGCCGCACCTCGACCTGGTTGGGGCGCGCGGCACTCACGGTTTCAAGAAGACCTCTGCCCATTTCTTTTCGTCGAAGCCCACCACCCCGGTCCCGTCGGGCCCGAGCACGAACGGCCGCTTGATGAACATGCCGTTGCCGGCAATCAGGGCCAGGGCCGCGGGGTCACCCAGCCCGGGCAGCTTGGCGGCGAGGCCCTGCTTGCGGTATTCGATGCCCGAGGTGTTGAGCAGTTTCTTCCGCTCCCCGCCATACGCGGCCATCATGGCCCGCAATTCCTTCACGGTCGGCGGGGTCGTGCGGATGTCCTTCTCCACGAAGGCCAGCTTGTGCCGGCGCAGCCAGGCGCGCGCCTGCTCGCAGGTGCTGCACGTGGGATGGAGGTAGGCGGTGAGCGGGCTCACTTTTTGACCGCAAAGATCTCGTTGAAGAACGTCTTCATGTGCGCCCACGAGCGCTTGTCGGCTGCGGCATTGTAGGCGATGGGCAGGCCGGTGGCCTTCGCGATCTTGTCCGCGCCGGGGTTGCTGAAGGCGTGCACGGCGCCGGCGTAGCTGACGAACTGGTAGTCGAACTTGCCGTCGTTCATCCCCTTCGTGAAGGCCGCGATTTCCTCCGCGCTGATGAACGGGTCGACCGCGCCGTGGCAGACCAGGAACTTGGCCTTGTTGGCGGCCGCGGCCTCCGGCGACGCCGGGATCAGGCTGCCGTGGAAACTCACGATACCCGAGAGCGGCGCGCCGCTGTAGGCCAGCACCTGGGCCGCGGCCCCGCCGAAACAATAGCCGATCGCCGCCACCCGGCTGCCATCGACCAGACCCGTCGCGAGCAGCTGGTCGAGGCCGGCGCGCGAGCGCTCGGCCATGAGCGGCTTGCCATAGAACGGCGCGGCGAGTTCGCCCGCCTTCTTCGGGTCGGCGGTCGTGACACCGGCGCCATACATGTCCGCGGCGAAGGCCACGTAGCCCAGCTTCGCGAGCTGCTCGGCGCGTTTCTTCGGGTATTCGGTCAGGCCCCACCATTCCGGCAGGACGAGCACCCCCGGCGCCGGCTTGCCGGCGGCGGCCTTTTCGTCGTCATACGCGAGCCAGCCCTCGAGCTTCACGCCGCCGTGCTCATAGGCGACCGGCTTGGTGACGACCTTGGCGTTCAACACCCCGGCCACGCCCAGGGCGAGACCGGCCAGCAGGATTCGGGATAGATTCATGCCCGCACGCTAGGCCGCCCGGCGCAAAACTCAACTCCCGCCACGGTCAATTCGGACCCTTCAGCCAGCGTTCCAGGCTGGCCCGCAGGTCCGACTGCCGGATCGGCTTGGTCAGGAAATCGTCCATGCCGGACGCCTCGGCCGCCTGGCGGTCCTCCGGGCGCACGTTGGCGGTAAGGGCGATGATGGGCAGCCACCGGCCCTCGATCCGCCGCCGGATGCGACGCACCGCCTCGAAGCCGTCGATGCCCGGCATCTGGATGTCCATGAGCACGGCATCCCAGCGCTCGCGCACGGCCAGTTCGATGCCCTCGGCGCCGTTGTCCACGATCACGGGCTCGAGGCCCAGCTTGCGCAGGAAGATCTCGACGACCCGCTGGCTGCCCCAGTCGTCCTCGACCACGAGCACGCGGCCGCTGAGCCGCGCCTTCGGCCGGGCCGGCGCCGCATCGCCGGCATCCGTCAGCTGGGCGACCAGCAGCGGCAGGTCGAAATAAAACTCCGAGCCCTGCCCGGAGGCGCTCACCACCTTGATCTCGCCGCCCATGCGGCGCACCAGGCTCTGCGAGATGGCCAGGCCGAGGCCCGAGCCGCCGTAGCGTCGCGTCATCGAGCTGTCGCCCTGGCTGAATTTCTGGAACAGCTTGGCCTGGGTCGCCGCGTCCATCCCGATGCCGGTGTCCTTGATGCGGAACCGCAGCAGCGCCTCGACGGCGTCCACCCGCACCGGCTCGATGTGCAACTCGACGCGGCCCTGGTCGGTGAACTTGACGGCGTTGCCGACGAGGTTGAGCAGCACCTGCCGCAGCCGCATCGGGTCGCCGAGCACGATCGGCGGCAGGGCGGGGCTGGCATGAAACGCCACCGGCAGGTTCTTGCCCGCCGCCTGCGTCTGGAACAGCGCGGCCACCTCCTCGCCGACCTCGGCCGCCGAAAACTCGATCTCCTCGAGGTCAAGCTTGCCGCTCTCGACCTTCGACAGGTCGAGGATGTCGTCGAGCAGCCGCAGCAGCGTGTCGGCGGACTTGCCGGCGACGCCGATCTGCTGCTGCTGGTCCGCCGTCAGCGGCGTGTCCCGCAGCAGCTGCAGCATGCCGATGATGCCGTTCATCGGGGTGCGGATCTCGTGGCTCATGGTCGCGAGGAACTCGCTCTTGGCCTCGTTGGCCGCCTCGGCGCGGCGCTTGGCGTCGCTCAGCGTGGCCACCAGCTCCTCGTTCTCGAAGATCAGCGCAAAGAGCTTGAGCAGGTCCTGGCGGTGCAGCCGTGCCGTGTTGAACAGGAAGAGCGCGTAGGTGATCGTGCAGGCCACGAGCGTCCAGCTCCCGGTTTCGCGGTAGGCGAGGAAGGCGAGCGCCGGCGGGGACATCGTGGTCACGATGTAGGCGAGGTAGCACAGGCGCACCGAGGCCAGCGACCGGGCCGCGCCGGCGTTCATGCCCGCGATGATGAAGACCACGAGGCAGCGCGGCAGCAGCTCGTCGGTCTGCAGGAACATCCAGCCGGCCACGCCCCAGGTGCAGCCGGCGGCGATCACCCCGAAATAAAACAACGAGCGCCAGAGCCGGAGCTGGTCGTCGCGGAGGAGCTTCCGGGCGAAGGTGCGGTTCAGCACCAGCCGGCCGAAGCTGACGAGAAAGATGACCGCCAGCCACCCGAGCGTCTGCCGGACGGGGAAATAAGTCCAGACGCCCGCCACCAGCACCATCGCGAGCACGAAATTGGAATACAACCCGAAGCCGGCCGAGCGGTAAAGCAGCCGGGTCATCTCCGCCTCGACCCGGAAGGCGATGTCCTGGCGCACGGATTCCACCGGCTGGCGGGAGACGTTCGGGGGACTCATCGGGCGCTAGAAAGCCACAGCGCCGAGCCCCGTCGCAAGGGAATTCCCCTGGGTGCCCCACCCTACGCAAATGTGATTAGGTCGACAGGCCGCCCGCGATGTATTGCCGCAACGATTCCGCCTCGGCCCGGTGCGCGTTGGCCACCCACCGCGACACGTCGCCGATGGAGATCAGGCCGACGAGCTGGCCGTCCCGGATCACGGGCAGATGCCGGCAGCGTTTCTCCGCAAAGATGTCCATCACCTGCTGCACCGTCGCCTCGGGGCCGACCGTGAGCACGTTGGCGGTCATGACCTTGGCCAGGGGGGTCGTCTTGGGGTCGAGGCTGGCGGCGATCACGCGCGTCAGGGCATCGCGCTCGGTGAAGATGCCGGTGAGTTTCGGTCCGTCCTGCACGAGCATCGCGCCGATGCGGTGCTGGTTCATTTTCTGGACGGCCTCAAAGACCGTCACGTTGGCGGGCACCGTATGCAAAGCCCGGCTCTTCCCTTCCAACAGCGTAGCGATCGAAGTGTTCATGGGGTATTGGGGTAGGCCCGCAGCCTACGGTGCGACCGGGGCACGACAACGCCAATCTGTGCGCATTATTTGCGAAACAGCTGGTCGAGCGCCCCGAGGCTCTTGAGCGGCGCGCCTTTCTTCGCCGTCGTGGTGGCTGGCTTGAGGTAGGGCGCGGACTCCGTTCCGCGCCGCTCGGCGGGCAGCGGAGTGCCCGCCCTGCCCAGCTCTGCCAGCATCCGCTCGAGCCGCACGGCCGACACCGGCTCCGCCGTGCCCAGTTCCTGCGCGAACAGGCTCACCCGGAATTCCTCCACCAGCCAACGGAGCTCGCCGGCCCGGCCGCCGAGTTTCTTCACGGCCGCGACAAACGGCGCGAGTTCCGCCGCGCGGGTCCCGTCCTTCGCGGGATCGCGTCTCGCCCGCTCGGCCCGCGCCTGCAGGCCCTTCAGGTAGCGCGGCAGGTGCGGCACCCGCTCGAACGGCGTGGCCCGCAGAAAATCCGGCGGCAGCAGGGCGGCGAGGTCCTCGGCCATGCCGGGATAGGCGTGCTTCGTGGTCTGCAGCGCCAGTCGCAGCGTGAAGATCTCCTTCAGCCAGTCGCCGAGCTTCGGCACCAGCCCGCGCAGGTCCTGTTTTGCCGCGGCGAGGGCGCGTTCGAACGCGGCCTGGGCCAGCTGGTAGGGCGCGGACTCCGCGCCGCGCCGCTCGGCGGGCGGCAGCGTGCCCGCCCTAGCTTCCATGCGCGCCGGATCGCACACCCAGCGCCGGATGGATTCCAACGCGTCCGCCTGCAGCGCATCGGGCGTCGTCAGCGTCACCGCCAGCGTCCCGAGCATGCGCAGCGCCCTGAGGTCCTTCTCCAGCCAGCCGAGATCGTAACGCAGCTGCGCCTCGAACAGCTTCACCAGCCCCGCGCGGGTCGCCGCCGCGGCCTCCTCGGGGGTCGCGAACAGCCGCACGGCCACGCCGGCGGGCATCGCCTTCAATCCGGGATGAGCGTGCACCGGCACGCCGTGGTGTTCGCTGACCAGGATCTTATCCGGCAGGTCGCCGAATTTCCACTCCAGCGCCGGCTCGCCCTCCCACTTGGCCCGGGCGGCGCGCCACGCGCCGTTGTCCACCGTCGCCGCCTGCTTGCTCACGTCGCGCGAGCGGCTGTGCAGCTGCGCCTGGATCTCCGCGAGGTCGCGGCTGGCGCCGAGCACCTGGTCCCGGTTGTCCACCACCTCGACGCGCACGCGCAGGTGGTCGGGGAAAATCCCGGCATCCCACAGCGCCGGATCAATCCGCACGCCGAGCCGGGGCGACAGCAGCTCCGCGAGCGCCTCCGCCAACGTCGGCTGCTTCGGGCGGGCGCTGATCAGCGCAAGGTCGCGCACCAGCTTCTGCGCCGTCTCGGCCAGGGGAATCAGGTTGCGCCGCTGCTCCTTGGGCAGGGCCTTGAGCATGAGTTCGACCTTCTCGGGCAGATGCCCGGGCACGGCCCAATCCAGCGCGGCAGGCGTCAGCGCCTCGGCCTCGCCGAGGCTCACGCGCACGGTCACGCCGTCGGCTTCCTTGCCCGGCTGGTAGGCGTAGGCGAGCGGCAGCACGCGGTTGTCCACCGGCAGCGCCTCCGGGAAGGCCTCCGCGTCGTGCTCGGCTTCCTCGGTCGCGCGCAGGCTGTCCTCGGACATGAAGAGGAATTTCAGCCTCGTGGTCTGCTGATGGCGCACGAAGTCCACCAGTTCGCCAACCGACGACACGTTGCTGATCTGCGCCGCGTAGAACCGGTAGACCGCCTCGTCGAGGTTCATATAACCCGAGCTGCGGGTGCGGGTAAGCCGGGTCTCGGCCTCCTCGCGGATCCGGCGGTTGTGCTTCAGGAAATCGAACGGCCAGGTGACGGTGTCGCCGACCAGTCCCTCGCGGATGAAGATCTCCGTGGCGTGCACCGGGTTGATCTTCCCGTAGCTGGCCGAGCGGGTCTCGAGCTCGAGGTTGTAGAGCCGGCGGCGCTCCTTCACGAGCACGCGGCCCGCCTCGGCGTTCCAGAACGGCTCGCTGTGCGCCACGCGCAGCAGGTGCGCGCCGAGGTCGAGCACCCAGTGCGGGTCGATCCGCGCGCAGGCGCGGGCGTAGAGCCGGGCGGTCTCCATGATTTCCGCGGCCATGAGCCAGCGCGCAACCTTGGCCTTGGGGGCGGGCTCCTTGCGCGGGGCGGTGGTCTTGCGCTCCAGACGTTCGAACAGCGCCGAGCCAGGAAACACGTTCACCCGCCGGTCGTGCGCCGCGTGGTAGTCGCCCTCGTCCGTCCGCGTGGCGATGTTGCCGAGCAGGCCGGAGAGGATGCAGCGGTGGATCGCCGCGTAGGCGGGCGTGCCGAGCGCCACCTTGACCTCCTGACCCTGCTTCACGCCGTCGTAGATCGACGTCCGCGTGAAGCCGTCGCGCTCGCGCAGCGTGTCCTCGAGCTGGGCGTGGACGTCGCGCCACTCGCGCATCCGCATGAACGAGAGGAAGTGCGCGGTGCAGAACTTGCGCAGCTTCCCGAGCGTCATGGCCTCGAACTGGTCGTGGTAATCCTCCCAGATCGCCAGCAGCGTGAGGAAATCGGAATCCGGGTGCGTGAACTTCCGGTGCGCCGTGTCGGCCTTCTGCTGCTGGTCCAGCGGCCGCTCGCGCGGATCCTGGATGCTGAGCGCCGCCGCGATGACGAGCACCTCGCGCAGGGCTTTCTCGTTGCGGGCCTGCAAAATCATCCGGCCGACGGTCGGATCCACCGGCAGGTGCGCCAGCTCGCGGCCAAGGTCGGTCAGCACGCCGGCATCGTCGATGGCCCCGAGCTCGTGCAACAGCGCGTAGCCGGCCCGGATGCCCTTCACCGGGGGGGCGTTCAGGAACGGGAACTCCTCGATGTCGCCGAGGCCGAAGGCCTTCATGCGCAGGATGACGTCGGCCAGGTTGCTGCGCTGGATCTCCGGCTGGGCGAAACGCGGGCGGTCGTTGAAGTCCTGCTCCGAATAGAGCCGGATGCACACGCCGTCGCTCACGCGGCCGCAGCGGCCCTTGCGCTGGTCGGCGCTGCTCTGGGCAACCGGCTCGACCGGCAGCCGGCGGGTGCGGCTCGACGGCGTGTAGCGGCTGAGGCGCGCCAGGCCGGTGTCGATGACGAACCGGATGCCCGGGATCGTCAGCGAGGTCTCGGCGATATTGGTCGCGACGATCACCTTCCGGCCCTGCGTCGGGGCGAACACGCGCTGCTGCTCGGCGTTGGTCAGCCGGCCGAAGAGCGGCACGACCTCCAGCCGGCCGAGCCGGCGGCCCTCCAGCAGGTCGCGGGTTTCGCGGATATCCCGCTCCGTCGGCATGAAGACGAGCACGTCGCCGGAATTGCTTTCCAGCAGCACGCGCTCGACGGCCTCGGCGGCCGCGTCGATGTAGGTGAAGTCGTCCGACCGCCCTTTCTTCTGGTAGGGCGCGGACTCCGCGCCGCGCCGTTCGGCGGGCAACGGAGTGCCCGCCCTACCCTCATCATTCATCTCCTCGATCGGCGCATAAATCACCTCGACCGGATAAACCCGCCCCGAGACCTCGATGATCGGCGCCCCGTCGAAGGCCTTGGAGAACGCCTCCGTGTCGATCGTCGCCGAGGTGATGACAATCTTGAGCTCCGGCCGGCGCAGCCGGAGCCGGCGCAGGTGGCCGAGGATGAAGTCGATGTTGAGCGAGCGTTCGTGCGCCTCGTCCACGATGATGGTGTCGTAGGCCCGCAGCTCCGGGTCGGCCTGCAGCTCGGCGAGCAGCATGCCGTCGGTCATGAACTTGATGACCGTGTCGTCGGACGTCTGGTCGGCGAAGCGGATCTTGCAGCCGACCTCGCGGCCGAAGGGCACGTTCAGCTCCTCGGCCACGCGGCGGGCGACCGAGGTGGCGGCGACGCGGCGGGGCTGGGTGCAGGCGATGCGGCCGGTTTCGCCCCGGCCGGCCACGAGGCACATCTTGGGGATCTGGGTGGTCTTGCCCGAGCCCGTCTCGCCCGCGAGCACCAGCACCTGGTGGTCGCGGATGGCCGCGATGATCTCGTCCGCCCGCGCGCTGATGGGCAGCTCGGGCGGATACTCGATCCGGAAGGACCAGGGTTTTTTGTTTCGTGTCGCCACTTGAAGGGATGTCATTCTGGCCGAAGCCGGGAATCTACAATCCGAAATGCAACCACCCCCGATCATTCCCGCCGAAACCGCCGCCCGCACCCTGCGGTCGGTGGTGGCGGTCTCGCGCGCCAACGCCTGGAGCGTGGCGGGCTTCGGCGCGCTCTGCGCGGTGGTCGCGCTGGTGCGGCTCGATGCCGCCACGGCCGCGTGGACGCTGCCCGTGATCGTCGCCGGCGCATGGGAGCTGTGGGGCGCGCGGCGCCTGCAGGCCGGCGACCCCCGCGGTCTGCGGCACATGATCCGCTCACAGTTTCTGCTACTCGGCGTAATCTGGCTTTATGCGTGGCTGCGCCTGAAGCATTTTGATGCCGCGGCCTTCTGGTCGGCCCTGCCGGGTTTCGTCCAGGACAAGGTCAACGCCGACCTGCTGGCCGCCGGACTCGACCCCGAGTTCGACCGCGACCCCGTGCTGCACCTGACCAACCTGCTGGTCTGCGTAATCCTGGCGCTCGTAACCTTGGCCTATCAGGGCGGGCTGGTGGCCTATTATGTGATCAAGGGCCGGGCGCTCCGCCAAGCGCAGCTTGCCTAAGGGGCTCCGGGGACTAGTTTCACGCCCTCATGTCGAAGGAGCGCTACATCGAGGCCAAGCAGAAGTGGGCCGAGAAACAGCTGGCGAAGGGTTTCAAGCCGCGTCAAACCGCCGCGACCGACCGCCTGCCGCCCGGGCAGAAGCTCACGACCGGTTTCCCGGTGCTCGACCTCGGCGTGCAGCCCGACATCCCGCACGCCGAATGGAGCCTCACGCTCGACGGCCTGGTCGAGAAACCGCTCGTGCTCAACTGGGAGCAGGTCAACGCCCTGCCGCAGGTGACCGACGTCAGCGACTTCCACTGCGTGACGACCTGGAGCAAATACGACTGCGAGTGGAGCGGCGTGGCCTTCACCACCCTCTTCGAGCTCGCGGCGCCGAAGCCCGAGGCGAATTTCGTCTATTTCACCAGCTACGACGGCTATTCGACCAATGTCCCGCTCGCCCACTGCCTCGACGACGACGTGTTGCTCGCTACGAAGTTTGGCGGCGAGCCCGTCTCGCGCGAGCACGGCGGCCCGGCGCGATTCATCATCCCCAAGCTCTACGCCTGGAAGGGCGCGAAGTTCGTGAAGACCATCTCCTTTCTCGCCGAGGACCGCCTCGGCTTCTGGGAGGTCCGCGGCTACCACAACGTCGGCGACCCTTGGAAGGAAGAGCGCTACGCCTGATTTTCCCCATCCCCATCCCATGAGCACCCCCACCTTTTTCCCGCAGGACATCATCATCAAGAAACGCGACGGCGGCGCGCTGACCAAGGACGAGATCGAGTTCTTCGCGCGGGGCGTGGCCGACGGCAAGTCCTTCGCCGACTACCAGGCGACGGCGCTGCTCATGGCGATCTTCTGGCGCGGCATGACCCCGCAGGAGACCGCGTGGCTCACCGACGCCATGATGCGCTCCGGCGACGTGATCGACCTGAAGGACATCCCGGGCGCCAAGGTCGACAAGCATTCCACCGGCGGCGTGGGCGACAAGGTCTCGCTCATCCTCGCCCCGCTCGCCGTCGCCTGCGGCCTCAAGGTCCCGATGATGAGCGGCCGCGGACTCGGCCACACCGGCGGCACGCTCGACAAGCTCGAGGCCATCCCGGGCTTCAAGGTCAATCTCAGCGTGCCCGAGTTCCGCGCCATCCTGCAAAAGGTCGGCTGCGCCATGATCGGCCAGACACCGCAGGTCGTGCCGGCCGACAAGAAGCTCTACGCGCTGCGCGACGTCACCGGCACCGTGGAGTGCATCCCGCTCATCTGCGCGAGCATCATGAGCAAGAAACTCGCCGAGGGCATCGACTCGCTCATCCTGGACGTGAAGTTCGGCAAGGGCGCGTTCATGAAGAAAAAGGACGACGCGCTCACCCTCGCCCGCGCCATGGTCGCGGTCGGCAAGGCCGGCGGCAAACCCGTCCGCGCGCTGCTCACTGCCATGAACCAGCCGCTCGGCCGCGCCGCCGGCCACACCACGGAGGTCATTGAGTCCATCGAGTGCCTGAAGGGCCGCGGCCCCGCCGACCTCATGGAGGTCACCTACGCCCTCACCGGCCAGATGCTGCTGCTCGGGGGCAAGGCGAAGGACGAGGCCGATGCGCGCAAGCAGATGGAGGCGGCCATCAACAACGGTGCCGCGCTCAAGGTCTTCCGCGAGATGTGCATCGCCCAGGGCGGCGACCCGAAGGTTGTCGACGACTACAAGATTCTTCCCACGGCCAAGAAACTCCTCGCCGTCAAGGCGCCGGCCGACGCCAGGGGCTTCGTCAGCGAAGTCGATGCCCTGAAATGCGGCCATGCCATCATGGCGCTCGGCGGCGGCCGCGCGGCGGTCACCGACAAGGTCGACCACGCCGTCGGCGTCGCCGACCTCATCAAGATCGGTGAACCCGTCGCATCCGGCACGCTGCTCTGCACGCTGCACATCAACGACGACGCCCGCGGCGCCAAGGCCGAGGCGTTCATCCGCGAGGCCATCAGGTTCACGCCCGCAGCGCCGCAGCAGGAGCCGCTGATTCAGGATTTGATCCAGTAAGGGGGAACCCGGCCTCCGGCCGGGTTATCAGGATGTGCGACTTCCTTTGAGGTTTAACATGCAACAAACCCGTCCGGAGGCCGGGTTCCACCTTATCTGCCCAGCGCCGCTCTCACCCGTTCGGCATTGGCCCGCGCCCCGGCGAAATCGGGTTTCAACCTGACGGCCTCCTCAAAGTGCCGGAGCGCGTCCGCCGGCCTGCCCGCCTGCGCCAGCGCCGCGCCGAGGTTGTTCTGCAGCTCGGCGTCGGCCGGCCGGAGTTTCACGGCAAACTCCAGCTGCGTGACGGCATCGTCGAAGCGGCGCGACATCTGGAGCGTGGCGGCGTAATTGCTGCGGGCCTCGACGTCATCCGGCCGGATCCGCAGGTAGGCGTCGTATTGCGTCAGCGCCTCGGCGGTCCGGCCCGACTGCGCCAGCGTGTTGGCGAGGTTGAAACGCGGCTCGCCGAAATCGGGCTTGGCCCGCGCGGCGGCCTCGAACTGCGTGATCGCCTCGGGCACCCGGCGCAGCTGCAGCAACGCGTTGCCGAGGTTGTTCAGCACGTAGGGTTCATCGGGTTTGAGCCGGAGCGCAGCCTCGAAGCACGCGCTGGCCTCGGCCCAGTTGCCGGCCTTCATCCAGGCATTGCCCAGGTTGTTCCGTGCCTCGAAGGAAAGCGGCGCGACCCGCGCGGCCTCCTCCAGCATCGCCCGGGATTCGGCGGGCCGACCGGCATCCCCATGGAGGGCCGCGACGGTGATATACGCGCGCACGTTGGCCGGGTGCTTCACCACGACGTCCTCCCAGATGGACAGCTCGGTGCGGTAGTCGTGGTTGCGGCGCGCCGTGGCGGCCCCCAGCCCCACCGCCAGCACCGCGAAGACGGCCAGGCTTTTGCGGCCCCAGGCCGCATACAGCCCGGTGACCGCCAGCACCACAACCGCCGCGAGCGCGAGGTAGACCCGGTGCTCGGTCATGGTCTGGGTCACGACCGGCACAAAACTCGAGCTCGGCGCCAGCACCGCGAAGAAAAAGACCCCCAGGTAACCGGCCGCGCGACCGCGCCATGCCGCCCACAGGCTGGCGCATCCCAGCGGGAAAAGCACGAGCGCCTGCCACCACACCTCGCGCCAGCCCGCGACCAGATCCTTGCCGTAATCAAAGACCAGCGGGTGCGGCCAGACCGCCAGCCGGAGGTAATGCACCACGGCGCCTATCTGGGTCAGCGCGTAGGCCCAGGGCGACATCCCGATCCCCAGCCCGGCGGTGCCGCCCCGGTTGCCCGTCCCGACCACCAGCCAAGCCAGCACGAGCCAGGTCGCAGCCAGGGCGAGGTGGAGGCGCCCGCGCTTTTGCCAGACCTCGCGCCAGGAAGCGGCGAGGAAAATACGGTCGTAGAGCGCCACCATGACCGGGGCCGTCACCATGACCTCCTTGCTCATCATGCCGAGCAGGCAGGCCAGGAAGGTCAGCGGTCCCCAGGCTTTCGCGGCCCCCGGGGCCGTCGCGCGGATGAAGCACCACAGCGTCAGCAGATACATCAACCCCACGAGCGACTCGGCCCGTTGGATGATATAGGTCACCGACTCGGTCTGCAACGGGTGCAGCGCCCAGAGCAGGGCCGCCGCCAGGCCAAGAAGCGAGGCATCACGGCCAAACCGCGGCGCCAGCCGGGGCAGCAGCAGCGTCCGGCGCACGACGCCGAACAGAGTGCAACCGGCCGCCGCGTGGATCAGGAGATTCACCAGGTGGTAACCCCAGACCGCCGTGCCGCTCAGCGCATAGCTCAGCGCGAGCGTGAAGTTCACCAGCGGCCGCCCGCTGACCGTCAGACCCCCGGGGCCGGGTGACAACGACGTCCACAGGCTGCGGATGCTCGGGTTGTCCCGGATCGAGGAATTGTCATCGAACAGGAACGGGACCGTGAACGTGTTCTGGTAGGCGAGCGTCACCCCGATGAGGATGGCCAGCGCGGCCAAGAGGACATGGCGGGGGCTTGGGGTTGGCTGAGCCGGCGATGTGGTCACGGGGATGTCCGACAAAGTAAAAGTCCGCCGGCGGGAAGCCAGCGGACTTTTAAAATGGTGCCCAAGGGGGGACTCGAACCCCCATGCGGTTAAGCACAGGCTTCTGAGACCTGCGTGTCTACCAATTCCACCACCTGGGCAAAAAACAGAAGGTGCATGGATACGCCCCAGCCCGAGTGGAGCAAGAACTTTGTGCGACCGCCCTAACTAGGCCTTCCCGGCATGTTTGCGCTCGTGCTCCAAAAGCCGCTGCTTGCGCCAGACGCCGCCGGCGTAGCCGCAAAGGTCGCCGTCCGACCGGATGACCCGGTGGCAGGGAATAACAAGGGCCAGCATGTTCGAGCCGTTGGCCCGGGCGACCGCCCGGTGGCCGTTGGGCAACCGGACACGCTGGGCCATTTCCTTGTAGCTGCGCGTGTGGCCGGCCGGGATGCGCTGCAGCTCGGCCCAGACGCGACGCTGGAAATCCGACCCGACCGGCGCAATCGGCAGGTCAAAAGCCAGCGATTCGCCGGCGAAGTAACGGGTCAGCTGCCGCTGCGTCTCCTCCAGCACGGCGTTGCTGCCGGGCACGATGGCACACTTCAGGCGCCGGCGCAGGCCGGCGAGTTCGCGCTCGAGGCCGCGGCGATCGGCAAATTCCAGCAGGCGCAGGCCCTGCTCGTCCGCCACCGCCAGCATGGTCCCGAGCGGCGTCTCCAAACGCTGCGCGAGGAGGCAGTGGCCGGCCTTGGCGCCGCGCGGCGGCGTGCCGAAGATCCGCGTGAAGGCCTCGCGGAAACCGCTGGTGGACTCGTAGCCGCGGGCCAGCTGCACGTCGATGACCGGCTTGCCGGACTTCACGTCGCGCAACGCCAGGCCCATCCGGCGGGCGCGCTGGTAGGCATGGAACGTCATGCCGTGGTAGGACTGGAACTGCCGGCGGGCCGTCGAGGGCTCGATGCCCATTGATTGCAGATCCTTGTCGGACACGCGGCCCTCGGCGGAGTCCTCGACGGCGCGGCGCAGGCGCTCGACGAGCGGCGGCACGGGCTTGGTGGAATCCATCGGCCGGCAGAGGCGGCAGGGCCGGTAGCCGCCGTGCAGGGCCTCGTTGATGGAGGGGAAGAACTCGACGTTCTCGGGCTTCGGCTTCTTGGCGCGACAGGTCGGGCGGCAGAAGATGCCGGTGGTCTTCACGCCGGTGAAGAAGACGCCCTCGTAGGCGGCGTCGCGCCGGGCCAACGCGCGATACATCGTGCGGGGCGTGGGCAGGCTCTGGACGGCGGCGGCCATGGAAAGTTCTGGTTGGATCATGCCCCCATCATAGCCGGTTTCCGCCAAAGGCCGCGGCCGATTTTCGGGCAGGTTATTTCTTGGGCAGGTAGTCGCGGACGTCCGGGACTTCCCGCTCCCGCCGGCCGCTGCTGAGTTTCACGAAATAGGGCTCCGGCGGGATGATGCCGTCCTCCTCGCCGGGCTCCACCGGCTCGCCCTCCTCGGCCTCATCGTCCCCGGTCTCGATCACGACATCCGAGAGGTCGACATAATCCTCCTCGAAATACTGGGAGACCCGCCGGGGGGTGGGATCAAGCCACACGAGCGGCGTCGCGAGATCACCCTTGGCCTTTACCTGCACAAAGTGACAGGGGAAGCGCTGATCCTTGAAATGGGCGATGAAGTCGCTGAGCCACTTGTTGGCGAGGCCCTCGCGCCGGGTGAGGAAGACGACGTCGGCGAAATGAATGCAGGCGTCGAACCACTGGCGCAGCACCGGCTGCTTCTCGGCCAGCTGGCAGTCCACGACGCAGAAGATGCGCGCCAGTTCCGCCCCGTGTGCCGCCAGCCAGGGCTTGAGCGCCTCCAGCTGGTCGATCGGGCTGACCTGCGAATCAGCCAAAAAGAACACCGTCGCCCCGTCGATACCTTCCACCGGCGGCAGCGCCGGCCCGGTCCAGGTCCAGCGCCGGACCTCGGCGTTTTCCAGGGCGGCCAGCTTCTCGTCCGCCGGATCGGCGGCCTCGCGCTCCGCCAGCAGCACCAGCGACTTCCCCTCAACGCCGTTCTCGATCAGGTCGCGCACGATGGCGCGCCGGCCGGAGCCGGGGGTGCCGAGGATGAAATAGACGGAGGAACTCATCTGACCGCACAGAGGCGCAAATCGCGCAAAAGACAAGCCGGCGGGCGGCCCGTCAGAATTTGAAGGTTTGGTTCTGCGCCGCGTGGCGCATCCAGTGGTCCACCAGCACGAGCGCCGTCATGGCCTCGACGATGACGACGGCGCGCGGCACGACGCACGGGTCGTGGCGGCCGCGGGCCAGCAATTCGGTCTCCTGGCCGCGCACATCGACCGTCTTCTGCGACTGGAGGATGGTGGCGGTAGGCTTGAAGGCGGTGCGGAAGACGATCTCCTCGCCGTTGCTGATGCCGCCCTGCACGCCGCCGGAAAGGTTCGTCGCGGTGTGGATCTGCCCACCCTTGGACACGAAGGCATCGTTGTGCTGCGAACCCTTGAGCCGGGTGCCGGCAAAGCCGCTGCCGACCTCGAAACCCTTGGTCGCGGGCAGGGAAAGCATGGCCTTGGCCAGATCGGCCTCGAGGCGGTCGAACACCGGCTCGCCGAGCCCGACCGGCACATTGCGCACGCGGCATTCGATGACACCACCGACGGAGTCACCCTCGCTGCGTGCCTGCTTGATGCGCTCGATCATCCTGGCCGCGGTGGCGGCATCGGGGCAGCGCACGGCGCTGGCCTCGACCTCGGCGAGGGTCGGAAACCCGGTCACGGCCGGCGCGGCGATGTCGTGGATCTGCGTCACATAGGCGCGGATCTCAAGCTGGTTGGCCAGATGGAGGATCTTGCGGGCCACGGCCCCGGCCGCCACGCGGCCGATGGTCTCGCGGGCCGAGGAACGTCCGCCGCCCCGGTGGTCGCGGTGGCCGTATTTGGCCTGGTAGGTGTAGTCGGCGTGCGAAGGACGGTATTTCTCCTTCATCTCGTCATAGGCGCCGGGGCGCTGGTCGCTGCTTTGGACGACCAGGGAAATGGGCACACCGGTGGTCAGGCCCTCGAAGACGCCGGAGAGGATCTCGACCTTGTCGGCCTCCTTGCGCGGGGTCGTGATATCACTCTGGCCCGGACGACGGCGGTCGAGGTCGGCCTGGATCTCCTCCGCGGTGATCGGCAGGCGGGCCGGGCAGCCGTCGATGACCACGCCCACGGCCGGCCCGTGGCTTTCGCCCCAGGTGGTGATACGGAAATTCTGGCCGAAGGAATTGGACACGGCGCGGAATGTTTGCGCCCGGCCCGCTTGCAAGCAAGCCCTAGGTAAGGCATAGGTTGGCGCATGAAGTTCTTCATCCTCAGCGGCAGTCACCGGGCGGAAGCGCAGACCCTCAAGGTCGCGAAATATGTGCAGTCGGTCCTGACCCGCGAACACCCCGGCGCCGAGACGCACCTCTTCAGCCTCAGCGGCAATCCCCTGCCCCTGTGGGACGAGACAACCGGCGGCGCGCCCGATGCGCTGTGGGATCCGATCTCGGCGGAACTGAAGTCGGCGGATGCGCTGGTCGTCCTGACACCCGAATGGAGCGGCATGGCCACGCCGGGCGTGAAAAATTTCCTGCTCAACTGCGGCGCCGGCGAGACCGGCCACAAGCCCGGCCTGATCGTGACGGTGTCGGCGATGCGCGGCGGCAGCTACCCGATCGCCGAACTGCGGATGAGCGGCACCAAGAACAACCGACTTTGCTGGATCCCTGAACACGTGATCATCCACCACGCCGAGCAGAACCTGAACGCCCCGGACGGCACGCCCGACCTCGGCAAGGAGGATGTCCTGCAGCGCAAGCGGCTTCGTTATGCGCTCAAGGTCCTGGCCGAATACGGCAAGGCGCTGCAACTGGTGCGCGCCAGCGGCACGGTGGACCACAAGGCGTTCCCGAGCGGGATGTGACCATCCCTCGAGGCGCAAGAAACGCGCGAACCTGCCGGATGTGATATGATTTGTCCCTGCATTACCCTTGGGGAAATCTGAGTTTTCCTACGTCACCGCAGGAACTGGCGTGACGCCCGGCGGCAACATCGATCTCGTGCAGGTGCCGCGCAAGGGGCGGACGACAGCATCCAATCAACCGCAAACATCGCGTGGATCTCCGACAGATTAAAAATATTATCGAGATAATCCTCCGGGGCCAGCAGTTCATTAAGCTCGGAACCTCCGACAATTATTGTGCGAATTTTGCGGGAGCTGAACCGGGCGATCATTTCCTTAAGTTCCTTCCGCGCGTTGGAGCAGGTCATGCCGCGAGTCCGTTTCGCCGCAATGATCCCATCAAGCCTTGCGAGGTCCTCCCCGGCAGGCAGCTCGATGGAATAGCGGCCTTTTCGCCCCAGGCGCCAACGGAAGGAACCCGAATTAAAAGTGTGGCTGGCACCAAGCAGGCCTATCCCGCGACAGGTCTTGCAACCAAATTCGGCCACAAATGCGTCCGCAACATCAAGCAACGGGATCTTGATTGCTCCAGCGAGCGCATCAGCAACTAGATGAAGGTCGAAAGCCGCGAGGAAAATGGCTTCCGCGCCGGCATCCTCAAGCTTCCTGGCCGCGGAAACAAACAAGCGTGCAAGGGCGTTCCACTCACCTTCACGTGCGAGAAGCTCGACCTGATACAGGTCCATGCAATGCAGAATGAGATGCGCGGAATGCGAGCCATTCGTGCGGTTGCGTAACTCAGAGCTGATTGCCTGAAGGTAGTAATGGGAACTGTGCCAGCCATAGGGAGCCAGAACCCCCAGACAACGCATACTCATGGGCAAAATTAATCAGAAGCCATCAAGCCCACTAAAACTCCGCCGCAACTTCAGCCACCTGCCACACCGAGGATAATCCGCTTCCAGGAGGAGAGTGCCTCAAGTCATCCAGCCGCAATGCCGTAGCATGATAACAAAGGTATGCTTCAAATGTTTGGCGACTGACAAAGGTAAACTGCGATTCGCCCATGGCCGTCTCGCTGTCGTTTATGCGATCAGGGACAACCACCCGGAACGCCGAGGCGCCGGCAGCCTTGATGGCCAGCTCATGATCGGGCAACAACCACGAAAGGTAATGGTAGCGCTGCTGCAAGGAAACGCAGTTTACCCGAACGGTGCAAGGTATGGCGGGCATGTCGCTAATGTCAGTCAGGTCCGGGAATGTTTCGCCTTCGCCTTTCGGTCCAGCGAAACGCAGAATCGAGCCAGACGCTCGACTCCCCTTTTGATGATCGCGTCCGAAGTCGCATAGCTCAGGCGCATGTAGCCTTCGAGGCCGAAGGCCGACCCTGGCACCGCGGCGACGCGCTCTTCATCCAGCAAACGCGCGCAGAACTCTACATCGGTGAGCCCATAGCTGGAGATATTCGGGAAGAGGTAAAAGGCGCCTTCCGCGAGCAGGCACTTGATCCCTGGAATCCGGTTGAGCTCCGCATGTAGGAATTTGCGCCGGCGGTCAAAAGCAGCCAGCATGGTTGCGAGCGCGGCGGTAGTCCTGGATTTTTCTTCGAGTGCCGCTAGGGCACCATACTGCGCGAAGGTTGTGACATTGGACGACATTTGGCTCTGCAATTCAGCGACGGCCCTGGCAATGGCCGGCGGGGCGACCAGCGTGCCGAGACGCCAGCCGGTCATTGAATAGGCCTTGGAAAAACCCGCCGTGACGATCGTCCGAGCCTCGATTTCCTTGCCCAAGGTGGCAAAGCACACCGCCTTCGCTTCGTCGTAGACGAGCTTGGCATACATCTCGTCCGACAAAATATAGAGATTATGCTCAAGCGCGACCACGGCGAGTGCCGCAAGCTCGCTGCGGGTATAAACCACCCCCGAGGGATTCGATGGCGAGTTCAGGATGAGCAAACGCGTTCTGGGCGTGATCGCAGCCTCCAAGGCTGCCGGGGTCAGTTTGAATCCTTTGCTATCGTCACAAACCACCACCCTCGGGACCGCTCCCGTTAGTTTGATCATCTCGGTGTAACTGACCCAGAACGGGGCCGGCACAATGACTTCGTCGCCCGGGGAGCAGACTGCCAGAATGCCCAGGTAGCAGGAGAACTTGCCTCCGGGTGAAACCACGATCTGGCCCGGGGAAATGGCGAGCCCGTGATCAGAAAGATACTGGTTGGCAATGGCATTGCGCAGCGCCTCAAGGCCCGGCGTGGGCCCGTAGCGCGTCCGGCCGGCCTTGAGGGCTGCAATGCAGGCCTCCTTGATGTGCTCCGGGGTATCGAAATCCGGTTCGCCGGCGGCAAACCCGCACACATCTTCGCCCGCGTCAGCCAGGGCCTTGGCCTTGGCGTCAACCGCCAGCGTTGAGGAGGGTGCCACATTGCGGGCCCACGTGGAAAGGGGATGGGGAGAACGCATCGGTTGATATGGAAACTATTGGGCCGATTCGTCACCGGGCGTCCGGCCGGTCACCAATACCGCAATCGCAAGATCACCGACCACGTTGAGCGCGGTCCGGCTCATATCTAGGATCCGGTCAACTCCGAGCACAATGCCGATGGCTTCCGCCGGTAGGCCCAAGGAAACCAACACCATGGTCGTCATGGCTATGCCGCCTCCGGGAACCCCCCCGGCTCCGATGCTGGAAACCATGCAAAGCAGCGCAACCTGCAGCTGCTCCATGGTGGTGAGCTGCATCCCGAACAGCTGCGCGATAAACAGCACAGTCACGGCCTCGAACAAAGCGGTCCCGTTGTGATTGCAGGCCGCACCCAGCGAAACCACGAAACGCGCGATGCCCCGAGGCACCTTCAGTTCCTTCTCCGCTACCCGCATCGTGACCGGCATGGTTGCATTGCTGGAAGCGGTGCCGAAGGCGGTCAGCGCCGCTTCGCGGGAGCCGCGGAAAAAGGCGAGCGGCGAGCGCCGGGCCACAAACCAGAGGACTGCCGGGAAGAAAACCAAGCCCTCAATCAGCAGCCCCGCGCAAACGCAGATGATATAGGCTGACAGGGTTCCGAAAAGCCCGCCGCCGATCCGCGCGGCCGAAGCGGCGCCGAGGCAGAACACGCAATAGGGGGCCAGCAGCATGGCATAATCCACGATTTTCATCGTGAGGCCGAAAATATTTTCCAACAGCATCCGCAGAGGATTGCTCAGCGAGGGCTCGCCCGCCCTGAGTGCCAAGGCGACAATGAGGGCGCAGGCCATGACCCCAATGATGCCGCCACCCGGGCGGTTGGGGCTCAATGCGTTCACCGCGTCGGCGAGCGGATTGGTCGGTATCAGCTCCGTGGCCGCGGCAAACAGCGGCCGCGGGGGCTTCTCCTGCTGGACAAGCTTCCGGCTGGAGTCCGCATGATGCGCCCGATAGTCGGCGACCAGAAGCGTCCGCTCCTTTTCCTCCAATCTTTCCCCTGGTCGGATAAAATTGACCAGCGACAGGGCCAGGGCAACAGACACGGCGGAAAACAACGCGGCCCAGGCAATGGTCTTGGCGCCGATCGCACCAAGCGAGTGCCCACTCAACTCGAGGATTCCAAGCACGATGGCGGAGAATGCCATCGGCACGATGATCATCAGGATCAACCTCATAAACACCGATCCCAGCGGCTGAAGGATGTTGGTAACCGTCCAGTCAATATCGGCCGGGGCGAGGAACTGCCTTGAAACTAGGCCGACACAGAAGCCGGCCAGCAGGCCGATAAAAATTCGCACGGGCAGCGAAAAACGCCATATTTTCCAAGTCATGGTGGGCAGATTAGGGGCGCCAGGTAGGCGCATCCGTAAATGGGTAGAAATCCTTCAGGTTGGCCTTCTCGTAGGGCAGGCGATCCAAGTGGACCGTGCCCAGATACGGGCCGGGGGCGTCAACGATCAGAATCTTTCTCGCATAGCCCGTGTCATCGAAACCCCGTCTGAAATGCACGCGCGATTTCAGCACCCACGCGGTGAACTTGCTGGGGTCGATGGGACCGAACCTCATTTGCATCGGCGAAGTGATCTGGACGCGCTGCCCTGTAACGACCAGCCAGTTGCCCCGACCGAATTCGATGATGCCCACATGCCCGTATCTCGCCGCGGAGCCTTCGGGTGCGCCGGAATAGACAACCTTGCCGGTGATTCGCACCGGCTCGCCGCTGTCGGGCGTGAGCACAAAGCCGCCGACCTCCCGGTCAAAGGCATCGCCCGCCTTCGCGCCGGAAGAGCGCAGAAACGCAATGGTCCGCTCGTCACGCATTGTTGCATAAAGCACGCCGCTCAGGTCTTGCTTGAGGATCTCAGCCAGAATATGCGTGGAGTCACCAGGTCGGTCCGAATAGTCCGCGAGCACGACGGGGGTCTCGCCTGCGGCGGTGGCGATCACCGCCTTGGCTACCGCTTCAGCCGGAGCGATCGCCGTGGTCGTGTTGAGCAGAGCATGTCGGTTCAACCACATGAAGTCGGCCATGTCGTCGGCAATCCGATCGGCGAGCGCCTGGTCGTTGTTGGTCATCACTTTAATGGTTGCCCCGAGATCCGGGCCGTCGGCGTAGGGGTAGCCGAAAAACACGCTGACAAAGACGTCCTTCTGCGTCGCTTCCCAAACCAACGCCCGTTGGATAACATTGCTCCAAGGTGACTGGCCCGTCCACTGCATCAAGGTCGGGCTGATTATGCGTGGCTTTCTCGTGGCGGTGGTCGACTTGTATTCGCCGCGCATCGCGCGCACGAGCAGGCGGGCGGCTCGTTCCCCCTGCCCTCTCATGTCATAGTGCGGATAATATTTGCAGGCCAACGCGAAGTTCGCGGACTGCAGGAATTGTTCGTCCTCATTGCCGTGTAAATCGAAGGTGCCTGCGATGGGCACATCCGGACCAACCAAGGCCCGGATCCGCCGGGCCAGTTCCGCTTCCGGCCGGTCAATACCCTCGACGGCCGCCGCCCCATGCAGGGCGAGATAGACCCCGTCAACCGGCAAGGCGGCCTTGAGGTCGGCCAGCATCTTGCCGATATACAATTCATAGGCCGCCCGCGTGATCCAGCCGCGTGAGCTGCCACCGTTCGGCTGGCGCGGTGATTCAAGGCCGATGAGTTCAACCGGGCCGAACTCCCGGACGGCATCAACAAACCCCTCCACCTGGTCGATCCGGGAGTTAAGCAAAGTCTCCCCTTTCAGGTTGGGCTGCGGGAAATCGTGCACGTCGGCTTTCTCGGAACTGAACGTGGTCGCTTCGTGCATGAAGTGAGCGACCGCCACCCGGAAGGGTTTCGGCTGCGCCGCGTTAGCCACGACCCACGCCGCCATGAAAACCAGCGCAAGGCGGAGCGGGAGAAGGAACGGAAGGCAATAGTTTCGCATGAGGAACGGGTTTACGCGGTTATTTTTGCCAGGGAAGGACATCGAGGTCGATGTTGCCGCCCGTCAGGAAGATCCCGACGCGCTTCCCCTTTAATGGCAGGGCCCCGGTCAGCACGGCCGCAACCGGCACGGCACTCGACGGTTCAATGGTGATTTTCATGACCGCCCACACGAGCCGCAAGGCCTCGATGATATCGTGCTCGCTGACCGTCGCGATCCCGTTGGCATAAGCCCGCAGAATCTTGAAGTTGCGCTGCCCGAGCGCGATTCGCAGGCCATCGGCCACGGTGGGTCCATTCGTGGGAGGATAAAGGATTCCATCGCGCAAAGAGCGTGCGGCATCGTCGACCGTCACGGGCTCCGCCCCATATATGGCCACCGAGGGGCTCCGTCCCTGCGCGACGATCGCGGCACCACTGAGCAATCCGCCGCCGCCCACCGGGGCGACCAGGGTATCGAGATCGGGCACCTCTTCCAGAAGCTCGAGAGCGGCCGTCCCCTGCCCGGCGATGATGGCATCATTGTCGTAACCATGGACCAGCGTGGCGCCGGTGCGGGCAATGATTTCTCGGGCCGTCATCTCGCGGGCGGCGAGATTGGGGGCGCACAAGGTGATGTTCCCACCGAAACGTTCCACCGACTTGATCTTGGTCTTGGGGGCGTTCTCAGGCATGATAACATGCGCGGTGATTCCGCGATTCCGGGCGGCCAGAGAAAGGGCGGCCGCATGGTTGCCTGAGGAATGGGTGACGACACCTTTTTTCGCGGCCTCCTCGCTCAACGAAAAAACCGCGTTATGCGCACCGCGAACCTTGAAGGCCCCCGCGACCTGAAAGTTCTCGCACTTGAAAAAGAGTTCGGCGCCCGCCATTTTGTTCAGCGTGGAGCTGGTCAGAACCGGGGTGCGGTGCACAAACGGCGCAATTCTGGTTCTCGCAGAAAATACGTCGCTGAGAGTGATATCGATGGAGTGGTTGAGGGTATCAGTTGGCATAAAATATTGGGCACTTGCAGCAGGTGCTCGTGGGATGGATCAAAGCGAAAGAGAGAAAGGGCGCCGGGCCGATGCGGCGCGGCGCCCCTCGCTATACTCAGCGGAACGGGACGGAAGTCCCGTCTCCCGGAAGCAACTAGTGATCAGTAGCGCGCGCTGAAACGCATGTAATAGAAGGCGCCCTTGAGTTCGTGAAACCGGTAGGCGTCATAGCGCTGGCGGGCGGAGACGGGCGGGGGCGAGTCGAACACATTGTCCGCCCCCACGGAAACCTTGAGGTTCCACGGTAGTTCGGCGGCGACAGACACATCGCAGGTGGTCTGCGAGGCAATCTTCAGCAGCGAGACGGTCTCCGTGAAGCCATCCAGGTAGTTGGCCGAGAAGTGGCCGCTGTAACGGCCCTTTTTCACGTCAAAGCCGATGTTACCCTTCCAGGCCGGCACCAGGTAGCCGTTAAAGAAATTATTACCCACGAAACCTCGGAAACCCGCACCCGGGGTGGATTCCAAATCATACTTGAGGTAATGCGAAGCGGTCGCCGACAAGACCAGCCTGTCCAGCAGGGTTTGGGGCACGGTGTAACGAACGTCAAAATCGATACCTTCAAGTCGACGACGGCCCAGGTTATTTGGCGTCACGCGCACGCTGATAAAGCGATCGGACGACGGATCATAGCTGATCAAACCTGCATACGGCGCGCTAGGGTTGGCCGGTCCACCGCCCGCGATATGCGCATCGATGATGGGCTGTTCGCCCAAGGTCGCGATCACGTCTTTGGTTTCAATGTGGAACCAATCGACGCTGATTTCCAGCCCCTTCACGGGGTTCGTGACGATTCCCAACCCGATGATGTCGCTCTTCTCCGGCTTGAGATTGGCGTTACCGGTGGAGTCACGGTAGATTGTGTAGTTCAGGCCATTTCTTGAATCAAAGATGCCCACGCCGCCTTGGCGGCGAAAAGCATTATCCGCCTCGCCCACGGTCGGAGCAACAAACGCCTGGTTGAAGGAACCCCGGAGCAGGAATTTCTTGGAAGGCTGCCAGCGCCCGGTGATGGCGCCAACGGTCGAATCGAAACGGCCTTCCGTATGATCGTAGCGGGCGGACGGGGTGACCCGCAGGGTCTTGCCAATGGGTATGTCCGCTTCGCCAAAAGCGGAAATCGTGTCCCGGTGCGTGGAATAAGGCAGTGAGCCAAAAAGTTTGTATGCCGTCGGCGAAAGCGTCCGGTCGATGACCTGGCGGCGCTTTTCCAGGCCGAAGGCGAGCTGGTTCTCTTCCCCCAGGAATCCGCGGGTCTTGCCCTGGATCACGGCCGTAAAGTTATCGTCGTAGGCGTTTTCGTCGAAACCCGTCACCGCCTTGAGATCCAGCAGCACGGACTCCGGATTGCGGCCGAAGGGGTTGTAGGCCGAAGGATCGGTCCGGGCAAGACGGTTGCCCCATGCGGTAAAATCCACGTCGTAGTGTTCCTGCTCAGAACGATACATCTCCGAGCGGGAATATTGCGCCCGCCACTTGAAATTCGAAAACAGGTCGCCTTCCGCGCCCAACGCGAACTGTAACTCATCGCGCCGATACTTGATGTCGAGCGGCCCGAATTCCTCCAAGATTATGCCATAACGCACGATATTCACCGCATTGGCGCCAAATATCTTTTGATTCCAATAATTGGTGGAGGGAATCGTCATGTTGAAGATTTCGTTGGTGCCATCCACGCGCGGCACCGACCGCGCACCACCCGATATGTTCATGCTGAACTTCCCGGAGTTTCGGTCGAAGAACAGTTTTCCATAGATCAACTGCCCAAATAGAGTCACCCCGGACTTGGGAAACTGATAGCGATAGGAGGCGAACGCGTGGGTCTTGTTCTCCGGTTGAAACAAAATCGCATCGTTGAGATTGTTATAACCCTCGGTATCCACGTTGTAGCGCCGGAAGTCGTCCGCGCTTTGCGGATTGGTGACCCCGTCCTTAAGCGTGTAGAATCCCGCCGGCCCGGCCACCCCGGCCGGAAGCTGAAAGATCCCGGGCCAATTGGCCGACGTGCCCAACCCCGGGCCGTCCGCCTTGTTCGCCCAGGAACTATGACGGATCATGATCTGGCGCCGTTTTTCGAAGCTGGCGCCGAGGATCAATTGGCCTGTTCCAACCGAAGTGCCGACCACCACCGATGCCTGGTAAGTATCACCACCTTTTGACTTCGGCGCCCCCACGAGGATGTCGGTTTGCGCACCCGTAAAATTATCCTTCAAGACATAGTTAATCACCCCGCCGACCGCATCGCTGCCATAGATGGTGGAAGCGGCGCCCTTGAAAACCTCGACGCGCTTGATTGCGCCGGTAGGGATCGCGCTCATGTTCGCCGATTCATTGATGCCGTCCTGGGAAACGCGGAAACCGTTCACCAGAAAAAGCGTGTTTTTGGACGGGAGGCCGCGCAGGCCGACTGAGGTCTCGCCCTCGCCATCGGAGCCAGGCCCTTTGGAGCCCAGAGGCAGTGCGAATCCCTGCTTCTTCAAATAGTCGGCCGGGCCCGTTGCTCCTGTCAGGTCCACTTCATCCATCCGGAACTGCACCACCGGCGTGGCGGATTCGGCTTGCGGTCGGTTAATCAGCGAACCGGTCACCGTATAGGTTTCAAGCTTGAGGGTCTGGTTTTCTGGAACGGGCACGTTCTCCTGGGCGCTTAACAAGGTCGCAGCAAAAGCGGCTACCGCCGCGACATAGTTTTTAGATGGGTAACTACGGGTATGCATGGATCGGGTCTTGGTTGGTATTTTGGGGCGAAACAGAATAAAATACAATATAAAGTATTACTGCAGTGATTTGTTTCATATTTCTTAAATCGGTCAAGTATTATTTTATGGATAAACATTTTCCGGCCAGAATAGAATTATCTTGGCATTCTTGTATTATAGATTATGTATTATCTTAACGTATGAACCTGCCTGCCTCAAATACTCTTTCGCTTATCCAACTAAGCCCCAGTCAAGTATCCAAGTCGGTGATGCCCGACCAAGTTTATGCGACCTTGAAGCACCGCATTCTCACCTGTCGAATGACTCCGGGCGGACGAATAATTGAAAAAGACCTGTGCGCGGAATTCGGCCTTTCCCGCACGCCACTGCGGGAAGCGCTCAACCGACTCGCCCATGAAGGCCTCGTCGTGCTGGCACCTTTTCGCGGTTACTCGATTGCGCCCCTGAGTGTGAAGATCTTCCAGGAAATGTGCGAATTGCGCCGCATGCTTGAGCCTGAGGTGGCGGCGGCCGCGGCGATTCGAGCGACTGCCGAGGATATCAGCGAGATGGAGCGCAATGCAGTCCTGGAATACACACCCGGTGACGAGCACAGCTATGAGCGCTACAATCGCGCGAACGCAGCCTTCCACCTTGCCATCGCGCGCTCCATTCGGAATTCACGGGTGGAATCCGTCGTCATGGCGGCCCTGGATCTCCATCATCGGCCTACATATCTCGGGCTTAACGTGGGCATTGACGCGGTAACGTCGACCCGTGAGCACTACGCGCTCATCGACGCGATCAAGCAGCGTAATCCCGAACTGTCCCGGCGCCTCGCCCTGCATCATATCTCCTCAGGCGAGGAGCGCATCGTCAATGCCTTGATTGCCGCCGGCTATTGACCCGCCCCCTGCAATGCGCGCGATTCTCACTCCCGACGCGCCGGCTCCCGCCGGCCATTACAGCCAAGCTGTTCATGCCGCCGGATTGGTTTTTGTCTCCGGACAGCTTCCGATCGATCCTGCGACCGGCCTGAAGATCAACGGAAGCATCGAGGACGAAGCTAGGCGGACCCTGCAGAACATGCTGAACGTCGTGCGCGCGGCCGGCGGCACCGTGGAGGATATCGTCAAGGTCAGCATTTACATCGTGAACATCGCCGACTGGTCCCGCGTCAACGCCGTCTATCGCGAAGTTTTCGGCACGCACCGCCCCGCTCGCGCGGTTGTCGGCTGTAGCAGGCTTCATTTCGACTCCCAGATAGAGATCGAGGCGATTGCCTCCCTTCCAGCCAACAAATGACGCCGGCCACCTGCAGGGGCTGGTTGGAATCGCCGCTTTAACCACTATGAGTGTTTCTTTTCGTCATCTTCCGCTTCATGGGCGTGTGCTCGCGATGCTGGCCGGCTTTGCCATCGGCATCGTGCCCGCGCTATCCGCCGGGGTGTTTCCGGGGAAAACCTGGGATGTGGCCGACCCCGCCAAGGCCGGCTGGAATGAGGAAAAGCTCGCTGAAGCCCGGGCCACTGCGACTGCAATTGATTCAGCCGCGGTCATGGTCATCCAAGGCGGGAAGGTCATCGCTTCGTGGGGCGACGTCGACCGCCGGATCAACCCACGCTCGGTGCGCAAAAGTTTCCTCAGTGCGCTCTATGGGATCCATGCCATTACGGGAATGATCGATTTGAACGAGACGGTGGGATCCCTGGGCATTGATGATACTGCGCCGCAGCTTACGGCCCAGGAAAAATCGGCCCGTGTCGTCGACCTCCTGATGGCACGCTCCGGAATCTACCACCTCGCGAACTACGAAACCGAAACCGCCAGGAACCTGCGGCCCGCGCGGGGCAGCCATGCGCCCGGCACCTTCTTTTATTACAATAACTGGGACTTCAATGCGCTGGGAACTATTTTCCAGCAGAAGACCGGTTTGACTGTTTTCCAGGCATTTCAACAGAACATCGCGCAGTCCATTGGCATGGAGGACTTCCGCCTGGAGGATGGGCGTTTTCAACCCGGGGAAGCCTCCGTCCATCCCGCCTATCTGTTTTTCATGACCGCGCGTGACATGGCCCGCTTCGGCCTGCTCTACCTGAACAAGGGCCAATGGGCCGGGCGGCAGGTCGTGCCGGAATCCTGGGTGCTGAAAAGCACCGAACCGATGTCCCCCAGCGCTCCCGGAGTCGGCTATGGTTACATGTGGCGCGGCGCCTACGAGGACAAACTCTTTGGGGCTAAAGTCGGGAAAGGCGCCTTCCATGCGCAAGGCCGGGGAGGAAACATCATCTTGGTGGCCCCGGCACTTGACCTAGTTGTCGTCCATCTCGGGGATGCCGACGCACATCGTTTGGTTCCGCTTACCAAGTTCGGCTCGCTCCTTGAAAAAATCGTGGCCGCCATGCCGCAGTCCAAAAACCAGGAGCACCCTTGAAAATAAAACCCCACACTCTCCTTTGGCGCGCCTTGTGCGGGATCCTGTTGTGGCTCCCCGGGGCATTCGCGGCGGATGCCGCCCCGCGCACGGCCGCCGCACCGACCGCCAGCTACGACTACATCATTCGCTACGGCCTGGTCTATGACGGATCGGGTTCTCCGCCCCGAATCGCCGACGTGGCGATCAAGGATCAAAAAATCGCCGCGATCGGCATCCTCCCCCATCATTCCGCCACAAAGGAGATTGATGCCACGGGGTTGGCCGTCTCTCCCGGGTTCATCGACCTGCATTACCACCTTGAGGCGCTACACCGCCTTCCCGGCGCAGCCAACGCCGTCGCCCAAGGTGTCACGACCGCCCTGGGCGGCCCCGATGGGAACTCTCCGCTCCCGCTGGCATCCCATCTCAAAGAACTCGAGCTGACTCCGCTCGGCATCAACGTGGGTTTTCTCGTTGGCCATGGGGCCGTGCGGCTCCAGACACTCAAGCTGGCCAACCGCCCGCCTAGTCCAAGCGAACTCGAGACCATGCGCGAGTTGGTGGCCCAGGCGATGAAGGATGGAGCGTTCGGCCTTTCCACCGGGCTCAAATATGTCCCGGGAACATTTGCCCGGACGGATGAGATCATCGCGCTCGCCCGCGTCGCCGGTGCGGCCGGAGGCATCTACACCACTCATCTGCGGGAGGAAGGCGTCGAGCTGATCCCGGCGGTCAAGGAAGCCATCGAGATCGGGCGCCAAGCCGGGATTCCCGTGCACCTCACCCACCACAAGGTGGTCGGTCTTCCTTCCTGGGGTGCCAGTTCCCTGACATTGCAACTGGTCGATCAAGCGGTGGCCGACGGCCAGGATGTGACCCTGGACCAATACCCCTACACCGCCAGCAACACCAATATTTCCATCCTGATCCCTTCCTGGGCTCTCGCGGGCGGACGGGAAGCCTTCCGAGCCCGCATGGGCGACCCCGCCGAGCGGGCCCGGGCCCGGGCGGAAATAGTTCACGCCATCCTCACCGACCGCGGAGGCGGCGACATCGACCGCGTGCAATTCACCGCGGTGGCCTGGCGGCCTGAACTGGAAGGCAAGACCCTGCGGGCGTGGTGCCTAGAACGGGGACTGCCTCCCACTCCTGAAAACGGAGCCGACCTGGTGATTGAGGCCGAACTCGCGGGCGGCTGCCTTTGCATTTTCCACGCTATGAGCGATGAGGACGTGGATCGTATCATGCAGCATCCCCGCACAATGATCGCATCGGATGCGTATCTGGTGCAGCACGGCGAAATAAGTCCGCACCCCCGGGTATACGGCACCTTCCCGCGCGTGCTCGGCCATTATTCCCGTGACCGGAAGCTGTTTCCCCTGGAAACCGCGATTCATAAGATGACCCAGCTGCCTGCCCACCGACTGGGCCTACGCGATCGGGGCACGCTCACCGTCGGCATGTTCGCCGACATTGTGATCTTTGATCCGGAAACCGTAATAGATCGCGCGACCTATCAGTCGCCCCACCAATTCCCGCAAGGAATCCGCTTTGTTTTCGTTAACGGCGTGGTAGCCTTGGAAAATGGGCTGCCCACGGCCGCCCGAGGCGGCCAGGTGTTGCGGCACATTACTCCGCCTGCTGGCGCCGAGCACGCCAACTAAACTTCGTTTCCATGACCTCTTCGCTCTGGTTTCTCTCGGCTGGTGCTTTCTTGATGGCCGCAGTGCTGCCCGCGGCGGAATCCGTCCGCCCCCGGGCGCGCGACCTCGGGTTGTCCCCCGGTGTTTTTGAGCCGGGCAAGCTGAATGCCATCACCGACGTGCCAGGTGTGCTGGTCGGACACACCACATTGATCCGGGGCGACAATGTCAGGACCGGCGTCACCGCGATCCTGCCGCATGGCGGCAATATATTTCGCGATAAAGTTCCCGCCGGTATTTTCGTCGGCAACGCCTTTGGCAAATTGACAGGGGCACTCCAAGTGGAGGAGCTTGGCGCGATCGAAACGCCCATAGTGTTGACCAACACCCTGAACGTCGGCACGGCCCTCGAGGCGGTTGTGGCCCATACCTTGCAGCAAGCCGGAAACGAGAACGTGCGCTCGGTCAATGCCGTGGTGGGCGAGACCAATGATCACCACCTGAACGATATTCGCGGCCAGCATGTCCAACGGCAGGACGTCCTCGCAGCCATTCAAAATGCGCGGACGGGTTTGGTGGCGGAAGGCTCTGTTGGCGCCGGCACCGGCACGGTTTGCTACGGTTGGAAAGGCGGCATCGGCACGTCGTCGCGCGTGGCTTCAGCTAGCGAAGGGGGCTATGTCGTCGGCGTCCTGGTGCAGACAAATTTCGGCGGCATCCTGACCATGGGCGGAGCCCCCGTGGGCATTGAGCTGGGGCGCCACATGTATGGTCCGGCCGGCGATGGCTCCTGCATGATCGTGGTGGCAACCAACGCGCCGTTGACCGGAAAAAGCCTGAAGCGCGTTGCGGCCCGGGCACTTTACGCTCTGGCTAGGACCGGTTCATCCTACAGCAACGGCAGCGGCGATTTCGCCATCGCGGTATCTACTGCCGAAACCGTGCGCATCCAGCGGGGCACGGGCGTTCCGGTTTCCTACCAGGAGTTGGTCAGCGACGACCTTTCCCCCCTATTTCAGATGACCCTCGAGGCGACCGAGGAAGCGGTCTATAATTCCCTGCTGCAGGCAACCAGCCTGAGTTCCCGCTATGAAAGCGTCGAAGCGATCCCCGTTGATCGGGTTCGTGAGATCCTGATGAAATATCGCGCCAACCAGGTTCCGCAGGCACGCCGGCCGTAATCCTTCCCCGCAATTCCGCGAGCGCTCGCCCTTTGTTTCTCATGAATCCTACCCCCGTTGATCGTTCATTCCCTCCTGCATGCTCCTCTGCTTGGAGCACCTGCGGTAAATTGCTGCTGATCGCGTCGCTGCTGGTGGCCCCCGCGCCGGGCGCACCCATCGAGCAACTGATGCACGCTGGCAACGTCCCTGGACTGGCCTACGCCATAGTGCGTCGTGGCAAAGTAGAAACCGTCCAATCCATCGGTGTGCGCAACGCCCGGACGGGAGTGCCCGTCGACAGCGAAACAGTGTTCATCGCCGCCTCCCTGGGAAAACCCGTCTTCGCATATGCAGTGCTGCAACTCGTCGACCAAGGAAAACTTAACCTCGACGAACCGCTTTCCAAATACCTGCCCAACTATGTGCCCGGCGATGCCGCCGCGGAGACCATCACCGCGCGGCACGTATTGTCGCACACCACTGGTTTTCCCAATTGGCGCAACGATGAGTTCCCGATGCGGACTTATTTTACGCCCGGTTCCCGCTTCAGTTACTCGGGTGAGGGGCTCGTCTATTTGCAAAGAGTGCTCGAGAAGATTACCGGCGAATCGTTTGACACCATCATGCAGCGCTTGGTCTTCGACCCGCTTGACATGCGGCGATCCGCCTACACTTGGCAAGGGCGGTTCGAAAACAATTATGCCGACCCGCACGACAGTTACGGTCGCCCCAGCCCGCATCCCAAGCGCACCTTCGCCAAATCCGCCTCCACTTTCCAAACCACCGCTGTCGACTACGCAAAGTTCCTGGTCGCGGTGTTCGATGGGAAAGGCCTGAAGCCGGCGACGCACGAAGAATGGTTTCGCCCCCAAGTGGAGGTGAAGCACCGCCGGCCCCAAGCGCTCGGCAGCAAAGTTCCCGTGGTCAACACGCAGGTTGCCTGGGGTTTGGGCTGGGCCCTCGAGCCCGATCACCAGCTCTTTTTTCACTGGGGCAACAATTTTGGGATTCGCGCCTATGTGGTCGGATCGCGCGCCGAACGGTCCGCCATGGTTGTGTTCACCAACGGCGCCATGGGCCTGGCCATGATGCCCGAATTAATCCGGAACGTCTTTGCGGGCGATCGCCCCTCCCTGAAATGGCTGGAATACGAACCCCTCGATTCACCACGGCGCCGGCTGATCAAAAGCTTGCAGTCTGAGTCAACCGGCCCAGGCGCACACGCGCGCTTGCCGGCGGTGTGGGACCAGATCAAAGGCGATGAGCTGCCCTTCGACGACCAGCAGGACATCTCGAGCGATCTGCTCGATCTGGATCTGGTCGCAGACGCGCTCTGGATCAGGCAAAGGACTGCAAACGCCTTCCCGGGCTCAGCAGCGGCGCAAGCGGACCTGGGGCATATTTTCCTTATTCAAAAGGACTACCCCCGCGCACTTGCGATTTATCGAAAGGCACTCGCAAACGCACCGCAAAACAAGCGCTTACAATCGATCGTGGAACTCCTCGCCGAAAAAACCTATCCCGTGCCCCAGTCTACCGGCAATGTCTCCCTTCACTTAAAAGGATTCCCGACAGCCCGACGCGTGACAGTCGCAGGGGAGTTTAACGGGATGAGCCGGTATACACTTCCCCTGCAACGCGTGGCCGACGGCTGGAGCATCTCTTTCAATGCGGCCCCGGGCTCCTATTCCTACACCTTCAGTATCGACGGGACTGTGATGCCTGATCCCACCAACCCCAAACATGTGCGCGATGAGGACCCAGATACCGCCTCCTTGCTGATCGTAGGGCAGCCAAGCGTGGCTGCCGATGGCTCGGCCCTCTCCGCCTCCGACGAAGCCGCGATCAAACAGGCCGGCGCCGACTACATCGAGGGCTGGTATGCCGGCGATGCCGTCCGAATGGAACGGGCCCTTCACCCGGAATTAGCGAAGCGCATTGTGCGTCGCAACGAAGGAACCGGCAATCTTGACCAAATGAGCGCTTTGACCCTAGTCCAGCGCACCAAAACCGGCATCGGCAAAAAGGACTCCCCAAAAAGGGCGGATATACTGGTGCTTAGTCACTATGAAGGGGCGGCCAGTGTCCGGATTGATGCCACCGGATGGGTGGATTTTCTGCACCTTGGCAAATTCGGACAGGAATGGAAAATCGTGAATGTCCTGTGGGAACGCCGTCCGGCTAAAAGTTAGAGCCGGACCGCAGGACAGACCACTGCTCTCGCAAGAGCACCCATGGCTATCGTCACGATTAATCCGGCCACCGGGGAAAAACTATCTGAATTTCGGCCGCACTCTATCCCGGAGGTAAATACGAGATTGGCGAAGGCGGAGGCCGCTTTCCTGAAATGGCGGCAGACATCGCACCTCAAACGCGCCACCACGCTCAATGACATCGCCCGGGAGCTAAGGCTCCATAAGTCCGCTTATGCAGAGCTGATTGTCTCTGAGATGGGAAAGCCCCTGCCTCAAGCGAGTGCCGAAATTGAAAAATGTGCGCTGAACTGTGAATTTTACGCAAAGCATGGAGCCAGGTTTCTCGCCGACGAACGCCCGCCGGGCGCGCCAGCCCACCGATATATAACATCTCAACCGCTGGGTGTCGTATTGGCTATCATGCCTTGGAATTTTCCCTTCTGGCAGGTGTTTCGTTCAGCCGCACCAGCTATCATGGCTGGGAATAGCCTGCTGCTCAAACATGCCGCCAACGTCAGTGGATGTGCACTCGCCATCGAACGGATATTTGCCCGCAGCGACGCTCCTGCCGGACTTCTCCAGATCCTGCTGGTTAGCGGCACCCGGGCCGCCGCGCTCCTCAAGGACAAGCGCATCGCCATGGTAACCTTGACCGGCAGCACCGCCGTGGGGAGGAAAGTGGCCGCTCTGGCGGGCGCCGCGCTAAAGAGGGGGATCTTCGAATTAGGGGGCAGCGACCCATACTTGGTGCTCGCTGACGCAGATCTCGTCCAGGCGGCCCGGGTTTGTGCAGCCTCACGCCTCTACAACAACGGCCAGAGTTGCATTGCCGCCAAACGGTTCATTGTAGTGAAAAATATCCATGCACGTTTTGAGCACATTTTCCTGCAAGAGATGCGCCGGCGAGAATTCAGCCACCCCATGTCGCCAAACTGTGAGATTGGACCGATGGCGCATCTCCGCACGAGACGTAGACTACACCGGCAGGTTCTGAAAAGTGTCCGATTAGGTGCGAAACTTTTGCTCGGAGGAAAACTTCCTTCGGGAGCAGGCTGTTATTACCCTCCAACGGTGCTTACTGACGTCGGCCCGGGCATGCCCGCCTACCACGAAGAACTGTTCGGCCCGGTGGCGGCCATAATTCCCGCAAGAGATACCGCTGATGCGATCCGGATTGCGAACGATACGGATTTTGGACTAGGCGCCGTGGTGTTTACTAAGAACGGGCAAAAGGGTGAGAAAATTGCCCGCGATCATCTGCTGTGCGGCAATGCCTTTGTGAACGAGTGCGTCCGTTCTCACCCAGCCCTTCCCTTCGGCGGCATTAAACAAAGCGGGCATGGAAGGGAATTGGGGCTGTATGGGATAAGAGAATTCACCAACGCAAAGATCATCAGTGTTGCTCCTGAAGAAACGTCTTAGCGGAGCACCCAATGCCCGGGGATTTTTGCTTGGTGCCCCCGTCCGGAATTGAACCGGGATCAGACGTTTAGGAATACGCTGATGGCAAATTACTTGCATATCTTTCGGATGGGAACGCCCTTCTGGTGAACTTGGCAACCGCACCGGAATCAGCGGTTTTGGCAACCGCTACTAGCGTGGCTTGGGTGGTTGAAACTGGAAATACAGGCCTTTGCCACTTTGGTTCTCAACGAACTTGCCGCACTGCGTTATCTCAAAGGTCACAATCGTTGAGTGATAGACCGAGAGAACTAGATCTTGGAGCACAGCATCCGTCTCAAGCATGGTGACTTTTAGCCCATTAGCAGAGGCTTCTTCAGCAGAGATAGGCCGCCCATGTGAGAAATGATTAGATGCCGTGCCCAACCAGGTCGCGATATCATGGGCCTTCTGCGGACTTACTTTCATATACCGCTCGAGCCACCTCTCCACAGTGATCTTCGCGCCGCTGATCAGATTTCCACAGTGAGTCAGGAATCCCGGCGGCAATTCGCGCATTTTGTCCAACCATATGGCTGCAGATGCAGGATTTGCCTGAACATCCTCCACCGCCTTCTTAAATTCATCCAAGTAGGCCTGCGCAGGCATGAAAACGCCACCTGTCGGCCGCGGCAGCATTATTTGCGGATCGATAGGACCAATCGCCGAATGCTTGCCCATTACAATCTCATCGCAAGCACATGCCATCATCGTCGCCGCAGACATGGCGGCCTGTGGAACGATGGCACGGATATGAGTAAATCGTGCGCGCAGATAATTGACGACTTGCTCTGCAGCTTCCGGGGAGCCACCCGGACTGTGAAGAATCAGATCCAAGTTTGGACCCTGTGTATCGACGCATGCTGCCATAAAGGCCTGCATGTCTTGCGCCGAGATACTGAGAGCGCTCTGGACGTGCGCGAACTTAGGCAATCCAAATCCCGCCGCGTATAATATAGTCGGTCGGCCAGTCTTCTCGGACAGTTTCTTTAAGTAACCGCGACGTATCGCGTCGTAGGCGCCGCTAGACGCCTGGGCCATCTCATTCTGAATATCGATCCGGGTGGGCATAATTGCTGCCCTCGACCGTGACCGTCACTTGGTCAACACCGCATTCAACCGGGGGAGCAAAACGCTCAACTTTGGAAATCAGCTCACGCAGAGATTCCGGAACGATAGCTTCAGCCTGTGCGATGAAGAGGTCGCGCTTGGCCTCAAGTGTAGCGAACTCAGAGTGGGGCTCGGTGAGTAGCATTGCTGAATTTGTCGTATTTTCCTTCACGCATGTGAAGATAATTCCACTGGGCCTTTTCTGCCAGTGGGGCAAATTACCTAATCGGCCGGCATGCAGCGCAATTTAGGTATGTTTCTAATTGGTGCCCCCGCCCGGAATTGAACCGGGATCAGACGTTTAGGAAACGCCTGCTCTATCCATTTGAGCTACGGGGACTAAAGCCATTTCCAGACATGCCCGTGGACGGGGTTTGGCAAATCAAAAATGCCCGTTGACAGGGAGGGGTGGAAAGCCAACCTTCCGACTCCTTTTCCCATCATGAGCACGACCGAAACCAAGACCCAGACCCTCAAGCCTGAGGAAATTCCTTTCACCAGCCCCCAGTTGATGAGCCGCTTTATCACGGACACCGGCAAGATCCTGCCGCGCAAATACACCGGCTTCTCCGCCAAGCAGCAGCGCAAGGTCACGTCCAAGATCAAGCGCGCCCGCAACATGCTGACGATGCAATAAGCCGTTGCCGGCTTAGCCTTTCCGCCGGAGCATCCGCTCCGGCTTTTTTATTGCCCGGATCCCATGCAGGCCAAAATCCACGCCCCCACCCCCGCCAACCTTCGCCGCCTGGCCGCGGCGCTGCGGCGGGGCGAACTCGTGGCGATCCCGACCGAGACGGTCTACGGGCTGGCGGCCCACGCGCTGGACGCCAAGGCCTGCCGCGCGATCTTCCAAGCCAAGCGCCGTCCCGCCAATGACCCGCTCATCGTTCATGTGCTGGATCTGGGCGACGCCGAGGAACTGGCTGACTTCAACCCGGCCGCGCGACGGCTCGCGCGGCGCTTCTGGCCCGGCCCGCTGACCCTGGTGCTGCCGAAGAAGGCCTGCGTGCCCGGCATCGTGACTTCGGGCGGGCCGACCGTGGCAATCCGCGCCCCGGCCCATCCCCTCGCCCGCCGGCTGTTGCGACTGGCAAAAATCCCGCTGGCCGCGCCCAGCGCCAATCTCTTCGGCTACATCAGCCCCACGACCGCCGCGCATGTGCGCGAAGGCCTGGGCGCGCGCATCCCGCACATCCTCGACGGCGGCGCCTGCGCCGTGGGCGTAGAGTCCACCGTGCTGGACATGACCAATCCGAAGAAACCACGGGTGTTGCGGCCTGGCGCGGTGACCGCCGCCCAGCTCGAAAAATTTCTCGGCGTGAAGGTGCACGGCGCGAAGTCCCGCGGCGCGCGCGCGCGCCAGCTCGCGCCCGGCATGCTGGAGCGCCACTACAGCCCGCGCACGCCGCTGGTGCTGGGCCCGATGCCGGCGAAACTGCCCGCCGGGGTCGCGGCCGTGCTGCTGCGCAAGCCTGGCCAGAGTCCGGCGAAGCTTGTTTTCTGGTTGAGCGAACGCGGTGCCCTCGCCGAGGTGGCCCGCCATCTGTATGATGTGTTGCGACAGGCTGATGCCGGTGGTTACCGGCAGATCTGGGTCGAACCTCTGCCCAGCGACGCCGGCGGCCTGGCCGCGGCCATCAACGACCGGTTGAAGCGCGCGGCGGCGAAACGCTGAGCGCTCAGCGGTCGGCCGTGCCCGGGTCCTGCTTCGCCATCGTCACGTAGTAGTCCTTGTAGGACTTGTCGTAATACTGGGCGTAGTAGTAGCCGGAGACCGCGAGATTGAGGCCGTTGAGCACGGCGCCGAAGCACGGCACGTTCACCTCGAGGAGCTTGCGGGCGCTGAACTGCGCGGCCTTGCGACGCACGCGGTTGAAGAAAATCGTGAACAGCGAGCCGTCCATCAGCGGCAGGATGATCAGCGCGTCGCTGACGGCAGCCAGCGGCGGCGTGTCGACGAAGATGCGGTCGTAGCGCTTGCGCAGGTCGGAGAGCATCAGCTCGAAATTCTTGCTGTTGAGGATCTGCGTGGGGTTCTTGGCCCGGCCGCCGGCGGGGATGATGTCGAGGTTCGGGTGCACGTTCTTGCACACCACCTGGTCGATGGTCTGCGTGCCGGCACAGATGTCGATGACACCCTTGATGTTCTCGAGGCGAAACGACTTGTGGATGTTCGGCTTGCGGAGATCGCAGTCGATGATGACCACCTTCTCGCCGTGGGCGGCGAAGGTCAGCGCGAGATTCGTCGTCGTGAAGGACTTGCCCTCGCCGGGGATCGTGCTCGTGACGAGGATGGCCTGGGCGCGCTTGCTCTCATCCTTGAGGCGCAGGCTGGAGTGCAGGGTGAGGAAGGACTCCACGACCTGCTTGTCCTGGTTGTTGGCCACGATCTGCGCTTTCTCGGGCTGCTCGAGGCGCTTGATCTCGGGCACGATGCCGACCAGCGGCAGGCCGACGACCGACTCGATGTCGAAGGAGCTCTTCACCCGGTCGTCGATGTAGGCGACGAAGAACGCGAAGGCGGTGCCGAGGGCGAGGCCGCCGAGGAAGCCGAGCGCGAGGTTCAGGGGAATGTTGGGCGAGAACGGCCTGAGGGCCGGGGCGGCGCGGTCGACGACGCGCGCGCTCTGGGTCTCGATGGTGCTGCTCATCGAGGTCTCGCGCATGCGGCCGAGGATGTTGTTCAGCAGGTGCTCGTTGATGCCGAGGTCGCGCTCGAGGTTGGAGTATTCGACGGCGTAGCGGTCGATCTCCAGCGACTCGGCCTCCTGCCGGACGAGGTTGGCGCGGGCCTCCTCGTCGTTGCGCTTGGCGGTCTGGAAATCGGCCTCGAACATGGCCGCCGTCGAATCGATGGCGCGGCTCAGCTCGCGCTCCGTCTGGGCGAGTGAGTTGACCGCCTCGATCATCTTGGGGTGCTTGTCGCGGTATTGCTCGCGCAGCTGCGAGATGACGATCTTCTGCGCCGACACCTGCTGGACCAGCTGGGTGATGAGCGACTGGCTGGAGACAAACGGCAGGTCGAGGAGCAGGGCCGGCGTGGCCTTGCGCTCCTGCACCTGGCGCCAGCGGATCTCGGCCTCGTTGAGGCGGGAGGTGGTCTGGGTGACGTAGGCGTTGAGGGCCTTGAGCTTCTCGGTGACGATGTCCTTGCCCTTGTCGAGCGACACCATCTTGTTTTTCTCGCGGTAGGCCTGGAGGTTGATGGCCAGCTCCTCGACCTTCTTCTTCTGCTGCTCGGCGCGCTCCTTCAGGTCATCGACGGCCTTCATCGAGTCCTCGATGCGTTGCCGGGAATTGTAGGCGATGTATTCGTCGATGAAGAGATTGGCGACCTTCGCCGCGATGAACTTGTCGGGGTGGGTGTATTGCACCTGCAGCACGAGGCTGAGGCGCACGGGGACGATCTTGCGATTCTTGAAGATGACCTCGGCCGGGCTGACCGGCTCCGTGGCCGCCGTCTTCTGGTAGGGGGCCAGGAAGGACTTCAGGTCCTCGCCGCCGAGGCGGTCCGCGACGCGCTGGACGATGGCGAAGCTCTCGAGCACCTTGACCTGGGTGTTCAGGTCCTCGGCCGAGCGGATGTCGTTGTTGACCACCTCCTGCACCTGCATGACGACCGGGCCGTTGCGCAGGAGCTGCACGCTGGCGACGGACTGGTAGAGCGGCGTGCGCGTGAAGGTGAAGATCGTCGCGGCCGAAAAGACCAGGGTGAAGACGAGGACGATATACCAGGCGCGTTCCCGCAGGATGAGCACGTAGTCCTGCATGCTGCGCTGCATCTGGTTGTCGCCGTGCCCGGGCGAGCCGTAGCCGCTGTAGCTCGTGCCGTAATAAGTGTAGGGATAGGCTTCGCCGGAACCGGTGGCCTTGTCCGCCTTGGGCGCTGTGTCCATGTTGCTCAAATTCAAAGGAGGCGCTCGGGCACGAAGATGACGTCGCCCTTCTGCAGCAGGTATTGTTCGTTCGAGTTCCCCTTCATCATGTCGTCGACATTGATGATCTGGTTCTCCGCCCGGCCCTCGGCGTTGGTGCGGGTCAGGCGGACGCGCTTCAGGTCGGCGATGCGGGACTGGCCGCCGGCGCGGGCGATGGCCTCGATCAAACCCATCTTCTGCTCGGGCGGGAAGACCACGGCGCCGGGCTGGTTGACGGCGCCGACGACCTGGACGGTGCGCTGGGTGTATTCCAGCACGGTCAGGTTGACCTGCGGGTTCACCAGGTAGTCCTTGTCATACAGGCTGCGGATGATCTCCTCGGCCTGCCGCACGGTCCGGCCGCGGAGGTCGATGGTGCCGATCAGCGGCAGGGTGATGGTATATTCCTGGGTGATGCGCACCTCGCGCAGCAGGTCGGGTTGCTGGAAAATCAGGACGCGGATCAGGTCCGAGGGCTGCAGCACATAATCCGTCGCCTCGGCCGCCGGGGCCGCCGGCGGAGCCTCGGCGCCGGACAGGGGAGCCAGCAACCCGAGGACTAGGAGCGGCAGCAGCCGGAGGGATCGTGAACGCATGGAAATGAGGAATAAAAAACGGAAGAAGATCAGCGACCTTCTTCCGTTCGCAAGCCGGGAAATGTGCTTAGTAACGGATGTTGGCGCCGAAGGCGAACACGGTATTGGTGAACTCAGCCAATGCCGAGTCGGAGCCGTTGTCGCGATAGGTGTAGGAGGCGCCGAAGTTGACCATGGCATTCAGGGTGTAGGTGACCGCCAGCTGGCCTTCCAAGTAGTCATCCGAACGGGTCGGATAGTCCGTCTTGTTGAGGCTCAGGCCACCGGTGAAGGACCACTGTTCCGACATCTTGTTGGTGGCGTTGAGCCCGATCCGGAAGGTCTCGGTCGAGTCACCCGTGCCAGAGCTGCCGAAGTCATTGCTCATGTTGAAGCGATAGCTGGTCTTCTCCGAGAAGGCATAGGTGAGGTTGCCGTCGAAGCCGAGCAGGGTCTTGTCATCGCCGACATCAAATGAGCGCTGGCCGAGGCCGACGCGGACCTGGCCGACCAGCTTGGGGCTGAATTCGCCGCGCGCGCCGACGTTGATGAAGTGATCGGTGCTGTCCGTGCCGGAGCCGCTGAGGTCCGTGCTGCGGTAGCGATAGCCGAGACTCCAGTCCATCTTGGGGTTGGCCTTGTAGTAGACGTCAAGCGGGAGGTTCCAGATGTCGCTGTCCGAGTAGGAGGCCGGACCGTAGTCGGTCTTGTCGTAGGCAATGCCGGCGCCAAGGCTGGTCTTCTCGGAGATACCGAACTCCAGCTTGGCGCCGAGGTTGGTCAGTTTGCGGCGGACGATGGTGCCGGTGGCCCGGAGGTCATTGTCGTTCTGCGCGACTTGGGCGTAGGAGGCGTTGAAATCCGCCTTGGTCACACCGTTGTCATAGTTGCTCCTGAAGCCGAAATTGGATAACTCCGTATCCTGGTTGTCGTTGTCACTGTAGCGGCGAATCTCCTCCCGGTAATAGGCGTTACCCTTGGTAACAGAGCCCTTGCCAAACACGAAGTCCACGCCGGGCGTAAAACTCATGATCGTGTCATCCGACTCGTTGGTCGCATCGAGATAGATATTATCGTCGAATTGGACTTGGGCGGAGGCGGTCACAAACAGCTCGGCATTGTCGCCGACAGCCATGAAAGGTGCAGCCTTGGCGGAAAGGCCGAGGCAAGCGGAAAGAAGAACGATTCGTGCGGTGTGTTTCATAAGCAGGTTCCTTGAACGTAACAAGGTAGGTATTCTACGGATTTGCTCCGGGAAAAGACTGCAAATCACTTTCTTGTTCAAGCCTATACTATGCCATTTTTTACGTAACAAACAGGATTCTCGCACCCGTTGAAGGTTTGCCTGCGCATGGAATTCAGCAGATAAAGCAGCGCAGTATCAAATGGCCTTAAACCCCACACCGCGTGTTTCGGGAGAGAGAGGTTCGTTTTTACACGCTCACTGGGGACGATTGGGGGTATTATTGATTACCACCGGGGCGGGATTGTGGCTCCTTCTCACCTTTGGCGCCTGGCTTTTTGTCAAATACCGCCGGGACTTCCCCGCCGTGAAATACGCTGACTTGGTTTGGCCGGGCCGCTGGCCGCAATACCGGGTCAGCCAAGGTAATTTCTACATCGGCCAAGGCGAGACCTTGGTCCAGCAGGGTGAATATTCAATCGCGATGCACAGGCTGCGCGTCGGGGTTAACAAGGCACCCGCCAACCCCCAAGGCCGCACCCTGCTAGCGCGCTTGTATCTCGCTCAGCGCCGGCCGGACCTCGCGAAGGAGGTGCTGCTCTCCGGGCTGGCTCACCTGCCGGATGATCCCGCTTATCTGCAAACCACGCTGGCCTTCCTCCTGGAGCTCCAGGAGGACGCGCAACTGCTCGAGATCACCACCCGGCTGCTGGCCGGTCCGGCAAATCCCGCGACCCGGCCCGTGGTCGCCACCTTTGCCGCCACCGCCGCCTACCACCGGGGCAACTATGACGAGGCGGAAAGTCTCATCGAGCGCCACCGGCTGCACCAATCCCCGGATGGGGCCGTGCTACAGGCGCGCATCGCGTGGGAACGCGGTTTTCCCGAACTGGCGCTGCTGCGGCTGAAGGAACACCTCGTCCGGCACCCCGGCCACGACGGAGCCCGCGAGCTGCTGGCCGGTTATTACCGCTCGCTCGGCCGCACCAGCGAGTGGGAATCCACCCTGGTGGAACGCGTGGCCGGCGATCCGTTCGCACCCGCTCCACGCGTGGCTTACCTGCAGTTGCACCAGCAACGCGGGGAACAAGCCCGGCTCGAGCGCGAGACCGCGACTTTCCTCTGGCAATTCGGTTCCGACCCCGCCGCCCTGCTGCTGCTCGCCGATTTCGCCGCCAACACCGGCCAGCCCGCCCTCGCCCGGCAGGTGCAGCAAACCCTGTCCGCCCGTCCCGAAAGCGCCGGCGCCGCCGCGCTTCTGGTCGCCGAGGCCCACGTGGTCGCCGGCGACTACCAAGTCGCCCTCGATCTCATCGCCGGTTACACGAAGGAATATCCCGAGTGGACCGGCCAGTTCGCCCCGGTCTTCAACGGCCTGCAGGCGGTCGCCCTCAGTGGACTCGGCCGGGCGGATGAAGCCCGCTTGAGCCTCGATCGCCTCCTGGCCCGGCCCAACCTGCGGGCGGAAAACCTCGTCGCCACGGCCGGCCGGCTTTCCGCCCTCGGGGCCCGCGACCTGGCCCTCACTGCGCTCGGTCGGGCGGTCGAGACCGACCCGCTCAACCAGGCCGCGCTCGCCGGCCTCATCCGGCTCGAGCTCGAGACCGGCCACCTCGCCCAACTGCCCGCCCACCTCGAGCGCTACCTGCGCACACGGCAACCGTCGCGCGAAATCCTGACCCAGGCCCGCGCCGTGCTTGGCCGCGACCTTCACCTGCTGCTGCCGGCGCAAAAACCGCTGCTGGCCTCGTTGCAGGCGGCCCTCTCCCCGGGCCGGCGCTAGCCGCGGATCACCGCCGCCAGCGCCGCGAGCAGCCGCTCGTTCTGCGCGGGCGTGCCCACCGTGATGCGCAACCACTCGGGCAGGCCGTAGGGTTTCACCGGCCGCGTGATGATGCCGCGCGCCTGCAGCGCCGCGAACACCGCGGCGCCGTCGCCGACCTTCACCAGCAGGAAATTCCCGCCGCCGGGGACGAACTCGAGGCCGAGCTTCCGGCAGCCCTCCGCCAGCAGCGCGCGGCCCGTGCGGTTCTCGCGCCGGCATTTCTCCACAAACTCGTGATCGTCGAGCGCCGCGACGGCCGCCGCGACCGCGATGCCGTTCACGTTGAACGGCTGCCGCGCACGCTGCAGGATCGCGATCAGCTCCGGCGCGGCGTAACCGTAACCCACGCGCAGCGCGGCGAGGCCGTAAACCTTCGAGAAGGTCCGCAGGCCGATCACCTTCCGACCCTCGGCGATCAGCGGCCGCAGGTCCGGCGCCTCGTCGAGATACTCGGCATACGCCTCGTCGAGCACGAGGATGACATGCGGCGGCAGCGCGCGCACCAGCTCCGCGATCTCCGCCGCGCTGTTGACCGCGCCGACGGGATTGCTCGGGCTCGCGAGGAAGACCAGCCGCGTGCGCGGCGTGATGGCGGCGGCGAGCGACTTGAGGTCCTGCTGCATGCCGGCCAGCGGCACCTCCACGGGCGTCGCGCCAAACATCAGCGTCACCAGCTTGTAGACGATGAACGAAGACCGGTGCATCACGCACTCCACGCCCGGCGCAAGGAACGCGTGCCCCAGCAGCTCGAGCAGCTCGTTCGAACCGTCGCCGATGATGAACTGGTCCATGCCGAGGTTCCACTTCGCCGCCAGCTTCTGGCGGAGGACATAGTAGCCGCCGTCGGGATAGAGGTGCATCTCGCGCACGGCCCGCTCCGCGGCCGCCATCGCCTTGGGCGACGGCCCGAACGGGTTCTCGTTCGACGCGAGCTTGATGATGCCGGCCGGGTCGAGCCCGAGTTCGCGCGCCACCTGGTCGATCGGCTTGCCCGGTTCATACACCGGCTGCGTCAGGATCCCCTTGTTGGCGAGTTCGGCGAAAGTCATGCGGCCAGCCCACCGCGGGGCGGGCTTCGACTCAAATCAAAATCCACCCGCGTCGGGCCGATTACGCCGTTCGGGCGGCCGGGCTCAGGGCCGGCTCGGCACGCGCACCCACTTCATCCCGGCAGCCTCGGCCGCCTGGATCCCGGGCACCGCGTCCTCGAACACCAAGCATTGGGCCGGCGGCACACCCATCCTTTTCGCCGCGAGCAGGAACATGTCCGGCGCCGGCTTGCCGTGCGTCACATCCTCGGGTGTCACCACCACCGGAAACAGCGCCTGCAGGTGCATCAGCTCCAGCGTGTGCCGCACGATGTCGCGCGGGCCGCCGGAAGCCACGCTGACGGGACGGCCCCGGGTCACGGCCTTCCGCGCGAACGCCACGACCGCCTCGATCAGCTTCATCTCGGACTTCAACTCGAGGAACAGCGCCTCCTTCTGGTGGAAGACTTTCTCCACGTCGATCGCCAGCCCGTAGTGGTCCGCGAAAATCTTGGCCACGCCGCGGGTCGGCACGCCGCCCAGCGAATAAAACAGGTCCTCGCTCAGCTCCTCCTTCAGGCCGGCGTGCTGCATCGCGCGGTTCCAGGCGCGGTAGTGCAGCGGCATGGTGTCCACCAGCGTGCCGTCGAGGTCGAAGATGTAGCCGGAGAACTCACCGGCGGGAATGTCGAGTTTCATCAGTGTCGGCCAGCGAAGCGCCCGCCCCGGCCCGCGCAACGCCAATCGTTGACGTCCCGGGGGCTTTTGCGTCACAAGTGCGCCACCATGTCGAAGCTCCAGGGCAAACGCGCCCTCGTCACCGCCGGCGCCCAGGGCATCGGCCTCGCCATCACCCGCCAGCTGCTGGCCGCCGGGTGCGATGTTTTTGTCCATTACCGCAGCAGCGCCGACGCCGCGCGCGCGGTCGAGCCCGAGGCGAAAAAGCTCGGCCGCCGCTACGCCCACGCCAGCGCCGACCTGACGGAGTCCGGGGACAGCGACCGGCTCGTGGCGGAGGCGGTGAAGTTTCTCGGCGGCCTCGATGTGCTCATCAACAACGCCGGCTCCCTCGTCGCCCGCAAGAGCCTGGCCGAGGCCGGCGATGACTTCTGGGCCGAGGTGATGTCGCTGAACGTCGGCAGCATGCGCCGCGTCACGCGCGCCGCCCTGCCCCACCTCGCCGCGGCGGCGAAGACCGGCGGCGGCGCCAGCATTGTGAACCTTTCCTCCCTCGCCGGCCGCAAGGGCGGCCATGCCGGCTCGCTCGTTTATTCCACGGCCAAGGGCGCCATCCTCACCTTCACGCGGTCGCTCGCCAGCGAGCTCGGGCCGCAGGGCATCCGCGTCAACGCGCTCGCTCCCGGACTGATCCTCGGCACCAGCTTCCACAACACGCACACGACCAAGCAATCCGCCGACGCCACGATCGCCGGCATCCCGCTCGGCCGCGGCGGCTCGGCCGAGGACGTGGCGCGCGCCGCCGTCTTCCTGGCGGGCGAATACGACGGCTTCATCACCGGCGCCACGCTCGACATCAACGGCGGCGTCTACGGCTGCTGAGGCGCGGCCGGCAGCCGGCGCTTCCAGGCCAGCGCCACCGTCACGAGCCCGATCAGCGCCGGCACCTCGACCAGCGGGCCGACCACGGCCGCGAAGGCCGCGCCCGAGGCCAGGCCGAACACGCCGACGGCCACCGCGATCGCGAGTTCGAAATTGTTGCCCGCCGCCGTGAACGCCAGCGTCGCCGCCCGCGGATAATCCGCCCCGGCCCGCGCGCTCATCCAGAACGTGGCGCCGAACATGACCGCGAAATACACCAGCAGCGGCACCGCGATGCGCACGACATCGAGCGGGATCCGCAGCACCGCGTCGCCCTTGAGGCCGAACATGACGAAGATCGTGAACAGCAGCGCCGCCAGCGTGAACGGGCTGACCAGCGGGATGAACTTGCCGTCATACCAGGCCACCCCCGCCGGCCCGCGGCGCAGGGCCAGCCGGCCCAGCCAGCCGGCGAGGAAGGGAATGCCCAGGTAGATGAACACGCTCTGCGCCACGGAGCCGATCGTGACGCTGGACAGGTCGAGCGCGCCGAGCTCCACCCCGACCAACGGGGGCAGCACCTTCAGGAAGAGCCAGGCCAGCGGGGCGAAAAAGACGACCTGGAACAGCGCGTTGAAGGCCACGAGGCCCGCGCAATACTCCCGGCTGCCGCCGGCGAGATCGTTCCACACAATCACCATCGCGATGCAGCGCGCCAAACCGATCAGCACCAGGCCGGCGAAATACTCCGGCTGGTCGCGCAGGAAGATCACCGCGAGGGCGAACATCAGCACGGGGCCGACCAGCCAGTTCTGCACGAGCGACAGCGCGAGCACCTTCCGGTCCCGGAACACGTCGCCCAGCTGCTCGTAATGCACCTTCGCCAGCGGCGGATACATCATGATGATCAGGCCGAGCGCGATCGGAATGGACGTGGTGCCCACGCTCCACGCGGTCAAAGCCCGGGGCAGCTCCGGCACATACCGGCCGGCCAGCAACCCCGCCGCCATGGCCAGGAAAATCCACCCGGTCAGGTAACGATCCAGCAGCGAAAGCCGGGCGGCGACGGGTTGCATCGGGCGGTCAGCAGCAGCGTTGCCCGCCCGCCGGGGCCGCACAGCAGGCCTCGGCTTCTTCCGCCGGTTCGCCGGCGCAGCCGCAGCCGTCGTCGATGCCGCACTTCTCCTTGGCGAGGCAGTCGGTGTGCTTGGAACCGAGCTGCAGTTGCAGCACGCCGTTCACGACACTGACCCCGGCGAGCGGCGCCTGGGAGATGACGCCGGCCTCATATTCAACCTCCACCGGCAGGTCTTCCGTCGGCAGGATGGGCTTCGCCAGGTCGAGGATCTTGGCGAACTTGCCGGCGGTCAGCCGGTGGCCGTCGTCGCGCGGCGACCCGAAGTGGGTCTGCAGCACGCACGTCTCGCTGGAGCGGAACTTGCCGCCGCAGTCGACGAAGTTCTTCGCGACATGGCCCACCTCGGTCAGGTGGTAATGCGCCGGGATGGCGGTGCCGTCGGGCCGCAGGATGCTGACATGGAGCTCGGGATGGGCGCGGAGCCGCGCCTTGAGTTCGGGGATGTTCATGGTCGTTGCTTTGGTTAAAAAAATTCCGGCGGCTGCATTTCAGCGCTTCATGCCGGCCTCGCCCTCGAGCTTGAACTGCTCGCCGATGTCGCGCACCGCGAGGGCCGTGAGCTTGTCATCGGGAAACGCGCAGAACAGGTCGACGCGGCGCGCGATCTGCGAGGCCACGTTCACGAAGACCCGGTATTTCTCGTCCTCACTGCCCTCCGCCCCCGCCGGATCGGGCGAACCCCAGTGGGCCAGCACGGGCGCACCCGGCCAGATCGGGCAGGCTTCCTTGGCGTTGTCGCAGACGGTGATGACGAAGTCGAATTTCACGGCCTTGAACTCATCCCACGACTTGGAACGGGCGCCGCTCGCGTCGATGCCGTATTTTTCGCGCAGCGTGCGCACCGCCAGCGGGTTCACGCGTCCCGTCGGATGCGAGCCGGCGCTGTGCACCTCGAAGCGGCCCCGCCCCTTTTCCCGGAGCAGGTATTCGCCGAGGACGCTGCGCGCGGAGTTGCCGGTGCAGAGGATCAAAACCTTGTAGGGAGCCTTGGTGGTCATGGTAAATTCAGCTGCAGCCGCACGGGCTGGTCTCGGCAAATTCCGGAGCCCGCTTCTTCAGCCGGGCGAGGTCGCGCTTGAACACCGGGTCCTCCTGCGCGCAGTCCTGCAGGCACGCCAGGTTGGCCTTCAGCTCGCGCGACGGCCGGGCCGGCAGGGCGTAGACCATCCAGTTGCCATGGCGCTCGGCCTCGACCAGCCCCCGGGCGCGGAGATAGGCCAGGTGCTTCGAGATCTTCACCTGCGGCTCGTCGAGGATCTCCTGGAAATGGCACACGCACAGCGGGCCCTGCGCCAGCACGTTCAGCAGGCGCAGCCGCGTGGGGTCGCAAAGGCATTCGTAGATTTGGACCAGTTCCATGCCGATTCTATATACCTATAAAGGAATATAGATCAAGCGGGATGTTTTGCTTTTCCGTTTGGTCCCGCCTCAACACTAAAAAACCGGCCGCGCGGGCCGGTTGGGTGGTGGCTGGTCCCGCTCAGCGGCGGCCGCCGCGCATGAGCCGGCTCTTGGGCTTGTCGGGCGCGGGCGACGGCATGCCGCCGCCGTCGAAGATGCCCGAGTAGGTGTAGTTGAAGCCCTCGACCTTCTTCCACTCGATGTTCATGCCGATGAAGCGCTCGATGCTGCGCGCGTCGCGCCAGGTCTCCTCGGTCACCAGGGTGAAGGCGTCGCCGGTCTTCTGCGCGCGGCCGGTGCGGCCGATGCGGTGGACGTAGTCCTCGGGATTCTCCGGGACGTCGAAGTTGATGACATGCGACACGTCGGCGATGTCGAGGCCGCGCGCGGCAATGTCGGTGGCGACGAGGACCTCGTGCTTGCCGGACTTGAAGCCCTTGAGGGCATCGACCCGCTCCTGCTGGCTGCGGTCGGAATGCATGACCGCGCAGGTGTGACCGGCCTGCTTCAGGCGGCTGGCGACGTAGTCCGCGCCGCTCTTGGTGCGCGAGAAGATGATCACGCTGTGGTATTGCGTCTGCTCGAGCAGGTGCGCGAGCAGCTCGAACTTCTGCGCCTGCACCACGGGATAAAACGCGTGGGAGATGGTCTCGGCGGTCGAGCGCTCGCGGCTGACGGAGATCTTGAACGGGTCGCGCAGCGCCCAGGCGGCGAGCTGCTCGATCTCGGGCGGGAGCGTGGCGGTGAAGAAGAGCGTCTGGCGCGTCTTCGGCACCTTCGCCACGATGCGCTTCACGTCGGGCAGGAAACCCATGTCGAGCATGCGGTCCACCTCGTCGAGCACGAGCGTCTCGATGTGGTCGAGGCGGATCTCGCCCTGTTCCATGAAGTCGAGCAGGCGGCCGGGGGTGGCGACGAGGATGTCCATGCCGTGCGCGAGGTCCTCGCGCTGCTTGCCGTAGCCGACGCCGCCGTAGATCACGGTCGTGCGCAGGTCGGTGAATTTGGAGTATTCCTTGAACGACTCCTCGACCTGCAGCGCGAGCTCGCGGGTGGGCTCGAGCACGAGGCAGCGGATCTTGCCGTGGGCCCCGAGGCGCTGGAGAATCGGGAGCGAGAAGGCCGCGGTCTTGCCCGTGCCGGTCTGGGCCGAGCCGATCACGTCCTTGCCGGAAAGGACCACGGGGATGGCCTGCGCCTGGATGGGTGTCGGGTTCCCGTAGCCCTTTTGCTGGACCGCGTAGGCAATGCGGTCGCCGAGACCGAGCGCGCTGAACGGCGTGTCCATCTTCGGCACCTCGGGCAGCGGCTTGGCCGCCTGCACGGTGCGCGGGGCATGGGCGGCGGGCTTGGCGGAAGCGTGCGCCGGAGCGGCGTGGCGGGGCGCTTCCTGACGGGGGGCATGGCCGCCCCGTTTCTCGTGACGCTGGGGGCCGCTCTTGGGCGCGGGCCGGCTGGATTTGTGGGCCGGTTTGGTCTCGGGGCGCTTGGCGTCCGCGGTGAAGGTCTGCCGGATCTTGGAAATTAACTTACGCAGCATGGAATAGTGAGGCCTTGGTATCAGGCCCCACCGCGACCATTGCAATCCTGCATCTCGGCCCGGCCGGTCCCGGAGCTCAAAGAGCGGCTTTGATCTTGTCCAAGATGGACATAGACAACGTCTCGTCGCCAAAAACCCCGACCCGGATCATGACCCTGGTGGAACGATCAGTGACCTTCTGGAGCGTGATTTCGACCTTTTTGTCGAGCGCGGTCCGCGAGACCAACTGGGCGTCGACCGAGGACTTCTTGTTGCTGATGTTGGCGAATTCGAGCTGGTTGAGCGCCTTTTGCGAGGCGGCGAACACGGCCTCGATGTTCTGATCTAGGTTGGCCTCCAACCGGCCGCTATACCAAGCCACACCGGTGCCGGCGGCCCCGGCGGCCACCACGGCAACGCAACCGGTCAGGCCGGCCGCGGACACGCCCAGCAGGAGGGCGACCAGGAGGCGGCGGACGGACATCTTTGCAGACTGGATGGATTTGTTCATAGCTTCGATCAGACCGATGCGGTCCGGGTTTGCTCCGAATTTTTTATCGCGCTGTTCATCGGTTTTTTACGCGCAGTGTTCCTGTCCGGTTCCATTGATGCGCTGGCTTTCGGCTGGGGGAGAGCGTTATATCCGCCCATGCCCTGCTCCATTCGCACCGCCACCGCCGCGGACGTGCCGCTGATCCTTGCCTTCATCCGCGGCCTGGCCAGTTACGAAAAACTGTCGCACGAGGTCGTCGCCACCGAGGCGGCGCTGCGCGACACGCTGTTCGGTTCGCCCCCGGCCGCGCACGTGGTCATCGCCGAGGTCGACGGCCAGCCCGCCGGCTTTGCGCTGTATTTCTTCAACTATTCCACCTTCCTCGCCAGACCCGGCCTCTACCTGGAGGACCTTTTCGTTAAACCGGAATTCCGCGGTGCCGGCACCGGCAAGGCGCTGCTGCTGCATCTGGCGAAGATCGCCAACGCCCGCGGCTGCGGCCGCATGGAGTGGTCCGTCCTCGACTGGAACGAGCCGGCGATAAAATTCTACGAGGCGCTCGGCGCCCGGCGCATGAAGGAGTGGCAGATCTGCCGGCTGACCGGTCCGGCGCTCACTCAGTATGCCTGAAATGGCCTGTGCGGTTGTGCATGTCCGGGGCGCTCGGCAAACCGGTCCAGCCCTGACCCAATGCGCCTGATACAGCGGCCGACTGTGCGCGGGGCGGATCGCCGACTGCGCCTGTTCACCCCGCCCGGGCTGCGCTAGGATGACGGGATGAAATTCCCGCTCTTCTGGATCGACGCCTTCACGGACCGCCCCTTTCACGGCAACCCCGCCGGCGTGGTGCCCCTCGACGCCTGGCCCGAGGCGGCGTTGATGCAAAAAATCGCCTTTGAGAACGGCCTGGCCGAGACCGCGTTCTTCGTCCGCACCGGCCCGGACCGTTTCCACCTCCGCTGGTTCACGCCCGAATTGGAGATGGATCTCTGCGGCCACGCCACGCTCGCCAGCGCCTTCGTGGTGTTCAATCACCTTGGCCAGGCGGGCGACCGCATCGTCTTCGACTCGCGCAGCGGGCCGCTCACGGTCACACGGCGGCCTGACGGCCGCCTCGAACTCGATTTCCCCTCGCGCCCGCCCGCCCCGGTCGCCGAAGCCCAGCTCCCGCCCACCCTCCTGCCCGGCCTGCGCGGCCCGCGCCCCTTGTGGATCGGCAAGGCGCGCGATTACTTCTGCGTTTATCCGTCGGTGGCCGACGTGCTGGCGCTCAAGCCCGACTTCACCCTCCTCAACCAGATCAACGTAATCGGCATCATCGCCACCGCGCCCGGCACTGACGGCGTGGATTTCGTTTCCCGCTTCTTCATGCCGAATTGCGTGCTGCCGGAGGACCCCGTCACCGGCTCCTCGCATTGCACGCTCGTGCCCTATTGGGCCGCCAAGTTCGGGCAAAACCGACTCCGCGCCCGCCAGGTCTCCGCCCGCGGAGGCGACCTGTGGTGTGAACTCTCCGGCGACCGCGTGAAAATGGCCGGCCTTGCCGTGCTCTATCTGCGGGGGGAAATCATGATTTAAACGGAAATCTGGCTTTTTGTGCATACGGCGGAACACTTTGCCCGTAGTTACGTCCATCCTCCCCGCATGAAAATCCCCCGTTGCTTCCGCCGCTTCTCCCCGCCGCTGTTCGCGGCCGCCGCCGCTTTGGCGCTCCCGGCCCGCGCCGACGAACAAATCACCGCGCGCTATTCCCACTCCGCGGACAATCCCCTCATGCTGGGCAGCACGCCCGGCGGCGAGGTCGGCGTCGACGCCGCCTTCTTCGACTGGCGCAGTTCGGCCGTGCTGACCGAGGCGACCAAGCTCAATTACGGCCTCTCCTGGAGCGGTTATGATTTCTCGCGGTCCGGCCCCATGGCCGTCCCGGAGAAACTGCAGGAGATCTCCCTCGCGCTCGGTGCCTCGCACCGCCTCAGCCCGCAATGGCTGCTCATCGCGTCCGTCCAGCCGGGCCTTTACGGCGACCTCGAGGGCGGCAGTCACGAGGCCTTCAACGCGCCGGTCATGTTCCTAGCGACCTGGCTGCAAAGCCGTGAACTCGCGTGGTCCTTCGGCCTGCGCGCCGACCCGTTTGCCGACAAGCCCGTCCTGCCCTTCATCGGCGTGAACTGGCGTTTCGCCCCCAAGTGGGAGTTCACGATCGGCTTCCCGCGCGCCGGGTTCGGTTACGAGGTCAGTCCCGCGCTCAAGCTCGGCCTCGGGCTCACCGTCCAAGGTGGCAGCTTCCACATCGCCGACGACCCGCGCCCGGTCTCGATCGGCCCGCGCCTCGATGACACCTATCTCGACTACCGCGAGATCCGCGTCGGCCTGAGCGCCGACTACAAGTTCAACGACACCCTCTCCCTGGCCGTCGAGGCCGGCGCCATCACGGACCAGAAATTCGATTACTACGAGCGCGGCTACACGCTGAACGGCGACACCGCCGCGTTCTTCACGATCGGGCTGAGCGGCCGCTTCTAGATAAAAACCACCACCCGAATCCTGAGGCGGCCCCGCAACGGGCCGCCTTTTTCGTCCCAGATTTCCCAAAAGCGGGAAAATTGTGTTGGTCACAGCACCCGGCTTTAGCAACTGTGCTGGTTTCAATTAAACCGCGCTGCTGCTGCCGTGTGCCGGTGGTTTCGGCTACCGTGTGCCCGCAATTCCCTCCACGCATGATCCAAACGCTGCCTCCGCCCCCCGCGAAGCCGGTTGAAACCCCGCTGTCGCAGCCGCTCTACGCCGAGCTGGCCGCCTCCCTCCAAACCCTCATCGAGCAGGGCACGCTGCGTCCCGGTCATCGCGTGCCGTCCGTCCGCCGCATGTCGCTCCAGCGCGGCGTGAGCATCGCGACGGTGCTCCAAGCCTACACCGTGCTCGAGAACCGTGGCTACCTCGAGGCCCGGCCGCAGTCGGGCTATTATGTCCGCCCACGCCCGCCCTTCCTCAGCCCCGAGCCGCGCATGGCCAAGCCCATGGCCAAGCCTTCCTACGTCGGCGTGAAGGACCTCACGACCGCGATCATGGAGCGCTCGGTCAACCACGACTTCATCCCCTTCGGCGCCGCCTGCCCTCACCACAGCCTGTTCCCCAACAAGAAGCTCGCGCGCCTCCTCGGCTCCGTGGCCCGGCGCGACCCGACACTCATCAGCCGCGAGGGCATGAACTGGGGCTACGAGCCGCTCACCCGCGAGATCTCCCGCCGCTACCTCCAGGGCGGGGTGCCGCTGGCGCATGAGGAGCTGGTCGTCACCATCGGCTGCTCCGAGGCGCTCAACCTCTGCCTGCGCGCCGTCACCAAGCCGGGCGACACCGTCGCCATCGAGACCCCCGCCTACTTCGGCTTCCTCGAGATGATCGAGAGCCTCAACCTGCGCGCGCTCGAGATCCCGACCTCCTCCCGCGAGGGCATCTGCCTCGACGAGCTCCGCGACGCCATCGAGCAGAACGACGTCAAGGCCGTGCTCGTGATGCCCAATTTCCACAACCCGCTCGGCAGCCTCATGCCGGACGAGAAGAAGCAGCGCCTCTACGACCTGCTCTGCGAATACGACCTGCCCGCCATCGAGGACGATGTCTACGCCGACACGCACTGCGGCGACTTCCGCCCCAAGCCGCTCAAGGCCTGGGACAAGGACGGCCGCGTGATGCTCTGCTCCTCCTTCGGCAAGACGCTCGCCCCGAGCTTCCGCATCGGCTGGACCGCGCCCGGCCGCTACCTTGAGCGTGTCCGCCGGCTCAAGTTCACCAACACCATGGGCACGCCCGTCGTGCTGCAGAAGACCATCGCCGAGTTCCTGCGCGACGGCGGCTACGACCACCACCTGCGCACGCTCCGCCGCGCCTACCACCAGCAGCTGCACCAGTTCGCGCAGTCCATGCAGCGGTATTTCCCGGAAGGCACGCGCTACAGCCGGCCGCAGGGCGGCAACGTCATCTGGGTCGAGTTCCCGGCCAAGGTGGACACGCTCAAGCTCCACCACGAGGCGCTCAAGCACCGCATCAACACCGCGCCCGGCGCGCTGTTCTCGGTGAAGAACCGCTACAACAACTGCCTCCGCATGAGCTGCGGCCTGCCGTGGTCCGACGAGATCGAGGCCGCCCTCAAGACCCTCGGCGACCTGATCAAGAAGCAGCTCTGAGCGCGCGAATCACCCGCCCGATTTCCGGCGTTGGCCGACCGGCCAATACCCGGGTCATGGTTTTCCATTATCTTTCCCCGATGGCCCTGCCCGCCCGCCACATCCCACTTCTTCCGACCGGTTCCGCCACCCGGAAAGATTTTGGCTGTCCGCAGAACCACCGCCAGCCATGAAACGCCATGTTGCCATCCTGATTTTTCCCGAGGTCGAGGTGCTCGATTTCGCCGGCCCGTTCGAGGTCTTCGCCGTCGCCAACGAGCTCACCGGCTTCGAAACCTTCCACACCTTCACCGTGGCCGAGCTGCCCGGCAGCGTCCGCGCCCGCAACGGCCTGAAGATTGTGCCCGACTTCACCTTGGAGACCGCGCCGCCCCCGCACGTGGTCGTGGTGCCGGGCGGGGCCGGCACCCGGCCGCTGCTGAAGAAGCCGATGGTGCTCGAGTGGCTCCGCCAGCGCGCGCGCAAGGCCGAGGTCGTCGCCTCCGTCTGCACCGGCTCGCTCGTGCTCGCCCAGGCCGGCCTCCTGCACAACCTCCGGGCGACCACCCACCATGAGAATTTCGCCGAGCTGGCCGCGCTCGCGCCCAACACCGACGTGATCGAGGATGTCCGCTTCACCGACAACGGCCAGGTCCTGACCGCCGCGGGCATCTCCGCCGGCCTCGACCTGTCGCTGCACATCGTCGCCCGGCTGCTGGGAGAAACCGCGGCTGCCGCCACCGCCCGCTACATGGAATATCACTGGCGCAACGACGCCGGCATCAGCCGCTGACCCGATTTTTTGTGACCAACTCCGCCACCCATCCCTCCAAGGCCGCCCTCATCGCCGGCTTTGCCGCCATCTACATCATCTGGGGCTCGACCTACCTCGGCATCCGCATCGCCGTGGAGACGATGCCGCCGTTCCTGATGGCGGGCGTCCGCTTCCTCGTCGCGGGGGCGATCGTCGCCGCGTTCATCGCCTTCACCCGCGGCTTCCGGGCGACGGCCAAGCAGTGGCGCGACAACGCCATCATCGGCGGCTTCCTGTGTCTGGGCGGCAACGGCCTCGTCTCCTGGGCCGAACAGACGGTGCCCTCCGGCATCGCCACGCTCATCATCTCCGCCGGGCCGGTGTTCATCGTGCTGATGGACTGGGCGGTCCACGCCTTCTTCAAGGACGGCAAGCGCGGCACGAAGCCCGGGCTCCTCACCTTTGTCGGCCTGGCCCTGGGTTTTGTCGGTCTGGCGATCCTCGTCGGGCCCGACGTGCTCGCCACCGGTGCCGGCAGCCTCGATCCATGGCGCGTCACCGGCCTGCTCGCGGCCACCCTCCTCTGGGGCGTCGGCATGCTCTATATGCGATATGCCTCCGGCCCGGCGGAGCCGTTCACCGCCTCGGGCATCCAGATGCTCTGCGGCAGCGGCTGGCTGTTGCTGACCAGCCTTGCCACCGGCGAACTGGCCCATTTCGAACCCGGAGCGATCACCGCGAGATCGGTCATCGCGTGGTCCTACCTGGTCATCTTTGGCTCGCTGATCGGCTTCAGCACCTTCACCTGGCTCATGAAACACAGCACGCCGGCCCGCGTGTCGACCTACGCCTACGTCAACCCCGTCGTCGCGGTCTTCCTCGGTTGGCTGGTGCTCCATGAGCCGGTGTCGCCCCGCATCTTTGTCGCCGCCGGCGTCATCATCGCGGGCGTCGCGACGATCACTGTCGCGAAGACCAAGAAGAGCTCCGCGGCGCCGGCCCTCGCGGTCGCCCCGGCCGGACCGGCGCGCGAGCGCGCATGAAGTCATGGCCCGCCTTGCCCTGATCGGCGACTACGACGCGCGGAAGACCGCGCATATCGCCATTCCCCAGGCCTTGGAGCTCGCCCGCAGAAACACCGGCGCCAACCTCGACTGGGAGTGGATCGGCACCGACCGCGTGTTCAACGCCGCGGAGACCCTCGCGGATTTCGCGGGCATCTGGGTCACGCCGGGCAGCCCCTATGCGAACATGGACGGCGCGCTCGCCGCCGCCCGCCACGCCCGCGAACGGAACCTGCCCTTCCTCGGCACCTGCGGCGGCTTCCAGCATGCGCTGATCGAGTTCGCCCGTGACGTCGCCGGGATAATCGGCGCAGACCATGCCGAGACCAATGCGCGCGCGGCCGACCCGGTGGTCGCGGCCCTGAGTTGCTCGCTCGTGGACAAGACCGGCGGCATCACCTTCACACCCGGCTCACGCCTGCATGGCATCTTCGGCGGACGCCCGGCTCACGAGGGCTACCATTGCAATTACGGCGTCAATCCCGCCTATCGCACCCGCCTGGAGGCGGCCGGCCTGCGCTTCACGGGATTCGATGCCGCGGGCGATATCCGCGCCTTCGAACTGCCGGGCCACCGCTTCTTCCTCGGCACGCTATTTCAGCCCGAGCGCTCCGCCCTGCGCGGCACCCCCCATCCGTTGATCGAAGCTTTCATCACCACCATTGCAACCTGATGCGGACACCCGCGCCGGCGGAAAACGAACCATCAAGGCGCCCGGTAATCGACCAGGTTTACGCCGAAGCGGTAACTCGCCGCCAACGGCGGCAATTCGACATACTTGTTTTCACGCCAAACGGTCAGGACGTAAGGCAGCTCGGGCTCCAGACTGCGCAGCACTTTGAAGCTGTTCCAGTCAGCCACGCGGTAGCCACGCACCGACACCACGATGTCGCCCCGCCGGAGACCGGCGGCTTCAATGGCCGAACCCGGAAGCAATCCCCCCGCTCCCTGCTCGGGAACCCGCACACCGATCCGGGGTGCAGCTCGCGCCGCCTTGTCGAATTTCACGAGTCCTGTCGGCAGGTGCTCCTTCAGAAGACTGTCGAGCAATGCCGCGTGTTCGTTGCTTCCCGCCTCCTTCAGGCGAATCAGAAATCCGAGCAGTGGGCCGTAGTCGTCGTAGCGTTCGGCCTGTTTCTGGTAAAACTCCACCGCCCCATCCATCTCCCGCTGGCGTTCAAGCAAGCGCGCCTTGGCCAACAAACCGGCGGCAGAATAGGCGGTCGCCGCCCGGTCCGCGAGGTTTCGGGCCGAAGCGAGATCACCCTTCCGTTCAAAATACTTGATCAGCCATTCGGCCGAGTTCGACACCATGACCTCGTCGATTTCGTTGCTGACCCATTCCACGTAGGCCTGGGCGGCGTCATCTTCCCGGCGCTGCTCGATATAAAAACGGGCCAGGGTCAGGTATTCGGACGGGTTCAATGCGGCCGCCTTGCGAATCCACTTTTCCCGTTGCGCCGGATCCTTCGCCAGTCGGCTCAGCCGGTTCAAGGTGTAGGTGTGATAATCGAGCCCGGCCGCAAAAACCTGCTCCACCCCGGCGAGCGTTTGCTTCTCGCCATCACGGAAGCGCAGCAGGTTGTAACCGATGGTCAGATCATACGGCGCCAGCCGGTGCATGCGCTCAAGGCGGGGCACGGTGTCGGTGCCCGTCAGGCTGGGATGATTCATCCGCGGGTGCGGATTGTAGGCCGTGCCCGGGGGCGGATTGGGCCGGTGCCACTCATTGATGAACGGATGGGGCGGCGGCCAGTAGACCGGGCCGAAGGCCACCTCATAGCAAATATGATTCCACGCTTCCGCCGGCACCACCTGCGGGCTGCGACGCACCAACTCCATCTCCTCATCCTGGGCTTTCTTGTAGTAATCGTGATCCGGGGCGCATTGCCGACGCACAAAGGGATAAAGCCGCAGTCCCCAGAATTGCGGGTCAATCGCCCGCTGGTATTGCTTCGCCTGGTCCGGCACGCCCCACCGGTCCCGCATGAACAGAAAATTGGTCACCAACGCCTGACAAAGATGCCGCTGGAGAAACGCCGCCCACGTGCCCCAGCCGATGATCCTCACCCGCGCCCGGCCTTCACTTGTGGCCGTGACACAACGTTGAGGTTCGGCATTCAACGCCGCCACCAGTTCCTCCGACGACAGGGGCTTGCCCTCCTCCGCCTCGTAGGCCAGCCCGATCTCCCGAAATTCGGCGGGCAGTCCCGTCTCCAGTAACACGTGGCCGATGCCCACGTTCGGCGTGGCCGCCGCAGCTACCCGCGGCCAATCCGCGAGCATCTTTTGCTCGTCACTTAACCGCAGGCTCGCCCACGCCCACTTTAAATCCACTGCTTCGGCGCGGGCACGGAACCATTCAAGTTCCTCCAGGAGGGTGCGGGTCCGACTTTCCCCGATGATGCGGAAATCGTGCGTCGCCCGCATGCGCAACGCCCGCTTCCATGCCGCGGCCTCCTCGCTGTCGGGCACAGCCGCGAGTAATTCCAGGGCGGGAGCTTGGTTGTTGCAGAGGACGGTGAGCGCCGCCTCCGCCAGTTGTCCGGTCACGCCAGGCTCGCGACCTGCCCGCAGGCCATCGGCAAACGCCAAGTGCGCCGCCATCCGGCACAATTCGGCGCGAATCTGGAAAAACAGTCCGTCGGTCTCGCGGAGTGTGAACGCGCCCAGCAGCAGCGCGGCTTCCGCGTGCCGCTCCGCCGAGGTGAAGTCCGCGGCCAACCGTTCGGACAACTCGCCGTCAACCTTGGTCAATACCTCCACCCGCAGTTCCTGCAGCTGGCTGAGCAGGGCGCTTGGCGCCCCCGCTCCATCCTGCGTGCCCGCAAGCCGGAATCTTTCAAATAATGCCCGGACCAGCGGCTGATAGGTCACCGGGGCCCAGATGGCGCCCGTCATGGGTAGCTCGCACGCCACCTCGCCCTCCTCTGCCAGTCTCACCACGACCCTGTAGACGGGCCCGGGTCGGCCCTGGGCCGGCACTTCGCTGACCTCGACGGGCAGGGTGTCGGAAGCCAGGGCCCGTCCGTGTTTGGCAAAATAGGCCATCTCCGCGAGGTCGGCCGCCACCATCGTCACAATGTATTCCGACTCGGTCTGCCAGGGGGTCTGAAAATCCTTCGATGGGGGTGGGATTGGACGTTTCGGCTTGGGCTTGGCCTGGACCACGGGAGCGGCCGGAGCCTCCTGCCGTGAACAGCCGGCGAAAAACAACCCTGTCCCCATCAACCCCAGAGTAATGACACGCCAAAACATGGCGGTCTTGTAGTGACGTTACCCGCATCATGGCAACGCCAGCTTCCGGCTCTGGCAATTTCGTGAAACCCGGCTAGTTTGTCGCGGTCACAACACACCTATGAACCGCCGACTCCTCTCCACTTTCATGCTCGCCGCCACCCTTGGTTTTCTCGCCGGCTGCCAGACCGTCGATGACCGCATCAAGGAAAAGCCCGAGGTCTTCGCCAAGCTCGACACCGCGACGCAGGACAAGGTCAAGCAGGGCATCATCGACCTCGGCTTCACCGAGGACGCGGTCTACCTCGCCCTCGGCAAGCCCGACCAGCGTCGTGAGTCCATCACCGCCGACGGCAAATCCACCACGTGGATCTACAACACCTACTACGAGCGCTACGACGGCACCCGCTTTGCCGGCTACCACCGCAACGTTTACTACGACCCTTACCTGAAGTCCTACCGGGTTTACTACCGCCCCGTTTACGCCGACACCTATTCGCAGGAAAAGGAAGAGCGCATCCGCGTCAGCTTCAAGGACGGCAAGGCGGTCGCGATCGAGCAGTCGAAAGACTGAACGTGTAGGTTGCCCGCTTGCGGGCAACATGGCGTGCAAGCACGCCACCTACAGTTTCAATATCTTCCGCAGCTTCGGCCCGATCAGCCGCGCCAGCGCCGGGTTGGCATAACCCATCCACGCCACCGGCGACGTCGTGTCGAGCGGCACCCGCAGCGGTTTGCCGTCCGGCGCGGTGACGATGCAGCCCAGCTCCTGCGCGATGAGCGCCGTGCAGATGTCGTAGGGATGACATGTCAGCGCGGCATCCAGGCCGAGCCTCGCAAACGCCAGCGGCCGCACGTCCGCGATGAAACGGTCGTGGCCCATCAGGAGTTCGTAGAGCTGTCCGCCGGTGCTCAGGTATTGGTCGTCGAAGAGGTGCGGGCTGTCGCCGAGCGCGCGCCAGAGCTGCGCCTCGCGCTCAGCCAGCCATACCTTGCCCGGCGGGAAGAATTTCGCGAAGGACGCAAACCCATGCACCAGGTCGCCGGCCTTGGACGGCCTGGGCGTGAATTTCTTCCGCCGGCCGGTCCTCAGGTCCAACCGGTCCGCCCGCACACCTCGCCCGCGCACGGCACTGAGCTGGTCCGCATACCCGGCCTTGCTGGTGGGTAGCTCAGTCATCGCCGCGACGATGATGTCGCTCAGATTGGTCTTTGCCCCGCGCTGCGGCGCGAGGGCGGCGAGGCTCCAGGCGCTGCGCTTGTCATACATGATGCCGCGCGTGCCGTCGATCGGGTCGAGGATGCATTTGAATAGCGTCTTCGCCACCGGCGTCCCGCGCGGAAAGGTCACCGCCTCACCCTCGAGCCCCTCCATCACCAGCTCGACCGGCCAGCGCTTCGGCCAGTTCTGGACAAACCACGCCAGCACGGCGTGCTCGCTGACCTTGTCGATGCCGTAGATCGTGTCCGCCGTGGTGACCGCCGCGACGCGGGTCATGCGCCGGGCCCCATGTGCCTGGGCGGCACGCACCGAATCACGAATCACATCCTGAAGACGGCCTAGCAGCCGGCGTGCGCGGTCGGGATCGAAATGCATCATTAAATCCAAATGGGTGAATGAGATGACGGCGACCAGCCGCTGCTTGCAACCGCGTTTATGACACAGCAATTTCGGGCCATGCAAAAGACCCCTGCCCCCGCCAAGAAGACCGCCCGACCCGAGGCACCGCCGGCCCGGCTCCTTTCGCCCCGCCGCAAGACCACGCAGGCCACCACGCTGCACGAACTGGCCGTCGAACAGCTTGAGCATTTCCACATCGACCCCCGCAGCGAGGCCGGCAAGCCGCTGCTCGCCCTAGCCGAGAAACTCTACGGCGCGCACGGCGACGTGATGGACCTGTGGGAGGCGACCACCCGCGAGCTTGGCCGCCTGCCGCGCCAGGACCGCCTCGCCCTCTTCAATGCCAAGAAGTTCCTCTCCTTCCAGTTGGCGAAGCTCCTCGACACGCTGCAGAACCCGTCGCGCAAGACCCACCAGTCGCTCCGCTACAGCAACGCGACGATGCTCGCGAAGGGCCCCTACCCGATCTTCGACAACGTCACGGCCATCTTCTCGGCCACGCCCGTCATCACCCGCACCGCGACCTACCTCTACGCGTGCTCCGAGTGGATCGACGACGCGTTCCAGGGGAAGGAATTCCTCCACGAGATCTACTCGCGGCTGATGAACCCGACCTCGATCTCGCTGGCCAATCACATCGTGGACATCGAGGCCGGCCCGATGTCGGGCGAATACATGGCCTGGAACTTCAACTCCGGCATGGGCGCGATCGACGCCGCGCTCTCGCACCTTGTCGGCTACCAGGACGTCGTCCTCTCCTCGCGCAACATCTACGGCGGCGCCTACCAGCTCCTCCACGACTGGTTCGGCAAACGCTCGAACCTCGACGTTGGCGTCGTGTTCTTCGACGGCTTCACCGCCGGCGACTTCACCAAGGCCCTCGCCGGCGTAAAGAAACAATACGCCGACCGCCTCAAGGCCGGCCGCAAGGTCTACGTCTACCTCGAGAGCCCGTGCAACCCGCACGGCGTGTTCCTCGATGTGCCCGGCATCTGCGCCGCGGCCCACGCCGCCGGCCTCACGGTCATCTGCGACGCCACCGTCGGCACGCCCTTTCTCGTCCGCCCGCTCCAGCAGAAGGATCCCGCCGAGCGCCCGGACTACATCATCCACAGCTACACCAAGGACCTCACCGGCCACGGCACGACCACCGCCGGCGTCGTCATCGGCCGCAACGAGGACATGTTCCTGCCCAAGGGCGACACCTCGCCGTCGGGCAAGAGCTGGCACGACACGCTTTTCTGGAACGTCTATTACATCAAGGGCGCCTTCCTCGACTCCGACAAGGCCTTCGAGGTGCTGACCGGCATGAAGACGCTCGAGCTGCGCATGCTGAAGAAGTGCATCAACACAATGGTCTTCACCCGCTGGCTCGCGTCGAACCCGCTGGTGACCGTCAGCGGCCCGGCCAACCCGCAGGACCCGAACCACGCCATCGCCGCCCGGCTCTCCTACCTCGGCCTGCCCGCGCCGCTCTTCACGATCAACTTCGAGGCGGCGAAAGTCACCCGCGTCACGCTCGAGCGCTTCTTCGATTCGCTCGCGCCGATGTTCGGCCACATGGTGTCGCTCGGCCAGAGCAACACCCTCGTGCTCTGCCCCGCACTCACCTCCCACTCCGAACTCAGCCCCGAGGCGCTCAAGGAGGCCGGCATCACCGGCACCACCATCCGCATCGCCATCGGCGACGAGTCGCCCCGCGAGCTCATCGGCGATTTCCTCGCCGCGGCCCGCGCGATCGACGACCAGATCCCCGGCTTCAGCCAGAAGTTCATGGGCGGCCCGGAACTCGACCGCATGGTCGACGAGGTCTACGCCGACGTGCACCGGCGCCACGCCGCGGCGCAGCCGCGCTTCGCGGATTGCGTGAAGTGAGTTTTTGGCCGAGGGTTTGGAGGTGATCATTCCGTCCCGCCCGACGCTTGCCTTGCTCTGCCTGCTCGCGGCCGCCCCGGCCGCCCGAGCGGCGGAGCCGGCCGGCACGATCGAATCGCGCAGCTTCGTGTCGGCGGTCCTGGCGCATGAACTCACCTACCACCTTTACCTGCCGCACGGCTACGACGCAAAGAGAGCCACGCGCTATCCCGTGCTTTACCTGCTGCATGGCCGCGGAGACAAGATGGCGGCCTGGACGACCATCAAGCCGGATCTTGACCGCCTGATCAGCGCGGGGCGGATTCCACCGGTAATCGCGATCATGCCCGACGCCCCCGCCAGCCGGCGCGCCGGTTACTACATCGACTCGCAGTTCACCGGCTCGGATCAGCCCAAGCTGCCGGCCGGCGAGCCGATTGAGAGCGCATTCACCCAGGACCTGGTCGCGCATGTCGACGCCACCTATCCGACCAACCGGGACCGCCTCAGCCGGATCGTCGCCGGCTATTCGATGGGCGGCTACGGGGCGTTGCGCTATTCCCTCGCCCACCCGGAGCTTTTCGGGGCGGCCATCGTGCTCAGCCCAGCGGTGTATTTCCCCCTGCCCCCGCCGGATTCCAGCACGCGCGAATTCGGCGCCTTTGGCAACGGCACCCTGGTTTTTGACCCGGAGATCTACACGGCAAAAAACTATCCCGCCCTCATCCCCGCGTTTGTGGCCAGTGGCCTGCCGCTGGTCATGTTCATCGCCGTGGGCGATGACGAGCGGCCCATCGCCGACCCGGCGCTGGCGGCGCACGACTTGGATTACGAAGCGCACACCCTCTACAACAAGATACGCCGTGTGCCGAAGATCACCTCGCAGTTGCGCGTGATCGACGGGCCCCACGACTGGGCCACCTGGCGTCCGACCTTTGCGGAAGGCGCGGAATATGTCTTCCGGCAACTCCAGCCCGGCCACTGATCAGGCCGGGGCGACGGTTTTCTTGCGCTTGGGGGTGAGAATGGTGAGCCCCTCGATCTGCTCGTCGGACGGCGCGGGGAAGAAGAAGCTCGCCACGTAGCCGACCACGATCGACACGAGGATCGAGACCGCGAGATACAGGAACGGGTGCACGAGGTGCTGCCACCAGACGGCAAAGGTGATGATGAAGCTGGCAATCATGCCGACCAGCACGCCCTGCCAGTTGGCCCGCCGCGTGAACATCCCCAGCGTATAGGCCCCGCCGAAGGAACCGCCGAACAGGCCGACGAGCTCGATCGAGGTGTCGAGAAACGAATTGATGCTGAACCGGGAGAGCAGGATGGCCAGGCCGATGCCGATCAGGCCGGCGATGACCGTGACCCACTCCGCCAGCTTGATGCTGAAGGTCTGGCTGGGTTTCTTCGCGATCTTCTCGTAGAAGTCCACCGACACCATGGTCGACACGCTGTTCAGGATGCTGGAGCTCGTGCCCATCGCCGCGGAGAACAACCCCGCGATCATCAGGCCCGTGACGCCGACCGGCAGTTCCGCCGCGATGAACAAAGGGAAGGTCGCGTCCACCGGCAGCAGCGGGTTCATGCGCTCAGGGTGGGTGTGATAGAAGACATAGAGCCCGGTGCCGATGAAGTAGAAGAGCGCGCTGGCCGGCAGGACGATGATCGCATAAACCCAGACCGAACGACCGGCCTCTTTTTCCGATTTGGTCGTGAAGACGCGCTGCATGAGAATCTGGTCCTTCGGAAAAGTCAGGACCGTCTCCAGCAGGGTAAGGAAGATGAAGCACCAGACCGTCGCCTTGGTCAGGTCGAAGCTCCAGTCGAACATCTTCAGTTTGTCATCCGCCTGCGCGATCGCCATGAACTCGCCCGCGCCGCCCTTGAGCTTGAACGCGATGAACCCGACCGCGAAGATCAGGCCGCCGACCTTGACGATCACCTGGGCCAGGTCCGTCCAGATCACCGCCCGCATGCCGCCGAGCGCGGTGTAGCCGATGGTGACCAAGCCCATGATCAGGATGCTCCAGATCACGTCCAACCCGGTGATCGTGGCGATGGCGAGGGAAGGCAGGAAGAGGATCACGCTCAGCCGGCCGCCCATGTGCATGACGATGCAGAACGCGCTGGCCGCCAGCCGCACCGAGCGGTGGAAGCGCTGGTCGAGGTAGGTGAACACCGACATGAGTTCCAGGCGGCGCAGCAGCGGCACGATCCAGATGGCCACGAACACCAGGCCGAGCGCCCCGAGCAGGTTACCCACCAGATACTGCCAGTTCGTGGCGAACGCCTTCGCGGTGGTCGCGATGTAGCCGATGGAGCTCGAGTTGGTGGCGTAGAGGCTGATGCCCGCGGCCCAGAAGGGAATCGTCCGGCTGCCCACGAAGAACGAGGCGGTCGATTTCTTCTGCTCCTGCCGGTAACAATAAACCCCGATGCCGGCGATCATGCCCAGGTAGAGGAAGATCATCACCCAATCGAGCGGCCGGAGGAGCTGCTTGGTCGGCACCAGCTCGGCCAGGCCCAGGGCCAGACTCCCGCCGGAGTCCTGCGCCAGCAGGAAGCCGTTACCCCAGGGCGCGCCCGGCCGCAGCCCGTGGGCGTCGATCCCGCCCAGTTCCGCCCACACCCGGGTGATGGCATAATAACTCACCATGCGCTGCCCGGCCGCGTCGCCGACCACCCCGATCAGGTGGGCCTGGCCCGTGGCCCGGATGGCGCCCGGCACCAGTTTCCCCGGCAACCGCGAAGCCTCCATCCAGTTCTGGGTCGGGGACCAGCGGTAGAGCCGCTGGCCGGTGTCTTCCGCCGGAGTGACCACGGCGTAAAGCGAGTCCTGCTGGGCAACGAGCGCCTCGACCCGCCCGGCCGGTGCAGGGCAACCGGCATGATGACGCCAGCCAGGCGTGTCTTCACTCAGGGCCAGAATGTAAAGCTGCGCGACGCCGGCGGCATCCACGCCATGCACGAAGAGCCGGGCGTCCTTGACCGTGCCGAGCGCGCTTTGCAGCGGCGCGGGCAGCGGCGGCAAATCCCGCGACGAAAGCTGGCCGTTGGCGAGCAGGAGCTGGCGCACCCGCTGGATCGGGCCGGACGGTTTCTCGGCGACGAGGACAAAGGCCGTCCGCCCGTCACCAAAGACCGTCGCGACCGCACCCTCCGCCCGCCAGGGCTGCTCCCGCCATCCGCCCGCTCCGTCCTGCAGCCACATCAGGTCGCCGGCTAGAACCACCGGCACACCATCGATCACGGCCAGTTGCGCGTCCGCTGCGGCCGGAACCTGGCCCTGGGCGGTGACACGCACCGGCAGAAGCGGGGCGGCGTCGAGCAGGACCGCCAAGCCCAGCGCGACCAGCGGGGCGGCGGCCTTTTTCAGGAAGCGGAACGGGGCGGGGAGAATCATGGGACCATACGTGGCGGCCGGCGGCGCGTCACGGCAAAGTTATGGGGGGCGGGGTTGAAAAAAAGCCCGATGCCGACCGCACCTGAAAGCAGGCCGCGGCGGGCATCGGGCGGGAATCACCGGGTCACCAAGGGTGACTCAGAATTTTTTGGCATACGACACCGAGATCACGCGACCGCGACCGGCGAAGTAATTCTGGAACTGGTCGATCTGCGCCCAGGGCAGGATGTAGTATTTGTCCGTGAGGTTCTCGATGCCGACGGCGAAGTCGCCCCACTTGGTTGTGTAGCTGGCCGTCAGGTGCGCGAGGGTGAGCGAGGTGGTGTGCTCCTCGCCGGCCGCCCCGACGTTGATGTCACGGGCAAACAGGTGCTCGACGTCGAGGGTCATGCTCGCCTTTGGCATGAACTTCCAGGTCGTGGAGACATTGAGCTTGTCCGGGCTGACGTTGCCCATGCCCATCTCGCGGGTCAGCGGACCGGTTTCGGTCGTGCGCGTCTTGCCCTTGGCGTGGGAATAGAGCGCCGTGAACTTGAGGGTCTTGGTCGCCTTGAATTCGCCGGTGAACTCATACCCGGTCAGCTTGACCGGCCGGCGCTGCAGCACGAAGTCGCGGGTGATCGGGTCGGTCGTGAGGCTCGAGCCCAGCTCCGAGTAAGAATGGTAATAGGAGGTGCTGAAGCTGAAGCGCTTGCCCTGCCAGCTCACGCCACCCTCCTTGTTGTCCACGATGACGGCCTGCAGGTCGAGGATGCCCGACACGGACTGGCCGGGCGTATTCACGTTGCGCAGGGGAATGCCGACGTTGGGCAGCGTGAAGCCCTTGCTGTAGGAGCCGAACACCGACCAGTTCTGGGGCAGGCGGACGATGACGCCCACATTGGGGAGGGTGTCGCTGTATTCCAAGGTGCCGCCGGAGACGAACTGCCGGTTGTTGAAATAGACCGTGGTGTAATCGTCGACTTGCAGCTCGCCGCCCTCATGGCGCACGCCGGCGCTCACGGTCACGGGGCCCCGGGTATAGGAGACCTGCGTGAAGGGCGCCTTGCTCGTGTAGTTCATCGGGGGAACCCACACGCGGTTGGTCAGCGCCAGCAGCTGCTGCGCGGTTTCGTCCATGAAGTCGAAGCCCAGGTTGATATCGAGGCCCTCGACCGCGAAGAGATCGTCGCGCGACCAGGAACTGCGCACGCCCTTCTTCTGGGAATTGATCTCCGACTGGTCGACCAGCGTGCCAAGGGGCGCGATGAGCGGGTCCTGTTTGTCCGCGCCGCCGAGCTCGGCGACGAAGCGCATGGCCTGGCTGGCCTTGTAGGCCTGGATGTTCAGCGAACCGCCGAAGAGGGCGTCGTTCTTGTAGGCGAGCGCATACTGGGAGAAGTCGTTGAACTCGGTCTTCGCCCCTGCCGGCACGCCGCGCTTGGCGGAGTCGGTGATGCCCAGGGCGCGGTTGCCGAGGTCCTGCACGTAGTGGCCCTGGCCCTCGACCTTGAACTGGCTGACGGTGAGGGTCAGACGCTGGGCGTTGTTCTCGCCCCAGTTGTGACCGGCCTTGATGAACAGGTTCGTGGAATTCGTGTCGTTCATCGAGCCGCTGGCGCCCATGCCCATGCGACGGCCGTTGGCATCATAGGCCATGCCGCGCTTGGCGAAGGCCGCGCCGAAAATCAGGTCGTTCGCACCTTCCTTGTGCATGTAATTAAGGCCGACCCGGTAGCCGCTGCTGTCGTCGTAGCCCTGGGTGTAGAACTTGGTGCGCAGGACGGCCTCGCTGCCATCCTTGGTCGGGCTCTTGGAGATGTAGTTGATGATGCCGCCGGCGGCGCCGATGCCCTCCGAGGCCGAGGGTCCGTTGATGACCTCGATCTGCGAGACGATATCCATGTCGGTGAAGGTGGCGTTGCGGCTGCCTTCGCGCAGCGGGGTGGTCTGGGAAATGCCGTCGAACAGGCGGAGGGCCACGCGGCCGCGCAGCGTCTCACCCGTGTTCTGCATCTGCTGCGTGCCGGGCGCATAGCCGGGCACGGTGCGCGACAGCACGGCCGTCGCGTCGTCCGTGAGCAGGAGCGTGTTGGAGATCTCCTCGTTGGAGACCAGTTTGATCGCCCCGGGAATCTGGTCGATCGCCTTGGGCGAACGGTAGCCGGTGGTGACCGTGAGTTTCTCCAGTTTGACGACCTCGGAGGAATCTTCTTCCTCCTTGGCCGCCGGCGTGGCCGGGGCGCTGGTCTGGGCGCGGCCGGCGACGGCCAGGGTGGCAAACAGCAACGCTGCAAGCAGCGCTGCGGCAGACTTGGGACGGGCGGGGTATGTATTCATGGTGCAGGTAAAGCAAACGTTTGCTTTTAAGGGGTGTTAGTTCGGGTCAGGCAGGACGCGGTCGTCGTTCAGGCGCGCGAAAAAAGATGGAGGTCTTGGTGATTCCGGGCGAACGGAAGCAGAGGGGTGAGAGTGGGGCGAAACAGGCGGCGGGGTGGCCGTGCAAAAGGGTAAAGCAAACGTTTGCACGACGAACATTTTGTTTTTAACCTTGGTGTCAACTTTTTTGTCATTCTACTCCTTTCACACCCCGTCCGCCGCCCCACATGATTTTCCCCTCTGCCGCTCAAGTCCGGCTCGATGGCCCGCTGGGCCGGGCGCTGGCTGCCAGCCAGGCCGCGCACCTGGCGCGCTTCATCCGGGACGAGACCAGCCCGCCAATCGCGCTGTTCTGCCCAGAGCACACCAGGCACAACCACGAAGGCGACTGGTATGGCGAACATGCGGGAAAATGGCTTTGTGCCACGGCCCACGCGGTCGAGCGCACCGCCGACCCGCAACTGACCGCCAGCCTGCGCCGGGTCGCCGACTACTTGGTCGGCGTGCAGGAATCCAACGGTTATCTCGGCACCTATGCCCCCGCGCGCCGATTCATGTGCCGCCAGGTCTCCGGCCCCCGCACGTGGGACGGCGCGCCGGGCCAGCGCACGTGGGACATCTGGGTGCACAGCTATCTGATTCTCGGGTTGCTTGAAACCGGCCGGGTCCTTGCCCACCCGCCGTATATCGCCGCCGCGCGAAAAATCGGCGACCTGTGCTGGCAGACCCTCTCCACCGGTGGCATCGACATCACCTCGCTTGGCAACCACCATGGCCTCTCTGCCACGGTGCTGCTGGATCCGGCCGTGGAACTCTACCTCGAGACGCGCGAACCGAGATACCTGGAGCTCGCCAGGCTCATTTTGAAACAGGCGAGCGAAGCTCCCATGCTCGAGCTGATGTCGCAGGCTCTGGCGGGCACCGATGCCGCCTTCATCGCCACCGGCAAGGCCTACCAGTTGTCGTGGAACCTGGTCGGCCTGGTGAAGCTGCATCGGGCAACCGGCGAATCGAGTTACCTGCAGGCCGTGGAAAAGGTTTGGGCGAGCATCCGCCAATTCCATCTGACTCTTGGCGGCGGCCCGTGGGGCGGCGTGGCGCATCGGTCACGCGAGGTGTTCAATCCGCCGCAAGTCTTCAGTCCCTACGGCTACGTCGAGACCTGCTCCACCTTCTCCTGGATCCAGCTCAACCGCGAGCTGCTCGCCGTCACCGGCGAGGCGAAATACGCCGACGAGATCGAAAAATCCGCCTACAATGACCTGCTCGGCGCGCAGGCGCCGGAGGGAGACAACTGGTGCTACTATTCCTTTCCGAACGGCAAGCGCGTCTACACGACCTACTGGCGCTGCTGCAAATCGAGCGGGCCCTGGGCTCTCGAGGAGCTGCCGCCGGTCGCCTACGGCATCACCGCCGAGGGCCATATCGCGGTCAATCTCTACGGCCCCGGGGAAGCCACGCTCCCGGTTCCCGCCGCCGGCGCCGTCCGGCTCAAACAGGACACACGCTACCCTTACGAGGGAGACATCAGGATCTCGGTGCACCCCGAGCGCGCCGCGCGGTTTAGCCTTCTGTTGCGCATCCCCGGTTGGACCGAACAAGCCGTCATCCAGGTCAACGGCCAGGCCGTCTCCATCCCCACCCACGCCGACACCTACGCGGCCATCGAACGCGACTGGCAGCCCGGGGACATGGTCACGATCTCGCTGGCGATGCCTCCCAGGCTGCACCGGCAGGTCAACCGTAACATCCAGGAATCCCGGGCGCCGGACGGCTCGCCGGTCTGCCAGGAAGTGCTGCATTTTGACTATGCCGCGATCACCCGCGGGCCGTTGGTTTACGCCACCGGCTTGATCGACGGTTTCAAAATCGAGGAGACGATCCGGCTGCCACGCCAGGCCGAGAGCGCCCTCGAGCTGCTCGATGCGCCCCCCGGCCGCGAGGCCCGCGCAGTGCGGCTCAACCTCGACCACCGGCCGCCTCTCACCTTCGTGCCCTACGTCGAGGCCGGAGGCCGGGCCGATGGTGCCTGGCGGCTGACCTGGCTGCAGGTGGCGCCGGAATAAAATTGCCGGCGCACGGCCATCAGGCCGCGCGGCTCTTCCGCAGGAAACGCTTCAGCTCGGCGCGCGTCGGCATCGCAAAAGCCGCGCCCGGCTTGGTGATCGACAGCGCGGCCACCGCGGTGCCCAGACGGGCGGCGGGCACAATCCCACCCTTGTAGCGGACCAACCCGGCGGCAAAGCCACCGCAGAAAGCATCCCCCGCGCCGGTGGTGTCCACCACGCGCATGCCCCGGTGGGCCGGAATGAAGGCATGCCCGCCGGCTTCGGAAATGAAGCAGCCCTTGCTACCCAGCGTCACGATCACCGTGGACACGCCGAACTGCCGGCAAAGCCGGTGGAGTTCCTCCCGGGACAGGGCGTGCAGGGCCCGCTCGTCGAAACCGCCCCGGCGCAACCGGGCCTGGGCGCGGACCAATGCGACGAATTCGCTCTCATTCGGAATCAGAATGTCGACGTTCCGCAGAAGCGAAGGCGAGAAATCCGCGCGCATGGGCGCCGGGTTCAGAATGGTCGTCACCCCGGCCTGCCGGGCGACCCGGAGAACATGGGCCGTGGTTCTGAGATTGGACTCCAGCTGTGTCACCACAACCTTGGCCCGGGTCAGCAAGGACCGCGGCACATCCGCCGGGGCCAGCCGGGCGTTGGCTCCCGGCTCGATGACAATCTGGTTCTGACCCTCGCGATTGATGAGGATCACCGCCGTGCCCGTGGCCCGGCCGGCTTGCAAGGCGAGCTGGCAGCCGATCTTTTCCCGGCGGTAGAAGGCCGCCACCTGCGCCGCAAAGCCGTCCCGCCCCATCGCCCCGACAAAAACCGTGCGCACGCCCGTGCGGCCGCAGGCGATCGCCTGGTTGGACCCCTTGCCCCCCTGCCCGCTCGCGAGTCGGGCCATCACCGTCTGGCCCGCCTGCGGAAAATCCGCACAGGTGAAAGTCAGGTCCTGCATGATGCTGCCGACAACAACGACCTGGGGTGAAATGGACATGGAAGACGGAGAATGGGGTGGTCGCCGGATCCCGCCCACCAGGGCGGGTCCCTGCGTGGTTTGGGGCAAACCAAGGGGCAATGTCATGCAAACGTTTGCCTCGCCTTGGCGTCAAGCGAAACCTTTTCTTCCTCACCGGGAGCCGCCCGCCGGCTCAGCAGGATTTGCGGATGATCAGCTCGGGCATGAGCTTGAGGCTCGTGGCCGGCCGCTTGGCGTCCTCGATCCGCTTGAGCAGGAGCTCCGCGGCGTATTTCCCCACCTCGTAGGCGGGCTGGCGCACCACGGTGAGCGGGGGATTGAACACGCTCGAAAGGGGCAGCTCGTCGAAACCCACGATCGCAATCTGCTTCGGGATCCTCAATCCGCGGGCAGCAATCGCCTCGAGCGCGCCGGCCGTCATCAGGCCGTTGCAGGCGAAAAGCGCCGTAGGCGGGTCGCTGAGGGAAAGCAGCTCATGCGCGAGCGTCTGGCCGCTCTCCTGCTTGAAGTCGCCGAACCGGACCAGCTCCGCCCTGACCGGCAGGCCCGCCTGCGCGTGCGCATCCTTGTAACCGCGCAATCGTTCGCGGCCGGTGGAAGAGTCTGCGGGACCGCCAATCAGGCCGATCCGCTTGTGCCCTTGGGCAATGATGTGCTCGACTGCCTTCAGGGCGCCCGTGTGGTTGTCCACCTCGACCTTGTCGAGGTTCCCGCTCGACAGGCTCCGGTCCACGCAGACCACCGGGGTGCCGGTGCGCACCACCTGCAGCACCGCCGGGTCGTTCTCGTGAATCGGGGGCAGGATGATGCCGTCGACCGATTCCGACTGCATGACATCCAGGTAGAAGCGCTCCTTGGCCTCGTCCTCGTCGTAATTGCAGAGCAACACCGCGTAATTGCTCTTGTAGGCCACGTCCTCGACGCCGCGCGCCAGGTCGGCGAAGAAGGTGTTCTGGATGTTGGGGATGATCAGGCCCAGCAGATGGCTGCTGCTGTCCCGCGTCCGCAAGCGGCGGGCGACGCGGTTGGGCTTGTAGCCCAGTTCGCGCATGGCCTTGAGCACCCGGGCCTGGGTCTCGGGCCCGATCTTGCCGGTCTGGTTGATCGTGCGCGAGACGGTCGAGATGTTCACCTTCGCCCGGCGGGCCACATCGATCAGACTGGAAGGCTTCTTCATGAGGGTGTTTTTTTGCTCCGGACTTAACGGCGGAGCGACAACTTGCGTCCATCCCCCACCGCAAGCAAGGCACGAATTGGATAGACACGACCCACCGGATTGAGCAAACGTTTGCACGCCTTACCCCGCCGCCCGCCCCCCCAGCCGGCCACTTGCCACTTTAGTCATGCCTTCCCGCCCAAACCCGATCACCCTGACCGGCGCTACCCCACTCTTCACATGAGCAAGCCCTCCCGCGCGCCGTCCACCCGCATTGCCGAGTTCCAGTTGTCGCATGCCCGCAACGGTCCCCACCTCCCGCTGCCCGTGAGCATGCCGGGCTGGCCCTTCCAGACGATCGGCCAGTGGAAACAGGATGTGAACGCCGTGGCGGAGGCCTGGCGGCGGGATTTCCGGGAATGGCGCGCCGAACACCTCATCCGGATGGGTTACGACGGCTCGAACTACGAGCGTCCGGAGTTCAAGTGGACACAGCGGAATTTCGTCCACGCCCAGATGATGGTCGAGGATCGCTATTTCTACGACCCGGTTAAGCGACGCTACACGGTGGACCGTTATCTCGACGACCTGGAGCGGCGCTACGGGGGCATCGACAGCGTGCTGATCTGGTATGTCTACCCCAACATCGGCATCGACGACCGCAACCAGTTCGACCTGGCCGCGGACCTGCCGGGCGGCCTGGCCGGCCTCAAGGGTGCGGTCGCCGACTTCCACCGCCGCGGCGTGAAAGTGTTCATTCCGACGAAACCGTGGGACAGCGGCACCCGGCCCCAAGGCCTGCCCGACTGGGAGGCGATTGCACGCCTGGCGAAGGCGATCGGCGCCGACGGGGTCAACGGCGACACTTACAGCGGCGTGCCGCGCGCGTTCTTCGACGCGGCGGAAAAGCAGCGCCATCCCCTTGTCCTTGAACCCGAGGCCGTGCCGCTTTCCGACGAGGCGCTGGCCTGGAACCTCCAGAGCTGGGGCAAGCTGCTGCCCGACCAGATCGTCCTGCCGGTCAGCAAGCTGAAGTGGCTCGAGCCGCGGCACATGTCGAACACCGAGAACCGCTGGGGCCGGGACCGCACGAATGATTTCCACTACATCTTCTTCAACGGCACCGGCTACAACTCTTGGGAGAACATCTGGGGCCTCTGGAACCAGTTCACACCGCGGGACGCCGCCGCCCTCCGCCGGATCGCTCACCTGTATCGGAATTTCCCGGCGCCCCTCGTCAGTCCGGACTGGGAGCCCTATGCACACGCCTGCCAGCACAACGTGTTCGCTTCGATGTTCCCCACCCCGGACGTTACACTGTGGACGGTCGTGAACCGCAACGAATACGGCCTCGAGGGCGACCAGCTCCGCGTGGCGCACCGGGACGGCCGGAAGTATTACGACGCCTGGCATGGGACGGAACTCAAGCCCCGGCTGGAGGCCGGCCAGGCGACGCTCGCGTTCCCGCTCGAGTCGCGCGGCTTCGGCGCCGTGCTGGCCGTGGAGCATGGTGCCAAAATCAAGCACCTCGCCGCCTACCTCCGGGAGCGGCGGGCGCTGACGCGCACGCCGCTGCAGGACCTCTCCGCCCAGTGGCGCTGCCTTCCGCAGCGCATCACGCCCATCAAGGCGACGCGCCGGGCGGCCCGGCCCCCCGAAGGCATGATCAAGATTCCCGCCGGCGAGTTCGATTTCCGGGTCACCGGTGTCGAGATTGAGGGCTATACTTGGGACGGACAGGACGTGCAGTATCCTTGGGAGAAATCCCCGCGCCGTTCGCACCTTCGCCGCCTGCAACTCTCCGCCTTTCATATCGATCGCTTCCCGGTCACCAACGCGCAGTATCGGGCCTTCATTGCCGCCACTGGATACCGTCCGGCGGACAATCATAATTTCCTGCGCGACTGGAGGCGCGGCGCACCCCCGCGCGGCTGGGAGAACAAGCCCGTGACGTGGGTTTCGCTGGAGGACGCCCGGGCCTACGCCGCCTGGGCCGGCAAGCGCCTGCCGCACGAATGGGAGTGGCAGTATGCCGCCCAGGGTCATGACGGGCGGCTGTTTCCGTGGGGCAACACCTGGAACCCCGCGAACGTGCCGGCCCCCAATCGCGGCCGCACCCTCGTGCCGCCGGCCGACGTCGACGCGCACCCGGGCGGTTCCAGTCCGTTCGGCATCATGGACCTTGTCGGCAACGTCTGGCAGTGGACCGACGAGTTTACGGACGAGCATACGCGGACCGCGGTGCTGCGGGGTGGCAGTTCCTACCAGCCGCAGACCTCGCATTGGTATTTCCCGCAGGCCTACCAGCTCGACCAGCACGGCAAATACCTGCTCATGGCACCCGGCAAGGACCGCAGCGGCATGGTCGGCTTCCGCTGCGTGGTCGACGCAGGCTGAAACCTCCACAATCTCATCCCATGCGCAGCAAGCTGTTTGTCCCGGGCTCACGCCCCGAGCTCTTCCCCAAGGCGCTGGCGAGCCAGGCGGACAGCCTGTCGTTTGATCTGGAGGACGCCGTGCCGGAAAGCGGCAAGGCCGAGGCGCGGCACCTCGTCGGCCAGGCGCTGCAGTCACCCGAGTTTGCCGCCTCAAAAAAAATCCTGATCGTGCGCGTGAACGGCCTGGGCTCGCCCCATTTCGCCGCGGACCTCGCCGCGGTGGTCGGCCCGCGACTCGACCTGCTCAACCTGCCGAAGGTCGAATCCGCCGCCGATGTCCGGGCCGCCGCGCAGGCGCTCGCCGCCCTGGAATCGGCCCGCGGGCTCACCCGCCCCGTCGGCATCCTGGCGAACATCGAGTCGCCTCGCGGCCTCCGGCTGGCCGCCGAGATCGCCGCCGCCGACCCGCGCGTCGCCGGCCTGCAGATCGGGTATGCCGACCTGATGGAACCGCTCGGCATCGACCGGGGCAACGCGGCGGCCGTCCAACAGGTCCAGTTCGCCGTGCGCCTCGCCGCCGGCGAAGCCGGCCTGTGGGCGTGCGACGCGGCCTACGGCGCCATCAAGGATCTCGAGGGCTACCGCGCCGAGGCCCTCGCCGCCAAACGGATGGGCTACATCGGCAAAAGCTGCATCCACCCGACCCAGATCGCCGTGGCGAACGAGATTTTCCGCCCCTCCGACGAGGAGATCGCCTTCGCCCGGCGCGTGATCGAGACCGCGGAAAAAACCGGCGCCGGCGCCTTCACCGTCGACGACCGGATGATCGACGCGCCCTTCATCCGGCGCGCCCGCGCCGTCCTGGCCATCGCCCAACAGCTCCCGCCCACGGCGTGACTTCACCGCCATGCCCCTGAAAAAGCGCGAATACGACCCCGGCGCCCGCGGCCCGCTGCAGGGGGTCCGCGTGCTCGACCTTTCGCGCCTCTTCGCGGGCAACGTATTGACCCAGGTCCTCGGCGACTTCGGCGCCGAGGTCATCAAGGTCGAGCCGCCCGAAGGCGATACCCTGCGAGCCTGGCAGACCAGCGGCGTGTCCACCCACTGGAAAATCTATTCGCGCAACAAGAAGAGCCTCGCCCTCGACCTGCGTAAACCCGAGGCGATCGATCTCATCCGGCGACTGGTGGCTTCCGCCACGCTTTTCATCGAAAGCTTCCGTCCCGGCATCCTCGAAAAAATGGGGCTCGCCCCCGCCGACCTGCTCAAGCTCAACCCGAAGCTCGTCATCGTCCGCATCTCCGGCTGGGGTCAGGATGGTCCCTACAGCCAGCGCCCGGGCTTCGGCACCATCATCGAGGGCATGTCGGGCTTCGCCTCCTTCAACGGCTTCGCGGACCGCGAGCCCGTGCTGCCGCCCATGTATCTCGCCGACGGCGTCGCCGGACTCTACGGGGCCTCGGCCGTAATGATCGCCCTCCGGGAGGTGGAGCACAACGGCGGTGGCGGCCAGGTCATCGACCTGCCGCTGCTTGACCCGCTCTTCGCCATCCTGAGCCCGCAGGCGGCCAACTACCGCCTGACCGGCAAGGTCAAGCCGCGCACCGGCAGCCGCTCGACCAATTCCGCCCCGCGCAATGTCTATCGCTGCGCCGATGGCAAGTATGTCGCCGTGTCCGGCTCGACCCAGGGCATGGCCGAGCGGCTGTTCCGCGCCATCGGCCGCCCCGACCTGGTCGACCACCCGCGCTTCCGCACCAATGCCGGACGGGTGAAGCACGCCGAGGAGCTCGACGCGGTCATCGGCGCCTTCATCGGCCGGCATACGCAGGCGGAGGCGGTCGCATTCTTCGAGAAGGCCGAGGTTACCGTCGGGCCGATCTACGACGTGTCCCAGATCCTCGAGGACCCCCACTTCATCCAGCGGGAGATCGTCGCGGACTATCCCGATGCGGAGACGACCACGCTGCCGATGCACCACGTCGTGCCGCGGTTGCTCGGCACACCCGGTTCCATCCGCACGCGCGCGCCGGACCTGGGCGAGCACAACCGGCCCCTGCTCCGGGAAATCGGGGTCGACGACGAGGGCTATGCCCGCCTGCTCGCGGCCGGTGTCGCGGTCGAAGCTCCCACCCGCCCATGAGCGTCCCCCCGACCGCCCCCGCCGGCGGCCTTTCCTTCGGGCGCGCGGACCTGCCCGAAAGCGCCCGGCTGCGCTCGGCCATGCTGCTGGTTGGCGCGGGCTACCTGTTCCTCACGCTGTGCGACTACCGCGAGGGCATCGCCAATCTCGCGCTCCGTTTCCTGCTCAAGGACCATCTGTCGCTGACGGCCAGCCAGCTGGCCGGCTTCTTCTTCGTCACCAAGCTGGCGTGGTATTGCAAGCCGTTCGCCGGCCTCCTGGTCGACAACGTGCGGCTGGGCGGCACCCGCCGGCTGGGTTATCTGGTCGTTTTTTCCGCCGTGGCCGGCGCCCTCTGGCTGGCGCTGGCCCTGGTGCCGCCCACCTACGCCGCCATGCTCTGGCTGGTGCTGGCCGTTAACTTTGCGCTGATGATGGTGCATACGACGCTGGGCGGCATGCTGGTCGAGGTGGGCCAGGCCTTCAGCGCCACCGGGCGCATCAGCGCGGTCCGCAGCGGCACCGAGAGCCTCGGCTGGCTGCTGACCGGCCTGGCCAGCGGCTGGGTCGCCACGCACCTGCTGCAAGGGGGCTTCCTGATCAATGCCGTGCTGATGATCGTCCTGGCGGTGATCTTCGCGCGCGTGCTGCGCGAAAACCGCACCGCTGCGGCCGGCCCCAAGTGGACCCTGGCGCAGTTCAAGGAACTGTTCCGGCTCCGCTCCCTGTGGGTGGCGGCCGGTTTCTGGGTGCTCGTGAAATTTTCCCCGGGATTCGGCACGCCCCTGTTCTACCACCAGAGCGAGACCCTTGGCTTCTCCCCGCGGTTCATCGGCTATCTCGGCTTTGTGGCGGCGGCCTCGGGCCTGCTGGGCAGCATCTGTTACATGCGGCTTTGCCGGATGATTCCGCTCAACCGGTTGCTTTGGCTCGGGGTCAGCCTGCATGCCGTCTCTTCACTCGCCTACTTCGGTTACCGCTCGACCGGCGCCGCCGTGGCCATCGAGGCCCTCTACGGACTCTGCACGGCCCTGGCCCTGATGCCGATCTTCGACCTGCTGGCCCGCGCCACGCCCAAGAATTTCGCCGCGCTCGGTTATGCCCTTATCTTCAGCCTGGGCAGCCTCTCCGTCTCGGGCTCCGACGTGCTGGGATCCTGGATTTACGAGCAGCTCGGCCGCAGCTTCGCGGGCATGATCCTGCTGAACTCGGGCACCTCGGCCTTGGTGTTGGTGGCGATCCCCTTCCTGCCCCGCCTGCTGGTGGCGCACCGGGATGGTGACGCGCCCACGGGCGGTGCCTAATCCATTCCGGTAACCGGCCCGGCGCGCTGCACGGATTGCGCAAAGCAATCCGGCCTTAATTCGCCTTGGCACCGGCCGGGATGGTCACCCGGCCGCTGACAATCTCGCGGCTGGTCCGGCTGAGCATGTGAATGACGTTCTTGTCCACCGGATCCCAGCCGAAGGCCTGGCCGCGCGCCACCACGGGGAAAGTGGCCACCCAGTTCAACACCGGACCGGCGGTCGGAAAATCGAGGACATAGAGCTCGGTGTTGTCGTGGCCGGTCACATACAGGAAACCGCCCGGGCCGAACGCGCCGCCCGAGCAGCTGTAGCCGCCGCCGGCGATGTGCGCGAGCAGGTCGCCCGGCAGCGCCCAGCCGCCGGTCTGGCGCCAGTCGTCGTCGAATTCCACGATGCGCGTCCATTCCGGGCCGCGGCCGGGTTCGCCGCCCTTCTTGCCATAATGCACGAAGCAGGCGATCCAGCGGCCGTTGCGCCGGTCGATCCAGGTGAGCGAGCCGTCCGCCCGGCCGAAGCTGTGGCTGCCCACGTGCTGCATCGTCTTCGTGTCCCAGATCTCGACCGAGCTCAGCATCGGCACGCCGGGGTAATTGGAGTGGGCGCCGTATAATTTCCCCTCGTGCACGATGCCCGCGTTGATGTGCGTCAGCGGCTTGCCCTCGGGGCATTCCCAGCCGGCGACGCGCTCGCCCGTGTCCTTGCGGTATTTGCCGAGCGAGAAGTTGTTGATCGCGTAGAAAAACTCCGCGTCCGCGGCGACACCCTGCCGGGCCTCGGCCGCCGGCACGCGCCGCAACTCGGTGTGGCTCCAACCGGGCGTCGGCGGCAGCTCGGGCGCCGGTTCCCCGGCGGCAAGGCCGGACGCGATCAACGCAAAGATCAGGAGGATGGATCGTGTTTTCATAAAGGGGGATTCAGCGCGCAAAAACGGCCCGGGCCGACGCGGTGAGATTCTGCGGTGCCTCGCGCAGCGCCTGCGCGAGCGGAACGCCGGCGGGGGTGATGGCGTGCAAGGCCAGGCCGGGCCGCGCCGCGGCGGTCACCTGGCCGGCGAACACATGGACCGTCTTGCCCAGCGCCAGCGCGCGCGCCGCGACCGCACCGGGTCCCTTGCCTTCGAGCGAGCTCTCGTCGAAACGACCCTCGCCAGTGATGACGATGTCGGCAGCCGCGAGCCGGTTCTCCAGGTCCAGCCATGCCGACACAAGGTCGAAGCCCGGCAGCAGTTTCGCCCCGGCCGCGGTCATCAGGCCGAATGCAATGCCACCCGCAGCGCCGGCGCCCGGCGCATCCTTCAGCGCCGGCAGTTGCCCACAATGCCGGCAAAGCAGGTCCGCCAGCCGGGCACTCTCGCTTTCAAGACGCGCATGATCCGCCGGACGCAGGCCCTTCTGCGGACCATAAACCGCGGCGGCCCCGCGCGGGCCGAGCAGCGGGTTGGTGACATCGCAGGCTATATACACCGGCGGCAGCCCCGCCGCCAACCCGCCGGTTATCCGGACAATCCGCGACCACTCGGCCGGAACCGGCGGATGGACCGGCCGCCCCGCGGCGTCCATGAATGCCAAGCCGAGTGCCGCCAGCGCGCCGAGCCCGAGATCGTTGGTGGCGCTGCCTCCGACCCCCAGCAGGATCGCCACCGCCCCGGAGTCGGCGGCCGCGCGCATGAGTTCGCCGGTGCCGAGCGTCGTTGTCTGCCACGGATCGCGTTGATCCTGGGACAGCAACGCGAGCCCGCTGATGGCGGCCATTTCGATGACCGCGACCGTCGCTCCCGGGGCCGCCGCAGCGGGCAACTGCATCTGGGCGCGCGCCCGGGCCGGGATGGCCGCCACCGACACGAGACCGAATCCGGCAGATAGACGGCTGCCCCGCGGTCCGCTGGCCGTGACGGACACTTCACGCCCCTTGGCCGCCTGCGTGAGGATCGTCGCGAAGCCTTCGCCCCCATCCGCCAGCGGAGCCAGATCCAGCATCCACCCCGGTTGCTGCTCGCGCAGGGCCGTGGCCACCGCCTCACCCGCCGCCCGGGCGGTCAAAGCATCTTTGAATTTGTCGAAGGCGAGGAGGACGCGGGTCATGGCGTGACGAGCACCAGCTCCTTTTTCGACCCGAAAGGCGCCACCTCGGCGCGCACCACGGCAAGCGCCTCGCGCACGGCGGGCACCTGGAGAAACTCCTTCACCAAACGGTCTCCCAGCACCCGACCGGCCGCGATGTCCGACGGGTAGTGCACGCCCGCGACGACGCGTGACCACGCGACCAGCTCGGCACGCTCGCGCAGCGCGGCCCTTTTCTCCGGGAAAATCTCCGCGAGCAGGCCGGCCCAAAGAAACGCCTGCGTGGAGTGGCCGCTCGGGTAGGAACCGCTGGCGGGCAGCGGCGCGCAGGCCTGGATGCGCCGGTCGAGCAGCGGCGGCCGCGGGCGATCCCACACCGCCTTGCCCGCGCTGCTGATCGCAAAGCGGTCAGCGTCAACCTGCAGGAAGATCTCGGCGGTCCGCGGGAGGTTCGCCGCCGTGAACCATTCGCCGATCGCCGCATCGTATTGGAAAACGGAGTCCTCGGCGAAATAGTTGGCGAGGGCCACCTGCTCCGGCGTCCGGCGGAGCTGCACCTGGTAGACCGTGGCGAGGTCAGCGAGCGTGGTCAGGGAATCATCGACGGGCGCCGCGGGGATGACCTTGGTGGCGTCAAAGTCCCGCGCGCGCAGATAGCGCCCGGCCTCCGGTGCCGCGCCAGACGCGGACGAGAGGAGCAGGATCAGCAGAAGGCCGGCCGACAGGATTTTTCTTTTCATAAATGACATGGTTCAGAGCAGAAACAGGCTGAGCAGGAAAACCGTCGCGATGCCGGTGAAGCCCGCGATGATCGAGGCGACCGTGACCAGGCGGTAACCCTGGGCGATCGACATGCCGGACATCTGGGTGATCACCCAGAAATAGGCGTCGTTGACGTGCGACACGGCCATCGAGCCGCAGGCAATGGCCGTGGTGGCGAGCGCCGGGCCGAAGCCTGAACCCAGCCCCATCGCCGGGAGCAGGTGCGCCATCAGCGAAGCCGTCGTGATCATCGCCATCGTGGAGGAACCGATCGCGGTCTTCAGGCCGGCCGCCACGATGAAGGGCAGCAGGATCGTGAACGGCCCGAGCTCCAACCGGGCCAGGCCGTCACCCACGAGCGTGGTCATCGAGGTCTGGCGCAACACCGCGCCCAACGCGCCGCCCGCCGCCACGATGAGCACGATGGTGCCGGCGTCACGCAGGCCCTCGCCGCACCAGTCGCCGAAGGCCGACCGGCCGTGCTTGCGCACGACCCACCACGTCAGGAACACCCCGAGCACGAGTGCCGTCTCGGCGTTGCCGACCAGGCCGAGCATCGCGCGCAGCGCGCCGTCACCCAGCGGCCGGCCGGGCAGCGCCGCGATGGACTCGAGGGCAATCAGCACGATCGGGAGGAAAATCGGGGCAAACGCGGCGAAGGCCCCGGGTTGCGATGGGAGCGGAGTCGCGTCCTCCGCCGGCGCGGGCGCATCCACGCCCAGCGGCCCCGGCGGCACCGGATCGAGCAGGATGCGGCGCCCGATGAACTGCGCATAGAGATAGGTCGTCGCGATGATCGGGACCGCCACCACCAGGCCGAGCAGGATCACGGTGCCCATGTTGGCGCGCAGCTGGCCGGCCACCGCGAGCGGACCCGGGGTCGGCGGCACCAGGCAGTGCGTGGCATAGAGCCCCATGCTCAGCGCCACCGCGAAGGTGGCGAGCGACTGGCCGGTCTTGCGCGCGAGGGAGCGGGCCAGCGGGGCCAGGATCACGTAGCCCGAGTCGCAAAAAACCGGGATCGACACGAGCGCCCCCGTGCATGCCATCGCCAGCACCGAGCGGCGCTCGCCGATCCAGCGCACCATCGTGCCGGCCATGACCATGGCGCAGCCGCTCTTCTCCAGCACCATGCCGATGATGCTGCCGCACGCGATGACGATGCCAATGTGGCCGACCGTCTGCCCCACCCCGCCGGTCAGCGCCGCCACCGTCTGCGCGCTGTCGAGCCCGCCACACAGGCCCATGGCATAGGCCGTCATGATCAGCGCGAGGAACGGGTGCAGCTTGAACCGGGTCGTCGCCACCACGATGAACGCGATGCCGGCCAGCAACGTGGCGACCAGGAACGGGCCGGTCAGCAGGGTGGCGGGTAGCTTGAGCTCGGTCATGAGGGAACCGCCGGCGCCGCGGACGGCGCGAGCCGGCGTTGGGGCCAAGGCGGAGGTGACGGCGGGAAAATCCGCGTATCCGGCGCCACTGGCAAAGGAAAAGTCACGGCACCATGCCCGGGAACACATAGGCCTGGATGAACACGAAGATGCCCACGAGTGCCGCCAGACTCAGGCTGTGCCAGAAGACCTTCCGGAGGATCTCCCCCTCCCCGCCCTGCTGCCCCGTGGCCACGCTGGCCACGACGAGACTCTGGGCATCGATCATCTTGCCCATGACGCCACCGCTGCTGTTGGCCGCTGCGGCCAGCACCGGCGAGATGCCCACCTGCTGCGCGGTGATCTGCTGGAGGTTGCCGAACAGGACGTTCGAGGCGGTGTCACTGCCCGTGAGTGCCACGCCCAGCCAGCCCAGCAACGGGGAGAAGAAGGGAAACAGGAACCCGGTGCTGGCGAACGCCAAGCCCAGCGTGGAGTCCAGCCCGGCATAGCGTGACGCAAACGCCAGCGCCAGCATCGTGGAGATCGTGAGCAGCGACCAGCGCACGCGCCAAAGGGTCCCGAGGTAGGTGCGGAACAACGCGGGCGCACCCAGACCCAGCCAGAGCCCAGCCAGCAGCGCGGAAAGCAGCGGCGCGGTGCCGGTCGCGGACAGCAGGTTGACCGTGTAGATGGCGGCCTCGGGTTTCAGTTCCAGTGCCAGCGGCGGCGCCTTGAGCACCGCGTTGTGCAGGTAGGGCACGGCGAACTTCATTTCCCAGATGCTGTTGAGCCAGGCCTTCGTCACCGGCAGCGCCCAGACGAACACAACGACGGTCAGGATCAGCCACGGCGACCACGCGCGGAAGAGCACGCGGCCCGACATTTCCGTCCGGGCCGGCGCCGTGGCGTCCGTCCCCTCCGCGAAGCGCCAGACGGTCTTCGGCTGCCAGAAGCGCAGCAGCAGCAGCACCGAGCCGATCGACGCCAGGGCGCTCGCCGTGTCGACGAGCCAGGGGCCGTGGTAGTTGCTCACCAAAAACTGGACGACCGCGAAACTGCCGCCGGCCGCCAGGCACGCCGGCCAGACCTGCCACATCGCCCGCCAGCCCACCATGGCGGCGATCAGCCAGAACGGCACGATGAGGCTGAAAAAGGGCAGCTGCCGTCCCGTCATCGCGCTGAGTTCCAGCAACGGCAAGCCGGTCACCTGCGCGAGCGAGATGATGGGAATGCCGAGCGAACCGAACGCCACCGGCGCCGTGTTGCCGATCAGGGCGAGCGTGGCCGCCAGCAGCGGGCGGAAACCGATGCCGATCAGCATCGCCGCGGAAATCGCCACCGGCGCGCCGAAACCCGCCGCGCCCTCGATGAAGGCGCCGAAGCTGAAGGCGATCAGCAGCGCCTGGATCCGGCGGTCGGCGGAGAGGTTGGCGATGGACTGCTTGACGATTTCAAACTGCCCGGTCTTCACCGAGATGTCGTAGAGGAACACCACGTTGAGCACGATCCAGCCGATGGGCAGCAGGCCGTAGAGCGCGCCGTAGACCGCCGCCGCCGCCGCCAGCCGGGGCGGCATGTGGTAGATGAAGATCGCCGCCACCAACACCGCGCCGAGGCCGGCCAATGCCGCCCAGTGTGCCCGCACGTGGAACAGCGCCAGCAAGGCGAGCAGCACCACCACCGGCGAGGCGGCGACCAGCGAGGAGGCCGTCAGGCTGTCGAAGAGCGGGGTATAGTTTTGGGTCCAGGTCATGACTGCAGGGGTGAAGCGGAGGGAAAGCCGGGATCAGGTCCGCCGCAATTGCGGCCGGCCGTTCTCGACGGTGAACGACGCCCGGGTATTAAGCGGGGCGCCGGGGCGGGTGATATAAGGAACCGTCCGGTAGTCGGCGCGCATGGCCTGCCGGGTGACTTCGCAGCGCACGTAGCCGCGCTCGCTGTTGTGGTATTTCACGCCGGGATTCTCGGCCAGCAGGCTGTCGAGGTAATCCGGCCGGTCCACGCCGTCGCCACCCGAGGAGATGGAGGTGCCGACGAATTCGACCGCCACACTCGGCGCATCCGGCCGGTCGAAATCGGGGGCGAGCTCGTTGGCCCAGTTTTGGTGGATGTCGCCGGTGACGACCACGGGGTTCGTGATGCGCGCGTCGCGGAAATGCCGCAGCACCCGCCGGCGCTCGAACTCGTAACCCGTCCACTTGTCCATCGCGTAGGATTCCCCGGGACCCGCCTCGCGGTCGGCGCGGCCCATCATGACCTGCTGCGCGAGGATGTTCCAGGCAGCCGCCGAACGTTCGAGCCCGTCAAAGAGCCACTCCCGCTGGCGGGTGCCCATCATCGTGCCGGCCGGGTCGAGCAGGGCGGGACCGGGCGGCTTCATGCCGTCGCCCTGCGGCTGGTCCGTGCGATACTGGCGGGTGTCGAGCACATGGAAAGACGCCAGCGCGCCGAACTCCAGCCGGCGGTGGAGCAGCATGTCCGGACCGGACGGCTGCGCGCTGCGGCGGAGCGGCATGTGCTCGTAATAGGCCTGGTAGCCCGCGGCGCGCCGCCGGAGAAACGCCGCGGTGTCCATCTTCTCCGGGAACTCGGGCGTCGTGCCGGCGTAATTGTTGCTCACCTCGTGGTCGTCCCACGTCACGATCCACGGCGCCATCGCGTGCGCGGCCTGCAGCGCCGGATCGGTTTTGTAGAGCGCGTAACGGTTGCGGTAGTCGTCGAGCGTGAACAGCTCCGTCGTGCCGTGCGGCCGCACGGCCTGCTTGTCGTCGCCCTTCTCGTAGATGTAGTCGCCGAGGTGGACGACGAGGTCGAGGTCCTCGCGCGCCATGTGCGCGTAGGCCGTGTAGTGGCCCATCTCGTATTTCTGGCAGGAGGCGAAGGCGAAGCGCAGGCGCTCCGCGGCGGCGCCGGCGGCCGGCATCGTGCGCGTGCGCCCGCGCGGGCTGAGCTCACCCCCGCACTTGAATTGATACCAATACCACCGGTCGGGCGACAGGCCCGCGACCTCGACGTGGACGGAATGCCCCCAGTCGGGACTGGCGACCGCCCGGCCCTGCCGGACAACGCGCGTCATCGCCTCGTCCTCGGCCACCTGCCAGCCCACCTCCACCGGGACCGCCGGCATGCCGCCGCCGTTCTCGCGCGGGCGCGGCGCGAGCCGCGTCCACAGGACCATGCCGTCCGGCGCCGGATCGCCCGAGGCGATGCCGAGCGTGAACGGATAACCGGCCAGCGGCGGGGCCGACGCGACCGCGCCGCGCACGCGGCTGGAAAGCATCGCCGCGAGCACGAACGAGGCGCTGCCGGCCAGGAAGGACCGGCGGCTGAGCGTCAACTCACCCGGAAGCGGATATAGCGGTGGCATGCCAGGGAGGTTTCGTCGCCCCGGGCCAGCTGGCCCGGGACAGGCGAAACCGGCCTCAGAAGTTGAAGCTGAGGCCGGCGTTGGCGTTCCAGGAGTAGATCTCCAGGCTGCTGCGGCGGCCGGGGACGGCCTGATACTCGCGGAGCGGCTCCTCGTTGAGGTTGAGGAACTCGACGAAGACGCGCATGCGGTGGTTGATGCGGTAGCTGACCTTGGCATCGATGACGTTGCGCTCGTCGAGGTAGCCGTCCTGGTCAGGGATGTCGCCCACGGAGGCCAGCGCGGCGCTGTTCATCGAGTAGGCAATGCGCGCCTCGATGCCGTATTTTTCATACATGAGCGCGACGTTGCCGACCCGATCGGACTGCTTGAAGAACGGCACGTCGCTCGCGCGGCCGGGGATCGTCGCGGAGGAATCGATGAAGGTGTAATTGAAGTTCACCCCGAAGCCGTCGAACGGCGATGGCAGCGAGCTGAAGAACTGCTGGTAGTTGAACTCGAGGCCGCTGATCTCGCCGCTGTCGGCGTTTTCGGGGCTGGTGACCGAGAGGGTCGAGTAGTTGCGGCCTTCATACGTCGTGTTCGTGAGGACGTAGGCCTTCCGGTAGACCGGGTTGTCGATGCGCTTGTGGAAAACGGCCACGGAGAGGACGCCGGCGTTCTTGAGGTAATACTCGGCCGACACGTCGAAGTTCATCGACTCGTAGGGCTTCAGGTCGGGGTTGCCCCGGGACAGGCTGCCCTGGAAAACACCGCCGCCGAGATCGATATCGTCGATGGCGTTGCGGGGCGCGAGGTCGGTGTAGTTGGTGCGGCCGTAGGTATTCGTCCAAGCGGCGCGCAGCACGAGGCGGTCGCTGGGCCGAATCGTGTAGTGCAGGCCGGGCAGGACCTCGCTGTAGGAGTGGTCCTGGACCAGGCGCGACCAGGCGCCGTTGCGCAGCTGGTTGCCGGAGAACTCGGACTCGGTGCGCTCGACGCGCACACCGCCGAGGAGGTTGGACTTGGGCGTGAGCTCGACGTTCGCCATGGCGTAGCCGGCGAGGATCTCCTCGGTGCCGGTGAAATCGGCGACGGTCGAATCGTTGAGCGTGCTGGTCGGGTCGAGCGTGAAGCGGCCGGGGTTGGCGACGAAGTAGGCCTGCAGCGCGGCCAAATCGAGCGTCGGGCCGAAACGGTAGCGGCCGCCCATGTAACCCTCGGGCTCGGGGCCGGCGAGGCCGGTCGCGCCGAGGGTGAAGAGGTTGGCGGCGCCGGTGGTGAGGTTATAGTTGGTGTTGTTACGGTCCTGGGTCTTGTCGCTGTTGAGCCATTTGGCGCCGACCTTCACGTAGCCGGGCTTGCCGCCGAACGTCATGTCGCGCTTGAGATCAACCTGGAAGGAGGAGACGTCCTCCTGCTCCGCGTCGGTGCGGTAGCGCACGCGGCGGAACGGATAGGAGGCGGGATCGTAGAACGCGGCGTTGGGCGTGATGATCGGGAGGTCGCCGGAGAGGTCGTAGGAATTGGGGAAGGCATTGGCGGCGGAACGGAATTCCCAGTCGACGCGCCGCGGCGTGCGGCGTTCGCCGGTGCTCACGCCGGCCTGCCAGCTCAGGGTGTAGTCACCGGCAAGGGCATGTTTGCCGCCGATGGAGGCGGCATCGATGATGCCCTGCTGCCGGTAATCGCGGAATTCCTTGGTCGAGCGACCCGTGCTGTTGGTGCCCGAGGTGGCCGTCTGGTTGGTGAGCGTGCCGGTGCGGAAATTATAACCGGTCTTCTGGCGCCCCTCCTCGTCGGTGAACTCGTTGTGGTTCAGCCGCAGGTAAAGCTCGTGGCCGGGCTTCGGGCGAAACTCGAGTCCGGCGTTGATGCCGATACGCTCGCGTTCGACATGGTAGTCAAACGACTCCTGCGTGTCGGGCGTGAAGAAGCCGTTGATGGAGGTCCAGTTCACGTTGTCGGAGGTCTGCGAGGCGAACTCCTTGAAGGAATAGCTGACGCCGCCCACGACACCCCAGCGCTTGGCCCCGTCAAGCACGCGACCGTAGCTCACGCTGCCGGCCTGCCAGCCCCAGCGGCCGCTGAAGGCGTTGTAGCCCTTGCTGAGCGAGCCGAGGAGAAAACCTTCCGCCCGGTCGAACGGACTTTGCGTGACAATGTTCACCGACCCGCCGATGGCGTTGCCGTCGAGGTCGGGTGTCACCGCCTTGACCACCTCAAGGCGGGCAATCAGGTCGGCGGGGACGGAGTCCATGGCCAGGCCGCGGCGGCCCTGTTCCGCGGGGGAGCCCACGGACTGGCCGTTGAGCGTGACGTTGTTGAGCGCGGCATCCATGCCGCGCACGACGACGAAACGGCCTTCGCCCTGGTCGATTTCGAGCGAGACGCCCGGCACGCGGCGCAGGGCCTCGGCGGCGTTGCCATCGGGAAACTTGCCCACGGCGTCGGCGGAGACGGCGTCCATGATGTTGGCCGCCGAACGCTTCTGCTGCAGCGCGCGGGCCTGGCCCTCGCGCGTGCCCTCGACCACGAATTTTTCGAGATTAAGGATCTCGGATTTCAGCGCGATTTCCAGCGGCGCGGCCCCGCTCTCCGCCAGCACCACCGTCTCCGTCGCCGCCACGAAACCCATGGAGAAAACCTCCACGGTGTAGGTGCCGGCCGGAATGTTGCTCAGGGAAAAATCGCCCCCCGCCGTCGTGCTGGTCGAGCGGTCGAGCTCACGCACCGTGACGGTCGCGCCGAGCAGGTAGGAATTAGTGTTCGAATCGCGCACACGGCCCGTAATGGTCGCGGCCGAGGCCAAGGAATTAAGCAGGACTAAGCCAAGCAGGCTCACAACTAGCCGACGTCCGAAAACGTGCATGGAGAGGTAGGGTTTGGGGTTGGGGTAAACTGACCGCTGTAACCTGAACCTAAATGTTCTTCCCAAGTCAATTGGTTTCAAGGCGCTCGCCAATCTAAGCTTATATTCACATAATACATTGGAGAATAGATTCATATTAATATTTTCGCAGGCTTTTTGGTTTAGGCAGGGCGAACATTATAATAAACAGATAGGTTACATCCCGGCGTCAGACGGGTGACAGTTGGGTTAAAGCCTCCTGCACTCCATCGCCGGTCGGCGCGGCGGAAATCCACCTCAAACCGCGTGCAGGGACAGCGAGGTCGTCTCGTCCACTTCCGCCGCGGAGAGATCGGCCTGACCGAGCACCTGCCCGGCAAAAAGCACTACGAAATGATCGGCCACCGGCGTGGGTTTCAACTCCACCGGGAGGCCCGCCAAGGCCCGCCCGACATGGATGAGCCGGCGCTGAAAAGTGAAGATGCCCTTTTCTGAAACCAGGCGCACGTTGGCCTCCGGGGCATAAGCCGGCTCGGGCAGTTCATCCGGCAAGACCCGCGCGCTCGGGCGGTAAAGGGACAGCGGACTGCGTTGCTGCATGGCCTCCTGCGGGCCGCCGAAATTGTTCTGCTCCCGGATCTGCTCGAGCAGCGCGGCCGCCTGTTTCTCGGTCAGGGCGCGCGCCTGATAAATGGGTTCGAGCAAATCCGCCTTGCGCATGCGCGCCTGCAAGGCGGCCCGTTGGTAGGACGGCAGATCGGCCAGCCGGGCCGCCAGCTGTCGGCCGCCCTCCGGCACCTCCTCGGGCACAAAATCCACCGCGACTCCCAGACGCATCAACCAGACGGTCAGCGCCGAACAGGTGCGGGGCACCGGCAGGGCCAGGCGCCACGGCAGGCCCTCGCGCCGGAAAAGCTGCTCGAGGAAGATCCGCAGCGCCTCCTCGCGCCGCGCAACGGGCACGAATGACGCCGCGACCATGAAATGCGTGGTGTCGTCCCCCACAAGCACCGGCACGGCCGCCGCGCCCCCCAGTTTCACCTCGCGGCCGAGACGGAGGGTCCAGCGGTAATTCGGCTCGAAGCGCAGGGCGTCCGCCTGCGGCCCCAACGCCGCCGTCTGGGCGAGAGCCTGCTCCCGGCGCCGCCGCAGGATGAGATCGATGGTGCTGGGCGCCGGCACGGGCGTCACGCCCTGCTCCTTCAACTCGGCACTGATGCGCGCCGCGCTCCAGTCGGGGTTCTCGCGCCGCAAGCCGAGCACGAGGTCCGCGACGGGTTCGGGGGTCTTGCGCGGACTGGTCTTCGGCCGGCGGCTTTGCTCCACCAGGCCCGCCTCCCCTTCGGTGCGAAAGCGGTTGAGCCACTTGTAGCCGGTTTTCCGGCTCACGCCAAATCGGGCGCAAATGGCATTGAAGGGCTCGTCGCCCTTCTCCGCCAGTTCGATGAATTCGCGCCACATGCTCATCCCCATCACGCAGGAGTCGGCTGATTTCAACCTCGGAATGAAACCGGGCCCTCACCTGCGGTCCGCCTTCCCGTCGCCGAATCCGTCTGAAATGCCGTCGACCTACCGGCTTAACCCAACCCGGACGCCACTCCCGCCGGGGTTATTTTTTCGGAAACGGGGAAGCCGTCTCGCGCTTGAGTTCGCGGGTCATCAGCGCATGCAGCGCGTCGGCGGGCTTCTTGCCCTGGTAAAGGATGGCGTAGACCTCGGCGAGGATCGGCGCGGTGATGCCGCGCTCCTGGCAGAGCCCGTGGAGCGCCTCGGTGCTGCGGTGGCCCTCGACCACCGTCTTGCGGCCGGCGAGAAGTTCCGTGACGGACTTGCCCGCGCCGATCATCTCGCCGAACTCGCGGTTGCGGCTCCAGGTGCCGTGGCTGGTGGCCACGAGGTCGCCGAAACCGCTCAGGCCGTAAAAGGTGTCGGGCCTCGCGCCGAGCGCGACGCCGACGCGCAGCATCTCGGTCACGGCGCGGGTCAACAGCGCGGCCTTGGCGTTGTCGCCGAGCTTCTGCCCGTCGCACAGCCCGGCGGCGATGGCGTAGATGTTCTTGAGGCTGGCGCCGTATTCGGCCCCGGCCAGGTCGTCGCTGGTGTAGATGCGCAGCGTGGTCCCGCTCATGGCCGCCTGGACCTTCGGCACGAACTCGTCGGCGCGCTGCGCGGCCATGACCATCGCGGCCGGCAGGCCGCGGGCCACCTCGCCGGCGTTGGTCGGGCCGGTCAGCGTGCCGCAGTTGAGACCGGGCAGCACCTGCCCCATGACCTCGCTGGGCCGGAGGTGGGTGCCGATCTCGAGTCCCTTGACCAGGCTGAGGAAAAGCTGGAGCCGCGAGGTGTCGTGCAACACCGCGCGCATCTGCTCGCACCATGCACGCAGGGATTGGGACGGGCAGGCGATGAGGGCCACGTCCGCCTCGAGGAGCGCCGACCGGAGGTCGGCCGTGACGAGCAGCCCGTCGGGCAGGCGGACCCCGGGCAGGTAATCGCGGTTCTCGCGGGCGGCCAGGAGCTGAGCGGCGTGCTCCGGCCGGCGGGGGACGAGCGTGGTGTGCTGGCCGCGGCGGGCCAGGTGCACGGCCATCGCGGTGCCCCAGGCGCCCGCACCGATGACTGCGAAATTAAGGGGGCGCGGGTCGGGCATGGGGCGGCCGTCAGGTTTTGAGGAAGCCGGGGATCTTTTCGCCGGCGAGCATAGCATCGAAATTTTCCCGGGCGTTGACCAGCTCGAACCGGCTGCCGGACACCAGCACCTCGGCCGCCATGCCGCGGGTGTTGTAGCGGCTGGCCATGGTGTAGCCGTAGGCGCCGGCGCTCATGAAGGCGACGAACTCGCCCTCGCCCACCGTCTGCAGCGTGCGGTCCTTGGCAAAGCAGTCGCCCGACTCGCAGATCGGACCGACGATGTCGGCCTTGAGCGCGGGGCGCGCGGAGTCGCGCACCAGCGGCACCAGCTCGTGGTAGGCCTCATACATGGCGGGACGCACGAGGTCGTTCATGGCCGCGTCGATCACCAGGAAATTCTTGTTCGAACCGCGCTTGAGGTATTCGACGCGGGAGAGCAGCACGCCGGCGTTACCGACGAGGAAGCGGCCGGGCTCGAGCAGGATCTTGAGGCCGAGCGGGGCGAGCAGCGGCTTGAGCGCGGCGCCATAGGCCTCGGGCGTGAGCGGACGCTCGCCCTCGGGCTTGGCGCTCCACCACGCGGCGTCGCCGCTGGCGAGCGCGTCCTGGTAGATGATGCCGATGCCGCCCCCCACGCTGAAATAGGTGATGCCGTAGGTCTGCTTGAGCTGCTCGACGAAGGGGATGACTTTTTTCACCGCCTCGACAAAGGGTTCGGCGGAGGTCAGCTGCGAGCCGATGTGCATCTGCACGCCCTTGATCTCGAGGTGGGGATACTTGGCGGCGGCGGCGTAGGCCTCGGCAGCCACCTTAAGCGGGATGCCGAACTTGTTGTCGCTCTTGCCGGTGGTGATCTTGGCGTGCGTCTTGGCGTCGACGTCGGGGTTGACGCGGATGGCGATGGGCGCCTTGCGGCCAAGCTGGCCGGCCACGTGGTTGATGCGCGCGAGCTCGGGTTCGCTCTCGACATGGAAACCGAAGACCCCGGTCTCGAGCGCGAGCCTGATCTCGGCCTCGGTCTTGCCGACGCCGGCGAACACGCTGCGGGCCGTGCTGCCGCCCGCGGCGACGACGCGCTTCAGTTCGCCGCCGCTGACCAGATCGAAGGAAGCGCCGAGGTTCGCGAAGAGGCGGAGGACGGCGAGGTTGGAGTTCGCCTTCATCGCATAGCAGATCTGGAGATCCAGCCCGCTCAGGCTGGCAGCGAGGCGGCGGTAATTGTCCTCGATCGTCTTGGCGCTGTAGACATAGGTGGGAGTGCCGTGGAGCTGGGCCACCGCCGTCAGGTCGACGGATTCGCAGTGCAGTTTCTGGCCGGTGTAATGGAAGTGGTGCATCGAGGTAAAGTGAGCGTGAAAGGTGTCCAGATAGCCAGATTCCCCTTGAGTGGAAGCGCTATTTTCCGATGGATGGGGGCCATGTCCTACGCCCTCCGCCGCCTGCTGAACCACCTGCCGATCACCCTCGGCATGCGGAGCGACAAGCGCCTGCGGACGGCCCGGGTCAAACACGCCCAGTTCGCCTGCTACCTGGAGGAAACGGGCTTCCGGACGCACAATGTCGACCGTTACGAGCGCAGCCTGCGCCGCCGGCGGGTTGCGAAGGGCCTTTTCCTGTGGGCCACCGCGTTTGGCGTCGCCTGGATCGTGATTGAGAGCGCGCGGGCGGTCGTGATGTTCTAAGGTTGGAACCGGCCGTTTTGTTTCCACCGCGTGGGTGCGGATTTGACGAAGCCCGCTAGGCCCCTTGCCTCGGGGCATGAGTTCCCCCGCACTCCCGGCCCCCAAATCCTCCTGGTTCCAAGGTTTTCTTACCGTGGTTGAACGGATCGGCAACCTGCTGCCGAACCCGTCCACGCTCTTTGCCCTTCTGGCCCTCGTGGTCGTCTTGCTGTCCTGGGTGTTCAAGGCGATGGGCGTCTCGATCATCCACCCGGCCACCGGGCAGACTGTGCATGTCGTCAGCCTGCTGAACGTCGAGGGTTTCCAGCGGATGCTGCTGAACATGGTGCCAAATTTCGTGGCCTTTCCGCCGCTCGGCACCGTGCTGGCCTGCCTGATCGGCATCGCGGTGGCAGAACGCACCGGCCTCGTCACCGCCGGCCTGCGGCTCATCGTGCTGGCCACCCCGCGTCGCTGGCTGGCGGCCATCGTGGTGCTCGGTGGCATCCTCTCCCACTCCGGGGCCGATGTCGGCTACGTGCTCTTCATCCCGCTGGGCGCCGCCATGTTTCATGCGGCGGGCCGGCACCCGCTGGCCGGTCTGGCTGCGGCGTTCGCCGGCGTGTCCGGCGGCTTCAGCGCCAACATCGTGCTGGGCACCATCGACGCCCTGCTCGCCGGCATCACCCAGGCCGCTGCCGCCGTCGTGCGCCCGGGACTGATGGTCAACCCGGCGGCCAACTGGTATTTCCTGATCGCTGCGTCCGTCCTCATCACCGTGGTCGGCACTTGGGTGACCGAGAAGATCGTCGAACCCCGTCTCGGCCCCTACACGGGCGACGCCAAACCCGAGGAGATCAAGCCGCTCGATGCCGCCGAAAAGCGCGGCCTGCTCTGGGCCGTGCTGGCCACGCTCGGCGTGACCGCGCTGGTGGTCTGGGGCACGCTGACCGAGGGCGGATTTCTCCTCGACCCGAAGAACCCGACGTTCCTCGGCTCCTACTTCATCCGCGGACTGATTTTCTTCATCTTCCTCTACGGCCTGGTGGCCGGCTTGGCCTATGGCCTCGGCGCCCGCACCATCCGGAACGACAACGACGTCATCCGCGGCATGGACGCTTCCGTCTCCACGATGGGCTCCTACATCGTGATGGCTTTCTTCGCCGCGCAGTTCCTCGCCTACTTCAACTGGACCAACCTCGGCACTGTCATGGCGGTGAAGGGCGCGGGCCTGATCAAGAACCTCGACCTCCAGGACAACCCGACGCTGCTCATGGTCTCGCTGGTGCTGTTCACGGCGTTGATCAACCTCGTCATCGGCAGCGCCTCGGCCAAGTGGACCCTGCTGGCGCCGATCTTCGTGCCCATGTTCATGCTGCTGGGCTACACCCCCGAGCTGGTTCAGGCCGCCTACCGCGTCGGCGACAGCTGCACCAATATCGTCACACCCTTGAACCAATATTTCCCGCTGATTCTCGGGTTTGCGGTGCGTTATGCGCCCAAGACGGGGATCGGCACCATGCTGGCCATGATGATCCCGTATTCGCTCGCGTTTCTGTTCGCCTGGACGCTCATGCTCGTGGCGTGGATCGCCCTGGGGCTGCCGGTCGGCCCGGGGGCCGGCTTGTTCCTAGCAAAGTAGTTTGCCAACGTCCCGCGGCCCAGGCTGACTCCGCGCGGTGCAGTTCGACCCCGAGCTTTATCCGTGGTTCTCCGTCGCCGCCATCGCGTGGGGCGTGCTGGACTGCTTTTTCGGCTACAAGGTCTTCAAGATCACGCTGGCGCTGGTCGGCGGTCTGATCGGGGCGATCGCCGCCCACGCCGCGGCCACGGCCGCCGGGCTCGGGGCCGGGGGCGTGACCGGATGCCTCATCGTGGGCGGCCTGCTCGGCGCCGGCCTGGCGTTCCTGATGTATATCGCCGCGGTGTTCGTGGCCGGATTCGGGTTTGGTGCCACGCTCGGGATTCTGCTGCTGGCCAACTACCACCACATGGTCGCGCTGCTCAGCGGCTGCGTGCTGGGTATCATCGGCGGCTTCCTCGCCGTGAAGGTCCAGCGGATCCTGATCATGCTGTCCACGGCGCTGCTCGGGGCGTTCCGCGCCGTGCTTGCGCTGGCCTACTTCACCAACTCGATCGACTGGCTGTATTACTTCCGGCAGCCGGACCAGCTGCCCGCGCTGATCGACAGCAATCCCTGGATGTTTCCCTCGATCCTCGCGCTGGCGGCCGTCGGGGTCATCGCGCAGTTCGAGCTCGGCGGCAGCGGCGCGAAAAAGAAATCCAAGGACAAGGAGGAGTAAACTTGCCGCGCCCGGCCGGCGGAGCAATATGCAGGGCCATGAAGAAGTTCCTGACCCCGTTGCTCCTGATTCCCCTGCTGGCCCTGCTTGGCACCGGCTGCAGCAGCTCCAACACCATCACGGCCGGGCTCAAGGTCGAGCTGACGGCCCTCGCCCGCGCCGGCGACGGCACCACCCGGGTCGACTGGCGCGTGGTGAACCCGAACGTGGTCTCCTACCTGCTGGCCCAGTCCACCCACCGCGTGTATCTTGACGGCGTGCTCGTGGGCACCATCACCGACAAGGACGCGATGGCGCTTCCGGCCAACAACCACTCGGCCCGGTCCACTCTGCTGAAGAGCGACGGCGCCGCCGCCGAGCGCGCACTGGCGGCGGCCGCCGCGGTCAAGTCAGCCTCCTACCGCGTCGAGTCGGACATCACCATCCGGCTTTACGGCGACTCGACGGAGCGCAGCAAACTGTCTTCGGCCGGCACCGTGCCGGTCACGACCAAATAAAAAGGCGGCGCCGGGTAACCCCGGGGCCGCCGTGCAAGGAATCCGGGCCGTTCAGGCGGCCAGCCGCAGGGCCGGCGCCTTGGCAGAGCGGACATTAACCCGGACCGGGAAGCGGATGGGACGGACCAGCGTCAGGACGCGCGGAGCGCGGCTGTATTGGTCGATCGTCCAGGCCACGAGGCCCGTGGTGAACATGATGGCGGTGAAGTCGGCGGCGTCGAAGTGACGACCGCTCGCGAGGGACGCGAAGCCCAGGAGGGTCGCGGTGAGAACGGAGATAAGAGCGGTTTTCATGGGATCAGTTGGTTGATGCCATAAAAACACCGCTGCCGTGCGGAAGTTGCAGGCATTAGCAAATGCCTCTGGAGGACCCATGTAGGGGGGCGGCGCTTGCGCCGACCTAATGCACGAGGTCGCCGCAAGCGGCGACCCTACAAAGAAGCGATCAGCCAGCGCCGCCGGCCGCCGCATTCGAGACCGGCTTGAACCGGGACTTGAAAAGGGCCGCGACGTAATCGCGGTTCATGCGGGCGATGAAGTCGTGCGAGATGAGCTTCGGGCAGACGGCGCTGCACTCGTATTGGTTGGTGCAGTTGCCGAAGCCGGCCTCGTCCATCGTCTGCACCATCGCGAGCACGCGCTTGTCGCGCTCGGGCTGGCCCTGCGGCATGAGGCCGAGGTGCGAAACCTTGGCGGCGACGAAGAGCATGGCGCTGGCGTTCTTGCACGCCGCGACGCACGCGCCGCAGCCGATGCAGGTCGCCGCATCCATCGCGAGGTCGGCGTCCTCCTTCGGCACCGGGATGCTGTTGGCATCAGGAGCGGCGCCGGTGCGGACGGAGATGAAGCCGCCGGCCTGCTGGATCTTGTCGAAGGCGGCGCGGTCGGTGACGAGGTCCTTCTGGATCGGGAAGGCCTTCGCGCGGAAGGGCTCGACGACGATCGTGTCGCCCTCCTGGAAGCTGCGCATGTAGAGCTGGCAGGTGGCGATGCCCTTGCCCGGACCGTGCGGCTTGCCGTTGATCGTGCAGGAACAGGTGCCGCAGATGCCCTCGCGGCAGTCGTGCGCAAACGCGATCGGCTCCCCGCCCTGCACCGTGATCCCGTCGTTCACGACGTCGAGCAGCTCGAGGAAGGACATGTCCGGGTTCACGTCCTTCGCCGGGTAATCGACAAACTTGCCGGGGGCGGACGGGCCGGCCTGGCGCCAGACGCGGAGGGTGACGGAGAAGAGTTTCTTGGAGGTGGGAGCGACCATGGCGGGATTCCTCGGCTTACTTGTAGGAGCGGACGCTCATCTTGGTGAACTCGTAGTTGAGGGGCTCGGTGTTGCGCAGCGGGGTCTTGCCCTCGCCCTGGTATTCCCAGGCGGCGACGTGCGCGAACTTCTCGTCGTCGCGCTTGCACTCGCCGTCCGGCCACTGGTGTTCCTCGCGGAAATGGCCGCCGCAGCTTTCCTCGCGGGTGAGCGCGTCGCGGCACAGCAGCTCGCCGAGCTCGATGAAGTCGGAAACGCGGCCGGCCTGCTCGAGCGACTGGTTGAGCGTGTCGGCGGAACCCGGGACCTTGACGGTGGCGTTGAACTCCTCCTTCAGCGCGGGGATCTTCTGGAGCGCGGCCTCGAGGCCCTCCTTGGTGCGCGCCATGCCGCAGTGCTCCCACATGATCTTGCCGAGGCGCTTGTGGAAATGGCTGACGGGCTGGCTCCCCTTGTTCTCGAGGAAGCGCTTCGTCATGCCGGTGACGTTCTCCTCGGCCTGCTTGAACTCGGCGCGGTCCGTCGCGGGGCGCGAGCCGGGCTTCTGGCCGGCCAGGTAGTCGCCGATCGTGTAAGGGATGACAAAATAACCGTCGGCCAGGCCCTGCATCAGGGCGGAGGCGCCGAGGCGGTTGGCGCCGTGGTCGGAGAAATTCGCCTCACCGAGCACGAACAGGCCTGGGATGTTGGACATCAGGTTATAGTCCACCCACAGGCCGCCCATCGTGTAGTGCACGGCCGGGAAGATGCGCATGGGCGTCTGATAGGCGCTTTCCGCGGTGATCTCGTGGTAGATGTCAAAGAGGTTGCCGTAGCGCTCGCGCACCGCGGGCTCGCCGAGGCGGTTGATGGCGTCGGAGAAATCGAGGTAGACGCCGAGGCCGGACTCGCCGACCCCGCGGCCCTCGTCGCACATGCGCTTGGCGGCGCGGGAGGCGACGTCGCGCGGGCAGAGGTTGCCGAAGCTGGGGTAGATGCGCTCGAGGTAGTAGTCGCGATCGGCCTCGGGGATGTCGGCGGGTTTCTTGAGGCGGTCCTCCTTGCGCTTCGGCACCCAGATGCGGCCGTCGTTGCGGAGGGATTCCGACATGAGCGTGAGCTTGGACTGGTAGTCGCCGCTCACGGGGATGCAGGTCGGGTGGATCTGCGTGTAACAGGGATTCGCGAGGCAGGCGCCGCGCTTGTAGGCGCGCCAGATGGCGGTGGCGTTGGAGCCGCGCGCGTAGGTCGAGAGGTTGAAGACGTTGCCGTAGCCGCCGGTGGCGAGGACGACGGCGTCGGCGCTGTGGCGGGTGATCGCGCCCGTGATCAGGTCGCGGACGATGATGCCCTTGGCGTGGCCGTCGACGACGACGAGGTCGAGCATCTCGGAGTTGGTGTTCAGCTGGATGCTGCCGTCACCCACCTTGCGCGACAACGCGCTGTAGGCGCCGAGGAGGAGCTGCTGGCCGGTCTGGCCGCGGGCGTAGAACGTGCGGGACACCTGGGCGCCGCCGAAGGAACGATTGGCGAGCAGGCCGCCGTATTCGCGGGCGAAGGGCACGCCCTGCGCGGCGCACTGGTCGATGATGTTGACCGAGACCTCGGCGAGGCGGTGGACGTTGGCCTCGCGGGCGCGGTAGTCGCCGCCCTTCAGCGTGTCGTAGAAGAGCCGGTGGACCGAGTCGCCGTCGTTCTGGTAGTTCTTGGCGGCGTTGATGCCGCCCTGGGCGGCAATGGAGTGGGCGCGGCGCGGGCTGTCGTGGAAGACGAAGCTCTTCACCTTGTAGCCGAGCTCGGCGAGCGTGGCGGCGCAGGAGGAGCCGGCGAGGCCGGCGCCGACGACGATGACCTCGTATTTCCGCTTGTTGGCCGGGTTGACGAGCTTGATCTCCGTCTTGTGCTTGCGCCACTTTTCGGCGAGCGGACCGGAGGGAACCTTGGATTCGAGTTTGGCCATGGCGGAAAGGTCAGGCGGAGAGCTTCACGAAACCGCCGAGCACGGCGAGCGGGATGGCCGCGTTGAGGAGGAAGTAAATCCAGCAGTAGGCGACGGCGAAGCGCTCGACCTGGCCGGTCCATTTCTCGTTTTTCAGGCCGAGCGTCTGGACCGCGCTGACGATGCCGTGGCTGAGGTGGTAGGCCAGGATGCCGACGGCGATGACGTAGAAACCCGAGACCAGCCAGTTGCTGAAGCCCTGCACCATCATGGTGTGCACGTCGCGCGCCAGCGTGCCGTCCATGAGCCGGAAGGTGTGCTCGCTCCATTCGGGCGAGCCGACGCGCAGCGTGTAATGGGCGAGATGGAACGGAACGAAGGCCAGCACGACCAGCCCGGTGCGGGTCATGATGCGCGAGGCCAGCGTGGCGCGGTTGACATGCTCGGCGCCATAGGCCTGCGGACGGGCGGCGCGGTTCTCCAGCGTGAGCTGGATCGCCAGCCAGACGTGGACGACGAGACACAGCAGCAGGAAACCCCGGATGAGCCAGAGCCCGGCGCCGAGCGACTCCAGCATGTGGGCGTAGGCGTTGATCTTGGCGGGCGGCAGGAAAATCTGCAGGTTGCCGACGAGGTGGCCGGTGACAAAACCGAACAAAACCAACCCGGTGAGGGCCATCAGGAATTTTCGTCCGATGGATGACTGAAAGAGTGAACCGAGCAGATTCATCGCGTGGGGGCTGGAATGCGTGGCGGGTGTGCGGGCGGACTGACGCTGTTAGGTAAACCAATACCCCCAAACAATGTAAAGGCCTCGCCGGCCCGGCCGGCCGATTAATTAGGGGGCCTAAATCGCCTGAGAAGCCCGGCCGCCGGGCTTGGCCGGCCTAAGGAATACGCGTCGCCGGCAGCCGCGGCCGGTTGCGCGCCCGGGCCTGCTCGATCAGCAGCATTTCGTCGGGCAGCATCCGGTCGGCGATAGCCCGGTCGAGCAATCGTTCGCTTTCCCGGGCCCGGCCGGCCTCGGACAACATCAGGCCGTAAGCAAGGGCGTAGCGTGGCTCGGCGAAAACATCCGCCGGCAACGCGCCCAGCAACGGCAGGGCTTCGGCCAGGCGCCGGTCGCGCCACAGCGCCAGGGCGTGCGCCACCACGGCGCCGGGAGAGTCTGGCTGCTGCCGCACAAATCCCGCCGTCACCGCAACAGGGGGGGCCCCGCGCTTCTGCAGGAGATGGCCCATGATCGCCGTCTCGGCCTGCACCATGGCATCCCCGGGCGCGGCCCGGCTCCAGCGCTGGTAGACCTGCCAAAGTTGCTCGGCCTCGCCATGCGCGAGCGCCTGGGAGATGAGCCGGCGCCAGGCCCAGATTTCACCGGCAAAGGTGCGCGTGATGGCCGTCAGCACCTGCTGCTGTTCCTCGGGCCAGTTCCAGGTCTCGCTCAACCGCAGCATCATCCGCAGGGCCGGCAACGAGCCCTGGCAGGACTCCAGCACGGCCGCCCAGCGGCTGGCTTGGGCCGCCGGTGACAGCTGGCCGCGGTTCTCACGGGCGTCAAAGGCGCCATTCACCGCCAGGGGCGGCAGCGAACCCCAGGCCCCGGCCAGCAAAAGCCGGCGGAGGTGCGGCCAGTCGGCCGTCTGCAGCGCCGCTTCACTCGCGGCCGCCGTCACCAGGCGCGACTGGCGGGTCTTCTCCGGCAAACTGTCGAGCCATTCGAAGCCCGCCGCAGCCCGGCCATTGAGGATCAACCAGGCCAGCAACGCGCCCGCGTCCTCCGCCTCCGGGGCCGGCTGGCGCATCGCAAACGAAACCAGCCGCTCCACCGGATCATCGATCTCGGGCGGATCGAAGGTCGGACCCCGGGCCGGGGTCAGCTCCGCCGCGAGCTGCTGGAATGCGGCGGCGCGTTCCCGCGTGGGCCGCGGCCAGCGGCGCGCCAGGTCGTTCAGGAGTTCGACCACCGCCCGGATGCGCACCGGCTCCGAATGGGCCAGCCCGATCAAAGCCGAGCGCCCCGCCTCGACCTGGGCCGGATCGGCCGACTGCAGCCGCGCGATGGCGAGGTTGAGTTGCACGCGTTGATCCGCCGGCTCAAGACGGGCCAGCTCGCTCAGCGCCTCCTCCAAAGCCCGCGTATCGCGGTTTACCAACGCCAGTCCGGAGGAAAGCCGATAATAAGCCGCATCCGTCCGGCCCATCTGGCGCAACTGCTCCAGCGCCCGGTGGGCCGCGGCAAAATCCCCGAAGCGCAGCGCGGCTCCGGCCAGTCCCAAAAGGTTTCGCGGCTCCGCCGGTTCAGCCTGTGCTATTTCCTTCCAGGCTTCCAAACCTTGGCGCTGCCCGAGCCGTTCAAGAAAATTTGCCAGCCGGCGCCGTGCCTCCCAATTCTGCGGATAGATCTGAACGGTCTGCTCCAGAGTCAGGAGGGCCCTCCGATAATCGCCCGCCTTTTCATAGTCCTCGGCTTTATTCAGGCTCCGTTCCTGCTTCCATTTACGAATTTCAGGCCAGGCCAAAGAATACCCAATCGCGATTAGTAAAAACGCCGAAATAAGACTTAAACCTATAAACTTGAGCCTTTTCCAATAGATATCCGAAGCCTTTTTGGCCTCATTTTCCGACTCGATTGTATTTTTTGGTAAAATACGTTTCATACGGACATTTGGTCTGGCGTATCACCTAGTTAAAACTAGGTATTACCACCTAGATGGAAGCCTTCTCCCTTCTCAAGCAAATACAGCAGCGCACCATCCCGGTTCGCAAGCTCGTGTTTGCTGCCGGGATGCTGCTCGCCGGTTTGAATGCGCAAGGACAGACCGCCGTCACAGGAATCACTTACGGCACGTTGGTCGACAATGCCAACCAGACCCAAGGCGGCCTGACTTACCTGAACCGCGACCGCCCTGTGAACACGGTGAACACTTCCACGCTGGGCAACTACCAGTTTACCGGTCCCCTCGCCTCCAATGTCTATTTTCGGCGCAACACGGATTCCGGCGGCAACGGCACGCCGAACCAGTCCAGTGACAATCCGAACAACACGACCCTGATCTATCAGGTCAACGGCAGCAACCAAGCCTACGGCGACTACCGGCCCACCCCCGAACAAGTCTTCCTCGACGGCAATCTTTACACCGGCATCCGCAATCCCTTCGCCAACGGCACGGGCAACGCGTCCTACAGCAACACCGAGCGCATCGATTTTTATTTCTCCGGCGGCTACACGGTCCAGGCCAACGACGCGCTGGTGTTCTTCGACGTGGAAAACGCCGGCAATTTCGGCGACGGCTTCCGCGTGGCGGCCTTCACCGCAGTCGGCACGGTGAATGGCTTCAGCAACGCCCCCACCGCCTACGCGAACACCGGCCTGCTGGTGCCGGCCGATTCGTTCGGCGGTCCCATCAACAATCCCGAAGGCACCTCCTCCGCCACCTACAACCGCTCGACCTTCACCAACGGCGACAATCTTTCCGGCACCGCCTCGGGCACCACGGGCGCCGGCACGCTTGAGCTCGTCGGCATTCTCATCCGCTTCTCCGATCTCGGCATTTCCGCCGGCACCACCATCTACGGCTACTCTCTGATGGCGGGCGACGTGACGCCGGCCACGGCCGCCAACCTCGTCAACTGGAACAACGCCACCTACTACCCGACCAACACCGACCCGGCGGGCTACGGCAACATGGACTTCATGGGCTTTGGCGCGCAGATCTCGCGCCCGGTGCCCGAGCCCTCGACCTACGGGGCCATCTTCATCGGCCTGGGCGCCGCTTTCTTCGGGTGGCGCCGCTTCCGACGCTCAAGTCTGGCCGCCGCCTGACGAATTACCCCAGTTACACCGTGACCCAGCCCCTCCAGAATCTCCGCTCCCGCGGTGCGACCCGGCTCGCCCGCGCCCTGTCCGCGGCCGGGGCGGTTCTGCTGCTGGCCCCCGCCCTGCTGGCGCAGATCGCGGTTACCCAGATCACGACCACCTCGACCAACCTGTCCAACCAGAACACCAACGGCGCCTCCTTCGGCCGTGAAACCGTCGCCGTCACCACGTTCAAGGACGGCGCGGGCAACATCTACGATGCGAACAGCGTGGCGGGCAGCGCCTATGTGCGCCGCAACACCGGCGTCGGCAACGCCAACAATTCCTCCGTGTGGTATGCGGACGGCAGCAACTCCGACTTCGCCGCGACCTACGCCACCACCTACGACTCGCTGCTGCTCGGCAACAACCTCCTCCGCGGCTCCGACAACACCTTCGCCAACGGCACCGGCACCAACACGGGCAACATCGAGCGGCTCGACTTCCTGTTCAGCTCCTCCGGCATCACGGCCACCATCGCCACCGCCTTCGCGGTCTTCGATCGCGGCAACGCCACCGAGCACGACACCGTGTCAATCGCCGTGATCACGGGTTGGGATTCGGTCAACAATGTGCCCACCTCTTACGGCGGTGTCCTGGTCACGCTGGCTCCCGCCAATTACGGCACAACCAACCCCACCGCCAACTTCGACTACCATCTTTTCCGTTATTCCAACGGCAGCAACCTGGGCTCGCCGTATTGGAATGACAATGCCGAGACGGGGGCGCAGGGCATCGGCGGGGCGACGATTTCCATGGCGGACCTGGGCATCTCCGCCGGCACCACCATTTACGGCTACTCCCTGATGGCGGGCGACGTGACCGCCGCGACGATCGGCGGCAACATGGCCAACCTCGTCAACTGGAACAACACGACCTATTACTCCAGCACCACCGACGGCAACAGCGGCGGCGGCGGCATCGACCTCTCGGCGGTCAACGGCGTGCTCTACAACAAGCGCGTGCCCGAGCCCTCGACCTACGGCGCGATCTTCGTCGGCCTGAGCGCGGCCTTCTTCGGCTGGCGGCGCTACCGCCGGGGTCTCAGCGCGCCAGCGGCTTGAGCAGCGCGAACTTCCCGCTGGCGGCCGGCTGGATGAATTTCCGGCGGAACAGGTTCACGCGCACGTCCGCGCCCAACGCCGCCGCAAGCGCCTGATCCAGCCCGGCCGGGGCGGCCTCGTCGGCCACATACTGGAAATCCCAGCGGTTGTCCGAGCCCTGCACCAGGCTCCAGTGCCAGCAGGCGAAGCTTGCCGGCATGGCGGCGTCGATCTCAAACGCCGACACCACGCGGCCGTCCGCGCTGAAATACAGGTCCCGCTCGCGGCCGAGGATCCGGTAGCCCGTCGGCGTGCGGCGCACGATGTCACCCGTGAAGTAGCGCAGCAGCGGCATCGCCTCGCGGTCGCGGGTCGTCACGTTGATCTGGAAGACGTCCGGCAGTTCCGGCCGCCACGCCACCAGCTCGACGAACGCGTTGCCGTCGATGGCGCGCAGGTTGTCGGCGAATGCGTCGCCCACGAAAATGTATCCGGCCTCGGTCGAGCCGTAGAGGTCGACCTGCGCGGCGCCAGGGAAGACCTCCGCGATGCGCCGGCTGTGCTGCCGGCTGGCCTTGCCGTAGGTCAGGATCACGGTCTGCACGCTCGGCACGCTCACGCGGCGTTTCTTCACGGCGCGGGCCAGCAGCGAGAGATAAACCGGCTCGCCCTCGATGACCTCGGGCTTGAGCGCCTGCAATTCCAGCACGATGCGGTCCCACTCCGCCTCGGCGAAGACGAACGGGTCGCTCGAGAGGTTCAGGTAGACGGTGCCGTCGAAATAGCGGTGCGGGAACGGATGATCCTCGTAGGGGCAGAGGTTGCTCGAGCAGCCGATCGGCGCGAGCACGGCCTTGCGGTAGGGGCGGGTGGCATATTGCGCCAGCCTCGGATGCGCGAGGTAGGCGCGCTTCAGCTGCGCGTTCCACCAGCCGTCCTCCATCACCACCGTCATCGGCCGCGCCGTCGAGCCCGAGGTGTGCTCGTATTCGTATTTCTTCTGCGCGAAGCCGCGCTCGATCTCGGCGTAGTCGGCGAAAAAGGCGGTGTGGCCGCGATCCAGGATCTCCTGCTTGGTCAGCACCGGGATTTCGCGGTAACACGACCACTGCAGCGGCTCGCTGTGCAGGGCGAAGCGCTGTCCGTAAAGCGGGCTGCGGCGGTAGATGGCGCGGACCTCCTGCTCCAACGGCACCGGCAGGCCGCCCGGGCCGGCGGCGCCCAAGGCCTCGGGGGCGTTGGCAAAGACGGAGGCGGGCGCGGTGGATTCCATTGGGTCCGGGGAGTTAAGGCCGCCCGCCGGCAAAGTCAAACGGGCCAAGGAGCTGATCGCCGCATCAGACTTTGGCCCGCAACTTCGCCCACACCGGCGTGAACAACAGCAGCGCATCCAGCACCATCGCGTGCGTGATGCCGCCGGCGCAGGCGAGCGCGTAGACCTCGTCCACGGGCCGGGTCATGATCTCAAACTCCTCGTCCGGATCCCAGTCGAGCTTCGCCTCCGGTCGCGCGCCCTCAACCAGCACGAGGTGGCACCGGTTGTTCTGCATCGCGGGATTGGGGTGGACGCTGCCGAGCAGCCGGGCCGAGCTGCCCACGTAGCCCGTTTCCTCGCGCAGCTCGCGCACGCCGGCCGCCACGGGATCCTCGCCGAGGTCAATGACACCGCCGGGGATCTCCACCGAGAAATCGTCGATGCCATAGCGGAACTGCCGCACGAGCACCAGGTGCCCGCCGGGGGTCAGCGCGAGCACGTTCACCCAGTCGGGCGCGTTGATGACAAAAAAATCCTGCGGTTTCGCGCGCCCGGGGTGGTGGAAGTCCACGCTCTCCACGCTGAAGATGCGCGTTCGCGCCACCTCCCGGGAGCGCAGTTTCTTCCAGCGCTGCGGGGACGGCGGTTGTTCGGCCATGGCAAAAAAAATGCCTCCGCGACCCGAGGTCTGGAGGCATGTGAAATTATTTCCGGAAGTTTACTTCTTCGGGATGCGGATCTTCTGGCCGACGCGGAGCTTGGCCGGATCGAGGCCGGGGTTCTCCGCCTCGATGGAGTCGGTGCGCACGCCGAACTTGCGGGCGACCTTCGACAGCGTGTCACCGGAAGCGATGGTGTAGGTGCCGTCGGCGTTCAGGACGCCGGTCGGAGCGGCGCCGCCGCCAGCCTTGCCAGCCGCGGGGGCGGGCTTCTTCATGGCCTCCTCCATCTTCGTGATCTTGGCGTTGATGGTGCCGATTTCGTTGCCGACCTGGTCGAGGGCGGTCTGGATGCCGGTGCGCAGGCCCTTGATGTCGGTGTCGGCCTTGGCGGCAGCGGCGGAAACCGACTGCTCGATGGAGGGGATCTTGGCGATCGCCTCTTCGTGGGCGGCGACGCTCTTTTGGAGCGTGGAAAGTTTGACGAGGGCCACGATCGAGAGGACCAGGGCGAGACCGCCGGCGATCACGCCAACGAGAGGCAAGATGCTGCCGGAGCTGTTACTATCACGGGAAAGAGTGTCCATTTGTTTAAGAGATTGAGGGGGCGTATATACGGGCGGTTCAGGTAATGAGGCAAGAAGCATTTATACGCAGTTTTTGGGGATTGGAACGCCCTAACCCCTTGTCGGGACGGGGCAGGCGGCGCCTTTTACAGGTTTAGGAACCCGCCATTGACACCTGATACCCCAGCGCGTCCCATGCCTGCCGGTCAACGGGGTGTAGCTTAGTCTGGTAGAGCGCCTGGTTTGGGACCAGGAGGTCGTAGGTTCGAATCCTATCGCCCCGACCATATGGACCGCCGGGCGGTCGGTGGAGATTTCAAATCACCGCCTTAAAAGGGGCCGTTTGGGTTTTCGGCGGCCAGCTTGCCGCGCCGTAAAATGTGCCCATGAAAACACTGCGCCTTGGTTTGCTGGGTGGTCTCCTGCTGGCTTTTGAAACGGCGGCCTACGGCCAGCTTGTGGCGTGGGAGATAACCGGCGCCAACGCCTCCGTCATCAACCCGCAGCCCGCCGGCTCGCTGGCGGCCCATGTGGCCGGAGGCAGCCTGACGCTCGGCAGCGGAGTCTCCGCGTCCAACACGACTGATTTTTTCAGCGCCAACGGCTTCAACACCACCTCGCTTGCCGCCGCCATCAGCGGGGGCGATTACCTCAGCTTCACCATCACCCCGGCCGCCGGCTACGCGCTCAACATCTCCTCGGTCTCCTTCAACAGCGGCGTTTCCTCCGCCGTGACCAATTTCAACGCCGCCTTGTTGAGCAGCACAACCGGCTTCAACCCCGCCGGGGTTTTGCACAGCTACAGTTTTGCCACCACCACGCCCCCGACCCAATCCATCACCCTGTCCGGCACCGCCGCTTTGCAGAATGTCACCGGAGCACTTGAGTTCCGCCTTTATGGTTGGCGCGACAGCGCAGGCACCTCGACGTTCCGGTTGCGAAGCTTGTCCGGGAACGACCTGGTTGTCACCGGATCCGTGACCGCGATTCCCGAGCCCGGGACTTATGCCGTGTTGCTCGGCGCCGTGGCCCTCGCGGGCGCCGTGATTCGACGGCGGCGGCACGCTGCGTGAATCATGCCGGTCGCCGCCAAAACAAAAGCCCGCCAAACCGGCGGGCTTTTGTTTTGAGAGTGACGGCAGTTTACTCGCCGCCCGGCTTGAAGCTGAGGGTCGGGGCCGCCGTGGCGGCGGGCTGGGCCGCGGCGGGCGAACTCGTGAGCAGCAGCGTGGCGCGCTGGGCCCAGCTGCTGAGCGGGTCGATCTTCGAGACTTCCTCGGCGAGCTTCCTAGCCTCGTCCGCCTTGCCGGCGTCGGCGGCAAACACCGCGAGATGGTAGGTCGCCTCCGCGCGCACACCCTTGTCGAGGGCGGCGTCGGCCCCGACGGCCTTGAGCGCGGCCTCGCCGGCGGCGCGGTCGCCGCCGTTGAGCTGGCTCACCGCGGCACCGAGCTTCGCGCGACCGAGGAGGGCCGCATTCCGGAGCGAGCCGGTGGCCTTCTGGTAATGGGCGGCCGCGGTCTTAAAGTCGCCGGCGGCGAACTTCTCGTCGGCCAGGCGCAGCCAGGCGACCCCCGCGAGCGCGTGGCCGGAATTGGCATTGGCGAAGGCCTCGAGCTTCGCGGTCTGGTCGGCGATCTTGGCATACTCGGCCTGCACCGCCTGCTCGCGGCTGGCGGCGAAATACTGCCAGGCTTCCCGGCCGATGATGGCGAGCAGCACCGCGACGCAGAGCACCAGGATAAACTGGCGGTTCTTGGCCCAGAAGCCATGGACGGCGGTTTCAAGGGAAGGCACGTAGACCGGCGTGGTGCCCTCGGGGGTCGGGTTGGCGGGGGGAAGTTGACTCATGGAACCGCGCAGGTTGAGCGGCGCCCCGGACCGCCTCAACGCCAAAGTGCACGCCGCTCAGTCAAAAACCACGGTCTTGTTGCCGTAAACGAGCACCCGGTTGTCCAGGTGCCAGCGCAGGGCCTGGGCCAGCACAAGTTTCTCCAAATCACGGCCTTTGCGGACCAGGTCCTCCACGCTGTGCCGGTGCGTCACCCGCACGACGTCCTGCTGGATGATGGGGCCGTCGTCGAGGACGGCCGTGGCGTAGTGTGCCGTCGCGCCGATCAGCTTCACCCCGCGCTCGTGCGCCTGGTGGTAGGGCTTGCCGCCGGCGAAGGCCGGCAGGAACGAATGGTGGATGTTGATGACCGGCTGGCCGACCTTTTGCAGGAAATCCTCCGTCAACACCTGCATGTAGCGGGCCAGCACGACGAACTCGGTGCCGGCGGCGCGCAGGATTTCCAGCTGCCGCGCCTCGGCCTCCGCCTTCGTTGCCGCGGTCACCGGCACGTGATGAAACGCCAGCCCGTAGTGCCGCGCGACCTCCCCGAGGTCCGGATGGTTCGAGATCACGCACGCGAAGTCCCCGGCAAATTCCCCGGCGCGGCCGCGGAGCGCGAGATCGTGGAAGCAATGGTCCTCCTTCGAGACGAAGATCGCGCCCTTCGCCCGGTGGGTCGACACGGCCACGCGCGCGGCCATGCCGAGCGAGGCCGCAAAGGCGCGCAGCTCGGCGGCCTCCTTGGCCGCGTCGGTGCCGGCGGGAACCCACTCGATGCGCTGGAAAAACTCGCCCGCCTCCATGTCGCGATGCTGGTCGGCGTGCAGGATGTTGCCCTGCCGCGCAAAGATCCACCCGGCCGTCTTCGCCACGATGCCCGGCTGGTCGGGACCGTGCAGCAGGGCGACGAGCGTGGCGGGCGTCTTCACAGGCAAACCCGTTACATCGGCACGACGCTGCCCTTGTAGAGCTGCAGCGCGCGGACATCGACGAGCTTGTTCTTCATCGCGCGGATGCCGTTGATGGCGGCGCGCGCGCCGGTGATGGTCGTCATGATGCAGACGTTGTTGGCGTAGGCCGCGGCGCGGATGGCGTTCTCGTCGTTGCGCGGGATCATCCCGCGCGGCGTGTTCACCACGAGCTGGATCTCGCCGTTCTTGATCATGTCGACGCAGTTCGGCCGGCCCTCGTTGAGCTTGAAGACGGGCTGCACGGCGATACCCTGCGCCTGCAGGAGCTTGGTCGTGTTGGTCGTCGAGCAGACGGTGAAGCCGAGCTCGATGAAACCCTTGGCCAGCTCGGCGGCGTGCGGTTTGTCGGCGTCCTTGACGCTGATGAAGACCTTGCCCTTGAGCGGCAGTGCGGGCTTGGCGGCCATCTGCGTTTTCGCGAAGGCGATACCGAGATCGTCGTCCATGCCCATGACCTCGCCGGTCGAGCGCATCTCGGGGCTGAGCACGATGGCGGCGCCGGGGAATCGGTTGAAGGGGAACACGGCCTCCTTGACGCACCAGTGCTTTGGCTGGATTTCCCTGGTGAAACCGAGGTCCTTCAGCTTGGCGCCGGCCATGACGCGGGCGGCGAGCTTGGCCAGCGGAACGCCGATGGCCTTGGCCACGAACGGCACGGTGCGCGACGCGCGCGGGTTGACCTCGAGCACGTAGAGCTGGTTGTCCTTGATGGCAAACTGGACGTTCATCAGGCCGACGACCTTGAGCGCCTTGGCCAGCGCGTAGGTGGCCTGCTTGACGGTGGCGAGCATCTCCTTCGAAAGCGTGTGCGGCGGCATCACCATGGCGGCGTCACCGGAGTGCACGCCGGCATACTCGATGTGCTCGAGCATGCCGCCGACCAGCGTCGTCTCGCCGTCGCTGATGCAGTCCACGTCGAGCTCGATGGCGTCCTCGAGGAACTTGTCGATGAGCACGGGCTTGCCCGGCATGACGTCGAAGACCTGGCGGACGACGTCCTTCAGCTCGGCCTCGCTGTAGAGGATGAACATGCCGCGGCCACCCAGCACGAACGACGGGCGCACGAGCACGGGATAGCCGAGCTCGGCGGCGGAAGTCAGCGCCTCGGCCTCGGACATGGCGATCCGGTTGGCGGGCGACTTGAGCTTGGTCGTCTCAAGCACGGCGGCGAACAGCTTGCGATCCTCGGCGGTGTCGATGCTCTCCGGCGAGGTGCCGATGATGTTCACGCCGCGGGCCTTCAACGCGCTGGCGAGGTTGAGCGGGGTCTGGCCGCCAAACTGGGCGATGGCACCGATGCAGCCTTCCTGCTCGTAGATTTCCAGCACGTCCTCGAGCGTAAGCGGCTCGAAGTAGAGGCGGTCGGAGGTGTCGTAGTCGGTCGAGACGGTCTCGGGGTTCGAGTTGACCATCACGGTCTCGAAGCCGGCCTCGCGCAGGGCGAACGACGCGTGCACGCAGCAGTAGTCGAACTCGATGCCCTGGCCGATGCGGTTGGGACCGCCGCCGATGATCATGATCTTCTTCTTCGTCGAGGGCTTGACCTCGTTCTCGTCGCCGTAGCTCGAGTAATAGTAGGGCGTGAACGCCTCGAACTCCGCGGCGCAGGTGTCCACGAGCCGGAACGTCGTGTTGATGCCGGCTTTTTTGCGGAAGGCGCGGGCCGTGTCGAAGTCGGACTTCAGGAGGTGCGCCAGCTGGGCGTCGGAGAAGCCGAACTGCTTGGCGCGGCGCAGGAGGTTCGTATCGATCGTCTTGAGCGTGTGCTTCTTCAGCTCCTGCTCCATCTCGTGGAGCTCGCGCAGCTGGCGGAGGAACCATGGGTCGATCTTGGAAAGGTTGAAGATGTCCTCCTCGGTGAGACCGGCCATGAAGGCCCAGCGGAGGTAGAATACGCGCTCGGCATTCGGCGTGCCGAGCTTCTGGCGGATGGTGGCCTCGTCGGGCAGCTCGTCGCCGCCGAACTTGCCGCCGCCGCCCCAGCCGCGCGCGCCGATCTCGAGCGAGCGCAGGCACTTTTGAAACGACTCCTTGAAGGTGCGGCCGATGGCCATGGCCTCGCCCACGGACTTCATCGCCGAGGTCAGCGTGGTGTTGGCCCCCGGGAACTTCTCGAAGGCGAAGCGCGGCATTTTCGTGACGATGTAGTCAATCGTGGGCTCGAAGCTGGCGGGCGTGAGGCGCGTGATGTCGTTGCGCAGCTCGTCAAGCGTATAGCCGACCGCGAGCTTGGCGGCGATCTTGGCGATCGGGAAGCCGGTGGCCTTCGACGCGAGCGCGGACGAGCGCGACACCCGCGGGTTCATCTCGATGACGACCTGGCGGCCGGTCTGCGGGTCGATGGAGAACTGGATGTTCGAGCCGCCGGTCTCGACGCCGATCTCGCGGATGACGGCGAAGGAGGCGTCGCGCATCACCTGGTATTCCTTGTCGGTGAGCGTGAGGGCCGGGGCGACGGTGATGGAGTCGCCGGTGTGGACGCCCATCGGGTCGAAGTTCTCGATGGAGCAGATGACGACGCACTGGTCCTTGTGGTCGCGCATGACCTCCATCTCGTATTCCTTCCAGCCGAGGAGGCACTCCTCGACGAGCACCTCGTGCGTCGGCGAGGCCTCGAGCCCGCCGTTGACGATCTGCTCGAACTCCTCGCGGTTGTAGGCGATGCCGCCGCCCGTGCCGCCGAGCGTGAAGCTCGGGCGGATGATCAGCGGGTAGGTGCCGATCTTCTCGGCCGCGGCGCGGGCTTCCTCGAGGGAATGGACGACGCCGGACTTGGCGACATCGAGGCCGATGCGGAGCATGGCCTCCTTGAAGAGATTGCGGTCCTCGCCCATCTCGATCGCCGGCGGCTTGGCGCCGATCATCTCGCAACCGTATTTCTCGAGGATGCCGGCCTTGTGCAGCGACATCGAGAGGTTGAGCGCGGTCTGGCCGCCCAGCGTGGGCAGCAGCGCGGACGGACGCTCCTTGGCGATGATCTTCTCGAGGATCTCGACCGTGAGCGGCTCGATGTAGGTGACATCGGCGAACTCCGGGTCGGTCATGATCGTCGCCGGGTTGGAGTTCACCAGGATGACCTTGTAACCCTCCTCCTTGAGGGCCTTGCACGCTTGGGTGCCGGAATAGTCGAATTCACAGGCCTGGCCGATGATAATGGGACCGGCGCCGATGATGAGGATGGACTTAAGGTCGGTGCGTTTGGGCATGCGCGTAGATTTTGCTGAGGCTTGTGTCGCCCCTAGGGTGGCGCAAGCGGGAATTGAGCAAAACCCGCGGCGTTTCGGTGACATAACCGCCCGGCCGGCGCTCAACGATGCAACCATCTCATTCCTTGAGGTTCCCGCCGGGGCCGACAGCCTGTCCCTACCCTGCCATGCCCCTCGATTTCGACCTCCAGGCCTTCGAACGTCCCCGCATCGTCCATCTCGCCGAGGCCGCCCTGGCCACCGAGCCGCGCAGCATCACGACCGCGCTCAACCCCCGCAGCGCCGGCGGCCCCAACGACTTCTCCTCCGATGGGGACTATTGGTGGCCGGACCCGGCCAACCCGGCCGCACCCTACATCCAGCGGGACGGCCTGACCAACCCCGATAATTTCGTCGCCCACCGTCAGTTGCTGCTGGGCTTTGCGCGGGACTTCGGCGCCCTGGCGGCAGCCTGGAAGGTGAGCGGTGACGAGCGCTTCGCCGCCGCCGCCGTGCGGCATGCGCACAAGTGGTTCGTCGACCCGGCGAGCCGGATGAATCCCAGTCTGCTCTACTCCCAGGCCATCAAGGGCCGCAGCACCGGCCGGAGCATCGGCGTGATCGACACCCTGCACCTCGCCGAGGTCGCGCTCGGGATCGAGGCCCTGCGCGGCTCGAAGGCCCTTACCCCGGCCGAGAACGCCGCCCTTACCGGCTGGTTCCGTGACTACCTGCACTGGATGCGGACGCACCCCTACGGCATCGACGAGAGCAACGCGAAGAACAACCACGGCACCTGCGCCTGGCTGCAGATCGCCTGCTTCGCGAAGCTCACCGGCGACGAGGCCACGCTCGCCGAAAGCCGGGCGCGGCTGAAGGAAGTCCTGCTCCCCGGCCAGATGGCCGCCGACGGCAGCTTCCCCGAGGAATTGCGCCGCACCAAGCCCTACGGCTACGCCATCTTCAACCTCGACGTGATGGCCGCGCTCGCCGTGGTGTGCTCCACCCCGCAGGAAAACCTCATGACCTGGGCGCTGCCCGACGGGCGCAGTCTCGCCAAGGGCGTGGCGTGGATCGCGCCGTTCATCGCCGACAAAAACCTCTGGTTGCAAACCGTGCATCGCACCGCCCCCGGTCCGGACGGCACCGCCCGGCCGACCACCGAGCTGGTGAAGCCCGACGTGATGTATTGGGACAACTGGCCGGTGCGGCAGCCATTCCTGGTGTTCGGCGCCCTCGCCGCCGGGCGGCGCGACTGGCTTGAGCTCTGGCAGCGGCTCGAGGCGGATCCGCAGGTCGAGGAGATCCGGCGGAACTTTCCCATCCGCAACCCGGTTCTCTGGGTGCCGGCGCGCTGAGGCGCGGCAGGAATCAGCCGAGCCGGCTCACGTCGATGCCGAGCGCCTTGGCCGCCCGGGCCTTGTCCCCGCCGCAGGCGTGAAGGGCGCGGGCAATGTATTCCTTTTCCTGCGCGGCAAGGTGGTCGGCCAGGGTCGGCCAGTCCTTCAGCTCGCGGAGCTGCAGCGGCAGCTGGGCGGCGGTGATGACCCGGGTCTCGGTGCCGGCCACGAGGCGGGAAATCGTCTGGGTGAACTCGGCCTGGTTGCCGGGCCAGCGGTAGGCGCGGAGCGCGGTCAGCGCGTCGGCGGAGAACTCGACCTGCCGGGCATCGAACTGCGGGTTCACACTTTTCGCCGCGGCTTCCTTGAGCAGGAGGGGCAGGTCCTCGATGCGCTCGCGCAGCGGGGGCAGGTGCACCGGCAGGGCGGCGACGCGGTAAAAGAGTTCCTCGTTGAAGCCGCCCTCCTCGGCCAGCTTTTCCAGATCCTCCTCGGTGGTGCACACCAGCCGGAAGACATGGGCGTTGTTGCGGATGACGGAGATCATCTCGGGCTGGGCATCCTTGGGCAGGTTCTGCAGGTGCTGGAGCAGGAGGGTGCCGCCCTTGGCCTGCTGCACCCAGGTGCCGCCCACGCCGTTTTGCCCGAGCAGGCCGGAGCGGATGGCGTCGGGGGTGACCTGCCGGCAATCGATCGCCACGAACGGGCTGCCGGCGGGCGTGCCGGCGGCGTGCAGCAGCTCGGCGGCGACCTCGTGGCCGCTGCCCGGCTCGCCGGAAATGAGCACCGGGGTGTGGGCGGTCGCGAGTTTCTTGAGCTGGCTGATGAGCCGCTTGATCTTCGGGCTCTCGCCTGCCAACCGGGCCTCGAAATCCTCAGCCCGGACCGCGGGAGCGGCGCCCCCCAGGGTCTCGCGCTCAAGGACCGTGCGGCGGAATTCCAGGCCGCGCTTGAGCGCCTGCATGAGCTCGTCGACCTTGAAGGGTTTCTGCAGGTAGTCGAACGCCCCGAACTTCAACGCCTGGATGGCGCTCTCGGTGCTGGCGTAGGCCGTCATGATGATGACAACCACCGTCGGGTCGTAGGCCTTGAGCTGCTTGAGGAGCGTGATGCCGTCCATCGGCTTCATGTCGATGTCGGCCAGCACGAGGTCGTATTTCTCCGCCTTGTAGCGGGCCAGGCCCTTTTCCCCGTCGGTCGCGAACGCGGTCTTGTAGCCGGTCGGCGAGATGACGGCCTCCAGCATCTCGTGGATCGAGATGAGGTCGTCGACAATGAGGAGGGAGGGCATGGCTGGGTGGACGGGCAGGTTGCCTGCGTTGCCGCAGGCCGCAAGTGGCTTCAGGAGCGAACCCGGAGGAGCTTACTGCAGGCCGCCGGCCACCGCGCCGAGTTGGAAGATCGGCAGGAACATCGCCATGACGATGCCGCCGACCACCACGCCGAGAAACACGATGAGCAGGGGCTCGATCAGCGAGGTGAGCGCGGCCACGGTGGCGTCGATCTCGGTGTCGTAGAAGTCGGCGATCTTGTTCATCATGCCGTCCACGTTGCCGGTGGTCTCACCGGCCTTGACCATGTGCTTCATCATCGGCGGGAAGAAGGGGTTGACGGCCATGATGTCCGACACCTGGCCGCCCTGGCTGACATGCTTGGCGATCTCGGAGCAGGCGTCCTCGACCTGCACCTTGCCGCTGGCGGAGGAGACGATCTCCAGGGTCCGCAGGATGGGCACGCCCGAACGCATCAGCGTGGCATAGGTGCGGCAGAAGCGGGAAAGGGCGATCTTGTGCACCAGGTTGCCGAAAATGGGCGCGCGGACGAGGAACCGGTGCCACTGGGCGCGGCCGTTGGGAGTGGCGATGTATTTGTTGAAGGTGAACCAGGCGCCGTAGGCCCCCAGGCCGAGCGCCCACCACCAGGCCTTCATGAAATCGCTCAGGTCGATGAGCATCTGGGTCGGCGCCGGCAGCTTGGCGCCGAAGTCCGCGAACATGGCCGCGAACACCGGGATGACGAAGATCAGCAGGACGTTGACCAGCGCGACCGCCAGGCCGATGACCGCGATCGGGTAGGTCATGGCTGACTTCACCTTCTTGGTCAGCTTGACGGTGGACTCGAAGTAGCCGGCCACCTTGCCCAGGATCTCGGCGAGGCCGCCGGACGCTTCACCGGCTTCCACCATCGAGATGAACAGGTTGGGGAAGGCCTTGGGGAACTTCTTGACCGCCGAGGAGAAGGAAGTGCCGGTGGAGATGTCGTTGCGCACGTCGCGGATGACGATGCGGAAAACCTGGTCCTCCGTCTGGTCCTGCAGGGCCTCCAAGCAGGAGACGAGGGGCAGACCGGCCTGCAGCAGGGAGGCGAGCTGGCTGGTGAAAATGGAGAGCTCGCCGAGGTCGAGCTTGTAGGTCTTGGCTTTTTTCTCGAGGGCCTTCTGTTTGGCCAACGCTTGGGCCGCCTTCACGCTGGACTGTTGGGTTTTTGTTGCCGCTGGAGTCGCCATAATGCCGGTCAGCTAGGCTTATTCCCGATGCGGCGGCAATCCATTTCCCGCCTATCCCCCGGCACCGGAAGCGGAACCAACAAAAGCTTGAAGGCCCGAGGGCCCGGGACACTCTCGCCAGTCGAAAGCGCGGCTATAGTTTAATGGTAAAACCTCTGCCTTCCAAGCAGGTGTCGTCGGTTCGATTCCGACTAGCCGCTCCAGCCTTCGCCGGGCTTGGCAAAAACTAGGTTTGTGCGCCATGGGTCTGGCAAAAGGCGGGCATTTCACCCGCGATGCGTCTGCTGTGGCTCCGCCGGCGAAACAAACCCGGCCAGTCCCGGAGGCACTGGCCGTCCCGCGCAAAAATCGTTTGTCCACGAACACCCTGCTTCAGCTTTACACGTTTTTGCAGGCCGGTCTCACAACATGAAATAGTTCTCCTCCATCCCGAGAAACCGGCGGCTGGGCGGAGCATAGACCACGCGCCAAACGTCAGCGTAGCGACTCCAGGGACCAGGCACGGGCCCGTCATAAACCATCCTTGGCTCCGCCTTTCCCCGCGCGGGGGAGCGCAAACGCTCAAGGAACAGCTCGTGCCCTTCTTGTTGGGCAAAAAAGAGGCTGCGCCGTTCAATCGGATGGGCCCCGGCGGGCAGCTGATTGCGGAGCTGACCCGCATGACTGCTCGCAAACCGCGACACCACCCTGGCATGCCGTTCCATTTCGCCTGCCGCCTTGCGACAGGCGGTCTCGAAGTCCAAAGCCGCCGCATGACCGTAGGCAAAAAATCCGTCCTCAGTTCGCTTGAACAGGATGACGGTCATGCCCGGCACCTGCGAGCAGATGATTGCGGCCTGCACCCCGGGCCAGCGGGTTTCTGCTTCCCGGGCCGCCAGCCGGCCTTCCCACCAGTTCAGCAGGTTGAACCGCTCGGCCGCTTCCAGCAGGGCTCCGTGTCGTGCCTGCCTCCGCCACAGTCCGGGGAATGCCGCCAGCCCGTTGCTGGATGGATCGACGTCAAAACCATACCTGGACCGTTCGGGACTGGACTGCAGCTGCCAGTGTGCCCAGCGCTCCATCGCCTCCGAGATGGCCATGAACCGGGCCACCATCGCCGAGGCCGCCAGCCCGCTGCCGTTGGCCTTGCTGTAGAGCGTGCTGCCGTCCCGGTTGCCCGCGAGCTCGGCGACGAGGTAGGCATTGGCCAAGAACCGCCGCTCGCCGAGCACCACCGTGTCCGCAAGCTCCACCCGCTCGACCGGCCCACCCTCCCTTGCCAGCACGTTCCGGTAACGGAATGCGGCAAGACTCAGCATGGGCCGACCATTGGTTCGCCGGCCGGGCCGGCAAACCAATAATTACTCGCCGGACTCAGGCGTGAAATTGCAGAGATAGATGCAGTTTTCGACCGCCGCCGCGTCCGACTTGCTGCTGAGGCTTTGCACGGTGTCGAACTTTTCAGCGACGCTCGTGAGGCCGACATTGAGGAGGAGGCTCGAAGCGAGCCCGTTGATGGCGTGATTGATTGATTTCATCGGCCACAGTTTCGCACAGATGCCGCTGGAAACAGATTTTGAAAACGACCTGATTTCTCCCCACCCGGGCTAAAATGTGGTAAAGGCCCACTCACCTAAATGCAGGTGCGCCGCATAATTGCGGCGTGCTTCCGGAGCCCGCTAGTGTCTTATTCACAAAGTGCGCCTATCTTCCTACAGAGTTGAGCTTTACTGTTTGGTTTTGCTCCTCGGGTTGACCGCTCCGGCCCTCAAGGGGGACTGGAGGGATTCCACCGTCGGCCTGCCCCCTCTGGATATCACCACCGCCAAAGAGCTGGGCGAGGACACCCTCAAGTCGGTTGTCTTGCAGGATAAACTGGGCCGGATTTTTATCGGATCCACCAGCCTGCTGGTATTCGACGGCCAGACATGGCGCTCCCACCCGAAGCCTGGCGGTTATTTTCTGTCGGCCTTAACCCCGGGAGAGGAAAGAATCCTCTGGGCGGGCACGACCAACGACCTTGGTTATTTCCAGGAAGAATCCCTCGGAGAATTCAAGTTTCATTCCCTCCTGCAGCACCTGCCCGAAGAGGCGCGAAATCTGGGCACGATTTGGGCCTGCGCCCCGATGGGCCCCCACACCTATTTTGTCGGCAAGGACAAGTTGCTGCGCTGGGATGGCCGGGAGTTTCAAGTCACCACTTTTTCCACCAAACTGCGGCTAGCCCCGCTCAGGCTCGGCGGGGAATTTTGGTTCCAGCACCTTGAGACCGGTCTTTATCAAATCACCGAAAGGGGGCCCGAATTAAAATTCACCGCCAACCAGCTGCCGCCCCCCCTCATCATTGCACTATTTCGCGATGAAACAGGTGTGGTGACGGTTAGCAACGACGGCTTGGTTCGGGCAGGGGAGTCCGTGCCGATTTCGCCCAAGACGTTGAATGACTACCTTACCCAGCACAAGGTGAGCGCGTTCACCGAACTGTCGGATGGAAACCTCGCCATCGGCACCCTTTCGGGCGGTTTGGTGCTCACGAGCCGGACGGGTGAGATTATCCGGATCTGGGCCGACGCCGGCACCGGACTGCCGGGACGCACCATTATTTCCCTGGCCGCCGACCGCTCGGGAGAAATTCTGGGCACCTCTCCGACCGACTTCTTTCACTTTCCCGCGACAGGCGATGTGAGTGTATTCAATGCCCTGAACGGGTTGCGCAGCCAGGGAGCCAACAGCCTTGTCGCCTGGAAATCCACCCTCTACGTGTCAACCGACGACGGCACTTACCGACAGGTTGTTGCAGAGAACGGTCGCGCCGGCTTTCAGGCGATTCCTTCACTGGCGACTCGATATCTTCACATGCTTCCTTTCGACGACGGTCTGCTGCTCGCGCGTTTCGGCGGCGTCGACTGGTTCGATGGCACTACCGTTCACCACGCTTACCAAATCACGGCCAACACCGCCTATTACATCACGCCGGCCCGAAGCAGCCCTAAATCATTCTATGTCGCCGAAGTGACAGGCATCGCCCGTCTGGTTCAGAACGCTGACGGCTCATTTACGCGCACCCGATTTCTGGAATTACCCGATTCGGTGGTCAATCTTCACGAGGATTCCGCCAACCGGCTCTGGATCGGCACGATCACCAAAGGCGCTTTCATCTACGATCCGGCAACACAACAACTCACCCCGGTCATTGACCCGGCCAATGGCCGACCGCTGCAGGGCCGCGCGGAAATTGTCGGGGACGCGAATCGAATCCTGCTGTTTCTCCAGGGCCGGGTCCTGCAAAGCGGACCGCGCAGCGGGGAACTGCACCAACTGGCGGGCCTCCCGGCGGTCAATCCGTCGGTGATCCAACGCCTTCCCGGAGAGGACGGTGTCCTGGTCGCCTACCAGCGGCCTGCCGGCACCAGCGGCCCGATGCATGGCGCGGGAGTGATCTCCTTCACGCAGGACGGCACCCCGGCCTGGCGCGAGCTTGATCTTTCCCACCTGAATGCCGTCGGCTCGATCCGGGCCGTGACGTTCTCCGAGGAGAACCAGCGGCGCATCCTCTGGCTCGGCGGGATGGAGGGCGTCCTGCGGCTCGATTATGACAAAATCCCCACCCTGACCGCCCCGACCGCGCCGCTCATCAAAACCACCGATGCACCGGGGAGCATCCCGGCCACCGCTGGCATGCCGCTTTATCCTTTCAAGGACCACCGCCTCAGTTTCAGGGTTTTCACCGGCAGTTACCTGCAGAGCAAAGACTGGCTTTTCCAGACGCGCTTGGGAACAGGCGACGGCGACTGGTCCACGCCCACTTCGCGGCGGTCCTTCGAGTTTACCAATCTCTCCGAAGGCGACTACCGGTTTGAAGTCCGCGCCCTCAATGCGGCGCGCCAGGCCGGCCCGCCGTCCGTCTTCACCTTCCGCATCCTCCCACCGTGGTATCGCTCCGGCTGGGCCATCGCAGGCTACGCCGCAGCCATCGCCCTCGCCGTCTTCGTTTACATCCGCGTCCGCGAGCGCCGGATCCGCGCCCGCAACCAGGAGCTCGAGGCCCTGGTCGAGGTCCGCACCGCCGAGCTGGTCAAGGCCAGCGCGGCCAAGGACGAATTCCTCGCGGGCGTCAGCCACGAGATCCGCAACCCGATGAACGGCGTCATCGGCATCGCGGAGAATTTCCGGACCGAGGGGCTCGACCCGGAGAGCCGCCGCAAGTTCAGCCTGCTCCGCCAGTGCGCCAGCCACCTGTCGTCGCTGCTCGAGGACATCCTCGACTTCTCCAAGGTGCAGGCGGGCGCGATCGAGCTGGACCCGAAGCCGTTCGACCTCGTCGACCTCGTGGAATCCGTGGGCGCCATCACCCGGCCCGACAGCGAGAAATACGGCATCCCCGTGGAGCTCGCCGTTTCCCCCGCCGTGCCGCGCGAGCTGGTCGGCGACGCACGCCGCATCCGCCAGATCCTGATCAACTTTGTCAGCAACGCCCTGAAGTTCTCCGGCCGCGGCCAGGTAAGCGTCACCGTCTGGTGCAAGAGCCTGGGCCCGGCGGAGACCGAGATCATCTTCGCGGTGTCCGACGAGGGGCCCGGCATCTCCGCCGAGGAACAGGCGCGGCTGTTCACCCGCTTTGAGCGCGGCGCGGCGGCGCAGAAGGGTCGCGTGCCCGGCACCGGCCTGGGCCTGGCGCTGTGCAAGGGCATCGCCGAGAAGATGGGCGGCCGCATCTGGCTGGAAAGCGAGTTGGGCCACGGCTCGTGCTTTTATTTCAGCGCGCCCTTTGCCCTGGCCGGGGCGTCGGCCGAACCGGCGACCGCCGCCGCGCCCGGAGCGGCGCCGGCCGCGCGCACCGCGCTCGTGGTCGACGACCAGGAATACAACCGCATCGTGCTGGCCGATCTCCTGCAGACGATGGGGTTCTCTGTGCAGTCCGCGCAGGAGGGCTCGGCCGCCCTCAACCTCGCGGCGAAACAGACCTTCGACGTGGTCTTCCTCGACTTCAACCTGCCGGGCCTGAGCGGGGTCGACGTCGCGCGGGGCATCCGCGCCCTGCCCGGCCCGACCGCCCACGCGCTCATTCTCGCCACCACGGCTTTCACGACCCCGGAAAAGCGCGCGCAATGCCTCGATGCCGGCATGGATGCCTTCCTCGGCAAACCCGTCACCAAGGAACGGCTGGCCAAGGCGCTGGCCAATCTCGCCCCGGGCGCCGCCCCGGCGGCGCCCCAGGCCGCCCGGCCGCCCGCTGAACGCGCGGCCCCAGCAGCCGCCGGTCCGGCCGACCGGTTGGGCAACCTGCGCCTGCTCGCGCGCAAGAAGGGCGTGCCCTTCGCGGACGAACTCGCGCTGTATCTCTCCGAGCTCGAGGTCGAGTTTGACCAGCTCAAGGGCGCCCTGCAGCAGGAGGATGCGGCCGAGGCCGGCCGCTACGCCCACATGCTCTGCGGCCGCTGCAGTTTCGTCTACGAGCGCGACCTGGAGCAGACGCAGCGCAAGATCGAGGCCGCGGTCGGCAACGGCCAGTGGGCCGAGGCCCGGCGCCTCGGCGGTGCGTTTTCCACCCAGCTGGCCGACCTGCGGGTCAGACTGGCTTCTTCCGGCCCAGCTGTTCCGCCCGCGTGAGGCCGTTGACGATCGCGTAGTGGATCAGCTTCGGGGTCGTGTGGATGTCGAGCTTGCGCATGATGTCGCGCCGGCGCGATTGCACGGTGGCGGGGCTGATGGCGAGCACCGCGGCGATCTCGTCGTCAGTCTTGGACTCGCCGATCATCGACAGGATGCGCGTCTCGTAGTCCGAGAGCACGCGGATGAAGGCCTTCGGATCGCGCCGGATGCTGGCGCTCGATTCGTTGACGATCGGCGTGTAATAGACCCGTCCGCCCAGCACCGCATGGATCGCCTCGGAGAGCACCTCGGGCCGCTGCTCGTTCTTGTCCACGAAGCCGTGGAGCCCGATGCGCTGCACCTGCAGCATGGTCCACGGGTCGCGGTGCGAGGAGATCGCGAGGATCTTAACGGAGGCCAGCTCGTCGAGGACGATCTTGGCCATTTCCAGTCCGTCACCATCCGGGAGCGAGATGTCCATGAGCACCAGGTCGGGCTTGTGTTTGCGAATGGCCGCCAGGCCGTCCTTGCAGGTCCCGCAGGCCTGCAGCACCTGCAGCCCGAGGTCCCGGCAGTGGTAGGTGAAGAATTCCGCGACGATCCGCTGGTCCTCCACAATGACCACGCGCCCGCTGGCCGCCGGGCCGGCGGGGCTTTTTCCTGGGATTGTGTCCGCTGAGTTCACTGGTTTCTGTTCAAATATGGTCTGGCAAAGACGATTTGATCGGGGAGGCGTTACCGGAAGTGTTTTCACGCACCCGTGGTCCTAACCCGCTGCTGTTCCAATCTCTTCACGTGAACATCATTCTGTTTCGTCCTTCAGAAGTCGAGCTTCCCCTGCCCCGGAACGATCCGCGCGCCCAACATTTGCTCGCGGTGTTGCGCCGTCAACCCGGGGACACCTTTGACGCCGGCATCATCAACGGCCCGCGCGGCAAGGGCACGCTGGTCTCGGTCGAGCAGGGGCGAGTGTTAATCACGTTTGCGTGGGGTGATTTCCCGCCCGCACTGGCGCCGCTCACTCTGCTGATCGGTTTGCCGCGGCCGCAGACCGCCCGCGACATCCTGCGCGAGGCGACGACCCTCGGGGTGGCCGCCATGCATTTTGTGCGCACGGAAAAGGGCGAGGCCAGCTACGCCGACAGCTCCCTCTGGCACTCGGGCGCCTGGGAGGAGTGCGTCATAAACGGCGCCGCCCAGGCTTTCTGCACGCGGTTGCCGGGCGTCACGCACGGCCGGTCGCTCGTCGAGGCCATCGCCGCCCAACCCGCCGGGGAAACCCGGCTCGCGCTCGACAACTACGAATCTCCCGCGGCGCTCAGCCAGGCTGCCGTGCCCGCGGGCCGGCCCGTGGTGCTGGCCCTCGGCGCCGAGCGCGGCTGGTCGCCGGCTGAACGGACCTTGCTGCGCGAAGGCGGTTTCACCTTCGTTCATCTCGGCGAACGCGTGCTCCGCACCGAGACGGCCTGCCTCGCCGCCGTCACGCTGCTGCGGGCGAAGCTCGGCTTGACCTGAAGATCCGCACCGTGGGCTGGCGCGCGCCCTTGCCGAGCTGCTTCAGACAGGTCCAGCCCGGGGGCGAAAGCTCCACCTCGCCGGGCATCTCAAACACAACGAGGGCATCCGGTTTCCCCACGAGCAGCTCATCCAGCCGGATGAACAGTTTCGGCGCCACCTCCCGGATGATTTCATACGGCGGATCGATGAACACGAGGTCCGGCGCCTCGCCCGGCATCACGTGGGTGGCGTCGGCGGTCACGACCTGCAGGTCATCCGGCGGCCGGCCGAGGCTCTTGCACACGGCGGCGATGTTCTGGCGGATGAAGTCCGCCGTTCGCGCGTTCTTTTCCACAAAGACCCCGCCGGCCGCCCCGCGGCTGAGCGCTTCGAGCCCATAGGCCCCGCTGCCGGCAAACAGGTCCAGGAACCGCGCCCCGGCCAAGCGGGCGGCCAGGCTGGAAAAGACCGCCTGCCGCATGGCATCGGTCGCCGGGCGGACCGCATCGCCCTTGGGCAGCACCAGGGGAATCCCACGGGCCTGACCGCCGGTTATCCGCATGAGACTGCCTCGTTTAGGTTGATCGGCACGATGCATCCGGTTCGCCGGAATGAGGGAACACTTTCTGCTGCCAGTGGTTGTATTAACATAGCATTTGCACGGGGACGGGGGGCGACTTAGCTCTTCCCCCCGCGGCCTCAAGCCAGCCACCTAACTGGCTTCCGTGCCGCGCGAAGGCAATGCCTTACCCAGTCCACCAAGCATGTTTTCCCGACGCCTAGTCTGGCCGCTCTGCGCTGCCTTGCTCGCTGCCGTTGCCCTCCCCGCGGAGGAGCAGAACGGCTGGCCGCTGATCGTGCGCCAGACGCCGCCGAATGCCCCAGCCGAGACGGTGCAATATTTCGGCCCGCTGATCTTTGCCCAGCATGCCGCCGGCGAGGTGTCGGGTGTCCGGCCGCTCTACCTGCAGGCCAAGGTCGACGACAAGGAGACCGCCACCTTCCTCTACCCGCTCTTCACCTGGCAAAAACAGCCCGGCTACCGTGAATTCAGCTTCTTCAAGCTCATCAACCTGCGCCAGTCCGACGAACCGGGGCAGCCCGGGGAGCGCGGTTTCGATGTCTGGCCGTTCTATTTCTCCAAGCAGACCGGCGACCCGGTCACGAGCTACCGTGCGCTCCTGCCCGTCGCCGGCACGATCAAGAACCGTTTCGGCAAGGATGAGCTGTCGTGGTATGCCTTCCCGCTCTACCTGCACAGCGAGAAGGCCGGGATGGAGATCACCACCGCGCCCTGGCCCTTCCTGCGCTTCATCGACGGCGCGGGCCACCATGGCTTCGAGTTCTGGCCGTTGTTCGGCCACCGGGGCCGGGACGGTGACTACGACCGCCGCTTTTATCTGTGGCCGCTCTTCTACAAGTCCGCGAAGAACCTCTCCGACCCGGAACCCACGGTGAGCGTCGGGGCCCTGCCCTTCTACACGCGGGACACCGCCCCGGGTTACATCAGCGAAACCTACGGCTGGCCTTTCTTCGGCTACACCCACCGCACGCAGCCCTACCGCTACGACGAGCAGCGCTACTTCTGGCCGTTCATCGTCCAGGCCCGCGGCGACCAGCGCCGCATCAACCGCTGGGCGCCCGTCTACACCCACTCGGTCATCAAGGGCTACGACAAGACCTGGGTGCTCTGGCCGCTCTACCGCCACGCCGAGTGGCAGGACCCCGGCATCGCGCAGGAAAAAAACCAGTTTCTCTACTTCCTGTATTGGTCGCAGACCCAGCGCAGCCTGACCAACCCCGCCGCCGCCCCCGCGCACAAGACCCACCTCTGGCCCCTGCTCAGCTCGTGGGACAACGGCGCAGGCCGCCGCCAGGTGCAGGTGCTCAGCCCGCTCGAGGTCTTTTTCCCGACCAACGACGTCATCCGCCAGCTCTACACGCCCATCTTTGCCCTCTACCGCTACGACCGGACGGATGCCGATACCTCGCGCCACTCGCTCCTCTGGAAGGCCGTCACCTGGCGCCGCAGCGCCACCGGCAAGGAGTTTCACCTCGGGCCGCTCTTCAGCGTGCAGTCCGGCCCGGAGCAGAAACGCATCGCACTGGGCCTCGGCGTGATCGGCTGGCAGCGCCTGCCCGGCCAGCCGCGCGGCCGGTTCTTCCTGTTCGATTTCAACCGGAAAACAACTAACAAGCCATCCGGGGCTCCGCCGTCATGAATTACCTAACCGCCATCCTCGGCCACATCGGGGGCACCCTGCTCCTGCTGGTGCGCACGGTGAAATACCTGCCGACCCTGCCGCGCCAGTTCCCGCGCTTCATCGAGCAGTGCTATCTCATCGGCTACACCTCGCTGCCCATCGTCACCATCCTGAGCTTCTTCATCGGCAGCGTGCTGGCGCTCCAAAGCGGCTACAGCATGGAGAACTTCGGCGCCAAGCAGTTCATCGGCACGCTCGTCGGCCTGACGATGGCGCGCGAGCTCGGCCCCGTCATGGTGGCCATCCTCATCGCCGGCCGCGTCGGCTCGGCCATCACCGCCGAGCTGGCCTCGATGAAGGTTTACCAGGAGATCGACGCCCTCACGACCATGAACATCCCGCCCGAGCGGATGCTCGTGCTGCCCCGCCTGGCGGCGATCGTGGTCATGATGCCGGTGCTGGCCATCATCGCCAACCTTTGCGGCTGGTATGGCGGCGCGCTCGTGTGTCAATACACCCACTCCATCTCCGTCGACTCCGAGGCCTATTTCACCGCCCTGAAGGCCTTCATGAAGCCGAAGGACATCGTCGACGGCCTGGTCAAGGCCGAGGTATTCGGCTTCGTGATCATCACCGTCTGCTGCTACATCGGCCTCAACACCCGCGGCGGCCCGCGCGAGATCGGCGCCTCCGTGACCAAGGCCGTCGTGGCCTCGCTCATCCTCATCCTGGTGCTCGACTACTTCGTCACCAAAGCCCTCCTCTTCACATGAGCTCGTCCTACACCGCCTCTCCGTTCGTCGGCAAGACGTTCGGCGTCACCGTGACCAACGTGACGAAAAAATTCGGCAAGACCACCGTGCTCAAGGATGTCAGCCTCGAGGTGAAGCCCGGCGAGATCTTCTGCATCATGGGCCCGAGCGGCTCCGGCAAGACCGTCCTCCTCAAGCACATTGCCGGCCTCGAGACCGCCACCAGTGGCGACGTGAAGATCGGCGACTTCGACGCGGCCGATCCCGAGACCCGCAACAAGGTCCACCTGGCCCTCGTCTTCCAAGCCGGCGCGCTCTTCAATTCGCTCTCGGTCTACGACAACCTCGCCCTCTATCCCCGCGAGCACCGGGAGTGCAACGAGGCCGGCATCCGCGAGCGCGTCATGCACGCCCTCTCGATCCTCTCGCTCGAGAAGGCGGCCAACAAGTTCCCCTCCGACCTTTCCGGCGGCATGAAGAAGCGCGTGGCCATCGCCCGCGCCCTCGTGATGGAGCCCCAGCTGCTGCTCTACGACGAGCCCACCTCCGAGCTCGACCCGGTGATGTCGGCCACGCTGACCGAGATCATCGCCACCCTCCGCGAGCAGACCGCCGTCACCAGCGTCGTCGTCACCCACGACCGCGACCTCGCCTTCGCCATCGCCGACCGCATCGCCTTCGTGATGGACGGCAAGATCCGCGGCGTCGGCACGCCGGCGGAGTTCAAAAACCCCACCGACCCCATCATCGCCAATTTCCTCAACCCGGTCATCGACCTCAAGAATCCCCGCTTCAAACAACTGGAGAACAGCCATGAATAACATGTCACAAAGCATCCGCGTCGGCCTCTTTTTCCTCCTCGGCCTGGCGCTCGCCTGGATCACGTTCGAGTCGCTCAACGGCGGGCGGCTCTTCAAGAAGCCCGGCTACACCCTCATCGCCGGCTTCGCCAACCTCAAGGGCCTCAAGACCGGCGACGAGATCCGCATGGCCGGCGTCAAGGTCGGCGCCGTCGAGCTCACCCGCCTCGCCGGCCACCGCGTCGAGGCCGTCCTCGCCATCGAGCCGGGCGTGAAGATCCCCGCCGACGCCGTCGCCAGCGTCGAGCAGTCGAGCCTCCTGGGCAGCAACTACCTCGGCGTCACCTTCGGCACGCCCGGCACCGAGCTGCTCAAGGACGGCGACGAGATCAGCACCAAGGCCACGGTGGACATGAGCGAGGTCATCAGCCAGCTCGGCAACCTCGGCTCCAAGCTCGAGCAGGTCATCGGCGAGATCGGCAAGTCCATGGGCACCGGCAGCGAGGGCGGCGGCATCTTCCAGCGCATCGACAAGCTCGTGACCGACAACGGCCCCAAGCTCACCGAAACCATCAGCAACCTGCAGGACATCACCGCCAAGATCAAAACCAGCGAGGGCACGCTCGGCAAACTCGTCAACGACTCCAAGCTGCACGACGAGCTGCTGGCCGGCGTGGGCGAGATCAAGCTCGCCGCGGCGGACGCCCGCACGTTCATGAGCGACACCAAGGGCATCGTCGCCGACGTGAAAGCCGGCAAGGGCACGCTCGGCCTGCTCCTCTACGACGACGCCACCGCCAACAGCCTCAGGACCTCGATGAACAACCTGCGCGAGGTCTCGGACAAGCTGAACAGCAGCCAGGGCACACTCGGCAAGCTGATCGCCGACGACAGCCTCTACCTCAACGTGCAATCCACGATGAAGAAGGCCGATCGCGCGCTCGACGGCCTGGGCGACCAGGGCCCGATCACCGCCGTCGGCGTCGTGGCCGGCGCGCTGTTCTGACGAATTATTGGAGGGTCGGCCTCCCGGCCGACCGCGGCCGGTCAGGAGACCGGCCCTCCACCCCATGTCCCTCACCCTCCAGCTCATCCCCGGCGAGTTCGCCGTGTGCCGGCTGCCCGCCACGGCGCCGGTCCCTGCCTGGGCCGGCCTTGGGCGCCATAGGCTCGGCGACGGCGGCTCCGCGGTTTTCAGCTCGGTCACGCGCACGGCGGACGAGCTCTCCATCCTGTGCCCCGCCGCCCAGGTGCCGGCGGACGTCAAGCACGAGTCCGGCTGGCTGCTCCTGAAATTGCAGGGCCCGTTCGCCTTCACCGAGACCGGCATCCTCGCCACGGTGCTGGCGCCGCTGGCCGCCGCGAAAATCGGCATCCTCGCCACGGCGACCTTCGACACCGACTACGTGCTCGTGAAGGCCGCGCGCTTTGAGGAGGCGTGCGGGGTGATCAAGGCCGCGGGCCATGCGGTCCGCGACGCGTAGTCAGTTCCGCTTGCGATAGAGCCCGTCGAAGGCGGTCGTCCACGTCTTGCCGCCGTCGGTGGACTGCTCCCAGTGCTGGCGCACCGTGCCGTCGGCATTGGGTGTCCAGGTGATGCGTTCGAGGCGGCGCTGTCCGCGCACCTCGCGTTCGGCGGAGAGCACCATGCGGCCCTCGACGATACCGCCCACCAGCTGGAGCACGCCGCCGTCGCTACCCACCCAGTATTGCTGCCACTGTTTCTGCGTCGCGTTCCACGCGTTCAAGCTTCGCCCCGTGTAGCCGCTGGCACCGGTCCAGTTTTCCAGCACGCCGGCGCCGCCGGCAATGAGTTCGATTTTGCTGCGGCCGGCCATCTGGCCGGCAGGGTTGCTCACTTCCCACTCGCCCACCCAGAAATCAAACTGCCGCGATTCGGGCGGCAGCGCGGGCGGCGGGGTCTGCGCGGAAGCGGTCAAGGTCAGGAGGGCGAGTAAACCAAGGAGGCGGGCGGGATTTCTCATGCCGGCAGCCTGCCCGGGGCCGCGGAAATCACAACCGATCCGGGACAGGGCGCCAAAAAAAAGCGGCGGCCCGTAGAGGGCCGCCGCGGGGGCAAAACCGTTTGCTTGCCTTACCAGTCCTTGCTCACGCGGACATACCAGAAGGCCGGCTCGACGAGGTTCACGTTCTCGTTGACCAGCTTGCTGTCGGAGGGATCCAGCGGCGGTCGTGAGTTCAGCACGTTGCGAACACCGACCGTTACATTCGTGCCCCAGAGGCCGCGATAGGCGACCTGCGGGTTGAATTGGACCTGGCTGTTCACATCCGGCAAGCCGGCCAAGCCGGAGCCGGCGGTGGTGTAGGACCCGATGTAGGTGGTGTGCAGCGACGCGGACCACTTGTCCTTGGTCCAGGCGAGCGTGCTGTTGCCGCGCCAGTTGGGCGTGTTGTAATTGCCGTCCTGGTCGAAGGGCACGCCGGTGGCGCCGATGCCTTCGATCACCTGGGCGTAGGTCGCGTTCACCTCGGCGCGGAACTGGCCGAAGCGGTTCTTCGGCAGCACCCAGCGGGCATTGAAGTCCCAGGCGGTGGTCTGGCCCGAGGCGAGGTTCTGCCAGGTGGTCAGGACTCCGCTGATGGTGCCCACGGTCTGTCCGGCCGCCGGGGGGTTGCGCACCACCAGGTTGCCGAAGGCCGCGAGGTTGCCGAGGATCTGGTTGGCCGAGAGCCGGGAGAGCAGGTTGGTCTGCCGGAACTCGATGTAATCCACACCAAAGGAAAGGTCGCGGAAGATGGAGCCTTTCTGCCGCGTGAAGGGCTGGAGCACCAAGCCCACGTAGCCGACCTTGGTGTTTTCCGGCTGGAGGTTGGGGTTGCCGCCGCCGAACTGGCGGATCTGCGTGGCGGGATCCTGCGGCCGCAGCGGATCGGGCAGCGAATTCGGCGTGAAGCTGACGCTCTGCGAGGTGTAGAGGTAGCCGATGTTGGGCGCCAGGAACGACTCGCCGTAGGAGCCGCGGATCAGCACCTCGGGAATCGGACGGTAGACGGCGGCGATCTTGGGCTTGGTGGTCCGGCCGAAGTCACTGTAGTGCTCATGGCGGCCGGCGAGCTGGAGTTCGAGGCTGCCGATGGCCGGGGACTTGAAGACCGGGAGGCTCAACTCGGCATACAGCGAGTAGAGCCGGCGGTCGCCGCGGGTGTCCGAGGACACGCCGCCGGCCACCAGCTGGGCGTCGCGGTTGAGCTGCGTGCCGATGTTTTCCATTTTTTCCGTGCGCAACTCACCGCCGACGGCGAGTTCGACCGGACCGGCGGGCAGGGTGAACAACTCGCCCGAGGCCCCAAGGTCCGCCGAGCGCACCTCGAAGGTGTCGTAGTTCGGATTCGTGATGCGGAGGTAGTTGATCAGCACCGGATCGTTCGGCCCGAAGGGATTCAGGTAACGGACGGAACCCTCCAGCAGGATGCCGTTGAGCGCGTTCTGCACCAGCCGGTCGGAGGTCTGGTTGTGGGAGAGCTGATTGACCGAGTTCTTGGAGTAGGTGAGCCCCGCGTCCCAGGTCCAGTTGCTGACGGGCAGCTTGCCCTGCAGGCCGAGGATCATGCGGGGGGAGTCCGCGATGGATTCCTGGACCCGGTTGCCGAGTTCCATGAAACGGTAGCGCAGATCGAGGATGTTCTGCCCGGTGGGATTGTAGGGATTGGTCGCGGGAAACACGCCCGCGCCGCCCGGGCTGTCACCGAGTTCGTTGGCGGAGAAATAATTCGTCGGCGCGGCATCAATATAAACGGTGGAGCGCCGGAACGACAGCTCGGCAAAGCCCGTGAGGGTCTCCGAGAAATCATAGGCCGAGCGGAAGTAGAAACCGAAAGCGCGGGTCTCGGGCGTGAAGCCGGCATCCTCCTGGAAGTTATACAGGGGCGTGATGTTCGCGGCGCCGGCGAGCGTCGGGTTGGTCTGGGGCGTCAGGTAGCTGAGCCGTCCGTTGGCGAACTGCGGGAACCCCGTGACGCCGCGCAAGCCGCCGATCGGGCCCGGCTGGGACGAACGCTGGTCGATGCCGCCGTAGGGGGTGCCGTCGCTCTCATCGGTGTAATCCAGATC
>JAYRXZ010000002.1:0-357137 GCA_041917235.1 Lacunisphaera sp. | reverse complement strand
GCCTGCGCGCCGAAGATGGCGAACACGGATTGCTCGCTGGAATCGGTGCCCACGGTGTTGCCCATGGAAATCTCGGTCGTCAGGCCGTTGTAGTCCTTCCGCAGGTTGATGTTGATCACGCCCGCGACCGCATCGGAACCGTAGATGGCGGAGGCGCCGTCCTTGAGGACCTCGAGCGACTCGATCGCCGCGACGGGGATCGAGTTGAAGTCGAACACGGTCTGGAACCCGTTGAAGCCGGCGGAGGCAAACGGCGCCGCCCGGCGGCCGTTGATCAGGACCAGGGTGTTGTTGGCGCCGAGGCCGCGGAGATTGAACGAGCTGACGCCCGGGGTGAAGCTCGTGCCGCCGTCGGTCGAGACCAGCGAGGCGCCGCTGATCTGCGGCATGGCGCGGATCGCGTCACCGAGGGTCGAAAAACCCGTGGCCTGGAAGTCGGACATGGTGAGCCGGACGACAGGCTGCGGGGTCTCGGCGTCGATGCGGCGGATGCGCGAGCCCGTGACCGAGAAGGTCTCGAGCTTGACCTTGTCGCCCTCGGCCTTGGTTTCTTCAGCGGTCTGGGCAAAAGCGGCCGTGGCCGCGAGCGCCGGGAGGGTCAGCGCGAGCATTCGCGCCAGGCCCCACGAGCGTGGAGTGCGTGTTGAGTTCATGCGATTTACTGGTGTTATGGCGAGCGAGGCAGTGCGCCTGCCCCTCGTTATGACACCGCAGTTGTCGCGTGATGCTCCGCCGGCTCAATGGCCGTGCGACAAGGCTACAATCGGGCGATTCCAGCCGCATCCCGGTGGAACTGAATCAACATCGCTTAGCGATGAAGTGCAAAAAACGCCGGCCGAAAATCCGGAAGGGATCTGCGTTATCCACAGCCTTATGCCGGGCGGTTCGGCGGGAAATAACACCTGATTCCTGTCCTAAGAGGGGCAACCCGGGAGGCGGCCATAAAAAAGCGGCGGCTCCCGGGGGAGCCGCCGCCGGGCGACAAGGTTGGTTCCGGTCCTGGCTCAGTATTTCACGCTGGCACTGAAATACCAGAGGCGGCCGATCGGATTGTAGGTCGAGATGTCCGCGTTGTTGTCGTTCCACGCCTGCGGGGCGAGCGGGGGCTGCTCGTCGAAGGCGTTGTTCACGCCCACGCTGAGGCGCATGCCCTTGAGCCAGCCGAGCATGGACTGCACGCGCTTCTCGGGCACCGTGTAGTTCACCACGGCGTCAACGCTGTGGTAGGAATCGACCGGCTGGCGCGTCAGCACCGTGCTGGTGATGAACGTCAGGCCGCCGGGCCCGATGTCGACCACCTCGGGGATGTAGGTGTGGCCGAGGGTCACGCCCCAGTCGCCCTTGCGCCACGTGGCCGTGGTGTAGAAGCGGTAGCCCGGGATCGTGCCCTGCGCGCTCACGCCCGCGTTCGTCGTGTGGCCGGCAAACTGGTAGTAAGCTTGGAACGGCGTCGCCTGGAACTTGTAGCTCAGGAAGAACGTGCCGGTGGTGCTGAAATCCCAGCTGCCCCAGGTATCGCTGCGGAACGCGTAGTCGATGTTGAGGTCGAGCGCGCGCACCTTCTGCCCGGCGATGTTCCGGTTGGTGTCGGAAACGAAGATGCCGTTCGCCGAGTTGCCGGCCGCGAGGAAGGCGGCCAGCTGGCCGGGCGCCGTGATCGGCACCGCGGTGGCGGTGCCGGGGAAGTTGACGAAGGACACCTGCGGCGCGAAGACCGAGGCGGCGCCGAGGTTGTTGACGTCCTGGAGGATCGCGCCGGCCCCGAGCGTGCCGACGAGGTCGAGCTGGTTAACATGCAGGTAGTCCATCGACACCGTCAGGCCCTTGACCTGTTTGGGGGACCAGGCGAAGCCGAAGGAGTGGGTCTTGGCGGTGGACGGGCGCAGCGTCGGGTCCGAACCGGTCTGCTGCTGGGCCTGGCCGTTGACGCCGAAGACGCCCGGGATGATCGCGTTGTTGGTAAAACCCTGCGTCGTGGGCCCGAACAAGGCATACAGCGTCGGCGCCACGAAGGACTTCGAATAGGAGTAACGGAAGGTGAGGTCGTTGTTCACCGGCTGGTAGACGAAACCGTATTTCGGCACGTTGGAACGGCCGGCGTCGCTGTAACGCTCCGAGCGGTAGGCGGCGTCGAGCTCGAGGCGGTGCAGGCCGGGCATGTTCCAGCCCTCGCCGGCGATCGGCACGCGCACCTCGGCGAAACCGGCGCTGATGCTGCGCTTCTGCGTGAAGGGATCGAAGAAGGTGGCGCCGAGCCACTGCCGGGCCGTCGGGCCGGTCTGGCGGGAATTGGCGTCCGGAATGCCCGTCAGGGATTCCTGGATCGAGCTCGCGCCGATCGCGAAGCGGAGCTTGTCCGCCGGCAGCTCGTAGAGCACGCCGGAGACCCGCGCATCCAACTGGCGGTTGCTGGAGAGAAATTCCCCGCGCGAGGTGCCGAGGATGTTGGCCAGCGAGGCCGGATCGACGGCGGAGGCCCGGGCGAGAGCATCAAGCGCCGGCTGGGTGACAAACGAACCGCTTTCGGAAAAGCCCGTGACGACGCGGCTGAAGGTGCCGCCCGGCGTGGCGACGCCCGCGGAGTTGAAGCCGCCGGCAACCGCCCGGTTCATGTTCGGCGCGTAGAGCACGTTGTGCGTGAGGCGCGTGAGCTGGTTGCGGTTGTAGGTGTAGGCGGCCTCCCAGTTCCAGTCGGTGCCAATCTCGCCGCGGAAACCGGCGGTGTAGCGCGTCAGCTTGGCCTCGTTCTCGAAGATGCGCGGGGCCGGCAGGTAGCGGAACGCCACCTGGGGGAACGCCACCGTCAGCGGATTGTAGGGCGAACCGGCCGGCAGCGTCAGGTTGGGCGTGCTGGGCTGGGCCGCGAGCTGCGACATGCTGTTGTTCTCGGTGTGGAGAAGATCGCCGAAGAACTGGATCTGCTTGCCGACGAGCTGGGCGTCGAAATTGGCGTAGGCCGACTTCGACTCGCGCTCGATGATCAGCGTCACGTAGGGCGCGATATCGAGGAGCGCGGCGGCGGAGGCAAACGTCGCGGGCACGTAGGTGCCGTTGGCGATGAGGGTGGCGAGATCCGGCGCCGTGGCATTCGGCCCGACCGGGTTGCGGTTCCGCGGGGAGTTGACGCCGTTCGCCAGCATGGCGGTCGGGAAGGCGGTGCCCTGGCCCACCACGCCGGAATAGGTCGCGGTGCGGCCGACGATGTTGCTGCTGCCGGGGCGGTCGCTCTGCAGGAGCGGGTCGACCTTGGACCAGCTGCCGGAAACGGTCACGCCGATCTTGTCGTTGGCGGCACCGGCCACGACGTAAGCCGACTTCTCGGTGTAGTCGCCCTGGTCGCTGGAGAAGCCGTAGCGGCCGCCGATTTCGGCGCCGCGGTAGTTGGAGCGGAGGATGACGTTGATGACGCCGCCGATGGCGTCGGAGCCGTAGATGGCGGAGGCGCCGTCGGTCAGCACTTCCACGCGCTCGATGGCGGCGACGGGAATCTGACTGACGTCGACGAAATTGCGCCCGCCGTTGCCGCCGATGCCGTTGTCGGAGACGCGGCGGCCGTTGATGAGCACCAGGGTGGCGAGATTGCGCAGGGAGGCGTTGGAGCCGCCGCCGGTCGCACCGGAGCCGGTGTTGGCGCTGGTGGTGCCGAGGTTGCCGTTGCCCGAGAGCATCGGCATGCGCTTCTGGAGCACCTCAAGGAGATTGGCGTTCAGGCCGCTCTTCTCAATGTCACTCTGCCCGATGACCGTCACCGGCACCGATTTGGTGTCGCCGGCCATGGGGATGTTCGATCCGGTGACGACAAACTTCTCGAGCTTGACCGTGTCGTCCGTGGATCCGGCGGTGTTCTGGGCAAAAGCGGCCGTGGCCGCGAACGCCGGGAGGGAAAGCGCGAGCAGTCGCGCCAAACCCCACGGGCGTGGAGTGCGTGTTGAGTTCATGCGTTTTACTGGTGTGTTATGGCGAGCGAGGCAGTGCGCCTGCCCCTCGTTATGACACCGCAGTTGTCGCGTGATGCTCCGCCGGCTCAATGGCCGTGCGACGAGCCTACAACCGGGCGATACCAAGTCCCCCGTCGGTTTTGCGGAGAGCCAATAAAACGCGACAAAGCGCGTCGTGGCTTACAGATGCGCTTTCAAATCGTGCACGAACGTGCGGCTGACCTTGAGTTTCGCGCCATTGGTCAGCTCAACGGTGTATTCCCCGTAGAGTGCCGGGCTGGCTTTCCGCATGTGCCGGAGATTCACGATCGTGGAGCGGTGGATGCGCACGAAGTGGGCGGGATCCAGCTTCTCCATCATCTTGTGCAGCGACATGCGCACGAAGCGCGACTTGTCGCTGACGTGCAGGCGCACGTAGTCGCCGTCGGACTCGATCCACAGGATGTCCTCGGGCGCCATCACGTGGATCTCGCCGTCGCAGCGGATGAAGAGGCGGCCGTCGCCCTCGCGGGGCTTGGCGGCCGCGCCGCCGTCCGCCGGGGTGCCCTCGCGCAGCTTCTGCAACGCGGACATCACCTCGTCGAGGCGCTTGGAGAAGTCGCGCTTCTCCTGGCTGCGCACGGCGCTCTTCGCCCGGGCCAGGGCATCGGCGAACCGGGCGCGGTTGAAGGGCTTCAGGAGGTAGTCCACCGCCTGCACCTCGAAGGCCTGCAGGGCGAAATGATCGTAGGCGGTCACGAAGACGACCTGGGGCATCAACGCGGCCGGCAGCTTGGCCAGCACCTCGAAGCCGGTCATGCCGGGCATCTGCACGTCGAGGAAGAGCAGGTCGGGCTGGTGTTGCCTGATGGCCTCGACGGCCTGGGTGCCGTTGTTGCACTGGGCGACAATGGCGATGTCGGGGTCGTGGCGCAGCAGCGCCTCGACGTTCTGGCGGGCGAGGACCTCGTCGTCGACGATCATGGTCCGGATCGTAGCAGTTGTGGTATTCATGGGGATGAACTCGTGCGGAAAGGCAGGATGATCTCGGCGCGGACGCCCTGCGGGGTGTTGTCGCGAAGCCGCAGGCGCGCCTCGTCGCCGTAGAGCATCTGCAGGCGGGCGTGGGTGTTTTGCATGCCGATGCCGCGGCCGAGCGCGGCGTCGTCCTTGGGCAGGGGCGGGCCGTCATTATACACCGTGAGCAGAAGCCGGGTGCCGTCGCGCTCGGCACTGACCCGCAGCAGGCGGGCGGCCGGATCCTTGGAGATGCCGTGTTTCATGGCGTTCTCCGCCAGCGGCTGGAGCAGGAGGCTCGGCACCTGGGCGCGGAGGCATTTGGGGTCGATGTCGAACTCCACCTTGAGACGATCCTGGAAACGGATGCGCTCGATCTCGAAATACCGGCGGAGAAAATCGAGCTCGCGCTCCAGCGTGTCCATCGCCTCCTGCTTGTGGTCCAGCGAGCGGCGGAGCAGCTCCCCCAGCCCGGCGACGATGTCCTCCGCCTCGCGGGTGCGGTTGTTGCGGATCAGGCTGGTGATGGAGTTGAGGGTGTTGAAGAGGAAATGCGGGTGGAGCTGCATCTTCAGCGCGTCGAGGCTCGCGCGGACCAGCTTGGTTTCGAGCTGGGCATTGGCGACCTGCAGCTGGCTGGTCAGACGCTGGCCGTCCCGCCACTGGCGGTAGAAGCTGACGGCGTAGATCGCCAGGACCAGCGCCAGGTAGACCAAGGCCGGGAGATAGCTCCACCCCCGCATCCAACGCAGATCGTTCACCACCACCGGCAGGAAGCTGGCCGGCAGATGGTTGACCAGCACGAGCCGGAAGGCCTGGGCGACGATAAACAGGCCGGTGATGATCAGGGCGAGCAAGCCGTGCAGGCCGACCGCCCACAGCCAGTGCCGGTCGGCACGCGCGAGGCTCCGGTGCACCAGCAGGATCGCCGGGACGAAGAACCACCACAGGATCTCCAGCGGCCACAGGTTGAGCCGCGTGGCGCGGAAGGTGGCCTGCGGGGCGTCCTGCAGCCAGGAGCGTGCATCCCAAAGCACGACGGCCGTAAGCGCAATGGTGCCGGTCACCCAGACCAGCAGCCAGAAGCGCCAGTTGCGCCACCAGGCATTGCCACCGTTGCCGTTCGCGGGATTCATGTGCCGGTGTGGGGGTAGACCGAGGGAGCGACGACCGGGGCCTCCAGCCACAGCCGTTTCGGCGACTGGCGGGCCAGCGGATCGCCATACCAGCCCTTCACCTCCGCAGCCCGCAGGGTGTGGCGGCGCTCGAACATCAGCGGCACGACCGGCACGGCGGCCATGGCCCGGCGCTCCGCCTGTTCCACGAGCGCCAGCCGCTCGCTGCCGGTCTTGTGGTTGGCCGCCGCCATCAGGCGGATGGTCTCATCGTCCCGCCATTTGGTTTCACTGTATTCCGCCGGCATCGTGAAGCTCGTGAGCAGGTCCGCCGGGTCCGGCACCGTGGCGATCAAGCCGCCGTAGATGATGTCGTAATCCCCCGCATTGATCCGCTCGCTGCGCTTGGCGGGTGATTCGTAGGCCACGTAGGTGCGGATGCCCAGCTCCTTGAACCAACGCTCGCCGCACGCGGCCGGATAGGGATTGCCCTCCATCCAGAGCGGCAGCGCCATGCGCAGGACCGGGAAGCCCTGCCCTGCCGGATAACCTGCCTCGGCCAGCAACCGGCGGGCCTCGGCGGCATCCTCGCTGAACAACACCAGGCCGGGCCGGCCCGGCATGTCGGGCACCCAGGACCAGGCCGGCACCAGCCGGGCGCGGTCGGATTCCTCGATCAGCTCCTCGCGGTTCAGCGCGAGGGCGAGGGCCCGGCGCACCCGCAGGTCGCGCAACGGGCCGCGCGTGACGTTGAAATAGTTTCCCACGACCCCGAGCTCGAGTTCCGTCTCAACGGCCATCGGGCGCCGGGTGGGCCAGCGGCGCTCGGCCGAAAGGTTCACCGACGGCATCAGGTCCGCCTTGCCCGCCGAGACCAGCAGGGACCCCATGGTCGAGCTGTTGGCCCGGATGAACTGCACGCCGGCCAGCCGCACTCCCGCCCGTCCATGATAGGCGGGGCTGGTCTCCAGGCGGAAACCGTCGGCGTTGGCCTGTTGCAGCCGGAAGGGTCCGTTGGTGACCAAGGCCGCCGGCTGTTCATAAAACGTCCGATCCGCCAGAGCCCGCTCGGTCGAGTGGTGCAATGGGGCCAGCAGCGGATCGGACAGCTCGGCCAGCAGCGTGGTTCGCGGCTGGTCCAGCTCCACCTGGAGCGTGAGATCATCCAAGGCGCGCAAGCCCACGTTCTCCGGCCGGTCCCGTTGGCCGCGATGGTAGGCCTCCGCGTTTTTCACCGGGAAAAGCGTGTAGGCCAGGTCGATGCGCGCGCGCAGGAGCCGCTGCCAGGCGCGCACAAAATCCTGCGCCGTGACCGGGTCGCCGTTGCTCCAGCGGCCGTCGGGCCGGAGCCGCAGGGTCAGCAGCCGGTGATCGTCCGACCAGGTCCAGCTCGCCGCCGCCGCCGGCTGCGGTTCGCCGGTGAGGGGATCACATTCCACCAGCGGCTCCCACAGGCTGAGGATAAACTGATTATAGGTCGAAAGGGGCAGCATCCGCACATGCGGGTCCGGGCGGAGCGCCTGCGTGTAGACAATCCGGAGGACATCCCGGTCCTGCATCCCGCGCGCGACTCCGGGCAACGACTCCCGCGGCCCCAGGAAAATCAGCGCCAGGCCCCCGCCCAAAACCAGCAACGCCAGGCTCATCCACCAGTGATCGCGGGGCGTCGTAGTCATTGTGTTTGTCGGCCTAGCTAGCAGACGGTCCGAGCCAACGCAATGCGCTGCTCCCCCACAACCAGCGTGTGGCCAGTCCGCCGGAAGGCGCGACGAGCCTGCATAATTCCGCGCCGAAGCGCACTGGCGCAAAAAAGGCGGCCGGTGGGCCGCCTTGATCTTTGCCGGGGAATATCCCTACGCCTTATGTCTTGGGCCCACCCTGCGCGAGGTTGCGCGCGCGGAGGCGCAGGCCGTTGAGACGGATGAAGCCCGTCGCGTCGCTCTGGTTATACCAGCTCTTCACGCCCTCCATCGACGCGATCTTGTCGTCGTAGAGCGAATACTTCGACTTGCGGCCGCAGGTGATGATGTTGCCCTTGTAGAGCTTGAGGCGGACGGTGCCGGTGACGTAGCGCTGGCTCTCGTCGACCATCGCCTGGAGCATCTCGCGCTCGGGCGCGAACCAGAAGCCGTTGTAGACGAGCTCGGCGTATTTCGGGATGAAGCCGTCGCGCAGGTGCAGCACCTCGCGGTCGAGCGTGAGCGACTCCACCTGGCGGTGCGCCTGCATCAGGATCGTGCCGCCCGGGGTCTCGTAGACGCCGCGGGACTTCATGCCGACGAAGCGGTTCTCGACGAGGTCGACGCGGCCGATACCGTGCTTGCCGCCGAGCTTGTTGAGCGCCTTCAGCACACCGCCGGGGGTGAGTTTCTTTCCGTTCACGGCGACGGCATTGCCCTTCACGAAATCGATTTCGACATACTCCGGCTTGTCCGGCGCGTCCTCGGGGGCGACCGAAAGCTTGAACATCGCCTTGTTGGCCTTCGTGGTCGGGTCGAACCACGGGTCCTCAAGGATACCCGCCTCGTAGGAGATATGGAGGAGGTTGCGGTCCATCGAATACGGCTTCTTGAGCGAGGCCTCGACGGGAATCTTGTGCTTCGCGCAGTAGGCGATCATCTCGGCACGGCCCGGGAAAAGATCACGGTAGGCCTCGATCTTCCACGGCGCGATGATCTGGAGATGGGGGGCGAGCGCCATGTAGGTGAGTTCGAAGCGGCACTGATCGTTGCCCTTGCCCGTGGCACCGTGTGCGACGGTGTCGGCCTTTTCCTTCTTCGCAATTTCAACCTGCGCCTTGGCGATGAGCGGGCGCGCGATGGAGGTGCCCAGATAATACTGGCCCTCGTAAATCGCGTTGGCGCGGATCATCGGGTAGATGAAGTCCCGGGCGAATTCCTCGACCAGATCGATGGTGTAGTGCTTGGAAGCGCCGGTCTTCAGGGCCTTCTTGTCCAACCCCTTAAGCTCCTCTTCCTGGCCGATATCAGCCGCGAAGGTGACGATCTCGGCGTCATAGGTTTCCTTGAGCCACTTGACGATGACGGAGGTGTCTAGGCCTCCAGAATATGCGAGGACGATCTTCATGATAGGATTTGCAGTGTTGGTAATCATCCCGCCTGCGCAAAGTAAAAATCAGGTATTTAAGGCCAAATGGCCCCTCCGGGGTTGCCTTTACCCCAGCGCCGGGGATGATCCGCCCCAGCTGCATGAGCAAGACCCCACAACGGTTCAGCCGTGTTCCAGCGAGCGGATTCACGCTCGTGGAGATCATGATTGTCGTGGTCATCATCGGCCTGCTGGCCGCCCTGGCCATCCCGGCCTTTCAGCGCGTGCAACGCGCCTCGCAAAACGCGCGCATCATTAACGATTTTCGCGTCTTCTCGCAGGCCTTTGAGATCTACAATTCGCAGAACGGCGCGTGGCCGGCCAACGCCGGTTCGGGCGTCGTGCCCTCCTCGCCGGTGCCGATGGCCGGTGACTTCAAGGTCGCCTCGTGGCAGGCGGTCACCGTGATCGGCGGCCGCTGGAACTGGGACAACAACCTCAGCTCCGGTGGCAACGCCGGCATCTGCATCGCCGCTTTCACCTGCACGGACGAACAGCTGGCCCAGATCGACGAGAAGATTGACGACGGCGATCTGACAACCGGCAACTTCCAGAAGACCACGCCGACGCGCGTGATGCTGGTGCTGGCGACCGGCTCGTAACGGTCGGCGCAGGCCGCCTCAGCCCCGGTGGCGGGCGAGCATGGCCAGGATCGCCTTCTGCACATGCAGGCGGTTCTCCGCCTCGTCGAAAATCACGCAACGCGGGTGATCGAGCACCTCCTGCGTGACCTCCTCGCCGGCATGCGCCGGCAGGCAGTGCATGAAAAGCGCATCGGGCTTGGCGGCCTCGAAAAGCTTTCTCGTCACCTGGAAAGGCATCATGCGCCGCTGGCGCTCGGCCGCCTCGCTCTCCTGCCCCATGCTGGCCCACACATCCGTGTAGACGATGTCGGCCCCGGCCACGGCCTCGTAAGGATCGGAGGTGAAGTGGAACGTGCCGCCCGACCGGGCCGCCAGATCGCGAATCTCCTGGGTCGGACCATCGCTCGCCGGACCGCCCAGCGAAACCTTCATGCCAAAAAGGTTCGCGCCGAGGATCCACGAGTTCGACATGTTAAAGCAGGTGTCGCCGAGAAACGCCACCTTGCGCCCCTGCAGCGAGGCGAACAGGTCGCCCGAGGGACCGGCCCAGCGCTCGGCCGCGGTGAAGGCGTCCGTGTAAATCTGGCAGGGATGCAGAAAATCGGTCAGAGCATTCACCACCGGCAGGCCGCCGTGCTCGGCCAGTCCGAGGATATCAGCGTGCGCGTAGGTGCGCACGACCAGCCCGTGCACGAAGCGACCGAGCACCCGGGCGGTGTCACTGATCGGCTCGCCGCGGCCGATCTGGATGTCGTTGGTGTTGAGGAAAAGCGGGTTGCCGCCGAGCTCGTGGATGCCGACCTCAAAGGACACGCGCGTCCGCGTGCTGGATTTGGCGAAGATCATCGCCCAAGTCTGCCCGGCAAGCGGCTTTTCGTGGTGACCGCGCTCCTGCTTGAACCGGCGGGCCAGCGCAAAGATCTGCGCAACCTCGTCGCGGGAAAAATCGGTTTCCTTGAGGAAGTGTCTCATGAGGCGGGGGGTTGGTTTTTCCTGGCCAGCACCTTCCGGATGATCGCCGTGGCGCGATCGAGGTGCTCCTGGGTGGCGATCAGCGGTGGCAGCAGCCGGACGGTGTTGGTGCCGGCGGCGGGCGCCAGCAGGCCCTCGTCGCGGAGCGCCGCAATGTAGGGCCCCGGCTCGCCGTGCAGCAGCAGACCGATCATGTAACCGCGCCCGGTGATGGCTTTCAGCTGCCGGGGAAACTCCGTGACGAGCTGCTCCAGCTGGATCCGCCAGGCGGCGCCGTTGGCTTGCACCTTCTGCAGGATGTTCTCGCGCTCGAAGACATCCAGCACCGCCAGCGCGGCCGCACAGGCCAGCGGGGTGCCGCCGAAGGTCGAGCCATGGGAGCCGGGCGTGAACAGCTCGGCGTGCTTCTCCGCCGCCCAGATGGCACCCATCGGATAGCCGCCGCCCAGGCCCTTGGCCATGCCGATCGCGTCGGCCCGCACGCCGGAATGCTGGAAGGCGTAGAAGGTCCCGGTGCGGCCAAGCCCGCACTGCACCTCGTCGAGCATGAGCAGCAGGTTGTGCTTGTCGCACAATTGGCGCAGGCCCCAGAGGAACTCGTCGGTGCAGGGGGTGACGCCGCCCTCGCCTTGGATCGTCTCGAGGAAGATGGCCGCGGTATTCTCGTCGATGAGATCGGCAAAACTCTGCAGGTTGTTCAGCTCGCCGAAGGCGAAACCGGTCAGCAGCGGACGGAAGCCCTTCTGGATCTTCTCCTGCGGGGTCGCGCTCATGCCGCCAAAGGTGCGGCCATGGAACGCGTTCTTGGCGCCGATGATCCCGATGCACTTTCCCTCTACGCCCGACTTCCGCAGGCCGTGCAGGCGGGCGAGCTTGATCAGGCCCTCGTTGGCCTCGGTGCCGCTGTTGCAGAAGAACACCCGGCCGGGACCGGCCTGCTGCACCAGCCGGCGCGCCAGCTCACCCTGGTTGGGGTTGCGAAAGAGATTGCTGCAGTGGATGAGTTCGCCGGCCTGGCGGCGGATGGCCTCCACCCAGACCGGGTGGCAGTGCCCCAGGGCCGCGACCGCCACGCCCGAGGTGAAGTCGAGGTATTCCCGCCCGGCGTCGTCCCACACCGAGACGCCGGCCCCGCGCACGATGGTCAGCGGGGCGCGGTTGTAGTTCTTCATGACGTAGGCGTCATAAAGCTCGGCGGTGTTGGTGCGGACGATGGTCGGCAGGCTCATGGAAAAGAAGGAAGTCGGGAGTTTACGAATCCGCTGCTTGAATGCACGCGCGCAATGCGCCGCGCACCGGCTCAGCCGTGCACAATTTCCGTGCCCACACCCTTGTCGGTGAAAATCTCGAGGAGCAGGCTGTGCGGCATGCGGCCGTCCACGAAGTGCACGCGCTGGACGCCTTCCTGCAGGGCGCGCACGGCGCTCTGCACCTTCGGGCGCATGCCCTTGTCGATGATGCCCTTCTTCTTGAGGCCGTCCACCTCGCCGACCTTGACCGAGGAGATGAGGGTCGCGGGATTTTTCGGGTCGGCCAGCAGGCCGGGCACGTCGCTCATGTAGACCAGGCGGCGGGCGCGCAAGGCGCTGGCCACACGGCCGGCCACGGTGTCGGCGTTCACATTGTAAGGCTTGCCGTCGTAACCCTCGGCCACGGGCGAGATCACCGGCATGAAGCCGTCGGCAATCTCCTTCTTGATGAGCTTCACCTTCACCTCGGTGACATCACCCACGAAGCCGAGGTCGATCTTGTTGCCGTCGTCGTCGGTCTCGAGTTTCTGGCAGACGAGCACGCTGTCACCGGCGAGGCCCTTCGGCTTGGCCTTCACGGCGGAAAGGGTGTCGCAGACCTCCTTGTTCACGATCTCGTCGAGGGTCTTCTTGACGATCGCGATGGTCGCCTCGTCGGTGACGCGGAGGCCGTTGATGAAGTTCGCCTTCAGGCCGGAGGCGTCCATCGCGCGGTTGATGGCCTTGCCGCCGCCGTGCACGACGACGACGTTGATGCCGACCGCCGCGAGGAAGGCGATGTCCGTGGCCACGCTCTTGCGCACGGTCGGGTCGGGATCGTCCATGAAGCTGCCGCCGTATTTGACGACGAAGGTGGCGCCGCGAAAGTCCTGGATGTAAGGCAGGGCCTCAAGAAGCACGCGCGCTTTGGCAATGACCTCGGAAACGTCCATCAGGAGGTCAGGAGCGGGCAAAAAATCTGCGGCGCGGTGTTCATCAGTTGTCGTGTGGCTGAATTTGTTAAGGCAATGCGCGCGGATTTCACTAAAAAAATGCAGGAGCCGGCAATTGTCACGCGGCTCACTCGCTCTTGTTGTAGTGCACGTAGCCCTCGGTGAGGTCGGTCGCGAGCAGCCGGAACGACGCCTTCCCGAGATGGAGGTTGAGCGTGATGGTGAAGCGGCGGGCCTTCACGATCTCCTTCCACTTGGGCTTCAGGTCGGCATGCGGCTTGCCCGCGGTCATGGCCGGCGTGTCGTTGTAGAGAATGTCCAGCTTGGCCTCGACCAGCTTGGCGCCGGCGTAACCGGCCGCATCGGCCAGGCGGCCCCAATTGGGATCCTCGCCATACCAGGAGGACTTCACGAGGAGCGAGTTGCCGATGGCGCGGGCCACTTTCTCGGCGTCATCCGCCGAGGCGGCGCCGTTGACCTTTACCTCGACGACCTTGGTGATCTTCTCGCCGTCGGAGACGATCTTGTCGGCGAGGACCTCGCAGGCCTTCCAGACCGCCTCGGCGAACAGGACGCGCAGCTCGCGCGGGCTCTTGTCGCCGACGCTGACGCCGGAGTGGCCGTTGGCCAGCATGAGCACGGTGTCGTTGGTGCTCATGTCGCCGTCGACCGTGATGCAGTTGAAGGTGCCGGTGACGGCCTCGGAGAGGGTCTTCTGCAGGAAGCTGCGCGGCACGGAGAAATCCGTGGCGAGGAACGCGAGCATCGTGGCCATGTTCGGCTGGATCATGCCGGCGCCCTTGGCGATGCCCGAGACGAAGTGCTTCTTGCCGTCGTAGGTGAAGCTGACCGTGACGGTCTTGGGCTTCGTGTCGGAGGTGAGGATGGCGCTGGCGGCCTTGTGGCCGTGGTCGGAGGTGCGGCCCTTCTCGCTGACGGTGCGCTCGAGGCCCTTGAGCAGCTTCGGCATGGGCAGCGGCTGGCCGATGCGGCCGGTCGAGCAGACGAAGAAGGAGGTGGGCTTCAGGTTGAGCGAGGCCGCGATCCGCTGCGCGGTGGTGTGCGCGTCCGCCAGGCCGTCGGGGCCGGTGCAGGCGTTGGCGTTGCCCGAGTTGGCGACAATGCCGTGGAACGGCCCGCCGTGCGCCAGGTGCTTCTGGCAGAGCAGCACCGGGGCGGCCTTGACGGCGTTCTTGGTGAAGGTGCCGGCGGCGGTGCAGGGGCGCAGGGAAAAGAGCAGCGCGAGGTCGAGGCGCTTGAGGTCGTGTTTCTCGCGAATGTCACAGGCCACACCGGCGGCCTCGAAGCCGGGCACATCCGTGATGCCGGCGCTGTCGGGAGTAACGAGCAGATGGGTCGTCATGGGTGGGGCAAAAAATCAGGCCAGCCCGGCGGTCTCGGGCAGGCCGAGCCACAGGTTCATGATCTGGACGGCCTGGCCGCTGGCGCCCTTGACGAGATTGTCGAGAGCGGAGGTGATCACGAAGTTGCCGGTCCGGGCATCAAGCACGGCGGAGATGTCGACGCGGTTGGTGCCGACGGTGTGCGCCGTGTCCGGGGTCTCGCCGGACGGCAGGATGGCCACGAAGGGCCGGCCGGTGTAGGCCGTCTGCCAGGTGGCGTAGAGGGACTCGATGGTCGCACCCTTCGCAGCCGGCACCGTGATGGTGGTGGCGATGCCGCGGCGCATCGGCGCCAGGTGCGGGTTGAACTGCAGCACGATCCTGGCGCCGGCCGCGGCGGATAGCTGCTCCTCGATCTCGGCGAGGTGCCGGTGCTTGGTCAGGCCGTAGGCCTTGGCGCTCTCGGTGCGCTCGACGTAAAGGTAGGTCTCCTCGAGCTTCTTGCCGGCGCCGCTGACACCGCTGAAGGAGTTCACCACGATGTGCTCGCGCGAGATGATCCCGGCCTTGAGCAGCGGAAGCAGCGGCACGAGCGTGCTGGTTGGGTAGCAACCGGGCGCGGCGGCGAGCTTGAGTTCCGCCCTCCATTTCGGGTCGGTCAGCTCGGGCAGCACAAATTTTGCCGACGACAGCAGGTCGGGAGCGTGGTGGGCGCCGTAATATTTCTCGTAGGTCGCGAGGTCGGCGACGCGGAAGTCGGCGCTCAGATCCACAACCTTGCGGCCGGCCGGCACGAGGGCCTTGGCGAAGTCGGCCGCGGCGCCGTGCGGCAGGGCCAGGAACCAGAGATCGATGTCATTGCGGGCGGCGAGGGCCTTGGCGTCGGAATCGATGAATTTCAGCTGGTCGGCCGCGGTGCCGCGCAACGACGGGATGAGGGCGGAAACGGGTTTGCCCGCGTGCTGACGCGATGTGACCGCCGTCAGTTTGACCTGCGGGTGACCGAGGAGGAGTTTGACCAGAACTTCGCCGGAGTAACCCGACGCGCCGACAATGCCGACATTCATTTAAGGGAGTGGTAGGATTATGAATTCCCGCGGGGGAATCGAGAAGTTTCGTGACCGCCAAAAGAAAGAAGCGGAGGCCGTGAGGCGCTCCGCTTCGGGGGAAAACGTGTTCCAGGTCCGGACGATTAACGCTTGGAGAACTGGAAGCGCTTGCGGGCGCCGGGCTGGCCGGCCTTCTTGCGCTCTTTCTCGCGGGGGTCACGGGTGAGGTGACCGGCCTTCTTGAGGGTGACGCGGAGCTCGGGATTGAACTTCAGCAGGGCGCGGGCGATGCCGTGGGCGACGGCGCCGGACTGGCTGCTGATGCCGCCACCGGCGACGTTCACGGAAACGTCGAACTTGTCCTTGCTGTCGGCCGTGACCAGGGGGGCGACGGCGCGGCGCACGAAGTTGTCGTGCGTGAAATAGACCTCGAACTTGCGGTCGTTGACGGACAGCTGGCCGGAGCCGGCGGTGAGGCGGACGCGGGCGGTGGAGGTCTTGCGACGGCCGGTGCCGAGATAAACGGAGGTTTCAGCGCTCATGGGTTACTTAAGGACGACGGGGTTCTGGGCCGCATGGTCATGCGTCGCGCCGGGGAACACCCGGAGCTTGGTCAGCATCTTGGCCGCGAGGCGGTTCTTCGGGAGCATGCCCTTGACGGCCTGCGAGACGATGAACTCGGGCTTCTGGCGGCGGACATCGGTCAGCTTGCGATACTTCTCGCCGCCGACGTAGCCGGAGAAAGACATGTATTCGGTGGTCTCTTCCTTCTTGCCGGTGAGGACGACCTTGTTCGCGTTGATGACGACAACGAAGTCGCCGGTGTCGACGTGGGGCGTGTAAGTGGGCTTGTGACGGCCGCGGAGGATGTTGGCGGCTTTAACGGCGAGACGGCCCAGCACCTTGCCTTCGGCATCGATCAGATACCACTTGGGCTGCACAGTCTCTTTCTTGGCCAGATAGGTTTTCATTTGCGGAAAGGGGCCAAAGGGAAGGATTTCGCCTACCCCTGTCAACCCCGAACCTTTCACATTCCTGAATACCACCCCGCCGATGCCTTAACCCCTCAAAAATCGAGGGTTACGCCAAGTGTGACCCATAAATTATCATCCGAAGCCCGACCAAACGGACCATTTGTTGCCGAACGCCCAAAGCTGTCGGCGTAATGCAGCCCGGCCACCACGGTCGTATGGGCCCCGACCCGGTAAGGCAGCTCCACTTCCCCGCCCCAATAGCCGTAGCTGACATGGCGCCGCGGCCCCGGCGCATCCGGACGCCAGTCGTCACCGCTCACCCACCCCGCAAAGAGGTTCACTTCAAGAAATGCGCCCAACTTCGGCAGCGCGATGCTGCGTGCGACCGAGGTTTGCATGGTGTCGGCGCGCAAACGGAAATCGTGATAATAGGCCAAGCTCGGCGAGAAGCCGCCCACCGGCGTCAGCGTGACGGTCAGACCGGCCTCAAGTGCGCGATCCACGCCGCCACCCGGCACCTCGTCGAACCATGCGTGAGCCAACGAGGCTTCCAGCGTGAATGCATCCGCAGGTTGCCAGACATAGGCGGCATTCAGGTTCACTTCCCGGGTGTCGTCGCCGTCAAACGGCTGGTTGACCCAAAGTCCGCCGCGCAAGCGGTCGCGACTGAGCTCGACGCCCGCCTGGACGGAATCGCCGGCGCGCTCAACGCCGCGGAAAACATGGCTCGAGGCATAGGCCACATCCACCCGCAACGGCGGTGCTTCCTCCGCTCGCACAAAAGAAACGATCAGCAGCAGGAATACTCCCATTCCCCGCATCATTCCTCCCAACCTGTCATTGCGAGCATAGCGAAGAATCCAGCCGTTCGGTGCCCATGCAGGCATCGCATATCTGGATTCTTCAGTTCGTTCAGAATGACAGGCCATGTGAACCCCATGGATGTGTTTGTTTTTGCCGTTGTTGTCCACACACTCGTTTTACCCATGAATCCCGCCACCCGCCCAAACCTCATAGCCGCCGGCCTGCTGGGCTTCACCGGCGTCGCCCTCGGCGCGTTTGGAGCGCACGCCCTGAAGGAAACGCTCGCGGCCAATGGCACGACGACCACCTGGCAAACCGCCGTGCTTTACCATCTGATCCATGCGGTGGCGCTGGTCGCCCTCCCGGGCCAGGCCTGGGTCGGCCGGTGCTGGATCGCGGGCGTGGTGCTGTTCTCAGGTTCGCTTTACTGGCTCGCGCTCGGCGGGCCGAAACTTCTCGGTCCGGTCACACCACTCGGCGGAGTCGCCTTCCTGGCCGGCTGGGCGCTGCTGGCCTGGCATGCCTTTAAATCACCCAAGGCATGAAGCTGCCTCCGCCCCTGCTCGCCGCCCTTTCCGCCCTGCGCTCCGCGGGCGGCCGGCCGCGGCTGGTCGGCGGCTGCGTGCGCGACTGGCTGCTGGGGCTTGAGCCGAAGGATTTTGATATCGAGGTCTACGGGCTCGACTACGAGGCGCTCGGCCGGGCGCTCGCACCGTTCGGTCCGACCGACCTTGTCGGCCGCAGTTTCGGCGTGCTCAAGGTCCGGCTCGAAGGCGCCGAATACGATTTCAGCCTGCCGCGCCGCGAGTCCAAGACCGGCGCCGGCCACCGCGGCTTCGCCGTCGCGCCCGACCCGACGCTGACCGAGGCCGAGGCCGCCGCCCGGCGTGACTTCACGATCAACGCCATCGCCTACGACCCGCTGGACAACCGGCTCCTCGATTTCCACGGCGGTGCCGATGACCTGAAGAAAAAAATCCTGCGCCACACCAGTCCGGCCTTTGTCGAGGATCCGTTGCGTGTGCTGAGGGCCTTCCAATTCGCCGCCCGGTTCGAACTGACGCTCGCGCCCGAGACGGTCGCGCTGTGCCGCTCGATCAGCGGCACCTACGCCGAACTGGCCGTCGAACGCGTCTGGGGCGAGTGGGACAAGTGGGCCACCAAGGCGGTAAAACCCTCGCTCGGCATCATCACACTCAAGCAGACCGGGTGGCTGAAGCATTTCCCGGAGATCGCCGCGCTCGATGGCGTCCCCCAGGAACCCGAGTGGCACCCGGAAGGCGACGTGCTCGTGCATACGAACCATTGCCTCGACGCCTTGGTGGGGCTCGACTCGTGGCGCAACGGCCCGCCGCAGACGCGGCGCCTCCTGTCGCTCAGCGTGCTCGCCCACGATTTCGGCAAGGCCATTACGACGAAGCAGGCCGAGCGCCGCGGCAAGCTGCGCTGGGTCAGCCCCGAGCATGAAGCCGCCGGCGGTCCCTTGACGGAAACATTCCTGAACCGCATCGGCGCGCCCCTCGACCTGATCCCGCGCGTGCGGCAGCTGGTGGTGAACCACCTGTTGCATCACCAGGGCGCCGAGGAATACCGCGACACCACGGTGCGGCGCCTCGCCCGGAAGATCGAGCCCGCCACGATCGACGAGCTGATCGCCGTGATGCAGTCCGACCACCTCGGCCGCCCGCCGCTGGTTTCCGCCGAGACCGTGCGTCGCTTGAACCACCTGCGCACGGCGGCCAAACGCCTCGCCTTGGAGCACGCCGCCCCCAAGCCCATCGTGCTGGGCCGGCACCTGATCAGCCTCGGCCTGCATCCCGGGCCCCAGTTCAAGCCCGCGCTGGAGGCCGCCTTCGAGTCCCAGCTCGATGGTGCGTTCCATGACGAGGCGGGCGGCCTGGAGTGGATGCGAAACTATTTGCGGGCCCATCCACCGGTTTTACCCTCAACCTCCACGTCCACGCCATGAGCACTCCCAACCAACTCGACCAACTCAAGCAATTTACCACCGTCGTGGCCGATACCGGCGACTTCGCCAGCATGAAGGAGTATGCGCCGCGCGATGCGACGACCAATCCCAGCCTGATCCTCAAGGCCGCCGCCCTCCCCGCCTACGCCCACCTGCTCGACCAGGCCGTCAAGGACGCCGGCGCCACCGCCAGCACCGAGCAGGTCATCGACCGCCTGCTCGTGCTTTTCGGCCAGGAAATCCTCAAGATCGTCCCGGGCCGCGTCTCCACCGAGGTGGATGCGCGCCTCTCGTTCGACCGCGACGGCTCCATCGCCAAGGCCCGCGAGATCATCGCGCTCTACGAGAAGGCCGGCATCCCGCGCGAACGAATCCTCATCAAGCTCGCCTCGACCTGGGAAGGCATCAAGGCCGCCGAGCTTCTCCAGAAGGAGAAGATCAACTGCAACCTGACCCTGCTCTTCTCGTTTGCCCAGGCCGTGGCCTGCGCCGAGGCCAAGGTCCAGCTCATCTCGCCCTTTGTCGGCCGCATCCTCGACTGGTATAAGAAAAGCACGGGCAAGGACTATGCGCCCACCGAGGATCCCGGCGTCAAGTCGGTCACCGAGATCTACACCTACTACAAGAAATTCGGCCACGCGACCGAGGTCATGGGGGCGTCCTTCCGCAACAAGGGCGAGATCACCGAGCTGGCCGGCTGCGACCTGCTCACCATCAGCCCGAAGCTGCTCGCCGAGCTCAAGGCCAGCACCGAGCCGCTCGCCCGCAAGCTCGACCCGGTCAAGGCGAAGGGCGCCGACTTGAAGAAGGTCAGCTTCGACGAGAAGGGCTTCCGCTTCGCCTTCAACGAGGACGCCATGGCCACCGAGAAGACGGCCGAGGGCATCCGCGTGTTTGCCGCCGACATCGTCAAGCTCGAGCAGCTCATCAAGCAGAAGCGCGGCTGAGCGGCGCCCCTCCCCGCGCGAGACCACGCCCATGATCCGCGCCTTCCAGTGGGACCTCGCACGCCAGGTCGAGCGGCTGGATTTCCTGCTGACCCTGCTGCCGCGCTATGCGGCGTGGGGCTACCAGGAACTTTACCTGCACCTCGAGGACGCGGTGCACTATCCCAGCCTGCCCGGCGTCGCCCGCGACGATGCCTACACCTACGAGCAGCTCGGCGAACTCGTGCTCACCGCCGCACAGAACGGCATCCGCGTCGTGCCGATCATCAACCTGCTCGGCCACACGCAGTATCTCATCAAGCACCCCGACTGGCGCGACCTGAACGAGCTGCGCGACGAGCGCGACCGGCCGCTGCCGCACGGCCAGATCTGCCCGCTGCACCCGCGCACACGGGAGGTCGCCGAACGGCTGCTGCGCGACCTCGCGCCGTATTGCACCGCCGGCAAGGTGCACGTGGGCCTCGACGAGTCGTTCCACCTCGGCAAGTGCCCGCGCTGCCGTGAGGAGGTCGCGCGCGCCGGCCTGGGCGGGCATTTCGCCAATCACGTCCACCGGCTGCACGCCCTCGCCGGCGCGCAGAGCCTGCAGCTCGGGATCTGGGCCGATATGCTGTATTTCACGCCCGAGGCCATCCCGCTGCTGCCGCGCGGCATCACGGCCTATGACTGGTATTATTACCCGTTCGCGAAGAAACCGCGCGTGGAGTTCTTCAACTTTGCCGAACGCGATCTTTTGCCTGCGCTGCGCAAGCAGGGCATCGCCTACTACGGCTGCCCCATGAACGGCGCCTTCCGCCACGAGCCGCTGCCCGTGTTTGGCGACCGGCTGGCCAACATCCGCTCCTGGTGGCAACGTTGCACGGCGGTGAAGGCCGAGGGTTTTCTGGTGACCTCCTGGGAGGCTTACCGTCTCGCCTTGGAGACAACCACCGTGGTGGACGCCGCGGCGGCCAATCTCTGGCTGGAACCCGCCCAGGACGACGCCACGGGCATGCTGGCCCGCGGCCTCGAGCGCATGTTCAAGTGCAAGGCCGCCCGTCCCCTCGCCCGCGGCCTGCTCGCCGCCGATGAGCACGCCTTCGCCGGTTATGCCCGCTGGCAGATCAACGACCGCTGGGACGTCTTTGCCGGCACCGAGAGCCTGAAACCCTACGAAATCGAGGAGCGGTTTTTCGAGCGGCTCCAGTCCGCCGACTGGCCCAAGCCGCTCGCGGCCAGCCTCGCCTTCCGGCATTACCTTGCCCGGCGCGAAGTGTTGGTGCGCCGGGCCGCCCGCGAAATTTTCCGGCTGAGACGCCAGCCCGAGGAAGCCCAGGCCGGCCTGAGCGCGTTGCTCTCCACCGCCCGTGACTTTGCCCACGCACTCAAGGCCGGACGCCAGGCGGCCCGGGCCATGTGGACCCGCACCCGCGACCCCCGGGTCCGCGGGCAGAACGAGGCCGTGCTCGATGCCGATGAGATTCGCCTGACCGCCTGGCTCGACTGGCTGAAGCGGGCGGCAAAGAACCACGGACTGCTGGGACAAGCCACTCCGGTGTGCGGCGCCTGGCAGCTCCAGTTCATGGTGCACAATTTCGCCCCGGCCTTGCAAAAGGTCATCGTTGAGCAACAGGCGTCGGACGGCACCTGGCGGGAACTGGCGGACCGGTTCACCATCGAGTTTCGCGCGCAGGCCGCCCGCCCGCGCAGCCGGCTCAAGCGCGAGTTCACGGTGCCCGTGGCCGGCCCGGCGATCCCGCTGCGCATCGCCGTCCGCGGAATCGGCCAGGTGGCGGTCAGCCATACCTGCCTGACCGACGGGATCGAGGCCCGACGCAGCCGGGACTACCACCGCCGGCGGATCCTCGGAGCACGGGCGCCGCAGCGCGGCTTCCCCACCCCCGACTGGACGGTCAACCAGGCGGTGCTGGCCCTCGCATTCGGCCAATAAAAAACCGCCCGGGCGTGGCCGGGCGGTTTTCCATCAAGGCGACGGGGGCTCGCCTTAGAACTTGAACTTCAGGTCCGCGTAGAAGAAGCGGCCCATCGAACCGTAGGTGCTGATGTCGACGTTCGCGTCGGTGTTGACCGTGGGATCAAGCGGGCCGAAGCGGTTGAACATGTTCGTGACGCCCAGGGTGAACTTGGCCCCGCCAAGATACTTCACCCCGGCACCGAACGTGTAGGACACGGAGCCGTCCAGCGTGTAGAAGGAGCCGATGCTCGTGTCGACGTCGTCGCTGTCGACACCCGGCAGGTAACGCAGGCCGAGGAAGCCGCCCCAGTTGCCCTTGCTGTAATCCATCGAGGTGTAGGTCTGCCAGCGCGGGATCGTGCCGTTGGTGACGGTGGAACGGCCGACGGTTTCGAAGGCCGGGTCGCCCGGGAAGAACACGAAGTCGTAGCTGCGGTAGATGCCGATGTTCGACTGGAAGTCGAAGCGGCCGAGATTTGCCGTATCCAGCGTGTATTTCGCGGTGACATCGAAGCCGTCGAGTTTGAGGCTCGCCAGATTGACGAGAGCGTCAGTGACGTAGATGTCATCCGGGACGCCACCGCTAATCTGACCGGGGCCGGGGCCGACGGGCGTGCCGTTGAAGCCGCCAAACTTGACGCGGTTGGCATACGGGGAGGCCGAGCCGAGGTTCTCGACGTCCTGCAGGATCGTCGCCCCGCCGAAGGAGGAAATAAGGCCGGTCTGCTTGATGTTCCAGTAGTCGATGGAGATCGAGAAACCCTTGAGCGCCTTGGGCGAGTAGACGATGCCGGCGGTCCAGTTGCGGGCCTTGGCGGGATCGAGGTTCGGGTTGGCGGTGGACTGGTAGTTGGTCTGGAGGTTGTCGATGTCCGCGCCGCCGCCGGCCGGGGTCAGGGTGAACGGGGACGTGAAGCCGATACCGGAAGGCCCGAAGAGATTGTAGAGCGTCGGGGCCGAGAACGACTTCGAGTAGCTGCCGCGGATGGCGAACTGGTCATCGAACGGCAGGTAGCGCACGGTCACCTTCGGGACGGTCGGGTCGGTGGTGTCGCTGTATTTCTCGTAGCGCACGGCGCCGGAGAGCTCGAGCAGGTGCGCCCCGGGGGCGTCCTTCGCCAGCGGCACGCGCACCTCGGCGAACACGGAGTCAACCTTGCGGCTCGCCTGGAAGGGGCTGAGCGAGGTGGCCCCGTTCCAGCCGATGTTGCCGAACTGGTCGGGGATGCTGAGCGGGTCGGCGACGCCGCTGAGGAACTCCTTGCGGATCTCGCCGCCAAGCGCGAGGTCGACCGGGCCGGCCGGCAGGTCGAAGGCCTTGCCGGTGACCTTCAGGTCGTAGTTGGTCAGCCGGCTGATGAAGCCGCCCGTGGCGGTGCCGACGATGTTGTAGGGACCATACACGGCCGGGTCGTTGTCGCGGGCGAACATGTTGAAGGCGCCGTCGACGACCGCGGTGAAGAGATTGTCGTTGTTGATGACGCCCGGGTTCTGGTATTCCTGCTTGATGCGGTTGTAGTTGGCGGCCGCCTCCCAGCTCCAGTCGGGGGACAGCGTGCCCTTCAGCCCGGCCACGGCGCGGATGCCGGTGGTGTCGTTGAGATACTGGCGGGGGTTAGTCACCAGGCGGTTGCGCGGAGTGGCCGTCACGTTAAACGGATTGCCCGGGTCGCCCGGGTCAAAGCCGCCAAGGTTGAGCGGCTGGCCGTTGATCTGGGAGAAAGTCTGCGTGTTCGAATAGAGAAAGTCGCCGAAGAAGCTCAGGGCATCGGAGATCTTGTGGTCGAACGCGAAGGTGACGCTCTGGCGCTCGTTCTGCGTCTTCTGCGTGACGTATTGCGAGAGGTTGAAGAGTTCGAACTGCGCGCTCTGGGTGCGCGGGCCCGAATAGACGCCGGCCGCCACCAAGGCGGCGGGAGACAGGCCGCCCGGGGTCACGGCGGGGGAGCCGCGGGACGGATCCAGGTAGTAGAAGGACGAGCCGATGTTCACCGAACCGGCGAAGGTCGGGGTGCCGAAGGTGACGGCCGAATAGGGGCGCTGGTAGGCAAAAACCGGATCCTCCTTAAACCACTCGGCGGAGATCGTCATGCTGGTTTTGCCGTTGCTGACCCCGCCGACGATGTGCGCGCCGCGCTCCTGGGCGTGGCCGTCATTGTCGGTCCAGCCGAAGTGGCCGCCGATCTCGAAGCCCTGGAAGTCGGTCTTGAGGATGATGTTGACCACGCCGGCCACGGCGTCGGTGCCGTAGATGGCGGAGGCGCCATCGGCCAGAACCTCGATGCGCTCGATGGCGGAGGTCGGGATCAGGTTGACATCGACGAACTGGAAGCCGCCGGAAGCGCCGACCGGGGCGTAGGCCACGCGGCGTCCGTTGACGAGCACGAGGGTGCCGGTGTTGCGCAGCGCAACTTGCGAGCCACCGTTGGTGGAACCGCTGCCGACGTTGGCGTTGCCACTGCCGAGGTTGCCGTTGCCGTTGAACTGCGGCACGGTCTTGCGCAGGATTTCGAGCACGTTGCTGCTGCCGGAATTCTCGATTGTCTTCGCGTCCACCGAAATGACGGGGATCGCGACGGAATTGGCGGCCGCCGGCAGGTAGGAACCCGTGACCACGAATTTCTCCAACTTCACCGTCTCGTCAGGGGTGGCGTTGGCTGGCTGGGCAAAAGCGGCATGAGCCGCGATGAGGGAAAGCCCGGCGCCAAGCAGCGCCACAGGCTTCCGCATTCTTACGGAGCGATAGTTCATAGTTCTGGTGTGTTGTGTTAAAACACGCTGCCGTGTTTGAAGGCTGGCTACTTGTGTCATAACCGGCAGCAACAGCATATCGATGGACGGCTCGATACGCCCCGTTTGCGGCTGCATTTATCCGACGAAATGCAGCTCCCTTTTTTTGCGGCTTTTCGGCGGCCGCACCGCCCGGGCCCCTACTGCACCGCCTCAGGCCCGGCGGAAAGCCGGGCGATCAACTGCTTCAACTTGCCCCGGTTTCTCCGGCTCAGGCGCAACTTGGTGTCGTTGCTCAACAGCACGGTGTAATCGCCGTAAAGCGCCGGGGTGACCTTCCGCACGTGGTCGAGGTTGACGAGGGAAGAGCGGTGGATGCGCAGGAACTTCGCCGGATCGACGCGTCGCTCCAGGCTTTGCAAGGTCTCGCGCACGAGTTGGGGCGCGCCCGTGGTGTGGACCTTCACAAAATCGGCCTGCGACTCCACCCAAATGATGTCGGCCGCCTTGATGAAGTGAATGTCGCTGCCGGTTCTCAGCACCACGCGATCGCCCGGTTCCGCCACAAGTGCGGCCGGAGCCGGCGTCCCGGGTTTGACCATCTCCCGCACATAGCCAAGCAACTGCTCCACCCTGTCGGTCAGGTTGGTGGCCCGGGCTTGGTGGATATCTTTTTTGGCGCGGCTCAGGGCGTCCGAAAATCGCGCATCGCGGAAAGGCTTCAGCAGGTAGTCGGTTGCATTCTGCTCGAATGCCCGGATGGCATATTTGTCGTAGGCCGTGACAAAGATCACCTTGGGCCGCTCCTCCGGCTTCAAATCGGCCAGCACCTCGAACCCATCGCGCTTCGGCATCTGGATATCCAGAAAGACCAGATCGGGGCGCTGCGCCCGGATGGCTGTCACGGCCGACTGGCCGTCGGCACACGTGCCGACCACCTCAACCTCCGGATCCTGGGCGAGCATGGCCACGATTCCCTCGCGGGCGAGTGGTTCGTCATCAACTACGAGGGTGCGGATTTGGGTCATCATAATGGGATTCAAGCCGCGGGCGCCTGGCGCCAGGGCAGATTGAGTATGACGACGGTGCCGCCCGCAGGTTGCCGGATTATTTCAAGCCGGTAATCCGCCCCGTAAAGCTTGTCGAGCTGCGCGCGGGTATTGGCCAGCCCGATGCCGGGTTTCTGTGGCTTCGGCGAACCAATGCAGTTTGGCGCCGGCCCCTCCGCCCCGTCGTCCATGATCTCGATATGCAGGCGCTGGCCCTGCCGGGAGGCCGCCAGCCGCACGGTGCCCGGGCTGGTGCGGAGCGAGATGCCGTGTTTGACGGCATTCTCCACCAGGGGCTGCAGCACGATATTGGGCACGAGGGCCCCCAGGGCGGCTGGCTCAAGGGCGAAATCCACCCGCAGCTTGTCGCCGAAGCGCACGTGCTCGATGTCAAGGTAGCGCCGGATGAAATCCACCTCCTGGTGCAGCGGGATTTCCTGCAGGCCCGTGCGGTCGATGGCGAGGCGCAGGAGAGCGCTGAGCTGGGCGATAATGTCGACCGCGTCATCGTTCTTCCGCTGGCGCACCAGGGTGGCGAGGGCGTTGAAACTGTTGAATAGAAAGTGGGGATGCAACTGGCCGCGCAAGGCCGCGAGTTCCGCGCGGGCCAGTTCCGACTGCAGCTGGGCCGCCTTGAGCTGGAGCCGGACGGCCTGTTCGGCGTGGTGTCGGTGCTTGTAATAGGCATCGACGGCAAAGGACACGGCGAAGAATCCGCTGTAGGTCAGCAGATCGAGCGGCAGCATCGAGAAGGTGTTATAGGCATACGTGTCAAAATCCGTGATCTCACCCCAGGTGCCCTCCTGAAAGGCATCAGGCAGGATTCGGAGCACGTAGCGGATATGGGTCACGGCCAGGTAGATGGCGCCGCTGCCCAGGATGAGCCGGACCAGGTTGGCCATGACCCGACCGCGCTCCAAGGGAAGCCGCCGCACCAGCAGGAGCATGAAGGGGGCGGCGGCCAGCCAGGTATACCAGGCGAGGCCATCCCAGCCGCGGATTATGGTCTGCATCTGCTGCTCTTCAGCCTGCCGGCGCCATTCGCGCGTCCCCGGGAAGCCCAAATACAGCAAGGTGCTCAACACGAACAGCAGGAGCAGCTGGATTTTGAATACAGTCCGTTCCTCAGGCGCAAGCCGGCCAAAAATCGCATTGCTGCAGCGGTGCCAGAGATTCATCGGGATGGACAGGTTTGTCGCGGTAACAAGCAACCCGCCGACGGCAAGGCAACAACCTTAACCATCCGGCCAGAGACCGGAAGAGCGGTCAATCCAGGCAGGTCGATGATTGTTTACCGCGCCTGGAGGGCATCCGAGGGCATGTGTTTGGCCAGGAACGCCTCCACGGCGCTGTAATACTTGATGCTGGCCTCGGCCTTCTCAAAACCATGTCCTTCTTTTTTTTCGATGATGCTCTCGTAGGGTTTGTTGTGCTTCTTTAGCGCGGCTTCGAGGACCGTCCAATTCTCGATGGTCACCCGGGGATCATTCCGGCCGTAAGCATGCAGCGTAGGGACGCGAATGTTGGCGACATGATTCACGGGCGACCGATCATAAAGCAACTTGGGGTCTTTCCCAATCCGCAGGGCAAAAACGGCCTTGGATCCCACCGAACGCTCCGTGCCCCACCGGGTGATCAAACGCAGGTCCGAAACTCCGACATAGTTGATGCCCACCTTGTAGAGTTCGGGTGTCATGGTGACCCCCGCCAGCGCCGCATAACCGCCGTAACTGGCACCGATGATCCCGACGCGGTCGGGATCGGCATACCCCTGGTCGATGGCCCATTTGACGGCGTCCGTAAGATCGTCCTGCATTTTCCCGCCCCATTCGGCATAACCGGCGCGCTCGAAGGCATCGCCGTATCCGCCGGAACCCCGGTAGTTGACCTGGAATACCGCATAGCCGCGACTGGCGAGGAACTGCACCTCGGCGTTAAAGCCCCATGAGTCGCGGATGCCAAACGGGCCGCCATGCGGCATGATCAACAGCGGCGTATGCCGGTCGGCCCTCCCCTTCGGCTTCGTCAGGTAGCCATGAATGGTCAATCCATCGCGGGATTGGAACTTCACCGGCTCCATCGGGCTCATCTCCTCGGGCTTGATGGTGGGGAGAACGGCGCTGATCATCTGGACTTTCAGCGACTCGCCCCGCAAATCGCCGAGATAATAGCGCCCGGGATCCCGATCGGAAGTAACGGCAAAAATGAACCGTTTTTCGTCGTCGGCGATCGACGTGATGTTGACTTCACGGTCGGGGAATCCGGCCCGCAGGGTCGCGTTGATTTTGGCCCACTGGGGGTCGATCCACTGGGTGTGATAGCGGACGTCCTCATAGCCGACGCCCAGGAGCCGTTGCCGGCGGGAAGACAGGATCAAATTGCTGATCTCGCCGGCCTCCGGAGTGAAGAGCGGTTCGCTGAGTTTTTCGGTTTCCAGATCGAGGGATCGCAAGGCGCCATATTTGCCGACGCTCTTGTCGATCAGGTAGACCGTGCGATCATCGGGCATGAGTCTCAGCACGCTCCACTGGATGTCGGTGATGTCAAAAGTCCGCACGATCTTAAGCGGCTCATCATGCCGGGAACGTATGCCGAATTTAATCTTCTTCCCCTCCACCTGCGTGGTCAGGCGCTGGCGCCCCGCGGCATTGAAAAAACCTTCATCCTCGTCCTCGGGCACCGCAAACACCTTGGTGCGGCGGGCCGTGTTGACGTTAACGCGATAGATGGTGGGCCATTCATTGAATGCTCCCCGCGCTTCAGCGCGCGCGTCCGAACGATCGGTGCGGCCCAGTATCAGGATGCTCTCATCATCCGAAGGGAAGCTATCCACCACGCGCCCAAAGAAAATGGAGTAGTCATCCTCGCGAATGCGAGGCTCCAGGATTCGTTTCATCTCCTTTCCCTCGATATCGATCGAAGCCAGGAGAGGAACCTCGTTGCCTTCCACCAGCGCGTAAAAGAGCAGCCGGTCATTGCCTTTCCAGAAAAAGGACCGGATGTTTTCATCCGCCAGCCGCACCACCACACTCGCCTTGCCGGTGACGGTATCGAGCGTGGCCAGGCTGTAGCGACCGCCGTTCGGCGCGAGCATGGCGATTTTATTGCCATCGGGAGACAGCTGCATTTGCACCATCGCCTCGGTGCCGAAAAAATTCTCAATGGGAACCAGCGGAGGCGCCGCCAGCAAGGTCGCCATCGGCAGGAGACCCAACAGGGCCGCGACACGGAAAAAACGGGGGAAGCGCATAAGGTCGGGTTGGCCAAAAGAAAGGGCCGGACCCCCATGGTCCGGCCCGAAGCTTTCAGCGAAGGTTCACAGTCGCTTAGAACTGGTATTTCGCCTGGATGTAGAAGAAGCGGCCGAGCGCGTCATACGTGTTGATGTCGCGGTTCTGGTCGGCCTCGCTCGGGGCGAACGGCGGATCCTCGTTGAGGACGTTGTTCACACCCACGGTGACGGTCATCTTCTCGAGCCACTTGTTGTTGAAGCCGGAGAACTTGTAGCCCAGGCGCAGATCAAACGTCTGGTAGGAGTCGATCTCCGTGAGCACCGTCGCGGCCACGTCATCCACGGTCGGGATGAACGTGTGGCCGAGGCCGGCGTTCCAGGCCTTGTAGGTCCAGTCAACCGAGGTATAGGTGCGCCAGCGCGGATACGTGCTGGTGCCGCTGAAGGTGCCGCCAAAATCGAACGCCGCCGTCGTCGGCAGATTTTGCGTCCAGTAGTCGTTGATGTAGCTCAGCACGGTGCCGAACTCGAACTTGCCCATGCTCGCCGTGTCGCGCGTGTAGTCGACCCGCAGCTCGGCGCCGGACTGCCAGGCGCCGGAGATGTTGAGCACGGGGTTCGTGACCCAAACCGCGTCGCTCTGGCCGGCGGTGACCTGGCCGGGAGCCGTGATCGGGGCGCCGTCCGTGAAGTGGTTCTCGCCCGCCACGCTGGTGGCGACGCGCACCTGGCCCGCATACGGCGAGGCCGCACCGAATTGCTCGACGGACTGGAGCAGGGTGGTGATCGGAATGTTGCCGACGAGGTTGCGCTCATCGATGTCAAACCAGTCGAGACTGACGCTCAGGCCCTTGATCGCGCGGGGCGACCAGACGACACCGGCGGTCCAGTTGCGGGATTCCGACGGGATCAGGTTGGGATTGGAACCACCGCGGGAACGGTATTGGCGGGAGCCCGTGGTCCCGATGGCATTGCCGGCCGAGTCGTAACGGGTGATGTTGATGGAGGCGGTGAAGCCGGAGTTCGACGGCCCGTAGAGGGAGAACAGGGTCGGGGCCGTGAAGGACTCACCGTAGGTCGCGCGGACGGCGAATTCATCGTTGAACGGCAGCCAGCGGATGGAGAACTTCGGCACGAGCGGGTCGGTCGTCGAGTCATAGATCTCCTTGCGGGCGGCCAGGGTGACTTCGAGCGTGTTCGCGAAGCGAATGCCCTGTTCCTTGCTGAAGATCGGAACGCGGAATTCAGCCGAGAAAGCGTCAACCGTGGACTCGGCCGAGAAGGGATTCGTCGGCGTGCCCTGGAGCCAGAGCGCGAGACGGTCGTTGCGGTCGTTGACCATCGAAACGGCCTCCTTGCGGGTTTCCAGACCGAAGCCGGCCTGGAGCGCGCCGGCCGGGAGCTGGAAGAGCTCGCCGTTGACGCGCAGGTCGAAGCCGTTCACGCGGCTGACATAGTCCTGGTAGCCGGTGCCCACGAAGCCCTCGATGACGCCCGGCGCTTGCACGCGCGCGAAGGGATTGTAGGTGCCGTTCGCCACGGCGGCGTTGTAACCGTTGGTGTCGATCAGGTTCTGCTGACGGAGATACTGCGTGCTGCGGTTAAGCGTGGCCGCCAGTTCCCAGTTCCAGGAGGAATCGGCAATCTTGCCGCGCAGGCCGAACACGCCGCGAACACCGAGGGTGTCGCCGATGCGGAGGCGCGGGAAGTCAACAAAGCGGTTGGCCGCCGTAACCGTGACGTCGAACGGATTGACCGCCGCACTGGCGGCGACGTTACCCGAGACGGGCTGGGCGTTCAGGGAGCTGAACGTGATGCTGTTGGTCACCAGGATGTCCGAGAAGGCCGTGATCGAGTCAGACCACTTGTGCTCGGCATTCAGGAAAAGGCTGCGGCGCTGGGTGCCTTGGAACATCGTCGCCTTGCGCGAAAGGTCGAAGAACTGGGCGACCTGCGCCTGGTCGTAGGGACCGGAGTAGATGCCGGCAGCCACAAGCTGGGCGAGGGTCATGTCCGTGTTCAACGGCGGGGCGTTCAGGTTCGGGTTGAGGTAATAGCGCGTAACACCGCCATCGGTGGTCACGACGCCCGCGAAGGTCGGCGTGCGGAACTGGTTCAGGCCCCACGGACGCTCATACTGATAGAGCGGATCCGTGCTGCGCCACTCGGCGGAGACCGTCACCTGGGTCTTCTCGTTGCCGGCGCCCACGGTCATGTAGGCCCGACGCTGGGCATAATTGCCCGCATTCGGAGCCCAACCGTAGCTGCCGCCAATTTCAGCCCCGCGGTAGTCGGACTTGAGGATGAAGTTAACCACACCGGAAACGGCGTCCGAACCGTAGGTCGCGGAAGCACCGTCGCTGAGGATTTCGACGCGCTCGACGGCGGAGACGGGAATCAAGCTGACGTCCACGAATGAGCCGCCACCGGTCGCCGCCACCGGCGAGATCGAGGCGCGACGGCCGTTGATCAGCACGAGGGTGGCGCGGTTGCGAAGCGAGACCGTGGAAGCGCCGTTGGTGCCGTTCGCACGGGTGTTGGCGTTTTCCTGGCCGATGTTACCGCGGCCGAAGAAGGACGGGTTGGCCTTCTTAAGCACGTCGGTGAGGTCGTTCGAGATACCGGTGTTTTCGATATCAAGCGAGCTGATGACCGTGATCGGAACAGCCGGGGTATTGGCGGCGATCGGGATCAAGGAGCCCGTCACCACGAACTTATCCAGTTTTACGGTTTCCGAATCGCTTGAGGGAGCGGGGGTTTGGGCAAAAGCGGCCGAGGCCGCGAACAGGGAAAGCCCGGCGCCAAAGAGGCACGCCAAAGGCTTCCGTAGGTGTCTTACGGAGCTATTGTTCATTGTTCGGTGTGTTGTGTGTAAGAAAAAACCAGCTAACCGGCTAATTTCTTGCGCTCATACGCGCATTTTTACCGATGAAGTTCAACATCTTTTCTCACGGATTTCATGGGTTTGCGATAGATTGCACGAGCAGGCCGATATTTCCCTAGGTCGTTGCAGCCCATGATTCCCCGACTCACCTTCTTGGCTAAACCTAGCAATTGATAACAAAAAAGGCTCAGCTCACCGCCAAGCCAAGGAAGGCTTTTCTCCTCACGCCAGTCACCCACTGCCAGGCCTGACATCCCTATACTTGCGATCCTGGACGAAGACTGCTCCGTCCGTCATCCCTTGGGCACCGGCTGGCTAGCAGCTTCAGGCCAAGTATCAGCAGGCTCAGCCGATTGACGACCTGTCAGCGACCATTGACCAGAACCCCGAAATGCTGCCGGCACCTGGTCCGTGTTAGTTTTGACCGACAACGGAAAGCTCCCAAAATCGGCCCCAATGAAACAAATCCTGCTGGCGTGCTGGCTGGGAGTCCTCCTCCCGGCCTTGGGTGCCGCCACCAATCCGGTGGTGCCGCTGGAGGCCTTTTTCGGCCTGCCCAACGTGCGCCAGCCAAGGCTCTCGCCCGACGGAACCAAAATTGCATTTCTTTTCCCACACGAAGGCCGGATGGCCTTGGGGGTATTTGACCGCAAAGCCAATTCCGCCCAGATGATCCTTCAAGGCCGGGAGGAAAGCCTCGCCGGCTTTTTCTGGAAAGGAAACGACCGCCTGGTGTTTTACGCCGACGTCGCCGGCAACGAATCCTTCTTCCTCGCCGTGACCGACGCGCAAGGCAAACGCGTGCTCCGGCTTGCCGAATCACAATCCCGGGACAATTCCATCGCCGGCGCCAGCGTGGCCCTTGAGGACGAGCTTCCGGGCGACCCGGAGCGCATCCTGGTAAGGGGCTACTTCGCGCCCGACGAAACCGCCGGGCTGACCGCCCTGAACCGAGACACCATCGTGGCGCGGCTCAATGTCCGCAACAAGGCCCTCTCCACGCTCATGACCCTAGAGCAGAACATCCATTACAGGGACTTCCTGGCCGACCATGCCGGGCGCCTCCGGCTGCGTTCGCGCCAGGTAATCACAAAGGACCGGGCCGAGCTGGTCTGGGAACTGCGGGCCAACGACGATTCCCCCTGGCAGGAGATCGCCCGCCACCCGGACCACGGCTACATGCCGACCTGGCAGCCATTGTTCTTCAACGCAGACAACGAGACGCTTTATCTCATCTCCCGCGAGGAACATGATCGGGGCGCCCTCTATGCCTACAATACGGCCACGCGAGAGCGCGGGCCGGTCGTTTTCGTGCCGCCCGCCGGCGAAATCTCCGACGTCATACTCTCCAAGGACCGCACCAAACTGCTGGGTATAGCTTATGAGGCCGACCGGGTGAAACACCACTGGCTCGATCCCCAGCGGGCGACGCTCCAGGCCCAGCTGGAAGGCACCTTCCCCGGCCTGGATGTGCGCGTTACCAGCCAGTCTGACGACGGCCAGGTCTGCCTCGTGTGGGTCGCTTCCGACCGGGAAGCCGGCGTCTACTTCGTTCTCGACAAGGCCGCCGGCTCGCTGAGCACCTTCAAACGGTCCCGCGAGATTGACCCGCGGTTGATGCAGCCGATGGAGCCGGTGACCTTTGCCGCCCGCGATGGGCTGGAGCTGCATGGCTACCTCACCCGCCCGGCCGGCAGCGCGGGCCGGAAAGTGCCGCTCATCATTCATCCGCACGGCGGGCCATTTGGTGTGCGGGACAGCTGGGGTTTCAACCCCGAGGTCCAGTTCCTAGCCAACCGCGGCTACGCCGTGCTACAGGTAAACTACCGTGGTTCAGGCGGCTACGGCCGAGACTTCCTCGACCGCGGCCGGCGGCAGTGGGGCCGCGCGATGCAGGATGACCTGACTGACGCGGTGAAGTGGGCCGTCGCCCAAGGCATCGCCGATCCGGCACGCGTGGCCATTTACGGTGCGAGCTACGGCGGATATGCCGCCCTTGCGGGGGTGACGCTGACGCCCGAGCTCTACCGCTGCGCGGTGAACTACGTCGGCGTCGCCGACCTGGAAATCGCCTTCAAGCAGCGCGGCGCCGACGCCTTCATGACCGGCGTGGAGGAGCGCTTCAGTTACCAGAACCAGTGGGTGGGACCGACCAAGGAATATCGCGACGCCACCTCGCCGGTGAATTTCGTCGAGCGCATCCGTGTGCCGACCATGCATGCCTACGGCCGCAAGGATCCCCGGGTGAAGATCGACCACTGGAGCCGGCTTGAGCCACTGCTCAAGAAATACGGCAAGAATTACATCAGCATCGAGGAGAAGAACCAAGGGCACGGTTTTCGCGACGAGAAGGCCTCCGTCGGCTTTTATGGCACCCTGGAGAAATTCCTCGCCGAGAACCTCGGGTCCGGGCGTTGAGGAACGCCGCGGTTTATTGCACCCGCGTCACCGTGACCCAAGCGCCCTCGTCATCCAGGATGCGCATGCGCCAATAGCCTCCCGGCCCCTTGTAGACAACCACGGCAACATCCTCACGGGCCTTGATGTAATACGTGCCGGGCCGGCTTTGACGCCAGACCTGGCCATTGTCCAAGGTGAAGACGGTGTTGCCCGTCCAGCCGTTGAATCTGCCCTTGATGACCGCCGTGATGCGCTCCTGCCGGCTTTCCGCGTCCTTTTGTTTTACCACCTCGATGGCCCGGGAGATGGCGGCCGGCTCTTCCTTTTTCCGATACTCGGCCACCGCCTTGGCTGCCGCGGCCTCGGTCGCGACCGTCACGGCGGCCGTGCGATAGCCTTCGACGGCCGCGTCGAGCTCCTGTTGCTGCTGCGGTGTCAGCTGATCGAGCCCGAGGCGCTGCTTCTGCTCGGATGACAGGCTGCCAAGGAAGCTGGCGGCAGACAGGCCGGTGGCCGCCAGTCCGAAACCGACCAGCATGGCCAGACTACGGAGGGAAATCATGCCTCGATTCTCCTGCCGGGCACCGGCCTGACAACGCCAAACAAAACAAAAAAGCGCCCGCCGTTTCCGGCGGGCGCTGAAATGGAAGCAATGCTAAACGCGACTGCTTAGAACTTGCGGCTGAGCGACGCGTAAACGAAGCGGCCTTCCGAGGTGTAGAGGAAGCTCGGATAGCCGGTCGAGTTGCCGGCGAAGCCGTCGGCGTGCGGGGGATCGCGATCGAACACGTTGCGGGCGCCGATCGTGAGCTTGGTGTCCTTCAGCCAGGGACCGAACTGGTCGCGGAAGGTATAGGACGTCTGCACGTCGAAGAGGAAGCGGCTGTCCACCATGCGGGTGTCGCCGTTGGGATCGAGGTCCTCGAAGCCGTCGTTGTAGAGGCCGGTGATGAAGACGTTGTAACCCTTGTAGTTCCACTCGACGTTCACGCGGCCCTTCCACTCGAGATAGCCGTCTTCGCTGACCTCGCTGGTGGCCTGGCCAACCAGGTCGACCAGCGGATCACCGGCGACGGTGGCCCGCTCAAACTTGTCGAGCATCGTCCACACGGTGGAGAACTCGAACATGCCGACGGTGTCGGTCTTGAGGGTGTAGCCGAAGCTGAGGTCCACGCCCTGGGCCTTGGTCTGGCCGACGTTGAAGAACACCGAGTTCACCACGTCGATCAGGCCGGAGGGAGTGAGCAGGACGCCTTCGCCCGGGTTCAGGGGGCGGCCCGCGAAGAAGCGGTCAACCGTGTCCTGCGGATTGGCATCAACCGTGCCGCGCCGCTCGATCTTCCACAGGTCGACACCGACCGTGAAGTCCTTGGCGGCACCGCTCTGCGGGCTCCAGACCACACCGAAGTTGAAATACTTCGTTTTTTCCGGCTCCAGGTTGCGGTTGCCGGAAGTGGTGGTGGGCTGCTCCGACTCGAAGGTGCCGTTGCGCGGATCGGTGATCGGGAAAAGACCCGAGGTCGGCGTGGAATAGAGCTCATACAGCGAAGGCTCGCGGAAGCCCTCGGAATAGCTGGCGCGGAAAACCAGCTCCTTGGCCAGCGGCTCCCAGCGGACGCCGATCTTCGGCACCGTGGCGCTGCGGTCGCTGGTCAGGAAGCGCTCGTGGCGGCCGGAGAGGTTCAACTCCAGATTGGCCATGAGCGGCAGGCGGATTTCGGCAAAGATGCCGCCGATCTTGCGCTGGCCCTTGGTGATGGCGTTCGGCGAGGAGCCGATGAGGTCGCCGGTGGCGCCGTAGGGGTCGGGATACTGGTTCAACTGCTCCTGGCGGTAGTCGCCACCGAAGGCAAAGCCCACGGGGCCGGAGGCCATGGAAAACAGGTCGCTGGTGGCAGCCACGAAGTTGGCCGAGGCCAGCTGGGATTCGTTCAGGTCCTTGACCGTGATCTTGTCATACTCCGTCACCAGCGCGTTCGACGCGATCGGATTGCGGTAGTAGCCGAACGGATTGTAGGGCGTGGTCGTTCCGATATACTCGCCGCTGCCCGGGGTGAAGATCGGGTCCGCGGCATTCATGATGCGGTTGAAGCGCGAAGCCGAGTTGAGCGTGTTGCGCGACGTGTCCTTGATGAAGCTGTAGCCGAAGCTGGCCTCGGCGGTCCACTTATCGAGGATGTTGTCGGCCTTGAGGCCCGTGGTGAACATGAAGGCGTCCGTCGTGTTGCGGAAGATGCGGTTGCCGAACTCGGCGAAGCGGGCGCGCGAGCCGCCGGCGATGTCCTGGTTGAACGGATTGAACGGGTTGGAAGCGCCGGCGGCGGCCAGGCGCTGGGCCGTGCCGTTGACGAACCGCGTGCCGGGTCCGGGCGTGGCGCCCGTGGGCACCGCGCCGCCCGCCGCGATCTGCGTCTGCACACCGCCGAGGTTGTAGGTCAGGATCGGGGTGGTCGTGCGGGCGGGAATGATGAGCTCGACCTGGCCGGCCGTGGTGAAATTACCGGTGGCCGAGGGAGCCAGCTGGTTCACGGTGTAGACGTTCTGGTAGGACAGGTCGATGAAACCCTTGACGTTGTCCGTGCCGAAGAGCTTGCGCTCGCCGGACGCGAAGGCGCCCATGCGCTTCGTCGAGGGATATGACATCGAGAACTCGTTGAAGTTGAACGCCGAGCTGCGGCCGCCCGAGTAGGTGTAACCCGAAGCCGGCACGGCGCCGTTGTTCGAGCTGGTCGCGCCGGACTGGCCGAAGAAGGAAAGACTGGCGGGGATGGCGGAAGCGGACACGCCGGTCGCAAGGACTGCCGTGCGGCTGAGCTCAAGGTTGATCGGGCTGGAATTCGAGCTGAGGAACGGCGGAATTTCGGAGTAGGAGCGGTCGCGGTTGGCGATGTCGTTCTTCTTGTAGTAGTTCAGGCCCACGACGAGGTTGGCCTTGTCGGTCGCGGCGCCCGTGATGAGGCTGGCCGTGACTTCACCGGAGTCGAGGCTGGTGGTGTTGCCATACATGACCTTGATCTGGGTGCCATCATAGCCGCGCTTGAGCTTGATGTTCACCACGCCCGCAACCGCGTCAGCGCCGTAAAGCGCCGAGGCGCCGTCCTTCAGCACTTCGATGCTGTCGACGGCGGCAAGCGGGATGGAGTTGAGGTCAACGAAGGCGGTGGTGCCGCCGGTGCCCACCGGGTAGGGCGCAACGCGGCGTCCGTTGATGAGCACGAGGGTGGCCTCGGGCCCGAGGCCACGCAGCGAGATCGACGAGGCGCCGGGGGTGAAGCCCGTGGCGTTGTTCGAGATCGGCACCGAGTTGGCGTTGGACACGGTGATCTTCTGGAGCAGATCGGCCGTGTTGGTCATGCCGGATTGGTCGATCGTCTTGGAGTCGATCATCACGACAGGGGAAATGCCCGCGTTGACCGCCGTCTCGGTGGACGGGATGTAGGAGCCCGTGACCACATATTTCTCAAGCTTGACCGGATCGGATGCCGTCTGAGCAAAAGCGGCCTGGACCGCGATCAGAGAAAGCCCGGCGCCAAAAACGCGCGCCAAAGGCTTCCGTAGGTTACTTACGGAGCTATTGTTCATAGTTCTTAGGTGTTGTGTTGGTAAGAAACTACCATTGACCGGCTAATTTCTTGCGCCGAGCTGAACTATTTACACGACAAACGGCAATCTATTTTTCAATCGTAAAATCCCTAAATTATATTCCGCTGCCAATATGTGCGAACAGTTATACCAACACCTTACAGAATTTGCGCTGGGCGACGCGTCAGCCCTGTTGACTCAAACATCCGCTTCAACTCCTATCCGTAATTCCAAAAATGACCGCGGCAGCATGTCCGGTTATGACACTCCATGATCTCCAATTTCACCCACCAACCGGATCGTCGGAGTTGGGTTGAATCGGCTGAACAGCTTGGTGCAAATTTCCCCCTGCAGAACCTGCCATTTGGGGTCTTTCTCCACCCGGAGGCACCAGTCCCGCATATCGGCGTCGCCATCGGAGGCGAGATCTTGGACCTGAATGAAGCCGCCGGTCTGGATCTTTTGCCCGCCCCCGCCACGGCGGCATGCCAGCGAACGACGCTTAATTCACTGATGGCCGCCGGGCCCGCGGTTTGGAGCCTCCTCCGAGCCCGGCTGAGCGAGTTGCTCGGCGCCGACTCCTGCCCGGCGGCGCTCCGGGCCCAGGTCCAGCGCTGCCTCGTCCCGCAAGGCGCCGTCACGATGCAGCTGCCGGCGGCCATCGGCGACTACACGGATTTCTACGCGTCAATCTTCCACGCCACCAATGTCGGCAAGCTGTTCCGGCCCGACCAGCCACTGCTCCCCAACTACAAGTGGGTGCCCATCGGCTATCACGGCCGCAGTTCCTCCATCGCCGTCAGCAACACGCCGGTGCGCCGGCCGTGCGGGCAAAGCAAATCCGCCGAGGCTCCGGCCCCGCACTTCGGCCCGAGCAGGACCCTCGACTACGAGCTGGAGCTCGGCGCCTTCGTCGGCCCGGGCAACCGCCGGGGCGAGTCCATTCCCCTCGCCGCCGCCGCCGGGCATCTTTTCGGCGTCGTATTGCTCAACGACTGGTCGGCCCGCGACCTCCAGTCCTGGGAATACCAGCCGCTCGGGCCGTTCCTCGCGAAAAACTTCGCCACCACGATCTCGCCCTGGGTCGTGACCATGGAGGCGCTCGCCCCGTTCCGGGCGCCGGCTTTCGCCCGTCCGGCGGGCGATCCCACCCCGCTGCCCTATCTCGCCGATCGCAATGACGCGGCCCACGGCGGCCTCGCCCTGACCCTGGAGGTCTGGCTGCTCACGGAAAAAATGCGCGCCGCCGGCGGGACCCCGCACCGCCTGAGCTCCGGCAATTTCCAGCAGATGTATTGGACGCTCGCCCAGCTGCTCACGCACCACGCCAGCAACGGCTGCAACCTGCAGCCGGGCGACCTGCTCGGCAGCGGCACCGTTTCCGGCCCGACCCCGGACTCCCGCGGCTGCCTGCTCGAGCTCACGGCCCGCGGCACCGAGCCCCTCCGTCTGCCCGACGGCGAGGAGCGCCGCTTCTTGGAGGACGGCGACGAGGTCATCCTGCGCGGCTATGCCGAGCGCCCCGGCGCCCGCCGCATCGGGCTGGGCGAGTGCCGCGGCCGGGTGCTGCCCGCCCAAGCCTGACCGCACACCGGCTTTCCCGGTTGGGGTTTGGTCGCAGCGCGCTCGCCGTGGGACCGCCTGGCATCCACTGTGTGCGCATGAAAAAACCCCTCCTGCTCTGCCTGCTCGTCGCCGCTTTGCCCGCCGCCCTCCCCGCCCAAGCCCTGCCCGACAAGGCGAAACTCAAGGCCGAGGTCGCCGCCATGGAGGACGCCTTCTGCGCCATGGGCAAGAAGGACGGGTTGCTCGCCGCCTTCCAACATTTTGCCGCGCCGGATGTCGCCTTCATCGACACCGATCCGCGCCAGTGGCGCGGGGCCGCCGCCGTGAAGCAGCGCATGGGCGAGGACCGCCCGGGCGTCAGCCTGACCTGGTCGGCCTATTATACCGACGTCTCCGACGACGGCACGCTCGGTTATAACTACGGTCGTTACGAAATGCGCGGCCCCGGCCCCGACGGCAAGGAACGCGTCGGCGGCGGCTGGTTCCTGAGCATCTGGAAACGTCAGCCCGATGGTTCGTGGAAATATGTGATGGATACCGGGGCACCTGATCGTCCGGCTCCGCCGCATGCACCGGCACCTCCCGCCGCTCCGGCGGCACCCGAGCCTCCGGGCAACTGACCGGTTCAGGCGCCGAGCCGCGCCTTGTATTTCTCCGCCAGCTCCAGCGCCATGTCGGCATCGCGCGCCGTCACCGTGAAGTGGCCCATCTTGCGCCCGGGCCGGGCCTCGGACTTGCCGTAGAGGTGCAGCCGCACGTTCGGCTGGGCGAGCAGCGTGTCCCACTTGGGTTCGCCGTTCGCCCACGCGTCGCCGAGGATGTTCACCATCACGACGGGCGACGTCAGCGTCACCGCGCCGAGCGGCAGCCCGCAGATGGCGCGCACCTGCTGCTCGAACTGGGAGGTCATGCACGCGTCGAGCGTCCAGTGTCCGCTGTTGTGCGTGCGCGGCGCCAGCTCGTTGACCAGCACCTCGCCGGTCTTCGTCACGAACAGCTCCACGCCCATCACGCCGACCAGGTTGATCTTCTCCGCGATGAGCCGCGCGAGCTTCTCGGCCGCGGCCGTCACCGCCGGCGCCACCCGCGCGGGCACGATCGAGAAATCCAGGATGTGGTTCGTGTGGATGTTCTCCGCGATCGGGAACACCCGCACCGCCGCGCCGGGCGAGCGCGCGACGACCGCCGACACCTCGCAGGCAAAGTCGATGAACTGCTCGATGACGACCGGCTGGCCGGCGAATTTCTTCACGGCCGCGGGGATGTCGGCCTCGGTCATGACCTTGAGCTGGCCCTTGCCGTCGTAGCCGAAGTCCGCGGTCTTTACCACGCACGGCACGCCCACCTCCCGGATGCCGGCGGCCACGTCGGTGCCCTCGGAGAATTTCGCGTGCGGGAACTTGTTGTCCCGCAGCCAGCGCTTCTCACGCGAGCGGTTCTGCGTCGTCTCCAACACGCTCCAATGCGGCCGCAGCAGTGTGACCGCCTCGATCGCCTTCAGCGGCGCGGCCGGGACGTTCTCAAACTCGTAGGTGACGACGTCACACTCCTTGGCAAAAGCCGTCAGCGCGGCGGTGTCCTCGTAGGGGGCGTTGACCTCCTTGTGGCTCACCGCCCCGGCGGGGCAGTTCGCCGCCGGTTCGTAGACATGGACGCGATAACCGAGCCGCGTCGCGGCCTGCGACAGCATGCGGCCGAGCTGGCCGCCGCCAAGCACGCCGATGGTTTTCCCGGGGAGAATCGCCTGACCCGCGCTCACGGCAGCTTGGTCTTGAGGACCTTCTTCGTCTGCGTGGCCCGGAATTTCTCCCAGGCGCGCTTCGTCTTCGGGTCGGACTGCGCCAGCAGCGAGGCGGCGAAAAGCGCGGCGTTGATCGCGCCGGCCTTGCCGACGGCGAACGTCGCCACCGGCACGCCGCCCGGCATCTGCGCGATCGAAAGGAGCGAATCCAGGCCGTGCAGCGCCTTGGATTCCACGGGCACGCCCAGCACGGGCAGCGTGGTGAGCGAGGCCGTCATGCCCGGCAGGTGCGCAGCGCCGCCGGCGCCGGCGATGATGAGCTTCAGGCCGCGCTTCTCGGCCGACTCGGCGTAGCTGACCATGAGCTTCGGCGTGCGATGGGCGCTGACGACTCGCTTCTCAAACGGCACACCCAGCGCCGTGAGGGTCGCGGCGGTATGCGACATTGTCTCCCAGTCCGAGGAGCTGCCCATGATGATTCCGACAAGTGGCTTCGCCATGGGACAAGCGAACGCCTTAAACAAAAAGGCGCAAGGCTGGAGAGCCCTGCGCCCGGGAAAAGAGCCTGTCTTAAAGCAGCGGCGTGCCCTTCGGCACCCGCACGATGGTCGTGCCGGCGATCTTGTCGTGCCAGGATTGCTTCTCGTCGTCGAAGGCGACCCAGATGAAGCCCAGGCCGGCGACGAACAGCGACAGGAAGCCGCCGAGGGTCCGCACGACAGCCACGCCCCAATCGAGGGGACGGTCGTCGAGCCGCACGACCTTGAGGCTGCAGATGATGCCGCCGATGGTCGTGCCCTTGGTCGCCCACATGGCGGCGCAATAAACGGCGAACCAGAACGGGAACACGCCGAAGCCGTGCCAGATGCTGCCGAGGAAGCCGCACATCATGCCGACCAGGATGGCGTCGAGCACCACCGCCGCCAGCCGGATCCAGAACCCGGCGCGCGGCAGGGTGGCCGAGGAGATGACGGGCGGCAGCATCGCGGCGACCGGAGGCGGAGCCTCGCCAGCCAAGGGGGCCGCGATGCCCGCGGCCACCGGCGTGGCGGCCACGACCGCCGGCTTCGGCGGACGGCTGGCCTTGAACATCAGGATCAGCGTGTAGACCACAACGCCGAGGCCGAGGATGCCCGCGAGCTTGTAGACGATGAAACCGCCGATCGGGACAGTGTAGAGCAGGAGCATGATCACGCCGCCGATCAGCACGCCGAACACGGGGTGCGCCAGCGGACCGTCGCCCAGCAGCTTGGTGAAGCGCCGGCCCAGCCAGGCGAGCATCACAATCTTGCCGAAGATTGCCGCGAAAAAGAGCCCAAGCGAGAACAGCGGGAGCAGCACGAAGCCGATTACTAGGGTCAGCGTCAGCACCAGCAGCAGGTAGGCGACCGGAGTGAGCAGCATCGTGAGCAGGGCGGCGAGGAGCGAGGAACCGGGCCGCTGCTCCAACGTGTCGACGCACTTCTGCACGCCGGCGGGCGCGATCAGCGCGATGAGCGCGTAGAAGGCCAGGATACCAAACGCGGTATACCACGCCCACATCAGGCGGCTGTCGAAGGCCAGCGGCCGGCCCATCAGCAGGCACTTGGTGAACCAGACCCGCAGGCCGGTGAAATCGCCGAACGGCCCGAAGCTGCCGATCTGTTGCGTGCCGCCGTGGATTTGGGAACCGGGGCCGCGCACAACCTTGCCGAGCACGGCGACGACCTGGCCGTCCACCACGGCGTCGGGGCCGAGGATGACGTCACCCATCACGGCGATCGCCTCGCCCTTGACGTGGCCGTTGACCGTCGTGGTGCCAAAGACGGAGACGGCGGCATCATCCACCGAGCCGTTGATCGTGGTGTTGCCGAAAACCGAAACCGCCGCGTCCGTGACGTGGCCGTCGACCGTGGTGTCACCGAAGACGGAGACCGCCTCTTGCTGCGTGCTGCCGGCGGAAACGGTGTGGTCGCCCATGGGCGGACCGTCGCGGTGCCGGTTCCCGGCACCATAGGTGCGCGAGCGGGTGGACTTCTTCTTGGTCGTGCTGGCGGGCTTTTCCTCGTCAGCGCCCAGCTCGCGGAGTTCGCCTTCGGCTTTCTTCTCCTCGGGCGCGACGGCCTTGTCGTCGGCCGGGGCGGCCTCGTCGGTTTTTTCCGCCGCGGGCGCCTCAACTGGCGCCGCGGGCTCTGTCGCCGCCGGTTTTTCGGCCGGGGTTACAGCCGGGGCGGGCTCGGTGGGGGCCGGGGGCGGTGCGGGCGGCGCCTCCTGGGCGCGCAGCACGGGCAAGAGCGCCAGGATGAGCGCCAGCCAGCCGACAAAAAGGAAGGAGTAGCGGGACTTGTTCATTGGGGATTCGCTCAATTATTGCGGTAAAGGGTGCGGTAGGCGGCGGCGCCGAGACCGAAGAAGGTGGCATAGAGGGCGGCGACAAACGCCAGGCCGCCATAGAGCCACAGCGGCGGGATGCTCGCGATGCTCTCGCTGATGTAGCCGGTCATCCAACGGAGGACGTGGAAAAGCGCGGCGACCCCGCCAAAGCGCTCGCCCGCGGCAGCGGTCATGGCGCCGGCGTCGGCCCCCTGAGTGACCAGGTAAAACGCGGCGATGGCCGCGCCGCTCACGCCCGTGGCGACGCCGAGGAAGGCGGCCTTCACGGCGCCCGGCCAGTAGGCCCAGGACTTGTGATACCAGGCGACGGTCGCCTGGTGCTCGATCGCGGCGAGGACGCGCGATTCCAAGGTGGCCGGCGCCTTGCGCAGCGGGAGGCTGCGCAGCTCGCGATGGACGAGCTGCTCAAGCTGTTCGGCCGACTGGGTCCGGAGGGCGAGGCGCGCCTCCACGGCGGCCTGCAGGCGCGTCTCGAAACCCGCCGGCGCCTTGCGGGGCGGCAGGGAGCGCAGTTCGCGGTGGATGAACTTCTCGAGGTCCTCAGGTGTCATTTTTTCGTTCATGGGGCACCTTCAGTTGGCAAATTTCTCGTGGCTGGCGCCGCTGCGCACCAGGATCTTCGCGAGGGCCTCGCGGCCGCGCAGGATGTCGGTCTTCACCTTGCTCAGGGAGACGCGGGTCTTCTTGGCAATGTCCTCGTAGGGCATGTCCTCGAAATGATAAAGCACCAGCGGGATGCGCTGGTGGTCGGGCAGCTTCTCCAGCGCGCGCTCGACCCACTCGCGGCGCTCGGCGGAATCGACACCGGCGAAGAACGTGTCGGGCGCGGCGAACTCGACTTCCTTCTCCTCGCCCTCATCGCTCTTGTGGACCAGGTCGGAGAAGAAGCTCCAGCGCTTCTTGTAGCGCTGGATGTGGTTGATCGAAAGGTTGGTCGCGACCGTCTTCAGCCAGCCGCCGGCCGACGGACTGGTGCGGAGATTGTCGAAGTGCTCGTGCGCCTTGATGAAGACCTCCTGGGCAATGTCCTCCGCCTGCGTCTCGTTGCCGATGAGCCGCACTGCGGTGGAATAGACCATGTCTTGGTAGTTGCGCATGAACGTGGTGAAGTCGGGCGGGGCCGTTACGCCTTCGGTAGTGGTTGTGTGCACTGTGGGATCTTCATTCATGCTAAGAACACGGCGCCTCTCCGCAGAGTTGCAGAAACCTCCTGCCACGCAAATAACGTTGTGCCAAGCCTATAAGCTATCAGAACACCCGGCCCGGCGGACAGTCGCAGCTTCCGCGTCGACGCCGGCCTAACGTGCCTGATTAGCCGCGGTTTTGGTCCTTTTGGCCGACCGGGCCGACCTTGCCTATTTATGACACCGGGCGAGACTCCGCCGCACACACCCCCATGTCCGCTTTCCTGACTCCCGACCCGAAAATCGAAGCCGCCATCCGCACCAAGGGCGAACAGCTCTTCGCCCTCATGGACCAGCAGCCGCCCCCGGCCCTGTTCTCCAAGAAGGGCGCCTACGCCCGCCTGATGGAGTGGTCCATGAAGGACCCCGTCTTCAAGACCCAGCTCTTCCGCTTCGTCGACGTCCTGCCCTCGCTCAACTCGTCCGCCGAGATCGTCCGCCATCTCCAGGAATACCTCGGCGACAAGGCCGTCGAACTCAACCCCGCCCTCAAGGCCGGTCTTGCCGCGTCCTCCTTCGCCCCCGCCCTCGTCGCCACGCCGGTCAAGGCGCAGATCGTCGACATGGCCAGCCAGTTCGTCGCCGGCGAATCGGGCGAGGACCTGCTCAAGCAGATCAAGAAGAACACCAAGCTCGGCCTCGCCACCACCATCGACCTGCTCGGCGAAACTGTCCTCAACGACGCCGAGGCCGACGTGTTTCTCAAGCGCAACCTCGAGATCCTCGACTCGGTCTCGAAGTTCTACGCCAAGGAACCGGCACCCTGCTTCAGCGATCTCGGCCCCAAGGGCCCCCTGCCGCGCCTAAACCTCTCGGTCAAAATCTCCGCGCTCACACCGGATGTCCACCCGGCCGACCCGGAGAATTCCATCGCCGCCCTCAAGGAACGCTTCCGCCCGATCCTCCGCCGCGCCTCCGAGGTCGGCGCGCTGATCAACTTCGACATGGAGAGCTACAAGCTGAAGGACCTCACGCTCCAGCTCTTCAAGTCCATCTTCGAGGAACCCGAGTTCCGCACGCAGCCGGCCATCGGCATCGCCATCCAGGCCTACCTGCGCGACTGCGAGGCCGACCTCCGCGACCTCGTCGCCTGGGCCCGCAAGAACAACCGCCCGCTCAGCGTCCGCCTCGTCAAGGGCGCCTACTGGGATTACGAAACCATCATCGCCCAGCAGCGCGACTGGCCCATTCCGGTCTGGCAGAAAAAACCCGAGTCCGACGCCAACTACGAGAAGCTCTCGCTCTTCCTCCTCGAGAACGTCGACATCGTCACGCCGAACTTCGCGTCGCACAACGTCCGCTCGTGTGCCCATGTCATCGCCCAGGCGGAGCGCCTCGGCATCGACCCGCGCGCCTACGAGTTCCAGGCGCTCTACGGCATGGCCGACGAGCTGAAGATGTCGCTCCTCCAGATGGGCCACCGCGTCCGGGAATACTGTGCCATCGGCGAGCTGCTCCCCGGCATGGCCTACCTCGTCCGCCGCCTGCTCGAGAACACCTCCAACGAGGGCTTCCTTCGCATCAAGAACATGGGCGAGGCCACCAAGGACCAGCTCCTCGGCAATCCGGTCAATGCCATCGCCGCCGCGCCCGAGCCGCTCGCGCGCAAGCCGCACGCGCCGGGCGCCTTCGTCAACGCCGCCAACACCGACTACACGCAGGCCGCCAACCGCGACAAGCAGCGCGCCGCGCTCGCCGCGTATGCAGCCAAGCTCGGCCAGAAGTGGCCGCTTATCATCAACGGCAAAAAGATCACCGACCGCGAATACATCGCCTCGGTCAACCCGGCCAAACCCTCGCAAGTCATCGGCTCGTGGGCCCGGGCGACCATCGCCGACGCCGAGGCCGCCGTCGCCGCCGGCGTTGCCGCGTTCCCCAAATGGCGCGCCACCCCGGCCGACGACCGCGCGAAGATCCTCGAGCGCGCCGCCGACCTCATGGAGTCGCGCCGTCTGGAGCTTAACTCCCTCCTCATCCTCGAGGCCGGCAAGCCCTGGATCGAGGCCGACGGCGACATCTCCGAGGCGATCGACTTCTGCCGCTTCTACGCCGTCGAGATGCGCAAGCTCGCGAAGCCCGTCGTCACCCAGTCCGTCCCCGGCGAGCGCTGCGTGCAAACGTGGACGCCGCGCGGCGTCGGCGTCGCCATCGCGCCGTGGAATTTCCCGCTGGCCATCCTCACCGGCCTCGTCGTCGCCCCGCTCGTTGCGGGCAACTGCGTCATCATGAAGCCCGCCGAGCAGACCTCCGTCATCGGCGGCGTGCTCATGGACATCCTGACCGAGGCCGGCGTGCCGGCCGGTGTGCTTAACTTCCTTCCGGGCTTCGGCGAAGATGTCGGCGCGCACCTCGTCGGCCACAAGCAGGTCGATTTTGTCGCCTTCACCGGCTCGCGCGCCGTCGGCACGAAGATCTGGGAGACCGCCGGCAAGACCCAGCCCGGCCAGCAGAATCTCAAGAAGGTCGTCTGCGAGATGGGCGGCAAGAACGCGCTCGTCATCGACAACGACGCCGACCTCGACGAGGCCATCCCGGCCGCGCTCTACAGCGCCTTCGGTTTCAGCGGCCAGAAGTGCTCGGCGCTCTCCCGCCTAATCGTCCTCGACGACGTCTATGATCATTTCATCGAGCGCTTCGTCTCCGCCTGCGGTTCGTATCCCATCGGCGACCCGGCCCAGCCCGGCACCATCCTTGGACCGGTGATCGATGCCGACGCCCAAAAGAAGATCCTCGGTATCATCGAACAGGGCAAAAAGGAGGCAAAGCTCGCCTTCCAGGGCACCGCGCCCGCCGAGGGCTATTTCGTGCCGGCGACCGTATTCGTGAACGTGAAGCCCGAGCACAGCATCGCCCGCGAGGAAATATTCGGGCCGGTCGTCGCCGTGCTCCGCGCCAAGAACCTCGACGAGGCCTTCGCGCTCGTGAACGGCACCGACTACGCCCTCACCGGCGGCCTGTTCTCCCGCAGCCCCAAGGCCCTGGAGCGCGCCCAAAACGAGATGCTCGTCGGCAACCTCTATCTCAACCGCGGCTGCACCGGCGCCATCGTCGAACGCCACCCCTTCGGCGGCTTCAAGATGTCCGGCGGCGGCACCAAGGCCGGCGGCAAGGGTTACCTCGAGAACTTCCTCTTCCCCCGGTCGGTCGCGGAAAATGTGATGCGCCGCGGCTTCACGCCGCCCGACGAGGCGTGATCCGCTGGTAGCGGGGCCATCAGCCCCGCGACCCTACCTCTTCGTCACCGGCAGCAGATTGTCCGGATGCGGCGTGACGCGCTTGAAATCGCTCCAGGCATATTCGATGCGCTCCCCGAGTTTCTTCACGACCGCCGTGGCGGTGCCATCGGGCCTGGCCGCCTTGGGATTGTCCTTCTCCCCGCGCTTGGCCGACGGATTCATCTGCACGTCAAAATCGATGTCCATCACCTGGCCCAGCCCCAGGGCAACGCGGAAGGGCTCGTCGATACCGGCCTCCACCTGGTCGATCGCGCGGGTGGCCTTGTTCACCGTCACCTCGACATTGACCCGGTCCATCGGAAACAGCCAGCTGTGGTCGTTGCGCAGCGGCAGTCGGTAGCGAACGACCTGCGTCGTTTCGCCTGTTGCGGTCGCCCGGGCGAAATCGAAAAAACCGCCGAGCGCTTTGCCCGGGTTGAGCCGCTTCTTCATCTTCCGCTCCTGCCACGCGGCCCGGCGTTCGTCGGTGGGCGGCTTCCCGTTGACCGACAGCAGCTGCCAGCGCCGGGCATCAGGCTGGGACGGATCATAGCGCTCGACGCGCTCCTCCGCCACCTCGCCGCCGTCAAACTCCCGCACGTGCTGGGTGAACGCCCACCGATTGCGCTCGCCGATCCACTTGTCCACCGCCTGGCCCAGCAGGGCCGGCGTGGCGGCACGTCCCGCCACCAGCATCGCGCCGAACAGTAACAAGAAATGAAGTGATCGCATAGGGCGGCCGCAGCCGCCCTTAATGACCGATTCCCCGTCCCACGGTGCCCGACTTAATGCCCGGGGCCGGCCTGGTGTTCCTGGATGTATTCCTGCTTGAGGCCGAGTTTCTCGGGCGCGTGCAACACCAGCATCTTCATGCGGATGTCGGCGGGCACCGAGGCCGCGGTCGCCTTGGAGACCACGACCATCAGGCCGATGGCGAGCGGCACCGTCCAGATGGCCGGCTGCTCGCACAGGATGCGAATCAGCGGGTTGGCGACCCAGAAGGCGGCGAGGTCGACCAGTTTCAGGTCGCTCAGGTTGATGATGGTCGTGCAGGCCAGTGCGGCGAGGCCGCCGCCGAGCATGCCGGTGGCGGCGCCCTTCATCGTCATGCCGCGCCACCACACGCTCATGAAGAGCAGCGGGAAATAGCTCGCCGCCGCGATGGCGAAGGCCTGGCCGACCATGAAGTTGATCTGCAGCTGCTCAACCTGTGAGCCCAGCCCGATGGCCACGCCGCCGATGACGACCGCCGAGATCTTGAACATCCGCATGCGCTGCTCGGGCGTGGCATTCGGCCGCAGCATGCGGCCGTAGACGTCGTGCGCCAGCGCTCCGGTCATCGAGACGAGCAGGCCGCTGAAAGTGCTCATGAACGCCGCGAAGGCGCCGGCGCAGGTGATGCCGCTCAGGATGCTGCCCCACACGCCGCCGACCACGCGCGGCAGCTCGAGCACGATCTTGTCTGTGCCCTTGGCTCCGGTGGCGGCGTAGAGCTCGGGCATCAGATTGCGCCCGATGACGCCGAACACGGGTGGGAAGACATAGAAGATGCCGATCAGGATCATCACCCACATCGTCGTGCGCTTCGCCGCGACGCCGTCGGGGTTGGTGTAGAACCGCACCAGGATGTGCGGCAGACCCGCCGTGCCGCAGACCAGCGCGATGATGAGCGAGTAGGTGTAGAGCAGCGAATAGGGCTTGGCCTCCTCGGCGGACAGGCCGGCGGCCTTGGCGGCCTTCGTCGTCAGCGGGCCGAAGGGCGAGATCCAGGGCGCGTCGGCCGGGGCCTTCTCGACGAGGGCCTTGCGCTCGACCGTCTGCGTGATCGCGGCCGGCGTGCCCGTCACCTGGACCGTGCCGTCGTTGGCCTTCAGGTGCGCGCCGTAGAAACCGTAGACCGACATCACGACGAAGATCGGCAGGCTGATCGCGAACATCTTCATCCAATACTGGAAGGCCTGCACCAGCGTGATGCCCTTCATGCCGCCGAGCGCGACGTTGAGCGTGATCACGGCGCCCACCAGCACCACACCGCCCCAGTAGGGCATGCCGGGGAAGATGTAGGCGAGCGTCGTGCCCGCGCCCTTCATCTGCGGCATCGTGTAGAAGAAGCCGATGAACAGCACGAAGCAGACGGCGATCTTGCGGAAGAGCGGCGAATCAAACCGGCCCTCGGCGAAGTCCGGGATCGTGTAGGCGCCGAAGCGGCGCAGCGGCCCGGCGATGAAGAGCAGCAGGAACAGGTAGCCGCAGGCATAACACACCGGATACCACAGCGCGTCGTAGCCCGAGGACATCACCATGCCGGCCACGCCCATGAAGGAGGCGGCGGAGAGATATTCGCCGGAGATGGCCGAGGCGTTCCAGCCGACCGACACCGAGCGGCCGGCGACGAAGAAGTCGCTGGCCGTCTTCGAGGTCTTGGCCGAGCGGAAGCCCATCCAAACCGTCACGACCACGGTGATGAACGAAAAGCCGAAGATCCAGGGATCCACGCCCCCCAGCAAGGCCAGCACGGGCAGCGGGCTCATGAGTCGAGCCTCCCCTTCTTGACCTGCGCGACCTCATCCTCCTCGAGCCAGATCGAGCGGCGGATGAAGAAATACGAGATCGTCCAGACCAGCGGAAAGCACAGCACGCCCAGCAGCAGCCAGCTCAGCGTGAAACCCGCCACGCGCGTCGCCATGAGCGCCGGGGCGTAATAATTCAGCAGGGGCAGGCCGATGAGGCCGACGAGGAACGCGGCCGCGCAGGCCACGGACAGTTTCAGCTGGCGGCGCATGAGCAGGCGGAGGAACTCCTCGCTATGCACGGCATCCGGGGGCGACGGGGGCGTGGACATCGCGGAGGAACATGCGGGCGAGGCCGGCACAGGCAACCCGCTTTTTGTCTGCCAGTCAGTTATGTCAGTCTAACCGCCGTCCCGATCCCGGCCTCCCGGCCGGCGGGCTAGAAATCCAGCACCTCGAGCGGGCCGAGCCTCACCTTGAGCCGGTCGTTGTAGGGCTTGACCCGCTCCCACTCGGTGCGGGTGTTGGTGAAGATGCCGTTCACCGGCACGAAGAAGAGCGAGGCGCCGAAGCTGCCCGTCGCGGAAACCATGACCGGACCGTATTTCGGGTCCACGACGGCAAAGTCCGCGCTGGCCTCGCCGGCCTTCACCTTGGCGACGAGCTTGACCCGGAACGCCTCGCGCACGCGCAGGGAAATATGCCGCACCTGCCGGGCCGCCTTGCCGACCACGACCTGCACCTCGAATTTCTCCACCGGAATGTCCTTGGCGGTGGCCTTCAGCGCGGCCTCGTAGACCAGCGAGTCGCCCTCGTCCCTCAGCACGCGCGGGTTGTCCAGGTCCAGCGTCACCTTCTTGCCCCTCTCCGGTTTTGGGGCCGCGGGCTTGTCCGGCACGGTCGCGTCCGCGGGTTCGGCGGTGCGGGCGAGCCTCTCCCCGCGCTTCTCGCCGCGCTCCCGGTATTTCTTCAGCTGCCGCTCGGTCGGCGGCTTGCCCTCGATCTTGAGCGGCGTGTATTGCTCCGGCCACGGCTTGGAGGGATCGAAGCGCACCACGGTCTCCTCGCGCACCTTGCCCTTGCTGGATTTCATGACCGTGGTCTCGGTGTAGGCCCAGTGCTCCGTGTCCTGGGTGGTGTTCTTGATCGCCTCCTTGAAGAGCGCGACCTCGTCCGGCGTGGCCGGCCGCGACGGTTCCTCGGCGCGCAGGCCGGCGGCCAAGCCGAGTAAAAGCAGGGAAATAAAAAGGCGCATGGCCCTGAGACCATGCGCCGGGGATTTGTTTCCCGCAATACTTGGGTAGGGCGCGGACTCCGTTCCGCGCCGCGGCGGTGAAGGGACTCACCGCCCTACCTTTTCTACATGCGGCAGATGAGGAGCTCACGCTCGAACATGAGCTCCTTGGGCAGGTGGGCGTGGACGTCGAGGAAGAGCTCCTCGTGGCCGAGCACCTCGGCGCGCCAGGCGGCGCGGTCGAAGGTCTGCAGCTCCTCGAACTTCTCCTTCGGGAAGTCGAGCCCATCCCACTCCATGTCCTTGTAGCGGGGCATCCAGCCGATGGGCGTCTCCTTGGCGCGGCCGCCGGCGCGGACGCGGTCGACGATCCACTTGAGGACGCGCATGTTCTCGGAGAAGCCCGGCCACATGAACTTCCCGTCCTTGTCCTTGCGGAACCAGTTCACGTGGAAGATGCGCGGGGTCTCGCTGAGGTTGCGCTGCATGTTGATCCAGTGGCGGAAGTAGTCGCCCATGTTGTAGCCGCAGAACGGCAGCATGGCCATCGGGTCGCGGCGGACCTTGCCGATCGTGCCAGCGGCGGCCGCGGTCATCTCGGAACCCATCGTGGCGCCGACATAGACGCCGCTCGACCAGTTGAAGGCCTGGTAAACCAGCGGCATGGTCGTGGCGCGGCGGCCGCCGAAGACGATGGCGTGGATCGGCACGCCCTCGGGGTTCTCCCAGTCCTTGTCCATGGTCGGGCACTGCCGGGCCGGGGCGGTGAAGCGGGCGTTGGGATGCGCGGCCTTGGCGCCCTTCTCCTTGGCGAGCGCCGGGGTCCAGTCGTGGCCCTGCCAGTCGATGGCGTGCGCGGGCGGCGTGTCGGTCATGCCTTCCCACCAGACGCCGCCGTCGTCGGTCAGGGCGACGTTCGTGAAGATCGTGTTCTTCGCCAGCGCCTTCATGGCGTTGGGATTGGTGTTGTTGCCCGTGCCGGGCGCGACGCCGAAGAAGCCGGCCTCGGGATTGATGGCGCGGAGGCGACCGTTGGCGTCGGGCTTGATCCAGGCGATGTCGTCGCCGACGGTCCACACCTTCCAGCCCTTCTTGGCGAAGGACGGCGGCGGGATCATCATCGCGAAGTTGGTCTTGCCGCAGGCGCTCGGGAAGGCGGCGGCGACGTAGGTCTTCTTACCGGCGGGGTTCTCGACGCCGAGGATCAGCATGTGCTCGGCCATCCAGCCCTCGTCGCGGGCCAGGGCGAAGCACTTCTTGCCCAGGAGGGCGTTGCCGCCGTAACCGGAACCGTAGGACCAGATCTCGCGCGTCTCGGGGAAGTGGACGATATATTTCTCCTTGTTGCAGGGCCACGCGACGTCCTTCTGGCCCTTCTTGAGCGGGGCGCCGACGGAGTGCACGCAGGGGACGACGCGCTTGAAGTTCTTGTCGATCAGGTCGAACACCGGTTTGCCGATGCGGGCCATGATGCGCATGTTGACCACCGCGTAGGGCGAGTCGGTCAGTTGCACGCCGATCTGCGACATGGGGGAGCCGAGCGGGCCCATGCTGTAGGGCAGCACATACATCGTGCGGCCCTTCATGCAGCCGTCGAAGATGCGACGCAGGGTCTTCTTCATCTCGTAGGGGTTGACCCAGTTGTTGGTCGGGCCGGCCGCCTCCTTGGAATGCGAGCAGATGAAAGTGCGGTCCTCGACCCGCGCCACGTCGCTGGCGTCGGAACGCGCGAGGTAGCAGCCCGGCCATTTCTTCTGGTTGAGCTTGATGAAGGTCCCGCCCTTCACCATCGCCGCGCACAGGGCGTCGTATTCCTTCTGCGAGCCGTCCACCCAGTGGATCGCGTCCGGCTGGCACAGCGCCGCCATCTTCTTCACCCACTGGATCAGGTGCGGGTTTTTGCTCAGGGGTTTCGAGGTATGCTTCATTGGGTAATAGTGAACCGGAGGCGAAGGTGAGTAAACGGGAAAGACCCGCAGGTCCGCGCAATTAAAGGAATATTCCTCTAGTCATTAGCGCGGGCGTTTTCGTCTCGCATGTAAAAATTTCCCGCAATGCGGCCGGATGATTTTACGCGGACTGGCGGGATCGCGGGCAAGAGGGGCGTGGCACTATAATCTCCACTGGAGGCCCAGGTATCCCACGAAAGTCGCGCGGGGCTCGTCGTGGTTGTGCAGCTCTCGCCCGATCGAACACAACAACGAGGTGCGCTCGCTGAGGTCAAAGGCCACGGCCAGGCTGGCGGTCAGCTGGGTGCGGTCAAACCGGGGCGTCGCGCCGCCGACCATTTCAATGGCAACCGCCGTGCGCGCGTTGAGCTCATGCGCAACCGCCAGCCCGTAGAACCATGCATCACCCCCGGCGCGGAACTCGCGGCCGGCCTGGCCGATCACCGCCAGCGGACCGGCCGCCAGCTCAAGTTGAAACGGCAGGATGAAAGCGGAGCCGGGATCGACCAGACCGCGATCATCCGACGAGGAGCCTGGCGTATTGAACTCCAGTTGCGGGTGAAACGAAACCGACGGCCCCGCCTCATAGAAGCGCCATTTGATCCCCACGGTGGAGTTGCCCGATCCGGACACGACCGGGGCCCCGTCCTCCTTCAGGCGGAGAGCGGACACCGCATACATGACCTGCAGGCGGTCGCCGATCCCGTAATTGAAATCCACCAAGGGCAGGCCGGAGAGCCGGCCACCGGGACGCTGCTCCCGGCTGATGCCGAGGTTAATCTCCCAATGGCCATCTCCCGGCGTTCCGGGATCATCGGTCATGAGCGGCGGACTGCCCTCGGCGTGCAGCGATGCAACAAGTCCGGGCCCAAGCACAAACCTGAGCAAGAACCACCGCGCGACGCCGGACCAGGGGCCAGGGGATGAGTTTGATGATGGAGCGGTCATTAAGCGGGGTATATTCAGCGAGGTGGCGCACTTTGCGGCCGGAACCTGAAGCAATCATGAACCCTTCCTGAAAATAAATTAGGGGAGTTTCTCCTCGCGCCCTCCCCGGGAGCATTTGATTATTCCCGCCAGAAACCCCGCCGCCCCGTGAAAATCCTGATTGTAGAAGATGAGCGCCGTCTCGGGCAGTTCATCAAGAAGGGCCTGACCGAGCAAAGCTACACGACCACCTGGGTGCCGAGCTGTGCGGAGGCCCGCGACGCCCTCTGCGAAACAAACTACGACGCCATCATCCTCGATCTCGGCCTGCCGGACGGCGACGGGCTCGACCTGCTGGCGGCGTGGCGGAAAAGCGGCTTCAACGAGCCGGTGCTCATCCTGAGCGCGCGTGACGCGGTGGAGGACCGGATCAAGGGACTGGACGTCGGGGCGGACGACTACCTGGCCAAGCCCTTCTCGCTGGAGGAACTGCTGGCCCGCATGCGCTCCCTGCTGCGCCGGCAAGCGGCGGTCAAGGAGACCGTCCTGGAGCACGCCGGGATCCGCATGGACCTGCTGGGCCGCACGGTGACCCAAGGCGGGGTTCCGGTTGAGCTCACCAGCCGCGAGTTCGCCCTGCTCGAGGTGTTTCTCCAGAATCCCGGCCGCATCCTGACCCGGACCTTGATCTCCGAGAAAATCTGGGAGTCACACTACGACGTCGATACGAACCTGCTCGACGTCTACATGAGCAAACTGCGCAACAAGCTCGAAGCCGGCGCCGCCAAATCCCTTTTCCGCACGGTGCGCGGGGTCGGCTACCAACTGCTGTGAGATCCCTCGGCTTCCGGCTTGCGTTCTGGTATGCCCTGGCCTCGGTGCTGACGCTGGGCAGTTTTTTCTGGGTCGGCCGCCACCTCCTGGAGCAACACATGCTCCACTCGCTCGACACGGGCCTCAAGGCGGAGTTCGAGCAGGTCAAGCGGCGGCTCGGGCCCGAGGCCGGCTCCCTGGGGGCCGCCGAGGTCCAGGCGCGGCTCGCGACCAACGCCTCCGTCCGTTTCAGCATCGAGATTCACGAGGCCGCCGGCGCCCTGCTTTACCGCTCCCGCAACCTGAGGAACCACCCCATCCCGGACAACCCCAAGCCACCCCACTTGGTCGCGCGGACGTTGAACCGGTTCCTTGCGGCCCTGGAAATCGGTTCGCCGAGGCCGGCTTCGGGCGCGCGGCGCACCTACGAGGCCCAGGTCGGCGACCTGGGCGGGATGCACATCGGCGAGTTTCCCCTGGATGGCCGCATCGTGTTCATCGCCGTGTCCAACGAGCAGGTCCGCACCCTGGTCGTGGCTTACGAGGATGTGTTCTACGGCCTGCTCGTGCTGATGCTGATCGTCAGCAGCGTAATCGGGTTTTTCCTCAGCCACATCCTGCTGCGGCCGCTCCGGCAGATCCAGTCCACGGCCACCCACATCGGGTCCGACAATCTCAGCGAACGCATTCCGGTCTCACCGGTGGAGGACGAGATGTCCAACCTCGCGCGCCTGCTCAACCAGATGTTCGACCGGCTGGAGGCCGCCTTCAACCAGACCCGCCGGTTCACCGCCGAGGCGTCACATGAACTCAAGACCCCGCTCTCCCTCATCCGCCTGCAGGCGGAGAAACTGCTGGTCGACGGCGACCTCAAGCCCGCGCAGGAGGAGGCGGTGCAGCTGCAGCTGGAGGAGATCGCGCGGCTCAACCAGATCATCGAGGAGCTGCTGTTCCTGTCGCGCGCCGAGGCGCGGGCCATCACCCTGCAGGCCGCGCCCCAGGAATCGCGCGTCTTCCTGGAAAACTTCGCGACCGACGCGCGGGTGCTGGCGGAATCCCGCGGGGCGCGTTTCGCCTGCGTGATCGCCTCGGGCGGCCCGGCGGTCTTTGACGGGCGCTGGATCCGGCAGGTGCTGCTCAACCTGCTGGCCAACGCGCTCAACGTCACCCCACCCGGACGCACGGTCACCCTGTCGTCCGAAATGACGGACGGCGTGTGGCGCGTGGCGCTGGAGGACGAAGGCCCCGGCGTGCCGGCGGACCAGCTCGAGCGGATCTTCGAGCGCTTCGTGCGGCTGGCCCCCGGCAACGAGACGGGCGGCAGCGGCCTGGGCCTGGCCATCTCCCGCAGTATTGTGAAACTGCACCGCGGCCACATCCGCGCGGAGGCGCGGCCCGGCGGGCGCGGCCTACGGGTGGTGTTCGAGATCCCCGCGAGCCTCCCGTCCGCCACCTAGCCGGCCGGCGGTCGGGCCAGGATCTCGCGGGCCTTGCCGGCATCAAACGCCTTGTCCCAGCGGGCCACCACCAGGGTCGCCACGGTGTTGCCGATGAAGTTGGTTACGGCCCGCGCCTCCGACATGAACCGGTCCACCCCGAGGATCAGCGCCATGCCCGCGACCGGCACGGTGCCGGTCGCCGCCAGCGTGGCCGCGAGGGTGATGAAACCGCTGCCCGTGACCCCGGCCGCGCCCTTGGACGTCAGCAGGAGGACGGCCAGCAACCCGAGCTGCGCCGCCAGCGTAAGCGGCGTGTCCGTGGCCTGCGCGATGAAGAGCGCGGCCATCGTCAGGTAGATGCAGGTGCCGTCGAGGTTGAACGAGTAGCCCGAGGGAACGACGATACCGACGACGCTCTTCTGGCAGCCGATCCGCTCCATCTTGGTCATCAGGCCCGGCAGCGCCGCCTCGGAGGAAGAGGTGCCGATGACAATCAGCAGCTCCTCGCGCACATACCGGATGATCTTCCAAAGCGAGAACCCCGCCAGCCGCGCGATGAGCCCGAGCACGACCACGATGAAAAGGGCGCAGGCGAGATACACGCAGGCCAGCAGCCCGGCCAGCGACTTGAGGGAGCCGACCCCGTATTTGCCGATGGTGAAGGCCATGGCGCCGAACGCCGCGATCGGCGCCAGCTTGGCCACGAGGTTGACGATCCCGAAAAAAACCTGGGCAACCTCATGCAGCAGGTCCACCAACGGCTGGCCCCGCCCGTCAAGCGCCGCCAGCGCAAACCCGAACAGCAGGGCGATGAGCAGGACCTGCAGGATGTCCCCGCCCACGAAGGCACCCACGAACGTGGCCGGGATGAGGTTCAGCAGCCAGTCGACGGTGCTGAGCCCCTGGGCCGCGTGCGCATAACTCGCCACAGCCGCCGCATCGAGCGAGGCGGCGGTCGCATGCACCCCGGCGCCCGGTTGAAAAACGTTGGCCACCACCAGCCCGATGACCAGGGCCAGCGTCGTCACGATTTCAAAATAGAGGAGCGCCTTGAGCCCCACCCGACCGACCGACCGCAGGTTGCCCATGCCGCCGATGCCCGAGACCACGGTGACGAAGATGATGGGGGCGATCAGCATCTTGATCAGCTTGATGAAGCCGTCGCCCAGCGGCTTGAGGCGCGCGCCCAGTTCCGGCTCAAAATGCCCGAGCAGGATGCCGCCGATGATGCCAAGCAGCACCTGGCCGTAGAGGCTGGTCGCGAATTTCCTCATCGGACCAAGCCGGTCAGCGGCACGGCCGCGGTCAGCAGGCCCATCAGCAGCAGCACCACCGCCGCCCCGAGCGCCCATTTGATGGTGAATCTCTGGTGGTCACCCAGCTCGACCCCGCACAATCCCACCAACAGGTAGGTCGAGGGCACCAGGGGGCTCAGCAGGTGCACGGCCTGCCCGACCAGCGAGGCGCGGCCGATCTCCGCCGCGCTGAGCCCGTAATGCGATCCCGCCTCCGCCAGGATGGGCACCACCCCGTAATAAAACGCGTCGTTGGAGATGAAGAAGGTGAACGGCACGCTCAGGATGCTGGTGATCACCGCCAGATACGGGCCCAGCGCCGGCGGCACGACGTTCACCACGCTGTGCGCCATGGCGTCGATCATCTTCGTGCCGGCCAGGATGCCGGTGAAGATGCCCGCCGCGAAAATCACGCCCGCCACCGCCAGGGCATTGCCGGCATGCGCGGCCACCCGGTCGCGCTGCTCGGCCAGTTTGGGATAATTCACCGCCAGCGCCACCGCGCAGGCGATCATGAACAGGACGGGCAGCGGCAGCAGGCCCGCCACCAGCGACCCCATCAGCCCCAGGGTCAGCGCGAGGTTGAACCAGAAGAGCCGCGGCCGGCGGGCCGCCGCGGCCTCCGCCCGGCCGGTCTCGTCCGCGGGCAAGACCTCGTCGACCGGAACCGGCCGCACCCCGAGCCGCGCGCGCTCGCGCAGGCCCAGCCGCCAGGCGACGAAGATCACCCAGGCCGCGCCGGCGATCATGGCCGGGATCATCGGCACGAACAGGTCCCGCACATCCAGTTTCAAGGCCGCCGCGGCCCGCGCCGTGGGGCCGCCCCACGGCAGGATATTCATGATGCCCCCGGCCTGCATGATCACGCTGGCGAGGACCAGCCGGCTCAAGCCGAGGCGCTTATACAGGGGCAGCATGGCCGCCGTGACAATGAGGTAGGTGGTCGAGCCATCGCCGTCGAGCGACACCGTGAGCGCCAGCACGGCGGTGCCGACCACGGTCTTGACGGGATCCCCGCCCACCAGCCGCACCACCAGGCGCACCACCGGCTCGAAGAGCCCGACATCGATCATCAGCCCGAAATAGATGATGGCGAAGGCCAGCATGATGCCCGTGGGCGCGATCGCCCGCACCCCGTCGAGCATCATGGGACCGAGCCCGCCCCCAAAGCCGGCGAGCAACCCCGTGACGATCGGGACGAGGATCAGCGCCGTCAGGACGGACAGCCGCTTCGTCATGATCAACGCCATGAAGACGATGATCATCGCGTAAGCCAGCGTCGTGAGCAGGGCGGAGGACATCGTGCGTTACCCGGATCCAGGCAGGCGATGCCGGGGAAGAACCAGTCCTCCCCCGGCGGACGACCGGCCGGTTTTCAAAAGTTGACCCGCAGGGTCAGCGTCACGGTGCGGGGCTGGCCCGGCACCAAGCCGCGGCGGTTGACCGAGGAGCTGGCGATGTATTGCCGGTCGGTGGCGTTGGCCACATTGACCGCGAAGTTGTAGCGATGCCATTGATAATACACGGCGGAGTCCACCAGGGTGATGCTCGGCAGCACGATGGGCGCGAGGGAGGTCGGCCGGCTGCCCTGATAGGTCACGCCGAGGCCCACGCCGAGGCCGCGCAGCGCGCCGTGCGGCACATTATACCGGGTCCAGAAATTCGCCGTGGTCCGCGGCGAGTCCAGGATGCGCGAATTCACCAGCGCCGGCGTGGTCGACGCCGTGATGGTCGCCTGCTGGAACGAGACGCCGGCCTGCATCTGCCAGTGCGGGACGGGCAGCCACGCCGCCTGGATCTCGATGCCCTTGCTGCGCTCGCCGCCGTTGAGCTGACTGATGGCGTTGCCGGCGGGCGTGAAAAGCCCGGTGGCCTGCAGCACGTTCTTCTTCTTGATGTCGTAGAGCGAGACGGTGGCGTTGAGCTTGCCGTCCAGGAACTCGGCCTTGCTGCCGATCTCGACCTGGCTCGCGGTTTCCGGCTCGAAGCCGTTCCGGTCGTTGGCATCGAAGGCCGTGAGCGAATTGGGGATGAACGACTCGCTGTAGCTGGAATAAACCGACCACTGGCTGGTGACCAGGAACAGGAGGCCCGCGCTGGGCACGAGGCTGGATTCATTGCCGGTGGAGGCCACCCCGGTGGTCTTGTTGATGGTGTGGCCCTTCTGCTTCTCGTAGCGGAGGCCGAACGAGGGCCGCCAGTGCTTCCCGATTTCCAGGTGATCGGAGATGTAGCCGCTGACATTGTCGTAATCCGTGCTCGTGACCTGCGTTCCCGTGCCGTCCGCCGGATAAGCCACCGGCGCCGGCGTGGCATAGACGCCGATGACCGCCACATTGGGTCCCTGCGCCACCCGGATGGTGTTCTGCTCATCGAAGTCGTAACTCGCCCCGACCAGCAGCGTGTGCTTGATCTTTCCGAGCTCGAATTCGCCATAGGCGTTGGCGTCGATGAAATTCACCACGTTGTTCCGGCCGGGGAGGAAATGGCGGTAGACGCGCCGGTAGGTCGAGGTCTCCACCGGCAGCCGGCTCGTGAGCAGGTTGAAATCCAGCTGCTGCCGGCCGTTCTCGTTGACCGCCATGCGCGTGGCCACGCGCAGCGTCCAGTCGTTGCCGAAGTTATGCCGGAAACTGGTGGAGAGGGCCTCGCCCTCGTCGCGCTCGTAGTCGGTGGGATTGTTGTAGTTGGTGTCGAACGACGGCAGGTAGGCCAGGTCGTTGAACGGCACCACCAGGCCCACGTAGTCGGCCAGGCGCTTCTCCCGGATCAACTCGGCCTGCAGGGTGAGCGAGGTGTCGTTGCTCCAGCGGTAGGTCAGGGAGGGATAGAGGTAGAAGTTGGTGTAGAAATTGTTTTTTGCGGAATGAATCCCGGTCCTCGCCCTTCACGATCAGGCGGTAGAGCCAGTGCTTGCCGGCGTCGATCGGCCCGGTGGTGTCCAGGGTGCCGCTGTAGGAAAACTTGTCCCCCAGCGAGCTGATGTCGCCGGCATACGTCGACAGCGTGCCCGTCACGGTGGTGCTGCGCTTTTCCTTCGGCACCTTGGTGACCAGGTTGATCATGCCGCCGGGATTGATCAGGCCGTAGAGCATGGAGGCCGGGCCCTTGAGCACCTCCACCCGCTCGATGTTGGAGGTGTTGGGCGAACCGAAGCGCGTGGTCAGCCCCGGCAGGCCGTCCACCTGCATGTTGTGCAGGTTCAGCCCGGCGCCGTTCGAGGTGAAGCCGCGCAGGTTGAAATCCGTGGCCCCCGTCGCCACGCGGGTCATGCCGACCACATAGCCGTAAACATCATCGAGGTTCTGGGCCAGGGTGTCGTTCAGGAAACTGGCGTTCAGCACCTGCACGGTGTTGGGCAGCTCCTTCATGTCCATGGGCAGCTTGCTGCCGGCGGAGGTCATGCTCTCGACATATTTGCCGATGGCGGTGGTGACGGTGAAGGTCTGGAGTTGCACGACCTCGCCCGCCGGCGGGTTCGCGGGCGCCGCCTCCTGGGCGCAAAGACCGGCAACCGGCAGCAGGAGGCAGGGCAGCGCCCAGCTGACGGACAGCCGGCGCGAGTGGGGTGAAGCAGGGGTGTTCATGGGGTAACGGGTGATCCAGTCTGGGTGGCCTGTGGGGAGCAGGTGGGGTATGGCCCCGACTTTGCCCGATTTTCCTAAAGCCAAGCTAAAGGCCGACTGAATTTTATTTCAGGCCGGCCCGACCTTCCTTATTCGGCGGCATCGGAGCGCGGCCGCGAAACCAGGGCGACCACCAGCAGCGCGAACACGGCGAGCGTGGCCAGCACGAAGACCCCGGACGTCGGCATGGCGAGCCACTTCAGCGACTCCTTGGCCGCCGTGGTGCTGCCGAGGCCGGGCGCGCGGAAGCCGGCCCACATCCAATAGACCGAATAGCCGAGCCCACCCGCGCCCAGGGCGAGGCCGAGGATCAGCGTCGTGACGCGCGCGGTGCCCAGCAGGGCCACCGTGATCATCAGCGCCAGGGCCGTGGTGCCCATGCCGCCCGCATGCAGGTGGGCGCGTTTCATGTAATTCCAGGAGTTGTCGAGCACGGCCTTCATGGCCGCATCATCCCCCTTGTAGACCGTTTCCCGCACGGAGACGGCCGAGGTCTTGAGCTGGTTCTTGATCCCCTGTTCGTTGACGCTGAAAAAAATGCCCATGCCCTGGCCGTAAAGGATGGTCATGAGCGCGAGCAGCATGCCCGCGAGGGCCGTGCGAAGACTGGCAGTGAGGCTGGTGGTATTCATCGTGGAGCGTGGGTTGGGTGAAAAGGAACCGGGACCGCCCGCCTCAGCGCACGGCCTCGCCACCGTAGGGGGTGAACCACTTCCGGTAGAGGCGGTCGTATTCGCCGCTGGCGCGCAGGTCCTGCATGAAATCATCCAGGTAAGCCTGCAGCGCGACATCGCCCTTTTTCAGGAAGATGTGGTAGGGTTTCGTGGTGAACCGGGCGACAAGGGTGTAATCCGGATTCTGGCTGGCCGCCCGGTAGAGATGGGTCACCACCTGGGTGAAGGCGTCGGCCTTCCCGTCCTTCAAGGCCTGCAGGGCCTCCTCGCTTTTGGCAAATTCCAGGTAAGTGGCGCCCGGGGCGCGGGCCCGGACCACGGCGATGTCCTCGTTGGCCTTCACATAGGCGATCCGCGTCCCGGCGCCGATATCGGCCAGGCTCCGGATGGGGCTGCCCTTCCTGACGAGGAACGCCGATCCCGACCGGAAGGTCTCCGGGGAATAATCCGCGACCTTGAGCTTCTCGTCGTTGATCGGGATGGTGTCGATGAGGACGTCGACCTCGCCGTGCGCCACTTTCTCGAACCGGTTCTCATCGGTGGTGAGGACGAAGCCCAGCTTGTTTTCATCCCCCAGCAGGCGTTTCGCCAGGACGCGCGAGAGGTCGGCAAAGAAACCCTCGTTCCGGCCCGTGGCCGGGTCCTTGAGGTTGAAGACCGGGAAGCTTTGCTTGCTGCCGACGAGCAGCTGGCCGCGTTGCCGGACAAGGTCCAGGGTGGAGGACTCGGCGCCAATCGCGAGCGAGGCCGGCAGGAGCAGGACCGCGGCGAGACGGAGGATTCGGGGGGTAATCGGGTTGTTCATGATGGAAGGGGTTTCAGTTTGCCGGCGCGGCGCTTCAGGTAGCTCGCGGTGCCGGTGTAGGCCAGCACGGGCACCGCCAGGGAACCGAGCAAGAGAATGATCTGCACCACCGGTCCGCCCCACACCCCGGTGTGGAGCGACATGCCCCAGTAGTAGAGCCGAAACCCCGCGCCGGCCTCCCGGTAGGGGGAGGCCTTGAGCAAGGCGGCCGTGGCCGGCTCCAGCCACACATACGAGCGGGCGTTGGGATGTCCCGCGTCGCGCTCGATGGCATAGGCTGTCACCAGTCCTTTTTTGGGGAGCGGAATGTAGGTCTCCTGCGCGCCCGGCATGACGGCCGCCATGCGGCGGGCGGCCGCATCAAACCCCGCAAAGGGTCCGGCCGCCGGCGCGGCCGCCGGGGGCAGCACCTTCCTCGATCCGGTCAGCACGTAGAAGGAATCCTTGGCCCAATCGAGGGAAATGGGCACCCCGGTGGCCACGCAGACCAGCAGCACGAGCGCGGCATAGACGCCGATGGTCTTGTGCAGGTTGAGATTCCAGGGACGACCCGAGAGCCGGGGGTTGAGCGTGAGACCCGCCTTCAGCGCGCGGCGCGTCGCCGGCCACCACAGCACGAGGCCCGTCAGGGTGATGAAACCAAAAACGAGCGCCGAGTAGCCCGTGACGAATTCGCCGATCGACGGCTCGACCTGCAGATACTTGTGGAGTCCTTCGATCCAGCCGAAGGACTCGCCGTAGCGCTTGCGGATGCCCAGCACCGCCCCGGTGTAGGGGTTCAGGTGGACGTAGTCCTTGTTGGCAAAATAAACGAGGAAGGGCGCCGTCGGGTCTGCGTAGAAGCGGATGCTCTCCAGCTCGGATTCCGGGTGCACACGAAGCGCGCGGGCCACCAGGTCCTCGGGGGCCAGGCGGGGGCCGCCGGGTTCGACCACGAACCGCTGGGGATCGACCCGCCGCTCCAGCTGATGGCGAAACGTCAGGAGCGCGCCGGAAACAGCCATCACCACCAGGACCAGGCCCAGGGTGAGGCCGGTCCAAAGATGCAGGGGCAGAAGCAGCTTGCGGACGTTCATATGCGCGGGGTGGACGATCACCCCCAGACTGCGCCCGCCGGCTTAACCCTGGCTGAAAAGAGCCTGAATATTAATTCATCCTGCGCGGCCGGGACGCGGCGGCGGATTACGTCTCGCGTGCAAAAACCCTCCCGCACATCCTGCCCCGCGTGAACAAGCTCTGCATCTTCGCCGGGACGACCATCCTGGGCTATGCCTTCTGGGCGGCGGGCGAGCTGCTGGGCCTCGAGTTTTTCGGCTGCTTCCTCCTGAGCGGCGTTGGCAGCGTCGCGGGGGTCTGGCTCGGCTGGAGGGTGGCGCAACATTTCAAGTGACGCCGCGGCCAGCCGTCCTCGCCGGCCACGGGCTGGGCGACGGCGGAAACGGCGCGCCCATGGTTTTGATACGAGGCCTAAAATACAATCTGCACACGGGTCAGCAGCCGGCCGCCATCCGTGGTCGAGCCCGGCACCTGGCCGTTGAGGTAATCGAGCATGAACTTGATATCCTCGCCCTTGAGATAGTAATTCAGGCCAAGGGTCGTGGTGTGCATGGTGTTGCCGCCGATCGCGGTGTCGGGATCGAACGCCTCCTCACGCACCACCGCCCGCAGCTTGGCCGGGATGAGGAAATACGCCGCCGTGGCCTGCCAGCCCTCGGCGACAAATCTTGCGGCCGGAAGCGCGCCGGCGGGCTTGAAGGTGCCGTGGAGCCACTCCGCGTTCAGATCCAGCCGGCCGTGGGTCCAGGTCACGTCGACACCGCTCATGCGGCGCGAACCGGTGAAGAGATTGCCGGGCAGGCCGAGGTCGCTTTTCGTGACGTTGACGTCGTCGGTCCACAAACCGTCCACCCCGATGGTCAGCTTGTCACCGGCCGTGGCGACCGGCGTGTAGGCCAGCCGCGCGGATTTCGAAAACTTGCTGTTGTCGTTCGCGCTGACATTGGACCCGTTGCCATTGGCCACGACCGCCAGGTAGCTCAGTTTCCTGCCCCATAGCTCGCCCGCCACACTCGCGGCCAGCTGGCGGCCGTCCGTCAGGCGGTCGCTGGCCAAGGAACGCTCGATGGTGAAAATGCTCGTGTCGCTCGCCAGGGCCTCAGCGCCGAAGGCGGGCTTGAGCTGGCCGAAGCGCACGTTGGCGAAGGCATACTTGCGCCAGTTGATATAGATCTCGTTGGCGCGGGCGAGCTGGCCCGTGCCGGCCCCGAGCGTGTTGCCCTGCAGGTCGAGCTCCGCCTTGAAATCAAAGTCCTCCGCGAAGCTCCCGGCCAGATAGATGCGCGCCCGCCGGAAAAAGAAACGGTCCTTCACCGCGGCCCAGCGCGGGTCGGCGGCCCGGCCGAACTCGGCCTGGCCCTGCAGGAACCCGCCCACGATCAGCTTCGTCTCCTTCCCGCCCGGCTGCGGCAGCACCGGCGCGGCGGCGCCCTTCCAGCCCAGTTGCTGCTTCAGCTCAGCGTTCTCCTTCGCGAGACCTTGCACCTTCTGTTCGAGCGCCTTCAGGAGCTCTTCCACGCTGGGGGCGGTCTGGGCCGGGAGGCAGGCGGACGACAGGATCGCCAGCAGGAAAGCCAGGCAGGGTGACTTTTTCATGGAAGTGGCGACCATAGTGGATGCCCGGCCTTAAGCCAAGATTAACGCTGGATTACAGCCGGGCAATGTCCCGTGGAGTCAAACTGGCGCCCTGCCCGGACGATCCCCGGATATTCCCCGCGGCGAAACCGCGGCCAGCCTCAGTGGGAACGACATTTTCCTTAATGCGGGTAAAACAACGGCGCGCCGGGACCCAGCGGCCAGCCGAAGAGCAGCCACGCGACGAGAAAGAGCGTCCAGCACACGAGGTTGGCCAGCGCGAAGGGCAGCATCGTCGCCGTCAGCGTGCCGATGCCGGCCTTCGGCGCGTAGCGCTGCACGAACATCAGCACCAGCGGGAAATTTGATGCCAGTGGCGTGACGATGTTCGTCAGGCTGTCGCCCACGCGATAAACGGCCTGCGTGAATTCCGGCGAGTAACCCAGGAGCATGAACATGGGCACGAAGATCGGCGCGAACATCGCCCATTTCGCCGAGGCGGAGCCGAGAAACAGGTTGATGAACGCCGTCAGCACCACGAGCCCGACGATCAGCGGCACGCCGCCCAGGCCCAGCGCCTTCAGGCCGTCCGCCCCCTTCACCGCGAGAATCAGGCCGAGGTTCGAGCTGCGGAACAGATAGACGAACTGCGCGATGAAAAACATGATCACAAGGTAGCCCGCGATGAGCTCCATGTTCCGCTGCATCCCCTTATACGCGTCGCGATCGTTGCGGATCGTGCCGACGGCCACGCCGTAGGCCAGCCCGGGCACGACGCCGAAGAGGAAGATGAAGAACGTCAGCCCACGCACGAAATACGAGCCGACGAAGCCCGGCCGGGCCGGATCGCGCAGGAATCCCGCTTCGGGCCACAGGCCGGCCAGCACCGCTGCCGCGAGCAGCCCCACCGCCGCCGCCGCCCACCACAGGCCGCGCCGCTCCTTCGCCTCGAGCGGCTGGACCGGCTCGGGGCGGATCTCGCCATCATAGGCGCCGAGCCAGGGCTCGACCACCCACTCCGTGATGAGCGTGCCGACGGCGGTGACGAGCGGCACGGAGGCGGCGAGGAAAAAGTAGTTCGCCACCGCCGACACCTGATACGCGGGCTCGATGGCGTGCGCGGCGTTCTCGGTCATCCCCGCCAGCACGAGATCCGTGGTCGACAGCAGCACATTGGCCGCGAATCCGCCCGACACGCCGGCAAAGGCGGCTGCGAGGCCAGCGAGCGGATGGCGACCCACCGTGTGAAACAGCGCGGCGCTCAGCGGGATCAGCAACACGTAGCCGACATCGCCCGCCGTGTGCGACATGACACCGCTGCACACCACGATGAACGTCAGCCAGCGGCGCGGCGCGAGCCCGACCACCAGCCGGACCAGCGCCGCCAGCAGGCCGCTTCGCTCCATCACCGAGAGTCCGAGCAGGCACACCAGCACCGGTCCGAGCGGCGGGAAGTCCATGAAGTTGGGCACCAGTTCGAGGGCGAGCCCGCGCAAGCCCGTCACCGAAAGCAGGTTCACCGGCCGCACCGGCGCGCCGGTGATGGGATTCGCCACCTCCACCCCGGCGGCGGCCGCAAGCCAGGAAAGCCCGACCACGGCGCACGCGAGCAGCAGGAAAAGCGACGCCGGATGCGGCAAGGCGTTGCCGATGCGTTCAACGCGGTCGAGCGCGCGCTGAAACCACGCCGGCACTGGCTTCGGGTCGTTCACGCCTGCAGCAAAAGCGAACGCACGTGCGTGGCGAGCGTTTGCGCGAAGCGCCCGAGCTCGGCCCGCAGCCCGGCGAACCGCTCCCCGCGAACGAACTTGCTCTCGTCCATGTAAAGCCGCCGGTTGATTTCGATCTGGATGCTGTGGCGGCGGCGCGCGGGCTGCCCGGTCGTGCCGATCAGGTTGCCGCCCCGATACGGGTCGTTGATCTTCACGCTGAATCCGCGCCCGGTGAACCAATCCGCCGCCCACCGCGTCAGCGCCGGGTCGGTGGTGCGGCCCAGCTGGTCGCTGACGACGAAATCCGGACGCAGCTCGCCGCTGTCCGTGTTCATGTCGTTGCCGCGAGATTTCATGGAGTGACAGTTGACATGCCACACCGCGCCGTGCCGGGCATAAAGCCCGTCCAGCCGGGCGCGCAGCGCGTCGCGGTAGGGCCAGTAGTAATCCGTCAGCCGCCCCTGCACCTCCCCGGGCGCCAGCAAGCGGTCATACATCGGCACGCCGGGCAGGGCATAGCGGCGGATCAGGCCCATGCCGCGCCGGCTGTAGTCGGTCGTCGCCAGCGGCACCGGCCACGGCCCGGACAGCAAACTCGGATCGATGTCATCGGCGGCGCGGTTCACGTCGATGTAGGCGCGCGGGAATTTTCCCGCGAGCAGCGTGGCGCCGGCGCGCGGCACATCGCCCCACAGTTCGTCCACATAGGCGTCCCAGGTGCTCAGGATCGCCTCCCGCGAGGCGGTGGTGCCGAAGTTTTCCGGCCAATCCAGCCCGCTGTGCGGCGAGTCGAAAAGCAGCGGCACCTCGGGGGCGAGCGGCTCGGAGAGGACAAAAACCGGGGGCATGACAGCGGTGCTCATGGGTGCAAGGCCGGCCGCGCGGCAGCTTCGCCGGGTCGCCCGCGTGTCAGCGCCGCAGGCGGCGGAAGGGTCAGGGTCATGGGAGGCGTTCCGGACCACGCCGGTCCGGAGAAAGGAGGAATGGGGTCAATTGCGGTAATCCAGCGCCGGCGGCCGGTCGCCGATCAGCGGACGGTATTGGAAGTTCGCACCGCGACGTTCGACCAGCTCGGCCTTGGCCTGGGCGACGAGTTCCGGTTGCGTGAAGAGATCGAGTGCCAGCAACGCGAGCACCTTGGCGGCGTTCACCCGACCTTTGGCGCAGATGGTCGTCGCGCCGCACGCCGCCGCCTGCCAGCTGTGTCCCGGCGTGCCGGGAACCCAGGTGGCCGTGCGCACCCCGATCGTCGGCACCACGTAACTGACGTCGCCGACATCGGTGGAGCCGCTGCCCTCGCCGTCCGGATCGACCTGGAAGGGCCGCACGATCGCGGCGGTCTCGATGGCGCCGCTCCGGCCCGCGGGGAGCGAGGGGGCGAGCGCCGCCGCGAAGGCCTTTTCCTCCTCGTCGTAAATCACTCCGCCCACCCTTTCGAAATGCGCCTGCGCGACGCGGGCCAGCGTGAGATTCGGCAGCAGGTCATGGACCCCGCCCGTGATTTCCCATTCCGCCTTCGTGTCGGTGCCGAGGGCGGCGCCGCGCGCGGCGTTGCAGACGCGGTCGAAGATCGAGCGCAACACTTCGCGGTCCTTGTGGCGGACGTAATAATAGACCTCGGCGAACGCCGGCACGACGTTCGGCGCCTCGCCGCCCCGCGTGATCACGTAGTGCATGCGGGTGTCCTGCGGGACGTGTTCGCGCAGCATGTTCACCATGTGGTTCATCGCCTCGGCGGCATCGAGCGCGGAGCGGCCCCGTTCGGGCGCGCCGGAGGCGTGCGCCGCCTGGCCGTGGAAGCGGAACTTGGCCGAGATGTTGGCCTTGCTCGGCCCGGCCATGAGCATGTTGCGGTCACCTGCGTGCCAGTGCAGCGCGGCGTCAACGTCGTCGAACAGACCCGCGCGCACCAGATAGACCTTGCCCGAGCCGCCCTCCTCCGCCGGGCAGCCGTAAACCCGCAGCGTGCCCTTCTGCCCGGTGGCCCGCATCCAATCCTTGACCGCGACCGCGGCCTCGACGGAGCCCGCACCGAACGCATGGTGGCCGCACGCGTGCGCCGCGGTGCTGCCCGCCCGCTCCCGCTTCACCGGGACCGCGGCCTGCGAGATGCCGGGCAGCGCATCGTATTCGGCAAGCACGGCGATCACGGGTTGGCCGCTGCCATAGGTGGCGACGAAGGCGGTCGGCATGCCGGCGACGCCCGCCTCCACCTTGAAACCCTCCTGCCGCAGCCGATCCTGGAGCAGCGCCGTGCTTTGGGTCTCCTGGAAGCCGACCTCGGCATATTCCCAGATTTTTTGCATCATCCCGGTGTAGACGGCCTGGTTCTGGTCGATCTGCCGGAGCACCTCCTCATCCGGGGCGGCGGCCCCGAGGGTCGAAACCAACCCGACACTCGCCGCACAAAGGGACCGCAGAAGGATATTTTTCATGAGGGGAAAGGTGGAGGATCCGCAAAAGCCGCGCCCGCGCGTCCGGCCCGGGGTCCGATGGATCACGCTATGACCGCGGGGGCGCCGCTGCTACTCAGAATTTTTTGGTGAGCTCCACGTAATACAGCCGCCCGCGCATGTCGTAGTTGCCGGTGCTGGTGCCGTTGTTGTCCCCGATGAAGGGCGGGTCCTCGTTGAGGATGTTGTTCGCGCCGACGCGCACCGAGATGTCCTTCATCCAGCCGTCGGACTTGAAATCACGGGCGACGTTCAGGTTGTAGGTGAGGTAGTCCTCGACGATGTAGTAACCGTCGGCGGAGATGTAGGAAGCCGTGAAGGTCGTGGTGCGCAGGCCGCTGTCGCGGTAGCCCCCGATGTAGTTGGCATAGACGCCGGCGCTCCAGTGACCCTGGCGCCAGCGGACGGAGGCGTTGCCCTTCCACTTCGGGCGGCCGTCCAGCCAGCGCTGGTCCAGCGTCGCCGTGGCCGCGTCCTGGGTGAAGTCGAACTTCTTCAGGTAGCTGGCGTCGGCGGCGAACATGAACTGGCCCAGCGAGTTCTTGGGCAGCCGGTAGGTCAGCGTGAAGTCGAGGCCGCTCAGGTTGCGGCCGGAGGCGTTGATGTAGGGCTCGTTGATCACGAGCAGCGTGCCGACCGGGGCGCGCTGGTCGGCCGGGGCGCGCGTGGCGTTGTAGGCCGCGAAGGCGTCGCGGTCGGCCTGGGTGACGGGATTGCGCACGACATAGGGATTGCCGGCCCCAGAAAGGTCGATCTGGGCCGGAGTCCGGCCCGCGGCGATCTGCCGGGCGTTTTCCGCCAGCAGCCTTTCCGCGTCATCCCGCAGGGAAGTGGTGCCGTTGATGAGCGCGATGGAATCCGTCTGGTCAATCTTCCACCAGTCCACGCTGACGGTCAGGCCCTTGACGAAAGGCACATCCAGCACCACGCCGACGGTCGTCGTCTCCGCCTCTTCCGGCGTGAGGTTGCGGTTGCCGGCGCGGATGCCGCGGCGGCGCCCGCCCGTGCCGTCGTCGATCAGGCCGGTGACCGGGAAGCGGTAGTTGTCCGCCGCGCTTTGGAAGGCGCGGGAAACGTTGCCCGAGAAAAGCGAGGCCAGGTTGGGCGCGCGGAAGCCCTGGTTGAAGGACCCGCGCACCATCGTCCAGCCGTTCGGCCGCCATGCGAGGCCCACCTTGGGCTTGGTGGTGTCGCCGAAGTCGCTGTAGTTCTCGAAGCGGCCGGCCAGGGAGAGCTCGAGCGACTTGACGCCCGGCAGGGGATTCCGGCCGCCCAGCAAGGGCGCGTTCAGCTCGACGAAGAACGCCTGCACGTCGCGGCTGGCATCGGTGTTGTCGGTCGGGCTCTGCTGCAGGAAGTTGTTGTCGCCCGCCAGCTGCGCCCGGTAGGCGACGCTGGCGATGTAGGCGGCGTCCATGCGGCCGGACTCCGCGTCGCGATAGTCAAACAGGGTCTCATGCCGCACCTCGCCGCCGGTGGCGAGGGAGAGCGGGCCGGCGGGCAGGTTCCAGAGCTCGCCGTTCAGGCGGAAATCCCAGCTCGCGAGCGTGGTCTTGCCCTCGTGCACGAAGGTGCCCGTGAAGCTGTCGCGCACGGCCTGCGGGTTGACGAAGCGCGTGCCGGTCGGCGTGACCACGCCCCCGACGATCGTGAAGGTGGTGCCGAAGGGATTGTAGGCCTGGTTGTCGGTGCGGGCGACCGCATCGCGGAACTGGTTTTCCTTAACCGAATTGTCCTCGTGGTCCTGGGTTTCCGCCTGCGAATAAAGCAGGGCGCTCTCCCACTGCCAGTTGTCGCCGATCGTGCCACGGGCGCCGGCGACGCCGCGCAGCGCCTCGGAGTGCACATTGATGATGCGCGCGGGATAATCCTGCAGCGTCAGGCGGCCGATGAGCACGTCGCTCGGCGTGCCGGTCAGGCGCGCGGTGCCGTCGGCGTTGGGCGCGCCGGTCGGACTGTAGAAGCGCGAGCCGAAGGGATTGTAGGGATTGTCCTTCGAGACGAGGATGTTGTTGTCCACGAAGTTGTCGATGCGGGTGCCTTCGCGCTGGTTCCGGGAATCCGCATAGTAATAGGTCAGGTCGCCGAACACCGTCAGCCGCTCCGAGAACCGGTTGTCGGCGGAGAGGTAGAGGTTGTGGCGCCGGCTGGCGGGCAGCAGGTATTCGTCCTTGTTGATATCGAGGAAATGGGCGTAAACCGGCGACGTCAGCGACTGATCGGGCTGCGTGGCCGTCCAGGTGCGGGTGTCGGCGCCCGGCGCCGTGGGGATGAAATAGAAGGTGCCGTTCGCCGCGATGGACGTGGTGGCGATGCCGGTGGTGGGCCGCGAACCGGTGAAGGAGCCGTCGGCGTTCAACACCCCGCGCTGGAAGCGGCCATAGAATCCGTGCGCGCTGCGGAAATCGGCCGACGTATCGGTGGTGGAGCCGTCCCACGGCGCCGGGGCGCGGCGGCGTTGATCGGCGGAGGTGCCCCAGTCGCGGTCGATGTTGGCCAGGGCCGTGCGGTCGAAATAATCATACATCGCCACCAGGCTGCCCGCCCCGCCGTTGAAGGTCGCGCCGGTGGAAATCGTGCCGCGCACCTCGCGGGCGCCGCCGTCCTGGGTGTCGGCGAAGCGCGTCTTGACCTCGACCCCCTTGATGTTGCGCCGCAGGATGGTGTTCACGACCCCGGCGGACGCGTCCGTGCCGTAGATGGCGGAGGCTCCGTCGCGCAGCACCTCGATGCGGTCGACCGCCGCGGTGGGCAGGACGTTGATGTTGACCGAGAGGAAGGGGGCGCCGCCCTCCGACCCCGTGATCGGGTGCGGGGCCAGCCGGCGGCCGTTGAGCAGCACAAGCGTGTTGCCCGAGCCCAGCGAACGCATGTTCACGGTGGCGATGTCGCCGCGGATGCCGGCGCCGCCGTTGCCGCTCTCGCTCACCGGCACGCGGCCGACCTGCGGGAGGGTGGAGAACAGTTCCACGGCGGTGGCGACCCCGCGGTCCTCCAGCTCCTCCTTGCGCAGCGTGGTCAGGGGCAGCGTCTTCTCCTCGTCGAAACGCTTGATGAACGAACCCGTGACGGAGAATTTTTCCAGCACGAGGCTGGATTCGGCGCCGGCCGGCGAGGCCGCCGGCGCGGTCTGCGCCCGGAGAGCCGGGACCGCGAGCAGGGCGGCGGCCATGAGGGGCGCGAGGGTCTGGATGGTTGCTTTCATGGGTGCGGGTGTTGAGGTGTGACCAAAAAACGACTCAGGGGCGCGCGGGGAGGTCGATCACCGCGCTGTCGCCTTCGTAACGGAAGACCGTGCCATAACCGGCGGACTGTTGCGCCAGGTGCTCCAGCACCCGCCGCGCATCAGCCCCGGTGGCGGCGCGGGGAAAGCCGCGGGTCTCGTTGAAACGCGCGGCGTCCGTGCCCATCTCGTTCAGTAGCACGGGGCGGACGCGCAGCGAGACGAGCCGGCCCTGCTCGAAGACCAGGTCCGCCAGCGCGGTCTGCCAGGTCTCCGGCGTGTAATAACCCGGCTTCGTCACGGTGTGGAAGATGAAGCTGCCGAGCCCGTAGAAGATCGGGCGGCCTTGATGGATCTCCACGCCGTGCAGCTGCGGGATGCCGTGCGAAACGAACACCGCGGCGCCGGCCTCGATGCACGCGCGGGCAAATTCCTTCTTCCACTCCGGGGTCAGGAACTTGTCCTCCTCCCAGTAATGGTCGTGCTGGTAGACGATGACGAGCGGGGCATGCGCGGCGGCCAGCTTGATGGCGTCCATGATGCGCGCGGCGTCCTCCGCGATGACGCGCTTCTGGGCATCGAGCCGGACTTCGTTCACTCCCGGGCTCATCTCCCCCGCCCCCGAACCTGCCGGAATCTTCGTGGCGAAGGCCACCAGCGCCACGCGGCCGCCGGACGTCTCGAGGAACGCCGGCGCCGCCGCCTCGCCGAGGTTACGGCCGCTGCCGGCGTGGATCAGGCCGCGCTTGTCCAGCTCACTCAAAGTCGAGAGCACGCCGCCGGCGCCGAGATCCCAGGAGTGGTTGTTCCCCGTGGCAAAAAGGTTGAAGCCGAGGTCCTTCAGGTCATCGAGCGCCCGGGGCTTCGTGGCGTGGAAAAATCCCGTCTTGATGCGGGGCGTGCCGCCAAACGCCCCCTGGATCGTGGTCTCCAGGTCGGTGAAAACCACCGCCGAGCCGCCGGCGCGCAGCAGGGCGGCCATCGCGGGGAATTGTTCCGGCAGTTCCTTGCGCAGGTCGTGCTTGATCAGGGCCTGGCCCGCGAGGGTGATCGATATCACCGGCGCGGGATCCGCCCCCGCGGCGCGGCCGATCGGAAGCAACGCGAGCGCGGCCAGGACCAAAACGATGCGACGCGCGGGAAAGAGACAGAATGGGGACATCGGGATCGGTGTTTCCGTGCGCGCCGACGAAGCGGCCAAGGCCGGACCCGGGCAAAATGAATCGCATCAAATTTCGTTGATTCGTGTAACAAATGTTGTTCCGCGCCGTGAAGACCCATCCCTGATTCCGCGCATCCGTCTCGCTTCCGTCCTGTTTCGCCGGGGCGCGGCCGCGAGCAAAAGCGGCGGTCAGCGCCGTTTCCGGCCGGGATCCTCGGAGAGATATTTGCTGACGGCCTGCGGGGTGACGCCCAGCAACCGCGCGGTTTCGCTTTGATTGTTGCCGGTTTTCCTGAGCGCCGAGCGCACAAGCTCGTGCTTTACGGAGCGCAGGTAATCAATGAGCGAGAACCCGGCGCGAATCCGGGGCGCGGTGCCGGCGAAGACGTGCGACAGGTTGGTCGAGAGGTCGAGCTCGATGTCGGCGGCATGAATGGTGGATTGCTGGGCGTTGAGCACCGCCTGCTCGACCACGCGGCGCACTTCGCTGACATTGCTGGGCCAGGTGTGGCTTTCCAGGCGGCCCAGGGCGTCCGGGGCAAAGCGCTTGGGTTTCGGCAGGGCGCGGTTGAGCCGCTCCAGTTCGTCGTGGGCGATGAGGCTGATGTCGCCCGGCCGCTCGCGCAGGGGCGGCAGCCGGATCAGGCTGGACTGCAGGCGGCGCCAAACCTCGGCCGGAAACCGCGTGCGGCTGGATTCGTCGTCGAGATCGGTGGTGCCGATGAGCCGGACATTGATGCGAACCGGCACGCGGCTGCGCGCGCCGTTGTAATAGTAGCCGTCGTCCATGGCCTTGAAAAGCCGGCTCAGAACCGGACCGGGGACCTGCTGGATCTTGAGGAGAATAAGGGTGCCGCCATCGGCCTGGTTCAGCTTGCTGCTGTGCTCCTCGCCCGGTTCCCCGAAGAACGCGGATTCGAACAGCTGGTCGGGGATGGTGCCGCAGTTGAGGATCAGCAGCGGACCGTCATGCCGGCTGCTCAACTGATGGATCAGCGCCGCCATGTAGTGCTTCTGCGTGCCGGGCTCGCCGTGGATGAGCACCGGCACCGGGTGCCGGCTCAGAAACACCGCCTGGTCGAGCGAACGGCGGGCGAAATAATGGCGGGGCACGGTGGCACCGGGACCTTGCAGCTCCGAATCGTCATGCCGCTCGCGCCGGTCGGCCAGGGCGGCGATCGTCTCGGGCGGGATCGAGGCGAGCGGCCGGGTCCAGTCGAGCTCCCGCAGAGTGCGCGGACCGGCGAGGCCGTTGTGCACCGAACGGCGATAGTTGATGAGCCGGGCGGGAAACTCGCCGGCCACATGAATAAGCACCCAGCAGGCGTGGATCTCCGGCGTGCACCCGAGCAGCGAGATCGTATAGTCGTCGGCCGGGGCGTCCTGCCGGAGCTTGTGCAGCACCTTGCGGAGCTCGGCGAGGATCTCGGAATGACAGGTTGAATCGGAAAGCATCACCTGGCGCAGTTCCACGGCGAGCTTGGGGTGCAGCTCGCGCAGGACCGCGCGCGTGCGCTCCACCTGGCTTTCACGATGCGGCCGGCCGAGCAGCAGCACGCGGTCGAATTTACGCTCATCCAGCAGCGTGAGCAGCGGGCCCTTGTAGAGCCCGTCGTCGTGGGCGACGTTGGCGTAGGGATCGCGGTGACCGACGAAACTGAGGAGCGTTTTGCGTGGCATGATAAAGCGACTCGCGCGGCTACAATGTTCGTTACATGAAACAACACGGGTTGAATACAATCTTTTTGTCGCCGCGCGGACGGGCGACCCACCCTCGGAGTGTCGGCGCCACCCCCGCGCACAGCTCAGTTCTGGCCGGTGCAGCGGAGTCGTCGGCCGACCACCGGCACCAAAATCCCGGTCCATGAATCTTCCTCCCGCCGCGGTCAAGGCCACGCCGCCGTGCTCCCGTGGATGTCTAGTCCATCGGCTCGATGTGCACCGTCACGTCGCTGATGCGGTGCGGGGCAGAGGCGATGAGCGTATCCTTCACCGCGTGGGCGATGTCGTGGCCCTCGCGGACGGTAAGGTTCCCGTCCACCCGCACCTGGATGTCCACGAGGTGGCTGAGGCCGCTCTTGCGCATGCGGACCTTGTCCAGGGCCCGCACCCCGGGCACGGCGAGCGCCAGGGCCCGCACCTCGTCCTCGAAGGTCCGCGGGGCGGCCGTGTCCATCACGTCGCCCAGCGCCTTGGTGAACATGCTGAAGCCGTTGAAGGCGATGATCACGCAGCCGAACAGCGCCGCCCAGTCGTCGGCCGTCTCCCAGCCCGCGCCGCCCCACAGCGCGATGCTGATGCCGACGAAGGCCGCGCCGGAGGTGATGGCATCCGACCAGTGGTGCATGGCCTCGATACCAAGCGTCGTGCTGCCAACCTCCTCGCCCTTCATCCGCATCCGGCGCGAGAACCAGGTCTTGGCCACGATCACGCCGGCCAGCACGAGCAGCGTCCACCAGGCGGGACCCTGGTGCGGGGTCCGGATCTCGCGCACGGCGTGCCAGGCCACCCAGCCGGCCATGGCGAAGATGAAGCCCGCGACCAGCAGGCCCGCCAGCGGCTCGGCCTTGCCGTGACCGTAGGGATGGTTCTCGTCCGGCGGCTGCGCCGCCACCCGGAAGCCCGCCCACACGAAGATCGAGGTCAGGATGTCGAGCATCGACTCCGCCGCGTCGGCGATGAGCGCGTAGGTGTTGCCGAGGATGCCCCCCGCCAGCTTCACGGCGGCGAGCAGGGCGTTCAGCCCGATGCCGCGCAGCACCAGGCGGGCGCTGCTTTCGGCGCGGGCCATGAGGGCGGTCTCGGCGGAGTGCGGGGACATGAAGCCCGCACACTAGGCCCGGGCCCGGCCGGCACAAGGCGGCATTGACCGCCCCGCCACGCGGGCCTACGTTGCGAGCTGCACCATGTCTGACACCGCCGCCCCGGTCGCCGCCGATCCCGTCAAGCAGTTCTCCGTGTTCATCGAGAACCGCGTCGGGCGGCTGCACGACCTCGTCTCCCTGCTCGCGAAGCACAACGTCCACATCATGGCGATGACCACCATCGACCAGACGGACACGGCGCTGGACCGCTTCATCGTCGACGACCCCGACCGGGCCCGCGAGCTGATGGCCGCGAACAATTTCTTCTTCACCGAGTGCGAGGTCGTCGCCGTGGAGTTCAACAACGAGTCCCAGCTCAGCGCCGTGCTGAAGGCGCTGCTCACCGTCGAGGTGAACATCCACTATACCTATTCGTTCCTTGTCCGCCCGCGCGGCCGCTCGGCGCTCGCGCTCAGCGTCGAGGACAACGACATGGCCGCCACCTCGCTCAACACGAGCGGCTTCAAGGTCCTGACGCAGCGCGATATCTCGCGATAGGGCGCGTGGTCCTTAACGCGCCGTCGCCCGCGGCGGATTACGGATAATCCGCCCTACCCCTTCGTCGCCTGCATCCGGTCGCCCTCGAGCAGATAGACGCCCGTCAGGTAGCCGTTCTCGAACATCTCGCCGACGCGCAGCCGGCCCTCGAAGGTGATGGGCAGGTCCATCAGCGGCTTCACGCCGGCGCCGTTCATCTTCACGACGATCCACTCGTTGACCTTCGGCATGGCGCCGTAGCAGCACATCATCGCGTCCTTCACCAGCAGGAATTCCTTCACCAGGCCCTTGTCCATCTTGGTGGGCAGCATGAAGCCCGTCACGGCCACCTTCTTCTGGTCGAGCGCCTTGATCGGCGCCGGGATCTGGTCGGTCGGCCCCGGGGTCTCGGTCTCAGGCGGCGTGTAGTTGAACGACGCCAGCCGGTCGAAGCCGACGTTTTCGTAACCATCCGCCTTCGCCGGTTCGGCGGCGCGCAGCGCGAGCACACCGGCGGACAGAAGGAGGGAGATGCGCCACAGATTCTTCATGCGGCCGAACCTAGCCACGACCGGCGCTCCGTCAAAGGATTTACCCGGCCCCGCCGGCGCCCCGTCCAGATTTAACTGGCCTCACCATCGGGGGTTTGGCAAGTTGCGGGGTCAACACACCCCACTAAATCCTCCCAGCTATGCTTAAATCCTACCCCTGGAAACGAGCGGGCGCCCTGGCCACTGCATTGGCCGCGTTCGCTTCCCCCGCCTTCGCCGGCGAAGCCGACATCAAGATCCCCGAGCAGATCAAGACGATCACGTTCTTCGACGGTGCGCTCACCGGCATGAACGTCCTCATGATCGGCCTCGCGGTCTGCGTCGTCGCCACGATCTACGGCTGGATGCAATACCTGCAGACGAAGAACCTGCCGGTGCACAAGTCCATGTCCGACGTCTCCCAGATCATCTGGGAAACGTGCAAGACCTACCTCTTCCAGCAGGGCAAGTTCCTCGCCGCGCTGTGGGTGCTCATCGCGGTGTGCATGATCTACTACTTCGGCACGCTCTCGCACATGGGCGCGGGCCACGTGATCGTCATCCTGCTCGCCTCCGTCCTCGGCATCCTCGGCAGCTACGGCGTCGCCTGGTTCGGCATCCGCATCAACACCGTCGCCAACAGCCGCGCCGCCTTCTCCGCCCTCCAGGGCAACCCCCTCGCCACGCTCCTCATCCCGCTCAAGTCCGGCATGAGCGTCGGCCTCCTCCTCGTCGCCATCGAGCTGTTCTTCATGATCTGCATCCTGGCGTTCCTCCCCAGCGAGCTCGCCGGCCCCTGCTTCATCGGCTTCGCCATCGGCGAGTCCCTCGGCGCCTCCGCCCTCCGCATCTGCGGCGGCATCTTCACCAAGATCGCCGACATCGGCGCCGACCTGATGAAGATCGTCTTCAACCTGCCCGAGGACGATCCCCGCAACCCCGGCGTCATCGCCGACTGCACCGGCGACAACGCGGGCGACTCCGTCGGGCCGACCGCCGACGGCTTCGAGACCTACGGCGTGACCGGCGTGGCGCTCATCGCCTTCCTCGCCCTCGCCCTTGCCGCCAGCCCCGTCCTCTGCGCCACCCTCATCGTCTGGCTCTTTGCCATGCGCATCCTGATGGTGCTCACCTCGCTCGGCAGCTACTGGATCAACGACTTCGTCGCGAAGTCGATCTGGGGCAAATCGAAGGACTTCAACCTCGAGCATCCGCTGACCAACCTGGTCTGGATTACGTCCATCGTCTCCATCGGCGTCACCTATGTCGCCAGCTACCTGCTGCTCTCGAAGCTCGAGGCCCAGCCGGGCCTCTGGTGGGTGCTCTCGACCATCATCTCGCTCGGCACCATCGCCGGGGCGCTGATCCCGGAGTTCACCAAGATCTTCACCTCGACCGAGAGCCGCCACGTCAAGGAGGTCGTCACGTCCTCCCGCCAGGGCGGCGCCTCGCTCAACATCCTGTCCGGCCTCGTCGCGGGCAACTTCTCCGCCTTCTGGACCGGCCTCTGCATCCTGTCGCTGATGTTCGGCGCCTACCTGCTCTCCGGCCACGCCGCCGTGCAGGCCATGATGCCCCCGCAGTTCCTGTTCGCCGCCCCGATCTTCGCCTTCGGCCTCGTGGCCTTCGGCTTCCTCGGCATGGGCCCCGTCACCATCGCGGTCGACTCCTTCGGCCCCGTCACCGACAACGCCCAGTCCGTCTACGAGCTCTCGCAGATCGAGTCGAAGCCCGGCATCGCCGCCGAGATCGAGCGCGACTTCAAGTTCAAGCCCGACTTCGAGGGCGCCAAGCACCAGCTCGAGAAGGGCGACGGCGCGGGCAACACCTTCAAGGCCACGGCCAAGCCCGTGCTCATCGGCACCGCGGTCGTCGGCGCGACGACGATGGTCTTCGGCATCATCATGATGCTCCAGGCGCACTACCAGGCGATCGACCCGTCCTTCAACGTGCTCGAGCGCCTCTCGCTCGTGCACCCCGAGGCCCTCATGGGCCTCCTGATGGGCGGCGCCGTCATCTACTGGTTCACCGGCGCCTCCACGCAGGCCGTCGTCACCGGCGCCTACCGCGCGGTCGTCTACATCAAGGACAACATGAAGCTCGACGCCGCCACCGCGGCCGTCGAGGCCTCCAAGGAGGTCGTGAAGATCTGCACGCAGTATGCGCAGAAGGGCATGATCAACATCTTCATCGTCATCTTCTGCTTCTCGCTCGCGCTGGCGTTCTTCGACCCGTTCTTCTTCATCGGCTACCTCGTCGGCATGGCCTTCTTCGGCCTCTTCCAGGCCATCTTCATGGCCAATGCCGGCGGCGCCTGGGACAACGCCAAGAAGATCGTCGAGGTCGAGCTGAAGATGAAGAACACCCCGCTGCACGCCGCCACCGTCGTCGGCGACACCGTGGGCGACCCGTTCAAGGACACCTCGTCCGTCTCGCTCAACCCGGTGATCAAGTTCACCACCCTCTTCGGCCTGCTCGCCGTCGAGATCGCGGTGAAGATGCCCGACGCCCTCAAGCACACGCTCGGCGCCGTCATCTTCATCGTCGGCCTGGTGTTCGTGTATCGCAGCTTCTACGGCATGCGCATCCCGGTGAACCCCGGCGACGCCGACGTCGCCCCGCACCAGCTGCAGAAGGGCTGACCGCGGGCCGGCGAGATCGCTCGCGCCTCATCATTCCAAGCCGCGGCGGATGCCGCGGCTTTTTTATTCCCGGGGCTGTAACGGTCCCGTCCGCCTGCCACTGTGCCGGCGGTTACGCCTTTCGGCCCATGGCGGTTTTTTCCGGCCCGGCTAAAGTGCGCGTCCCCTATGTGGCCGGTGCCCGGGTTTTCCGGGCCAGGCCGTCCGATAAAAACATCATGAAGAAACTACTGACCGCATTGTTCATCATCACCGGCCTCGCGGCTTCCGCGCAGGCGGTCATCATCGTCGGAGCCGACGCCGGCTACCTGCTCGACAGCGAGGAGGAATACCTTTCCGCGCGCCTCGGGTTCGAGTTCAAGGCCACCGAAAAGGCCTCGCACCAGCTCGAGCTGGAGGTGGGCTACACGGAGGCCGAGGAAGCCGGACTCGACGCCGACCTCCTTCCCGTGACCCTCAACTACCGCCTGGAGGCCGCCGGACAAGGAGGGTTCGGCTACTACGCCGGGCTCGGCGCCGGTTTCGCCCGCACCGCCATCGACGGCGTCAGCATCTTCGGCCCCGTCCGGCTGCGCGACACCTCGTTTGCCGCGCAGGGTTTCGCCGGCGTGACCTACCGGGTCGGGCCGTCCACCACCCTCAGCCTCGGCGCCAAGTATATCTGGGTGGATGACGCCGACTTCGCCGGCACCACGGTCGAGGTCGGTGACGATGTCGCCCTCCAGGCCGGCTTCAGCTTCCGCTTCTGAAGCGGGTTTCCTTTGGGTTAGCTAGTGCGAGTGTGCAAAGGCCGCGGCGCAAGCCGCGGCCTTTTTGCGGACAGCCGGACCTTGTTTGGGCGTGATTTTCTGCCATTCTGCCGGACATGAAAACCAAGTCCGCCTTTTGCTGGCTGCTGGGTGTAATCGGCCTGGTGCTGGCCGGCTGCAACTACGAGGTCGCGCTGACGGCCAAGCCAACGCGCAAGATCGATGAACGCCTGCTCGGTGTCTGGCTCGGCGGCGACGAAGGCAAGGACCCGATGACCGTCCGCCGGCTCGACGACTCCACCTATGTCATTGCCATGGACGACGACATCTACCGCGCCTTCCACACGGACTTCGCGGGCACGGCGTTCCTCAGCGTGCAGGACCTCAATGCCGACAACCGCCTCTATCTTTACCTGACCGCGGCGCTTTCCCCCGACGGCAACCAGCTCACCCTGCGCACCGTCAGCCCCAAGGTTGTGCCCGAGGAAACCAGGGGTCGCGCCGCGCTGCAGAAGCTCATCAAGGCCAACCTGGCCAATCCGCGGCTGTTCGGCGAACCGCTGGTCTTCAACCGGAAAAAGTAAACCCGCCCGGCATGGACGACACCCTCCTGATCTTTGGTGTGCGCACCGCCGGGGTGTTGCACTTTGTCACGCTCGCCCTGGCGTGCCTCACCCCGATTCCCCCCGATTGGGAGCGGAATCTCGCCACCCTGCCGGCCGTTCACCGGCGCTTCTCCGTGGCCCAGAATATCTCCATCGGCGCCATGATCGCGGTGCTCGGATTGTTCAGTCTGTTTTTCGCCCCCGAGCTCGTGAGCGGCACGCCGCTCGCCCGGGCGGTCTGCGCGGCCATCGCCCTTTTCTGGGGCGGGCGCCTCTGCGTGCTGCCTTGGCTTGGGGTGCGGCCGGCGCTGACGACGACGCTACTGCGGCTCGGCTATGCGCTGTTGCTCGCGGAGTGCGCCGCCTATGCGGTCGCTTTTGCCTTCCTTGCCCTGCGCGCGGCCTGATGCGCATGTTCCCGTAAATTTCACCTCCGGCGTGCGAATGTCGCCGGGCCGGGAACCGGACCCGCCAAACGGGCTCCTATTGGACAGGAGCAACGTGGGCACCTCGGCCCACACCTTCCCGTTCAACCCCTCCCTATCATGCTTCGCTGGGCTTTTATCTTTCTCGTCTTCGGGCTCATCGCCGCCCTGTTCGGGTTCACCACCGTCGCCGGCACCGCCATCGGCATCGCCAAAATCCTGTTCTACATCTTCCTCGTGCTCTTCCTTGTCGCCTTGCTGCTCGGGCTGGCCGCGGGCAAGCGGCTGGGCAAATAGGATCAGCGCATGGCCGGCGGTTCGCGGTCTTCCGTCTGCTCGATCAGGTCAAATGAGGTCAGCGCCGTGAGGTGCCCGCAGCCCGGCTCCTTTCTGATGCCCGCGAGATAGGCGCTGATGCGGTCGTTCCAACCCATTTTCCGGGAGTGTTCGTTCCACACGAGCGTCTGCATGCGATTCGGCCGCAGCCCGCGGGCGAAGATCCATTCGGCGATCTCCGCATCCGTGCCGCCCTCGGCCACGCGGGCTTCGACGTCCTCGAACTTCACATTGAGGAAGCCGCAGAGCTGGCCGTCGAGCCCGACCGAGAGCCCGTAGTTGCGGTGGTAATCTTCCGGTAGCTTGCCGGCCTGCTTCAGCCGGATTTTGTCCAGCATCCGGCCGAGATGATGCAGGCCACCGGCGGCCTTGTCGTAGGGGGAACGGAAACCTTCCACGCGGGGCATGGATGCAAGCTTTGCACAGGAGGCAACGGAGGCAAGGCGGGAGGATTGGTTCGGGTGGGCCAGCGAGCTTGCTCGCGCCCGGAGGTGCGTCCGCGAGCGGGCCGCCCACAGCACCCGGGATGAACGCGGATTCCCGCTGGTTGGTCTTTCTCGGCTAGCCTTCCGGGGTCCGGATGTATTCCGTGCAGTCCATCCCCATGAAGCTCCCCCGCCTGTTCGCCCTTCTCGCCGCCGGTGTCTCGCCGGTGTTCGCCACGGATCCCGCCTTCGACCAGTGGGCCGACGCCCTGACCGTCGAGACCATGCGCGCCACCCCGACCGGCGCCACCGCCGCGCAGTTCTTCAGCGGCGCCGAGCAGGATGCGCTCGACCGCCAGCTCACCCCGATCACCAAGGCCTACCGCGCCGCGCGCATCGCCCGGGCGAAGGCCGCGCTGGCCGAGCTCGCCAAATTCGACCGCGCCCAGCTGGACGCCGAGCAACGCATCTCCGCCGCCATCATCGAGTGGTCGCTCAAGGGCACCGTGGACTCCGAGCCGTTCGCCGATTTCAACTTCACCTTCAGCCAGTTCGGCGGCCTGCAGGTCAGCCTCGTCAACTTCCTCAGCCAGACGCATCCCATCCGCAACAAGCGCGACATCGAGAACTACCTCGCCCGCCTCGATCTTGTCGCCGCCCAGATGGACGAGGGCATCGCCCAGGCCAGGGACGCCGCCACACGCGGATTCCTGATGCCGGACTTCATCACGAAGTCCGCGCTCGGCCAGTTCGAGCGCTTCCTCGGCGACGCGCCGGCGAGGAATGTCTTTGTCGCCTCGCTCGAGGAGCGCGCGGCCAAATTGCCGGACGTCACCGCCGCCGAGCGCGCCGCGTTTGTCGCCGCCGCGGAGAAGATCACCGCGGACCAGGTCATCCCCGCCTTCCGCCGCGCCCAGGCGCTGCTGCAGGAACAGCTGCCGCATACCACCGGCGACGCCGGCCTGTGGCGCCTGCCCGGGGGCGACAAGGCCTACGCCAACGCCCTGCGCCGGTTCACCACGACCGACATGACGCCGGATGAGATCCACGCGCTCGGCCTCAGCGAGGTCGCCCGCATCGAGGCGCAGATGGATGGTCTGCTCAAGCAGCTGGGTTATGCGGAGGGGTCGATCAACGCCCGCATGGAAAAGCTCAACCTGAGCCTCCAACCGGCGGCCGAGCCCGACCCGCGCGCCGGCCTGATCAAGCGTTACGAGGACATGCTGGCCGACGCCCTCAAGCGCTCCGAGGCCATGTTCGACATCCGGCCGAAGGCGCCCTGCGTCGTGAAGCGCGAGCCGCCTTTCACCGAGAAGACCGCCGCCGCCCATTACACGGGCCCGGCCCGGGACGGATCCCGCCCCGGCGTGTTCTGGGCCCCGCTGCCCGGACCGGTGTTCAAAATCGTGAACATGCGGACGCTGGTGTATCACGAGGCCATCCCCGGCCACCACTTCCAGATCGCGCTGCAACGCGAGACCGCCAGCCTGCCGCGCTACCGGCGCGACGGCATCTTCGGCGGCGGCTCCGCCTACGCCGAGGGCTGGGCCCTCTATGCCGAGCAACTGGCCACCGAGAACAACTGGTATGAGGGCGATGCCGTCGGCCAGCTCGGCCAGCTGGAGGCCGAGCTTTTCCGCGCGCGCCGGCTCGTCGTGGACACCGGGCTGCACACGAAGAAATGGACCCGCCAGCAGGTCATCGACTACGGCATCCCCGCGTCCGAGGCCGAGCGCTACGTCGTCTTCGCCGGCCAGGCGTGCGCCTACAAGGTCGGCCAGCTGAAGATCCTCGCCCTCCGCGCCAAGGCGCGGGCCGCCCTCGGGGAAAAATTCTCGATCAAGGAATTCCACAATGTCGTCCTCCAGAGCGGCAACATGCCGCTCGCCGTGCTGGAGCAGGTGGTCGACGCCTGGGTCGCCGCGAAGAAGTCCTGATCGCCGGAAATACCCGCATCCGGCCGCCGGGCGGCAGCGTATCACCTGAACCGCCCGGCCCATGAGCAAAACCCGCAACTACCCGCTCCTGCTCGCCGGGCAGTTCCTCGGCGCCTTCGGGGACAACGCCATCCTCGCGGTCATCGTGGGCCAGCTGGTCTACCTGCAGAAGTCGGGCGCCATCACCACCGCCGAGCTGCGCACGAGCAACACGATCTACACGAGCCTGCTCTTCGTGCCCTATGTGCTGCTCGCCCCGCTGGCCGGCTACCTCAACGACCGTTACGCCAAGACCGCGTGGCTCACCGGCGGCAACGCCCTCAAGCTCCTCGGCACCGGCCTCTGCGCGCTGAGCGTGTCGCAGGGCGCCGCGTGGCAGGGCATCGGTTATCTCATGGTGGGCGTGGGCGCCTGTTTCTACGGCCCGGCCAAATACGGCATCCTGCCGGAAATCCTCCCGCGCGAGCGCCTCGTGAAGGCCAACGGCCTGGTCGAGCTTCTCACCCTCCTGGCCATCCTCGGCGGCGCGATCGGGGGCTCGGTCCTCGCCGACGTGTTCAAGGACCGCGTGCTCGTCTCCTACGCGGTGCTGGGCGGCATTTTCGGCGCGGCGCTGGGGTGCAACCTCCTCATGACCCCGACGCCGCACAAGCCGGAGGTCCGGCTCGGCCGGAGCGTGCGCGAGTTCACGGGCCACCTGCGCGATCTGCTGCGCGACCCGCGGCTGGGCCGCGTGCTCATCGGCACGGCGCTGTTCTGGGTCTGCGGCGCCGCGATGAAGATCAATTTCCAACCTTGGGGCCTCGAGGTGCTGAACCTGCCGGACAACACCCAGATCGCCCTGCTCGGCCTGTGGCTCAGCGTCGGCGTGATGGGCGGCAGCATTCTCGCGGGACAGCTGCACGCGGTCGGCGACCTGCGCCGCACGCGGGCCTATGGTTTCGCCCTGGCAGGAATGCTGGCGCTGCTGGCCACCGTCAATTCGCTCGGCTTCTGGCGCACCCCGGTCGTCCAGCTGGGGCCGCTGCACCTGGTCGTGCCGGTCGTGCTGCTGCTGGTCGCCGCGGGGGTCGCGGCGGGGCTGTTTCTCATCCCGCTGAACGCGGCGCTGCAGGCCGAGTCCGACCGCGCCCGGCTGGGCAAGACCATCGCGGTGCAAAACCTCGGCGACAACCTCGGCATGCTGCTGGCCGGCGCCTATGTTTTCGCCGGCGTGCAAGGCGGGATCAGCTCCAGCGGGATTTTCCTAGGCCTGGCGGTCCTGGTCACGGCGGTCGTCGCGTGGATGCGCTTCTCGCCCCGCCCGGCCTGAGGGCCCGACGTGGCACAGTCCGGCGGAAATTCCGCGAACCGCCATCGCGCGGCTTGTCATGGGCGGCCCCGGCGGACGAGGATGAAACCATGCCCGCCGCGTTCGCCCCCGACCTCGACGCCTACTTCGCCCGCACCGGCTACCCCGGCCCGCGCGAACCGACACTGGCCACGTTGCATGCGATCACGCTGCACCACGCCACCTCGATCCCGTTCGAGAACCTCGACGTTTTGCTGGGGCGCGGCATCAGCCTGGCGCCTGAAGCCATCTTCCAGAAACTGGTGCGCGACCGGCGCGGCGGCTACTGCTTTGAGCAGAACAACCTCCTGTTGCTCGTCCTGCGCGCACTCGGCTACCGCGTGACGCCCATCGGCGCCCGGGTGCGCTGGCAGATTCCGCGGGACGTCAACCCGGCGCGCACCCACCTCTTCCTCCGCGTGCACCTGCCGGAGGGCGACTGGCTGACGGACGTCGGCATGGGCGGGGCCTCGCTGACCGGCGCGATCCCGCTGGAGTTCGACCGCGAGGCGCCCACGCCGCACGAGCCGCGCCGGCTGGTGCGCGACGGCGACCGGATGTTCCACCAGCTGTGGACCGGCACCGAGTGGACGGATTGCTGCGAGTTCACGCTCAACGAGATGTTCCCCATCGACTGCGAGGTGGCCAACTGGTGGACGAGCGCCAGCCCGGCCTCGCACTTCAAGGGCAACGTCGTCGTCGGCCGCGCCGGCCGGGACGGCACGCGCAAGGCGATCCGCGGCGCCGATTTCACCCACCGCCGGGGCGCCGAAATTCTGGCGCAGACCAGCATCACGTCCGCCCCGCAGTTGCTCGCGATCCTCGCCGGGCACTTCGACCTGCACTTCCCCGCGGGGACCCGCTTCGGCCCAAACGCGCCAGCCTGAACCTCAGGAGCCCGTTTTTTCGGCCGACTCGGGGGGCGGCAGGCAGGTCACGGCGGGTTGGGCCCAGGGTGTGCCCAGTTCCGACCAGAGGCATTTCTGCGTATCCGCCTGGTCGCTGGCGGCCTCAATGCCGCGCAATTCCGTCCACCTGCCGGTGGTGGTCTCGCGCCGGCGGAGATAGCGCGGCCCAACCGGGGTGATCGCAGCCGCGGCATGGATCGTCTCGATGAGCCGCGTATGCTCGCTGGCGATGGCCGTCGTGCAGACGCGGGCCGGGCGGCCTTCCAGCCGGGCCAGCACGGCATCCGCCATCATGAGCTTGGTCTCAAACTTGCCGGGAACCGAGTGCTCTTCCGCCGGATGGGCGAGCCGGAGCACCTTGTAATGGCTCTCCTGCTCCCATTCGAGCGAGCCGAGCGAACCTTCCAGCCGCAAACGGGGAACACGCTCCTCATGGCAGCTGTGGGTGACATAAAAACGCAGCTGGACCCCGCCCGACAGCGTGACGCGGGCGCAGCAGGTGTCGAAGCTCTCGATGGCCTGGATGCGGTAGAGCTCGCACTCAACCCGCTGGACCCGCGCGGAGACGGCCGCGGCCGGGCCGGCCCAGAAAAGGGCCAGATTGAGGAAGTGCGCGAAAGCGTTGTTGATCGGCGAATCGAGCACGGGCAGGCCGTCGCGACTGAGCCGGCCGGCCCAGTCGTTGCGGGTGTAATAGGCCGCCGGGCGCGGCCAGAGCCCCACCAGGGAGATGTGCCGCAACTGTCCGATGCCACCGTCGAGGAGCAGCTGTTTGATGTCCCAGGTGGAATCGGTGTAGAGGTCCTGGAAGCCCACGGCGACAAACCGGCCGGTGCGCTGCTCGAGCTGCCGGATCGCCGCCGCCTGCGCGAGCGAGGCGGCCAGCGGTTTCTCGACGAGCACGCTGGCGCCGCACTGCAGGGCCTGCAAGGTCATGGCGGCATGCAGGTGCAGTCCGGTGGGGATGAAGCACAGATCCACGCGGCCGGCGAATTTCTCCCACATGGCGGCGGGGTCCGCGAAGATCTCGCAGCCCAGCCCGCGGAGCCGCTGGCAAAAGAAGGCCTCCTCCTCCTGGTTGACGACCGTGGCGGCGACCAGGCGCAGGCGGCCCTGCAGCATCTGCTCCAGGGCCATGAGCAGGTGGTGGCGGGCGTAGTGGGAGATACCGATGATGGCGGCGGTCTTCATGCGGACGGGACGGGAGTAAAACGCCCGCCGGTGCCGACCGGCGGGCGTCTGTTCACCAAGCTGACCCTGACCAAGGAGTGTGATTAGAAGCGGGTGGAGAGTCCCAGCTGCCAGGTGCGCTCGGGGGCGAACTGCCCCTCCGTGCTCTCGCGGTAGGACTTGTCGAAGAGATTCTTGATGTTGAGCTGCGCGTTGACCTCGCGGCCACCGAGCTGGAATTTGCGGGAGACCATGAGGTCGTAGACCGTGAACGCCGGGGCGATCATCACGCGGTTGACGTCGCCCGAGATGCGGGTGGCGACGGCATGGCGCAGGCCGCCGGCGAGGGTGAAGCCCTTGAGCGCACCCTCGGTGAACACATAGCGGTTCCACAGGGTGACGGTGTCCTCGGGCGTGTAGCTGAGGGGCAGGCCGACGCGGCCGGGGGTGGTGGATTTCGTGATCTCGGACTTCAGGAAGTGGGCCCAGCCGAGCATCAGCGAATAGTTCTTCGTGGGGGACCAGTTCAGGTCGAGCTCCACGCCGGTGGACGTGTTGGTGTTGCCATAGAAATAATACGGCGTGCGGCCGGTGGCGATCTCCTTGGCGGTGTCGCGCGCGGCGAGGTTCGCCCGGTCGATCGTGTAGTAGGTCAGCGTGCCGGCCAGGCGGCCGTTGAAGAGCTCGGACTTCATGCCGATGTCGTAGCCCTTGCCCTCGATGGGCTCGGCGGTGTTGCCGTCGGCGTCGACCGCGAAGTTCGGCTCGATCGACTCGCTGTAGACCGCGAAGAACGAGAGGTCCTGGCGCGGCTTGTAGACGCCGCCCAGCTGCGGGGTCCAGCCGCGCGGGCTGCCGAGGCCGGTGTCGGGGTTGGTCACCGGGCGGGTGTAGCTGACCTCGCGGTCGAGCATGTTGTAGCGGGCGCCGTAGAGCAGGTGGAGCCGCTCGTCGAAGAACCGGCTCTGGTTCACGATGAAGAGGCCCTGGTTCACCTCGATGATCTTGCGGGTGATGTTGTAGGACTGGTTCGCGGCGGCGATGCGGGCGAGGCCGCTCGGCAGCGGGTCGCTGCGCGGGTTGAAGTTGAACACCGCGCTCAGCAGCGAGCCGTTGTAACGGCTGGAGGCGTCGAAGAAGCCCGGCTTGTTGAAGATGACGCGCTGGTATTCGTGGGCGACCTGCAGGGTGTGGCTGGTGGGACCGAGGTCGAAGCGCCAGGTGACGCGGTTCTTGGCGTTGTAGGAATCGCGCGTGTTCTGATACTGCTCGAAGCGCATGTTGACCGTGCCGTTCGCGAGGGGCTCCTGGTCGCCGTTGTTGCTGCGCAGGCCGGGCTGGTCGTCGAAGCCGTAGTTCAGCTGCGAGAGGAAGACGATGTTCTTGCCGATCTTGAGCAGATACTCGAGGTCGACCGTGCGGGACACGAACTTCTCGAAGCTGTCGGCGGAATAGGCGAAATACTGGCCGTAGGGATCGTTGGCCGGGTAGATCGGCGCGAAGGTGTCGAAGGTGGGCTCGCTCTGGCGGCCCTGGCTGTCGAGCCACTGGCGGACGGTCTGGTTGGCGGGGACGGCGGGGTTGAACAGGTAGCCGGTGTGCGTGTAGGCGTAGCCGCGGCTGCTGCGCATGAAGTTGTTGCGGTGCACCGTCTCGAGGTCGACGGTCAGCTGCTGGTTCTCGGTCAGCTTCCAGATCAGCGAACCGCCGAGGTAGGTCTCGCGACGGTAGTCGAAGGCCGCCTTGCCGCCCTGGTCGAGGCCGCCGGCCCCGAGGCGGATCGCCACCTTGTCGCCGAGCGGCTGGTTGTGGAAGACGCCGCCGCGATAGTATTCCTCGCCGCCGATGCTGGCCCGCACGTCGGTGAAGGTCTGGTTGAAGACCGGCTTGGTGGACGTGTAGTTGACGAGGCCGCCGGGGCGGACCGTGCCGTAGAAGACGGCGGCGGAACCCTTGATGACCTCGACGCGGTCCATGTTCCACGAGGTATAGTTCTGGCGGCGATACTGGCCGTTGCGGTAGGCGATGTTGCCGTCAAAGCCGCGGATGACGAAGGCGGCCTCGTTGCGCGGCGTGGTCGAGACGCCCGGCACGAACTGCAGCGCCTCGCGCATCTCGGAGCCCGCGGTGTCGCTGATGAACTCGGCCGTGATGACGCTAATCGGGATCGGCGTGTCCATGATCTTCGTGCCGATGCCCGTGGCGCTGATGGAGGTGGTCGCGCGATAGCCCGTGTCCTTCTGGCTGGTCACGGTGAAGGCCTCGAGGGTGATCGCCTTTTCATTGGCGGCCGGCGCGGCGGTCTGGGCCAGCAGGGGTGAGGTCGCGAGAAGCAGGAGCGCGGCGAAGCGGCCGGCGCCACCGCGGCAGGGAGACAGTTTCATGGGGTATGGGGTTGAGGTAGAAGCAGACGGGGTAACCAACGATGGCGACCATGGATTTTTGTTGTGCGAGGGCCACCGTCCCGTTTTCTAACCGTTAGAAAATGCCCCGCCCCCCGACCATCCGCAGCCTGGCGCGGCAACTGCGCCTGTCGACGGCCACCGTCTCCGAGGCGCTGCGCGACAATCCCCGTGTGCACGCGGAGACGCGCGAGCGGGTGCAACGCGCGGCGCGGCGCGCGGGTTACCAGCCGAACCCGCTGCTCGGCGCGGCGCTCTCCGCGGTCCGCCGCGCCAGCCACCAGAACTACCGCGGCACGGTGGCGCTGGTGGACACGGCCGAGGGCGGGCGGGCCGAGCTGATGATCTTTCACCGCGAGATCGTGGCCGGCGCGAAGGCCCGCGCGGCCTCGCTGGGCTTCAACACCGAGCTCTTCTGGCTCGGCGAGGGCGGGCCGGCCCTGTCGCTCTCCCGGCTGCGCGGCGTGCTGCATGCCCGCGGCATCAGCGGTGTGGTCCTGCTGCCGTTCCACACGCGGCAGGACATGGCGGGCTTCGACTTCTCGCGCCTGGCGGCGGTGCAGATGGACCACTGCCTGCTGCAGCCCCACCTGCACACGGTGGTGCCGGACCACTACGTCTCGATGATGAATGCGCTCGAGCGGCTCACCGCGCTCGGCTACCGCCGCATCGGCCTGTGCCTGGACCAGCGGAAGGACATGCAGTTGAAACGCAAGTGGAGCGCGGGTTTCCAGGCGTTCTTCCGCAGCCACGCGCGGGACACCGGCATCCCGGTGCTGGTCGAGCCCCAGCTCACGCGCGAGCGCTTCCTGCCCTGGTTCCGCCGCTACCGGCCCGACCTGGTGGTCGGGCACGCGCAGGTGATGGTGCAGTGGCTGCAGGAGGAGGGCCTGCGCGTGCCGCAGGACATCGGGTATTTCAACCTCAACGTCACCGAGCGCCTGGCCCCGTGCGCCGGCCTCGACCTCGAGCCGCGGCGGCTGGGCGCGGCGGCGGTCGAGATGGTGGTGGCGATGCTCCACCGCCAGGAGTGGGGCGTGCCGGCCTACACCCAGACCATCACGCTGGAGGCGACCTGGGTCGAGGGACCGACGCTCGGCCGGCCCGGCGAAGCCCCTCCCCCGCTCAAGCCGCGGCCCACCGCAGCAAGAACAAGAAAAGCCCGATGATCGCGCCCGACACGGCGCAGCAACCCAGGAAGCCGACCGTGTCCACGCGGTCCCACTTGGCGAACTCCCAGGTGGAGCCGGGGAAAAGCTTGGTGTGCTCGAAGCGCTGCGGGTTGCGGCGGGTTTCCTCCATCGCCGCGGCCTCGAGCTCCGGCGTGGCGCCCACCGGCGTCTTCATCTTGCCGTAGAACTGGTCGATGCGCGCGCGGTCGGGCGGACGCGTCACGAGGCTGACGAGGAAAAGCACGACGAAGGGAAAGAAGGAATCGAAGAGGAACTGCGCCGTCTCGCGGCCGGACGGGGAGAGCCGCGCCGGATCCAGCCCGACGCGCGACAGGGCCCAGCACTCGAAGTTGAACCGGCCGCGACCCTCGAGGCCGCTGGCGGGGTCATCCGGGTTGATGCGCACGACCTCCTTGAAATAAACCGGGACCGGCCGGCCGGCGGCGTTGGGCACCGTCTGCACCAGCGCCGGGTGCCGGCTCACGGCGGGGATGCTGGAAGCCAGGAGCGGAGCGATGAGGATGGCGAAGGCCGTCAGCAGCACCGAGCACCACACGGCCGGCGTGGTGACGCGGCGCCAGAAGAACATGAGGATGACGGCCGCGCCGAATGGCACGTTCAGTGTGAGCACGAGCTTCACGAGGGTCTCCATGTCGCGCATGGCTTCCGCGGAGATCACGCCCAGCACGAGCACGGCGACAATGACCCAGCGCGCGATCGCGACGCCCTCGGCCTGCGTGGCCTCCGGACGGACATGGCGGTAGAGGTTGCGGACGAAGAGCGAGGAGATGGCCAGGGCCTTGGCCGCCAGGGTGGACATGGTGCCGGCGAGCACGCCGGCCAGCATGAGGCCGATGAAGCCCGGGCCGAGCAGGCGGTTCGACATGACGCCCCACGCGGCGTCGGGGTCGGCGAGGCCGCCCACGCCGAAGAGGGCGATGGCGATGATGCCGGCGAAGGCCCAGAGGATGATCATGAGCCGCTTCATGTAGGCGCCGGCGACGCCGCCGAAGCGGGCGGCGAACTCGTCCTTCGCCGAGCCGTAGATGCCCATGTTGTGGCTGAGGCCGTGGATCTGGATCAGGCCCGTGAGCAGCACGGCGAAGATGAACAGCGGCGAGCCGCCCTCGCCCGCAAAGAGGTTGAGCATCTCCTTCGGCACCTTTTCGGAAAGGGCGTCCCAGCCCCCGATGGCCGAGAGTCCGGTGGGAATGAGCAGGCAGGAAAAGACGATGATGAGGATGCCCTGCAGGCCCTCGTTGACCGCGGCCGCCGCCATGCCGCCGAGGATGATGTAGACGCCGATGACCACGGCGAAGGTGATGTAGAACGGCAGCGAGCGCAGCACGGTGATGTAGCTGTGCAGCTCGCCGCGCGCCTGGCGGTCGCGGAGCGTGGCGAGCCGCGACACCTGCTCGGCCGGCAGGGTGCCGGCGGCGACCAGCGGCTCGAGACGCTTCAGCTCGCGGTAATCCTCGACCGACTTCCGCTCGGTGGCCGTCCAGGCCGCCTCGGGCTTGAGGACGAGCGAGGAGGCGATCTTGTAGGCGACAAAATTACCGAACCCCAGCAGGCCGCAGGCGACGCCGACCTGGAAAAGCGTGTAGAAGCGGCTGAGCCCGCGGCTGCCGAGCCGGTCCTCGAACATGTCGGCCAGCGTCACGAGCCGGACGCGGCGAAACCAGGTGTTCATGAACCAGAAGTAGGGATTCATGAACACGGTCTGGAAGGCGAACCAGACGCCCGTCACGCCGCGCTGAAAGACGAGGCTCGCGGTGCTCACCGCGCCCTGCGGCTCGGTGGCGTTGCCGAACGACAGGAAGAACTGGTAGAGCCGCCCGAGCTTCCGCCCGGCGAGGAAGAAACCCTCCTCGCTCGCGACCGCCTTCGAGGCGCGCTGGCCGATCACCATGACCGCCACCAGGTAGGCAACGACGACGGCGATATCGAGGGGATGAACTCCGAACATGGGGCGGATGGCGGGGCGGAACGGTCCGCCGGGGTTACTTGACGGTCAGGGTGTGCTTGAACGGGGTGATCCCGGTCAGGTAGACGCGATAACCCTCGGCGCGGTTGTTGCCGTTGTAAACGGAGTAGTTCTCTCCCTCCATGCGCAGCCGGTTGTGGGCCAGAGCCCCCGGGCCGAACTCGATCATGTCGGTCCCGGCGGTGTAGGTGCCCTGCCCGCTTCTCAGGACGAAGCTGTCCTCATCGTTCTCCATCGCCGGTCCGGTGCGACCGCCGGCCCGGCCTGCCGGGGAGGCAGCGGGTTTCTCGACGCCGGCGAGCGTGCCGTCCTTGCGGAAGCAAAGTTCGAGAATCACCGGCACGCCGGCGAAACCGTCCACGTCGAACGCGAGCTCAAAGGCCCCGTTGTTTTCCCGCACGGTGACGCGCGTCGTCAGGGTCTTGAAATCCTTGGGGCGGCTCGGAAAATCCATCTTGCTGAAGAACCGGCCCTCGCCGGTCAGGCGGTAGGAGCCGTCGGCGCGGCGACTGGCCGCCGGCAGCGGCAGATGGTAGGGCACCTGCAGGACCTGCTCCAGCCGGTATGCGTTGGGCCCGGTGACCACGAGGCTCTGCGGATAGAAAAAGCCAGTGTTGAAGAAGCCCGTGGAGAAGCGGACGGAATCAAGCACGGCGGCGCCCTTGCGGAACTTGAAGAAAGCCGGGTTGGTCGAGAGGCCCGAGCCGACGCCGAGGCCGAGGTGCCAGTCGTTGCCGCCGAAGACCGTGGCGGTGACGTTGCCGCGGCGGATGCGGGCCAGGCCCGACTGGGCGAAGACCTTGGCATAGTTGTCCGGCAGGTCCGCGGCGGCCGGCATCGGCTTTGCCATCGCGGCGAACTGCAGGTGGGAAACGAGCGCCGAGCTCATGTTGGTCGCGTCGGCGCCGAGCTCCGCCAGGAAGTCCTGCTCGATGCGGCGGACCGCGGCCGCAAAGCGCGGGTTCTGGTCCACGCCGGCCAGGTAGCGGTAAGGGACATAATATTCCCACAGGTATTTGCGGGCGCGCTGCGCCTGGTCCTGGCGGCGGGACTGCACGGTCTCGAGCTCGCCGTTCACCTCGAGGTAATAGAGCGTCATCTCCAGGTTGCGGCGGACGGCGTCCAACAGCGCGGGACGGTTGAGCAGCACGGCGACCTCCAGGATGCTGGGGTTGTTGACGTGCGCGGTGTAGTTGGGGCTGCGCTCGGCCCACTCGCCCTCCGCATTGATATCAAGGCCTTCGCCCAGCCAGTCGTCGATGCGGTCGACGTAAGCCTGGTTGGGATAGAGCTGGTGCACCTGCGCGAGCGCCGAGCAGATCGCCCAGCGATGGTTCGGGGTGTGCACCCCGCCCTGCCGGACGCCCTCGGCGGCCTGCAGGATCAGGGTCTTCAACTTGGCGCGGACCGCCGCGGTGGCGGGCTGGTTGTCGCGCTCGAGGAAAAATTGCGCCCGCGCCAGCGTCTTGAGGATGAAGGCCGTGTCGGGCGGCGAATCGAGGTTGCCGACATCGAACAGGCCGTCGGGCCGCTGGCTGGCCAGCAGCGCGGAAACCAGGCGGTCGAGGGCGGGCACGAGCCGGGCGTCGTGATACAGCCGGGACTCGGCGGTGGTGTAGGCGGCCGCGGTGGTCATCGCCTGGGCGCCGATGCCACGGAAGCCGCCGCCCGGGGATTTATCCAGGCTGGCGCTGACTTCGCCGTCATTGGCGGCAATCAGCGCCGCCAGGGTCGCATCCTGATCAGACGCAGACGCTCGCGCACTGGCGAGCGACACGAGGACGGCCAGCAGGCCGTGAACGAGGGAACGGAAGGATTTCATTTTGGGGTAACAACAGGGCCGGAGAGAGCCGGCGGGATACACGGAACAAGGGGTGGTTCATGCCTGAACCCATTGGCGGGGTGACTCGACCGTAATTCGTTCTAACCGTTAGATCAATCCGCGGCCTGCACCGGGCCCGGGGGCGGCAGGACCTTTGCGGTGGTCACGCGCACAGGCGTGGTCTGGACCTTGCCGAAGATCGTCGTGAGCGCGGCGTTGGTCGCGTCGCGGCCGCGGGCGATGATCACGATCTCGTCGGGCGGGATCTGGTCGGTGGGATCGAAGAGATACCACGTGCCGCCGAGGTAGGCCTCGAAGCAGGCGTGGAAATTCATCGGCTCCAGCCCGGCCGCGTAGCCGCCGATGTAACGCGCCGGGATGCTCAGCGCGCGGCAGAAGGCGATGGCGAGATGCGAGTAGTCGCGGCACACGCCCTGACGACCCTGCCACACGTCCCACGCGGAGGTGCGGCCGTCGGTCGAGCCGATGGCATAGGTGAGGTTGGCGTCGAGCCAGCGGCAGATCTCGCGCACCTGCTCGGCCCGGTTCTCGGTCTTGCCGAACAGTTCCCAAGCGAGCTGCGCGAAGCGGTCGCTCTCGCAGTAGCGGCTGGGCAGGAGATAGGTGAGGACGGTCAGCGGCAGGCGCCCGGGGTTGTCCGCCTTGACCTCGGCCGGCAGGACCGGGCGGGTGACCTCGACGGTGGCGGCGTAGCGCACCTCAAACGGCCCGGCGGGCGCCTCGGCGCGGACGACGCGGTTGCCCTTCGTGCTGGAGATTTTTTCCGGGACGACCTCGGGCGTGAACGTCAGCGACTCGTCGAGCAGGCGCTGGTGGGCGTCGGTGTTGGCGAGGACGTTGAAGGTGAAGGACGCGGTGGGCGACAGCACCTGGTAATCAAGCGCGCAGCCGACGGTGAGGATCATGGCGGGGGAGAATGTGACCGGCGGGAACAGGCCGGCAACCCCGGGGAGCAGAAACCCCGCCAACCCTTTTGCGGCGAGGGAAATAAAAAGGCGCGGGCCGGGCGGCCCGCGCCTTCGCGGAGGTGGACCAAAAGCGGCCTTAGAACTTCAGGCTGAGCTTGGTGTAGTAGAACGTCCCGTTGAAGCCGAACGGCGAGATGCCGCTGTAGGGGAAGATGCCGACGTTGTCGTAACCGTTGAACGCCACGCCGCCCACGACCTTGGAGCGGATGTTCTCGTCGGGATAAACGTCGAACAGGTTGTTCGCGCCGATCGAGACGGTGATGTTCTTGTTGTAGCTGTAGGTCACGTCGAGGTCGGTGAGCCACTTGGCGCCGAAGGTCTGGATGATCTGCTTGTTGGCCGTGGTGCCGCCGACGGTCGGGGGGACCGCCGGGCGGAACTCGACATCGTAGCCCGGGGTGAGGGCGTCGATCTGCGCCTGCGTGGCGCTGGCGGACTGGACGAGGGAAACCTCGCCGTAGCGCACCGCGCGCAGCAGGGTCGAGAACTTGCCCATCGCCCAGGTGGCGGAGAGGTTCAGGTTGTCGCGCGGCTGGCCCTTCTCGAGGCGGATGGTCTCCGTCAGGTCGAAGAGCGGCGTGGTGGTGATGGCCGCGAGGTTGGCGGGCGCGCCCTTGATGCGATCGGCCTCGGTCTTGTTGTGGTTGTAGCCGGCCGTGAAGGTGAATTTGCCGAAGTCGGACGTCTTCCACGTGTAGCGGCCGCTGATGTCGATGCCGGTGGTCGTGGTGTCGACGGCGTTGGTGAAGTAGCGGCCGCCGCCGATGCCGGTGATGCCCTGGGTGGCGAGCAGCGCGACCACGGGGGCGCCGGTGAAGTTCGAGGACAGCACGATGCGGTCCTTGATCTCGATGGAGTAGAAGTCGACCGTGGCGGAGAAGCCGTTCTTCGAGTTCCAGGTGGCGCCGAAGCTGTAGTTGGTGGACTCCTCGGGATCGAGCGGGGAGGCGCCCAGCGCGATGGCGGCCGGGTTGCTCACCGGGAAGGTGAGGATGTCGAACGGCACGCCGCCGATGAAGTTGGTGGCCGTCGAGCTGAACCACTGCTGGGCGAGGTGCGGGGCGCGGAAACCCGTGCTGACCGAGGCGCGCAGGGCGAACTCGTCGGTGAGCTCGAAGCGGGTGGCGAGCTTCACGGTGCTGCTGTTGCCGAAGTCGCTGTAGTCCTCGAACCGGCCGGCGAGGGAGACCAGCCAGCGGTCGCTCAGGTCCTGCTCGAGTTCCGCGTAGACGGCCTTCGAGTCACGGTCATGGGCGCCCGCATCGGAGGGCTTGAAGCCCGGGAACACCTGCGCGCCCACCCCGGCCAGGGCGCCGTTGTTCGGGCCGCCGATGACGGTGAACCCGCCGTTGCGGTAGGAGTCGGGCTCGCCTGCACTGATGGCGTATTCCTCCGTGCGGAACTCAAAGCCGGTCGCAAAGTTCATCGGCGTAGGCAGCCCGGTGTTGAAGTGGGTGGTGAGGTCGACGTTCGTCGTCCACTGCTTGAATTTCAGCCGGCCGTCGTAGAACGCGGTGGGGCTGCTGTTGCCGAGGGTGACGTTGACGGAATTCGACGTGCGGTAATCGAGCGTGTTGGTGCCGTAGGCGGTGCTGATGTCCCAGTTCCATTCCTGGGCCTTGCCCTTGATGCCGACGCCGCCCGAGAGATCCTCCACGACGGAATCGATGAAGGGCAGGAAGCCGTCGGGCCAGATGGCGCGCACCGTGCGGTCGTCACCGGCGCGGCGGAAGAAGCCGGCGCCGTTCGCGTGGCGGATGCTGTTGCCGCCGAAGAAGTAGAGGTTCATGTCGTCCTCCATCGGGTATTCGCCGTTGAGCCAGAGGCCCTTGTCCTTGGTCTCGGGGTCGCCGAAGCGGTGGTTGATGCGGTTGACGGTCTGCTCGCGCGGGTCGAGCGTGCCGTTCGACGGGCTGAGGCCCGTGCCGGAGCCGTAGTTGCCCGAGATGGTCGAGGTGCCGCCATTGCCGAAATACTGCTGGCGGGTGTCGGGCTGGACGCGGCTGGTGTCGCCGTGGTCGCGCAGGTAGAAGCTGGCGAAGAGCGAGCCCTTGTCGCCGAGCGCGGTGCCGGCGAAGGCGTCGAGCTTGTAGTCCTCGCCGTCGCCCTCGGCCGTCTGGCCGTAGCCGAGGTTCAGGCCCCAGCCGGCGTCCTTGCGGAGGATGACGTTGATGACGCCGGCGATGGCGTCGGAACCGTATTGGGCCGAGGCGCCGTCGCGCAGGACCTCGATGCGCTCGATCATCGACGACGGGATGGCGTTGAAGTCGGTCGAGACCGAGCCGCGGCCGATGGAGCCGTTGAGGTTGACCAGGGCGCTGGTGTGGCGGCGCTTGCCGTTGATCAGCACGAGGGTCTGGTCGGGGGCGAGGCCGCGCAACGTGGCCGGACGGATGTGGTCCGTGCCGTCGGTGAGGGACGGGCGCGGGAAGTTGAACGAGGGGATGTTCGCCTGCAGCATCTGACTGGTCTCGTTGTAGCCGCCCTGCTTCATCTCCGTGCCGCTGATCACGTCGATCGGCACGGGGGACTGGGTCACGGTGCGGTCGTTGAAACGCGAGCCGGTGGCGACGAATTTCTCCAGCTGCACCACCTCGGACGAGGGTGCGGCCTGGCCGAACCCGGTGGAAGTGGTGGCGGTCAGCACGGCGAGAAGCGCAAACATGCGCGTCCGCGGCAGGCCGGCGCGAAGCGCGGCCTGGAAATCAGACATCTTGGTATTCATACGGTATGGGAACGAACGGTCAGCCTGACGACAGGCTGGCTAGGTTGGCTCAGGGTAGCCGGAATCATGCCTGAAACAAGTCCTATAACCCCGGGGTGTTTTGCGACTTGAGCGCCCCGGCAGCCGGGGAATGATGCCCCCATGAAGATCGCGCCCCGCTTTGTCGTGCCCCCGGTCATAGTCGCGCTGGTCCTGGCCGCGCCGCTCGCCTCCTTCGCCCAGCGCACCCCCGTCGAGGCCGAGCACGGCATCGTCGCCTCCGTCCACGGGCGCGCCTCGGAAGCCGGCGTGGAGATCCTGCGCAAGGGCGGCAACGCCGTCGACGCCGCGGTCGCCACCGGCTTCGCGCTCGCGGTCGTGTTCCCCTACGCCGGCAACCTCGGCGGCGGCGGCTTCATGCTGGTCCACCTCGCCGACGGCAGCAACGGGGGCGCCGGGCGCCAGGTGATCATCGACTACCGCGAGGTCGCGCCGGCGGCCGCCTCGCGCGACATGTATCTCGGTCCCGACGGCAATCTCCTCAAGGGCCCGGGCGGCAGCCTCCTCGGCTGGCGCGCCAGCGGCGTGCCCGGCACGGTGGCGGGGTTTGCCCGGGCGTTTGAAAAATACGGCTCGGGCAAGGTCACCTGGGCCGAGGTCATCGAGCCGGCGCGCCGCCTCGCCGCCGAGGGGCACGTCGTGACCCAGGGCACGGCCGCCAGCTTCCGCGAGTATGCGCACCGCTTCGAGCCCTTCGCCGAATCAAAACGGATCTTCCTCGCCGGCGGCGCCTTCCTGCAGCAGGGCCAGCTCTGGCGGCAGCCCGACCTCGCGGCCACGCTGGCGCGCATCCAGAAGGACGGGCCCCGGGATTTCTACGAGGGCGAGACCGCCCGCCTCATCGCCGATGGCATGGCGAAAAACGGCGGCACCATCACCCTCGCCGACCTGAAGAACTACCGCGCCACGGAACGCACGCCGCTGCGCGGCACCTATCGCGGCCACGAGATCGTGACCATGCCGCCGCCCAGCTCCGGCGGCCTCGCGCTGCTCCAGATGCTCGGGATGCTCGAACCCTACGACGTGAAGGCCCTCGGCTTCAACTCCGCGGCGAAATACCACCTGTTCACCGAGGTCATGCGCCGCGCCTTTCGGGACCGCGTCGAGTTTCCCGCCGACCCCGACTTCGTGCCGGTCCCGGTCGCCGGCCTGCTCGACCGCGCCTACCTTGCCGGCCTGATGAAGAACTTCGACCCGCATAAGGCCACGCCGAGCGCCGGCCTCGCCCCCGGCCGGCCTGACGGCTGGTCGCCGCCGGTCGAATCGGGCGAGACGACGCACTTCTCGGTCATCGACGCCGCCGGCAACGCCGTCAGCAACACCTACACGCTCAACGGCGCCTTCGGCTCCTGCGTCACCATCCCCGGCGCCGGCTTCCTGATGAACAACGAAATGGACGACTTCACCACGAAGCTCGGCGCCCCCAATCTTTTCGGCCTGATCCAGGGCCCGGCCAACAGCATCAAGCCCGGCAAGCGCCCGCTCTCGTCCATGACGCCGACCATGATTTTCAAGGACGGCCGGTTCGTCCTCGCCACCGGCAGCCCCGGCGGCTCGACCATCATCACCGTGGTGCTCGGCGTCATCACCAACGTCATCGACCACGGCATGAACATCCGCCAGGCGGTCGACGCCCCGCGCTTCCACCACCAGTGGATGCCCGACGTGCTCGCCTACGAGCGCAACAGCTTCAGCCCCGACAGCGTCGCCCTGCTCAAGGCCTGGGGACACATCCTGCAGGAACGCGACAACGTGATCGTCAGCGACGCCGAGACCGTCGCGATCGACCCCGGGAGCGGCCGCCGGCTCGGCGCCTCCGACCTGCGCAAGCCCGACAGCCTGGCCGTCGGCTACTGAGCGAATTCGCCTGAAGCCGGGCCGTCCCGCCCCCGGGACGCGACTTCCGCCCGTTGGATTCCCCTCGTGCGCGGGTAACCGCAGACGCCATCCCGGCCGGCCGGCCGCGAGCGTTTTGTGCAACTTTTTGAGCGGTCCGGAAACTTTACGGAGTGGGGCCGCGCGGATTCATAGGACCCAACGGCGGCGGTCCGCCGTTCCTACCTCAACCCCACCCTGTAAGTATCATGAAACGATATCCTACCCTGATTGCGTGTGCCTGCCTCGCCCTGGGCGCGCAGGCCGCTTCGGCCCAGACGGCCCCCGCCGCCCCGGCCGAGAAAGATGTGGTCACCTTGCCCACCTTCACCATCACCGAGACCCCGGACAACCCCTACCGCTCCCGCCAGGCCCTCTCCTCCTCGCGCGTGGCCATGAACATCCAGGACATCCCGCAGACGATCTCGGTCGTCACCAGCGAGTTCCTCCAGGACACCATGAGCCAGCGCATGCTCGACGCGGCGAAGTATGTCACCCCGGTCGTGGAGTCCACCCTCCCCATCGGCGGCGACCGCTACATGATCCGCGGCTTCCAGGTCTCGCACGAGTTCATCGATGGCGCGGAAATCTCCGGCCAGGACGGCTACAGCGCCTCCATGATGCCGTATAACATCGAGCGCATCGAGATCATCAAGGGCCCGAACGCCATCCTCGTCCCCGGCGGCAGCCCCGGCGGCCAGTTCAACCCGATCACCAAGTCCCCGCTCGGCAAGGACGCGCAGTCCGCCACCCTCGAGCTGGCGCAGTATTACGGCAACGCCATCAGCACCGACATCAACCGCGTCATCTCCAAGAACGACGCCAGCATGGCCATGCGCTTCGTGGCCGCCTACTGGAACAGCCAGGGTTACGCCAAGAACCAGTTCCGCAACGGCTACATGTTCGCCCCGTCCTTCTCCTGGCAGCTCAGCCCCGCGCACAAGCTGATCGTCAAGGGCGAGTTCATGCAGAACCGCGAGGCCATCATCAGCGGCCTGCCGATCGACCCTTCCGTCGGCAGCGACGACTACGCCCGCATCGCCACCGGCCTGCCCCGCGACTGGACCTTCGGCAACGAGGATGACTTCCGTCACCGCGCCACGGAGCGCATCACCGCCGAGCTGCTCTCGACCCTCGGCGAGCACCTCACCTCCCGCCTCCAGCTGATGGCCAACCACGTCGTCCGCGAGGACACCGGCGGCATGGGCGCCGCCATCGCCGGCTTCGCCACGACCCGCAACCCGTCCACCGGCAAATACGAGCCGGGTGTCGTGTGGGCCCTCGACCAGACCGGCGCCACGGCCATCGCGACCTCGACCAGCGTCGCCCTGCCGGCGCCGAGCAGCTATGTCTTCTCGCGCACGACGAACGCCGTGGACCTGTTTTACAACGAGCTGCACTTCCGCAACGACTACGCGCTCAAGTTCGAGGAGCCGCTCTTCAAGTCCACGACGATCGGCGGCCTGGCCGCGAACTACTCGAAGGTCCAGTTCAAGACCTACGCCACCTCCTCCCGGCCCTCGATCGCCGTCACCGACCTGGCCAACATCACCTACCCGGCGTGGAACTACCCGGAGCCCACACAGGCCAACGGCGGCGGCAACCGCACCGGCGAGCAGGAGGACCTGCAGCTCTTCGTCTATGAGAACCTCAGCGTGCTGCAGGACCGCCTGATCCTCTCCGGCGGCGTCTCCCGCTTCTTCGGCAACCTCGAGCGCGTGGACAGCACCGGCATCGCGCCGGCCAACACCTTCCCGCACTACGGCCTGTCCACCACCGCCAAGAGCTACGGCGTGGTCGTCAAGCCCATCAAGCCGGTCTCGCTGTTCTACAGCTTCAACAGCTCGGGCGGCACGATGCCCGGCTCGCTGAACCCCGGCACCTACGGCCCGACCTTCCGCGCCGCCAGCGGCGAGCAGAAGGAATTCGGCGTGAAGCTCTCCTGGCTCGACGAGCGCCTGACCGCCTCGTTCGCCCACTTCGACATCTCGCAGCAGAACTACCCGGTGCCGAACAGCGACTACTACACGCAGATCGCCCTCGGCAACATCGCCGCCGCCAACGCCCTGCCCAACCCGATCTACCTCAACCTGGACTCGAAGGGCTGGGAGTTCGAGGGCCAGTTCGCCGTCACCAAGAACTTCTTCGTGCTCGGCAACTACACCTCGTTCAAGATGCGCCAGCCGGTCACCGACGTGCGCGTGCGCGCCGTGCCGGACCGCAGCGGCGCCATCTACGGCGACTACCGCTTCACCGACGGCAAGCTCAAGGGCTTCGGCGTGAACGTCGGCGTGGACTTCAAGAGCGACGTCGTCGGCGAGAACGCCACCGGCTTCACCACCACGAAGCCGCTGCCCAACGGCACCTTCGTCGGCAACCAGCCGACCTTCAAGGTCGCCGGCCGCACCCTGATCAACGTGGGTTTCACCTACCGCGCCGAACAGTGGACCGCCCGCCTGCAGATCAACAACGCCGCTGACAAGGATTACATCCTCGCCGCCGGCAGCCGCACCGCGGCCGTCCCCGCCGACCCCCGCAACCTCAAGGCGTCCGTCACCTACAAGTTCTAAGCTGGTATGGTGCGAGGGTTCCGCACCTGCCAACCCAGCCGGCACCGCAAGGTGCCGGCTTTTTTACGCCCGCCGGAAAACGCCGGCCATAGGCATTCTTACTGACAGAACCGGAGGCGATTGGAGCCGACACCCCGCCGGTTAACCTCCACTCACCCCACTTACCCCGATGTTGCGCTACTTTGCCAACGGAGCCATTCGCTGGAAGGAGACCATGCGCTGCAATACGCGCACGAACTGGGAATTTTATGCCGTGATCAAGGGCCGCTGCGCGCCCGCCCTCCGCGACGGGCAGAAGCCGGTGCTGCAGGAAAAGACCCTCTGGGTCTTCGCCCCCGAGTGCAGCCACGCCTGGATCGACGACCGCCGGCACAAATACCACCGCATCTCGCTGCACTTCGGCAGCGTGCCCTACCCGCTCGACGAGATCGTCCGGCAGAACGGGGGCTGGCTCGAGCGCAAGCTGGGCGACCCCGAGATCGCCCGCCTCGAAGCCATCGCCGCCGAGGTGGAGCCGCATTACCTGAACCCGAACCAGCTCAGCACGCTGCATTTCGAGGGCCGGCTCAACGACCTCGCCCTGATGATGCTCGCGGGCAACGACTCCGTGGAGCAGCCCGCCCTGCCCGACCTCGCCAACTTCAAGGTCGAGAGCGCGCTGACCTGGTATGCGGTCAACCTCGCCCGCCGCCCGTCGGTGAAGGAAGTCGCCGATGCCGTCCACGTTTCCACGAGCCACCTCCGCCGGCTCTTCTGGCAGGTCCGGCGCACCAGCCCGAAGACAGCCTTCCAGCGCATCCGCCTCGACAAGTCCCAGGAGCTCATGAGCCGCACAGCGCTCACCCTCGAGGACGTCGCGCGCCACTGCGGTTACGCCAGCTCCAGCCACTTCTGCCGCGAATACCGCGCCTTTTATAATTTCACCCCGACGCACTGGCGGAAAAAGCTCATCGACCGCTTCAGCAAGCCCTTCCCGCCCGACAAGGTGATCACGCGCAACTTCAGCGCCCGCCCGCACGAGCGCCTGATGCCGGCGTAGGCAACGGGTGGAGCGCGTTGCCTCCAACGCGCTCCAGGATGGGCGCCCCCAATTCCGCGGGGTGAGCAACCCGCGCCACCTCACTCGTTCCGCAGCGCCACGACCGGGTTCACCCGCAGCGCGCGCAGCGCCGGCACCAGCGTGGCGATCATCCCGATGGCACCGAGCGTCAGCAGGGTGCCGGTGAACGTCGCGGCGTCGCCCGCCGACACGCCGTAAAGCTCGGAGGCCAGCAGCTTGCCGCCGAAGTAGCCGATGACGCTGCCGATGCCCAGGCCGAGCGCGAGGCGCAGGCCGCCCTCGCGCAGGATCAAACGCAGCACGTCGCCCGGCCCGGCCCCGAGCGCCACCCGCACGCCGATCTCCTGCGTGCGCTGCGCCACGCTGTAGGCCATGACGCCGTAGAGGCCGACCCCGGCCAGCACCAGCGCCACGCCGCCGAAGATGCCGAAGATCCAGCCGAAGAGTTTTTTGAAGAACTTCGCCTCGTCCACCATCTTGGTGAGCGTCTGCGTGAAGTAGATGGGCAGGTCGTCGTTCAGCTCGCGCACCGTGCTGCGCAGCAGCGGCGTGCTCGCCGCGGGGTCGCCGCTGCGGACCTTGGCGAATACCGTCATGCGCTGCGTGACATCCTTCGCCTGCAGGTAGCAGACATAGGCCTGCGGCCAGGTCCGGCTGTCAAACTGGCCCTTGAGCGTGTCGGGCGTGACGCCCACCACCGTCAGCCACGGGCCGGGATCCTTGTCGTCCGGCGTGCCGCGGCGGAAGCGTTTGCCGATCGGGTTCTCGTTCGGCCAGTATTGCTCGGCAAAGGCGGCGCTGACCACGGCGACGCCCGGGGCCGTCGCCACGTCGGCGTCGGTGAAGTCGCGGCCCTGCAGCAGCCGCAGGTTCATGGCGGTGAAATAGCCCGGCGAGATCGCCGTGAAGGTGGCGTAGGTATTGCCCTTGCCCGAGGGATCGGGCGCGCGGCCGTCGATGAGGATCGCGGTGCGGTTGTTCCAAACCGGCGGGTTGTCCGCCACGCCGACCGCCGTGAACTCCGGCCGGGCCGCGAGGCGGTTGCGCAGTTCCTGAAAAAACACGCGCTGCTGCGCCGCCTCCTTGTATTCCGTGTCGGGCAGCGCCACGCGGGCGGTCATCACGCCCTGCGGGTCGAAGCCGAGGCTGGCCCGCTGGATCTTGATGATCGAGTGGATGGTCAGGCCGGCGAGCACGAGCAGCACGCAGGAGAGCGCGACTTCCGCCACGACCAGCAGGCGGGTGAAGCGGCTCAGGCTGAAGCCGGTCGAGCCGCGGCCGGCGTCCTTCAGCACGGTGTTGAGGTCGGGCTTCGAGATGCGCAGCGCCGGGAAGAGGCCAGCCAGCACGCAGGTGACGAGCGCGAGGAGGCCCACGTAAAGCACGCCGGTGCCGTCGACATTCCAGACCATCCAGTAGGGCGCGGGGCTGTTGGCGTTGATGTAATCGCGAAACAGCTTCATCAGCCCGAAGGCCAGCGCGAGGCCGCCGCCGGCGCCGAGCGCGGACAGGACCAGGCTCTCGGCCAGCAGGAGCCGCACGATGCGGCCGCGGCTGGCCCCGACCGCGGTGCGGATGGCCATCTCCTTCTCGCGCGTGGCGGCGCGGGCGAGCAGGAGGTTGGCGACGTTGGCGCAGGCGATGAGCAGCACGAAGAACACCGCGCCAAGCATGACCAGCAGCAGCTGGCGCGTGTCGTCGCCGACAAACTCAGCCTGCAGGGATTTGACCACGACCCCGAGATCCTTGTGCGTCTCGGGGTGCGCGGCGGCCAGGCGCTGGTTCAGCGTGGCGAACTCCGCCCGGGCCTGCTCGACCGTGACGCCATCCTTGAGCCGGCCCAGCACCTCCATGTAGCGCACGTCGCGTTTCTCGTCGGTCTTCTTGTAGCGCAGCGGCACCCAGGCGTCGGCGAACTCGGGGAAGCGGTAGTCGACCGGGCCGACGCCGATGATGGTGCCCCACTCGCCGTTGATCTTGAGCGGCCGGCCGATGACGGTCGGGTCGGACTTGTAATGGTTCTGCCAGTAGCTGTGGCCCAGCACGATGACCGGGGCGGCGCCGGCGTGGTCCTCGTCGGGCCGGAACCAGCGGCCGAGCGACGGCGGCACGCCGATCATGTCGGGCCCGCCGGCGGAGATGTAGGTGCCCGACAGGCGCTCGGGATCCTGGCCCGGGCCGCTGACCGTGACCGTGCCGTCATAATAGGCCGCCAGATCCTGCAGGGTCGTCTGCCCCGCGCGGAAATCCACGAAGTCCTGGTAGGAAACCTCGATGTTGTTGAAGTTCTCGACGGCGTTGTTGTGCTCGAGGTGAACGAGGCGTTCCTGCGCCGGGAACGGCAGGCCGCGGAACATGATGGCATTGACGATGGAAAACATCGCGGCGTTCACGCCGATGCCGAGCACCAGCGTGAAGACGGCGACGACGACGAAGGTCGGGCTCTTCGCGAGGGCCCGCAGGGAAAGACGGAGATCGGTCAGCATGGTGGTGTGGGGGAGTTGCCCCAAATACACCGGCCGCCGGGCCGAAGTCGCAAAAAGCTGGCCTCGGCCCGGCCGGCGCATGAAATGGCCCCGCCCATGAATCCCGCCGCCCTGCTCGCGCCGCTCTTCCTCGCCTTCGAGCTCTGGCAGCTCGTGGTCAGCGAGCGCTACCTGGGCATCAAACAGATCCGGGTCAACGCCGACCCGCGCGAACTCCCCATGGCCCACTGGATGGCCGCCACCTGGGCCGGCGGCCTGCTGTGCTATTATATCTGGATGACTACCCTGCTGCTGCACCCGGTCGGCCGCGCGCAGGGCATCGTCCTCATCCTCGTCACCGGCGCCGGCTATCTGATCCGCAGCACCTGCGGCCTGAAATGGGTGCTCGTGGTGCTGACCTTCGAGGGCTCGATCCGCATCGGCATGCTCGTCTCCTTCATCGCCCAATCCTGGCGCCGGCTGATGATGATGTAGGAGGGCGGTGACTCCGTCACCACCGCGGCGCGGAACGGAGTCCGCGCCCTACCGCGCTGCCGGCGGGTGCGACTGGGCGAAAAATTCCTGCGCGGCCGTGAGCATTTTGCCGTATTGGCCGTAATCCCCGGCCCACGAATTCGGCACGCACACCCGCTTGATGATGCCCCGCTCGATCTTGTCCGGCGCCTCGTAGTCCGGTGTCAGTTCCAGGGTAAACTTAGGCTGGCCCGTGTGCACCACATAGTGACGCTCCAGCCCCCTGCGCTCCCGGTCGATCCGCACGAAGTGGGAAAAGTTCATCGGCTGTGTCGGCAGTTTGCCACGCCCGGCCGGACGCTCAAGGTTCTTTTCCGGCGGCGGCCCCGCTGTGTTTAGCCTTGAGAAAGCGGCCGCGTCCCGCGAAAAGAAGCGTGCGCGCGACTCGCCTATGAATCTGGACCCCGCCCCCCGAGTTTCCAAAACCGTCTTCCTCCTGATTGATGCCGGCCTGCTGGTCACCGCCTTCATCATCGCCTACCTGGTCAAGGACCCGTTCGCCCCGGTGCCGTTTGTCCTGACTGTGCTCTGCGTCGCCCTCGCCGGCATTATCGGCCTCGTGCCGTTCCTGCTCGATTACGCCGCGGACTCCGCCGAATACATTCAGGCCGAGCGGGCCAAGGTCGCCGACCACGTCCAGCGCCTCAACGCCGCCAGCGAGAGCCTCGCCCGCGCCGCCGCCCAGATCAAGGCGGTCGAGGAGGCCGTGCACAAGACCGCCCACGCGGCCGAGAACCTGCCCTACCGCATGCAGGAGAAGCTCGCCGAGTTCAACCAGCAGCTGGCCACCACCGACGACGAGGAGAAGGAGCGCCTGAGCGAGGAGCTCGCCACCCTCCGCCAGGGCGAGAGCGAGCGCCTCGCCACCATCGCCGACAAGATCCACAAGGCCACGGCCGAGCTCTCCGCCCTCGAGGCCGCCACGCGCAAATCACTCGCCGCGGCGCAAGACTCCGCGGTGAGCAAGTTCGAGTCCCGCCTTACCGCCGCACTCACCGCGCTCGACGCGAAGCTCGCCACTCTGACCATCCCCGTCGCCGCCGCTCCCGCCCCGGCGGCCCCGGCGCCCGCCCCTGTTGCGGAAAAACAGCCCGAGCCCATTACGGCCGCTCCCTCGGTGGTCGAATCCGTCTCCGTGACCGAGGCACCGGCTCCGGCCGCCGCCGTCGAGGAGCCCAAACCCAAAAAGCCCCGCGCCCCGCGCAAGCCCAAGCCCGAGGACACGCTCGCCGCAATGTCCGAGCCGATGCCGGGCGACGTGCCGGCGGAGAGCTCGGGTGAGCCCGCCTTTGCCGATGCGCCCGCCGAGTCGGCCTCCGCCCCGTCCGAGGACTCTCAGGCCGAGGCCGCCGCGACGGTTGAACCCTCCGTCTCCGCCGACGGCGCGACGCGGCTGCTGGTGACCGCCTACATCGGCATCGGCAACAAGCTCTACATCCGCGGCGACGGCCCGGGCCTGAGCTGGGACAAGGGCGTCCCGATGAAATTCGTCTCCATCGGCAAGTGGGGCTGGGCGACCGACGAGGCCACCGGCCCCGTGGCCTGCAAGCTCTACAAGAACGACGAGACCGCCGCGCTCTCCGGCGAGGTCTTCCTCGAGCCCGGCCAGCACGTCGAGGTCACCGCGCTGTTTTAATAGTGCGGCGGGCGCTCGTCCGGCGCTTCCTCGCTGTCACGCCCGCCGGCCTGCTGCGCGCGCAGCGCCGCCAGCTCCTTGCGGAGCTTGGCCACCTCGTCCGCCAGCTCGAGCATGGCCTTGTCCTGCTCGGCGTTGTGCCGCTGCAGGTGGGCGTAGCGCTCCTCGAGGCGGGTCAGGCGGGCGGCTTCACTCATGGGCCAACAGGAAGCAGGTTGCGCGGCCCGAGGCAATCCGCCAACTTGCCGGGATGAAGCGCCTCCCGGCCGGCCTCGGCCTCCTGTTCATCGGGCTGTTCCTCATCTCCTGTTCCAGCCCGACCCGACCGGCCGCCACCGGCCCGCTCATCCTCATCTCGATCGACGGCTTTCGCTGGGACTACCTGCAGCAGCACGAAGCCCCGACCCTGAAGGCGCTGGCCGCCGGCGGCGTGCATGCCACGCGCATGACGCCGAGCTTCCCGTCGAAGACCTTCCCCAACCACTACACGCTGGTCACCGGGCTCTATCCCCAGAACCACGGCATCGTGGCCAACTGGTTCTACGATCCGGCCGACGACGCCAAGTTTGACATGGGCAAGACCGAGGCGCGCTGGTGGAAGGGCGGCGAACCCGTGTGGATCACGGCCGAGAAACAGGGCGTGCGCAGCGCATGCTTCTTCTGGCCCGGCTCGGAAAGCGAGAACGGCGGACGCCGTCCGTCTCTCTTCAGGCCCTTCGACAAGAAATTGAATGCCGCCGACCGCGTCGACGGCCTGCTTGCCTGGCTGGCCCTGCCCCCGGCCCAGCGGCCACGGTTCGCCACGCTGTATTTCGACATCGTGGACACGCAGGGCCACAAATACGGGCCGCTCGCCCCCGAAACCGCCGCCGCCGTGAAGGAGGCCGACGAGGCCGTCGCCCGGCTGCTCGCCGGCTTGGAGCGCCTCGGCCTGCGCGAAAGCACGAGCCTCGTGATCGTGTCCGACCATGGCATGTCGGAATGCCCGCCCGAGAAGGTCGTTTTTCTCGAGGACCTGATGGATCTCTCCAAGGTGCGCGTGGAGGCCACCGGGCCCTACGGTGGCGTGCGGCCTCACCCCGGGGTCGATGTCGACGCGCTCGTGGCCGGCATCCGCGCCAAGCTGCCGCCGTCGATCCAGGTTTATCGCCGCGAGGACGTGCCCCCGCGGCTGCATTACAACACGGGCGACCTCATCCCGCCCGTGCTGCTGATCGCCGACGACCACTGGACGGTCGAGGAAAGATCGCGCTGGTCACTGTCCTGGTCGCGGCTCAACCAGGCCACGCACGGCTGGGACCCGGCCACGGCCAACATGGGCGCGCTCTTCATCGCCACCGGCCCGGCCTTCAGGCAGCGCGTTGAGATACCCGACGTGGCAAACATCCATGTCTACAACCTGCTCTGCGCGGCCCTCGGCATCAAACCCGCGGCCAACGACGGCGACCAACGGCTCGCCCGCGCCGCGCTCAGGCCCTGAGCTGCGCGCGCAACTCTGCCGGCGTGGTCGCGGGCGCCTGGCAGGCGAAATTCTCGCAGACATACGCGGTGGCCCGCCCGCCAACGGGTTTCATTTCCGCCAGGTAGGGGCGTTTCGCCGCCAGCCATCGCTGGCCGGTGCCGCCATCGGCACCCAGCAATACCCGGCGCGGGCCGAGCGGCTCGTCCAGCACCGCCGCGAGCGCCTGAAAATCCGCCGCGACCGGATCGCCGGCCAGGACAACCGTGCGCGGCGCATCCACCACGAGCTCGATGGCGCACAGCAGCTGCGGCAGACCTTGCGGCATCGCCGTCCACTGCGGGCGCAGCGCCTCGATGGTCTTCACCGCGCGCTCGCGCGCGCCGGCCAGCCCCAACATCCAATCGAGCCGCAACAGGTTGAGCGCCGCCACTGAGTTGGCGGATGGCTCCGCGCCGTCATGATCTTCCTTCAGGCGCACGATCACGTTCGGGTCGTCGGCCCGGGAATTGAAATAGCCGCCGCGCACCGGGTCCTCAAACAGCCCGTCCATCGCGGCCTGCAGACGCTCCGCCCACTGGAGCCAGCGAATCTCAAACCCCGCCTCGTAAAGGTCGAGCAGCCCCTGGATGAGGAATGCGTAGTCCTCCGCAAAGCCCGCGATGGTCCCGCGGCTCCCGCGCCAGCTGCGGTAGAGCGTGCCGCTCCGTTCATCGTATAGCTCGCGCTGGATGAACTCCGCCGCCCGCGTCGCAGCCGCAAGATAGGACCTGTCTCCAAGCACCCGGGCGCCCTGGGTCAGCGCCGAGATCATCAAGCCGTTCCAGGCGGTAATGATCTTGTCGTCCAGGTGCGGCCGCGGCCGCTGCGCGCGCACCGCGCGGAGTTTTTCCAGGCAGCCGAGCAGTTTGTCGCTTGCGGCCGCAACCTCGAGCCCGTGCTCGCGCGCCGTCGTGGCCAGCGACTGGCGCTGCATGAGGACGTTTTTTCCCGTGAACTCGCCCTGAGGGTCATGGTCGACGTTGCCGCCCGGCTTCACCCCGTAGTGCGTGCAGAAAAACGCCGCGTCGGCGCCGAGCACGGTGTCGATCTCGTCCTTGGTCCACACATAGAACGCCCCCTCGGCGTGCTCCGGCTGGCCGTGGGCCAGCAAGCTGTCCGCGTCCTCGGCGGAATAGAATCCGCCGGCCGGGCTGGTCAGGTCGCGCTGCACGTAGGTGTAGATGTCCCGGGCGATCCACGCATAGACCTCGAGGCCGGTCGCCTGCTTCGCCTCCAGGTAGCTCACCGCCAGCTGCGCCTGGTCGTAGAGCATTTTCTCGAAATGCGACACGAACCACCGCTCGTCGACCGAGTAGCGGTGGAAGCCGCCGCCGACATGGTCCTGCAGGCCGCCCTCGGCCATCTTGCGCAGGGTGAACCCGGTGATTTTCAGCAGCTCCTCGCCGATCGCCGTCCTCGGGCCCTGCAAGGCCGCCAGGCGGAAGAGGAACTTGAGCACGGCGGGCCGCGGGAACTTCGGCGCGCCGCCGAAACCGCCCCAGTTCGGGTCGTGCGCCTCGTAGAAATACTGGAAAGCCTTGGTCAGCGCCTCGCTCGCCGCCTCGGGCAGCGTCTGTGCCGGTGCGCCAGCCTCCGGCTCGGCGCGGGCCGGCCCCTCCGCCGCGTAGCGCCGCAGGGCCGCCACCACTTCGTCGGCGCCGGTGAGGATCTTGTCGCGCTTCTCCTGCCAGTGCCGCGTGATGGCATTGAGCACCGTGACGAAGCCCGGCCGGCCGTGCCGGTCGTCCGGCGGGAAATAGGTGCCGCCGTAGAAAGGTTTCAGGTCGGGCGTCAGCCACACGCTCATCGGCCAGCCGCCGTGTCCGGTCGTCTGCTGCACATAGGTCATGTAGACGCGGTCGAGGTCGGGCCGCTCCTCGCGGTCGAGCTTCACCGGCACGAAGTCGCGGTTGAGCACGGCGGCGACGTCCGCGTTCTCGAAGGACTCGTGCGCCATCACGTGGCACCAGTGGCAGGTCGAGTAGCCGATGCTCAGGAAGATGGGCTTCTGCTCCGCGCGCGCCTTGGCGAAGGCCTCCTCGCCCCACGGCAGCCAGTCCACGGGATTGTCGGCGTGCTGGCGCAGGTAGGGGGATTGCTCGGCGGCGAGACGATTGGACATCGGGGGAGAAAATCCGACCCGCGGCCTGATTGCAATTCTCCCGAAAATCCCGGTGCGCCTAGGGGATATTAAAGTTTGAAAAAATCCGTCGCGGCGCGAGACATTGGCCCACCGGGCCTCCACGACATGCCTGATCTTTCCCGTTCCCCCACCTCCGCCGCGCCTTCCCGCGCACGACTCTTCTGGCAACTGCAGCTCATCGGCTGGGGAGCCTTTGCGCTGCTTTCGCTGCCCATCAAGCAGGCCGTCTATGCCGCGTGGGGCACCAGCCTGCTGATCACCGTCTACCAGCTGCCGCTCAGCCTGGGCCTCTCGGGCTTGCTGCGTCTCTTCTACCGGCGCAACCGCCCGGATGAGCAGGCCAACTGGATCGCCGCGCTGGTCGTGTTTGGCGGCTGCCTGGCGGCGGGGGCGGCCGATGTCCTTGCCAGCATCGCCGTCAACCGCCTCACGGGGCTCGACGATACCGCGCTGATCCCGGAAACGGGTCTCTATGCCTTCCGTAGCGCCGTCTACCTGATCTGGAGCCTCGCCTACTTCCTGACCAAGGCCCTGCTGCGGAACCGGGCGCTGGCCTTCCAGTCCGCCGTGGCGGACGAGCAGCACCGCCTCGAGCTGATGCGCTACCAGCTCAACCCGAATTTCCTGGCCCGGTCCCTGTCCGCCATTTCCCACCAGATCGGCGTCAATCCCGCCAGCGCCCGCGCCATGGCCGCGCGGCTGGCCGAATTCTACCAGAACACCCTGCGGCACACCGAACGCGGCCAGACCGCGACCATCGGCGACGAACTCGCCCTGGTCCGCGCCTACCTCGACATCGAGCAACTTCGCCGGGGGGAAGGCAGCCTGCAGGTGAACTACGCGGTGGATGACAGCCTGCTGTCCCGGCCACTGCCGCCCGTCCTGTTGCTGCCGCTGGCCGAGAAGGCGGTTCACTCCGGCGGAAGGACGGACGGAAAGCCACTGGAGATTACCGTCACGGTCGAGCGCGCGAACGACGGCCAGGTTTTGCTGGAGGTCAGCCATTCCGGCCGGCTCGACCGCTCCAACCCGCCCTTCACCCGCGCGGGCGATCCGGTGGCACCCGACGTCCGGGCCACCCTCGACCAGCATTTCCCCGGGCGCTACCGCTACAGCCTGAGCCAGGACAGCTTCCGCGTGCGGGCCTCGGTCTGGCTGCCGCTGACGGGTTGAGAACAGCAGGATTGCGTGGCCGGCCGGCCGGGTGCGAATCTGCGGCCCACCCGTGCTCGCCTCCTGCCTCGCCGCCTTTTTCTTCGCCCTCAACGCCACCTGCGCCAGCCGCAGCGTGCAGGCATCGGGCGCGGTGCGCGCCAACCTCGGGCGCCTCGTCGTGGCCGCCCTCGTGCTGGGCCTCTTCGCCCACACGCTCGGCCACGGTTTCGCCAGCGCGAGCACCGGCTGGTTTCTGCTCAGCGGCGTCATCGGCATGGGATTGGGTGACCTCGGGGTCTACGGCGCGCTGCCCCTGCTGGGTTCGCGCCTGACCGTGCTCATGACCCAGTGCCTGGCCGCACCCATCGCGGCGCTTGGCGAATGGCTCTGGCTGGACACGCGCCTGAGCGGGGCCCAGGCGTTCTGGGGCGCGGTGATCCTCGGCGGCGTGATGATCGCCCTGATGCCGAGCAAGGCGAGCCCGCCCCGCGTGCGCGTGCGGCCGGTCGGCTTTCTCTTCGGCCTGCTCGCGGCCGCCGGCCAGGGTTTCGGCGCCCTGGTCAGCCGCAAGGGCGTCGATGCCGCCACCGCGGCGGGCGAGGCCGCGCACAACGCCACTTTCGGCCTCAACGCCGCGTATCACCGCATCGCCGCCGGCCTCGTCTTCACCGCCGCGTGGTTTCTTTTCCTCAAGCTGATCGGCCGTCTCACGCCGCCGCCCGACCACTCGACCGCCACCCCGGCCGCCCGCCGCCGGACCGCCCTCTGGTTGCTGGCCAACGGCCTGGTCGGGCCGGTGCTCGGGGTCGGCTGCTACCAGTGGGCCCTCGCCACCACGCCCAGCGGCCTCGTCCTGCCCATCGCGGCCACCACGCCGCTGATCGCCATCCCGCTCACCTACTGGCTCGAGGGCGAGCGTCCGTCCCGGCGCTCGCTGGTCGGCGGGGCCGTGGCGGTCGCTGGCGCCGTGGCACTTACGCTGGTCTGAGCAAAGCCATTGACGACCGCGCCGTCGCCGGGCTCACTCGCGGGTTTTCCATGCTGACCCTTGCTGATGTCGCCAAGTCCTACGGCACCCGGGAACTCTTTTCCGAGGTGTCGCTCTTCGTTGCGCGCACCGACCGGTTCGGCCTGGTCGGACCCAACGGCGCGGGCAAGTCCACCCTCTTCAACCTCATCCTCGGCGAGGAGCAGGCCGACGAGGGCACCATCGAGTGGGAACGCGGCGCCGACTTCGGCTACCTGCCGCAGGAAAGCGCGCCGGTCGGCGACGAGACCATCCTGTCCATCGCCACCAGCGGCAAGAAGCTCATGCCGGAGAACGATGACGACTACGACATCGACTGGACGCTCGAGCCGCGCGCCAAGAAGATCCTTGCGGGCCTCGGCTTCCGCGAGACCGACCACGACAAGCAGGCCAAGTCCTTCTCCGGCGGCTGGGTCATGCGTGCCCACCTCGCCCGCCTCCTGGTCAGCGAGCCCGCCCTGCTCATGCTCGACGAGCCGACCAACCACCTCGATCTCGAGGCGCTGCTCTGGTTCCAGGACTACCTCACGCGCTACCCGGGCGGCCTCGTCATCATCTCCCACGACCGCGAGTTCCTGAACGTCCTCTGCAACGGCATCCTCGAGCTGCGCGGCGGCACGCTCAACAAATACACCGGCAACTACGACGACTACCTCGCCGAGAAGGAGGCGCGCAAGGAGCAGCAGGCCGCGCAGTTCAAGAACCAGCAGCGCGAGATCGCCCACCTCCAGAAGTTCGTCGACCGCTTCGGCGCCAAGGCCTCGATGGCCTCGCGCGCCAAGTCCAAGGAGAAGCAGATCGAGCGCCTCAAGGACGTCGCCGTCGAGGAGCCCTGGGAGGACCTCAAGAAGATCAATTTCCGCTTCCCGCAGCCACCGCGCTCCGGGCTCAAGGTCGTCAACCTGAAGAACGTCCGCCAGGCCTACGGTGATCACGTGGTCTACACCGACCTGAACTTCGAGGCCGAGCGCGCCCAGAAGATCGTGCTCGTCGGCCCCAACGGCGCCGGCAAGTCCACCCTCCTCAAGATCCTGGCCGGCGTCGTGCCCATCCAGGGCGGCGAGATCAACCTCGGCAGCAACGTCGTGCCGGGCTACTTCGCCCAGAACCGCGCCGACAACCTCAAGCTCGACCTCACCGTCTTCGAGAACGTGATGGAGCTGCGCACGAACGAGAACCAGCTCACCGAGCAGCAGGCCCGCGCCGTGCTCGGCGGCTTCCTCTTCCGCAAGGACGACGTGCACAAGAAGGTCTCCGTCCTCTCCGGCGGCGAAAAGTCCCGCCTCGCGCTGGCCCGCCTGCTCGTCAACCCGCCCAACTTGCTGCTGATGGACGAGCCGACGACCCACCTCGACATCCCGTCGATCGACGCGCTGGTCAACGCGCTGAAGAATTACGAGGGCACTTTCATCTTCATCAGCCACGACGTGTATTTCATCCGCGCCCTCGCGCAGACCGTGCTGCACGTCCACTCCGGCCGGCTCACGCCCTATGCGGGCAACTACGACTACTACCTGGAGAAGTCGAAGGCCGCCAACGCCCGCGCCGCGCTCACCGCCGGTTTCACCGACGCGCGGCCGAAGCAGGCGCCGGCTGCCGCCGCGCCGAAGGCCAAGGCTTCCGCCCCCAAGCCCAATCCCGCCGAGTTGAAGAAGCTCCGCACCGAGGTCGGTCATCTCGAGGAAAAGGTCGCGGCGCTGGAGGCCAAGCAGGGCGAGCTCACCGCCGAGCTCGAGGCGCCCGAGACCTACGCCTCGCCCGGCAAGGCCCAGCACCTGAACCGCGAGCTCTCCGTCATCGTCGACCAGCTGCAGGCCGCCACCACCGCGTGGGAGACGGCCGCCGCGAAGCTGGCCGAGTTGGAGAAGGCCTGACCGGTAAAAACAAAACGGCGCCCGCCGGGCGCCGTGGCTGAATGATCCGCCTGAGGCGGCCCGCTCAATGCTGCCGGGTGAACAGGTTCTTGGCGGCGAGGAACGGGGCCGTCGTGAAAGTCGGCTTCGCGTCGACCACGGCCGCCTTGGCGGCATCGGCCGCGGCCAGTTCCTGCTCGCGGATCTTCACCCAGGCCTCGCGGCGGGAGACGTTCTCCTCGCGCTGCGCGAGCTTGTCCTCGCGTTCCTTCAAGGCGAGGCGGTCGTCGGTCAGCCCGCGGCGCGCGGCCTCGAGCAGGGCGTGGGCGCGGTCGTATTTCTCCCAGGCCGCATCCAGGGCTTCCTGGCCGTTGGGCCCGCTGGTGACGTAGACCTGGTTGGCCTGTGCGGCCGGCTGGCCCTGCCGGTTGTGCTCCATGAGCAGGCGCAGGCGCTGCTCGTATTCCTTCAGGCTGGCCTCCTTTTGCTGCATGGCCTCGATGTCGGTGGAAATTTGCGCGCGCAGCTTGGTGAGATGCGCAGCCTCCTGGACGCTGTCGGATGTGTTGGGCGTGTTCATGGTGGTGTGAGAAGTGCGACCGCAACATAGCAGTCCTGGTTCTCCACGCCTAGAGGCCCCGGGGGTATTTACCCGGGCTTTACCGCCGAACGGCCGGGTTTTACCGAAATATGAAAGCCGTCCGGTGCCGGACGGCTTTCGCCAATCATCCCGATGAATTTCCGTCCGCGTTCACGCCCGGAACATCACGTCCTCGCGGTTGAACATCCGCACGCAGAGGGCCAGCGCGGCGGCGGCATAGACACAGGTCGAGCCGAAGATGAGCCCGAGATAGTTCCAGTGCCAGACGCCCGAGAGCATCTCCTTGCAGGCGAGCGAGAGGTTGAGGATCGGCACCAGCGCGGTCTTCGCCGTGAGCTCGATGCCCGGCAGCATGCCCATCATCGCCGGCATGATCACCACGATGATCAGGGGCGACACGTAACTCTGCGCCTCCTTGTAGCTCTTGGCGAAAAGCGAGATGGTGAGGAGCAGGGCGGCAAAGAGCATCGCAACCGGCGCGATCATCGCAAAGACCCCGAAGATGCCGAGCGGATCGATCGACGGCATCATGCCCGCCGCCGCCTTGGTGGCGCCAGCCGCGGCCTGGCCCACGGCCACGGTCCGGGTGCCGCCGGCAAACATGCTGCCGCCGACCGCCAGGCTGATGCCCGTCGACAGCAGCGTCAGGCACATCGTGGCGATCGAGGCGGTCATCACCATGAGGAACTTGCCGAGCACGATGTTCACGCGGTGCACCGGGCTGCATAGCAGGGTTTCCATCGTGCCGCGCTCCTTCTCGCCCGCCGTGAGGTCAATGGCGGGATACATGGCGCCGGTGAAGCACAGGATGATGATGATGTAGGGGATCAGGCCGCCGATGAGGTTGCCGCCCACCTTCTCGGGCGGGGCCACGTTCTGCCGCTTCACCTCGAAGGGCTTCACCACGTCGGCCGGCAGGCCGCGGTCGGTCAGACGGTTTTCAACCGTCTTCTCCCGAAGGTCCCGGAAAAAACGCTCGACCGCGCTCGTGCCGATGCCGGATTTCATCTCCCCTTCATAATGATAGAGCGTGACGGTCTGCGGGGCCCCGCCCTTGAGCGCGGCCTCGAAGCCGGCGGGAATCTCCACCGCGAGGCGGATCTTTTTATCGGAGACCAGCTGCTTGTAGTCGCCGCCGGGCGCGACGATGCGGAAGCGCTTGTCCGCCTTGAGGGCGGCCACGACGCCGGGGGAGTCCTCGCCGCCGAGGATGACGATGGGCGAGGCTTCGTCGCGCGCGGTCTTGATGACCTTGGTCATGATCGCGCCGACGCCGAACATGAGGATGGGCATGACGAGCGTGGGGATGACGATCATCGAGATCAGCGTGCGGCGGTCGCGCAGTGAATCCCTCAGCTCCTTGAAATAGACGGTGACGATATGGTGCCAGTTCATGGTGGGGTCCTCAGTTTTTCATGGCGGCAATGAGCGCCGCCTCGCCGCCGACGGCCTTGACGAAAATCTCCTCCATGTCCTTTTCGCCGAAGCGGGCCTGCAACTCGGCGAGCGTGCCCTCGGCGACCAGCTTGCCGCCGTGGATGATACCGATGACATCGCACAGCTTCTCGACCTCGCTCATCACGTGGGTGGAGTAGATGACGGTCTTGCCGCGGTTGCGGCACTCGCGCACGAACTTCACGATCGAGCGGGCCGTCATGACATCGAGGCCCAGCGTCGGCTCGTCGAAGATCATGACCGCGGGATCGTGGATCAGCGTGCGGGCGATGGAGGTCTTCTGCTTCATGCCGGTGGAAAACTTGTCGCAGCGCCGGTCGAGGAACTCGTGCATGTCGAGCTCGTCGGCCAGCTGCCTGATCCGCGCCTGCAGGGCGCCTTCCGCCAGGCCGTTAAGTTCGCCAAAGTAAGTGATCATCTCGCGGGCAGTCAGCCGGCCGTAGAGCGCGGTGCTCGCGGCGAGGAAGCCCACGTTGGCGCGCACCTGCACGCCGGCGGTCGCCACGTCGTGGCCGGCCATCGTGGCCGTGCCGCTGGTGGGCTGCAGCAGCGTGGCGAGCATGCGGAGCGTGGTGGTCTTGCCGGCGCCGTTGGCGCCGAGCAGGCCGTAGATCTGCCCAGGGCGGCAGGTGAAGGACACGTTGTCGACGGCGGTGATGACCCCGCGCTTCTTATCCTTGAAGGTCTTCGTCAGGTTATGAGCTTCGATCATGGTGGGAGGGATTCAGCATTTCTGTCCGGGCGTCAGGCCAAATACGACCGCCAGGCCGAGGCCCACGGGAAGACCGATGACCGGGCCGAAGGCCGCGGCCAGCGCGACCGTCACGCCGAGGCCGATGGCGAAGCGGGAAGGACTGAAGCGCGGGCTGGCTGAAGGGTTCATGGGAAGGATTTCACAGGCTCATGCGCTCGCGGAAGTCCTGCGCCTGGCGGCGGGAGAGTTCAACCTTCATCCCGCCCTTGAGCTTCACCAGCAGACCGCCGCTGAACCAGGGCTCGATGCCGTCGACCCAGGCAAGGTTGATGACCTGCTTGCGGTTGGCGCGGAAGAAGCTCTTCGGGTCGAGCCGCTCCTCCATCGCCGTCAGCGAGCGGAAAAGCTGCGGTTTCTGGTCGTCGAAGTAGAGGCGGGTGTAATTGCCCTCGGACTCGAGCAGCCGGAGGTTCTTCACCGGCACAAACCAGCAGCGGTCGCCCTCGCGGACGAAGACCTTGTCCTCCAGCGTCAGCCGGTGGCTCGCGGCGCCCGGCTCGAACGGCGCCGCGCTGCCGCGGGGCCGCAGTTTCTCCAGCGCGGCGACGAGCCGGTTGGGGTCGACCGGCTTGAGCAGGTAGTCGAGGGCGCTGAACTCGAAGGCCTTCACGGCAAATTCGTCGTAGGCCGTGGTGAAGATCACCTGCGGCAGCGGCGGCTCGAGCCGCTCGAGCAGGCTGAACCCGTCGGCCCCGGGCATCTGCACGTCGAGGAAGATGAGCGCCGGCCGCAGCACCGGGATCTTGGCCAGCGCGTCCTCCACGTCCACGGCCTCGCCGACGATCTCGAGGTCGGCATGGGCCGCGAGCAGGCGGCGGAGCTCGTTGCGCGCGAGGCGCTCGTCGTCAACCAGGAGGACCTTCATCGGGCGGGCGGGTTGAGGGGGATCATGACGTCGGCCGTGACGCAGCCGGGCGGCTCGGCCAGCAGGGTGAGCGCGGCCCGCTCGCCGAAGAGAAGCTTGAGGCGCTCGGAGGCGTTGCGCAGGCCGACGCCGGTGGAGGAGCCGGCGCGCGCGGCGGCCGGGCTGGCGGGGGCGGAAAGGTCGCCGGGGTTGGTCACGCGGATGTTGAGTGCCGCGCCCTCGAAGCGGGCCGCGATGACCAGCTCGCCGCCCTCGCGCCGCGAGGAAATGCCATACTTGACCGCGTTCTCGACCAGGGTCTGCAGCAACATGGGTGGCACCGTCAGGACGCCGGCCCGAACGTTCTCGGCGATCTCCCACCGGACCCGCAGGCGGTTTTCATGGCGGATCTGCTCGAGCGCGAGGTAATCCTCGACGATGCGGATCTCCTCCTCGAGCGGCACCGTCTCCTGCTGGCCGGACTGCAGCGAGTAGCGCAGCATGTTGGCGAGGCGCGTCACCGCCTCGCGGGCGCGCGGGGCGTCCTCGTCGATCAGCGCGCGCAGGCTGTTCAGGGAGTTGAAGAGGAAGTGGGGGTTGACCTGGGACTTCAGCGCGCGCAGCTCGGCCTCCTTGACGGTGGCGGCGAGCTGGAGCTGCTCGACCTGCAGGCGGTTCAGGCGCTCGAACAGGTGGTAGAAGAAATAAATGCAGAGCCATCCCACCATCATGATGGCGCCGTTCACCAGGCTGGAGGTGACCAGCAGCCAGAGCGGGAATTTGCGGCCGTATTCCAGCTGCAGCAGGCCGAAGTCGATGGCGTAGCCCACCACGGTCCAGACCAGGGACAGCGCGATTCCCATCAGGATGATCCGCGGAATCAACGGACGCCAGCCGAGTTCCTTCCAGCCCCAGCGGCTCAGATAGGCCCGGGAATAGTGCGTGATCAACAGGCCCTCCGCGACCACCCGCCCTAGCGACAGGTAGAGTTCCATCGGCGTGGCCTTGCTGGCACTGGCCGTGTCGCGAAACAGGGTGATAAAGACGATTTGCAACACCAGGAAGAACATCCAGCCACCCGCCTGGCAGAGCACGTAGAGGCGTTCCTTTGCGCGCTGCAGCCGGGCCGAGGTGTCCTTCGCGGGGTCCATTTTCACGCGGGAGCAAACCACGCCGGCCGGGGGCACGGCAAGAACGTCCGGGGTGACGCGGGCGACGGGCGGGGCGAAGGACATGGCTGCAGGCTGCCGGCCGGCCCGGCCCGGTGCACGCGCCGATTGGACAAGCGGCCCCGCCGCGGGATGAGCGGGCGCCGCCGGGGTTGCCATGCCGCCGGGAACTGTCTTCATGTCGGCATCGATGAACGGCTGGTTCGCCCAAAACACAGATTATGTGCTGTTCCTGGCCCTGGTGACCGGCCTCTGGCTCGGGCTGGGCCTGTGGCTGCACCGCACCGGCCGGTTCGCCAGCCTGCCCAAGGTCATCTGGCTGCTGCTTGCCGCGGTGACGGTCGGCGGCTGGTGGGGCGTCGACCGCGCCGGCTACCACGCCCAGGACACCATCCGCCGGCAGGTCGAGCTGCTGGTGCCGTTCTACGTGGAGGAACTGCAGCAGATCGGCCATGCCCGCCTGCCCGACAACCCCGCGCCCGGCGACCCGCTTTATGAACGCCTGATCCAGACGGAGATCAACTGGCTGAAGCTCAACCCGGCCATCGCCGATATCTACACCTTCCGGCGGCGCGCCGACGGTGCGATCTTCCTGCTGGTGGACTCCGAGACCGACTACGACCGCAACGGCCGGATCGAGGGCGACACCGAGGCGCGCACTGAACCGGGTGAGATCTATGACGGGCTCACCCCCGCCCTCACCCGCGCCTTCCGGGGCGAATTCACCTTCGACGAAGACATCGTCGAGGACCGCTGGGGCCGGTGGATCAGCGTGTTTGCCCCCCTGCGCAACCCGGCCGGCGCCGTCGAGGCCGTGCTCGGCGTGGATTTTGACGCCACCCAGTGGCTGGAGCTGCGCGCCCGCGCCCGGCTCATCGCGCTCCTACGCCTCGGGGCCGCCATCCTGCTCCTGACCAGCCCGGTCGTCGTCATCACCATCCTGCGGCACGACCTGAAACGCCGCCGGGAGGTGGAGCAGCAGCTGCGCGACCAGGTGGAGTTGCGCCGCATGATCTTCGACCACGCCCCGGGCGGGATCTCCCTGTCCGACCTGAACCTCCGGCTGGTGGAGGTCAACGACACCTTCTGCCGCATGCTCGGCTACAGCCGGGAAGAACTGCTGCAGCTCAGCTTCGTCCAGATCACCCACCCGGACGACGTGGAAAAAACCCTGGCCCTGAACCGCCGGATCACCGCGGGCGACCCGTCCGTCGAGCCGCTGGAGAAGCGCTACATCCGCAAGGACGGCTCCCCGGTCCACGTGGTGCTCAACGTCGGCCTGATCCGCGACGAGCAGGGCGCCCCCCGGTTCTTCGTGGGCCAGGTCACCGACATCACCGAGCGCCGCCTGGTCGAGTCGGAGCTGCAGTTGCGGCAGAAGCAGCTCGCGACCGTCCTCGCGCACGCCCCGCTCGTCCTGTTCGCCGTCGACGCCCGGGGCATCTTCACCCTCTCCGAGGGCGCCGGGCTCGCCGCCATCGGCCGCGAACCGGGCGAAGCCGTGGGCCATTCCGTCTTCGATCGTTACGCCGCCCGGCCCGACATCCTCGGCGATGTCCGCCGCGCGCTCGCCGGCGAGACCTTCACCGCCCAGCACGAGATCAACGGCGTCTTCTTTGAAACCCGCTGCATGCCGCAGCGCGACCCGGACGGGCGCATCTCCGGCATGATCGCGCTCTCCATCGACATCACCGACCGCCAGGCCGCGGCGCGGGAGCGCGAGAAGATCGAGCACAAGCTCCTCGACGTGCAGAAGCTCGAGAGCCTGGGCGTCCTCGCCGGCGGCGTGGCCCATGATTTCAACAACCTCCTCACCGCCATCGTCGGCAATTCCAGCCTGGCCCGCCTGGCGCTGCCCCCCGGCTCGCCGGTGGCCGGCAACCTCGACCAGATCGAGCAGGCCTCGCAGGTGGCCGCGGGGCTCTGCCAGCAACTCCTCGCCTACGCCGGCCGCAGCCGCCTCGACCCCCGGGCCACGGACCTCAACGCCCTCGTCCGCGAAACCACCGACCTGCTCCGCCTCTCGGCCGGCAACCACGCCCAGCTCCGGTTCAACCTCGCCCCGGAGCTGCCGGGCATCATGGCGGATGCGGCGCCGATCCGGCAGATCCTGCTCAACATCGTGCAGAACGCCGCGGAGGCCATCGGCCGCCGCGACGGCCTGATCGAGCTGACCACCCGGCTGCTGCCCCTGGACGCCGCCTGGCTGGCCGAGGCCAGCACCGGCCAGCAACTGCCGGCCGGCACCTATGTGTGCCTCGAGCTGACCGACAACGGTCCCGGCCTCGACCGGGAGACGCGGGCCCGGATCTTCGACCCCTTTTTCTCCACCAAGGGCAGCGGCCGCGGGCTCGGGCTGGCCGCCGCGCTGGGCATCATGCGCAGCCACAAGGGCGCGCTCCGGCTGGTGAGCGAACCCGGCCGCGGCGCCACCTTCACCCTCGCCTTTCCCATCAGCGACCGGCCGGTCCCGCCCCCGTCCGCACCCGCCGCGACGGCCGCCCCGCCCGCGCGCACCTGGCGCGGCACCGGCACCGTGCTCATCGTCGACGACGAACAGACCGTGCGCGCCACCGCGGCCCAGATGATCGCCTTCTACGGGTTCACCGTGAAACAGGCCGAGTCCGGCCAGCAAGCCCTCGACTTCCTGCGCCAGCGCGGCAGCCGCTTCGACCTCGTGCTGCTGGACCTGACCATGCCGGGCATGGACGGTTACGCCACCTTCACCGCGATCCGCCAGCTGCAGCCCGACCAGCGCATCGTCGTCTTCAGCGGCTACAGCGCCCAGGACGCCAAGCAGCGTTTCGCCGGCCAGAACCTGAACGGCTTCCTCCAGAAACCCTTCAGCGCCGACTCGCTCCGTGACGTGCTGCGCGAGGCCACCCTGAACTGACCCGCGCATGAAGTCCTCCGTCGTCGTCGTCGGCAGCTTTGTCCAGGACCTGGCCTTCTACACGAGGAATTTCCCGCAGCCGGGCGAGACCGTCGTCGGCGACTTCCGCCCCGGCCCCGGCGGCAAGGGCTTCAACCAGGCCGTCGCGGCCGCGCGCGCCGGCATCCCCACCCAGTTCATCGGTGCGGTCGGACCCGACGGCGCCGCCGCCCGCGCCCGGCTCTTCGCCCGGGACGCCGGCCTTCACGTGCATCTCGTCGAGAAACCCAAGCACGCGACGGGCGCCGCCGCCATCACGGTCAACGGCGCCGGCCAGAACCACATCATCATCTCCCTCGGCGCCAACCTCGGCCTCAAGCCGCGCGACATCCCCGGGCCGCTGCTCGCGCCCGCCCAGGTCGTCGTCTGCCAGGGCGAATCGGACTACGCCACCGTCGGTTATGTGCTGCGCACCGCCCGCCGCAACGGCGCCATCACCGTCTTCAACCCGGCGCCGATGCGCCCGGAGTTCGACCCCGCCGTGCTCCGGCACGCCGAGGTGCTGGTGCCCAACGAGAGCGAGTTCACCGCGCTGGTGAAGCAGTGTCCGTCCTGCGCCGCGCTGCTGCGCACCGCGCCCTACAACGCGGGCGGCGAGTTCACCGAGTCCACCCTGCACGCCCTCAGCGCCGAGGCCCTGCACCGCCTCTGCCGCTGCCTGAAGGTGCCGGTGGTCATCGTCACCCTGGGTGCCCGCGGCTGCTTCGTCTCCCAGCCCGACGTCTACCTGCGCATCCACGCCCACGACGTCGAGGTCGTTGACACGGCCGGCGCCGGCGACGCGTTCGTCGGCGGCTTCGCGGCCGGGCTGGTGAAGTTCCGGCACAACATCTTCGAGGCCGCCCACTACGCCAGCGCGGTCGCCGCCCTCTCCGTCATGCAGCCCGGCACCGCGCCCTCCATGCCCATCGCGCGGGAGATCGCCCGCTTCCTGAAGAAGCGTGACCACAAGTAAGGGGTTCTCGTCGCGGGGCCGTTGACAACCCCCGCGGGCGCCGGCCAGCGTCGATACACCCTATGCTGACCATCCTTCGCCCCGCGCGAGCGGTGCTAATCGCCTGTTGCCTGCCCGCCGCCCTGCTCGCGGAAAAACCCTTCGCCTTCGCCGACACCCCCGGCCAGCTGCCGAAGACCGTCGTCCCGCGCCACTACACGCTGCGCCTCCAGCCCGACCTGGAACAGCGCACCACCACCGGCACGACCACCATCGAGCTCGAGGTGCTCTCGCCCGTGACCGAGCTGGTCCTCAACGCCAACGACCTGGAGATCGACTCCGCCGCGCTCAGCGACGACCCCGCCGCGCCGCGCCCGCTCACCCCGCGCCTCGACCCCGCGAAGCAGATCCTCACCCTGCCCGTCGCCCTCGCGGCCGGCCGCCACACCGTCACCATCGCCTACCGTGGTAAGATCGGCACGCAGGCCGAGGGTTTCTTCGTCGACCAATACCCCACGCCCTCGGGTGACAAGCTCATGCTCGGCACGCAGTTCGAGCCGACCGACGCCCGCCGCGTCTTCCCGTGCTGGGACGAACCCGTCTACCGCGCCACCTACGACGTCACGCTCGTCGTGCGGGAAAAACTCATGGCCGTCGCCAACATGCCGGCCGTGAGCGAGAAGTCCCTCGGCAACGGCTGGAAGGAGGTCACCTTCGCCCGCACGCCCTCGATGGCCAGCTACCTGGTGGCGCTCTACGCCGGTGAGTTCGAGACGCTCGAGGGCGAGCAGGACGGCGTGCAGCTCCGCATCATCACCACCGAGGGCAAGCGCGCCACCGCCGCCTACGCGCTCGAGGCCACCAAGCGCCTCCTCGCCTACTACAACGAGTATTTCGGCACGCCCTACCCGCTGCCCAAGCTCGACCAGATCGCCGTGCCCAACGCCTTCGCCACCTTCGGCGCGATGGAAAACTGGGGCGCCATCACCTACATCGACACCGCGCTGCTCTTCGATCCCGCCACCAGCTCGCAGGCGAACCGCGAGGCCGTCTTCCAGGTCATCGCCCACGAGGTCGCGCACCAGTGGTTCGGCGACCTGGTCACCATGTCGTGGTGGGACAACCTCTGGCTGAACGAGGGTTTCGCCTCCTGGATGGGCACCAAGGCCAGCGATGCGCTCAACCCCGACTGGCAGCTCTGGGTCCGCGCCAGCGAGGCGAAGGAGGGCGCCCTCGCCCTCGACGCCCGCCGGACCACCCACCCGATCCAGCAACCCATCGCCAACGAGAGCCAGGCCAACGACGCCTTCGACACCATCTCCTACCAGAAGGGCCAGGGCTTCCTCCGCATGCTCGAGTCCTACCTCGGCGAGGAGGCCTTCCGGGCCGGCCTCCGGCTCTACATGCAGCGTCACAAGTATTCCAGCACCACCACCGCCGACCTCTGGGCCGCCCTCGGCGCGGCTTCCGGGAAGCCCGTCGTCGAACTCGCCGCCAACTGGACCGAACAGCCGGGCTTCCCCGTCGTGTTCGTCTCCGCCACCGGCGAAGGCGCCCGCCGCACCCTCCGCCTGGAACAGTCCCGCTTCACCGTCAATTACCCCGACGCCGACCCGCTCACCTGGAAGGTGCCCGTCACCCTCGCCAACACCGCCAGCCTCGGCGCGCAGACCGTAACGCTCCTCGAAAAATCGCCCGTCATCGTGCCCTGGCCTGCCGGCGCCGGCACCGCGAAGGCCAACGTCGGCAACGCCGGCTTCTATCGCGTGCTTTACGACGACGCCCTCAACGACGCCCTCCGCCGCGAAATCACCACCCTGCCCGGCACGGACCAGCTCAACCTTCTCGGCGACACCTGGGCCCTCAACGAGGCCGGCCGCCTTTCCACCACCGCCTGGCTCGGCCTCGCCGAGCAGCTCCGCGCCAGCCCGAGCCAGCCCGTCTGGGAACACCTGCTCGGCAAGATCGCGCTGATCGACCGCCTGCAGCTCAACCAGCCCGGCCGCCGCGCCTTCCATGCCTGGGCGGCCCAGTTGCTGGCGACTCCCTTTGCCCGGCTCGGTTGGGACGCACGGGCCGACGAGTCCCCGCTCGACGCGGCCCTCCGGCCCAAGCTCATCGCCGCGCTCGGCACCTATGGCGACCGCGCCGTGATCGACGAGTGCACGCGCCGCTGGACAGCCTTCCTCGCCGATCCCGCCAGCCTCGCCGGCAACCTCCGGGCCCCCGTGCTGGCCGTGGTCGGCCGCTACGCCACCCGCGAAACCTACGACCAGCTGCACGCGCTGGCCCGGGAGGCCAAGACCACGCAGGAAAAGCGCCGCGCCTATGCCGCCATGCAGGCCGTGCTCGACCCGGCCCTCGCCGCCGAGACCCTCGCCCTGACGCTCGGCAAGGAGCTGTCCACCTCCGAGGCCGCCCGCAACGTCGCGCTCGTCGCCGCCAACGAACACCCCGACCTCGCGTGGGAATTCGCCAAGGCCAACACCGACGCGCTGCTGCAGCGCACGACCTTCTTCGGCCGCAACGTCTACCTGCCCGGTATCGCCCAGGCCTCGACCGACGCCGCCCGCGCGGCCGAGCTCGAGGTGCTCGTGCGCGCCAAGTTGCCCGCCGACGCCTTCGCCGAGGCCGCCAAGGGCGCCGACCTCATCCGCCTGCGGGCCCTCATGAAACAGCGCGAGCTTCCCGCCATCGACGCGTGGATCAGGGAGCGGGTGAAGCTGCCCGAATAAGGCCGACGCCATGGTCAAGGTGCGCGCCAGGCTCTACAAGGTTGCGCTCGTCCGCTGGGCCGACGTGCCGAAGGCGGCCGTCGCCCCGCTCGACCTGCCCGCGGCCGATATCAAGGGCGGAACCAAGGGCTGGAACGCCCTGCTGCGTTTCAACGACGACCTCGACCGCGTCACGCTCTTCAACAGCAGCAAGCGCGGCCACTACAAGGTCGCGTTCAAGGTCGAGCTCCTGAAGGCCGCCGGCGTGGACGCGGGCGACACGGTCGAGTTCACGCTCGAGCGCGACACCGCCTCGCGCGAGCCCGACCTCCCGGAGGAGATGGCGCGCGTGTTCCGCACGCGGCCGGAATTGCGGGAGCGCTGGGCGACCCACAGCGTGGCGATCCGCCGCCAGGTGGTGCGCTACATCGAGCAAGCCAAGGGCGCCGAGGTCCGAGCCAAGCGCTGCTGGATCTTCCTCGAGCGCCTCGCCGAGACCGGCAAGCTCGGCGGTTGAATCGATTTCCCTTCTGCTGGAGGGCCCAGCTCCAGCTGGGTCCTCCAAGTTTCCGCCAAGCAAGTGACAGCAGCACACTTCGGACAAATCGCCGCCGGCACAGCGCCAAACTAGCCATCCGGCCCATGGCGCCGCCGGGGAAGCGGATTATAGTGGCGCCGTCATGAACACCAGCTGCCCGACCGCTCCCGCTTCCGCCACCGCCCTGCCCGCGCCGACCCGCGCCAGCCGCGGCCTGTTCGCGTCGCTGGAGCGGCTCATCAACACCGCCAGCTTCGTGTCCGTGGACCTGACCGACACCGTCTTCGTCTCCCTGCACGAGCAGCGCGACCGCGAGGCCGCCGGGACCGCGCCAGAACGCTAGCTGCCCCGCGCTTCCTCGCCGGGAATCTCCACCGTGAAGACGGAGCCCTGGCCGACCGTGCTTTGCACCGTGAGACTGCCGCCGAGCAAGCCGGTGAGCTGGCGGGCAATGCTGAGGCCGAGGCCGCTGCCGCCGAACCGGCGCGCGATGCTCGCATCCGCCTGCGCATAGGGCAGGAACACCTGCGCCAGCTGCTCCGGCGGGATGCCGGGGCCGGTGTCCCTCACCTGGAACCGCAGGCGGGGCGCACCCAAGCCCGCAATCCGGTCGACCACCAGCCCGATCGAGCCGCGGGCGGTGAACTTGACCGCGTTGCTGAGCAGGTTGCCCAGGACCTGCCGCAGCCGCACCCCATCGGTGACGATGGCCGCCGGCACGCCCGGATGGATCTCGAGGGCAAGGTGAAGTTTCTTGGCGCGCGCCCCCGGCTCATACAGTTCGACCAGGCCCTCCAGCAGATCCGGCAGGGAGACCGGCTGGCGCTCCAGCTCCATCCCGCCGGCTTCCAGCCGCGAGTGGTCGAGCACGTTGTCGACCAGCTGCAGCAGGTTCTGCGTGGAGTGCTCGAGGATCCTCACCTGGCTCCGCTGTTCCGGTGGCAGCGGTTCCTCCTTCAGCAGGTCGACGATGCCGACCAGCCCGTTGAGCGGCGTGCGGATCTCGTGGGTGAGGAAGGCCAGGTAGTGGCTTTTCGCCTCGTTGGCGGCCCGCAAGCGGCGGTTCAGCCGCACCAGCGGCCAGACCCAGCCCAGCGCGGCAATCAGCAGCACGGCCGCCCCGCCCAGCGCCCAGTAGACCCAGCGGTAGTCGGGCCGCGGGTTGGGGTCGTAAAGAAAACCGGCCAGGTCGAACTCGCGCGGCAGCATGCCGAACTCGGCATAGGTGTCCGCCATGTGTCGCCACCGTCCGGGATTCATGTGCCCGACCTCGATCAGGCCGGGATGCATCAGGACGCGGGTCTGCTCCGCCTCGAACTTCAGGTGCTCGCGCGTCAGCCGCGGCGGGTAGTCGCGCAGGATGAGGTCGATGATCTCCTCGGGATGGGCCAGGGCGTATTCCCAGCCGCGCAGGCTGGCCGCCCGGAAGGCGCGGACCCGCGCCGGGTGCGCCTTCAGCTCGCGCTCGGTGGTGAACAGGTTGTCGCCGTAGAAATCGATGCCACCCGCCCGCGGCGTGAACTGCAGGAAGGGCACGCCCCGCGCCCGGAGGTTGAAGGGCTCGTCGGTGCCGTAGGCCGACATGCCGTCGACCTTGCCCGCGATGAAGTCCTCGATGTTGAGCGTATGCGGGCGGATGTGCAGCTTCGCGGGGTCGATGCCCTCGAACTTGAAATACGCGAACAGCTCCGCGGACTCCGAGTTGAGCATCATGAGCTCGCGGTCGTGCAGGCCCTGCAGGTCGGTCACGCCGCTCGCCGCGCGGACCAGCAGCACCATGGGCGAATGCTGGAAGATCGCCGCCAGCACCACGACCGGCTCGCCGCGGTGGCGCAACAGCAGCAGGTCGGAGTTGCCCACGCCATACTCGGCCTTGCCGGCCAGCACCTCGTGCGTCGGGTCGAGCCCCGGCTGCGCCTCGCGCAACGTCACGTCGAGCCCGGCCTCGCGGTAAAAGCCCTTGGCCTGCGCCGCGTAATAGCCGGCAAACTGGAACTGGTGCCGCCATTTCAGCTGGAGCGTCACCTGCTCCAGCGGCGCCTGCGCCAGCAGCGAGCCGCCCAGCAGCAGGGCGAGCCCCCATCCCCCGGTGAATTTGGCGGCCAGTCGCATGGGAAAAGCAGCAGGAAGATGCATTCTCCCGCCGCGGCAAGCCAAAGGACAAACCACCTAATTATTGGGGATAAAACCCGAGCCCTTGGGGTCGAAGAGCTTCTTCGCGTAGAAGGGCACGTATTGGGTGATGCCCAGCACCCCGAGCACGAACAGGCTGTCGCGGTAGGGACCGCCGAGGAAGATGCCGAGGAGGCCGCAGCCCTCGGCCAGGGCCAGACCCACGATAAACAGCACGAAGGCGCGGTTCGGATCAGTGGCCCGCGGCAGCACCAGCCAGCGCAGGACGATGCTCACGAACAGCGGCACGAGGCCGATCAGGCCCTGCAGCGGATTCTCGCGCGAGACGGCTGGCAGCGGCTTGCCTTGCGCGAGGAGGAGATAGATCAGCACCAGCCCGCCGAGGACCGAAGCCCAGATGATCCACCAGATCAGGAGGCGCGCCTTGATCTTCTGGTCGTCGTAGCCGGGCATCATGCGCCGATGGGGTGCCAGGTGGTCTTGAACTCGAGGGTGTCGCGCAGCTCGTAGAGACTCTGCGCCTTGTCGGAAAACCAGTCGACCGGCTCCTCGGCCTTGGTGAGCTTCACGCGCTTCACGCTCTCGGCGGCACCGAGCTTGAGGGCCTTGCGTTCCTCGGCGTTCGCCACGCCGGCGATGGCGCGGAGGTGCGTGTGCGTGGCGAAGGTCGGCACCATCTCCTTGCGGTAGCCGGTGAGCAGGTTGACCACGCCGCCGGGCAGGTCGCTGGTGGCGAGCATCTCGCCCAGCACGATGGCCGGGTAGGGCTGCGCCGTGGAGGCGAGGGCGACGACGGTGTTGCCGCTGGTGACGGCCGGGGCGATCAGCGACACCAGCGCGAGCAGCGGCGCCTCCTCGGGGGCGAGGATCCCGACGATGCCCATCGGCTCGGTGACGGTGAAATTGAAGTGCGGCGAGGCGACGGGGTTCACATTGCCGAGCACCTGCTCGTATTTATCGGCCCAGCCGGCGTAATAGATGAGGCGGTCGATCGTCGCGGCGGTTTCCTTCGACGCGGCGGACTTCGACGCGCCGCCGACGGCGAGGGCATCGGCCATGTCGGCCTTGCGCGCCTCGAGCATCTCGGCGAGGCGGTAGATGATCTGGCCGCGGTTGTAGGGCGTGCGCTTCGCCCAGCCCGGGCCGGCCTTGGCGGCGGCCTCGACGGCGTTGCGCACGTCCTTGCGCGTGCACTGCGGGATGTTGGCGAAGAAGTTGCCGGCGGCGTCCTGCAGCGGGAAGGTGCGCGCGCTCTCGGAGCGGATGAACGCGCCGCCGACGTAAACCTTCGGGGTCTTGGTGATGGGAAGTCGGGTCATGGCGGGAAGATCAGGCGGGGGTGGCGGGAGCGAGGGCGGATCGCTCGCGATAGCCGCGCGCAACGAAGGAGAAGGCCAGCGCGGCGACCATGGCGAGGATGGCGAAGAACACAAAATAGGGCACCCCGCTCAGCTTGGAGGTGCCATCGGGGTTGGAGATGAACCACTGCACGGCGGCCGTGAACCAGTTGCCCGCGGTCACGGAAAGCAGGTAGACCGCCTGCACCACGGCCTTCAGGTGCTGCGGCGCCTGCGTGTAGGCGAATTCCAGCGCGGTGATCGAGGCCATTACCTCGCCGGCGGTGAGCAGAATATAGGCCGGGAACTGCCAGCCCACGCTGAGCTTCACGCCGGCCCCAAGCCGCGACTCGATCCAGGCACTGATCAGGAAGGACAGCCCGATCGTGAAGATGCCGAGGCCGATCTTGCGCAACGAAGTCAGCTTCCAGAAGCGGTCGATGAACGGGTAAAGCCAGTAGCTGAAGAGCGGGATGAAGGTGAGCGTGAGAATCGAGTTGACCGTCTGCATCTGGGACGAGCGGATCTCCAGCCCGAACACCATCCGGTCCATCTGCTCGGCCTGCAGCGTCCAGGTGCTGCCGCACTGGTCCCAGAGCGCCCAGAACACGGCCATGAAGGCGAAGATGAAGGCCAGCCGGCCGAGCACCAGGCCGGTCTCGCGGTTGAAGGTGCGGGCAAAGAAGCTCCTCCCGGCCGGCGGCACGTGGATGAACTTGTGGCGGCCGGACCAGAAGATCCAGGTGGCCAGCAGCATCAGCCCGGCCGGCACCCCGAAGGCCCAGCCCGGCCCGTAATTGTCGAGCAGGACCGGCGTGAGCATGATCGAGAAGAAGGCGCCGAAATTGACCGCCCAGTAGAACCAGCCGAAGGCGCGCGCCAGCAGGTTCTGGTTGGCGGGACCGAACTGGTCGCCGACGTGGGAGGAGACGCAGGGCTTGATGCCGCCCGCGCCGAGCGCGATGAGCACGAGGCCAATGCCGAGACCCGCGCGGGTGTGGTCCGCCGCCAGCACGACGCAGCCCACGCTGTAGAGGATCGAGAGCCAGAGGATGGTGCGGTATTTGCCCAGGAAGGCATCCGCGATGATGGCGCCCATCGCCGGAAAAAAATAATTCGAGCCGACAAACAGATGATACCATCCGGTCGCCTCCTCCTTGCTCATGGGCGCGCTCGCGCCGCTGCGGTCCATCAGGTGTTTCGTCATGTAGATGACGAGAATGGCCTTCAGCCCGTAAAAATTGAAGCGCTCGGCCGCCTCATTGCCGACAATGTAGGGGATGCCCGGCGGCATGCCGGTGGTGTCGGTCGGGGTGGTGCGATATTGGGTTTCGGCCATGGGGAGGTTTAACGGAAGACCAAGGCGATGATCAGGAGAACCAACAGGCCAACCGCCACGACGAGCCAGAGGCCGCGACCGTGTGTTTTTCGCGCCGCGCGCTCGGTGCTTTCGTCGGCGAAGGCGCTGTCCGGCAGGTCGAGGCCGTCGTAACGCGCGGCCTCCTCGTTCCAGCCGGAGCGTTCGTCCGCCCCGCAGCCCGGACAGGCCCGCGCGCCGCGCGGCACGTCTTCACCACAAACAGGGCAGGTCTCGGGCGGGATGAACTCACGGGGCATGCGCTCAGGCGAGTTTGCAGTAGTCGAGCAGGCCCTGGCGGCCGCCCTCGCGGCCGAAGCCGGACTCCTTGTAGCCGCCGAAGGGCGACGTGGGGTCGAACTTGTTGTAGGTGTTGGCCCAGACGACGCCGGCCTTGAGCTCGGTGGACATCTTCAGGATGCGCGAGCCTTTGTCGGTCCACACGCCGGCACTGAGGCCGTAGGCGGTGTTGTTGGCCTTCTCGACCGCCTCCTCGACCGTGCGGAATGTCAGCACGCTGAGCACCGGGCCGAAGATCTCCTCGCGAGCGATGCGGTGGCTCATCGAGACGCCGGAGAATACGGTCGGGCGGAAATAGTAGCCCTTGCTCGGCAGCTTGCAGGCGGGCTGGAACATCGTCGCGCCCTCCTTCACGCCGGCGGCGACGAGCCGCGTGATGGTGGCGAGCTGCTCCTGCGAGTTGATGGCGCCGATGTCGGTGTTCTTGTCGAGCGGGTCGCCGACGCGCAGGACCTTGATGCGGGTCTTGAGCTTCGCGAGCACCTCGGCGGCGACCGTCTCCTGCACCAGCAGGCGCGAACCGGCACAGCACACGTGGCCCTGGTTGAAGAAGATGCCGTTGACGATGCCCTCGACCGCCTGGTCGATCGGCGCGTCGTCGAACACGATGTTCGCCGCCTTGCCGCCGAGCTCCATGGTCATCTTCTTGTCCGTGCCGGCGAGCGAGCGCATGATGATCTTGCCCACCTCGGTCGAGCCAGTGAACGCCACCTTCGCGGCGGTCGGGTGGTTCATGATCGCCGCGCCGGTGTCGCCGAAGCCGGTGACGATGTTGACCACGCCCGCGGGCAGGCCGGCGTCCTGGAAGATCTCGGCGAGCTTCAGCGCGGTGATGCTGGTCGTCTCGGCCGGCTTGATGACGACGGTGTTGCCCATCGCCAGCGCGGGGGCGAGCTTCCACGCCATCATCAGCAGCGGGAAATTCCACGGGATGACCTGGCCCACGACGCCGAGCGGCGCGACCTTCCGGCCGGGCGCCACGTAGTCGAGCTTGTCGGCCCAGCCGGCATGGTAGAAGAAATGCGCGGCGGCCATCGGGATGTCGAAGTCGCGCGACTCCTTGATCGGCTTGCCGCCGTCCATCGTCTCGGCCACGGCAAACTCGCGGGCGCGGTCCTGCAGCAGGCGGGCGATGCGGTAGATGTATTTGGCGCGCTCCTTGCCGGGCATCTTGCCCCAGACGTTGTCGTAAGCCTTCTTCGCCGCGGCGTAGGCGGCATCGACGTCGGCCGCGCTGCCGTGCGCGATCTCGGCGAGCTTCGATTCGTTCGCCGGGTTGATGGAGTCGAAATACTTGCCGGAGGCCGGCGCGGCGAACTTGCCGCCGATGAACAGGTCGTAGCGCGCCTTGAGCTTCGGATCGGCGGTCTCGGGCGCGGGATCGTATTCCCAGAGGTCGCCGAAGATGAGCTCGGGGGTCGGGCGGCCGGCGGAACGGGACGCGGGACGCGTGGATTTTTTCGCGGTGAGCGTGGACATGGGGAAAATCAGTAGGATTCGGCGGCCTCGCTGAAGTAATACGGGGCCTGGTAGGCGCCGGTGCGTTCCTTCTCGATCTGCCGGAGCAGGTCGTTGAGCAGTGAGGAGGCGCCGAAGCGGTAACGGGTATTGTTGAGCCACTCGTCGCCGAGCGTCTCCTTGACGGCGATGAGGAACTGCAGCGCCTGCTTGGCGGTGCGGATGCCGCCGGCGGGCTTCATCGCGATGGGCGTGCCGGTGGCGAGGTAGAAGTCGCGGATGGCCTCGATCATCACCTGGTTGTTCCCGAGGGTGGCGTTGAGCGAGGTCTTGCCGGTGCTGGTTTTGATGAAGTCGTTGGGCCGCAGCACGCGCATGGCGAGGAAGGAGGCGGCGCGGATGTTGTCGTAGGTCTCCAGCTCGCTGACCTCGAGGATGACCTTGAGCGTCGCCGGGCCGCAGGCCTCGACGACCCCCGCGATCTCGTCCTGCACCAGCTGAAATTCCCCGGACAGGAATGCGCCGCGGTTGATGACCATGTCGATCTCGTCGGCGCCGTCGGCGACGGCGGACTTCACCTCGGCGAGGCGGGTCTTGAGCGGGGCCTGGCCGGACGGGAAGGCGGTGGCGACCGACGCGATGCGGACCGGCGTGTCCTCGCCGAGCGCGCGACGGGCGTATTTCACCATCGACGGGTAGACGCAGACGGCGGCGACGGTCGGGACCTCGGGATCGTCGGCCGGGCTGAGGGCCTTGCGGCAGAGCGACTCGACCTTGCCGGGCGTGTCCTTGCCCTCGAGGGTGGTCAGGTCGACCATCGAGGCGGCCAGCTTCAGGCCGAACAGCTTGGCCCCCTTCTTGATGCTGCGGGTGGTGTATTTGGCGACGCGTTCCTCGACGCCAACTTGATCGACCGTGCCGATTTCATTGAACAATCGCCGGAAAGCGGCATGAGCAGTGCCTGTCATGGTTCGCTCACTATCCGTCCTCGCCCTCCTGAAAACAACGCCAAAGTCGGCGTTCGCCGCCCTGCTGGGGCTGCTTCTGGCCCTGCCGGGCCGGGCCGAAACCGTCCCGGTTTACGCCGGGCCGGTCGAGGCCGCCCAGCTGGCCGAACCGCGGAACCAGGAGACCAGCGGGATCGCCGTCTCGCACCGCACTCCGGGAATGATCTGGACCCACAACGACAGTGGCGGCGAACCGGTGCTGTTCGCCCTGAATGCCGATGGCTCGCTGCGCGGCAAGGTCCGCGTCGAGGGCGTGACCAATTACGACTGGGAGGAGATGGCCTCCTTCGAGCTGGACGGCAGGGCCTGGCTGATTGCCGCCGACATCGGCGACAACTACGCGGCGCGCAAAAGCTGCGTGCTGCACCTGATCGCCGAACCGGACGCCGCCGCGCTTTCGCCCGGCCAGGAGCTCCTGCTGCGCCCGGAGTATTCCATCCACTTCATCTACGAGGACGGCGCCCGCGACGCCGAGTCGCTCGCCGTCGACGTGAAGGAGCGCATGGTCTATGTGCTCTCCAAGCGCGAGGACACGCCGCGGCTCTACCGCCTGCCGCTCGCGCCGGCGCCGGCCAGCCAGCCCGTGGCGGCCCGTTTTCTCGCGCTCGTGCCCCATCTCCCCCAGCCCACCGCCCTGCAGCGGAATGTCCGCATGCCCACGCAGGGTTTCCTCGGCTGGCCCACCGCGATGGATTTCTCCCACGACGGCACGCTCGCCCTCGTGCTCGTCTACGAGCAGCCCCTGCTCTTCCCGCGCGCCGCCGGCGAAACCTGGGCCGAGGCCCTCGCCCGCGACCCGGTGAAGCTCGCCCCGCATCAGTTCCCGCAGGCCGAGGCGGCGTGCTTCACGACGGATGACCGCGCGATCCTGGTCGGTTCCGAGAAAACCATGCAGCTCCTGCGCTACGACCGGCGCTAGGCTTGCCAGTCCGGCACCCGCGCGGCAACCTGCCTCCATGAGCGAACCCGCCCGCCCCACCGAGCCGCATGGCGAGCTCGTCATCCGCACCATCGCGATGCCGGCCGACACCAACGCCAACGGCGACATCTTCGGCGGCTGGCTGCTCTCGCAGATGGACCTCGGCGGCGCCATCTACGCGCGCAACCTCTCCCGGTCCCGCGTCACGACCGTCGCGATCGACGCGATGACGTTCATCACGCCGGTCTACGTCGGCGACATCGTCAGCTGTCATGCGACCCTCGGCAAGGTCGGCCGCACCTCCATGCGCATCGCGGTCGAGGCGTGGGCCCAGCGCACCAAGGGCGGCGAACTGGTCCGGGTCACCGAGGGCACCTTCACCTACGTCGCCATCGACGACCACGGCAAACCCTGGCCCGTGCACCGGACCTGATCGCCGTGAAACACCTTGGTCGTTTCCTCCTCCTGCTCGCGCTACTGGCCGGCCGGCTGGCTGCCGCCGAGGATGCGCCACACGCCACCGTGCGCGCGGCCGACGACGAACGCATCGCCGCCATGCTCGCCGCCGACCCCGTCCGGCTGGACGCCTTGCTTTCCGACCAGCTGCACTACGCCCACTCCAGCGGCTTCATCGACACCAAGGCCTCCTTCATCGAGTCGCTGGCCGGCCGGCACGTGATTTATGAATCGGCCGAATATGTGCAGCGCGATTTCATTCCCGCCGGACCCGGCGTCATGCTGATGAAGGGACGGGCCCGCTTCAAGGCCGGCCGCGGCGCGGAACGGACCCTGCTCGACCTGAACTTCCTTGCTGTCTGGCGGGAGGAAGGCGGCCGCTGGCGGTTCCTCGCGTGGCAGTCGTCCAGGAACCCGTCGCCGGCACCGAAACCTTAGCTTGTAGGGCGGGATCTCCTTATCCCGCCTTCATTCGCCCATGATATCGCATGCGAGGCGGGATACGGAGATCCCGCCCTACAGTAACCCGTGCCATGGGGCGACACACGCCCGGCCTGATTGACGCCCGCTTGGTCGTGGCCCACCTTGGCCGCCCGTGTCCAAGATTCCCGCCCATCCCGATGCCGCCCGCGGCGCCCTGTCCGCCGCCTGCGGCTTCCTGATCTGGGGTCTCGTGCCCATCTATTGGAAGCAGTTGCAGGCCGTCGCCGCCCTGGAACTCATCACTCACCGCATCGTGTGGTCGCTGGTTTTCCTGCTCGGGGTGATCGCCTGGCAGGGCAACTTCCCCGCCCTGCGCGCCGCCTTCAACAGCCGGCGCCTGGTCGGCCTCAATCTCCTGAGCAGCCTGCTGCTCGCCGCCAACTGGACCGTCTATGTCTGGGCGGTGAACAACGGTCACGTCATCGAGTCGAGCCTCGGCTATTTCCTGGTGCCGCTGGTCAATGTCGCGCTTGGTTCGCTGCTGCTGCACGAGCGCCTGCGGCGGCTGCAGTGGACCGCCATCGGCTGCGCCGCGCTCGGCGTCGGCTTCCTGCTGGTCCGCGCCGGCCACGTGCCCTGGATCGCCCTCACGATCGCGGCCACTTGGGCCGGTTACGGCCTGCTGAAGAAGAAGTCCGAGCTCGGCGCCATCACCGGGCTCACGGTCGAGACCCTGCTGCTCTTCCCGGCCGCCGCCGGCCTGCTGCTCTGGTGGAACCACACCGGCGCCGGCGCGCTGGGCCGCGTCGACGCCTGGCACCACGCGCTGATCCTGTTCGTGGGCGTGCTGACCGCGATCCCACTGCTGCTCTTCGCCTACGGCGCGCAGCGCATCCGCCTGACCACGCTCGGCCTGCTGCAATACCTGGCGCCGAGCGTCCAGTTCCTGCTCGGCTATTTCCTCTACCGCGAGCCGTTCGACGCGGCGCGCCTGCAGGCCTACGGGTTCATCTGGTGCGGGCTCGCGCTCTACAGCGCCGACGGATTCTGGGCCCAGCGCCGCATGCTGCTGAAGTCGGTCGGCGCGGGCTGAGACCGCAGGACGCAGGGAAGCCTTGCGCCGGGGGGCGGCGGCCGGTTCACTGGCCTGCCTACCCTCATGAAAAAGCCGCTCCGCTTCCTCCTGCCCGCCTTCGCCGGGCTTGTTTCACTCGCGATCGCCCAGACGACCGCTCCGGCCCCTACCCCGGTTGCCTCCGCGCCGGCCGCACCCGCGGCTCCCGCCGTGGTCGACGCCTCGGCCGCCATCCCGAAGACCGGCAACGCCCGCTTCTTCGAACTGCACGAGAAATTCCTCGCCCGCACCAAGAGCGGCCCGGTCGGCGTGCTTTTCATGGGCGACTCCATCACTGAGGGCTGGAACAAGGCCCCGCACATCTGGGAGCACTATTTCGGCAAATACCAGCCGGCCAACTTCGGCATCGGCGGCGACCAGACCCAGCACGTGATCTGGCGCATCGAGAACGGCGAGCTCGACGGCATCAGCCCCAAGGCGATGGTCCTCATGATCGGCACCAACAACTCCGGCCAGCACACCGGCGACCAGATCGCCGACGCCGTCAAGAAGATCATCGACCTGTCCCGGGCGAAGATCCCCGGCCTGAAGGTGCTGCTCATCGCCATCCTGCCGCGCGACGCACGCCGCAACAACGACGGCCTCGTCACCGACGCCGCCATCGCCGACGCCGCCCGGCGCGTGGCCGCCAACGACCGCGCCAACGCCCTGCTCGCCAAGCTGGACGACGGCGTGAACGTGCGCTTCCTCAACACCAACGCGGTGTTCCTCGGCAAGGACGGGCGGATCCCCTGGACCATTATGCCCGACCAGCTGCACCCCAACGCCGCCGGTTACCAGCTCTGGGCCGAGGCGATCGAGAAGCCGCTCGCCGAGCTCATGAAGTGAACGGTCTTTAGGGCGGGATCCGGAGATCCCGCCCTGCATCACTTCTTGAAGTCGACCAGCTCCATCTCGAACACGAGCGTGGCGTTGCGCTTGATGGTCGGCGGCTTGCCGCGCGCGCCGTAGGCCATCTCCGGCGGCACGATCAGGATCCACTTCTCGCCCTTGTGCATCTTCTGCAGGGCCTGTTCCCAGCCCTCGATGAGGTTGCCGCGCCCGAGCCGGATCTTGAGCGGGCTTTTCTCGTCGGGCGACTGGTCGAAGACGGTCCCGTCGAGCAGCATGCCCTTGTAGAGAACAGAGACCTCCATGCCATTCACCGGCATGGGGCCGGACTGGTCGCCGGGCTTCAGGATGACGTAGCGGAGACCGGTGTAGGTGCGCTTGGCGTCAGGCCATTTTTTCTCGACGTATTCGACGTCCTCCATGGGCAGCTTCTCCCGCTGGGCATGCAGCGGGGCCAGGCCCAGCAGGGCGAGCAGCAGGAAGGTCAGGCGACGGAAGGCGGGGGTATTCACGGTTTCTTGGTGGGTGGAATGACGCGGAAAGTAAGCGTTGGTTCCTTGGCGGTCGAGGTTTCTCCGGCCGGGGCGGGGGTCTTGTCGGTCTTGACCGTCGGCAGCGCGGCCGGCTGGACCGGGGCGGCGGCCGCTCCGTCCGTCTTCACCGTGGGCAGCGAAGCGGGCGCCGGCTGCGACGCAAACCCGCGCTCGAGCAGTTCCATGACCTTCAGGTCTCGCGTCTTGGAGTCCGGGCTGCCCATCACAACCACAATGATGCGCCGGCCGCCACGCTCGGCGGTGGCGGCGAGGCAGTAGCCGGCGCCGTTGGTGAAGCCGGTCTTGAGCCCGTCCACCCCCGCCACCTTGCCGAGCAGGTGGTTGTGGTTGGTCATGTCAATGACGCGGTCGGCGGGGCGGCGGCCCTCGCCGAATTTGCGCTGCCGCACGGCGGTGTATTTCGTGACGTTGGTTTCGCGGAGAAGATAGCGGCTGAGCGCGGCGTAATCCCGCGGCGTGGTCAGGTCGCCGTCGGCGATGCGCCGGTTGGCGGGCGGCAGGCCGTGCGGCGTGCGAAAGGTGGTGTGCGCCAACCCCAGCGAGCGGGCCTTGGCGTTCATGAGGTCCACGAAAGCCGCGGGCGAGCCGGCGGCGGCGCGGGCGAGCGCATGGGCCGTGTCGTTGCCCGACTGGATCATCATCGCGTAGATGAGGTCCTCGAGCGGGAAGGTCTCGCCCTGCTTCAGCCAGACCTGCGTGCCGCCGATCCGGGAGTCCTCGGCCGTGATGGTGACCGGCGTCTCGGGCGTGAGCGCGCCGCTGGCCAGCTTGTCGTGCAGCACGGCGAAGGTCATTAGTTTCGTCATGCTCGCCGGGGGCGAGACGATGTCGGCCTTGTCCTCGAACAGCACTTGGCCGCCCTCGGCGTCGATGACGATCGCGCCGAGGTAGGCCGGCCGGGCTTCCTTGGCGGTCGCGATGCCGGTCAGGACGGCGGCCAGCAGGAAAAGGAGCGGACGAAACTTCATGATGAGAAAGGGAAGTCGCCAAGGCAGCGGGGTGCCCCGGGCCGTGCAACCAAATTTCCCGCGAGCGCCGGCTTGCGGAGGCAAAATCGGGGCGATTGACTGCCCGTGCCATGCCCCAGCCGCTCGTCGCCATCCTCTGCCCCAAGGAGTTCACCTTCAGCGATCCCGCCGCCACCGTCGAGCGCGGCGTGCTCGACGACACCGCCGAGGTGCGGACCATCGCCCTGGACTTCAACGACCCGCTGCCCGAGGCCGCGCTCGCGGCGGATGTGCTGCTGCTCTGGCATAACATCCCGGTCGACGCCGCGGTCATCGCCCGCCTGAAAAACTGCCGCGCCCTCATCCGCAACGGCGTGGGTTACGACAGCGTGGACACCGCCGCCGCCACCGCGCGCGGCATCCCCGTCTGCAACGTGCCCGATTACGGCACCGAGGAGGTGGCCGACCACGCGCTCGCCCTGACCCTGGCGCTTTACCGCCAGCTTTTCCCGCTCGATGCGGAGGCCAAGCGGCTCGGCTGGAAAATCAACGTCTCCGCCAAGATGCGCCGGCTGCGCAGTCAGGTGTTCGGCATCATCGGCCTCGGCCGGATCGGCACCGCCACGGCGCTGCGGGCCAAGGCCTTCGGGTTCCGCGTGGTGTTCTTCGACCCCTATCTGGCCAACGGCGCCGACAAGGCGCTCGGCCTCGAGCGCGCCGCCTCGCTCGACGATCTCCTCCGGCGCGCGGATGTGGTTTCCGTGCACTGCCCGCTCAGCGCGGAGACGCGCGGCATGATCGGCGCCCGCGAGCTCGGGCTAATGAAGCCGACGGCCTTCCTGGTGAACACCGCGCGCGGCGACATTGTGCAAAAGGCGCCGGTCTTCGCCGCCCTGCGCGAAAGCCGGCTGGCCGGCGCCGGGCTCGATGTCGTCGAGCACGAGCCGCTGCGCACCGCCGAGGAAGCCGCCACGCCCAACCTGATTGTCACCTGCCACGCGGCGTTCTGCAGCCCCGAGGGCATGGTCGAGATGCGCACAACCTCCGCCCTGATCGCCCGGGCCGCCATCCGCGGCGAACCGGTGTGGAACCGGGTGAACTAGACCGCCGCGCGGACCGCGGGATGCGCCGCCACCCGCCTGAGCGCGGCGCGCAGCAGCGTCTTGCCCGGTTCCATGCGGTGCCACGGCGAGGCGCCCGACGGATGCGGCAGCGGGATGCAGTCCATGGCGTGCCCGCGGTAGTCGATCCGGAGCGTCTTCCCGATGATGTCGTTCAGCGGCGCCGGCGGGATGAACTGCGTGATCGCCAGCTTGCCGACGGGCAGCACGAGCTGCGGTTGCAGCAACGCCACCTCCGCCGCGAGCCAGCGGGAGCAGTTCGCGATCTCGTCGTCGGCCGGCACGCGGTCGCCGCCGGTTTCCTTCTTGCCCGGGAAGCAGCGGCACACGGCGGCGAAATAAACCCGGTCGCGCACCTCATCCTCGGTCCAGCCGAGCGCCTCGTGAAACCACTTGAAGAGCGTCTTGCCGGCGGTCCACGCGAAGGGGCGGCCGAGCTTCGGCTCCTTGTCGCCCGGGGCCTGGCCAACGAGCAGGATGCGGCTGGCCACCGGCCGGCCGGCGACCACGGGCTTCAGCATCCGCGGGCAAAGCGCGCAGGACTGCAACCGGACGAGGTGCGATTTCACGGCGGCGACGGAGGTCGGCATGGACGGGGAGGTTGGGTGCCCGGCCCCGGATGGAAACAAAGAAAAAGGCGGAGCCGCAAAGGGCTCCGCCTCGAAAGTTGGTTCGCTGGTGCGAACGGGGGATTAGTAGCGACCGCCGCCACCACCGCCGCCGTAGCCGCCACCGCCGCCGCCGCGACCACCGCGACCGCCGCCGTAGCCACCACGACCGCCGCCGCCGCCGAAGCCGCCGCGACCGCCGCCGCCGAAGCCGCCAGACGGGCGCTCTTCCTTCGGACGGGCCTCGTTGACCTGCAGGGCGCGACCGCCGAGCTCGACACCGTTGGTCTTCTCGATGGCCAGCTTGGCCTCATCAGGGGTGCCCATGGTGACGAACGCGAAACCGCGGGGGCGGCCGGTCATCTTGTCCATGGCGACGTAGGTGTCGGTGACGGAACCGAACTGCTCGAAGTGCGAACGGAGTTCGCCCTCGGTGGTGTTGAACGACAGGTTTCCAACGTAGAGTTTGGAATTGCTCATGTTATAAATCGTAGATCCTTCGCCATCTGCCAGTCCGTTCCCACCGTGGGTTTCGAAATCATCACTTAAGCTAACGCTCAGCCTACGACTCACCAGATCCTGTCATCAAAACGCTGTCTCTAACGAGGCGGGTAAGGACGCTCAGCCAGTTTCATAACGCAAGGGAAAATTTCAGGGGACACGGGCAAGCCCGTTGTTGGCAGCACTTTGGCCGCGTCATCGTTCGGGCCTCAAATCGCGTATTTGGCCCGGATATCCTCGGGCAGGCGCACGGCCCGGGCCGTTTCCATGGAAACCATGACGTAGTCAAACCAGCCGTCGCAGCTGAGTTTCCGGTCCGCGGCGCGCTCGATCTGGAACCGCACCTTCACGCCGATCAGGGTGAACTGCTCGATCCAGGTGCGGACGATGAAGCGGTCGCCCAACCCGAGCGGTCGTTTGAAATTCATCTGGGCCGTGGCCATGAACCAGCCGTAGCCGCGCTTCTGGAACTCGGACATGGGCATCTTGTAGCAGCGCTCCATCTGATCGAACCGGGCCGCCAGCACATAGTCCATGTAACGGCTGCTGTGCACATGCTGATACATGTCGATGTCGTCGGGCCGGACCTGCATCTCGGTCTCGAACTTGGAATAGACCAGCCCGGCCTCCGGCAAGGGGGTGTCATTCGCAGGCGGCACGGCGGCATTCACCCGGGCAGAGTGCCTCCGGCCACCGGGACCGGTCAAAAGAAAAGGCGCCGGCTTGCGGCCGGCGCCCGGGAAAACATCGGGAGGGGTTCAGGCCTTGCGCTTGAATTCCTGGCGCAGCCAGTCGTTCAGCATCTCCTTGTCATAGCGCAGTGGGTCGGACGTGGGCATCGCCATGCTCGTCAGATAGCCGAGGTCCCGCAGCTGGCGCTTGCCCTCGCTGACCACCTTGCCGTCGGCGTCGATCAGCTTGAATTCCAAGTCCACGCGCGGGGGATAGAGATCCTTCACGATGCGGATGTCGTGGAAATTGATGCCGCGCCACGGCTCGAAATCGCCCGCCAGGTCCACATCGGTCACCGTGATCTGCAGCCGCTGGCCCTTGGCCAGATACTTGGCGCCCTGCGTCACCAGGTGCTCCTTGAGCTGATCGAGCACCGCCTCGCGGCCGCGATCGGAACCCATCTGGTCATCCTTAACATCCGTGAATTTTTCCGAGTCGACGTAGGTGACCTCGATCGCGGGAACCGGTTTGTCCGGAGCCGCGGCCAAAGCAACGCCGGCCGTGAACAAACCGAGAAAAGCCAACAGGGGTGTTTTTGTTTTCATATGCGTGCTGGGGTTGGAAAAAAACTAGCCGGTTTGGTTCCGAACACAACTGTAGCATCGCCCACCCCCGCCCGCAGACCGTTGTCGGATTTCACAAGGTAGCGTTGACGTATTAAAACGATCGTTTAATACTTACGTATTATATAATGAAGCAACCGGACACAGAAACGCTTGATCGGATCTTGATAGCTGCCGAATCGCTTTTTGCCGAACAGGGCTACGATGGGACAACCCTGCGCCAGATAACCCAGCGGGCGAAAGTTAACCTCGCAGCCGTCAATTATCATCACGGCGACAAAGAGAGCCTTTACCTCGAGATCCTTCGCCGACGGATCCAGCCGGTCAACCAGGCGCGCCAGGCGAGGCTCGAGGAAGCGGAACAACAGGCCGGAGAGCAACCGGTGCCACTGGTCACGCTGATGGAGATCCTCGCCGGCCCGCTTTTCGAATTGTATGCCGGATCCGACGAAAACGGCCGGCATGGCGCGCGGCTCGTCGGACGCGCCTTGGTCGAGCCGCTGCCCTTCATGGAAACATTTCTCGCCGCGGAATTTCAACCGGGTCTGGCGCGCTTCGGCCAGGCATTGCGCCGTCACGCCCCGACCCTGACCCCGGAGGACTTTCTCTGGCGGTTCAGTTTTGTCGTCGGCGCGCTGCAACACACGCTCGCCACGCTCCACCGGATGAAGAGCCTGACCCGCGGCATCTGCCGGGATAATGACCCCGCGGCCGCGCTTCCCCGTTTCGTGCAGTTTGCGACCGGGGTTTTCAACGGCCACCCGTAGAATGTCATAATTGCCGCTCCACCGCACCCGCCAGCGGCCGATTTACCCATAGAATCACTAATCCTGCGACCGCGCGCCATTGCTACAGCCGCTTTTTTGCGCCGGCGGCTTGCAACGGAACGCAAACTGCTCCTTTTTGCCCGGTTCCCGGCGCTGACCCCGCCGGAAAAACCGAGGATTCCCGCAACAAAGCCCCGCTTTGGCGCGTTACTGGAAGGATCGGAACAATTTTACCGGCCAGTGCTCTGACCCAGCACCGGCCACACCAAGCAATGATTACAGCCATTATCGTCCTTTCGCTGCTCTCGTTGCTCGTGGCTACCGAGCCCGAGCACACGGATACCTCAGCGCACCCTTCCCCCGAGCCGCCCCTGCGGCCGGCGGACAAAAAGCCGCGCGCCGCGGAGACGGCCAAGGCCGATCGCGTGGCCGCCTGATTGGCCGGCACGCATCCGCCTGGCGGAATGCGGCGTAGAATCAGGGACGATTTTCCCACGGCTTGAAACCGGGCTTGCTGCGCCGGTGTCGGAAAGCTGTCTTCCCGCCTTCCTGCCAATTTCCCGTGACTCCCCCGTCCAAGAATCCTCTCCGCCGCCTGCTGGGCTCCCTCGTCCAGTGGATCGACTCCGACTACTCGCTCGAATCACCCGAGGCGATCCGCGCCCAGCCCGATGGCGTCAACCTGGTGCGCTGCCTGCCCTTCGTCATCCTGCACCTCGGCTGCCTCGGGGTCATCTGGGTGGGCTGGAGCTGGTTCGCCGTCTGGACGGCGGTGGCGCTCTACTTCGTCCGGATGTTTTTCGTGACGGGCATCTTTCACCGCTATTTCTCGCACAAGACCTACAGCACGTCCCGCTTCGGCCAGTTCGTGCTGGCCGTGCTGACCGGCACGACGGTGCAGCGCGGCGCGCTCTGGTGGGCCTACCACCACCGCCACCACCACCAGCACTCCGACGAGCCGGAGGATGCGCACTCGCCGCACGTGCACGGCTTCCTCTGGTCGCACATCGGCTGGATCACCAGCCGGCGCAACTTCCCGACCGACTACTCGAAGATCCGCGACCTCGCGAAATACCCCGAGCTCGTCTTCCTCAACCGCTTCGACATTCTCGTGCCGGTGCTGTTCGCCGGGGCGCTGTTCGTTGGCGGCAACTGGCTCGCGGCCGCCGCGCCCGCGCTGCAGACCAGCGGCGCCCAGCTGCTCGTGTGGGGCTTTTTCATCAGCACCACGGCGCTCTTCCACGGCACCGCCTGCATCAACTCCCTCGCCCACCTCATGGGCAACCGGCGCTTTGAGACCTCGGACGACTCGCGCAACAGCTTTATCCTCTCCCTCGTCACGCTCGGCGAGGGCTGGCACAACAACCACCATCGCTACATGTCCGCCACGCGGCAGGGTTTCTACTGGTGGGAGATCGACATCACCTACTACCTGCTCAAGGCGCTTTCCTGGACCGGTTTCATCTGGGGCCTCAAGGAGGTGCCGCAGTCTGTCTACCGCGAGGCCGAGCAGCGCCACCACCAGGACACCGTCTCCCGCTTCTCCGTCTCCTCCGTCCAGCACGAGATCAACACCCTCCGGCGCGTCGTGCCCACCGCCGCCGCCATCGCCATCGCCACGGTCAACTCGCCCGCGGTCGCCGACCAGCTCCAGAAGAAGGACGGACCGGCCATCCACAAGGATGTCACGGAGGAGACGCGGCATGCCGGTGCATCCGGCGCCGCCCCTGGGGCGTAACTGATGACCGCCGCTCTCCTCGGAGGCGGCGGTTTTTTAATGTCCAAACTCGCCATCATCGGCACCGGGATCTCCGGCCTGGGCTGCGCCCATTTCCTACACCGCCATTTCGACGTCACGCTCTTCGAGCAGGAGGGCTACACGGGCGGGCACACCAACACCGTGACCGTCCCCGAGACCGGCACCGGCCGGCCCGTGCCCATCGACACCGGTTTCATGGTCTTCAACTACGAGACCTATCCGCAGCTCACGCGCCTGTTCGGCCTGCTCAATGTGCCGGTGAAGAAGACCTCGATGTCCTTCAGCGTGCGCCATGAGGACACCGGCCTTGAGTTCGCCGGCTCGTCGCTGAACCACCTCTTTGCCCAGCGCCGGAACCTTTTCCGTCCGCGCTTCATCCGCATGCTGCTCGCGATCGACCGCTTCAACCGCGAGGCTGTCGCCGCGCTCGACGATCCCGCCTGGGCCGGCGTGACGCTCGACGACTATGTGCGCCGCCGCGGCTACGGCGCCGATTTCCTGGAGCTTTACCTCGTGCCCATGAGCTCGGCGGTGTGGTCCACGCCGCCGGACCGGATGCTGGCGTTCCCCGCCACCACGCTGCTACGCTTCTTCCACAACCACGGCTTCCTCGGGCTGAACACCCAGCACCAGTGGTGGACGGTCGACGGCGGCGCGCAAGCCTACGTGAAGCGCATCACGGCACCCTGGCGCGACCGGATCCGGCACCACGCGAAAATCGTCCGCGTCCGCCGCGAGGGCGGCGGCGTAACTCTCACCACCCACACCGGCGCGCTGGAGCGTTTCGACCGCGTCATCCTCGCCTGTCATGCCAACCAGTCCCGGGAGCTGCTGGCCGACCCGACGCCGGACGAGGCGCGCCTGCTCGGCGAGTTTCACTACCAGCCGAACACCGCGACGCTGCACACGGACGCCTCCGTCATGCCGCGCACCAGGCTGGCCTGGTCCGCGTGGAACTACTCCCTGGCCCGCGACCCGGCCGGACGGTTCTCGCCCGCCACGCATTACTGGATGAACCGGCTGCAGGGCGTGTCCGACCGCGAGAACTACTTTGTCTCGATCAACGGGGCCGAACGCCTCGACCCCGCCAAGGTGCTCCGGACCATCGCCTACGAGCACCCGCTTTTCAGCCTCGGCGCCGTGCAGGCGCAGGCCGGGATCCCCGCGCTGAACGCCGCCGCCGTCGGCCGCACGGAGACCTACTTCGCCGGCGCGTGGACCCGCTATGGGTTTCATGAGGACGGCTTCCTCTCGGCCGTGAACCTCGGCCGGCTTCTGCTCGGGCGCGATCCCTGGGGCGGTTAACACCCCCTGTCCCGAGTGGGCGGGGTCTGGTAAAAAGAAAGCTGCATCCCCGCTGCCGCTTGGGCCGTAACCTTTTACCGTGAACTCCTGCCTCTACGAGTGCCATGTGATGCACCACCGGTTTTCGCCCCAGGCGCACCGATTCCTGTATCGCATCTTCATGTTCGCGCTCGATCTCGATGAGCTGGAGGCCCTGCACCGCCGGCTGCGGTTTTTTTCCTTCAACCGCCGCAACCTCTACAGTTTTCGCGAGGGTGATTTTTTGCCCACCGGTGAACCGTTGCACAATCCTTCCGCCGCGCCCGGCTCATCCGCCACTCCCGCCGGCCTCAAGGCGCGCGTGCTCGCCTACCTCGCCGGCCGCGACATCACCCTCGACGGCGGCCGCGTGATGCTGGTCACCCTGCCGCGCGTCCTCGGCTACCTGTTCAATCCGGTCTCATTCTATTTTTGCTATGACCGCGCCGGCCGGCCCGTCGCCGCGCTCGCCGAGGTCACCAACACCTTCAAGGAGATGAAACCCTTCGTGCTCGGCCCGGAGACACGCCAGGGCGGCGCCTTCGCCCTGCGCACGCCCAAGTATTTCTACGTCTCGCCGTTCACCGACATGGACGTGGCCTTCGATTTCACCCTGCGCGTCCCGGCGGAAAAACTCTCGGTGCAGATCGACGACTACGATGCCGGCCAGCGCACGCTCACGAGCTCGCTTACCGGCAGCCGCCGGCCGCTGACCGACGCGACGCTCGCCTGGTTCACCCTGAAGTATCCCTTCATCACCCTGAAGGTCATCACGCTGATCCACTGGAACGCCCTCCGCCTCTACCTGAAACGGGTGCCGTGGTTCGCCAAGGCCGCCCGGCCCGACGCGCAGCGCGACCTCTACCGGCCGCACGGCAGCCTCGCCCCCGTGGTTCAACCCCTCCCAAAAACATGAGCAACGATCTTGCCACCACCGCCTCGACGGGCGCCCCGGCCACCGCCCCGGCCCCGTCCTTTTTCCAGGGCGCCGTGCTTAACGCCTTCGCCGCGATGAAGCTCGGCCGGCTGCGTCTCGAGCTGCCCGACGGCACCGTGCGCGAGTTCGGCGCCCCCGGGGTCGCCGCGGCGCCCGTCGCCCCCGGCGTGAGCAACACGGCGTTCATCCGCGTGCGCCGGCCGGCCTTCTTCACGAAGAGCGCCCTCTACGGCGACATCGGCTTCGCCGAGTCCTACCTCGACGGCGACTGGGAGTCGCCCGACCTCACTTCGCTGGTCGGCTGGTTCATCCTCAACCTCGAGCAAGCGCCCACCCTGACCGGCTCGCAGCAGGCGAAGTCGCTCGCGCTGAACCTGCTCCGCTGGGCCAACCGCGCCGGTCACCTGCTCCGCCCCAACACCCGCGCCACCGCGCGCCGCAACATCAGCGATCACTACGACCTCTCCAACGACTTCTTCGCGCTCTGGCTCGACCCGACGATGATGTATTCCGGCGCCCGCTGGGCCGGCGTCACCACGCTCGAGGAGGCGCAGGTCGCCAAGAACGACGCCCTTTGCCGCAAGCTCCACCTCCAGCCCGGCGACCATGTGCTCGAGATCGGCACCGGCTGGGGCGGCTGGAGCATCCACGCCGCGAAGAACTACGGCTGCCGCGTCACCTCGCTCACCATCTCGCAGCAGCAGCTGGAGTTGGCCCGCGCGCGCATCGCCGACGCCGGCCTGGGCGACCGCATCGAGGTCCGCCTGCAGGACTACCGCGACCTTACGGGCCGCTTCGACAAGATCGTCTCCATCGAGATGCTCGAGGCGGTCGGCCACGAATACCTCCGCGAATACGCCGCCGTGTGCGACCGCGTGCTCAAGCCCGACGGCCTCATCGCGCTCCAGTTCATCACCTATCCGGACGCCCGCTACGACCAACTGCGCCGCGGCGTCGATTTCATCCAGAAGCACATCTTCCCGGGTTCGCTCCTGCTCTCGGTCAACCGCCTGAACCACCTCTTCGCCGAGCAGGGCGGCTTTGTGCTGCACGGCCTCGAGGACATGGGCCGCGACTATTCGCGCACGCTGGCCAGCTGGCGGCAGCTCTTCCACGCCCGCCTCGACCAGGTGCGCACGCTGGGCTTTGACGAGCGGTTCATCCGCAAGTGGGACTACTACCTGAGCTACTGCCAGGCGGCCTTCGCCATGCGCAACATCTCCGTCGTGCAGACCGTGCACACGCGGCCCAACAACCTCTCGTTCTGAGGTCGCCCATGATCTGGTTCCTGCGTATTCTCTTCGGCGTGGTGCTGGGCTCGATGCTCTGGGTCACCAGCTGGGCCAGCCTGCAATGCCCGCTCTTCGCCGTGCCGCGCGACGTCTTCACCCATCCGTGGTTCATCGCCACGCTGTTCGACGCGTATTGGGGCTTCATCACGTTTTACGTCTGGGTCGCCTACAAACAAACCTCCTGGGTCGCCCGCGGCGCGTGGCTGGTCGCCATCCTGCTCCTCGGCAACATCGCCATGGCCGCCTATTGCCTGAGTGAGTTGTTCGCTCTGCCCAAGGAAGGACGCCCCGCCGACCTGTTGACCGCGAGACGTGCAGGCCCGGGAGCCCTTGGTCTCATTCTGGCGGGCCTCGGCGTGGTCGTCATCGTCCTCGCCCTGCCCTGAGCGACGCGCATGTCCGCCCTGCTGCTCATTCTTTCCGCGCTCGCCGGCCTGTGCCTGGTTTTCGCCGGCGTTTATCTCCTCGCGCGGCGCATCGACAACTACGGCATCGTCGACATCGCGTGGTCCTACGCCTTCGCCGTCCTGGCGCTCCATTACGCGTTCCTGGCCCCCGGCTGGCCGGGGCGCAAAGCGCTCATCACCACCATGGCCGTCCTGTGGAGCCTGCGGCTCGGCACGCATCTTTACCGGCGCGTGATGGGCCATCATCCGGTCGAGGACGGACGCTACGTGCAGTTGCGCCAGGACTGGGCCGGCAACTTCGCCTCGAAGATGTTCGGCTTCTTCCAACTGCAGGCCGCCTCGGTCGTGCTGCTTGGCGTGGCGTTCTTCATCTCCTGCCTCAATCCCGCGCCCCGGCTCCACCCGCTCGAGATCGCCGGCGCCTTCCTCTGGCTGCTGGCGCTCGCGGGTGAGTCGCTCGCCGACCGCCAGCTCGCGATCTTCAAACGCGATCCCGTCAACAAAGGGAAGGTCTGTGATGTCGGCCTCTGGCGTTACAGCCGTCACCCGAATTACTTTTTCGAGTGGCTCATCTGGGTCGCCTTTTTCGTCTTCGCCCTCGCCTCGCCGTTCGGCTGGATCGCGGTCATCGGGCCAGCGAGCATCCTTTATCTGCTGCTGCGCGTCACCGGCATCCCGCTGACCGAGGAACAGTCCCTCCGCTCCAAGGGCGACGCCTACCGCCGCTACCAGCGGACCACGAGCGCGTTCGTGCCGTGGTTCCCGAAGCCTCTCCCATGATCGACGCCCTGTTGGAAAAAAACCTCCTGCCCGACGGGCTGATCCGCCTCGGCATCCGCCGGCTCCTGCGCCAGCGGCTGGCCGAGATCGCGCATCCCTCGCCCGAGATCCAGGTCGCCCAATTCGCCGCGGCCCTGCGCGCCATGCCGATTGCCGTCAACACGGCCGAGTCGAAGGAGCAGCACTACGAGGTGCCGACGCTGTTCTACCAGCAGTGCCTCGGTCCGCGCCTGAAATACTCCTCCGGCTATTACGAGCGCGGCACCGAGACCCTCGCGCAGGCCGAGGAGGCGATGCTCGCGCTCACCTGCAGCCGGGCCCGCCTGGCCGACGGACAGGACATCCTCGAGCTCGGCTGCGGCTGGGGCTCGCTCACGCTCTGGATGGCGGAGAAATACCCGCTGGCCCGCATCACCGGCGTCTCCCACTCGCGCACCCAGCGCGAACACATCCTCGCCGAGGCGAACAAGCGCGGTCTGGGCAACGTCAGCATCATCACGTGCGACATGAACGATTTCTCGGCGCCGGCCGGCGGCTTCGACCGCGTCGTGTCGGTCGAGATGTTCGAGCACATGAAGAACTGGCCGCGCCTGATGGCGAGCATCGCGCGCTGGCTGCGGCCCGGCGGCCATTTTTTCGCCCACGTGTTCACCCACTCGCGCTTCGCCTATCATTTCGAGGTGCGCGACGAGAGCGACTGGATGAGCAAATATTTCTTCACCGGCGGCATGATGCCGGTGCACGACCTGTTCATCCAATTTCAGGACGACCTGAAGCTGGTCACGGACTGGAAGGTGAATGGAAGACATTACGCCCGGACCGCGGAGCACTGGCTGCAAAACATGGATGCGCACCGGGCGGAGATCATGCCGCTCTTCGCGCAGACCTACGGCGCCGGCTCGGCGGTGAAGTGGTGGGCCTACTGGCGCGTGTTCTATCTCGCCTGCGCGGAGCTGTGGGCCTTCCGCGACGGCGAGGAGTGGCACGTCAGCCACTACCTTTTCCGCAAGCCCTGACCCGGGTCAGTAATTCGGCCAAATGCCCGGCGTGACGAGCTCGAGCAGGTGCCCGTCAGGGTCGCGCAGGTAGAGGCTGCGTCCGCCCCGCGGCCAGCCGGCTTCGCCCTCGGTGGCCACCCCCTCGGCCGCCAGTTTCGCCCGCCACTGGTCATAGGCCTCCGGTGTGACCGCAAACCCGATATGGTGCGGCCCGGATCCATCGTGGGGTGGAATGATGCCGCCGGGCACCGGGGTCGGCTGCAGCGTGGCGCCGCGCTTGAACAGCAGCAGCACCTGCCCGCCCACGCGGAAGGATTGGAACCGCGCCGGATCACCCGTCATCGGCTCCAGGCCGAGCCGGTCGCGGTAGAACGCGACCGCCCGCGGCAGATCGTCCACGTAAAGGATGCTCTCGACAATGCCGGCGATGGCCGGGGCCTGGCTGTTCATGCTCCTCTGATACCGCGAATCGCATTTTGGTGCAACTGACCGTTCGCCTAGGGCGTAGTATCAACCGATGATCGCCCGGCTCTTCCTTCTGCTTGTGTTTATCGGCCGGGTTTCGGGGACCGACGCGCAAGCGTTGGTGGAACAGGCCCTGGCGGCCGAGGCCCGGCTGGATTCCCGGGCGGCGCTGCGGCTTTTCGAGGAGGCGGACGCCGCGCGGCCCAACGACGCCTTCATCCTGCAGAAGATTGCCCGGCAATACTCCGACCTGGTCGTCGAACAACCCGACCCGGAGGCCAAGAAGCGCTACGCCCAGACCGCCCTCGACTACGCCCGGCGCGCGGTGAGCCTTAAGCCCGACGATCCGGTCAACGTGCTCTCGCTCGCGGTCTGCCACGGCAAGCTTGCGGTCTACAGCGACACCAAGACCAAGATCCGATATTCGCGGCTGGTGAAGGAGGACGCCGAGCGCGCCCTCGCCCTCGATCCCAACTACGCGTGGGCGCATCACCTGCTCGGCCGGTGGCACTACGAAGTGGCCGACCTGGGGGGCACGTCGAAATTCTTTGTCCGCCTGCTCTACGGCGGCCTGCCCCCGGCCTCGCTCGACGAGGGCATCCGGCACCTCCGGCGCGCCACCGAGCTCGAGCCGGACGAGCTCAACCACTGGCTGGAACTCGGCTTCGCCCACGCGGCGGCGGGACAGTTCGCGGCCGCCCGGGCGGAATGGACGCGCGGCCTTGCCATGCCCTCGCGCAGCAAACACGACGAACCCGCCAAGCAGCGCGCCCGCGCCGCCCTGGCGACGCTCCGGTAGGGGCGGTGGCCCCCAACCGCCCTAGACCAGCACCAGCACGATGGCGGCCACCATGAGGGTCGCCCCGACGAAGCGCAGCCGCAGCACGCGGCCGCCGAGGTGCTTCTCGTCGTTGGTGAACCAATGCCCGATCAGCCAGACCAGCAGCACGCTGAACAGCCCGCGCACGCTGTAGATGATGTTCACGACCGTGGCGCTGCCCACGAGCACGATCGCCACCACCACACCGGCGTTGTTGACCGCCATCAGCAGCGCACCGGGCCCCACCCAGCGCCAGGCGGCCGCCGGCAGGGCCGAGAGCGGCGCGCTGAAAAAGGGCACCAGGACGCAGGACAGCAGCCCGATCATGAGGGCCATCGGCGGGAAATAATTGCCCCAGCCCCACGCGTGCACCCATTTCTGCAGCAGCACGTCGCCCAGGCTGAACGACGTCGCGCTGCAAAAGGCCAGGATCACGGTCCGCCCCACGTGCCGGTGCCGGGCCTCCCCGCCGAGGTGCAACAACCCGATGGCCGCCGTGCTCAGCGCCGCCCCGATCCACCACTGCAGCGGCACCTCGCCCACGCGCAACAGGCTGCTGAAGAGCGCGACCAGGATGACCTTGGTGCCCATGACCGGCGTGGTGACCGACACGTCGCCCCGGCTCAGCGCGAGAAACGTGAGCGCCTGGCCGCCGAAGAAACACAGCGCGGTGACGGCCGGCTGCCAGTAGTCCGCCCACGGGTGGATCTCGCCGCCGTAAAGGAACCATACCGGGACAAACAACACCGCCAGCGCCACATTGGAGAGAAAGCTGGTGCGCCAGACCCCGACCCCGAATGCCGCCGCTCGCTTCACGGTCAGCGCGCCGACGACATAGATCAGCGCACAGGCAAGGGGCACGAGCAGGCTGGCGTTGAAATTCATGGCGGCTGGCCAACAAAAAGCCGGGCGGAACGGCCCGGCTTCAATCCTAATCGGCGGCTTCCTCTTATTTGAGCGCCGCCTGCACCCGCTTCTCGTATTCCTCGACGGGCGCGGCGCCGGTCTTCTGGTGCAGGATGCGGCCCTCCCGGCTGATGAGGAAGGTGGTGGGAATCGCCTGGAAGTTGCCGAACGCCTCGACCACGGCCTCGTCCCCCATGACCAGCGTGTAGTTCATGCCCCTGGCCTGGGCAAACTGCTTCACGTGCGCCGGGCCGCGCCGGTCCATCGAGACGCCGACGATCACCAGGCCCTCCGGGCCGTATTTCTTCTGCAGGGCGATGTAGCCGGGAATCTCCTCGATGCACGGCCCGCACCACGTGGCCCAGAAGTCGACCACGACCACCTTGCCCTTGAACTGGTCGGAGCTGACCTCGCGACCGTCCAGGTCCTTGAGTTTCCACGCCGGGGCCGGCAGGCCGGCCGCGGGCGAATCCGCGGCGGCGGTGCGGTCCTGGGCGAACAGCACCGAGCCGAGGACCAGCAGGCCGACGGCACCAAAAACAGACAGCAGGCGGGGGAATTTCATGGAGGTGTGAGACCCCAGGACCGGTCTTGTTCCCGGAAAAGCGCGCGGCGTTCAGGCGCCGTTTTGCTCGACGTTGAGGATCTCGATGAATTTCTTCATCGCCGGCGTCAGCACGCGACCCTTGCGGTGCAGGATGGCGAGCGGCCGGGTGAATTCCTTCCCCTTGAAGCTGATCGCGGCCAGCGTGCCCTGCTTCACTTCCTGGACCACCGTCGCGTGCGGGACGATCGCGACGCCATGGTCGATCTCGACGGCGCGCTTCACCGTCTCGATGTTGTCGAACTCCATGACCGGCGTGATCTCGAGCTTGTAGTCGCGGAAAATCTGGTCGACAGCCTTGCGGGTCGGGATGTCGGGGTCGAAACCGATGAACTTGTGGCCGGCGAGGGCCTTGATGTCCACGTCCCCGACCTTGGCCAGCGGGTGCTGCGGGTGGGTGATGAGGACCAGGCTGTCGTTGCGGAAGGGGATGTTCTCGATCTGCCGGATGCGCTGCGGGAAGGCCACGAGGCCGAAATCGACCGAATTGTGCAGGATGTCCTCGTAGACGAGGTTGGAACGGCGGTATTCGACGCGCACGTTGACCGAGGGGTAGTCGTGCAGGAACTTTTTGATGTAGGGCGGCAGCTCGTGCAGGCCGATCGAGTAGATGGTCGAGATCCGGATGGTGCCGCTGATGACCTTCTTCATCTCCTGCAGCTCGCTCTCCAGCTTCTCATAGACATGCAGGATCTCCTTCGCCGCCTCGTAGATACGCTGCCCCTCGCGGGTCAGGTTGAACTGCTTCTGGCTGCGGTCGATCATGAGCGTCTTGAAATTGCGCTCCATGGACCGGGCCTGCTGGCTGACCGCCGATTGCGTGATGCCGTTCAGCTTCGCGGCCTTGGAGAAGCTCTTGGTCTCGACCAGATCGGCGAAGATTTTGAAGTTTTCGATTTGCATGCGGCCTTTAAGGTTGGGTTCAGCATAAAGAACGCTTATCAGCATTCCACTCTAAAAGCTGATCTCATAGATGTTTATCGATTACGAAACCTTCCGGCTGCGTGCCGATGCCTTGCTTGCGCGAATAGCAGAGCAGTGCCGCGCCGCGGGTCGCAACCCGCAGGAAGTGACACTCTTACCCGTGACCAAGACCCATCCCGCCGCCGCCGCGGAATACGCCGCGCGTTACGGCCTGGCCGCCGTGGGCGAAAACCGGGTGCAAGAAGCGGTTGATAAACAGGCCCAGACCACCGCTGCCGTTCGCTGGGAACTCATCGGCCACCTGCAATCCAACAAGGCGAAGCTGGCCGTCACCCATTTCGGCCGTATCCAGAGCGTCGACAGCGAGAAGCTGCTCAACGTCCTCGACCGCGCGGCCGGCGAACTCGGCCGCAAGCTGCCCGTGCTGCTCCAGGTCAACGCCGGCAATGACCCGGCCAAGTTCGGCGCCGAGCCGGCCGACGCCCCCCGCCTGCTCGACCTGGCGCTGGCCAAGCCGCACCTGCAGATCGACGGGCTCATGACCATCGCCCCGCTGTCCGATGACCCCGCCGTGGCGCGCCGCACCTTCGCGAACCTCCGGATCATCCGCGACCAGCTCGCCGCCCGCAGCGGCGCGCCGCTGCGCGAATTGTCCATGGGCATGAGCGGCGACCTCGACGCCGCGATCGCCGAGGGCAGCACGCTGGTGCGCGTCGGCTCCGCGCTTTACGGGGCGCGCGAATAGTTCCCCGGACTCCAGCAAAATCTTTCGGCGCGCGGAAACTTTCCTCGTTGCGCTGCGGCCGGAAGCACCTTGGCTGCTCTTCCGTGGAAGCGCAAAAATTCACGGACGCGCAACGAAAGGCCCTCGAGGCCCTGCTGGACGATCCCTCCCCGGCCGTGCGCGCCGCGCTCCTCGCCCAGTTCGCCCGGCACGGCCGCGAAAGCGTGGAGCTGCTCCGCTGGTTCGCCAGCCAGCCGAACCGCGTGCTGGCCCTGCACGCCAACTCCTACCTGCGCGAGCTGAACTTCTCCGACCCGGTCTCCGAGTTCCGCGGCTTCATCCGCTCGCTCAACTACGAGCTGGAGACGGGCGCGCTGCTCCTCAGCCGCACCGTGAACCCCGACCTCGACATCGGCGCCTGCTGCACGCAGCTGGACGAGATGGCCGCGCGCTGCCGCCAGCTGATCGCCGAGCCGGCCACCGCCCGCGAGAAATGCCGCGTGCTGAACCGCGTCCTCTTCCACGAATACGGCCTGCGCGGCAACACCGACCACTACACCGACCCGCTCAACAGCTACCTCGACCAGGTGCTGATCCGCCGCAAGGGCATCCCCATCTCGCTCTCCATCGTCTACCTGCTGGTCGCCGACCGCGCCGGCCTGAACCTCTCCGCCGTCGGCCTGCCCGGCCATTTCATGGTCGGCTGCTACGAGGAGCACGTGCCGTTCTTCGTCGATCCGTTCAACGCCGGCGTCTTCCTGAACGCCGGCGAGGTCTTCGCCCTGCTGCGCTCCGGCAGCGTCAACGCCTCCGTCGCGGACCTCGCCCCGACCCCGGTGCGCGAGGTCCTCTGCCGGTGCTGCCGCAACCTCGTCAACCACTACACGGCGGCGAGCGAGCCCGAGCGGGCGCGGCTGTTCGCCGAGTTTGTCGCGGAATTCGAGTCGACCCACGAGCGGCACGCGCAGCCGTAAGGGTGGAACCCGGCCTCCGGACGGGTTGGTTGGGACGCGCGCCCGCGACCCTGGCTTCATTCGCAAATCCCGGGAATCCGACCGGAAGCCGGGTTCCACCTTTCGCGCAAAACAAAATCGGGCTCGTTCTCGCGCAGGAAACGGGCTTTGCTCCCGCCGCCTGATGAGCGCCGTTGCCGAACCCATCCACACCCTGGCCGACCTGGACACCTGGTCCTTCGCCGGCACCGCCCTCGCCGTCATCGGCCGGCCGGTCGCCCACTCGCTCAGCCCGGCGATCCACAACGCCGCCCTCGCCGAAATGGCCAGGACCGAGCCCAGGTTCGCCGGCTGGCGTTATTTCAAGTTCGACATCGCCCCGGCGGAGCTGCCGCGCGCGCTTTCGCTTTTCCACAAGAACCGTTTCCACGGCCTCAACCTGACCGTGCCGCACAAGTCGCTGGTCGTGGAGCACCTTGTCACCAGCGACTCCTTTGTCCGCGCCGCCGGCGCGGCAAACACCTTGAGCTATTCCGAGTCGGGCTGGCGCGGGGCCAACACGGATGGATACGGCCTCGCCTCGGCGCTGGGGGCGGAATTCGCCCTGCACCTGACCGGCGCCAACGTGATCCTGCTCGGCGCCGGCGGCGCCGCCCGCGGCGCCGCCGTCGAGTGCCTGCGCGCGCGCTGCGCCTCGCTGTGGATCGGCAATCGCACCGCCACCACGCTGGACGCGCTCCTGCTCAATCTTCAGATGTTCGCGGGCGAATCGACGGTCCGCGGCTTCGACCTGGCCAACCCGCCGCCCGGCCTGCCGGCCGGTGCCACCGTCATCAACGCCACCTCCCTCGGCCTCGCCCCCGCCGATCCCGCGCCCATCGACCTGGGGAAGATTCCCGCCCCGGCCCGCGTCTACGACATGATCTACCGTCCGCCCCAGACCCCCCTGCTCCGCCAGGCCGCCGAGCTCGGCCTCCCGCACGCGAACGGACTCTCGATGCTGATCCACCAGGGCGCCCGGTCCCTTGAGATCTGGACCGGCGCCACCGTGCCCGTGCCGATCATGCAGGCCGCCGCCCGCACCGCGCTCAACCCCGCGTGACCATGGACGCCTTCCAGGAATTCGCCGTCGCCTTCCCGTGGTTCTATCCGCTGTTCGTCGCCGTGGTCGGTGCGTGCGTCGGCAGCTTCCTCAATGTCTGCATCTACCGCATCCCGAAGGAAGAGTCGGTGGTCTCGCCGGCCTCGCATTGCGGCTGCGGCAAGCCGATCGCCTGGCACGACAACATCCCGGTGCTGAGCTGGCTGTTGCTGCGCGGCCGCGCGCGGTGCTGCGGCCGGCCGTTCAGCTTCCGTTATCCGGCGATCGAGCTGCTGACCGCACTGCTGTTCCTCGCCTGCTGGCTGATGTTTCCGGCCGGCAAGGCGGTCGCCGGCGCCGTCTTGTGCTCCCTCGTGGTCTGCGCGCTGTTCATCGACCTCGACCACATGATCATTCCGGACGTCTTCACGGTCGGCGGCGCCGCCGTCGGGCTGATCCTGTCGCTGCTGCTGCCCTCGCTTCACGGGCAGAGCCACGAGTTCTTCGCGATCGCGAGCCTGCGCGCCGGCCGCGACGCCGTGCTCGGCCTCTGCGTCGGTTCCGCCCTGGTGCTGTGGATCGCCCTGTGGGCCGAGGCGATCCTCAAGAAGGAGGCCATGGGCTTCGGCGACGTTAAGTTCCTCGGCGCCATCGGCGCCTTCGTCGGCTGGAAGGGCGCGGTCTTCGGCATGTTCGGCGGCGCCATGCTCGGCTGCGCCTGGTTCATCGCCGCCCTGCTCTGGCAGAAAATCACCGGCCGGGCTTCCCCGGTCGCGCCGCCCGCCGAAACGCCCGAGGGCCAGCCGGCCGAGCTCGGGCTCGGGGTGCACGTGCCCTTCGGCCCCATGCTCGGCGTGGCCGCCCTGGTCTATTTCTTCGGGGCCCACCGCTGGGTGGACGCCTACTTCGCGGAACTGTCCGGCTTGTTCTGATCCGCCGCGCCGCCGGGCGCGGGCGGTTGAAATTCCCTCGGCACCTCCCCGCCGCGGCCCTGCACCACCAGGCGCAGCAGGTAAGCCATGACCTCCTCGCGGGTCTGGCCGCGCTCGGCGACAAGCTGGTCGGTGCGCTTGATGAGCTGCCGCGCCATGGCCCCGGCCTGCTCCGGCGTGGCGCCGAGCCCGCGGCACAGCTTGGTCAACTGCGCCAGTTCATCCATGGGCGTCCAGCGTCAGCACCACCGGACCCGCCGGCTCGAGGCTGAGTCCGGCCGCTGGCGCGAGATTGACCAGCGACAGCATCGCCAGCGCGACAAACCCGCCGGCCCGCGCGGCCACCGTCCGGATCTCGCCGACCTTTTTCTCGCCCTGATAAAGCGCCGCCAGCGGAGCGGGCGGCGTGCCGCGACCGCGCACGACCTGCAGCCGCCGCCGCACCTGGCCCAGATTTTTCAAACGCGCCATGACCTCCTGCCCCAGATAGCAACCCTTGGTGTAGGAGATCGCCTGATCCTCGAGCCCGCCCTCATTGGGCAGGTCGCCGGGACCGATGTCCGCCGGCACGACCGGAATGCCGGCCGAAATCCGGGCAAATTCCATCTCGGCCGGACTGGCTTCCACGGCGCCGCTTGCGAGCAGGTGTCCGCGTAATTCAGCCATCGCTTTTTCGGAGCCAATGATTTCCCAGGCGTCGCCCGGCGGACGCCGCCCGCAAAAAACCAGCAGCCCGCCGTTTCGCGCAAACCGGCCCGGGACAGGTGCCTCGCCGATCAACCGGCCGATGGCTTCCCTCCCGCCTTCTCCCCCAAGCGCGAGCGCGTGGGTGGCAGCGGTTTCGTCAGCCAGCACCACATCATCCGCCACGATGTAATCCTCGAGTCGCTGACGGACGATCGCAGCCGGCGAAAATTCACTCCAGAGCAGGAATTCTTTTTCAGAAACTCTCAGCACCTGGCTGTCGGCGAGAACCTTTCCCTTTTGGTTCAGCCAGAGTCCATAGGTCGCGCTGCCCGGCGCTTGTCGCAATTCATTGGTGAATTGCCCCTGAAGAAACCCGAACGCATCGTCCCCCGTGACTCGCAACAGGGCATTCGGCCGATAACCGAAGATGCGCATTTTCTCAGAAATCATAAAATTTATCGTCTTAAAATATTGGTATCTATTGAATTAGCACAGAATTTAATAATCTTATGATCTTCTGGTTGACGAATGGATGGAACGGGGTAGATATAGAGCAGTCAACTAACACTTCTCCCCGCCTAGCGGGGAGTTTTGGGGTAACTAAGAAAGCAATGGCCGGTCGCTTAGGGGTAGGCGACCGGCCTTTTCTTTGCCCAAATTCATAGCACACAGCAAGGACTTGATCCTCGCCGCCCGGGCCCCCCAAGCTGGCCCTTCATGCAGAAGACTTCCGACATCAATGTCGTCGAGACCCGCGCCTTGCCCTCGCCCGCCGCTTTGCTCGCGGAATTGCCCAAGACCGAGGCCCAGGCCGAATTCGTCACCCGCAGCCGGCGTGAAATTCACCGCCTCATTTTCACCGACGACCGGCGCTTCCTGCTGATCATCGGCCCGTGCTCCATCCACGACCTCGCGGCCGGCCGCGACTACGCCCGCCGCCTGGCCGCCCTCGCCCGCGAGGTGAACGACCGCGTGATGATCGTCATGCGCGTGTATTTCGAGAAACCCCGCACGACGGTCGGCTGGAAGGGCCTGGTGATGGACCCGCACCTCGACGGTTCGCACGACATCGCTGCCGGCCTGCGCCTCGCCCGCACGTTCCTGCGTGACGTGCTCGACCTCGGCCTGCCGACGGCCACCGAGCTGCTCGACCCCATCACGCCGCAATACATCGCGGACCTCGTCTGCTGGTCCGCCATCGGCGCCCGCACGACCGAATCGCAGACCCACCGGCAGATGGCGTCCGGCCTCTCGATGCCGCTCGGCTTCAAGAACGGCACGGATGGTTCCATCGCCTCCGCAACCAACGCCATCAAGGCCGCCGCCCAGTCCCAGACCTTCCTCGGCATCAACCTCGACGGCTCGGCCTCGGCGATCGTCACCCGCGGCAATCCCGACTGCCACATCGTGCTCCGCGGCGGCGCGGCCGGTCCCAATTACTCGCCCGCCCACATCGCGCAGACCGAGCAGCTGCTCGCCAAGGCGGGCCTGATGAAGTCCATCCTGGTCGACTGCTCGCACGACAACTCCGCGAAGAAACCCGAGCTGCAGCCCGACGTCATGCGCCAGCTGCTCGCGCAAATCGCCGCCGGCAACCAGTCCATTATGGGCGCGATGATCGAGAGCAACCTCGGCGCCGGTAACCAGCCCTTTCCCCAGCCCCTCGCACAGTTGAAATACGGTGTTTCCATCACGGATGGCTGCATCGACTGGCCGACCACCGAGGCCCTGGTGCGCGAGATCCACGCCGCCCTCGCACCCCGTTTCAAATAAGCCCCGCCAGCAGCCCGGCTTCCGCCGCCAGAACCCCGGCTGATTTCACGACCTGAAGGAAAATTCACGTGGATTCGCGCCGCCCCGCCACTTAACCTGTCCCCTCTATGAAAACCCCCATCCGTGTCGCAGTCACCGGCGCCGCCGGCCAGATCGGTTACTCGCTCCTTTTCCGCATCGCCTCCGGCGCGATGTTCGGCCCCGACCAGCCGGTCATCCTCCAGCTGATCGAGGCCCCGATCGAGAAGGCCCTCAAGGCGCTCGAGGGCGTCGCGATGGAACTCGACGACTGCGCCTTCCCGCTGCTCAAGGGCATCGTCCAGACTTCCGATGCGAGCGTCGGCTTCAAGGATGCCAACTGGTGCCTGCTCATCGGCGCCAAGCCGCGCGGCCCGGGCATGGAGCGCGCCGACCTGCTCAAGGACAACGGCAAGATCTTCATCGAGCAGGGCAAGATCATCGACGCGGTCGCCGCGGCCGACGCGCGCGTCGCCGTCGTGGGCAATCCCGCCAACACGAACTGCATGATCGCCGCCTCGCAGGCCAAGCGCCTCCCGGCCGAGCGTTTCACCGCCATGGTCCGCCTCGACCAGAACCGCGCGCAGACCCAGCTGGCCAAGAAGGCCGGCGTCGATCTCACCGCCGTGAAGGACATCTTCATCTACGGCAACCACAGCCCGACCATGTTCCCGGCCTACGCCCACGCCACGATCAACGGCCAGCCGGCCGCCAAGGTCATCAATGACGACGCCTGGCTGCAGGGCCCGTTCTGCGAGACCGTCGGCAAGCGCGGCGCCGCCATCATCGCCGCCCGCGGCCTCTCGTCCGCCGCCTCGGCCGCCAACGCCCTCGTCGACCACGTCCGCAGCCTCGTCACCCCCGGCGCCATCCACTCGATCGCCGTGAAGTCGAACGGGCTTTACGGTTTCGACGCCAACGTCTGGGCCGGCATGCCGGTCAAGACAACCACCCCCGGCAGCTACGAGGTCATCACCGGCTACGCCATGGACGACTTCGCCAAGTCGAAGATCGCCGCGACGAACAAGGAGCTCGTCGAGGAGCGCGCCTTCGTGGCCGACATGATCAAGTAAGCCCTGGCTTGCGTTTTCATTTTCAAGGCGGCCCAGGCGGGCCGCCTTTTTTATAGCAATCCCGCCAGCACGCGGTTTTTTGTCAGCGCGAAGGCCGACCGCACCGCCGCGAACGCCTCGACCAGCTCGGCCGGCGAGCCCGGCTTCGGAAAACGCATCTCCAGGGTCGCGCCGTCGCAGATGACTTCCGCCGACACGCCGTCCACGAGCAGCACGCAGTGCCGGCAGTCCGAGGGATAACTCACCGCCAGCCCGTCCTCGCCGCCGCGGGCCTCGACCGCATCGATGACCGCCTCGACCTTCACGCCTTTCGCAAGCCCGAAGACCATGCCACTGAACATCGCCGCAAACAGCTCGTTGAATTCCGGCCGCGCCACCAGGCCGCCTTCGCGCAGGCTGTGCAGCGTGCGTGTCACCTCGTAACCCGCCGCATCCGCCTTCTCCAGCGCGTAGGCCAGCTCCAGCGTGAAGTCCTTCGCCGTCAACACGGCTGTCGGGCTCGTCACGTCCAGGGTCAGGTCGGTGCGCTTGTAGGCGAAGGCCGCCTTGCTCCGCTGGAAAAAACCCTCGGCTTCCTCCGCCAGTTCGGCGGCGCACAGCTTGCCGAGGAAGGCCGTGGTTGCCGCGTTCACCGCATCCGGCACAGTGTGGTGCTGTTTCCGGAAGCCCGCCAGGTTTTTCACCAGCCCGGAACTGCGCCCCACGAGGCTGATGCGCGAGACAAAGGGGTTGGATGGACCGGCCGGCTTGGGCATCCGCGGAGTGAGGCAGCGGCGTCCGCCCATGGCAAGTGGCCGGACGCAAAAAAGCGGCGCCATTGCGGGCGCCGCCGGGCATCGGCTTCGTCGGGGCTCAGGCCGCTACCATCGGCGGCGGCGTGCGCTCCTCGGTTTTCCGGAACAGGCTGATCAGCCCCATGACGGCCAGCACCGTGATCCAGATCGGCGACAGGGCGATGGCGAGGGCCAGCGCGACGGCCAGCAGGGCGGCGACCAGGGAGATCCCGACCACGCCGAGCACGGCCGCCACGAAGAGACCGGCGAAAGCCGCGATGAAGAGCACCGGGCTGAACTTGATGGCGAGGATAAGGAGCGCCGCCATCAGGAGGACTTTGAGGAAAGTTTTCATACCTGAAAAACCCGGCGGCGGCGGAAAAGTTGCGGAAAAACATAATGCCTTGTCGCCGGCATTCTTCCGTGCGTTCTGTCTGGCGTGCCAGCCACCCCGCCCATCCCCGTCGTCTGCGCCGTGATCGAGCACGGGGGCCGGGTGCTCCTCGCCCAGCGCCCGGTGGACAAGCATCTGCCGCTCAAATGGGAATTTGCCGGCGGCAAGGTCGAACCCGGCGAGGAACCGGCCGCCGCCATTGTCCGCGAAATCCGCGAGGAACTCGGCTGCGAGGTGGTCATCACGCGCGCGCTGCCGCGTTTCCCCTACGATTACACCCGCGTCGTCATCGAGATGATCCCCTTCGTCTGCATCCTGTCCCGGGAGTCGCCGATGCCGCACCCGCACGAGCACGTGGCCCTGGCCTGGGTCTCGCCGGGTGAAATCACGAACTACGATCTCGCCCCGGCCGACCTGCCGGTCGTCGCCAGTTACCGGAAATCTAATCCGCCGGAGTGAAGAACACCTGCACGCAGAACAGCTGCTCGAGCCCCAGCAGGCTGGTGGTCGGCTGCGCGCTGCAACCCAGGTAGCGCAGGACCGGGTTGACGATGTTCGCCCGATGCGGCGGCGATTCCATCCAGCCTTGCACCACGGTGGCGGCGAATTTCCGGTAGGTGGAAGGCTTCAGCTCCTCATGTGTCCCGGGGTGGACGAATTGCCGGCGACCCTCGCGGACCGTCACCCCCACGCCGACATTCAGTCCGATGTCGTGGACGGGAAGCAGGGCGATGTTTTCCGCCACCTGTCCGGGCTTGAGCCCGACATACTTCACGCGCGCCATCGGGGGTCCCGATCATCGGAAACGGGTTCGTGTGGCTCGGCGGCTGGTAGACCTTGCCGACGGCCGCCTCGAGGTCCGCCGCCTCGTCCAGTTTTGGAAAAATCCCGAACGGGCGCAGGCCGAGGTTCGCCCGGACCCGGTTGGTTTCGTGAAAGATCGCTCGGGCCATGAGCTCCCGGTCGAACCCGGCGTGATTGATCGTTTCGTCCAGGGCCGGTTGCCGCCAGAACTCGGCCACGGGATCGCCGGGCGGGCGAGATGGCGTCGCGCCCGCGGCCAGGGTCGCCGCCACACAGAAAATCAACCGCTTGATCACGCCAGGACGGGTAAGGCCGGCCCGCCAACAACGCCACCCCTTAAACGATGCCCTGCTCCACCCACTGGTGGTCGCCGTTGATCACCTGCTGCGCGAGATCGTAGCCGTGCTGGTCGGCGTTCTTGCCGATGCCGAGGAAGTTCTGGTCGATGCGCAGCATCGCCTGCGCGTGAAAATCGTCCACCAGCACCAGCACGCGGTCGGCGGGCTGGCCGTCGGTGATCAGCTTCTGCGCGAAGATGCAGCTCGCCGCGATGGCGAAGAGGTCGGTGCCGATGTCGGCGAGGCGGCCGAGCAGCACCTGGCGCTTCTCGAGCTTGGGCCCGAACTTCACCATCTGGTGGAACAGCGTGCGCGCCAGCCGGCGGCTCAGCCCGCCGACCTCGTCCATGTGGTCCGCCAGGCGCGGGTGCATGCCCGCCGGCGCGCCGCCGCCGACCGGCAGCCACTGCCGCGGATACCACCAGGCATAGAACCCGGCGGCGGCGAACGCGCTCTTGATCCGCTCGCCCCACGGACGCTCGGAGTTCAGGGCGATGCCGGCCACCTTGAGGTGCGGGTCGAGCGCCTCCCGCATGATGAAGAGCCGCATGATCTCGGATGAACCCTCAAAGATCATCGAGACGCGGTTGTCGCGCATCATGCGCTCGACCGGGTAGGGTTTCTCGCCGCGGGCCTTGAGCGACTGGACATTCTCATAACCGCGGCCGCCGCGCAGCTGCATCAGCTCGTCGAGGCACATCCACGCCTTCTCGGTGCCCCACATCTTGCACATCGAGGCCTCGAGGCGAATGTCGGCCTTCTTGTCGCGGTCCACCAGGCGCGAGGTGGTGATGAGCATGGCCTCCATCGCAAAGGCGTGCGCGGCGATCCGGCGGATCTTCTCCGCCACCGCGGCGTGCTGGCCGACCGGCACGCCCCACTGGATGCGTTCCTTGCCCCACTCGCGGGCGATCTGCACGGCGCGCTTGGCCACGCCGATGGACGACGCGGGGATGGACAGGCGGCCCGAATTGAGCGTGCTCAGCGCGACCTTGAGGCCGCGGCCCTCGCCGCCGATCACGTTCGCCCGCGGCACGCGGACGTTCGTGAAGCGGATGACGCCGTTGTAGAGCGCATGCAGACCCATGAACTGGCTGCGGTGCACGACCTCGATGCCGGGTGACTTCGCCTCGACGACAAAGGTGGTGATCTGCGTGCGCGGCTTGCCGTCCACCAGCTTCGGCGGGGTCTTGCACGCGACGATGAGCAGGCCCGCCCGGGTGCCGTTCGAGCACCAGAGTTTCTCGCCGTTGATGATGAAGTCGTCGCCGTCCGGCTTCGCCTCCGTCGTGAGGCGCGCGGGGTCGGAGCCGACGCCCTTCTCGGTGAGCGCGAACGCCGCCAGCTCGCCCGCCGCCGAGCGCGGCAGGAATTTCGCCTTCTGCTCCTCGGTGCCGAACAGCAGGATGGGCTGCGCCACGCCGATGGACTGGTGCACGGAGAGATGCGCAAAGGTGTTGCCGCAGTGGCTGGCCATGAGGAGGCAGGCCCGGCAGTAGGTCGTCTGGGAGAATCCGAGGCCGCCGTATTTTTGCGGGACCTTGATGCCATAGGCGCCCAGCTTGCGAAACCCGGCCTGCACCTCCTCGGGAATCTCGCCCGTGCGGTCGATCAGGTCGGCGTCGACCTTTTCGCGCAGGAAGGCCGCGAGGTCGGCGAGGAATTTGTCGGCGCGGGGCTTTTCCTCCGCGTCGATGTCCGTGAGCGGGTAGAGCTTCTCCGGTTTCCAGCGGCCCATGAACATGCCGGCGACAAAACTGATGTCGTCGTGCGACTCGCGGGCCGCCTCGGTGACCTGGAGGGCGGCGCGCTGGCCCTCGTTCATCTTCGACATGTCGATGACGGACTTGCCGTCATCGGCCGGTTTCTGCGGAGGCGGGGTGGCGACGGTGGACATGGGGCGTTGGCGGCACGCCGGCCGCCGCGGGGGTTGATCGGCCGGGATTAAACTCCCGTCGGCCGCCGCCGTCAACGGATGCCGGGCCACTCCCGGGCTTTTAAGCCTTTGGGAGTAGCCGGCGAAATGGTGGAGGTGAGGGGAGTTGAACCCCTGTGCCCCGGGCCTTCACGCGCAGCATCTACCGGTGTAGCGTCGGTTTAGATCTCGCCTCAAAGGACGCGTGGACGCGCGCTTCCCTCTCGGCCAGCCATGGTTGAAGATACGGCGGCGAGGTCATGACGGCCCTCACCGCTATTCCTGCTGTCGACGTTTTCATCCCCTAGCAGGAGTCAGAGTGAAAACGTGACCGCACTTAGGCGGCCATTAGCATTTCTTCGTTGTTGCCGTTTGTTTTGTTCGAAGGGGGATTTACGAGAGGCCTTCGGCTCTCGACAGGCAGCTGCGCGCTCTAACCTAGGGTCGAATCCAGAACACCCCCAAAAGGGAAAGTATCAGGTTGATCCGATGTGTTGAGCACACCGTCAAAGAACGTGGGAGCGGGAACGTGCCACATCGCGGCGCGAATGCAAGCCGCCGGAACGGACTTCCCCAAGCCTCAGTTCAGCAGCGCGTTCACGATCGCGTTGCCGATGCCGACCAGGGCGGCGCCCGAGATGAGCCCGGCGCAGATCGGTTCGCAGCATTCGACCCAGAGGGTGTGGCCCTTGGTGCCGGGCGTCGCGTTGCGGCGGCCGAGGAACCAGAAGCCGAACGCGCCGAGGAACATCATGAAGCATGCATCCGGCGGCAGCACCACGCCCAGGCCGATGCCGACCGACGAGAGCGGAAACCGCCCGCGCGTTTTAATGCGGAGCACCTCGATGATGACCGCCAGCACGGTCGCCGTGCCCATGGCCCACAGCGCGGAGGCGGGCAGGTTTTTCAGGCCCGAGGCCACGAGGTCCGACACCCCCTTCCATTCGAGCGCCTTGGGGAAGGGAAACGCATCCGTCAGCAGCGAGGCGGGCGAGCGCGTGCCGTCGACCGCCGTGGGCAGGAACAGCAGGAAGAACAGCGGCGTCGACGCGAGCGCACCGGCCAGGATGCCGATGCAGTGGCCGATGGCCTGCTGCCGCGGCTTGGCCCCGAGCATGTAGCCGGGCTTGATGTCGGAGAGCAGGTTCGCGCCGTTCAGCGCCACCTCGCTGGTCATGCCGCCGCACATGAGGTTCGTCGCCGGGTTGGTGCGGTCGATGGCGCCGAGCGTGAACTGCGTGATCTTCGCCATGGTGCTGGTCGAGGTCCACGAGGTGAGCGCCATGGAATTGGTGCAGATGATGGTAAGCAGGAAGGTCATCGGCACCGCCACGAACGCCAGGAACCACGGCACACCGAAGAACCAGTGCGTCAGCCAGACACCGACCACGCTCAGGATCGGGATGCCCCAGAAGGAAACCCACAGCGGCAGCTCGATGTCGCGCAGCACGTCGGAGCCGGCCGCCGGCGCCGCTTCCTTCTTCCGGCCGAACACCGCGCGCCAGGCGCCGGTGAAGATCTCGGGCTTGGCCAGCAGCGCGACCAGCGAGCCGACGACCATCATCGTCACGCTCCACCAGATCGACCACTGCGTCACGATCTCGCCGCGGCTGACGGCCACCGTCTTGCCGGCCGCGGTCAGGCGTGGGGCGATGTCGCCGCGCTGGATCATCCACGGCGCGAGCAGCGCGAAGTTCACGATCGTGCCGAGCAGCACGCTGGACGCCATGCGGATGCCCATGAGCCCGCCGACGCCGGCCATGGCGGCGTCGAGGCCGACGCGCAGGCCGAGGGCGCGGATGTCAGTGCCCATGATCTTGGGGATCCACGCCCCGGCCTTCGTCGCCCACACATAATAATAGTCGTCGATGCGCTCGCGCAGCTGCCACGGGCTGGTCCAGCCGAACCACTTGTCGAAGCTGAGCAGCTTGAACTGCAGGAGCCGCTGCCACCCGTCGCTGATCAGGAACTGCAGCGTCGCGGCCAGCGTCGCGGTGATCGTCAGCACGCGCGCCTGCACCATGCCCTTGTCGCTGCCGGTCTGGTAGAGCGTGTCGAGCACGACGCCGCTGGCGCGGCCCTCGGGGAAGGGCATCTGGTCCTCGTTGATGAAGCGGCGCTTCAGCGGGAAGGCGAAGAGCACGCCGAGCAGCGACATTACGCAGTTCCAGGCCATCATCTGCCACCAGGGGATGAGCCGGTCGGTGACCAGCATGTAGGCGGGCATGATGCCGATGAGCGGCATGATCATGTAGCCGGCCGCCGAGGCGATCGACTGGGTGCAATTGTTCTCGAGGATGGAAATGTCCCGCCCCAGGCCCACGCGGTCCATCATCTTGAAGAGCGCAAACGCCAGGATCACCGACGTCAGGCCGACGCCGATGGTGATGCCGGTCTTGGCGCCGATGTAGAGCGCCGTCGCCGAGAGGATGCCGCCGAGAAAGAAACCCGAAAGGCCCGAGCTCCAGGTCAGCTGCGGCATGTCGCCGCGATAAATATTCTTAAACCACCACTCGTCCTTCTGCGCCCGCGTCCAGGTGCGGATCTGTTCCTCGTTGAGCTGTTGGATTGCCATGGGGATTTGGAAATCCGGCCGCTCAGGCGGAGGTCAGCTCGTCGTAGGCGACAGCCAGGTTCGACGGCAGGCGGTTGCCGCGGCCGGGCGGCACGTGGAAATCGGGGAAGCCCGCGAGGTTTTCCAGCTTCACGATCTCCTCCTTCGGCTTGCCGGCCTTGATCTCGTTTTCGACGTGCGCCAGCAGCGCCGAGAGGTAATCCCGGAACACGAACAGGTCCGCCGTGGTGCACGTGACGCCGAATTTCGCGTTGCCGTGACCGCAGATGAAGATCGCCTCCTTTGGGTATTCCGCCGCGATCTTCTCCAGCACGGTCACCCAGTTGCGGATGTTCGCCCCGCCCGGCCGGTCAATGACCGGATAGAGCCGGTTGAACAGCAGGTCGCCCAGGTGCACGACGTTCGCCTGCTCGAAAAGCGTGACGATGTCGCCCTTGGTGTGCGCCGCGCCCAAATACCGGGCGCTGATCGTCTCGTCCCCAAAGCCCTGCCGGTAACCTTCGGTAAAGCCGAGGTCGGGCAACATGGGCAGGAGCTCCGCCTCGGTCGGCGGCTTCGTCCCGCGGGCCGCGGCGGCGCGCATCAGCGCCGGCACGTTGGCGTGGGCCACGATGGTCTTGGTCGCCGGCCGGAAGACCGCGTTGCCCCCGGTGTGGTCGCCGTGGTGATGGGTGTTGATCACGGCATCGAGGGTGCGTCCGGCGCGACCTGGCATGTCCTGCAGGAAGATGGCCGCCGAGTCGGGAAACTGGGTGTCCACCGCCACCAGCGCATCCGGAGCGGCCAGCCAGCCGATGGTGCCGCCCCGGCCCGTGAAGAAGCCGACATTGCGCCGCAGCAGCTTGAATTCAGTCACCAGAGGCGGCGGCTGGACCGGAACCGGGGCCGAGGGGGCGGCGGGCGCCGGGGTCTGCGCGGACAGTGGGCCTTTCGCGAGCAGGCTTAGCGAGACGGCGGCACCGGATCGGAGGAGGAAATCACGGCGGTTCATGTATTAAGGCTAGCCGCCGGGCCGGGCCGCGCGCCAGCCCATTTCCCAAAAAACCCGTAACCTTTCGGCGGACGGACGGTATTACCCCCCGCACACCTTATGACCACTCTTCATGACCCTCGCCCCCGTCACCCAATTCCGAGTTCCCTCCCGGCCCGCCACCGCTAGCCTGCCCGTCGCCGTGGAAGCCACGTCCGACCATGAACTCATGATTGCCGTCCGCGCCGGAGAAATCCGCCGGCTCGGCGACCTGTTCGAGCGCTATCACAAGCCGCTCTACGGCTTCTTCGTGCGCCTGACCAACCAGCCGTCGGTGGGCGAGGATCTGGTGCAGATCGTCTTCTACCGCATTCTCAAATACCGGCACACCTACCGCGACGAGGGCAAGTTCTCCGCCTGGATCTACCACCTCGCCCGCAAGGTCGCCGCCGACCACTTCCGCAAGCACGCCGCCACCCCCACGCCCACCGATCCCGTCGACCTGCTCGAGCAGCCCGACGCCGAACCCCAGCCTTCCGAGCAGGCCGCCACGGCCGAGGACGTCGTGCTCCTCCGCTCCGCCCTCGCCCGCCTGCCGCTCGAGCACCGCGAGGTCCTCGTCCTCTCGCGCCTCCAGCACCTCGAGCACAAGGAGATCGCCAAGCTGCTCGACTGCTCCGTCGGCGCCGTGAAGGTCCGCGCCCACCGCGCGCTCAAGGAGCTGCGCGAGGTCTATTTTAAAATCCGAAAGGAGAAAGCCGCATGAACTGCCAACGCGTCCAGGACAACTTCATCGATTACCAGGACGGCTCGCTGCCCGCCGACGAGTCCGCCCAGCTCCGCGCCCACCTCGCCAACTGTCCCACCTGCCAGCGCGAATGGGCCGCCCTCCAGGAAATGACGCGCAAGCTCGACAGCCTCCCCGTCGCCGAGCCCAGCCCGCGCCTGCGCGAAAACTTCTACGCCATGCTCGAGACGCACCAGCGCGAGGCCGACGCCCCGAGCCCGTTCGCCCTCGCCCGCGGCCGCATCGACCGTTTTTTCGCCGCGCTCCTGCCCGACCAGCCCGCGCTGCAATTCGCCTTCGCCCTTGCCCTGCTCATCGGCGGCCTGTTCGCCGGCCAGCATTACCTGGCCAAGCCCGCCGTCGTCGCCGATGACGCCGCCAAGGCCGAGCTCGCCGCGCTCAAGGCCCAGGTCAACTCGATGAGCGAACTCGTAACCTACTCGCTGCTCCAGCAGCAGTCCACCAGCGACCGCCTGCAGACCGTGCTGGCCAAGATGGATCTCAAGAGCCCCGACCGGAAGGTGCTCACCGACCTCGTCGGCGCGCTCGCCTTCGATCCCTCCATCAACGTCCGCCTCACCGCCGTCGAGGCCCTGGCCCAGCACTCCGACGACTCGCTGGTCCGCGCCGGCGTGCTCTCCGCGCTCCCCCGCGAGCGCGCCCCGCTGGTGCAGGTCGCCATGATCGAACTGCTCACCGACGCCCGCGACCGGGCGGCCGAGCCGGTTTTTGAGAAACTTTCCCGCGATGAGGCGGTTGATCTCAATGTCCGCGACGCCGCGCGCCGTGCCCTTGCCGTCCTGCGCCTGCCCGCCGACCCCGCCGCCTCCCCCTCCGCCACCCTCAAGCCCGCCGCCAAGCCCCTTCTCACATGAAAACCAACATCCCCGCCCAACTCCTCCGCTTCGTGCTCCTCGCGAGCCTGGCCGCCGCCCCCCTGGCGCGTGCCGCCGAAGACGAAGGGTCCACCGCCGCCGTCAAGCTCTCCGCGCCCGACAAGCCGGCCGTCCTCAACCTGGACGTGCCCTGGGCCGACATCCGCATCACCGGCGTCGACGGCGACAGCGTCACCGTCGAGTCCACCCTCAACCAGCGGAACTCCAAGCCGGCGCGCCCGGGCGCGCTGCGCCGCCTCGACAACGAGGTCAGCTTCGAGCTGACCGAGAAGGACAACGTCGTCACGCTCAGCCTCGCCGGCGACAACCCCTGGGGCGGCCACGACGCCAACTTCAAGATCTCGGTGCCCCGGCGCATCGCCCTGAACCTCAAGACCGACGCCGGCGGCGACCTCGTTGTCCAGGGCGTCGAGGGCGACGTCGAAATCAACAACATGAACGGCGAGGTGAAGCTCGAGGGCCTGGTCGGCTCCGCCGTCATCAACACCATGAACGGCGAGGTCCGCGCCGTCTACGCCAAGGCCCCGCAGAAGCCCATCTCCATCACCTCCATGAACGGCGAGGTCGACCTGCGCCTGCCGGCCGACACCAAGGCCAACATCCGCATGCGCACCCACAACGGCTCCATCCTCACCGACTTCGCCGAGGATGCGCTCAAGACCAAGTCCGAGGGCAGCAAGTCCGGCGGCTACAGCTACGCTTACGGTCATGAAGAGACCGCCCGCGCCGCGGCCGCGGCGGCCGCCGACGCCGCCCGGGTGGCCGTCCAAGTCTCCCGCGAAGTTGCCCGTGAAGTGTCGCGCGAGGTCGCCCGGGCCGTGAAGGAAGGCACCGGCGAGGACACGCCCGTGCCGGCCATCGCCCCGCGCGCGCCCCGCCCGCCGCGCGCCCCGATGCCGCCGATCACCGGGGGCAAACTCGTCACCGGCACCCTCAACGGCGGCGGCGTGGACATCAAGGTCTCCACCATGAACGGCGAGATCACCCTCCGGCAGACAAAGTAAATTTTCCGGATCCGGCCTTTTCACCCGCCCGGCCCTGCGCCTGGCGGGTTTTTTGCGCCCAAAGACGGAAACGCCAAATCCGGCGGGTTGGATAAGGGGCTCAGGGAGTTGATTTTACAGGTGCTTTTAGGATTGCTGATTACTTGCACTAGAAATATCCAAACCCCGTCACTTCCGCATAATCCGCCACTTACCCAGGCACTCGCCAGCCACCACCCAGATACTCAACCGCACAACGGGCCGATTTTAGCCAACCCCAGCCACGGAGGGAATTCCACGTGCCCCTTACATTGGAGAAAAAGATCGTCGCCGGATTTTCTGCGGCCGTCGGCTTCATGTTGGTAATCGGCGGGGCGGCTTGGTGGAGCGCCGTTCGCTCGGCCGAGACTTTTCAGCAGGTGGATCATACCTACCGCGTGCTCGACCAGCTGGAAACCAGCCTGACGGACATGCTGAACATGCAGACAGCGACCCGCGGTTACCTCTTGACCGGGGATCCGCGGTTCCTGGATCCCTACAAGCAGGGGTCGGCGAAAATCGAGCTATCCCTGCGGACCTTGCGCAGCCTGACCGCCGACAACCCGGGGCAGGTGGAGCGGCTGGGCCGCCTGGAAACCGACATGGCCGGCGCCACCGCCATCATGCGCGGGCTCATCGCCCGGCGCGAAGCCTCGGATTCCAACGACGGGCTGACCGAAACCCTGCTCGCCGGCAAGAAGCTCTCGGACCAGGTCCGGCGCCATGTCGCCGAAATGGTGGCGGAGGAACGCAGCTTGCTCACGGCGCGTTCGGCGCGCGCGGAGTTTGAACAACGCCGCGCCGTCGTGGTGTTCGGCTTCGGCTCCCTGCTGGGCATCGCGCTGGTCGCCACCGCCGGCCTGATGGTGCGGCGGGATTTCTTCCAGCGGCTCCAGGCCGAGGCGGAGCGGGACCGGTTTTTCAACCTGTCGCTGGACCTCCTCTGCATCTCGAGCGCGGACGGCTATTTCAAGCGCGTCAGTCCCGCCGTCACGGACATCCTCGGCTGGACGGTGCCGGAATTCCTGGCGCAACCCTACATCAACCTGGTCCATCCCGATGATCGGGCGGCCACGTTGCACGAGGTCGAGCGGCAGGTTGTCCGGGGCGAAAAGGTCCTGCAGTTTGAGAACCGCTACCGACACAAGGACGGCTCGTGGCGCATCCTCTCCTGGCGCTCCGCGCCCCAGCCCGACGGCCTGATGTATGCCATCGCCCGGGACGTGACGAAGCGAAAGCAGGCCGAGGATGCGCTGCGGGCCAGCGAGGCCGAATATCGCACCCTGTTTGAATCCATCGACGAGGGCTTCTGCGTCATCGAGGTGCTCTTCGATGGAGGCCATCGCGCAACGGACTATCGTTTCCTGCGGATCAACCCGGCCTTTGAAAAACACACCGGCATCGCCCGGGCGCAGGGCCGCACCATGCGCGAGCTGGCGCCGGAGCTGGAGTCCTTCTGGTTCGAGACCTTCGGGCGGATCGCGCTCACCGGGGAACCCGCCCGCTTCCAAAATCACGCGGAGCAGCTGAACCGCTGGTTCGATGTCTACGCCTTCCGCTACGGCGATCCCGGCCACCGCCAGGTGGCCATCATCTTCCGCAACATCACGGAGCGCAAGCAGCAGGAGGAACAGATCCGCCGGCTCAATGCCGACCTGCAGCAGCGCGCCACGCTGCTGGAGGCGACCAACAAGGAGCTTGAGGCGTTCTCCTACTCGGTGTCGCACGACCTGCGCGCGCCCCTGCGGCACATCGACGGCTTCGCCAACCTGCTGCAGAAAAATTCCGCCGGCCGCCTGGACGACCCGGGCCGGCGCCACCTCGCCACCATCTCCGCCTCGGCCCGCCAGATGGGCCGGCTCATCGACGACCTGTTGTCCTTCTCCCGCATGGGCCGGGCCGTGATCCAGCCCCGCGAGCTGGAGGATCACAACGCGCTCGTCGCCTTGATCATCCAGGAGGGCCGGTGGGACCGGCCGGACCGGCCCATCGCCTGGCAGATCGCCCCGCTGCCTCCCGTCCACGCGGACTTGGCCATGCTCCATCAGGTCTGGGCCAACCTCCTCGACAACGCCGTCAAGTATTCCGGCAAGGTGGCGTCGCCCCGCATCGAGGTCGGCAGCCAGACCGACCCGGCCACCGGCGAGCGGGTGTTCTTCGTGCGCGACAACGGCGCTGGTTTCGACATGCGCTACGCCGACAAGCTCTTCGGCGTCTTCCAACGCCTGCACGGTCCGGCCGAGTTCGAGGGCACCGGCATCGGCCTCGCCAATGTGCGCCGCATCATCCTCCGCCACGGCGGGCGCACGTGGGCCGAGGGCGCCATCGAGCGCGGCGCCACGTTTTATTTTTCCCTCCCCGCCAACCCAGTCACCTCCGCCCAAGCATGAAACGCCCCCGCCCCATCCTCCTTGCCGAGGACAATCCCAACGATGTCGAGCTCATCCTGTCCGCCTTCCAGGAGGCCAACTTCGTCAACGAGATCCACGTCGTGCACGATGGCGAGCAGGCGCTCGACTTCCTGCACCGGCGCGGGGCCCATGCCTCCCGCACCGGCCCGCAGCCGGCGGTCATCCTGCTCGACCTCAAGATGCCGAAGGTGGACGGCCGCGAGGTGCTCCGCCACGTGCGGGCCGACCCCGAGCTGCGGCACATCCCCGTCGTCATCCTCACATCCTCCCGCGAGGAGAGCGACCTGCTGGCCAGCTACCAACTCGGCGCCAACGCCTTCGTCGTGAAGCCGGTGGACTTCCAGGAGTTCATCTCCGCCGTCAGCAAGCTCGGCTTCTTCTGGGCGCTGCTCAACGAGCCGCCGCCGCTGAACTCCAACCCGCCCGCCTGATCCCCCGCCATGAAAATTCTCCACCTCGAGGACAACCCCCACGACGCCGAACTCGTGCGCGAGCTGCTGCTGGAGGAGTGGCCGGACTGCTTGATCAAGGCGGTGGCCGACGAGGACGGTTACCGCGCGGCGCTGGCCCGCGAGACCTACGCGGTCATCATCTCCGACTTCACCCTCGTGCGCTTCGACGGGGCCTCCGCCCTCCGGGTCGCACGCGAGCTTGCCCCCGACACCCCCTTCATCTTCGTGTCCGGCACCATCGGGGAGGAGCGGGCCATCGAGGCCGTGCAGTCCGGCGCGGCCGATTATGTCATCAAGGACCGCATGCAGCGGCTTTCCACCGCCATCCGCCGCGCGCTGCGCGAGAGCGAGGAGCGGCGGCGGCGGCAGGAGACCGAGGCGGCCCTCCGGCTGAGCAACGAGCGCTTCCAACTCGTCGCCCGCGCCACCAACGACGCCGTCTGGGACTGGAACCTCCTCACCGATGCGCGCTGGTGGAACGAGAGCCACAGCATCCTTTTCCGCTACCCGCCCGATCCGGCCGGGTCGACCGGGGCCGAGTGGATCGCGCGCATCCATCCCGACGACCGCGGACGCATCCAGGAAGGCGTCCAGGGCGCCATCGCCCGCGGACTGACCACCTGGACGGATGAATATCGCTACGCCCGCGCCGATGGCAGCTACGCCCACGTGCTGGACCGCGGCTACGTGCTGCGCGACGACGCCGGCAAGCCGTATCGCATGCTCGGCTCGATCCAGGACATCACCGAGCGCAAGCAGGCCCACGCCGCCGTCATCCGGGAGCGCGACTTTTCCGACGCGGTGCTCAACAGCCTGCCCGGGGTTTTTTACCTCTATGACGAGCAGCTGCGCTTCATCCGCTGGAATCCGCGCTTCGCCCAGGTGACCGGCTACACCGACAGCGAAATCGCCCACATGTCGCCGCTGGATTTTTTCACCGGCAAGGACCGGGAGGTAATGCGGGGGCGGATCAACGAGGTGTTTGCCCACGGCCTGGCCGACGTCGAGGCCAGCTTCGTCACCAAGAATCACGCCCACATTCCCTATTTTTTCACCGGCAGCCTGATCCTCGTGGACGGGCGGCGCTGCCTGATCGGCGTGGGCACGGACATCACCGAGAAGAAGAAATTGCAGGAGCAGTTCCTGCGCGCCCAGCGCCTCGAGGGCATCGGCATGCTGGCGGCCGGCATCGCCCACGACCTCAACAACGTGCTCACGCCCATCCTCATGGCCGGCCCGATGCTGCGCGTCCGCGCCACCGACCCCCTTGACCAGCGGCTCCTGAAGACGCTGGAGAACAGCGCGGAGCGCGGCGCGGCGCTCGTGCGCCAGATCCTCGCCTTTGCCCACGGCACCACCGGCGAACCCCGGCTGATGCAGCTCAAGCACCTCGCCCGCGACATCGTGGAGATGATCGAGGAGACCTTCCCAAAATCCATCAAACTGGACCAGCATTTCGCGGCCGACACCTGGCCGATCCGCGCCAACCCCACCCAGATCCACCAGGTGCTGCTCAACCTCTGCGTCAACGCCCGCGACGCCATGCCCCGGGGCGGCACCCTCCGGCTCCGCACCAGCAACTACCGGCTGGACGCCGCCCAGGCCCTCGCCATCCCGGGGGCCCGCGCCGGCGACTTCGTCCTCATCGAGGTCGAGGACAGCGGCACCGGCATCCCGCCCGAGATGCTGAAGCACGTCTGGGAGCCCTTCTTCACCACCAAGGAAACCGGCAAGGGCACGGGCCTCGGCCTTTCCACCGTCCGCGGCATCGTCGAGTCGCACCAGGGTTTCGTCGAGCTGGATACCGCGGTCGGCCGCGGCACCACCTTTCGCATCTCCCTGCCCGCGGCGGAAACCAATGACAGCGCCGACGCCCGTATCGCCCCGCCTCTCCTGCCGCGGGGCGACGGCCAGCTCCTGCTCCTGGTGGATGACGAGGCCACCAACCGCGACGTCACCCACGCCACACTCGCCCGCTACGGCTACCGTGTGCTGGCCGCCGGCAGCGGCACGGAGGCCGTGTCCCTGTTCATCCCGCGTTCCGACGAGATCCGCCTGCTGATCACCGACCTCCACATGCCCAACCTCGACGGCGCCTCGCTCACCCGCATCCTCCAGCGCATCAAGCCGGGTCTCAAGGTCCTCGCCATCAGCGGCCTGACCAGCGAGCCCCTCGACGGCTCGACGGAAAAACCCGACCAGTTCGCCAACGACTCCCTGCCCAAGCCCTTCAAGCCCGAGGCCCTGTTGCTCAAGGTCCACCAGCTGTTGCAGCCACGGGCCTGAACTCGCGCTGGCCGTCGGATGAAACCTGGCTACCTTTCCATGGTCCAACCTGCCCCATGAATATCACCCTTGTCCGCCCCCTGCTCCTCGCCGGCCTGCTTCTGGCCGGTTGCACGACCCCCACCGCCTCCAACGGCGTCACCGCCGCCGATATCACGGTCGAGTTCCAAAATCCCGACAACTTCCGGGATGTCCGCGACTCCCTCGGCGGCTCCACCGACCAGAACGCCCTCGCCGCGTTGCGCACCTGGCTGCAGGAGAACGCCCCGGCCAGCCTCGCGGCCGGCCAGAAGCTGCGCGTCACGTTCACCGACATCGACCTGGCGGGCGATTTCCTGCCGGGTTCCAGCATGGACCGCGTCCGCATCATCCGGGGGGTCTATATTCCCCGCATGGAGTTCTCCTTCGTCGTCACGGATGCCGCCGGCCAGGTCGTCAAGCAGGGCACGCGCACCCTCACCAACCTGGATTTCCAGAACACCGGCCGGCGCATCGGCTCCGACCAGTCCTTCTTCTACGACAAGATGCTCCTCGAGGACTGGCTGCGCAAAGAATTCAAGTGATTGAGTCCGCGCCGGGTCGCCAGTTGACCCGGCGCAGGGCAGACGCCAGCCTGCCGGCATGACCGCTCCCCGTCGCCTGATTCCGGTTCTCTGTCTTCTGTCGTCCGTCCTCAGTCCCCTGGTCCAAGCCCAGCCCGACCGCGTCAACGGCCGCGCCTTCGCCACCCGTTCGCAGGTCATCGCCCGGCACGGCATGGCCGCGACCTCGCACCCGCTGGCCACGCAGGTCGCGCTTGATGTCCTGCAGGCCGGCGGCTCCGCCGTCGACGCAGCCATCGCCGCCAACGCCACGCTCGGCCTCATGGAGCCCACGGGCAATGGGATGGGCGGCGACCTCTTCGCCATCGTTTGGAGCGCCACCGACAAGAAGCTCTACGGCCTCAACGCCTCCGGCCGCTCCCCGCTCGGGCTCTCCCGCGAACAGTTGATGGCCGAGCTGGACCGACTCGGGCTCAAGACCATTCCGCCGCGCGGCTTCCTGCCCATCAGCGTGCCGGGCGCCGTCGACGGCTGGTTCGAGCTGCACGGCAAGTTCGGCAAGCTGCCGATGAAGGATGTGCTCGCTCCCGCCATCCGCTACGCGCAGGAGGGATTCCCCGTCACCCAATACATCGCCTACCTGTGGGGCCTCGGGGTCAACAACGCGCGCGCCGACAAATTTCCCGGCGCCTTCCTGGCCACCTACGCGCCAAACGGACGCGCCCCGGTCGAGGGTGAGATCTTCAAGAATCCCGACCTCGCCAACACGCTCACCGTGCTCGCCACCGGCGGCCGCGACGCCTTCTACAAGGGTGTCATCGCGGACAAAATAGACGCCTTCATGCGTGCCCACGGCGGCTACCTGCGGAAGACCGACTTCGAGAAGCACACCTCGACCTGGGTCGACCCCGTCTCCGTCAACTACCGCGGCTACGATGTCTACGAGCTGCCGCCCAACGGCCAGGGCATCGCCGCGCTCCAGATGTTGAACATCCTCGAGGGTTACGACCTCAAGGCCCTCGGCTACAACTCGCCCGAGGCGCTGCACCTCATGATCGAGGCCAAGAAGCTCGCCTTCGAGGACCGCGCCAAGTTCTACGCCGATCCGGACTTCAACAAGATCCCCCTGCAGGGCCTGCTCTCCAAGGCCTACGCCGCCGAGCGCCGCAAGCTCATCAACCCGGACAAGGCCGGCCGCAGCTACGATGCCGGCAACCCCGCCGTGCAGGAGGGCGACACCATCTACCTCACGACCGCCGACGCCGCCGGCAACATGGTCTCGCTCATCCAGAGCAACTACCGCGGCATGGGCTCCGGCATCACCGTGCCCGGCCTCGGCTTCACCTTCCAGGACCGCGGCGAGATGTTCACGCTCCGCGCCGGCCACGCCAACGACTACGCGCCCGGCAAGCGCCCGTTCCACACCATCATCCCCGCCTTCATCATGAAGGACGGCGCCCCGTGGCTCTCCTTCGGCCTGATGGGCGGCGCCATGCAACCGCAGGGCCACGTCCAGATCGTCTGCAACCTGGTCGACTGGGGCATGAACTTCCAGGAGGCCGGCGACGCCGCGCGCTGGCAGCACGAGGGCTCCTCCGACTACGACAACCCGAAGATGACCGACGGCGGCTACGTCGAGGTCGAGAGCGGCGTGCCCTACGAGAGCGTGCGCGGCCTCCTGCAGCGCGGCCACCTCGTCCGCATCGGCAACGGCGGCTTCGGCGGCTACCAGGCCATCGCGCGCGACGCGAAGCACGGCACCTACCTCGGCGCCAGCGAGTCCCGCAAGGACGGCCACGCCGCGGGTTACTAAAATCGTTCTCGTTCTCGCTCTTGTTCCGCGTTTCTCTCCGGAACGTGAAACGCCCGCCGTCGAAGACCTCCTCCCCGCCGAAATCCGCCGCACCCCTTCCGCTTTTTAACTGGCTGAAGACCCGCGGCGCCGGCGTCCTCCTGCACCCGACCTGCCTGCCCGGGGACCAGGGCTGCGGCGTTTTTGACCAGCACGCGGTGCGCTTCCTCGATTTTCTCCAGGCCGCCGGCATGAAATACTGGCAGGTCTGCCCGCTCGGGCCCACGGGCTACGGCGACTCGCCCTACCAGTGCTTCTCCGCCTTCGCCGGCAATCCCTACCTCATCGACCTTGCCGCGCTCGTCCGCGCCGGCCTGCTTGATGCCGCGGACCTTGCCCCGCTCGCCGCGCTGTCCGCCGACCGCACCGACTATGGCGCGATCTACAACCTCAAGCCCCGCCTGCTCGAGTCCGCCTACGCCCGGTTCCAGGCCAAGCGCCCGGTCCTGCCCTACGGCGATTTCGCCGCCTTCTGCAAAAGGAACGCGGACTGGCTCGACGCCTATGCTTACTTCCGCGCCCTGAAGGATCACTTCAAGGGCATTGCGTGGTGGGAGTGGCCGCTCGAGGCCCGGGATTTTGCCCGCGCGAAGAAATCACCGCTGCACTCCCGGCTCGCCGACGCCATCGCGGCCTACCAGTTCGGCCAGTATCTGTTCTTCGGCCAGTGGGCCCTCATCCGCACCGCCGCCCGCGAACGCGGCATCGAGGTCATCGGCGACCTGCCGATCTTCGTCGCCGGCGATTCCGCCGATGCCTGGGCCAATCCTGGTCTCTTCGAGCTCGATCCCAAGACCTTCCTGCCGCTCGCCGTGGCGGGGGTCCCGCCCGACTATTTCTCCGCCGATGGCCAGCTGTGGGGCAACCCGCTCTACCGCTGGGAGGCCCACCAAGCCGACGGCTATGCGTGGTGGCTGGCCCGCATGCGCGCCACCTTTGAGGTCTGCGACATCGTCCGCATCGACCATTTCCGCGGGTTCGACGCCTACTGGCGCATCCCCTACCCGGCGAAAAACGCCCGCATCGGCGCATGGGTGCCCGGCCCGGGCCTCGACCTGTTCCGCGCCTTTCACGCCGCCTTCCCCGCCGCCCGCATCATCGCCGAGGACCTCGGCGAGCTCACGGACTCCGTCGTCCGGCTCCGCGAGGACTCGGGCCTGCCCGGCATGCTCGTCCTGCAGTTCGCCTGGGGCAGCGACGCGAAAAACGGCTACCTGCCGCACAACGCGACTCCAAACTCCGTGATCTACGCCGGCACGCACGACAACGACACCACCGCCGGCTGGTATCAGGCCGCGCCCGAGCCGGAGCGCGACTACGTGCGCCGCTACCTGCGCGTGGACGGCCGGGATGTCGCGTGGGACTTCATCCGCGCGAGCTACGCGAGCGCGTCGCGCCTCGCCGTCGTCACGCTGCCGGATCTTTTTTCGCTCGGCAGCGCGGCGCGCTTCAACACGCCGGCGAAGGCGGAGGGCAACTGGCAGTGGCGCTACCGCGCCGCCGCACTCGAGAAATTTTTCGGCGGCACCACGGATTATCTGCGCGAGCTCGCGGCGCTTTACGGGCGCTGAAATTTTCACGCCGCGCGCGCGAAGAAAAATTTCCGCGCGATTTTTGCGGATTTTTCCGCGCCGAAAATATTTTCACGAACCGCAATATTTTTAGTGCAACCGCGGAAAAATTTTACGACACTGCGTCATGGCTAAAAAGAAAAAGGCTAAGAAAGCCGCTAAGAAAAAGAAGAAGTAACGTCCCCGTTACTGCTTCCTCTCCCCTCAACGCCGGCTCTTTGAGCCGGCGTTTTTTCCCTCCCCCTCGCAACCTTCCCGGTGCGGGGATTTTTATTTTCCGGGCTGGGCCGCGCTCAACGCACCGGCTTCGATATGTTTTCCCGTAGGTAGCGCGCTTGCGCGCAACGTGGCGTGCAAGCCCGCCACCGGCAAAATCCACGGCATATTGGCCCGGCGCGGGAAACCTGCGGGACTGATGGTCCCGCCTCCACCCGCTCCTTACTTCACGGCGGCCCAGACGCGCTGCACGTCGTCGTGGTCCTCGATTTCCTGCAGGAATTCGCCCACCTCGGCGCGGTGCGCGTCGTCGAGCACGGGATACTGCTTGGCCACGTAGCCGATCTCGCTCGTGATCACGTGCCAGCCGTGCTGCTTGAGCCAGACGGAAACCGCGTGCACCGCGGTGCGGTCGGTGACGAAGTGCGCGCCGGTCGCCCCCTCGGGGATGTCGTCGTTCTGCGCGTGGGTCAGCGGGCTGAAATCATTGGCGCCGGCCTCGATGGCCACGGCCTCCAGGTCGGCGGCGGCGTCCGCCGTGTGCGCCTCGACGATGCCGACATGGTCGAACAGGAACTTGTTGCTCCCGGCCGCGCCCAGCACGCCCTTCTTGAAAAGCACGCGGATCTCCGGCGCGGTGCGCTGGTGGTTGTCCGTGTAAACCTCGACGATCACCGGCACCTTGTGCGGCGCGTAGCCCTCGTAGACGACGTGGTCCAGGGAGCTCTTGTCGCCGCCCGAGCCCGTGCCCTTGGCGATGGCGCGCTCGATGGCCTCGCGCGTGACGTTGGCCTTGCGCGCCTTCTCCAGGACGGCGTTCAGCCGCGCGTTGCCGGCCGGGTCGCCGCCGCCGAGCTTGGCGGCCACGGTGATTTCCTTGACGAGTTTGCCGACCGTCTGGCCCTTCTTCAGGTTGACGATCGCGCGTTTCGCATGAAGCCATTGGCGTCCCATAAGGCGGCAAGGTATACTCAACCGGCCGCGCCCCGGGCAAGGCCGAAGACATCCTCCCCTCCCGCGGCTTTTCTTTGGATTCGTCCATCGGCTAATAGGCGGATTCCGGCCGCGGCGGTATCGTGGGGCCCGTCTCCGCCTTATGTCCTGCCGCATCATCCTTTTTTCGCTGGGCCTGCTGACCCTCGCTCCGGCCGCCACCGCCGGATTCAAGCTGGCCGCCATGGCGCTGCCCGCCGAGCTGGCTGCGGCGGAGCGCCTGCCGGTGCAGGGCCGTCAGGGCTGGAAGCGGCTAGAGACCCTCCGCTTCGGCGAATTCATCGTGCGCGATGTCCGGCGTTCGCTCACCAGGGGCAGCAGCCTGCAGATCCTGATGTATGAGGGGGCCAAGGCCCGGCAAACCTACGGCTTTGCGCTTGCGGACCGGACAGGCGAGACATGGCGGGGCGAGGCGGCGACCAATGTCCGCCGCCGGGCCCTCGACGCGGGGCTGGAGATTGAATTGCGCAACAAGTCGGGCTTCGGCGCCCGCCTGCAATCCACCACCCGGCCAGAGGAGGTGTGGGTCCTTAAGCTGGAAGAAACCCGCGACCGTCCGCTCCAAGGCAGCCTGACCGCGGGTGCGCGCACCGTCGCGGTGCGCGGCCTCAACCGGCTGGCCGGCACCTTCTTTGTCTCCGGCGAAACCACCGGCTACGTCTTCGAGCTGGCCGGCCGGCCCGTCGCCGCCGTGGAGGTAATCAACGATGGCGCGGTCTGGTTCTCGTCCGGGCTTCCGGAAGACTACCGCGGCCCCGTGACCGCCGCCATTTCCTCGCTGCTGCTGTTCGAGGAACTGCGCAAGACCCTGCCCGAATAATCCCCGACGTGTCACCGACGCAGTGCGGCCTTGCGGGATCCGCCCGCGGGCGTCACATCTCGCCCCTTCATGCACTGGATCGCCGCCAGCCTGCTGTCCGCGCTGTTCCTCGGGTTCTACGAACTGGGGACCAAGCACGCCGTGCGCGACAACGCCGTGCTGCCGGTGCTGTTCTTCGCCAACGTCTGCAGCGCCACCGTTTGGACGCTGCTCATGACCGTGGCCCACACCGCGCCCGGGACGCTGCCGGCCACGCTGCTCGTCGCCCCGCTGACCTGGCACCAGCACGTGCTGCTGCTGGCCAAGTCCGCGCTGGTGGCGACCTCGTGGGTCTGCAGTTATTTCGCGATCAAGCATCTGCCGGTGTCGCTCGCCTCGCCCGTCCGCGCCACGGGTCCGATGTGGACGCTCCTCGGCGCCGTGCTGGTGCTGGGGGAGCGCCCGAGCTGGCTTGAGGGCCTTGGAATCGTGATCACGCTCGCCTCCTTCGTCGGCCTGTCGCTCGCCGGCTCGCGCGAGGGCATCCACTTCCACCGCGACAAGTGGTTCGGGTTTCTCATGGCGGGCACACTCCTTGGCGCGGTCAGCGGCCTCTACGACAAGTTTTTGCTCGGCCGCGCCGGTTTCGACGCGGCCACGGTCCAGTGCTGGTTCTCCATCTACCTTGCCCTGTTGTTTCTCCCGCTCGCCGTCGGCTGGAAGCTGCGCCTGTGGCAACGCCACGTTTTTCACTGGCGCTGGAGCATCCTGGTGGTCTCGTTCGCGCTGTTGCTGGCCGACTTCGTCTATTTCGACGCCCTGCGGAATCCCGACGCCCTCGTGTCGATGGTCTCGAGCCTGCGCCGGGGCAGCGTGCTGGTGGCGTTCGCCGGCGGGCTGCTGTTGTTCGGCGAAGTCAACAGCCGGCAGAAATTCCTCGCCGTGCTCGGCGTGCTCACCGGCATCGTGCTGACGATCCTCGGCTAGCGCGGCGCCGCAGGTTTCACCCGGAGCGTGTCGCCGAGATCCTCCATCTCGAGGATGACCGCCCGTTCCTTGGGCACGACATTGGGCGAGTGCAGGATCATCATCGGCTGGCCGTCGAGGCGGTTGAAGAGCATGGCATGGCCGCCATCCTCGCCGTGCGCGCCGTAGACGGGCTCGGCCTGCTGCTTCCATGGCCCGGCGAGTTTGCCGCTCTCGGAGATGGCGATGCCGGTCGTATAACCGGTGTAGCCGCCGGAGGTCCACAGCATGACCAGTTTTCCCGTCTTGGTGTGGTGAAGCCAGGGGCCGTCGGTGACGTGGCAGCCGTATTGGTCGGATTTTTTGCTCCAGGCCGCGTCGCTGCCATGGAAGAGCCGCTTGGGCTCGCCGACTGTCGCCGACAGGTCGTCCGTCAGCTGCACATACTCGACCGTGCCGTCCTTGATCTGCACCCATTCGTGGCAGAACACCATGTAGGGCACGCCATCCTCCACCCAGAGCGTGCCGTCGAGCGTCATCATGTCCGGCGGCAGCGTGGATTCTGTGGCGTCGAACGCCTTGAACGGCCCGTCCACCTTGTCCGACACCAGCACCTGCGAGCCGCGCTTCACGCGGGGCAGCCAGTCGCGCCACTGCTCGGCGAGCTTGTGGTCGGAATCGAAGGTGACGAAGAGGTAGAACTTGTCCTTGTATTGGTGGAGCTCGGGCGCCCAGATGCCGCGGTTGCTCCAGAAACCCTCGGGGATCTCGAAGATCACGCGTGGGCCGTTCCACGTCACCAGATCCTTGCTGTGGTATTGGACCACCGTGGCGCGACCGTTCGGTCCGCGGCGGCCGGCACTCACCAGGTAATAAGTTTGCGTCGCCCGATCCACCCACACGCACGAGTCTCGCAGCCGCTCGTCGGGCAGCCGCACGTCGCGCGGCGCGGGCATGGGCCGGTTGCGGAAATCGGCGGCCGGCGGCGGGGTCTGGGCGGCGGCCAGGGCCGCCAGCAAGAGATACAGGCAGAAACGCATGGGGTAAGCGGGGTTGCGCCGAGGTTGGGCCGCCCGCGGACGGCCGCAACCATCCCGCCCGCTGCCAGTCAGAATCGCCGGGCTCAGCCCCGGCCGGTCAGCAGCAGAGTGATGAAGCTCGCGAACAGGCCGATGATGAACGTCGCGTAGGCGAGCTTCAGGTAGCGGTATTTTTTCTGCGCCAGGAAGATCCCGAGGGTGTAAATCTCCCGCACCTGCGCCTGGTAGACCAGCGAGGGGTCGTTCAGCACACGCGACATCTCGGTCTCGAACTGCGCGTAGCTCAGGCCGGTGAAGTCGCCGAAAAACAGGAGGTTGAACTGCGGGTTCTGCACCTCCGGCACGGCGCTGTGCCGGCCGGTGAACGGCAGCTTGGGCATGACCGCGTAGGCCGCGAGCAGGATGGTCATCAGGCTGAAGCCGATCAGCACGATCAACGGCAGCTGGGAGCCGGCCTTCATGACCTGCGGCGCGGCCAGCGTGACCACGATCGACGCCATGGTGAGCAGCATGTTGGCCTTGAGGTCGGCCATGCTGCTCAGGTGCATGTGGTGGACGCGCGTCTGTTGCAGCAGGTAGTTGATCTCGTTGCCGGGGGTGTTGATTTTCATGGGCGTGGCGGGGCGGGCGCTCTCGGTAAAACGCCGGGGAACTTATCCGCCCCGCGCCGACGGGCGAGGTATTTTCGGACCAGAATCATGGGCGGACTTCCTTTCCGGCCGGATCTGGCTACGTTTTACGCAATGTTTGCCAATCTCCTCCAATGGATCACCCGCCGCGACCCGGACGCGCCGGACTATGCCTTCGTGGAGGAGGTCCATGCGAACCGGCCCGTCCCGCGCGATCCGCGCGCGGAACGATTCATCCTCATCTGCTGGGGGCTGATCGCGGTGAAGCACGTGGCGGTGATCTGGGCGGTGCACCACTACGCCGTGCCCTTCCATCAGCTCTGGGTCAACGCGCCGACCTTCCTGCTCGGGCTCGTCGCCACGCTCGCCTACTACTACGGCGACTGAGCCGGCGGGCGGACGCTTTATTTCCCCGGCAGGCAGAGACAGGAGGACGTCAGCGGGATGTCGGCGTGCGCCCAGGCCTCGTCGAATTTTTTCAGGATGGGCGCGGCTTCGGCCTCGCGGCCGAGATGCTGGAGCGTGCGGCCCAGTCCGTAGAGCGACCAGCCGTTGTCCGGCCACTTCTTCAGGTCCTCGCGGTAGACCTGCTCGGCCTCCTTGTAGCGGCCGAGGTTCATCAGCGCCGCGCCCAGCGCGTGCCGCACGGGGATGATCCAGTCCGGCGGCTCGTCGTAGCGGACCAGGCCCTCGCGGCGCACGGCCTCGCGCAGGCGGGCGATGCCCTCCTCGTCGCGGCCCTCGCGCAGCAGGATCTCGCCGTCGAGCATGGCCTCGGCCACGTCAAGGATGGTGCTGGCGGCATTGTTGCCAAAAAAGGCCTCGGCAGGGACCTTGGCGCGCGCGGCCGCAAAGGCCTGTTGCTCGGCCCGGGCCTTGGCGGGCTCGGCCTTCGCGGCGTAGGCGATGGCCCGGGCCGCATGGCGCATGGCGCGTGAGATCGGCAGGGTCTCGGCCGGCTCGGGCGCGGCCAGCACCTCGTCCCACCGGCCGAAGCGCACGAGCGCCTCCATCTTCATCGGCCCGAAGTAATCGCGGAGGAAGCCCCAGTTCCGCGACCACTCCTCGTCGGCCGGCAGCTCGGCCAGGAGCGCGTTCATGTGGGACAGCGCCAGCTCGCTGCGGCCGGTCATCATCGCGGCGAAGGCCAGCATGTGGCGGTTGTGGCCGAAGTAGAGCCAGAGGAAGCCGCGCGGCGAGCCGAAGCGCTCGCGCGTGCGGCGGTCCGCCTCAACGGCGCCGGTGTTGGCGGCGATCGCCTTCTCCCAATGCCCGAGCAGCACGTCGATGTGCGACGGCATGTGCAGCATGTGCCCGAGGCCGGGTTGCAGGTCGCGCAGCTGGTCGGCCGCTTCCGCCGCGTGGGCGGGCGCCGGCGAGGCCTCGAGCGCATGGATGGTGAGGTGCAGGGCGAACGGATGGCGCGGGGCGATCTTCCGCACCGCGGCCAGCGTGGCGACGATCTCGGCGGTGCCGGGCTGCGGCGCGCCGTCGGCCTGCCAGAGGTCCCACGGACGCAGATCCATCATCGCCTCGGCGAAAAGCGCGCCGACGTCGGCGTCCTGCGGGAATTTTTTCCAGACCTCGCGCATGGCGTTGGCATAGGCCAGGTCGAGCGGCTTGCGATCCGCCGGCTGCGGGTCGGCGAAACGCGCCTCCTGCGCCGCGATGAGCGCCTGCTCGACCGGCGTGGCATTGGCCGAGTGCTTGGCCGCCTGCCCCAGCGCGGCCGAGGCCAGGGCGACGCGGTCCGGGGGAACCATCGGGAGATTGATGTGCGGGCCGCTCGCGAGGGCGACGCCCCACCAGGCCATGGCGCAGGCCGGGTCGAGGCGCGCGGCCTCCTGGAAGGACCGGATGGCGTTGTCGTGGTCGAAGGAGAACAGCAGCGCCAGGCCCTGGTCGAAGTAGCGCTGGGCCTCGGGCGATTTGGTCGTGATGGGGCGGTGCAGGTGGCCGATCTCGGCCGGCGCGAGCAGCGGCACGGAGGCTTCGGCGGCGCCAATCGTGGTGAGGGTTAACAAGGTGGCGAAGGCCGCGGACAGGAGGCGTGGATTCATGGTTGGGGCGACCTTACCAGCCGGGTTGGTCGCCGACCATGGGCCCATCGGCTAGGCTGGAGCGTCCCGGACCTTAACCGGTTGCGGCCCCGGCAAATATTTTCCTTCTGGCCTCGGTCCCGTCCCTCCGGAATTCTGGGGCCATGCCCAACGTCCCCGGTCTCCGCAGTCCTTACGTCAAGGTCGGCCGCCTCGTCTACTTTGGCCGCATGCTCGACAAGATCCGGCTCCAGGCCGCCGGGAAGCTGCCCGCCGCCGACTACGCCGCGAACCTCGGCAAGGGTTTCGACGGTCGCTGCTGCAATTTTCTCCGCGTCAACTACGACGAGCTCAAGGCCCGCGCGCTCCAGGGCGGCACTGACGCCGAGGTGCTCGCCTGGGCCGAGGCCCGGGGCGGCCCGCGCACCGACGAGGAGTGCGAGATCTGGAACGGCTTCATGATGAAGCGCGGCTGGCGCGATGCCGCCGCCGGGACGCTCGCCCAGCGCATCAAGGAGAGCGCACTCGAGTCCGCGCCCATCATGACCATGTTTGACTACCTCGACTTCGACGAGGGGCGCGACCCGGTCGGCACCCGGGCCTGGGAGAAATAACATGTCCGCCTGGCGCAAGATCCTCCGGTGGCTGCTTTTCACGCTGGGCGGGGTGCTGCTGATCGCGATCGCCGCCGCGGGCTGGGGCTGGTGGCAGATGCGCGGCAGCCTGCCGCCGCTCGACGGCGAGCGCACCGTCGCCGGCCTGACCGCCCCCGTGAAGATCGAGCGCGACGCGCTGGGCGTCCCCACCATCACGGGCACGTCCCGGGCCGACGTGGCCCGCGCGCTGGGTTTCGTGCACGCGCAGGACCGTTTTTTCCAGATGGACCTCATGCGCCGGCGCGGCGCGGGGGAGCTGGCCGAGCTGTTCGGCCGCGCGGCGCTCGACGTCGACCGCGAGGCCCGGCTGCACGGGTTCCGCCGCACCGCCGCGCAGGTGGTGGCCGCGGCGACCCCGGCCGAGCGCGCGGTGCTCGCCGCCTACACCGCCGGCGTCAACGCCGGCCTGGCCGGGCTGGGCCAGGTGCCGTGGGAATACCTCGTGCTCCGCACCGCCCCACAGCCCTGGCGCGAGGAGGACACGCTGCTGTGCTTCTACGCCATGTGGTTCGATCTCCAGGATTACCGGGGCAGCTTTGAGCGCAACCGCGATGCCCTCCGCTCGAAGCTGGGCACCGCCACGCTCGAGTTCCTCGCGCCGCGCGGCAATTCCTGGGATGCCGCCCTCGACGGCAGCAAGTTCCCGTCCGCCCCGCTGCCGCCGCTGCGTTTCGCGGCGCCCGCCGGCGACGCCCCCGCGGGCCTCGCCGCGCTCGAGCCCGCCGGCAAGCGCGTGGTCGGCTCCAACGCCTTCGCCCTCGCGGGCGCGCATACCGCCACCGGCGCCGCGCTGCTGGCGAACGACATGCACCTCGACCACAACCTGCCGCAGATCTGGTATCGCGCCGTGCTGCAGTGGACCGATGCGGCCGGCCCGCACCGCCTGGCCGGCGTCACCCTGCCCGGCACCCCCCTGCTCACCGTCGGCAGCAACGGCCGGGTGGCCTGGGGCTTCACCGACGCCTACGTCGACACCACCGACGTCATCATGATCGCGACGGAGACCACCGCGAACAGCTTCTACCAGACGCCCGACGGCTGGAAGGAGATCGAGGATCGCCCCGAGGAGATCCGCGTGAAGGGCGAAAAGCCCGTGCCCTTCACCGCACGCTGGACCCGCTGGGGCCCGATCATCGACGGGCCCAAGGACGGCCGCGGCCTGGTCCTGCGCTGGTCGGCCCACGATGTCGCCGCGACCAACCTGCATTTCATGGACATCGAGACGGCGCAGACCGCGGCCGAGGCCGTCGCCATCGCGCACCGCTCCGGGATCCCGAACGAGAACATGCTCATCGCCGATGCGGGCGGCAACATCGCCTGGACGATCATCGGCGCGGTGCCGCGCCGGGTCGGCTACGACGGCCGCCTGCCGGTCTCGTGGGGTTACGGCGACCGCCGCTGGGAAGGCTTCCAGAACCCCGGCGACATTCCCGTGGTCACCAACCCGTCCGGCGGCGCCCTCTGGAGCGGCAACAATCGCGCCCTCGGCGGCGAAGACTACGCCAAGCTTGGCGACAGCGGCTACGACGAGGGAGCCCGCGCCGGCCAGATCCGCAACGGGCTGCACGCGCTGGTCGCCTCCGGCAAAAAGGCCGCGCCCGCCGACCTGCTCGCCATCCAGCTCGATGACCGGGCGCTGTTCCTCGAGCGCTGGCAGAAATTCCTGCTTGAGGTGCTGACCGACAGCGCCGTCGCGCAGAACCCGGCCCGCGCCGACCTGCGCGCGGCCGTGCGCGCCTGGAACGGCCGCGCCGCCACGGACTCGGTCGCCTATCGCGTGGTGCGGGCGTTCCGGCTGCATGCCGCCGAGCGCGCATTCGCGCCGTTTGCCGGACAGGCGCAACAGGAGTATGCCGCCTTCAACTGGCGCGGCCTGCCCTACGAGGACGCCCTCTGGCGCCTGGTGCATGAGCGCCCGGAAAAACTGCTCAACCCTACCCACCCCTCCTGGGACGCCCTGCTTTTGGCCGCGGTCGACGATGTGTTGGCGGATATCGCGAAGACCGGCCGGCCCCTCGCCGATTTCACCTGGGGGGCGCGCAACACGCTGGCCATGCAGCATCCCTTCGGCCGTTTTTTGCCCAAAGCGGTCGCCCGCTTGATCGACATGCCGGCGGAACGGATGTCCGGCGACAGCGACATGCCGCGTGTGCAGGGCCCGCGCTTCGGCCAGTCGGAACGACTGGTGGTCTCGCCCGGCCACGAGGACGAGGGCATCCTCCACATGCCCGGCGGCCAGAGCGGCCACCCGATGTCTCCCTTCTACCGCGCCGGCCACGCCGCGTGGGTGAAAGGCGAGCCGACCCCGCTGCTGCCCGGCCCCGCGCAACACACCTTGATCCTCCAACCCTGACCTCCCGCCGCCATGCCGCTCCATGTCCTCTCCCACCCCCTCGGCGCCCACGTGCTCACCCACCTGCGGGACAAGACGACCAAGCCCGCGCTCTTCCGCACCCTGAGCTACCAGATCGCACTGCTGCTGGCGCTCGACGCCACCAGCGACCTCGCGACCGAGAAAAAATCCGTCGACACCCCCCTCGAGCCCTTCACGGGCCTGGTGCTGGCCAAACCGCTGGTCGTCGTCCCCATCCTGCGCGCCGGCCTCGGCATGCTGCAGCCGTTCCATGACATCTTCCCCGACGTCTCCGTCGGCTACGTCGGCCTCGAGCGCGACCACACGACCGCCGTGGCGCGCAGCTACTACTGCAAGCTCCCGCCGCTTGCCAACACCCGCGTCATCGTCGTCGATCCCATGCTCGCCACCGGCGGCTCGGCCGCTCAGGCCGTCGACGTCGTGAAGGCCGCCGGCGGTCGGGAGATCGTCTTTGTCTGCATCGTGGCCTCGCCCGAGGGCGTCGCCACGCTCCAGAAGGCGCACCCCGACGTCTCCATCCACACCGGCGCGCTCGACCGCGGGCTCAACGCGAAGAAATACATCCTCCCCGGCCTCGGCGATTTCGGCGACCGCCTCTACGGGACCTGAGCCATGGAACTCGCCCAGCTGACCGAACGCGCGCTGCAGGTGCAGCGCCGCTTCAACGAGACCGCCGCAGCCCGCGGCGGCCGGCCGTGGACCCGCGAGGAACTCATGCAGGGCTTCGTCGGCGATGTCGGCGACCTGATGAAGCTCGTCATGGCCAAGTCCGGCGCCCGTCCCGGCGCGGACGTGGACCGCAAACTCGCCCACGAGCTCTCCGACTGCCTGTGGAGCGTGCTCGTGCTGGCCAAGGAATACGGGGTGGACCTGGAAAAGGAATTCCCCGCCACGATGGACGAAATCGAGGCGAAGCTCGCGCGGCGGCGCTGAGCCGCGGCCTTATTTTTTCGTGTTCATCCGCACCAATCGCGCCCAAGTTGGCCGCAATGACCATTGACCGCCCGGGCCTGATCGTCGCCGACAACTGGAAGGACTACCAGCTGCTCGACTGCGGCATGGGCATGAAGCACGAGCAGTGGGGCCCCTACACCCTCGTGCGCCCCGACCCGCAGATCATCTGGCCGCGCACCGGCGGCAACGGCCGCTGGGAAAACTGGGACGGCTTCTACCACCGCAGCGAGACCGGCGGCGGCAAGTGGGAATACCGCAAGCCCCTGCCCGACCACTGGACCATCCGCTACGGCGAACTGAAATTCAAGATCCACCCGACCAGCTTCAAGCACACCGGCCTCTTCCCGGAGCAGGCCGTCAACTGGGACTGGTTCACCGCCCGCATCAAGACCGCGAAGGCCGCCGGCCGCGAGGTGAACGTGTTGAACCTCTTCGGCTACACCGGCGCGGCCTCCGTCGCTGCGGCCGCCGCCGGCGCGAGCGTCTGCCACGTCGACGCCGCCGAGGGCATGGTCAAGTGGTGCAAGGAGAACGCCGCCCTCTCGGGCCTCGCCGACGCGCCCGTGCGCTACATCACCGACGACTGCCTCAAGTTCGTCCGCCGCGAGATCAAACGCGGCCGCAAATACGACGCCATCATCATGGACCCGCCGACCTACGGCCGCGGCAGCACCGGCGAGATGTGGAAGCTCGAGGACCACCTCTGGGAGCTGCTCAAGGAGTGCAAGGAGGTGCTGAGCGACCGTCCGGTCTTCGTCCTCATCAACGCCTACACCGCGCGCCTCTCGCCCACCGTCGTCGTCAACCTGCTCGCAGGCCTGATGTCGGGTGCCGGGGGCCGGATCTCCGGCGGCGAGGTCGGCCTGCCGATCCGGCGCGACGGGAAGGTCCTCCCCTGCGGCATCTTCGGCCGCTGGGAATCAACCGCCTGATCGCGGCGCGAGGTGCTTCGCCAGGAATTTCTCGATCTCCGCGAACAGCTTCGCGCGGTTCTTCTCCTTGGTGAAGCCGTGGCCCTCGTTGGCGAAATAGAGTGACTGGGGCGGCCGGCCGGCCTTCTCGAGCGCGTCCACCATCTTGCGCGCCTGCTTCGGCGGCACCGTGCGGTCGTCCTTGCCCTGCACGATGAACACCGGCGCCGTGATCTTCGCCGCGAAGTTCACCGGCGAGATGCCGGCGAGGAATTCCTGGTTCAGCTTGGGGTCGCCAATCCACTCGCGAAAGTGCTGGTAGGCGAATTTATACTCCTCGCCCTTGCGCTCCTTGATGATGTCCGTCCAGTCCGTCACGCCGGCGATGGAGACGCCGCAGCGGTAGAGCTCCGGGTTGTGCCCGAGGGCGAACAGCGCCGCGAAGCCGCCGTAGCTGCCGCCGACGATGGCGATGCGGTCCGGGTCGGCGAATTTCCTTTCGATCAGCCAGCGCGTGCCGTCCTCGATGTCATCCTGCATGCCGCGGCCGATCTCGCGCTTGCCCTTCCGGTAGAACTCGACGCCGTAGCCGGGCGAACCGCGGAAATTCATCTGGAGGACCGCGTAGCCGCGGTTGGCAAGGAACTGCACCATCGGGTTGAACTGCCAGGTGTCGCGGACGAACGGCCCGCCGTGGGGCAGGATCACAAACGGCAGTCCGGTCTTTTTTTCACCCGGCGGCAGCGTCAGGTAGCCGTGAATGGTCTCGCCGTCGCGGGCCGGGTATTTGATGGGATACATCGGCACCATGGCCGCGGCTGGAAACCCCGCCAGGCGCTCGCTCAACCGGGTCAGCGAGGGCTTCTCGCCCTTCAGGTCCACCAGGTAATAGATGCCGGGTTCCCGGTCGGAAAAGCCCAGCACAAGGAAGCGCTTTTCATCGCGGGAGCGGCTGATGATGAGGTTGACCGTGTCCGGCAGCACCTGGTCGAGGCTGGCCTGCAGCCGGCCATACCCGGGCTCGAACCACAGGGACCGCGGCCCGTCGGCGATGTAGCGGATGCCGACCACGCTCTCCGCCAGCTCGGAGACGACCGGCCCGGCGAGCGCGACCCCGTCGATCGCGGCCGTGCCGCGCTCGGGAATGATGTCGAAATGCGCGTGGCCGGCGATGAGCTCGCCCAGCCGGCCCGCCGCTTGTGTTCGTTGGTGGCCGCCACGATCAGGCGCTGCCCGTCGTAATCAAACCCCAGCGGGCTGATCTGCCCGCGCTCCTCGTCGAAGAGCGGCAGGGTGCGCCACTTGGTGCGCTCGTTCTCGCGGTAGATCACGCCGGTGCGCAGGCCGTCGCGCGTGATGCCCAGCCGGACCACGCCGGTGCGGTCCGGCACCCAGCTCACCACGTTGCCCGGGTTCTTCACCACGGTCTCGGCATAGCGGCTCAGGGTGCTGACCTTGATCACGTCGGGATAGACCAGATCGCTGCCCGAGTTCGAGCCGCGGTCGAGCATCAGCACGTTCTGGTCCTCGTCGGCGAAGCTGTGGATGATCTGCGTGGCGAGCAGGGGGTTCTGCTCGTAGGGATTCACGTCCGAGCCGGTGAAGGCCACCCACCGCTTGCCGTCATAATCGACCGCGCTGACCCCGGTGAACATCTGCCCGTCCCACACCGTGGTCAGGAAGCTGATGCGCCGGTCGCTGATCCAGCGGAACGCGCTGACCTCCTTGCGCAGGCCCGTGACCGTGACGCCCGGATTGACGCGGGCGGTCCGCTTCGTCTCCAGGTTGACGAAGATCAGCCACTGGTCGCCGTCGATCTCCTGCAGGCAGGCGATGAAACGCCCGTCGGGCGACAGCTGGGCGCGGGAGAACTTCGACGCCTGCGTGAACTTCTCGATGGGGACGGGGTCGGCGGCCGACGCGGTCGTGACCGTCAGCAACAGGGCGGCAAACAGGCGGAGATGGCGCATGGGAGGACTGGCGGCCGGCCCACCGCCCGGAGCCCATCAAGCGCCAGCCGCCCCGGCCGGTCAATTTGGAAAGGCCCGCCCGCGCGGCGGAACTTTTGTCGTGCAGCCTTTGCCGCGTTGCCGCAACACTCCCTGCCATGTCCCCCCTTGCCGGCAGCTACCTTGCTACCGCCACCGCGCTGCTCGAAAAGGCCGTCGCGGTGAACACCCCCGTCCTGGAAAAACTGGGGCCGGTCATCGGCGAGTCCCTCGCGCGCGGCGGCGTGCTGCACCTCTTCGGCAGCGGCCACAGCGACATCATCGCCCGCGAACTCGTCGGCCGCGCCGGCGGCCTCGTCTGCATCAGCAGCATTCCCGACGTCACCGGCGGCTTCATCGAGAACCTGGCCGGCTACGGCACCAAGGTCGCCGAGCGCTACGACCGCCAATATGGCCTGCTGCCGGGCGAAACCGTCATCGTCATTTCCAATTCCGGCAAAAACGCCTCGCCCCTCGAGGTCGCCCTTTACGCCAAGGCGAAGGGCCTGCACGTCGTCGGCCTGACCTGCGTCGAGATGGCGAAGTCCGCCGCCACCGTCCATCCGGGCGGGAAAAAACTCCACGAGATCGCCGACCACGTCCTCGACAACTGCGGCGTCCCGGGTGACGCCATTGTTGAGATTCACGCCGGCCGGGCGGGCTTGCCCGCCGAAGCCTCGGCGAAGGCGGGCCCGACCTCGACCTTCATCGGCGCGACGCTGCTCAACCTGCTTGCGCTCGAGGTGGTCGGCTGGCTCAAGGCCGGCGGCCACCCGCTGCCGGTCCTGCGCAGCCAGAACGTGCCCGGCGCCAGCGAATACAACCGCGAACTCGCGAAAAAATACAAAGGCCGGCTCAGCCGCCTGCTCGCATGAAACTCTCGATCGGCGTGGACGGTGGCGGCACCAAGACGGAACTCATCCTCATCGATGCGGCGGGCAAGATCCTCGCCGGCCACATCGCGCCGGGCTGCAACCCGAGCCAGGTCGGCCCCGAGCAGGCGCGCGCGCTCCTCACCGAAGCACTGGCGGCCCTCCGCGCCCGGCACCCGGGCGGGACCGTCGAGCAGACCCTGATCTGCACGGCCGGGTCGCCGCCCTTCTGGCGCGAGTTCGCCGCCACCCTGGCCGGTTACGGCCGGGTGACGACCATCGATGACTCGCGCCCGGTGCTGGAACTGGCCACGGACGGCCAGCCGGGGCTGGTGCTGCACGCCGGCACCGGTTCCTTCGTCGCCGCGCGCGCGCCGGACGGCGCCATCCATTATGCCGGCGGGCTCGGCTGGAGATTCGGCGATCCCGGCAGCGGGTTCGATCTCGGCCGGCGCGGACTCGGCCTGGCCCTGCTGGAATTGCAGGCGGCGCGCGGTGGCGCGGCGCCGCTTTCCCCGCTGGCGGCGGCGTTGTGCACCCATACCGGGCTGGCCGACTACCCGGCCAACTCGCGGTTGTTCTACAGCGACCCCGGCGCGAACGCCCTGATCGCCGGCTTCGCGCCGCGCGTGCTCGAGCTGGCCGCCGCCGACTGCGGCCCGGCCCAGCAGGTCGTGGCCGACTCCATCACCGACCTCGCGCGCCAGGCGGACACCGTGATCCACCGGCTCTTCCCGCGGCCCGCCGCGAAACTGCCCTGCGGCGTCAGCGGCCGGATCCTCAACAGCCCGCCGGCGGTCTTCGCCCTCCGCTCGCTCGCCGGGAAGCTGAACTGGCCGGTCGAGCTGCGGTTCATCGCCACCGCGCCCATCGAGGGCGTGCGCCGGTTGTTGCTCGCGGGGCGCTGATTTCCGGCCAGACTGCCGCCATCATGTGGTGGACCTATGCTCTCCTTTCGGCGGTTTTCGCCGCCCTGACCGCCATTCTCGCCAAGGTCGGCGTGAAAGGCATTGATTCCAACGTCGCGACCGCCGTCCGCACTTCCGTCGTGCTGGTGCTGGCGTGGGGCGTGGTCGCGCTCCAGGGCAACCTTGGCGCGGTCGCGGCCATCCCCCGCGGCTCGATGCTGTTCCTGGTGCTGTCGGCGGCCGCGACCGGCGCGTCATGGTTGTTCTACTTCAAGGCCCTGCAGCTGGGCACCGCGTCGCTCGTCAGCGCGGTGGACAAGTCCAGCCTCGCGCTGACCATCATCCTCGCCGCGCTTTTCCTCGGCGAGGCGCTCACCCTCAAGACCGCGATCGGCTGCACCCTGATCATCGCCGGGACCGCCGTGATCGTCTGGCCCTGATGCTCGCCTCCGCCCAACGCACCGTGCTGCCCGAGGCCGGCTGGCGCGCCCGCCAGCAGGCCCATGAGCGGCGCGTCCTTGCCTGGACGGAACCGCACCAGGCGCGCACCGCCCGCGGCGAAAAACACCCGGTCTACGATTTCCTCTTTGAATACTACCGCTTCCGTCCGTCATGGCTGCGCCGCTGGCACCCGGGGCCGGACATGGTGCTGCAGGGTGAAGCCGCACGCGAGTTTCTGCGCTGGCCGGAATATCACGAGAGGGACGGCGGCGTGGCGCTGAATTGCGCCGCGCTGGAGCCGCGCCGGCGCGAGAGCGTGGCGTGGATGCTCAGCTTGCTCCGTGCCACGGCGGAGCGACCGCCCCAGTTCGCCTGCTTCGGCCTGCACGAGTGGGCGATGGTCTACCGGCAGACGGCCGACGAGGTGCGCCACAACGCCTGGCCGCTGCGCTTCCCGCCCGACCAGCTGGCGCGCATCGTCGAAGCCCAGCCTGTCCGCTGCTCGCATTTCGATGCGTTCCGTTTCTTCACGGCGCCGGCCCGTCCGCTCAACCGCCTGCAGCCGGAACGCGCCACCACGCCGGAGTTCGAACAGCGCGGCTGCCTGCACGCCAACATGGATCTCTACAAGTGGGCCTTCAAACTCGCGCCCTTCACCCCGGCGGAGCTCATCGCCGACTGCTTCGCCCTGGCCCGCGACATCCGCGAGGTGGACATGTGCGCCAGCCCGTATGACCTGGCAAAACTCGGGTTCGCCCCGATCCGGATCGAGACCCCGGAGGGCCGCGCCGCCTACGAGGTCCACCAGCGCGACTTCGCCGCCCGCGGCCAGCCGCTGCGGGCGCGCCTGATCGGCGTGCTGGAGCGGCTCTTAACTGTATAAGCGGAATTGTTAACGATAAGACCGGGGGCCGGGTTGACGCAGGCACTCCCGTCTGTCGTCATGGGCTCTCTTTCTTCCGCCAGCTTCAACCTACCCCGCTTATGAAGTCTCCCTGGTTTGCCGTGCTTGGCTTTTGCTGTGCCGCCGCGCTGACGGCTGCCGAACCCTACACCATCGCCGTGATCCCCAAGGGCACGACGCACGAGTTCTGGAAGTCCATCCACGCCGGCGCCGTGAAGGCCCAGCGCGAGCTCGCCGCCGGGGGCATCCCCGTGAACGTGATCTGGAAGGGCCCGCTCAAGGAGGACGACCGCGAGCAGCAGGTCCAGGTCGTCGAGAACTTCATCGGCCGCCGCGTGAGCGGGATCGTGCTCGCCCCGCTCGACCACAAGGCGCTCGTTGCCCCGGTCGAGACCGCCGTGCGCGGCAGGATTCCCGTCGTCATCATCGACTCCGGCCTCGCGACGAACGTCTACTCCAGCTTCGTCGCCACCGACAACCGCGAGGGCGGCCGCATCGCGGCCCGCAACCTCGGCCGCCTCCTCGGCGGCAAGGGCAACGTCATCATGCTGCGCCTCCAGGTCGGCTCCAACAGCACGGAGGAACGCGAAGAGGGGTTCCTCGAGGTCATGAAAAGCGACTTCCCCGGGATCCGCCTCCTCTCGTCCGACCAGCACGGCGGCGCCACGCGCGACACCGCCAAGCGCACGGCGGAAAACCTGCTCAACCGCTTCGGCCGGCAAATCCAGGGTGTCTTCACCTGCAACGAGTCCACCACCGCCGGCATGCTGCTCGCCCTGCGCGACGCCGGCCTGGCCGGCCGGGTGAAGTTCGTCGGCTTCGATTCCGGCGAGACCCTCAACGCCGGCCTGAAGGCCGGCGACATCGACGGGCTCGTCGTCCAAAACCCCATGAACATGGGTTACCTCGGCGTGAAGACCGTGGTCGCCGTCCTCCGCGGCGAAAAGGTGCCCGCCCGCATCGACACCGGGGTCGGTTTCGTCACCCGGGAAAATTTCAATGACCCGGCGCTGGCCGAGATCGTGAACCCGCCGCTCGACGAGTATCTGAAATAATGCCCGCCGTCCGCCTCCGCCTCACCGGCATCCGGAAGAGCTTCGGCGCAACCTGCGCGCTGAAAAGCGTCTCGCTGGACATCGCCCCCGGCGAGGTGCACGCGCTCATCGGCGAGAACGGCGCCGGCAAGAGCACGCTGATGAAGGTCCTCAGCGGCGCCCACGAGGCCGACGCCGGCACGATGGAACTCAACGGCCTCCGCTACCTCCCGGAAAATCCGCACGACGCCCGCCTCAAGGGCGTTGCCATGATCTACCAGGAGTTGAACCTCGCGCTCCACCTCAGCGCACAGGAGAACATCCTGCTCGGCGCCGAGTCCGCCCGGCTCGGCTGGGTGGACCGCCGCGCCTCGCGCGCCCGCGCCCACGCCGCCCTCGCCCAGCTGGGTCACGCGGATCTCGATCTCGACCGTCGCGCCGGTGAGTTCTCCATCGCCGAGCAGCAGGTCATCGAGATCGCCCGCGCCCTCCTTATCCAGCCGCAGGTGCTCATCATGGACGAGCCGACGAGCAGCCTGACGCAGGCTGACACCGAGAAACTCTTCACCACCATCGGCCGGCTGCGGGACTCCGGCGTCAGCGTCATCTACATCAGCCACTTCCTCGAAGAATGCCGCCGCCTCGCCGACCGTTACACCGTGCTGAAGGACGGCGAGACCGTGGGCTCCGGCGAGATGAAGGCCGCCTCCCTCGGCCACATCGTCACCCTGATGACCGGCCGGGAGGTGAAGGACCTTTATCCGCGCACCGCCCACGCCCCGGGCCGGGTGGTGCTCGAGGTGAAGGCCGGCGCCAGCGCGCCGCGCCTCAGGCGCGCGACCCTGCAGGTGCACGCCGGCGAGATCTTCGGGCTCGCCGGGCTGATCGGCGCCGGCCGCACGGACCTGCTGCGCACCATCTTCGGCCTCGACGCGCTCGACGCCGGCGAGGTCTGCATCGTGGACGCCGCCGCGCACGCCGCGCGTCCGCGCGACCGCTGGGCGCAGGGCGTGGGATTCCTCAGCGAGAACCGCAAGGAGGAGGGCCTGATGCTCAACCAGTCCATCGCCGACAATCTCACCCTCACCAAGATGGGCGCCTACGGCCGGTTCGGCTGGATCAACGGCGCCAGGCAGCGCGCGACCGCGCAGCGCTGGGTCGGCGAGCTCCGCGTGAAGTGCCAGGACGACGGTCAGGCCATCGGCCAGCTCTCGGGCGGCAACCAGCAAAAGGTCGCCCTCGCCCGCCTGCTCGAGCACCCGGCGCGCATCTTCCTCCTCGACGAGCCCACCCGCGGCATCGACGTCGGCAGCAAGGCCCAGATCTACCAGCTCGTCAGCGAGCTCGCCGCCGCCGGCAAGGCCGTGGTTGTCGTCAGCTCCTACCTGCCCGAACTGCTCGGCCTGTGCGACACCGTGGGCGTGATGTGCCGCGGCGAACTCGCCGCCGTGCGCCCGCGCACCGAATGGGACGAGGCCTCCATCATGCGCGTGGCCACCGGCAGCGCCTGACTTTTCCGATGAAAGACACCCTCAAAAAGATCCTCGCGAAGGGCGGCCCGTTCATCGGGCTCATCCTCGTGATCGGGCTCTTCTCCATCCCGACGGAGACCCGCGAGTTCTTCCTCACCTACAATAATTTCAAGATCATCTTCACGCAGACCGTGATCGTCGCCATCGGCGCGCTCGGCATGACGCTGATCATCGTGAGCGGCGGCATCGATCTCTCCGTCGGTTCGACGATCGCGTTCACCAGCGTCGTCGGCGCCCTGCTCATCCAGCAGGGCTGGGGCCCGGGGCCGGTGCTCTTCACCATGGTTGCCGCCGGCGGACTGATCGGCCTGATCAACGGCGGGCTGATCGCGGGCCTCCGCATGACGCCCTTCATCATCACGCTCGGCATGCTCGGCATCGCGCGCGGCTCGGCCAAGTGGATGGCCGACAACCAGACCGTCAACTACGACACCTCGCCCGTCAACGGCTGGATGACCACGGCCGACCCGTTCAGCCGCGCCCTGCCCGCCGGCGTCTGGGTGGCCATCGGCCTGGCGATCCTCACCGCGCTGCTGCTCCGCAACACCGTCTTCGGCCGGCATGTCTTCGCGCTTGGCTCCAACGAGGCCACCGCGCGGCTCTGCGGCATCCCGACGACCCGGCTCAAGATCACCATCTACGCGCTCGCCGGCTGCTTCTTCGGCCTCGCGGGCCTGTTCCAGCTCTCGCGCCTCCGCCAGGGCGACCCGACGGTCGCGGTCGGCCTCGAGCTCGACATCATCGCCGCCGTCATCATCGGCGGCGCCAGCCTCAACGGCGGCGTGGGCACCGTCCTCGGCTCGATGATCGGCGCCCTCATCATGAGCGTCCTGCGCAACGGTTCGCAGCAGATGGGCTGGCCGACCTATTTCCAGGAAATCATCATCGGCCTGGTCATCATCGTCGCCGTTTTCCTCGACCGCCTCCGCCAGGGCCGCAGCGCGGCCTAGGCCACCGCGCTATTGCCACCCCGGGACGGTGGGTCAGACTGGCCGCGGATGGATGCCCCTGTCTCCCTGAACGAAGTCCGCACCCGGAAAAAACCGAGCTACCCCATCGGCGCGGAACTGCGGGACTACCTGAAGCGCTACCGCCGCGAACGCGAGCTGCCCGTCACCTACGAGCGGCTGCGCCACTTCCACGAGTCCCACCCGCTGGTCGACGCCGACGGCCGCAACACGCTCTGGGAATCCGTCGCCTACCGCGCGGAGGACATCCCCGTGCTGAACGAGGACCTCAAGCGCATCTATGCCCTCCTGCGCGTGGACGGCGACTTCTCGGTGATGCAGCACCTTTACATCGACCGCATCGACTTCTGCAGCTTCGGCAACTCGACGCCCTTCCGCATCAAGATCGTCAACGCCTACAACGACAACCCCGACTATTTCTACATCAAGAAGGCCGATGCCTCGCGCGTCTACGGCCTCGAGCTGGAGCACCTGCTCTCCCCGAACCGGCTGAACTTCCTCACCCACGGCACCACCCTGGTCGAGGAGCACATCGCCGGCATCCCGGGCGACATCTTCATCGACCGCTGGCTCAACCGCCCCGAGCTGCGTCCCATCCGCATCGCCAAGGAGCTGGTGAAATTCAACGAGCGCAGCTTCGTCCAGCTGCTGGGCGACATGCGCAGCTACAACTTCGTCGTTGTCATCACGCCGGACTTCGAGGGCTCGCAGATCCGCATCCGCGCGATGGATTTCGACCAGCAGTCCCACAACGGCCGCAAGAGCTTCTACCTGCCGCAGTTCTTCAAGGAGAACCTGCCCCTCGTCGAGTTCTGCATGAAGCACCTGCACCTCAAGACCGCGTTCCAATACCAGCGCGAGGAGCAGACGCTCATGCTGGCCCGCGCCGAGCTGGCCTCCGTGCGGCTGAACCTGCTGCTCCACGCCATGGAGCGCGATCCCATCGCCCCCCCGGAAAACGTGCACAGCCTGCGCCAGGGCCTCGCCGAGCACTTCAAGAACGACCGCTACCTGCAATGCGCCAGCATGGGCTCGCTGGTGCGCGCGAACCTGGAGACGCTCCGCGACAACATCCAACAGGGCCAGGGCGCCCTCAAGGCCGACCAGATCCTTTCCTCCCGACTCGGCTGATGAACGCCCTCTGGCTCTTACTCAAGAACCTGCTCTTCACCCTCGTGGTGCCCGGCTTTGTCGCCGGCTGGGTGCCGCTTCGCTTCTTTGAGCGCCGGGCCCGGTGGCCGGAGTCCTGGGCGGAAGCGCAGTTCGCCGGCGCCGCGCTTTGCGTCCTCGGGCTTGCCGTCTACCTGCACTGCCAGTGGCTGTTCGCCACGCGCGGCCAGGGCACGCCCGCGCCGCTCGACCCGCCGAAAAAACTCGTGCACCGCGGGCTCTACAAGTGGGTGCGCAACCCGATGTATCTGGCGGTCTTCACCGTCGTGGCGGGCGAGGCCGTGTTCCTGGGCTCGTGGCACATCGCCGTCTATTTCACCTGCCTCGTGTGCGCCGTGCACGTCTACGTGCTGCTCCTCGAGGAGGAGGCCCTGCGCCGCCGCTTCGGCGCGATGTATGAGGACTACCGGCGCGACGTCCCGCGCTGGCTCCCGCGCAAGCCCCGGCCGCCGCTGCAGACGGTGCCGCCGTTCAGCGGGACGCGCTGATTTTTTCCAGCGCGAGCGTGACGGCCCCGGTGCGGTTCTCCACGCCCAGCTTGGCGAAGGTGCTCTCGAGGTGCTTCTTCACCGTCGTCAGCTGGATGCCGAGGATGATGCCGATCTCCGGGTTGGTCTTGCCCTGCACGACCCAGGAAAGGATTTCCGCCTCGCGCGGCGTGAGGTTCAGTGCGGCCTGCAGCGCCTCCGGCGTGGCTGCGGCCAGCGGGGTCGTGCTGCGGCCGGCTGATTGGTGGCGGCGGAGGCGGGTCTTCACCGCCGCCAGCAGCTCGGCCGGCTCGACCGGTTTCACCAGGTAGTCGTCCGCGCCGAGGTTCATGCCCGTGCGCAGGTCCTCCTTCTCGCCCCAGCCGGTGAGGAAGATGAAGGGCAGGTGCGCGATGGCCGGGTCGGCCCGCACGGCCTCGAGCACGCGGTGGCCGTTCATCTCCGGCATGGTGATGTCGCAGAGCACCAGGGCGGGCTTTTCCTTCGCCGCCAGCGCCACGCCCTCGCGGCCGTTGCGCGCCTCGGCCGTGCCGTAGCCCTCCGCGGCGAGCAGCGCGGTGATTTGCCGGCGCATCATGGCGTCGTCGTCGATCACGAGGATTTTTTCCACGGCGCAGAAACTGGCGGGCCGGCGCCGCGAAGTAAAGCCGCCGGTGGCCGTCCCGGTTCCGGGACGTCCGGCTTGGCCGGACGGCCCATGCCCGCCCGGCCCATACCGTCCCCGGGGTTTTTCTGGCATGCTGCATCCATCCAAACCACCCCCATGAATTCCCACGAAATCGCCCTCGTCCAAAGCTCCTTCGCCAAGGTCGCGCCCATCGCCGACCAAGCCGCCGCCCTCTTCTACGCCCGCCTCTTCGAGCTCGACCCCTCGCTGCGCGCCCACTTCCGCGGCGACATGGCCGAACAGGGTCGCAAGCTGATGCAGATGCTCGGCCTCGCGGTCAACGGCCTCGACCGGCTCGAAGCCCTCGCCCCCGCCGTCCGCTCGCTCGGCATGCGCCACGCGGGCTACCACGTCCGCGACGAACACTACGACACCGTCGGCGAGGCGCTGCTCTGGACGCTCGGCAAGGGCCTCGGCGCCGAGTTCACCGCCGAGATGCAGGCCGCCTGGGCCCGCGTCTACTGGCTGCTCGCCGAGACCATGAAGGCCGGCGCCCGCGACGCCCTGGCCATGCAGACCCGCACGGCGGTTGCCTGAACCCGGCCCGGCCATGAATTTCCTGCCCTGCCCTGCCCTCAGCGAGGACCCCCGCGGCCGCCTGCCGCGCTGGGTTTGCGCGCTCTGCGTCGTTCATGCGGTCGTCTGTGCCGTCGGCCTGACCCTGCACCTGCTCTGATTTTTCCCATCATGAAAACCTGGTCCAGAATCCTCGTCGCCACCGCGGCGCTCTTCCTTTTGTCCACCGGCCTGCGGGCCCAGTCCGCCGACCGCGACGCGCTCATCGCCCGCGGCTACTACCTTGCCACCGGCATCGGCCTTTGCACCGACTGCCACTCGCCGCGCAACGAAAAGGGCGAGTTTGTCGCCGGGATGCACCTCAAGGGCTCGCCCATCGCCTTCGCCCCCACGGTCCCGCTGCCCGCGTGGGGCGCCGCCGCCCCGGCCATCGCCGGCCTGCCCACCATGACCGAGGCCGAGGCCGTGAAATTCCTCCGCACCGGCCTCAAGCCCGACGGCTCGCGGCCGCGGCCGCCGATGCCTGAGTATCGCCTGAACGAGGCCGACGCCACGGCCCTGGCCGCCTACCTGAAATCGCTCGGCTCCTGATCCCTTTCCAGGGTGTAGTAGTGCAACCGGGGTGCGGTCGCGGCAGCCAGTCTGCCGTTGCCTGCACCCCGTTTTCTTTTAAGCGATGAGGCCCGCAATGTCCGTTTCCCCTCCAGCCCCCGACCCGGCGGCGAACCCGGTCGCCCCCTCGAACCCCTTTGCGCGGGCCTTCCACGCCAGCCCCGCGCTGATGGCCATCGCGCGCGTGGCGGACGGGCGCATCATCGAGGTCAACGAGGCCTTCTACCAGGGTGCCGGCTACACCCGCGCAGAGGTCATCGGGCGCACCTCGCTCGAGCTGAAGATCTGGCCGAACCCCGAGCACCGCGTCGCCTTCATGGCGCGCCTGAAGGAGAAGGGCCACGTCCGCGACTACGAGGCGGTCTTCTACACCAAGCTGCAGGAGCCGCGCTACGTCTCGCTCAACGCCGACATCTTCGAGCACAACGGCGAGCCGTGCATGCTGATGACCGCGATCGACCTGACCGAGCGCCGCCGCCGCGAGCAGGTGCAGGACGCCACCTACCAGATCTCGCGCGTGCTGCTGGCCGGCGGCGACCTGCCGGCGCTTTTCGCGGAACTGCACCGCATCATCGCCGGCCTGCTGCCCGCGCGGAACTTCTACGTCGCCACCCTCGGCCAGGGCGACGGGCTGATTCATTTCCCCTATTTTGTCGACGAGTTCATCCCCGCGGCCCCCTCGCGCAAGCCGGCCAACGGCCTCACCGAGCACGTCCTCGAGACCGGCCAGGCCGTGCGCGCAACCCACGCCGAGCTGGTCGCCATCCTCAGCCGGCGCGGCCCCTACACCCCGCTGGAGCGCCCGGCTGCCGTGCGCCTCGCCGCCCCGCTCCTGATCGACGGCCGCGCCATCGGCGTCCTCGCCGTGCAGGACTATAACGACCCGCTGGCCTACTCGGACGACGACCGCCGCCTGCTGAGCTTCGTCGCCGACCAGGCGGCCGCCGCCGTGCACCGCCGGCTGGGCGAGGCCCGCGAGCGGGAGTCCCAGGAATTTTTCGTCAAGTCCTTCCAGACCACGCCGGCGCTAATGATCATCGCCCGGCTGTCCGACGGGCACATCCTCGAGGCCAACGCCGGCTTCGAGCGCGCCTCCGGCTACAGCCGGGCCGAGGCGCTCGGGCGCAGCACGCTCGAGCTCGGCCTCTGGACGGAGCCGGCCGAGCGCGACCGGTTTGTCGGGCTGATGGAGCGCGAGGGCCGCGTGCGCGACTTCGAGGGCGTGTTCCGCAACCGGCAGGGCGAAATCCGGCCTTTCCTGCTCAACGCCGACGTCTTCGAGATGCACGGCACCAAGTGCATGCTCACAGTCGGCGTGGACATAACCGAGCGCCGCCGCCAGCTCCAGGTGCAGGACGCCACCTACCGCATCGCCCAGGCCGTGCTCGCCGGCGGCGACCTGACCACGCTGTTCGCCGAGCTCCACCGCATCGTCGCCGGCCTGCTGCCCGCGCGGAACTTCTACGTCGCCACGCTCAGCCCCGACGGCTCGCTGCTCAGCTTCCCCTACTTCGTGGACGAGACGACCGCCCCGCCACCGCCCCGCAAGCGCGGCTTCGGTCTGACGGAATACGTGCTGCACACCGGCCGGCCCATCCTGACCACCGCCGACGAGCTCACGGTGCTGCGCCGCGACCACCACCAATACATGCCCACGGGCAAGCCCGCCGCCCTCTGGCTCGGCGCCCCCCTTATCGTCGAGGGCCGCGCCTTCGGCGTCATTACCGTGCAGGACTACTCCGACCCGGCGGCCTACGACGAGGAGGACAAGCGCCTGCTGACCTTCGTCGCCAGTCAGGTGGCCGCCGCCGTCCAGCGCCGCCAGGCCGAGGAGGCCCTCCAGCGCGCCGAACACCAATACCGCGGCATCTTCGAGAACGCGCTCGAGGGCCTCTACCAGTCCAGTCCCGACGGCCGCTTCCTCCGCGTCAACGCCGCCTTCGCCACCATGCTCGGCCACGCCTCGTGCGAGGCGATGCTCACCGCGGTCAACAACATCAGCCAGCAGCTCTATGCCGACCCGCGTCGCCGCGCGGACTTTTTGCAGCTCATGGCGCGGTCCGACGAGGTGACGGACTTCGAGTCCGAAGTCCTCCGGCAGGACGGTTCGCGCATCTGGATCTCCGAGTCCGTCCGCGCCGTGCGGAACGCCGCCGGCGAGGTCAGCCATTACGAGGGCGTGGCGATCGACGTCACCGCCCGCCGCGAGGCCGCGCGCGTGCTCCAAGCCGCCAAGGAAGCGGCCGACGCCGGCAACCGCGCCAAGTCCCAGTTCCTCGCCAGCATGAGCCACGAGCTGCGCACGCCGCTCAATGGCATCCTCGGCTACACCCAAATCCTGACCCGCGACGCCGCGCTCACACCCAAACAGCGTGACGGTGTCGGCATCATCCACCAGTCCGCCGAGCACCTGCTCGCGCTGATCAACGACGTGCTCGACCTCGCCAAGATCGAGGCCCGCAAGCTCGTGTTGCATCCCGCCGAGTTCGACCTGCCCGAGTTCGTCCGCGCCGTGGAGGCCGTCTTCCACCCGCGCGCCCGCGACAAGAATCTGCTGCTGGAGACCGCGTTCGCACCCCACCTGCCGCCGGTGGTCGTGGGCGACGCACAGCGCCTGCGGCAGGTCGTCTTCAACCTGCTGAGCAACGCCGTGAAGTTCACGCGCCACGGCGGCGTGATCTTCTCGGTCGAGCCCGCCGCGGCCGGGCGCATCCGGTTTTCCGTCAGCGACAGCGGCCCGGGCATCGCCACCGAGGAGCAGTCGCGCCTGTTCGAGCCCTTTGCGCAGATCGGCGACCACCGCCTGCACGCCGAGGGCACCGGCCTCGGTCTCAACGTCAGCCGCGGCATCGTCGAGCAGATGGGCGGCACCCTGCAGGTCGAGAGCCGCGCCGGCTGGGGCAGCCGCTTCTGGTTCGAGATCCCGCTGCCCGCCGCCACCGGCGCCGTAGCCAGCCCCGTGGCCACGCCCCGCCAGATCATCGGTTATAATGGCGCCCGCCGGCGGATCCTCGTCGCGGATGACAACCCGACCAACGCCCGCCTGCTGACCGACATCCTCGAGCCGCTCGGCTTCACCGTGACGACGGCGGTGGACGGCCTCGACGCCGTCGAGCAGGCCAAGGCCGTGCGCCCCGACCTCGTCCTGCTTGACCTGCGCATGCCGCGCCTCGACGGCTTCGGCGCCGCCCGCGCCATCACCGAGGCGTTCCCGGGCAACGCCCCGAGGATGATCGGCGTCTCCGCCAGTGCGTTCGAGCCGGACCGCGAGGCCTGCCGGCAGGCCGGTTGCGCCGACTTCCTCGCCAAGCCCTTCCGCGAGGAACAGCTCTTCGCCGCGCTCGAGCGCCAGCTCGGGTTGAAATGGTGCTACGCCGACGCCGCGACCCGCGAGACCGCCTCCCCCTTCCCCAGCGTGCAGCACGCCCCTGATGCGGCGGACGCCGAGGCGCTGTTCGAGCTCGCGAGCAAGGGCGATGTGGTCGGCGTGCGCGCCCTCGCCCAGAAGCTCGCCGAGCGCGACCCGCGCCTCGCGCCGTTCGCCCAGGGCGTCACCGAGCTCGCGGCGCGTTTCAAGATGAAGGCCATCCGCCAGTTCGTCGACCGCTACCGCGGCAAACCCGGTTCCTGACATGCCCGAAATCATCCTCATCGTGGACGACACGCCCGCGAACCTCAGCGTGCTCGTCGACACCCTGTCGGAAGCCGGCTACCAGTTGATGGTCGCCGAGGACGGCGAGGACGCGCTCGCGCAGACCACCCACACCAAGCCCGACCTCATCCTGCTCGACGTGATGATGCCCGGGCTCGACGGCTTCGAGACCTGCGGCCGCCTCAAGGCCTCCGCGGCCACGCGCGACATCCCCGTGATCTTCATGACGGCGCTCAACGAGACGTCCGAGAAGGTGCGGGCCTTCAACGCCGGCGCCGTGGACTACATCACCAAGCCCATCCAGCACGAGGAGGCGCTCGCGCGCATCAGCACGCACCTCACCATCCGCCGCCTGCGCGCGCAGCTGGAGCAGCAGCTTGCGCTGAAGGAGCGCTTCATGCGCATCGCCAGCCACGACCTGCGCAATCCGCTCTGCCTGATCCTCATGTCCGGCGAGCTCGCCCGCCGCAAGGGCGCGAGCCCCGAGGTCAGCGAGTATCTCGAAAGCATCCACGCCTCCGCCGGCCAGATGCGCCGCATCATCGACACCTTCCTTAACGTCCGCCGGCCCGGGGACGAAACCCGCGGCAGCGTCGGCCGGGTGGACCTCAACCTGATGGCCGCCGCCGTGGTCGCCCAGAACGAGCCCGCCGCCGAGCGCAAGCAGGTCGCGGTCGTGCTCGAGTTGTTCGAGGATCTGCCCCAGGCGCGCGCCGAGGCCGGGCACGCCTACCAGGCGCTCACCAACTACGTCAGCAACGCGATCAAGTTCCTGCCCGCCGGCGGCCGCGTGACCGTCCGCTCGCGGGCCGACGACTTCCGCGTGCGGCTTGAGGTGCACGACAACGGCCCCGGCGTGCCCCCGGCCGAGCGCGGCGCGTTGTTCACGGAATTCGCCCGCCTTTCCAACCGACCGACCGGCGGGGAGGAGAGCACCGGCATCGGTCTCTCGATCGTCAAGCAGCTAATCGAGGGCGAGAAGGGCGCGGTCGGCGCGGATTTCCCCGCCGGCGGCGGCTCCGTCTTCTGGTTCGAGCTGCCGGTGGCGCCCGGCAGCTGAGGTTCAGGGCAGCTCGGTGCGCTCCGGCGCGCCGAGGAAGCGCACGCGGCGCACGCGCCAGCCGTCGTCCGTCTTCACCCAGTCGTGGCGCTCGCGGTAGCGCAGGCGCAGGTGCAGCACGCGCCCGGTCGCCGGGTCGCGTTCGTGGCGCTCCATCACCTGCGTGATCTCGACCTCCGCGGCGTTCCCCTTCACCCTGACCCGCTCGATGGTCGTCTCCAGCGAGTCCAGCGTGACGATGCGCTCGAACAGGCCGCGGGCCCGGTCGAGGTAGGCGGCCCGGTCGAAATCCTTCCCGTCGGGCCCGGTGAAGGTCCAGTCGGGCGTGCCCCAGCGGATGATGCCCTCGGGTTGCTTCGCCCGGATGGCGTCGCGGATGGAGCGAATGCGGTCGCGGATCTGCGCCTCGGCGGCTCCGGGTCCCGACGTGCACGCGGCCAGCAGCAGCAGGCCGAGCAACAGCACCAGGGGGCGGGCGGTCTTCACTCGATGCGGCCCTCGTCGAACTCCATCAGGTCCGTGACGCTGATGATCTGCTCCGTGCGGTCGGCGCAGCCCATGTTGGTCAGCGCCTCCTTCAAGAATTCGCGGCCGCTCGGCGTCATGCCCTTCTGCACATACTCGCGGTTCCACTTCGCCGCGCGCACGTCGGCCGGGAACAGGGCCTTCAGCTTCGCGTCGATCTCTTCGTCGGTCGCCGACTCGAACACGATCTTCTCCACCGCGGCCGGGTCGACGCCGAGGTGCATGCACAGGAAACGGTCCATGCCGCGCTTGTAGTTCTTGGCGTAGCTGGCCGGCAGCGCGCCGTGGGCCTTCACGTATTTGGCCTTCGCGATGAACCGCGGCAGGTGCAGCAGGCCGGTCGCTGCATGCGGCAGGTAGGCCGACGGCAGGGTGGTCAGCACTTCGCCGGACGAGCCGGGAATGGGTTTCGAGGGCATGGCACTTCGAGGCGAACCCATTGAACCCCAAGAGGCAAGCGTGCGCGCGCCCGCCGGCGGGCCGGTTCGCCGGCGGCCTGGCGTCGGCGGATGACGCACACGGGCCTTGCCCGGTGCGGGATTTTCCGATGAATCTCCGCGCTCCGATGCAAAAGCTCTCCTTCGACAAACGCCGCATCAAGTTCCTCTTCCTCGAGGGCATCCACGCCAATGCGACCAACGCGCTGACGCATGACGGCTACACGTCCGTCCGCAGCCTGCCGAAGTCGCTCGCCGGCGACGCCCTGAAGGCCGCGCTGAAGGACGTGCATTTCCTCGGCATCCGCTCCCGCACCGAGCTCACGGAGGAAATGCTGGCCGCCGCGCCCAAGCTCGCCGCCATCGGCTGCTTCTGCATCGGCACCAACCAGGTCGACCTCGCCGCCGCGGCGAAGCGCGGCATCCCGGTCTTCAACGCCCCCTATTCCAACACCCGCAGCGTCGCCGAGCTCGTGCTCGGCGAGGCGATCATGCTGCTGCGCGGCATCCCGGGCAAAAGCGCGCTCGTGCACCGCGGCGGCTGGACCAAGAGCGCCGAGGGCAGCGTCGAGGTGCGGGGCAAGACGCTCGGCATCGTCGGCTACGGCCACATCGGCACGCAGCTCGGCATCCTCGCCGAACACCTGGGCATGCGCGTCCTGTTCTACGATATTTCCGGCAAGCTCCCGCTCGGCAACGCCCGGCCCGTCGCCAAGCTCGCCACGCTGCTGGGCGAGAGCGACGTCGTCACGCTGCACGTGCCCGAGACCCCGCAGACGAAGAACATGATCGGCCGCGCCCAGCTCGCCGCGATGAAGAAGGGTTCGCACCTGATAAACGCCGCGCGCGGCACCGTGGTGGACATCGACGCCCTGGCCGACGCCCTCGAGCGCGGCCACCTCGGCGGCGCGGCGATCGACGTGTTCCCCGTCGAGCCCAAGGGCAACGACGAGGAGTTCCAGTCGCCGCTGCGGAAATTCGACAACGTCATCCTCACGCCGCACATCGGCGGCTCCACGATGGAGGCGCAAGCCAACATCGGCACCGAGGTCGCCGACAAGCTCATCCGCTACTCGAACAACGGCTCGACCGTCACCGCGGTGAATTTCCCGGAAGTCACGCTCCCCGAGCACGCCGGCACCGGCAAGAGCCGCCTGCTGCACATCCACCGCAACGTCCCGGGCGTGCTGGCACACATCAACGAGCGCTTCAGCCAGCACAAGGTCAACATCTCCGCCCAATACCTGCAGACCAACGAGCACATCGGTTACTGCGTGATGGATGTCGATGCCTCCGCGAGCGAGATCGCGATCGACGAGCTGCAGAGCGTCCCCGGCACCATCCGGGCGCGGCTGTTGTATTGAGGGGTTGTTTCCCTGGAGGGTCGGTCTCCTGACCGACCGCGGCCGGCCGGGAGGCCGGCCCTCCAAAACAAAAAAGGCCCGCCGGAAAAGCGGGCCTGAAAATTCATCGGTTGGCTTGGGCGCTCAGAAGAAGCGGACCGGCTTGGCGGCCATCTTCTCGTGCTCCTCGGCGGAGCAGCCGGCGTTGAGGGCGACGTTCACCGGAGCGGCGTTGGGTTTCACCAGGTTGTTGGCGAGCATGTAGTTCTCGACCTCCTCGCCGGAGATGTCGGCCAGCATCACGCCGTCGATCTCGACGCAGGGCGAGAGGGGCTGCCCGGACTTCCGCACCATCTCCTCGTAGTTGGCGCGGACGTTGATGATGTCGATATCCTCATACTCCAGGTTGTGCTTGCGCATGATGGCCCGGACGCCGTTGGACCAGCCGCAGGAGGGTTTGAGATAGGCTTTGATTTTCATGGTGTGGTGCAGGAAAGGTGGGGACGGCACAACTTATGCGGCACCCTTTCTTCTTCAACTTAAACTTTCGCCCCGCATAGTGCCCCTTTCCCCGCCCGTGTCCGCCTCCTTTCCCATCCTTTCCGCCGCCCAGGCCTCGGAATTCGCCCGCCTGGGCCTCGCCAACATCCGGCGCGAATATCCGCATTACCTGCAGCACATGCTGAACGGCCCGGCCGACGCCCGGACCCCGCGCGAGCTGCACCCGGCCTTCTACGGCAGCTACGACTGGCATTCGTGCGTCCACCAGCACTGGATGCTGGTCCGCCTGTCGCTGATGTTCCCCCACCTGCCCGAGCGCGCCGAGATCAGCCGCGTGCTGCACGAACACCTGACGGCCGAGAACATGCTCGCCGAAGCGGCGTATTTCCAGGCCCCGGGCCGCGAGTTTTTCGAGCGCCCCTACGGCTGGGCCTGGCTCCTCAAGCTCGCACAGGAAGTCCGCGCCTATGATGCCCAGCTGGAGGTCAACATGGCCCCGCTGGTCTCCTATATCCGCACCGGCTTCATGCGCTACCTGCGCGCGCTGACCACACCGGTGCGCAACGGCATCCACGGCAACACCGCCGTCGCAGTCGCGCTGGTGCTCGGCCATGCCCGCGCCCACGACGACCAGGAGCTGAAGCTGTTCTGCACGGCGCGCGCGGCCTACTGGTTCGGCCACGACACGGACTACCCCGGCCACTACGAGCCGTCGGGCGAGGATTTTTACTCACCGTGCCTCGTCGAGGCCGGGCTCATGGCGCGCATCCTGCCGCGCGAGCAGTTTTTGCGCTGGTTCGACAAGTTCCTGCCGCGCCTCGCCCAGGGCCAGCCCGCCAACCTGCTCAAGCCGGCGAAGATCAGCGACCCGACCGACCCGAAAATCGCCCATCTCATCGGTCTGAACCTCAACAAGGGCTGGGTCTGGCGCCGGCTGGCCGGCCTGCTCGACGCCGAGGATCCCCGCCGGGCGCTGGCCATCGAGGCCGGCGCGGCCCACTACGCCGCCGCCCTGCCCCTGCTCGACGCCCAGGATTTCAACCGCTCCCACTGGCTGCCGTCCTTCGCGGTTTACACGATGACGGAGTGATTTTGGCCTAGCGGCCGGCCGCGGCGTTCGCAGCATGCCGGCATGACCACGATCCTGCTGCTCTGCCTCTCGAACGTCTTCATGACCTTTGCCTGGTATGGGCACCTGAAATTCCTCCACGACAAGCCGCTCTGGGTGACGATTCTCATCTCCTGGGGCATCGCCTTCTTCGAATACCTGCTGATGGTGCCGGCCAACCGGATGGGTTATGGCAAGTTCACCGGCTACGAGCTGAAGATCATCCAGGAAGTCATCACGCTGGTGGTCTTCGTGGTCTTCGCCTGGCTGGTGCTGGGGGAAAAGCTGAAGTGGAACTATGCCGTGAGCCTCGTCTGCCTCGGTCTGGCGGTGTATTTTGCCTTCGGTTTCAACAAACCGGCCGCGGCGGTGGCCGGATAAATTTTCCGCCCTCATTTTAGGCCGTTTTTCGGCCACTCCGCGCTTGCCGGGCCGGCGGGCGGGGCAAAGTCTCCTGACATACTGTTGTCAGCGCCACCCCTTAGTATGTCCCTTTAACCCTCCTACACGATTCCCATGTCCAAAGCCGATAAGTCCAAGTCCGATTCGCGCATCGCGCCCGCCGAGAAGTCCTCCAATCCCGCCCGCGAGAAAAACATCGAGCTCGCCGTCTCTTCGATCACGAAGCAGTTCGGCGACGGCTCGATCATGCGCCTCGGCAGCAACACCAAGATGAAGGTCGAGACCCTCTCGACCGGCTCCCTCGCCATCGACCTCGCCCTCGGCGTCGGCGGCTTGCCGAAGGGCCGCATCATCGAGATCTACGGGCCGGAATCCTCCGGCAAGACCACCTTCTGCTTGAGCGTCATCGCCCAGGCCCAGCGCCAGGGCGGCCTCGCCGCCTTCATCGACGTCGAGCACGCCCTCGACCCGAAATACGCCAAGGTCGTGGGCGTCAACCTCGACGACCTGCTCGTTTCGCAGCCCGATTCCGGCGAGGACGCGCTCAACATCATGGAGACGCTCATCCGCTCCAACAGCATCGACATCATCGTCCTCGACTCCGTCGCCGCCCTCATCACGAAGGCCGAGCTCGACGGCCAGATGGGCGACATGACCATGGGCAGCCAGGCCCGCCTCATGTCGCAGGCCATGCGCCGCCTCACCTCGGTCGTCAGCAAGACGAATTGCGTGTGTATCTTCACCAACCAGATCCGCGAGAAGATCGGCGTCATGTTCGGCAACCCCGAGACCACCTCCGGCGGCCGCGCGCTGAAGTTCTTCTCCTCGGTCCGCATTGATATCCGCCGCAAGGACCAGCTGAAGACGCCGGACGGGAAGGTCATCGGCAACCGCACCAAGATCAAGGTCGTCAAGAACAAGGTCGCCCCGCCGTTCACCGAGGTGGAGTTCGACATCATGTATGACGAGGGCATCTCGACGAGCGGCTCGCTCATCGACCTCGGCCTCGACCACAAGGTGCTTGAGAAGAAGGGCGCCTGGATCGCCTTTAACGGCGAGCTCGTCGGCCAGGGCCGCGAGGCCGCCAAGGAGGCCTTCCGCACGAACGCCGCCCTCGCCGCCAAGGTCACGGCCGCCATCCTCGAGAAGGTCAGCGTCAAGGGCGGCGAGTCCATCACCGCGGACAAGGAAGACTGAGCGTTTTCCGCCACTTGTTCTTCAAGCCGCAGCAGCCGCTGCGGCTTTTTCTTGCCCGGAAATCCGCCGGCACACGGAGTTCCCGGGGCCTTGCCAAATCCACATGGAACCCAATCCTGCCCGGGTCGTCCTATCATGAGCTCCGCCATGCACCCCGCACCCCGCCTGCTGCTCTCCCTGCTCTGCCTGATCTCCGTCCCGGCCTTCGCCGCGAAGAAAAAGGCCGAGCCGGCCGACGCCCCGCCGCAGCTGATCTCCACCAAGGGCGGCGGCCCGAAGTGGAAAAACGTGACCGAGCTCCGGCAGTTCGCCGACAAGGGCGACCCGCAGGCCTGCTTCGAACTTGCCGAGCTCAGCCTCGAGGGCGACGGCGTGCCGCGCGATGTCACAAAGGCCGCCGTGCTCTTTGGGCAGGCGGGCAAGGGCGGCGTGGTCAACGGCTGGTTCCGCCTCGGGAAGATCCATCACGACGGCCTCGCCGGCGAGCCCGACTACGGCTGGGCCCTGGAGTATTTCACCAAGGCCGCGCAGGCGGGCGTGGTCGAGGCGCAGCATAACATCGGCGCCATGCTCGTCAGCGCGCGCGGCGTGAAACGCGATTATGTCGAGGGCCTGGCCTGGCTGATCCTTGCGAAAAAGTCCGGTGCCCCAACCGATGCCGAGGCCCAGGTGCGGACCCGGCTGGCCAAACGTCCCGCGGATATCGCCGCCGCCGAGGTGCGCGCGGCCGAGCTGGCCGGCGACCTGCCCCATGCCACCGTGCGCGCCACCCTCACGGGCAAGACCACCCGGCCCCCTGAAATTCCTGCCGCCCCGGCCGTCAAACCGCCGGTCGTGGCGCCCAAACCGGAACCCGCGGCTCCGCCCAAGATCACGGTGCCGATGGCGCCCATCACGCCGACCCTGCCGCCGGGCAAACCCTGAGGCGGCGGTCTTGGATTCCCACGTCAGGGTGGCATGCGGGGGCTTTCTGACTAGCTTCCGCGCGTGATCCGCCACCTGCACTGCGAACAATTCATTCCCGCCGAGCCCGCCCGTGTCTGGCAGTTCTTTGCCACGCCGGTGAACCTCAACGAGCTGACGCCGCCCGACGTGCGCTTCAAAATCCTCGGCGAGGTCCCCGGAAGCATGTTCGCCGGACAGATCATCAAATATCGGATTTCCCCGCTGCCCGGCGTGTGGCTGAAGTGGGTGACGGAAATCACCGCGGTCGAGGAAGGCGTCCGCTTCATCGATGAACAGCGCGCCGGTCCCTACAAACTCTGGCGCCACGAACACCGTTTTGTGCCCGAGGCCGGCGGCGTGCGGATGTTCGACCACGTGACCTACGAGGTCGGCTGGGGCCCGTTCGGCTGGATCGCGGAGAAACTCTGGGTCGCAGGCCAGCTGCGAAAAATCTTCGACTACCGTTTCCGGCGCGTGGCGGAGCTTTTTCCGCCCGCAAGCTGACGTCGCGGGGCCGGTTTCATTTTGCCTTCGCCGGGCGGTTCGCTTGCGTCAGGCCGATGTCCTTTTCGGGTGATACCATTGCCGCCCTGGCGACGCCGGCCGGCACGTCGGCCATCGCCGTCGTGCGCGCCAGCGGCCCGCAGACGGCCGACTTGGTGCGGACGATTTTCGGCAGCACTCCCCCGCCCCGCGTGGCCCAGCACGCGGATTACAGTGATCGCTCGGGCTCCTTGGTGGACGATGTGCTCTTCACCTTCTTCGCCGGGCCAAATTCCTTCACTGGCGAGGATACCGTGGAGATTTCCTGCCACGGGAATCCCTTCATCGCTCAAAAGATTCTCTCGGATCTCCTGCTACGTGGCTGCCGGCCGGCGGAGGCGGGTGAATTCAGCAAACGAGCCTTCTTGAACGGCCGGATGGACCTGAGCCAGGCCGAGGCCGTCATGGATCTCATCCACGCGCGCAGCGAACGGGCGCTGGCCGCGGCCAATCAACAACTGCGCGGCGCTCTCGGGCGGCAGATGGATTCACTTATCTCTCAGCTGGTCAATATTTTGGCCATGATAGAGGCCTATGTGGATTTTCCCGAGGAGGATCTTCCGCCCGAGGACCAGCAGGTGGTGCAGCGTCAATTGAGCGAGCTACTGGCCGGCACCAACCGACTGCTGGCCACGAATCATTACGGCGAACTTCTGCGTGAGGGCATCAAGACGGTGATCCTGGGTGAACCCAACGCCGGCAAAAGCAGCCTGCTCAATTGCCTGGTCGGCCGCGACCGGGCCTTGGTCAGCCCCGAGCCGGGCACGACGCGCGATTATCTCGAGGAACGGGTATCCATGGGACCGCACTGGTTGCGATTGATCGATACCGCCGGGCTAAATTCCGCGCCTTCCGCCCTCGAGAAACGCGGGATCGACAAAACCTTCGAGCAGGCCGCCGATGCCGATCTTTTCCTCTGGGTGATCGACTCAACGCGTGCCCTGCCCGCGTTGCCGCCGGCCCTGGCGGCCCGGATGACGCCGGCCAATACGATCGCGGTTTTCAACAAGATCGATCTTCCGCCGGCGAAACGCGGTGAGTTGCCGCAGACTTTTCCGGTCGTGAACATTTCCGCGCTGCAAGGCGCCGGACTCGAGGCACTCCAAGCCGCGGTGACCAAACTCGCCGAGTCGTTCCACGTGGAAATCGGCGACGAATTGATCGCGATCAACGCACGCCATTCCCATGCGCTTGAACAAGCCAGGGAATGCTTGGTCACGGCTGGGCAAAAACTGACCAAGAATGATCCCAGTGAGCTGGTGGCCAGTGATTTGCGTGTCGCGCTCGACGCTTTCGGCCAAGTTTCCGGAAAAATCGATAACGAACGGATTCTCGACCAGCTCTTTGCCTCGTTTTGCATTGGAAAGTGAATTCACGTCAAAATATATAATTCGATAAGGAATCTATTTTCGCGTGATCTATAATCAAACACCGTTCGATGTGATCGTCTGCGGGGCGGGCCACGCCGGAGTGGAGGCCTGCCTGGCCGCCGCGCGCATGGGCTCCTCCACCCTGCTCCTGACTGGTAACATCGATACGATCGCACAGATGAGCTGCAACCCGGCGATCGGTGGCCAGGCCAAGGGGCAAATGGTCCGGGAAATCGACGCCTTGGGCGGCGAGATGGCGATCAATACCGACGTCACGGGAATCCAGTTCCGGCTGCTCAATGAATCCAAGGGTCCCGCCGTCCAGTCACCGCGGGCCCAATGTGACAAGAAAGCCTATCAATTCCGGCTTAAGCACACGCTGGAGCTCCAGCCGAACCTGGAGGTGTTTCAAGCCACCGTGACCGGCCTGATCTACAAGGATGGCAAGGTCGTCGGCTGTCGGACGAGCTTGGATATCGATTTCATGGGCCGGACCGTGGTGATCACCACCGGGACCTTTCTCCGCGGCCTGATGCACGTCGGCCAGAACAAGAACGAAGGCGGCCGGCTGGGGGACTTCAGCGCGAAGACTCTGTCTGGAAGCCTCCTGGAAGCAGGCATCGAGCTGCAGCGCCTCAAGACCGGCACGCCGCCACGGATCCTCGGCCGGAGTATCAATTTCGCCGGGCTTCAGGAACAGAAGGGCGACCCTGAGCCGACGCTCTTTGCTTTCCATGACACCCGCGACCCGGACGACAAGTTCCACGTGGAACAGACTGGGGAACGGCGGATCGGCTGGAAGCCTGGCACCGAGCAGGTGTCCTGCTGGATGACCCATACGACGCCTCGCTCGGCCGAAATCGTGAGGGAAAATCTGCATAAATCCGCCATGTATTCCGGCGAGATCGCCGGGGTGGGGCCGCGCTACTGCCCGAGCATCGAGGATAAATTCGTGCGCTTTGCCGATAAGCCGCGCCACCTGCTCTTCCTCGAACCCGAGGGCCGCAACACGAACGAATATTACATCAACGGCCTGTCCACGAGCCTGCCATTCGATATCCAGCTGGAGCTGGTTCATAGCATCCCCGGCTTGGAGCGGGCCCATCTCCTGCGACCGGCTTATGCCGTCGAATACGACTTCGCGCCGCCAACCCAGATGTTTCCTTCGTTGGAGTCCCGCAAGGTCGAGAATCTCTTTCTGGCCGGCCAGATCAACGGCACATCCGGGTATGAGGAAGCCGCGGCCCAGGGCTTGGTCGCCGGCGTGAACGCCGCGCTGAAGGCAAGGGGAGCACCGCCGCTGATCATCAAGCGTCATGAGGCTTACATCGGCGTCCTCATCGACGACCTTGTCACCAAAGGCACGACCGAGCCTTACAGAATGTTCACCAGCCGCGCCGAGCATCGTCTGCTTTTCAACCATGGCAGCGCGGAGCTCCGGCTTTTCGAGCACGCAAAAAATCACAAACTACTACCCGATAGCCGTTTAAACAGAATATCGCATAAGCAAAATCGCATCTCTCACTGGGAGAAATTCTTCGAAACTACCAAGACCGTCGGCGGATCCTGGGCAGACGCCATTCGTCGCGACAAAGACGCCGCCAACTTGCCCCCGGAGTTCCCTGCCGAGCCCAAAGAAGTGCGGGAGGAGGTCCTCTATCGCGTCACCTACCGCGGCTACCTCGACCGCGAACGCCGGCAGATCGAGAAGCTTAAGGACGTAGAAAAAATCAAGATCCCCTCCTCGCTCGATTACCTCGCAATCCCGGGCCTGCGGCGCGAAAGCGCGCTTAAACTCCAGCAATTCCGGCCGGACAATCTTGGCCAAGCCGGCCGCATCAGCGGCGTCAATCCGGCCGACATCAGCATCCTCATGGTGCTCATCGCGGCCGCACAGCGCGAAAAGAAGGCCTGATCGCGCTCTCCGTCACCGATCCCGTGAGGATGTTGTGACATTCTGGTGACGCGGGTTAATTCACTGGAAAGGCCCCTTTCGCCGGGGCAATACTCGCGCCACTCATGGAGAAGAAAAAGATCCTGGTCGTCGACGACGAGCCTGATGTCACCGATCTCGTCGCCTATCACCTGAAGGCGAAGGGATTCCACGTGGAAACCGTCAACGACGCGACCGCCAGCATCTCCAAGGCCCGCGGCTACCAGCCCGATCTCCTTATATTAGACATAATGATGCCACACCTGAGCGGCATCCAGATCTGCCGGATCCTGCGCAGCGACCCCAAGCTCGCGAAGGTGCCGATCATTTTTCTCACCGCCAAGGCCGAGCCCCACGACCGCATCGAGGGCCTCGAGTCCGGCGCGGACGATTACATGGGAAAGCCCTTCAGCCCGAAGGAACTCGTCCTGCGCGTGGAATCCATCCTGCGCCGCCTCGCCGCGCCGAAGGAGCCGACCTCCGCCAAGCTGCACGTGGGTGACATCCTCCTCGACAGCGACACCCACCGCGTGACCGTGCGCGGCTCGCTGCTCGAGCTCACGGCGACCGAATTCAAGCTGCTCCGCCTGATGATGGAGCGCCAGGGCCGCGTGCAGACCCGCGAACACCTGCTGCTCAATGTCTGGAATTATTCCACCGAGATCGAGACCCGCACCGTGGACACGCACGTCCGCCGCCTGCGCGAAAAACTCGGCCCGGAAGCGGGATGGATTGAAACCATCCGCGGGGTAGGGTATCGCATCGCCGACAAGAAGCTGCCTGCATGACCACCCTGTTCCTCGTCTCCCTCGCCGCCACGCTGCTGGTCTTGCTGTGGGTGTTGCGGAGGCAGAACCGGGCGCTGCAGGAGCTGCGCGAGGCCGTGCGCCGCGGCCAGCCGCTGCTGCGCGACCGGGTTTCCGCCGGCGACCTGCCGGCCTGGCCCGCGCTCGCCGAAACCGTCAACCAGCTCATCACGGACAACACCGCCCTGCGCCAGCAGCGCACCGACCAGCTGGCCCAGCTCGAGGCCACCCTCGGCAACCTCCGCGAGGCCGTCCTCATCGTCGACGAGTCCAACTACATCCACCTTGCCAACCGCGCGCTGCGCGAGATTTTCCCCGCCGCCCGCGACCTCGTGAACCTGCGCCTCGAGCTCATTGTGCGCAGCGGGCCGTTCCTCGACTACGTGCGCGCCACCCGCGCCGGCCAGGAGCTGCCGCGCGAGGAGTTCGAGATCATCGACGGCGACCACACCCACTGGATCGAGGCTTCCGGCGCGCCCATCCCGTCGCCCGACGGCAAGTCCCGCTGGGCGCTCTTCGTCATCCACGACATGACCAGCCAGCGCAAACTCGAGCGCGTGCGCCGCGACTTCGTCGCCAACGCCTCGCACGAGCTGCGCACGCCGCTGAGCATCATCAAGGGCTACATCGAGACCCTGGTCGACGGCCACGAGACGATGGCCCTCGAGGACCGCGCCAAGTTCCTGAAGACCATCCAGCGCCACAGCGACCGCCTGAAGTCGATCATCGACGACCTGCTCGTCCTCTCGCGGCTGGAATCGGCCACGCCGGGCCTGAAGTTCGCCCCCGTCACCCTCGCGCCCTTCTTCCACGGCCTGGCCGAGGAATACCGCTGGCGCCCGGCGGGCGCCGACCACGAGATCGTGGTCAACGTCCCGGCGGAAATGGGCCCCGTCGAAGCCGACGCCGAGAAACTCACTCAGGTCTTCTGCAATCTCCTGGAGAACGCGCTCAAATACACCCCGAAGGGCTCGCGCGTGGAAATCGGGGCGCTCGGCACCGTCGAGGACGAGATCGAGTGCTACGTGCGCGACAACGGCGCCGGCATCCCCGTCGAGGACCTGCCGCACATCTTCGAGCGTTTCTTCCGCGTGGAGAAGGGCCGCTCGCGCGAGACCGGCGGCACCGGCCTCGGCCTGAGCATCGTGAAGCACATCGTGCAGCTGCATGGCGGTCGCGTCTGGGCGGAAAACCGCGACAGCGGCGGCCTGGCCATCATCATCCGCCTGCCCCGCGTGCAGAAAACCTGAGGTGGAGCCCGCGCTCCGCGCGGGCTTGGATTTCTGGAGGGCCGGCCTCCCGGCCGGCCGCGGTCGGTCAGGCTTGTCAGCCATAGGCCAGGCGACGGCTGAAGACCGACCCTCCACCATTTGGCTCTTGGCCTTTGGATTTTTTCCCGGCCAATAGGACGCGTGACCTACAAACCCGAGTTCCTCGCGCGCATCACCGAACGCCGCGCCGCCCTGCGCGCGGAGCTGGCGGCGCTGCTGCCGGCGAACCAGGCCATCACCTGGGAGATCGGCTCGGGCCACGGGCACTTCCTCGTGCAGTATGCGCAGGCGTTCCCGGAAAAATTCTGCGTCGGCGTGGACATCATCCGCGACCGCCTGAACCGCAGCGGCAAGAAGCGCGACCGCGCGAAGCTGACCAACTGCCACTTCGTGCAGGCCGAGGCCCGGGAGTTTTTCGACGCCCTGCCGGCCGGGATCACCCTGCAGGAGATCTGGGTGCTATTCCCGGATCCTTGGCCCAAGAAACGGCACCATAAGAACCGGATCCTGCAGGCGGATTTCCTCGAATCGCTGGCCGGACGGGCGGGGGAGGGCACCCGGCTCTACTTCCGCACCGACCATGCGGAGTATTTCGGCGCGGTCGCCGCCCTGATCCCCGGATTGAAGACCTGGCGGCTGGACCCGGCCGCTCCTTGGCCGCTGGAACAGGAAACCGTCTTTCAGGCCCGGGCGCCCGCCTACCAGTCGCTCGTGGCGGTCAGGACATCACATCCAGCCAGACCAGCAGAAACAGCTGCCCCAAGGCCGCCGCCCCCAGTAGGCCCCAGGTGACCTGCATGAAGACGTTGTGCGCCAGCTTGCGCTCGCCATTCGGGCGGAGCGGCGGCTCGGTCCGGGTCAGCAGGTCGCGGGTGGCGGGATCCATCCTTTACAAATGACCCCATGGCGCCGCCGGAGGCAAGCGCGGCTTCTTTCATTAGTTGTGACTGGTCGGGGTTGGGGCGGGCCTAATTTAGCGAAACTCCTCCGGTTTTTCGATTTCGGGGGTTGACGCTTCGAAGGGCTAAAACCTACCTATCTGGGCTTCACCCAACGCTCCTTACCGGAAAATAAATGCCCATCGCCAAGAAACTCCTAGGTTTGGCCGCCGCCCTGAGCACCGCGACCGTTTCGTTTGCCTCGGAAGGCGAAGGAGTCGCCCCGGCCGCCAGCAAGCTGGTTGATTTCGGCAACGGCTGGGCGATCACGAACAGCATGGCCACCGGCTGGGCCACCTCCGCCGTGCTCATCGGCCTGATCCTGCTCGCCGTCCGCAAGCCGCAGCTCCTGCCCACCAAGAGCCAGGCCGTCTTCGAGTCCCTCCTCGAGGGCCTGCGCGACCTCTTCGAGCCGATCGTCGGCAAAAAGGCGTTCCCCGCCGCGTTCCCGCTGCTGGTCACCCTGTTCATCTTCATTCTCATCAACAACTGGATGGGCCTCCTCCCGGGCGTCGGCACCATCGGCACGGAGATCGGTTACAGCGACGGCAGCCACCACTTCCTGCCCTGGATCCGCCCCTTCAACGCCGACTTCAACGGCACCATCGCCCTCGCGCTGGTCTCCTTCGGCGCCTACCTGATCATCATCTTCAAGTATGCCGGCCCGAAGCTCATCCTCTGGGACCTCTTTGGCAACAAGGCTGACAAGGCCGAGACTCCCGCCTGGCTCTATCCGTTCCTCTCTCTCGTGTTCCTGATCGTCGGCTGCATCGAGGTCTTCTCGATCGCCATCCGCCCGTTCACGCTTTCCGTCCGTCTCTTCGGCAACGTGTTCGGCGGCGAAAACCTGCTCCACGGCACCAGCTTCCTCTTCGTCTTCTATTTCATGGAGCTGCTCGTCGGCCTCATCCAGGCCGTCGTCTTCACGCTCCTTTCCTCCGTCTACATCGGGCTCATCTGCAACCACGGCGATGACCACGACCACGAGCACAAGGAGGGGCACGCCGCTGAGGCGCACCACTGAGACTTTACCGCCGGGAGCGTGCCTCGCGTGCGCACGGCGGCAACCGCAACCACAAATCCATCCACCACATGTATCCCATCCTCGCTGAACTCACTGGCAACGTCGCCAGCGCCTTCGGTCTCCTCGGCGCCGCCATCGGCGTCGGTCTCATCGGCCAGAAGGCCGCCGAGGCCGTCGGTCGCAACCCCGGCGCTTCCGGCAAGATCCTCGTCCAGGCCATCATCGGTATGGCGCTCGCCGAAGGTCTCGGCATCCTCGCCCTCTTCCTCGCGAAGTAATCCTCCCGCTTGAACCGGCGGCGCGCCGCCTCAACCGCCCCGCGCCGCCAATCCCTTTCCCGCCATGCTGACCACCCTGCTCGCGCTCGCCGAACCCGCCGCCCACGCCGCCGAAGCCGGCCCCATCGAGGGCCTCAAGCAGACCTTCACGCACTTCGGCGTCGAGCCGAAGTATCTCGTGATGCAGGTCGTCAGCTTCCTCATCCTCTTCGGCGTCCTCTACAAGTTCGGCATCAAGCCCACCATCGCCACGATGGAGGAGCGCAACAAGAAGATCGGCGACGGCCTCAAGTATACCGAGGAGATGCAGGCCAAGCTCGCCGCCTCCCACCAGGAGAGCGCCGCCCTCATCAAGGCCGCCCAGCTCGAGGCCGCCAAGCTCGTCGACGAGGCCCGCAAGGCCGCCAAGGAGTTCGCCGACCGCCAGAACGCCGACGCCACCGCCCGCGCCGCCGACACCCTCGCCAAGGCCCAGCAGGCCATCGAGCTCGAGCACAAGAAAATGCTCAACGAGGCCCGCGGCGAGATCGCCCGCCTCGTCGTCAAGACCACCGAGCAGGTCCTCGCCAAGAAGCTCACCGACGCCGACCGCGCCGCCTACAACGAGGCCGCCACCCGCGAGCTCGTCAGCTGATTCCCGCCATGCGCGCCGACAAAAAGACCAAGGCCCTCGCGAAGCAGCTGTTCAAGCTGAGCCTCGTCAACGGCGCCGTCTCGCCCGAGCAGGTCACGGGCGTCCTCGGCTACATCGAGAAGTCCGCGCCCCGGCACGCCCTCACCCTCCTCAAGCTCTATCACCGCGCCATCTCCATCGAGGTCGCCCGCTCGCAGGCCGTCGTCGAGCACGCCGGCCCCGTCACCGATGCCACCCTCAGGTCCATCGAGGCCGCGATGACGCGGAAATATTCCCGCCCCGTCACCGCCTCGGCCAAGCCGAACCCGCAGCTCCTCGCCGGCCTCCGCGTCCGCGTCGGCTCCGATGTCTACGAGTCCACCGTCGCCGGCCAGCTCGCCAACCTTTCCGTCTAACCCCCGTCCCTAACTTTCCCACCGCGCCATGAGCAACGTCATCGCCCAGATCGAACAACAGATCGCCAAGCTCTCGAGCAAGGCCGTCAAGAAAAACACCGGCACCATCCGCTCCGTCGCCGACGGCGTGGCGCGCCTCGATGGCCTCTCGGACGTCATGTATAACGAGATGGTCGCCTTCCCGGGCGGCGCCATCGGCATCGCGCTCAACCTCGAGGAGGACGAGGTCGGCTGCGTCGTCCTCGGCGACATCTCCCAGCTCAAGGAAGGCGACGAGGTCCAGACCACCGGCAAGCTCCTCTCCGTCCCCGTCGGCCGCGGCCTGCTCGGCCGCGTCGTCGACGCCCTCGGCCGCCCGGTCGACGGCAAGGGCCCGATCGACTCCAAGGAATCCTACCCGGTCGAGAAGATCGCCCCCGGCATCATGGTCCGCAAGTCCGTCAACCAGCCGCTCTTCACCGGCATCATGGCCATCGATTCCATGATCCCGATCGGCCGCGGCCAGCGCGAGCTGATCATCGGCGACCGCGGCACGGGCAAGACCACGATCTGCATCGACACCATCATCAACCAGGCCCGCATCAACAAGGTCGGCCTCGCGTCGGGTGACAAAAACTTCCGCCCGGTCTACTCCATCTACGTCGCCGTCGGCCAGAAGCAGTCGAACGTCGTCCGCACCATCGGCGCCCTCGAGGCCGCCGGCGCGCTCGAATACACCGTCATCGTCTCCGCCACCGCCGCCGACAACCCGGCCAACCAATACCTGGCCCCGTTCTCCGGCGCCGCCATCGGCGAATGGTTCATGGAAAACGGCATGGACGCCCTGATCGTGTATGACGATCTCTCCAAGCACGCCGTCGCCTACCGCCAGATCTCCCTCATCCTGAAGCGCCCCTCCGGCCGCGAGGCGTATCCGGGCGACGTGTTCTACCTCCACTCCCGCCTCCTCGAGCGCGCCGCGCGCCTCGACGGCAAGGGCTCGCTCACCGCGCTGCCCGTCATCGAGACCCAGGCCGGCGACGTGTCCGCCTACATCCCGACCAACGTCATCTCGATCACCGACGGCCAGATCTTCCTCGAGACCGACCTCTTCAACCAGGGCATCCGCCCCGCCGTCTCCGTCGGTCTCTCCGTGTCCCGCGTCGGTTCCTCCGCGCAGGTCAAGGTCACCAAGCAGGTCGGCGGCAAGCTCAAGGGCGAGCTCGCCCAGTTCCGCGAGCTGGCGGCCTTCGCCCAGTTCGGTTCCGACCTCGACGCCAAGACCAAGGCCCAGCTCGACCGCGGCGCCCGCATCGTCGAGCTCTTCAAGCAGCCCCAGCTCAACCCGCTCGCCATCGAGATGCAGGCCGCCGTCCTCTGGCTGCTGCAGAAGAACTACTTCGACGCCATCGACACCAAGCAGATCGTCGCCGCCGCGAACTCGCTGAAGGACTACCTCACGACCCGCAAGGCCGACCTCCTCACCAAGATCCGCACCGAGGCCAAGCTCACCGACGAGATCGAGGCCGGCCTCAAGGCCGCCGCCGACGAGTGGAAGGCCACCTTCGCCGCCAAGAAGTAATCTGTTCTAGCCACCCTTAACTAGAACCTCGCCCCTCAATGGCTTCCCTCCGCGACATCCGCCGGCGCATCAAGTCGGTCAAGAACACCCGCCAGATCACCAAGGCGCTGGAGCTCGTCGCCGCCTCGAAGATGAAGAAGGCGCAGCAGGCCGCCCTCGCGGGCCGCGCCTACGCCAGCCTCATGGCCGAGATGCTCGCCGCCGTCGCTGGCCGCGTCGAGGAGAGCCACCACCCGTTCCTGGAGCGCCGCGAGGTCAAGGTCCGCGGCATCATCCTCGTCACGTCCGACATGGGCCTGGCCGGCGCGCTCAACGCCAACCTCTTCAAGCTCGTCATCGACGAGGTCAAGGGACCGGCCAAGTTCGCCGTCATCGGCCGCAAGGGCGCGCAGTTCATCGCCCGCACCAAGCGCGACCTGCTCGCCGACTTCACCGTCAGCGACCGCGCCCACTTCAACGAGGTCAAGGTCGTCGTCGAGTTCATGGTGAAGCAGTATCTCGAGGGCGCCGTCGACACCGTCGAGATCATCTACCCGCACTTCCGCAACACGCTGGTCCAGGTCGCCACCAACCTGCCGCTCCTGCCGCTGCACAGCCTGCAGGAGGTCATCGCCGACCTGCGCTCCGACGCCGGCGAGACCGTCAAGGCCGACGACCGCGAGATCCTCTTCGAGCCCGACGCGCAGAGCGTGCTCGAGTCACTGCTGCCGCTCTACATCAACCGCGAGGTCTACCAGCACGTCCTCGACGCCAAGGCCTCCGAGCACTCCTCGCGCATGGTCGCGATGAAGACCGCGAAGGACAACGCCACCAAGCTGATCGGCGACCTCTCTCTCGAATACAACAAGGCCCGCCAGGCGGGCATCACCCAGGAAATCCTGGAAATCGCGGCCGCGTCCTTCAGCAGCGCGTCCTGATCCCTTTAACCACCCCCGACCCGTTTAAGTCATGAGCAATACCGGCAAAATCGTCCAAGTCATCGGCGCCGTCGTCGACGTGCAGTTCGCCGAGAACTCCATCCCGCCGATCTATCAGGCCCTCACCGTTGACTTCACCGTCTCCGGCAAGACGGAACACCTGACGCTCGAGGTCCAGCAGCACCTCGGCGCCGGCGTCGCCCGCACCATCGCGATGTCCTCGTCCGAGGGCCTCGTGCGCGGCATGCCGGTCCTCGACACCGGCGCGCCGATCTCGGTGCCCGTCGGCGAGGGCGTGCTCGGCCGCATCTTCGACGTCACCGGCAACCCGGTGGACGGCAAGGGCCCGGTCACCTTCACCAAGAAGTATCCGATCCACCGTTCGCCCCCGGCGCTGGCCGACCAGAACACCAAGGCCGAGATCCTCGAGACCGGCATCAAGGTCATCGACCTGATCTGCCCCTTCATCAAGGGCGGCAAGGCGGGCGCCTTCGGCGGCGCCGGCGTCGGCAAGACCGTCGTCATTCTCGAGCTCATCAACAACATCGCCAAGGCGCACGGCGGTTACTCCGTGTTCGCGGGCGTCGGCGAGCGTTCCCGCGAGGGCAACGATCTCTACCACGAAATGTCCGAGGCCGGCGTCATCAACCAGAAGGACCTCAGCAAGTCCAAGGTTGCGCTGGTCTACGGCCAGATGAACGAGCCCCCGGGCGCCCGCATGCGCGTCGCGCTCTCGGCCCTCGCGATGACCGAGTATTTCCGCGACGAGAAGAACCAGGACGTGCTCCTGTTCGTCGACAACATCTTCCGCTTCTCGCAGGCCGGTTCCGAGGTGTCCGCCCTCCTCGGCCGCTCGCCGTCCGCGGTGGGTTACCAGCCGACGCTCTCGAACGAGATGGGCATCCTCCAGGAGCGCATCACCTCGACGAAGAAGGGTTCCATCACCTCCGTGCAGGCCGTCTACGTGCCCGCCGACGACTTGACCGACCCCGCGCCGGCCAACACGTTCGCGCACCTTGACTCCACGATCGTGCTCGAGCGCTCCATCGCCGAGCTCGGCATCTATCCCGCCGTCGACCCGCTCGCTTCCGTCTCGAAGGCCCTCCAGCCCGACATCGTCGGCGAGGAGCACTACAAGGTCGCCCGCGAGGTGCAGCGCGTCCTCCAGCGCTACAAGGACCTCCAGGACATCATCGCCATCCTTGGTCTCGACGAACTGTCGCCCGAGGACAAGCAGACCGTCTACCGCGCCCGCAAGATCCAGCGCCTCCTCTCGCAGCCGTTCGCGGTCGCCGAGGTGTTCACCGGCACGCCGGGCAAATACGTCCCCGTCAAGGAGACCGTCCGCGGCTTCAAGATGATCCTCGATGGCGAGCTCGATCACGTCGCCGAGGGTGACTTCTACATGAAGGGCGGCATCGACGAGGTCATCGCCGCCTCGGCCAAGAAGTAACTCCCATGCCCCTCACGCTCGAAATCGTCACGCCCGAGGCGAAGGTGTATTCCGACACCGTCGACTCCGTTGTCGTCCCGACGGTCGAGGGCGAGATCGGCGTCCTCCCCGGCCACATCCCGCTGCTCACCCAGGTCGAGCACGGCGAACTCCGCGTGACAAAGGGCGGCGCCACCCAGTGGCTCGCCGTCGGCGGCGGCTTCGCCCAGATCGACGGCGACCGCGTCCGCGTCCTCGCCGAGCACGCGATCACCGAGGAGAAGATCGACGAGAACGCCGTCGAGGCCGCCCTGAAGCGCGCCCAGGACGAACTCAAGGCCGCCAAGGACATGGACCCGCAGCAATACGAGCATCTGCAGAGCCTCGTGCGTTACTCCGGTGTCCAGCTCGCGGTCAAACGCCGCCGGCGCTAATAAAGCCCTCGCCAATTTTCGAGCGCGCCCTTTCGGGCGCGCTTTTTTTATTTTCCGTTTTTCGGCCCGCGCGCTGCGCGGGCTCCAAGCCTTGTTTCCGGCGCGCCTTGGGGCGCGCCTAGACTTCGTAAGCTTCGGAGCGAAAGAACCGGCATTTCTATCCACGGGCCTCCCTCGCGCGGTAGGCGCTCGGGCTGCATTTCGAAAATTTCCGGAATCGCTTCGCGAAATAAAACGGGTCGGCGAATCCCGTTTCCGCCGCCACCTCGTTCACCCGCAGGCCGCTGTGCACCAAAAGCTGCTGCGCCAGGCGCAGCCGGGATTCCTCGCTGTAGACCTGCGGTGTTTCGCCGGTTTGCTCGCGGAAAAGATGGCTCAGCCTCGATTCCGACAGCCCGCAGTGCTTCGCCAGCGCATCCAGGCGGAAAGGCTCGGCGGGGTGCGCGGCAAGATAATCCATGGCCCGGCGGACGCGTTCATCCAGGGCCCTGGGCGCACCGCTCCCGCCGGCCCGTTGCGCCCAGAGCAGCGCCTCCTCCAGTGCGTTCATGGCGAACTCCCCGGCGTCGGGCTGCGCGCCGCGTCGCCGGGCGATCGCCCCCTCGAACCCCTCCCTCATCTCGCCGGCCGGCAGCGTCAGCCGGCCCACGCCGCGGTTGACCTCCGACCAGCGGATCCACGCGCGCCACATCGGCCGCGGGTTGAAATGCGCCCAGAGCAGCCGCCACCGGCCGGTGTCCCCGTCGGTGCGGTAATCCTGCGCGACCCCCGGCGAAAACAAAACGGCCTCGCCCGGCCCGAGGAGGCGCGGCGTGCCGCCGCACGTGATGACGCCCGCCCCGCCCAGCGTATAGATCAGCAGCCAGTCCCCGCTGCCCCGCGGCCGCCAGTTGGTGTAGCCGGGCCCCTGGTCGAAATCACTGGCCATGATGGTTTCGACGGGACGGTGGGGCGTTTCGGGCCGGTTCATGGTGTAGCAGGATATTCCATGCCTTTGGGCCGGCAATCCATTCCTTGCGGCCGGGGGTTGTGCTAGCCTTTCGCCGTGGTTGCCACGCCCTCCCACCCTTCCTCGCCGCTGATTTCCGCGGCCCAGATCGCGCAGTTCCACCGCGACGGCTACTGCGTCGTGGACGCGCTCTTCAGCCCCGCCGAGACCGACGCGATCGAGGCCTTCTTCGAGGACTTCAAGCGCCTCGGCCTGTCGGTCTATGACAACGGCCACAAGTTCGAGGACGTCGACCCGACGAAGGTGCAGCTGCGCGCCATGCACCCGCACCGCTACAGCGAGCGCGCGAAGGCCTGGGCGCTGCACCCGCGCGTGACCGCCGTGCTCGCCGCGCTGCTCGGCCGCGACCCGCTGCTCGCGCAGACCATGTATTATTTCAAGCCGCCGGGCGCGAAGGGGCAGGGGATGCACCAGGATAATTTCTACCTGCTGGCCGCGCCGCACACCTGCATCGCCGCCTGGACCGCCATCGATGCCGCCACGATCGACAACGGCTGCCTCTACGTCGTCCCCGGCTCGAACCACAAAAACATCCACTGCCCGGCCGACGGCACCGACACGTGGATGAGTTACGGCGACACGCACATCAAACCGTTCCCCAAGGACGCAAAGGCCATCCCGGTCGAGGTCCCGCGCGGCTCCACGATGTTTTTCGGCGGCAACCTCATCCATGGCTCCGGCCCGAACCGCACCAAGGACCGCAGTCGCCGCACCTTCATCGGTCACTACATCGACGAGGCCTCCGACCAGATCGCCCAGTTCTATCACCCGATCCTTGATCTCCGGGGTGAACCCGTCACTCGCCTTCAGGTCCCGACCGGCGGTGGCCCCTGTGGGGATGGTTGGTTAGGCGCTACCCATTAACAGGTTGGGCCGCCAAAGCCGCGGCTGACCGGCAATGGGCGGCGAGGTAAAAACAAGATTCGCCCAGCGCCGCCCATTGACATTGAAACTGAGTCTCACAAGTTAGTTTTCCAGATGCCGACCCCCCGCCTCAACCTCTCGCCACTCTGCCAGCTGCCCGCGGGCAGCACCGGTCGCGTGTGCGAGCTGACGGGGGACGACAGCTTCTGCCAGCGCGTCCGCGAGATGGGCTTCGGCGAGGCGTCCCTGGTCACGAAGATTTCCGGCTCGTCCACCAGCCTCTGCCTGGTCAACGGCACCCGCATCGCCCTCAACCACCGGGCTGCCATGAGCATTCTCGTCGAGCAGCTACCGGCCAGCGCGCGTTGAAGCTCCCGGCCCATATTGCGCTGACCGGACGCAAGCGCCCGGTGTCCGGCTCCGACCGCACCCCCGTCTACGCGGTCGTCGGCAACCCCAACTGCGGCAAGACGACCCTCTTCAACGCCCTCACCGGCCTCCGCCAGAAGGTCGGCAACTACCCAGGCGTCACCGTCGAGAAGAAGATCGGCATCACCTACTCGCAGCACGGCCGCCCGATCCAGCTCATCGACCTGCCCGGCGCCTACTCGCTCGCCGCCCGCTCGCCCGACGAGGCCGTGCTCCGCGACGTCCTCCTCGGCCGCCGCGAGGACACCCCGCAGCCCGACCGCATCATCTGCGTCGTCGACGCCGCCAACCTCGAGCGCAACCTCTACCTCGTCCACCAGATCCTTGATCTCGGCCGGCCCGTCATCGTCGCGCTCAACATGATGGACATGGCCGCCGAGGCCGGGATGAGGGTCGACGCCGCCGAACTTGAGGGTGAACTCGGCGTGCCGGTTATCGCCTGCGAGGCCGTCCACGGCCGGGGTCTCGTCGAGCTGAAGCTCGCCATGAGCCGCATCGAGCTCCCGCTCGCGCGCCACCGCTGGGACGTCCCCGCGCCGATCGCCCCGGCCGTCGCCGAGCTCCAGGCCTCCCTCCGCGACCACGACGCCCGCTCCCCGCTCATCGCGCGCGCCGAGGCGCTGCTGTTGCTGACGGATTTCGACACGGTCCGCGTCGCCGGCTCCAAGCCCCTCAGCACCCGCACCCACGAGCTGCTCGACCAGTGGCGCCAGCGCTGGGTCGCCGAGGGCACCGATTGGTCCGCCGTGCTGATCCGCAGCCGCTACGACGCCATCGGCCAGCTCTGCCGCGATGTCATCCGCCGGCCGAAGGAATCCGGCCCGTCCCGCTCCGATCGGATCGACGCCGTGCTCTGCCACTCCGTGTGGGGCTGGGCGGTCTTCGCCGTGATCATGGGCGCGCTGTTCTTCTCCATCTTCTCGCTCGCCGAGTCGCCGATGAACTTCATCGACGAGCAGGTCGCAGCCTTCGGCGGCTGGGTGAAGGGCGCCATGCCGCCCGGCGACCTGCGCGACCTGGTGACCGACGGCATCATCGGCGGGGTGGGGGGCATCGTCATCTTCCTGCCGCAGATCCTCATTTTGTTTTTCTTCGTCGGCCTGCTCGAGAGCACGGGCTACATGGCGCGCGCCGCCTTCATCATGGACCGCCCGATGAGCAAGGTCGGCCTCAACGGCCGCTCCTTCATCCCGCTGCTCGGCTCCTACGCCTGCGCCATCCCGGGCATCATGGCCACCCGCACCATCGAAAACGCCCGCGACCGCCTCGTCACCATCCTGGTCGCGCCGCTGATGAGCTGCTCGGCGCGCCTGCCGGTCTACCTGCTGATGATCGCCACGCTGCTGCCGGGCGACGTCGTGCCCGCGACCACCAAGGCCGGCATCATGCTGCTCATGTATGCCCTCGGCACCGGCGGCGTGTTCTTCTTCGCCTGGCTGTTCAAGCGCACCCTCTTCAAGACCGCGCCGCAGCACATGATCATGGAGCTGCCGCCCTACCAGCCGCCGCGCTTCAAGGAGATCCTCCGCCACATGCTCGAGCGCGGCTGGCTGTTCCTGAAGAACGCCGGCACCATCATCCTCGGCATCTCCATCGTGCTCTGGTTCCTCACGACCTACCCGAAGCACCCGAATCCCGACGCCACCAGCACCGAGCAGATCGCCCAGAGTTTCGCCGGCCAGGCCGGCCACCTGATCGAGCCCGTCATCAAGCCCCTCGGCTTCGACTGGCGCATCGGCATCGGCCTCATCACGTCCTTCGCCGCCCGCGAGGTCTTCGTCAGCTCGATGGGCGTCATCTTCGGCGTCGAGGGCGCGGACGACGACACCACGCCGCTGCGCGACGCCCTCCGGGCCGCGCACTGGCCGGACGGCGCGGCACTGTTCACGCCGCTCGTCTGCCTCGTGCTCATGGTGTTCTATGTCTTCGCCATGCAGTGCATGAGCACCGTCGCCGTCGTGAAGCGCGAGACCAACTCGTGGCGCTGGCCGCTGTTCCAGATCTTCTACATGACCGGCACCGCGTGGCTCGTGTGCCTCGTCTTCTACCAGGCCGGCCGCGCGCTGGGCTACTGACCATGTCCGCCACGCTCCAGACCGTCCTCGCCCTCGCCATCGTCGCAGTCGCGACGGCATTGCTGCTGCGTTCCTGGTTCGGGAAGAAGAAGTCCTCCGGCTGCGGCAGCGAAAGCTGCTCCGCCGTCAGTCCGGAGATCAAAAAGCTCCAAGCGAAGCTGAAGCGGTAGCTCTCCCGCACTTCCGGCTCGTCTTTTTCACCATCTCCCGCGTTTTTGTCCGCGTGCTCGTCCAGCTCCGGCAGGTTTCCAAGCGCTACGACTCTACTCCCGCCCTCGACCAAGCCTCCCTCGAGATTCCTCCCGGGAACGTGGTTTCGGTGATCGGCCTGAACGGTGCAGGCAAGACCACCTTGTTGCGTTGTCTCAGCGGCATCGTGGCGCCCAGCAGCGGGGAGGTCCTCTATGACGGGGAGAAATTCCACCGGGAACGGCTTGATCTGCGCCGCCGGCTGATGTTCCTGCCCGACTTCCCGACGGGGTTCGCCGACATGAACACACTCGAACATGCCAGCCTGTTGCTTCGCGTTTACGAACGCGACCCCAAGGGTGTTGACGAGGTCGTCCTGCAAGCCCTTGCCGATCTCGACCTACTGCCCCTGGCGGAGGTGCCCATGGCCCAACTCAGTCGCGGCCAGCTCTACAAGTGCGCGCTCGTCGCGCTTTTTTCCGTTAAGCCCGATCTCTGGCTGCTCGACGAGCCTTTCGCCTCGGGCCTGGATCCGCAGGGGATCGCGGCGCTCAAGCAGGCCGCGCGCCGGCACGCGGACCGCGGTGGCACCATCCTCTACACCACGCAAATCCTCGAGATCGCCGAACGGTTTTCCGACCTGCTCATTGTGATCGATCACGGCCGCATCGCGACGACCTTCAGCCGCGCGGAACTGGCTGCGCTGCCACCCGCCGGACCGGAGAGCCTGGAATCCCGGCTGCGCCAGTTTCGCGAAGTTCCGGCGTCATGAAACCCGACAAGCAGCTGGTGCGTCGGCTGCGCACGGCCGTCCGGGCCGCCGTGCGGACCAATCCGGTGCTGCGCCGCCAGCACAAAAAGCCACCCGGCATCTGGCGACGCCAGTTGGGCTGGCCGACCCTGCGCGGCGTTGTGCCATTGGTCCTGTTTGGCGCCGGTTGGCTCGGGGCACCGGTGTCCACGCTGCTGGCTTACGGTGCGCTCTGGACCCTTTGCGTGCTGTTCTCCCGCGCGACCCGCCTGGCCACGCCGTTGGGGTCCCACGAGGCGCTGTGGACCTATTACCAGCTGCCGGTTTCCAACGCGGCGGTTTTTCGCCTGCTGACGCGCGAGTGGTTTCTCGGTTCGCTTTGGCTGGCGCTTGATTGGGCCGCGCTCGCCGCGGGGCTGGCCCTGCGCCAAGGAGGGCTGTTGCCGGTCCTGCTCATCCCGCTTCTGGCCGAAACCCAATGGGCCGTGCACATCTCCCTGGCCGCTTGGGCGGTCCGGCGCTGGCCGCGGCTGCCCTATGGCGCCGGGCTGTTTCTGACCGGCGTCCTGTTCTTCGCTTGTGTTCAATCATATGAAAAAGCCTGGGCCCAGGCGGCCTTCATCGGGCCGACCCTGAAATTTGCGCTCTATCTGACCCCGGGGGGATGGCTGGGGCAAAACTACCTCGCCGCCGCTGCCGGCTCCTGGCCGGCTTGGTTCGGGCTGGTTGCGCTGGGCACGATCTGCGCCCTGTTGATCCGTCCCGCCATCACGACGATGGAGGCCGGCTTCCGGATGGAGCCCCTCTTCGGCTACGGGTCATCGGACTCGGCAACGCCGGACCAAGCTCTCGTTCCACCGCGGTCCATCCAGATACCGGCGGAAGACACCCTCGAGCCGGCGGGGCCCGACCTGTCGCGGCTGCCGGCGCCTGATTCGGCGCAAATCCGTGCGCGGTTGCGTGAGTTGCTGTCTCGCCCGTCCGGGCACGTGCTGGCGAACGGAACGGTCGAATCCCTGATCCGCCACACCCTGACCCGCCGCCAGCAACACCTGCTGGAACAACTGCGGCCCAATCCCCCCTTGGGTTGGAGCCGCGGCTGGGTCTTTGCGCTGGGTGGCATTGTGCTGGCGCGCCTGCTGTTGCTGGCCGGCCTTGACGCCGCCTGGTGCGGCATATTCGTGGCCGTGACCGTGGGGGTGCTGGGCCTTCCAGCTTTCGGCGGGATGTGGTCGGGCCTCGAGGCGGCGGGTAATTTCCAATATAGCACCGGGCTGCAGGCTTATCTGCCGGTCGGTTTCTGGGAAAGCGTGCGACTCATGCTGCAGATAAACCTCGTCCGCCTTTTTGCGGGCCTACCCCTGTTGCTCCTCGCGGTGAAGTTCGGCTTCACGGATGTCCCGCTGTCGTGGACGGAAGCATGGCACTGGAGCTGGCGCGTGCTCGCGTTGCTGGCTGCCCTCCAGCCGATCTGGTGCATTGTTGCCTACTCGAAAAACACCAACGATTCCTCTGCTCGCTGGTGGTTCGCCACCTTGCTGGTCTTCGCCATTTTTTCCGGCCTGTTCATCCTGATCGGCGGCGGTGTGGCTCTTTTCAGCGTGTCCGAGACTGGTCCCGCGCTGGCCATTGGCGGAGCTTTGATCCTGTTCTTCTCGCTCCTGCTGTTTTGCTATGGCTTGGCCTATCGCTTCGGGGTTTTCGACCAAATGAAGCTTAATCGCTGATCGTCGCCCGGCAACGGTCTGTTAGGCCGCGGCCGGCTGCGGCCCGAGGCGCCGCGCCTTGCCGATCGGCAGCACGACGAGCGCCGCGATCACGCACAGCGCCCCGGCGCTGAAGAATGCCAGCGTATAGCTCCCGGTCACCGTGCGCAGCGCGCCGGCGCCGTAGGCCGCAAAGGCCGCGCCGACCTGGTGCGCCGCCACCACCCAGCCGAACACGATGCCGGCCTTTTCGCGGCCGAACACCTCGGCGGTGAGTTTCACCGTCGGCGGCACCGTGGCGATCCAGTCGAGCCCGTAGAAAATCGCGAACACCCCGAGTCCCGCCACCGGCCCCAGCAGGGCCGTCGGCAGGAACAACAGCGAGATGCCCCTCAGGCTGTAATAACCAAAGAGCAGGTAACGACAGTTGTAGCGGTCGCTCAGCCAGCCCGATGCCGTCGTGCCGACGAGATCGAAGAGCCCCATCACGGCGAGCAGGCTCGCCGCGCGCACCTCCGGGATGCCGCAATCAAACGCCGCCGCCACCATGTGCGTGCCGATCAGCCCGTTGGTGCTCGCCCCGCACACAAAGAATGACCCCGCCAGCAGCCAGAAATCCCGCACCCGCACCGCCTCGAACAGCACGCGCATGGCGTGCCTCGCGGGATTGCCCGTCGTGCGGGGCACGGCCGCCTCGACCGGCCCGGTTTCCCCGTAAGGGCGCAGCCCCACGTCGCGGGGATCGTCGCGCATCAGCCACCAGATGACCGGCATCGCCAGCAGTGTGGCGCCCGCGACGATCCACGGCGCCGCGCGCCAGTTGTCGTGCGATGTCACCGCGCTGGCCAGGCCCGGCAGGAAAATCAGCTGGCCCGTCGCCGTGCTGGCCGTGAGCAGGCCCATCACCAAACCGCGCCGCTCGGTGAACCAGCGGTTCGCCACCGCCGCCCCGAGCACCGTCGCCGCCAGGCCCGAACCGGCGCCGACCACGAAGCCCCAGAGCACAACGAAATGCCAATACTGTGTCGCGACCGTAGAGAGGCCATAACCCAGGGTCAGCAGGGCCATTGCCGCCACCATCGTCCGCCGCAACCCGAAACGTTGATACAGCGCCGCCGCGAACGGCCCGATGAGCCCGTAGAGGAAGATGTTGATCGAGACGATCGACGACACCGTCGCCCGGCTCCACTGGAACTCGTTGCCCAGCGGCAGCAGGATGACACCCGGCGTGGCCCGCGCCCCCGCCGCCGCCAGCAACGTGAAAAATGTCACTCCCGCGGCAATCCAGGCATAGTGCAGGCGCGGACGGACGGTGGCGTGGCTCATGTTGCCGGCCGAACATGCCCGACCGACCTGTGGTTGCAAGCGACCGGCGACTGTCTGCGCGGATTCGGGCCAAACTGTCCGGTCCGCGGCCTTGTGCCGCGGCCCGTTCCAGCCAGACTGTCAGCATGAAAGCCATCGTTCTCACCGAGGTCAAAAAGCCGCTGGAGCTCCGTGAAGTCCCCGACCTGACGGCCGCTCCCGGCCAGGCCGTTGTGCGCCTCAAGGCCGCCGCGCTCAATCATCGCGACCTCTGGACGCAGCTCGGGCTCTACCCGAACATCAAGCTGCCCATCACGCTCGGCTCGGATGGCGCGGGCATCGTCACCGCGGTCGGCTCACCCGGTGACCAGTCCTGGGTCGGCCGCGAGGTCATCATCAATCCCGCGCTCGACTGGGGCGCCGATCCCCGGGCGCAGGGCCCGAACTTCCGCATCCTGGGCCTGCCGGACAACGGCACCTTCGCCGAGCAGGTCGCCATCCCGGTCGCCAACCTCGCCCCCAAACCCGCCCACCTCTCCTGGGAGCAGGCCGCCGCGCTCCCGCTGGCGGGCCTCACGGCGTGGCGCGCGCTCTTTACCCGCGCGCAGCTCAAGCCCGGCGAGCGCGCGCTCATCACCGGCGTGGGCGGCGGCGCCGCGCTGTTCGCCCTCCAGTTCGCCGTGGCGGCGGGCGCCGAGGCGTGGGTCACCTCAAGTTCTCCCGACAAGATCGCGCGGGCAAAAACCCTCGGCGCGCGCGGCGGCATCAATTACCGCGACGCGGACTGGGCCGCCTCGCTGCAGAAGCAATCCGGCCGGTTCGACGTGATCGTGGACAGCGCCGGCGGCGACGGCTTCGGCAGCCTGATCGACCTGACGGCCCCGGGCGGCCGCATCGTGTTCTTCGGCGCGACGACCGGGAATCCCAAGGCCCTCGACATGCGCAAGAGTTTCTTCCGCCAGATCAACCTCCTCGGCACGACCATGGGCTCGCCGGCGGATTTCGCGGGGATGACCAAGTTCGTGGACACGCACAAGATCACCCCCGTGGTGGACCGGGTCTTCCCGCTCGACCAGGCCGACGCCGCGCTGCGCCACATGGAAGCCGCGGCGCAGTTCGGCAAGATCGGGCTGGCGGTCTGAAGATCCCCGGCTGGAAACACCGCGCCGTTTTCCAGTCCGGTCCGGCTTGTGGGTTTGCGCGGGAGGGATTGCCTGCCTGCAACCCCCGCCAACCATGAAGACCCTCCCTTCCGCGGCCCTCGGCCGCTACCTGTCCCAGAAGCCCGGCGCCGACAACCACACGAGTCCCACGACCTACGTGGTCAACGGCGCGGACACCGTCACCCCCGCCGACCTGTCCGGCCTGCGCCAGCTGCTGCCCCAGGTCCGCCAGAAGGCCGCGGCGATCACCGACTCCGCGCGGCTGCGCGAACGGGTGGAACTGCTGTGCCGGTTTTTCGAGGAGACGGCCGCCACCGGCGGCACGGCGGAGCGGCGGGAAACGGCCTTCGTGCTCTTCTACTTCCTCAAGGGCTACGACCTGATTCCCGACACCCTGCCGGAAATCGGGCTGCTCGATGACGCCCTGCTGGTGGAGACGGTCTACCACCGCAACCTGCTCGCGCTGCGCTCGCACTGGGCCGCGCAAGGCCGCGCGTGGCCCGCGAACCCCTGAGCCCGGCCCGCTGGAAACCCCGCCCGGTTTTCCAGTCCGGTCCAGCTTGATCCCGGCCGCCGGCCCGGCATTCACGCACCCGCATGGAATACATCCCGCTTTTCCCCCTCGCCGACTACTGGTGGTTCTACGGCTCCTTCACGCTGTTCGTGCTGGGCCTGCTCGCCCTGGACCTCGGCGTCTTTCACCGCAACGCCCACGTGGTGGGCGTGAAGGAGGCGCTGGGCTGGAGCACGGTGTGGATCACCCTGGCGCTGGCCTTCGGCTACGGCCTCTACCAATACGGGCTCTGGAAGTTCCCGCTGGACCCGCGCCTGGCGGGACTCGACCACGCGGCGCTGGCGAAACAGGCCGGCCTGGAATACCTCACCGGCTTCGTCGTCGAGAAGTCGCTGTCGGTGGACAACATCTTCGTGTTTGTCGTCGTCTTCGGCTACTTCGCCGTGCCGGCCCAATACCAGCACCGGGTGCTGTTCTACGGCATCCTCGGGGCGCTGTTCTTCCGCATCATCTTCATCAGCCTGGGCTCGGTGCTGATGCAGTTCCACTGGGTCATCTGGCTTTTTGGCGGCTTCCTGATCCTGACCGGCATCAAGATCCTCTTCGCCCCGGAAAAGCCCATTGAGCCGGAAAAGAACCCGGTCATCCGCCTGCTGCGGAAGCTGCTGCCCGTGACGCCGCGGCTGCACGGGCAGAGTTTCCTCACCAAGCTCGACGGCGTCTGGCACGCCACGCCGCTGTTCGTGTGCCTCGTGTTCATCGAGATCACCGACATCGTCTTCGCGGTGGACAGCGTCCCGGCGATCTTTGCGCTCACGAAGGAGCCGCTGATCGTCTTCACGTCCAATGTCTTTGCGATCCTCGGCCTGCGGGCGCTGTTTTTCCTGCTGGCGGGGGTCATGCACAAGTTCCGCTACCTCAAATACGGCCTCGGCCTGATCCTCGTCTTCGTGGGGCTCAAGATGGTGTGGCTGAACGAGGCCTTCGGCGGCAAGTTCCCCATCACCTGGTCGTTGGGCATCATCGGCGCGCTGCTGGCCGCGTCGGTCGGCGCCTCGCTGCTCATCCCCGCCCGCGCGGCGCCGGCCGCCCGCGGCTAAGGCCTAGCTCCGGATCCACTGCACCAGCTCCTGCAGCAGCGTGGCGGTCGCCTCGCCCAGGAAGATGAAATAGAACACGCCGGCGATGAACACGAGGTAGCCGCCGAGGATGAACAGGCCGTCGCGCTCCAGCAGCCCGGCGGCCACCAGCAGGATGGTCCAGGCCGGAAAACTGTTGGTGAACGGGATGGGCAGCGGCAGCAGCAGGACCAGCGCGGCCACCAGCATCAGCACGGCGTGCAGCTGCGCCAGCAGCGGCGTGTCGGTGATGAAGGTGAGGCGCGGCCGCAGGAATCTCTCGAAAAACCGCAGCACCCGCCCCGCCACCGCGAAGAGCTTGCGGAGGAACCCCGCCGGCAGCTCCTTGCGCTGCAGCTTCATCGGCAGCCACGGCCTCTGGCCGAGCGAAAGCCGCAGCGCGATCAGCAGGATGGCCAGACCGAACGGCGTGGACAGCCCGGGCAGGGGAATGGGCGTGATGAACGGCAGCGCCAGCAGCAGCACGAGCAGCATGTAGGCCCGGCCGTGCAGCGTGTAGATGACCTCGCGCAACGTCACGGCGCGCTCGGCGGCCTGGTCGCGCAATTCCTCGAGCTCGACCGACAGCTTGCGCGGGGGCGGCCGGTTGGCCTTCAGCGGAATCTTCATGTGCCGCGCTTGTTGCCGTAGAGCTCGATGTGCAGCCGCGGCGCGTAGCGGTAGCCGCGGACCTTGCACAGCTCCCCGAGCCAGCCGGCCTTCGCCCGCAACGCCTCGACCGTCGTGCCCTCGGGCATCAGCAGCACCTTCGACCGGGGAATCGCGCCGCCCAGCTGCGCGAGCATGCCCTCGATCTCGTCCACGTCGGCCACCTGCGCGACGACGAACTTCAATTGGTAGCCATACGCCGCCAGCCAGGCCCGCACCACCTCCGGCTGCCAGCGCGTCGCGTCGTGTTTCTCCCGCCACGCCGCGGGCAGGCGGTCATCCGGGCCCGAGTTCCTCAGCTTGGGGCTGAGCGACGCCAGGTCGCAGGCGATCCCCTCGGGGGCGATGGTCGCGGCGGTCTCGATGGTGATGTGATAGCCGAGCCTCTTCAGGGCCGCGGCGAGTCCGTAGATCTCCTTCGCCACCATCGGCTCGCCGCCGGTCAGCACGACGTGCTTCGCCGGGTGCTTCTTCACCTCGTCCACGATCTCATCGACGCGCATTTGCACTCCCTCGGGCGTCCACGACGCGTAGGGCGTGTCGCACCAGTTGCAGCGCAGGTTGCAACCGCTGGTGCGCACGAAGACCGACGGCACGCCCGTGAGCTCGCCTTCGCCCTGCAGGGAGTGGAAGATCTCGGAAATCAGCATGCTCAAAAAAACAGGTCGGATGGGACCTATGGTTTATCCGGCAGCGGCGGCGTGCTCTCGTATTTTGTCGGGTCGGCGATCCCCGCCAGCTGGAACGCCTCGCGGCGCTCCACGCAGGTGCCGCATTTGCCGCAGTGGATGGCGCCGCCCTTGTAGCACGACCAGGTGCGCGCGAAATCCACGCCGAGCCGCGCGCCCTCCGTCGCGATCTGCGCCTTCGTCATCGCAATGAACGGCCGGAGCAGCTGGATGCCGGCGTAGGTGCCCAGCTGCATCGCCTGGCCCATCGCCGACATGAAATCCTCGCGGCAGTCGGGATAGATCGCGTGGTCGCCGCCGTGCGCCGCGATGACCAGCCCCTCCGCCCCGGCGCTCTCGGCGAAACCCGCGGCCGCGGCCAGCATGATGCCGTTGCGGAAGGGGACGACCGTGCGCTGCATGTTCGCGTCGGCGTAGTGGCCCTCGGGGATCTCCCCGCCGCTTTTCAGCAGGTCGGAGGCGAACAGCCGGCCGATGAAGTCGAGCGGGATGACCGTGTGCGGCACGCCGACGGTCTTCGCCTGTTCCGCCGCCAGCGGCAGCTCGCAGTGGTTGTGCTTGGCCCCGTAGTCGAAGCTCACGGCGGCGCGCACGTCGTGCCGCCACCGCGCCCAGTGGAGCGCGGTCACGGAATCCATTCCGCCGGAACAGAGCACGACGACTTTCATGTGGGGGCCATGGGGGCGCAAAGGAGGAAGGGACACAAGAAATCTCCGGCCGCAACCGGGGGCAATAATCCCGCTTTACTGGGGCGGCGAATTGGGCTTTTTTCGGGACTCCTTGCTGTCCGTGGGCGGACAATCTTGATGATCATCCTGCACGACCCCCTTTGCGCCGAATACGGCTCGCACATGCGACCCGAGCAACCGGCCCGCGTGCTCCGCAGTGCGGCCCATTTGCAGGCCGCCCACCCCGGGTGGACCTGGCAGAAACCCGCCGCCGCGGACGAGGCCGTCCTCCTCACCGCCCACACCCCGGCGCTCATCCAGCGGATCCAGCACGCGCCGGACATCGACGCCGACACCCCGCATTTCCCGGGCATCTACGACCACGCCCGCCGGGCCGTGGGCGCCGCCCTCGCCGCCGCGGACCACGCCCTGGCCGGCCGCCACGCCTTTGCGCTCATGCGCCCGCCCGGCCACCACTGCACCCGCTCGCAGGCCATGGGTTTCTGCTATCTCAACCAGATCGCCATCGCCGCGCTCCGCGCCGCCGCCGGGCACCGCGTGGCCGTGTGGGACTTCGACGCCCACCACGGCAACGGCACGGAGGACATCCTCCGCGACCGGCCGAACGTGCTGTTCGTCTCCGTGCACCAGTATCCCGGCTATCCCGGCACGGGCACCGCGTCCTTCGCCAACTGCCAGAACTTCCCCGTCGCCCCGCATACCCCGCGCGAGGCCCACATGGCGGACCTCGCCCGCTCGTGGGACAAGGTCCTCGGCTTCAAGCCCGACCTCGTGCTCGTGTCGGCGGGCTTCGACGCCTACGCCCGCGACCCGATCACCGAGATGACCCTCGAGCGCGAGGACTTCGCCACCCTCGGCCGCTGGCTCGGCGAGAGCGGCCTGCCCGCCGCCGCCGTCCTCGAGGGCGGTTACAGCCCCGACCTGCCGCAGCTGATCGACGCCTTCCTCACCGCCTGGAAAGACTGATCCCCTTGAACACCGTCCCCCACTACCAGCTCATCACCCGGCCCGAGCAGCTGGCGCCGCTCTTTGCCGCGCTCGACCGCTGCACCGAGATCGCGCTCGATACCGAGGCCGACAACCTTTTCCGCTACAAGACGCGCGTCTGCCTCCTGCAGATCCACGTCGTCGGCGAGATCCACCTCGTCGACCTGCTGGCCGACCTCGACCTCGCCGCGCTCTGGCCGCGCCTCGCCGCCAAGCCGCTCATCATGCACGGCAGCGACTACGACCTGCGCCTGCTCTGGGAGCTCTGCCGCTTCCAGCCGCACAGCCTGTTCGACACCATGTTCGCCGCCCAGCTGCTGAGCATCCCGCGCTTCGGCCTCGCCGCGCTCCTCGAGACGAACTTCGGCGTGAAGCTCGACAAGGACCACCAGAAGGCCAACTGGTCCCAGCGCCCGCTCGAGCGCGATATGCTCGACTACGCCGCGATGGACGTGTTCCACCTCTTCGCCCTGCGCGACAAGCTCCGCGACGACCTCGTGAAGCTCGGCCGCCTCGAGTGGCTCGAGCAGCGCTGCCGCTGGCAGATGTCGGTGGCGAAGGACGGCTTCGCCGCGCCCGACGAGAACGCCTGGCGCGTGAACGGCTCCGAGAAGCTCCACGGTCGCGGCCTCGCCGTGCTCCACGCCCTCTGGCACTGGCGCGAGAGCTGGGCCGAGAAGATCAACACACCCCCCTTCAAGGTCGTCGGCAACGAGATGCTCGTCCGCATCGCCCGCTCCGCCGACGACGGCGCGCCGCCCGAGGAGGTCATGCGCGTCAACCTCGGCCGCCGCCACGACCGCCTGTTCCCCTCGCTGGCCGAGGCGATCCGGCGTGGCTTCGCCACCGACCCCAACACCCTGCCGCGCCGCGAGCGCCGCCGCGACTTCAGCCCGATGACGCCGGACGAACTCGCCCGGCAGGACCGCATCAAGGCCGACCGCGACCGCCTCGCCTCGGGCCTCCAGCTCGATCCCACCCTCATCGCCACCCGCACGCAGCTGGTGCAGATCGCCCGCGATCCCTCGTCCATCGAGGAGGTCCTGCTGCCCTGGCAGGCCAAGCTGATCAAGGCCGAGCCGGCCTGGCGGAGCTGAGATACTTTTGTGGAGGGCCGGTCTCCTGACCGGCCTCAGTCGGCCGGGAGGCCGACCCTCCAAAAACAAACCACCCGTGTCCGACTCCGCCAACATCGCCCGCCACCTGCCGCTGATGGCGGCGCGCCAGCCGGACCACCCGGCGGTCAAGATCCCGCGCGGCCGCACCGGAAGCGGCGGCATCGATTACCTGGTCCTGTCCTTCCGCGAGCTGGACGCCGAGGTGGATGCCTGGGCCGGAAAACTCACCGCGCAGGGCGTGCGCCGCGGCGACCGCGTGCTGGTGATGGTCCGGCAGGGACTGCCGCTCATCGCCGCGGCCTTCGCACTCTTCAAGCTCGGCGCCGTGCCGGTGATCATCGACCCTGGCATGGGCCGGAAAAACTTCCTCGCCTGCGTCGCCCGCTCGAAGCCCCGCGTGTTGCTGGGGATTCCGCTCGCCCAGGTGATGAGCCACGTCTTCCGCTCCGCCTTCCGGTCCGTCGAAATCCGCGTCTGGGCCAGCGGTTCTTCGACCGCGCGGCTAACTGTAGGGTCGCCGCTTGCGGCGACCTCGCGCGATAGGTCGGCGCAAGCGCCGACCCTACAATGTTGTAAAGTCGCCGCCACTGATCTGGCGGCGATCCTCTTCACCTCCGGCTCCACCGGCGCGCCCAAGGGCGTCTGCTACGAGCACGGCATGTTCGAGGCCCAGGTGCGGCTGGTGCGCGACACCTACGGCATCCAGCCCGGCGAGGTCGACCTGCCGATGCTGCCGATCTTCGCGCTGTTCAACCCGGCGCTGGGCATGACCACCGTCGTTCCCGAGATCGATCCCAGCCGGCCGGCCACGGTGGACCCGGAGAAGATCGTCCGCGCCATCCAGCAGGAGAAGGTGACCAACACCTTCGGCTCACCCACGCTCTGGCGGATCATCACCCGCCACTGCCTGAGAAACAATATCACGCTGCCCTCGGTGAAGCGCGTGCTCATGGCCGGCGCGCCGGTGCCGCCGGGGCTCTTTGCCGACCTGCAGAAAATCCTGCCCCATGGCACGGCCCACAGTCCCTACGGCGCCACCGAGTCCCTGCCCGTCGCCAGCATCAGCGCCAGCGCGGTGCTCAACGAAACCGCCGCCGCCACCGCGACAGGGAAGGGCACCTGTGTCGGCCGGCCGGTTGCGGAAATCCAAATCAAGATCATCGCCATCACCGACGCCCCGCTTGCCTCCCTGGCTGACGCCAAGGAACTTCCCGCCGGCGAAATCGGCGAGATCATCGTCCGCGGGCCCGTGGTCACCAGGGAATACGACGCGCTGCCCGAGGCGACCGCCGCCGCCAAAATCGCCGATGGCAACGTGGTCTGGCACCGCCTCGGCGACCTCGGCTACCTCGACGCCCTCGGCCGCCTCTGGTTCTGCGGCCGCAAGGCCGAGCGGGTGGAAACCCAGCACGGTCGGCTCTACACCGAGCAGGTCGAGCCGATCTTCAACGCCCACCCGAACGTCGCCCGCAGCGCGCTGATCGCCACCGGCCACGACGGCCGGCGCCCCGCGATCGTCATCGAGCCCGTCTCGCGCGACGTCGTGGCCACGCCCTCCCTGCGCCGCAAGCTGGTCCGGGAACTGCGCGAGCTGGGGGCCGCGCATCCGCACACCGACCTCATCCGGCTCGCCTACCTGCATCCGCATTTCCCGGTCGATGTCCGCCACAACGCCAAGATCCACCGCCTGGCGCTCGCCCGCTGGGCCGCGGGTCACCACGGCTACGAGCTCGACAAGCGCGACATCTCCCGCGAGGTCCTGAAACAATGAGCGCGTTCATCGTCCGCAAAAACTTCCCGACCTTCATCACCGGGGCCAGCGGCTTCATCGGCGGCAAGATCGCCGAGCGCCTGCTCGCGGAGGGGCGGCGTGTGCGCGTTCTCGCCCGCCGGCCGCTGCCGCACCTGGAGGCGCTCGGCGCCGAGGTGATCCCCGGAGACCTCGACAACCGCGAGGCCCTGCGCCGCGGCTGCCTCGGCACCGAGACCGTGTTTCACGTCGCCGGCCGCGTCGGCGTCTGGGGGCCCCGCTCGGAGTTTTTTCATGTCAATGTCGGCGGCACGCAGAATGTCATCGCCGCGTGCCGCGAGGCGGGCGTGCCGCGCCTCGTCTACACCAGCTCGCCGAGCGTGGTTTACAATGGCGGCGACCTGGCCGGCATCGACGAGTCCGCCCCGCTCTGCCTGCACGCCCCGTGCGGCTACCCGACCAGCAAGGCCGCCGCCGAGCGCGAGGTCCTCGCGGCCCACGGGCCGAACTTCGCCACCGTCGCGCTGCGGCCGCATCTGGTCTGGGGCCCGGGCGACAAGAACGTCGTGCCCCGCGTGCTGGCCCTGGCGCGCACCGGCCGGCTCAAGATCATCGGCTCCGGCCGCAACAAGGTGGACGTGACCCATATCAGCAACGTCGTGGACGCCCATCTGCTCGCCGAGGGCGCGCTTTGCCGGGCGACGGCCCGGACAAACACCGGGCTGGTAGCAGCCAGCAACGGTGTCACCGCCGGCGGCAAAGCCTATTTCATCACCAACGGCGAGCCGGTCATCCTCTGGGACTGGATCAACCAGCTGCTGCGCGGTGTGGGCATTCCCGAAATCACCAAGCACGTCCCGTTGCCGGTGGCCTACGCCGCCGGCGGTATGATGGAAGCATTGTGGCGCGTGCTGCCACTAAAGGGCGAACCACCCATGACGCGCTTCGTCGCCAAGGAAATGGCGACGGACCACTGGTTCGACATCTCCGCCGCCCGCCGCGACCTCGCCTACCACCCGCTTATCACGATGGCCGACGGCACCGCGGAATTGATTGAGCACCTGCGCCGCAACCCGGCCTAGCTGTTCCGCTGCCGCACGGCCTCGAAGAGCGTGATGATCGTCGCCATCGCAACGTTGAGCGAGTCGGCCTGGCCGGCCATTGGGATGCGGACGAGGACGTCCGCACCTTTCATCCAGAATTCGCTGAGGCCGTATTGTTCGCTGCCCATCACGATGGCGAGCGGGCCGCGCAGATCGGTGGCCGTGTAGATGTTCGTTGTATGCGGCGTGGTCGCCGCCGTGCGGATGCCCTTTTCCTTCAGCCAGGCATGAACCGCCGTGCTTTCCGCCACGACGATCGGCACGGAGAACAGGACGCCGGTCGAGGCGCGCACGACGTTGGGGTTGAAAATGTCCGTTACGGCGTCGCACACGATCACGGCGTCGCAGCCGGCGGCGTCGGCGCTGCGCAGGATGGTGCCAAGGTTGCCGGGCTTCTCGATCGACTCGACCACCAGCAGAAAGGGGTTCGCAGCGAGTTTCAGGTCAGCCAGGCCGCGTTTCCATTGCGGCGCCACGGCGAGGAGCCCGTCGGGGCGTTCGCGGTAGGCAACCTTGGCAAAGGCGTCCTTGGACAGTTCGAACAGCTGGGCCCCGGCCTGCCTGGCCTGCTCGATGAGCGCCGGCTCGTTTTCGCCCAGGAACCAGTCCGGGCTGAAATACAGCTCCTTGGGCCGCACGCCTTTCTCCAAGGCCCGGCGGATCTCGCGGTAGCCCTCGACCAGGAACAGCCCCGCGTCGTCGCGCTCGCGGCGTTCCCGCAGCTTCACGAGCTGTTTGACGCGGGGATTCTGCAGGCTGGTGATGCGTTCAGGCGGAGTTACCACGGAACACACGGAATACACGGAAACAAACCGCAGCAATTTCCTTTTACCGCCTCCTTCCGTGTGTTCTGTGTATTCCGTGGTTAAGCGTAAATTCAACGACCAGCCCTTTCCCTACCATCACGAGCTCGAGATGGAGATCGCGACGCTGACCAACCTCGGCGTCGGCCTCGGGCGGGTGCCGGTGGGCGAGGGAAAGTGGGTTGTCATGGCGCCTTTCACCCTGCCGGGCGAGAAGGTCCGCGTCCGCGTCTACCGCAACCACAAGAACTACTCCGAAGCCGACCTGGTCGCCGTCCTGACGCCCTCGCCGCACCGCATCGACCCGAAATGCCCGCTGTTCGGCCAGTGCGGGGGGTGCCAATATCAGCACCTGGCCTATGCCGAGCAGCTGAAATGGAAGCGCCAGCAGGTCGAGGAGCTCCTGAAATTCATGGCCGGCGTTGAGTTTGCCGTAAATCCCGTCATCGGCTCGCCGCGGGAGTTTGGTTACCGCTCGAAGATCACGCCGCATTTCAAAGCGTGGAGCCGGGAGCAGGCGGCCGGTCAGCCGGCCCCCATCGGTTTCCTCAAGCAAGGCACCCGGTTCGACCTCCTCGACGTGCCGCGCTGCGACATCGCCACGCCCGAGATCAACGCCAAGCTGCCGGAGATCCGCGAGCGGACGCGCCTGCGCCTCGCCGCCGGCGAATACAAGCGGGATGCCACCCTGCTGCTCCGCCACGCCCAGGAGGGCGTCATCACCGATTACGATGCCGTGATCCACGAACAGGTCGGCGCGTTGAAGCTCCACTTCCTCGCCCGCGACTTTTTCCAAAACAACCCGTTCATCCTGCCGGCTTTCACCGGCTATGTCCGCGAGCAGGCGGCCGGTAGCGGGGCGAAGTTCCTCGTCGACGCTTACTGCGGCAGCGGTCTGTTCGCGCTGAGCTGTGCGCCGGCCTTTGAGCGCGTCACCGGCATCGAGCTCAGCGAGACCTCGGTGAAGTTCGCCACGGAGAACGCTGCGGCCAATAACATCGCCAACGCCGCCTTCCGCGCCGGCGACGCCGCGCAGATCTTCGCCGGGCTGGATTTTCCGCCCACCGACACCGCGGTGGTCATCGACCCGCCCCGCAAGGGCTGCGACGAGCTTTTCCTGACCCAGCTCTTCGCCTTCGGCCCGCGCGCGGTCGTCTACGTGTCGTGCGACCCGGCGACGCAGATGCGCGACCTCAAGGGCTTCCTCACCGCCGGCTACAAGCTCACCGCCGTGCAGCCCTTCGACCTTTTCCCGCAGACCCGCCACCTCGAGTGTGTGATCACGCTGGTGAAGATGTAGGGCGGGATTTCCATATCCCGCCACCCACTCACAAAGGCGGGATACGGAGATCCCGCCCTACAAATAAATCATGTTCTCCCGCAAATTAAACCCCGGCCTCGAGCTGCGTCCGCTGCAGCCGTCAGACGCGCCAGCGCTGTTCGCGGTCGTTGATGCCCACCGGGCCTCGCTGCGCGAGTGGCTCCCGTGGGTGGATGCAACCAAGACGGTCGCCGACAGCAGGGCTTACATCGAAGGCACGGTGCGCGACGACCGGGAGACCCGCGCCTTTACCTGTGCCATCTGGTCCATGGGCCGGCTGGTGGGCGTCATCGGACACAACCGGATCGACTGGGCCAATCGCGTCGGCTTTCCGGCCTACTGGATCGCGCCCGACAGTGCGGGGCAGGGCATCATGACCCTCTGCTGTCGTGCTGTCATCGAGCACGCGTTCACCGAACTGCAGCTCAAGCAATTGGTTGTGGCCGTGGCCACGGATAATCTCCGCGCGCAAAAGATCCCGCTGCGGCTGGGCTTTAAACAAGTGAGCACACTCAAAAAGGCCGAGTGGCTCTACGACCGGCACGTGGATCATTTTGTTTACAGCCTGGCGGCGCCGAAGGCCTGACCTGCAAAGGTGGAACCCGGCCTCCGGACGGGTTTATTGTATATGCATCCTCAAAGTTGGCTGCGCATCCTGAAAACCCGTCCGGAGGCCGGGTTCCACCAAAAATCTCGGTGAATAACTCCCGGTGGTTTTTTCCGATAAAAGTGCGATAATGCCCGCAGAAAGTTCCTTGCGCTGTGTCGCTACCGCGTCGCCGCGCTAACAAACAGCACCATTGAGTGCTGCGACCCCCGACCGCTCACGCGGCCGCTGGCCATAAAAGAAAAGGCGCCGGTGTTTATCACCGGCGCCTGCTTTTTTAATGATCGTGGCGAGGGTAGGGGCGCTTGCCCTCAAGCGCCCGGGCCGTTGGGGGCAACGGCCCCTACCTTATTTGGCATCAGAATCGAACACCGGCTTCTCCAGCGCCGGCTTGCCGCCGATGTAGCGGCTCAGCCAGCTCTGCATCTCCCAGTGCCAGTAGATCGCGTTCTGCGGCGTGAGGACCCAGTGGTTCTCGTTCGGGAAGATCACGAGCCGCGACGGCACGCCCATCGACTGGTAGATGGCGTAGAGCGCCGTGCCGTTCACGTAGGGCACGCGATAATCCATCTCGCCGTGGATGATGAGCATCGGGGTCTTGAAGTTCTTCGCGTAGGTCGTCGGGTTGTTGCGCTGCATGCCCTCGGGATTCTTCCAGGGCGTGCCGCCGAGCACCTGCGTGAAACCGTAGGGCGTGACGTCCGCGCCATACTGCGTGATAAAGTCGTTCACGCCGGCGTGGTTGATCAGCGCGGCGAACCGGTCGGTGTGGCCGGCGACCCACGCCGCCATGTAGCCGCCGTAGCTGCCGCCCGCGGCGGCCATCCGCTTCGGGTCGATGTTGGGAAAGCGCTGCAGCAGGTAGTCGGTCGACTTCAGGATGTCCTCAAGCGGCATGTCGCCCCACTGGTTGATGATGCTCTGGGCGAACTTCTCGCCGAAGCCGGTCGAGCCGTGGCGGTTGACCCAGGTGACGATGTAGCCGGGCGCGGCGAAGACGTGCGTGTTCCAGCGGAAGCTGAAGCTGTCGCGGTTCATCGTGTGCGGGCCGCCGTGCATCAGCTGCACGAGCGGGTAGGTCTTCTTCGGGTCGTAGCCCGGGGGCAGCACGAGCCACCCGTGGACCTGGTCGCCGGCCGCGCCGGTGAACCAGTAACTCTCGACCTTGCCGAGATCGAGCTTGGCCATCAGCTCGTCGTTGAAATGCGTGAGCTGCCGCACCGCGCCGGTGGCGGCGTCGAGGGCGAAGAGCTCGTTGGGCCGGCTGGTCGTGTCGTTAAGAAAAACCATGCTGCCGCCATTGGCCGTGAGGCTGGTGGAGGATCCTTCCTTGTAGACCGCGGTCAGGCCGCTGCCGTCGGCGTTGAGCTTGAAGACGGGCACGACGCCCTTGTCCTCGGCCGTGGTCCAGAGCGTCTTGCCGTCGGCGGAAAATTCCGCGCCCGTGATCGAATAGTCGAGGGCGTCGGTCACCGGCGTGTTCTTGCCGGTGGCCAGGTCGTGGCGCCAGAGCTTGGCGGACTCGCCGTTGCCGTAGGGCACCTCGGTGCGGGCGAAGAGCAGCGACTTGCCGTCGAGGGCGAAGCCCGGGGCGTCGTCATCGCCCTTGTTCTCGGCGGTCACGTTCTTCATCTCGCCGGAGCCGTCGGTCGGGATCAGGTGGATGTCCACGTTGAGGAAGCCGCTGTAGGGCGGGGGGGTGACGTTCACGCCCAGCGCCACGAATTTGCCGTCGGGGGAAATATCGTAGTTCACGTCACCGCTGGTCTGGAACAGCGCCTTCCACTTCGGGGTGAGGTCCTTGAACTCCTTCGTCGTCACGTTCACGAGCACGAGGCGGCTGGCGAGGTTGTCGGTCAGCCAGTGGTCGAAGTAGCGGTATTGGCGGTCCTCGGTGACCTTGGCGGTCATCTTGGAATCCTTGCGGCGCTTGATTTCCTTCTTCATCGCCGCGAGGTCGGCCTTGGCGAGCGAGCCGGCCAGTTCCGGGATGACGGTGGTGGCGACGATCACGCCCGTGCCGTCCGGCATCCACTTGGGCTGCGATACGCCGTAGGGCAGCTCGAGGATCTTCTCGGGTTCGCCGCCGGCGAGGTTGATGACATAAAGCGAGGCGTTCTCGTCCTCGCCGCGCTTTGAGGTGAAGGCGATCCGCGTGCCGTCCGGGCTCCACGCCGGCCCGCTGTCGGAAACCGGGGCGGTGGTCAGCCGGCGCGGGGCGCCGCCGGCGACGTCCACGAGCCAGAGGCTGGTCGTGCTCTTGTTTTTCTCGATGGACCATTCCTGGACGGTGAAGACGGCGGTCCTGCCGTCGGGCGAGAGGGCGGGACTGCCGAGGCGCTTGACGGCCCAGAGGTCCTGCGGGGTGATCGGGCGCTTGTCCGCGGCACAGACCGTCACGGACAGCGCCAGCGTGAGGAGAAACGCGATGACGCGAGGGGATTTCATAGGCGGGCCAGCATTGGCGGCCGGGCGCACGAGGCAATCTTGTAGGGGCGTGGCTTGACCACGCCCGAGGGCGCGCACAAGGCGCGCCCCTACCTGTATTCGACCCATTCGGGCGCCGAATACTGCTCGATCAGGCCCTCGACCTCGGCCTCGTTGAGATCGGGCCAGGGGGTGGCCTGCGCCTCGACGCACAGCGCCTGCGCCAGGGCGGCAACGAAACGCGCCGAAAAGTCATCCCAGTCCACGGGGCCGACCGCGGACTTCTCGATCGAGCCCTGGAAAAGCAGGCCGTGCTTGTTCCGCTTCTGGGCGGCGCCGGCGATCTTCGCGCCGGTCGAGGTATTAACCACGTCGTAAAGCTCGGCGCGCTGGAAGCACACCCCCGGTCCGTCCGCGCATGGCTCGCACTCCAACTTCACCGCCGCCGGCTGGCCGAGGGCGGTCAGCGCCGCGGCCAGGCATTCGTGGACAATGCGGTAGGATTGCGCGGCCCGCTCGTCGTAGAGCGCGTGGCCGCGCGGCAGGACCAGCGCGTAAGTCCAGTCGTGGCGGTGATCGACGATGCCGCCGCCGGTGGGCCGGCGGCAGAGGTCAACGGTTTCGCCGGCGGGCAGGTTCGCGCGCACGAAGTCGATCTTCTGGCTGAAGCCGAAGGTGAAGGCCGGGCGGCGCCACTCGTAGTGGCGGAAGCGCGGGGCCGCCGGCGCGGGGTAGCGCTGGAGGAGGAGGAAATCCAGCGCCATGTTCTCCGCGGCGGCGCCGGTGCGGACGGGAAGGAGGTGCAGCATCACTTACCCATGCGCTTCGGCCGGTTCTTGCGCAACGCTTCCATCAGTTCCGGCACCCCGTAGAAACCGGCGAAGGCCTGCGCGCCCAGCACCGCTTCGCGCGGCGGGAACGGCTGCGCCTCCTGCATCGCCCCCGCGATGATCGCCGCCATCACCGGGGGCCGGAGTTCCGCCCAGTTGCGCTGGCGGATCGCGCCGCCCTCGGCGTAATACAACCGCCGGTCGGCGCCGACGAAGACCTTGATCTCCTTGGGCGCCGTGCCCGAGAGCTCGTGGACCACCAGCGGCTTTTCGCGGCTGTAGCCCTGCAGCGTCGTGGCCATCCAGCTGAAGAGGCCCTGCATCCGCCCCAGCACCTGCAGGCGGAGCTGGGCCTCGGGCTTGCCCGCCACCGGGGAGCGCGGGTCCCGCACCGACCTGGCGAGCTCGGCAAAGTTGTATTCTTCCGCCGCGCGCGAGCGCTGGTCGCGCAACTCGGCGCGCCAGGCGGCAAGCGTGCCCGCGATCCGGTCGCGGTTGGCGGCATCCGGCGTGGTCTCGGCGATCAGGCTGGCCAGCGCCTGCCGGGCCTCCTCCGCCTTGGCCGTCTCCTCCCTGGCCCGGAGCTGGGCGCGCACCACCAGGCCGATGAGGACGGCCACCAGCACGGCCAGGCCGGCCGCGAGGGCGATCTTCTGTTTCCGGCCCAGCGGCTTGGCGGCCGCCTTGGGCGGGGGCGCCTCCTCCGCCAACGGTTCCTCCGTCACCGTCCCGGCCGCCGCGGCTTCGAGCAGCAGCTTGTAGATCGGGATGTGCTGCGAAATGTTCTTCAGCTCGCGCGGCCCGAGGCGGGTGACGTGCAGCGCGAGCTTGTTTTTCACGACGTCATAGACCGTCTGGGAAATGCAGATGCCGCCCGGCTCGGCCTCAGCCTGCAGCCGCGCCGCGATGTTCACGCCGTCGCCCATCACGTCCTGCTCGTTGACGAACACGTCGCCGAGGTGGATGCCGAGCCGGTGGACCAGGCTCTCGGCGGCGGGCCGGGTCTTGGCCTGCTCGGCGAAGAAACGCTGCATCGCCAGCGCGCAGGCCACGGCCTGCACCGCGCTGGAAAAATAAAGCAGCAGCCCGTCGCCGGTGGTCTTGAGCACGGAGCCCTGGTGCTGGTTGCAGATCTCGCGCATCGCGTCGAAGTCGCGCTTGAGCAGGGTCAGCGTGCCCTCCTCGTCCGCCTGCATCCGGGCGCTGAAGCTCACCACGTCGGTGAACACAATGGCTGCCAGTGACCGCTGGCCGCGACTCAGGGGGCTCTTCGCGCCGAGGGGGTTGTTCGTGTCGGGGGCCATGCGAGCGCGGCAGGCTGCAATCTTCCCCGCACCGGTGCAATGCCTTTGCTGGGCGTGCGCAAACCGCGCGGGGGATGGAGCGGGTTTTTGACCGGATTTTTCCCAGAACGCCGGGGCGGGAGGGGTTTTATGCCCCGACAAGATCACGCACGCCTGCAAAGCCGGGGCGCAAAGCCCCTCTCACCCGGGCGACCACCTCAATTCGCCACCATGTCGAGCAGGCCGCGGGCCTTGAGGAGAAGCGTGCTCAGGGCGAAGGGCTTCGGCAGGTGGACCAGGGTCCCGGCGGGGAAATCGGGCAGCAGCGCCGTGGGCGGCGCCGCGGACGTGCTGATGACGCGCAACCGCGGGCTGGCGGCGTGGATGCGGCGCACAAGCGCGGCGCCGGCCTTCGTCCCGCCCGGGGCCAGCAGCAGTTCGGGCTGCAGCCCGGTGCGGGTCAGCAGGGCCGCCGCCTCCTCGGGGTTGGCGGCGGACGTGACCCGGTAACCGTCGGTGGTCAGGATGCCGGCGATCATCTTGCGCAGCACCTCGTCCGCCTCGATGATGAGGACCTTTTCCGTGCCGCGCATCGCGGGCAGGGTGCCGAGCTTGGTGACCGAGATCTGCTCCGGCTCCGCCGTCTCCGGCAGGAAGAGCTCGAAGTTCGTGTCGCCGGGAACGCTGCGCACCAACAGGTGGCCGTTGTTCTCGTGCACGATGCTGAGCGCGGTGGACAGGCCGAGGCCGGTGCCCTGGGGCTTGGTGGTGAAGAACGGCTCGAAGATGCTCCTCTGTTCCGCGGCGGGGATGCCCGGGCCGGTGTCGTTGACCTGCATCGCGGCGTAGGGCCCGTCGGTCATCTCCGGCGCGCGGCGGTCGGCCGGGCCGAGGACGCGGTGGTTGAAGGTGCGGATCGTGAGCTTGCCGCCGCGCACCATGGCGTCGCGGGCGTTGATGCAGAGGTTGAGCAGCACCTGCTGGAACTGCGTCGGGTCGATGCGGACGTTGCCGAGGTCGGAGGCCAGCCGCAGCTCCACCACGATCTCCTCGCCGGCCATGCGGCGGATGATCTCGGCGATCTCGCGGATGAGGGTGTTGAAGTTGACGACCTTGACCTCGCGCTCCCGGCGCCGGCTGAACTCGAGGATCTGCCGCGTGAGCGCGGAGGCCTTGAGCCCGGCGCGGTGGATCTCCTGCAGGTCCTTCTGCGCAGCGGGCACGGCCGCCAGCTTGGTCGCGAGGATCTCGCAGTAGCCGTTGATGACCGACAGGAGGTTGTTGAAGTCGTGCGTCACGCCGCCGGCGAGCAGGCCGACGGTGGTGAGCTTCTGCGACAGGACGAGCGCCTCGCGCAGGCGGCGCGTCTCCGTGAGGTCGCGGTAGAGCCCGACCAGGCAGCCGCTCGGCGCGCCCCGGATCAGGAGGGGGGAGAAGTTCCAGCCGGCGTAGAATTCCGTGCCGTCCTTCCGGTAAAGCCAGCCCTCGCCCAGGGCCAGGCGGCCGGCCGTCGCCGCCCCGGGGGCCAGCAGGTCGGTGCGCGGCCCGTGCAGCAGGCGCGTGTTCCGGCCGGGCAGGGATTCCGCCGCATAGCCGGTGAGCTCGGTGAATTTATCGTTGGCCAGCAGCAACTCCACGCCGCCGCCCTGCCAGCGGTCGCGCGTGATCACGGCGGCCTCGTTGAAGACGCCCAGCGTGGCCGCCAGCTCGGCGATCGCGGGGGGCAGGGCGGAGGGCCCGGCCCCGGGGGCCGCCGCCTGGGCCGGGGCCGGCTTCGCCTTCTTCGCGGACATCGGTCAGGGCGCGAGCCGTTCCACCACCCAGTCGCCGCCGTTCTCGCGGCGGTAGCGCAGCCGGTCGTGCAGGCGGCTGCGCCGGCCCTGCCAGAACTCGACCGTCTCGGGCGCCAGCCGGAACCCGCCCCAGTTGGGCGGCAGCGGCACCTCGCGGCCCTCGTATTTCTTCTCGATCACGCGGTAGCTCTCCTCGATGACCGCGCGGCCCGCGACCGCGGTGCTCTGCGGGGAGGCCCACGCCGCCAGCTGGCTCTGGCGCGGCCGGCTGTGGAAATAAGCCTCGGACTCCTCGCGCGTGACGCGCACCACCGGACCCTCGACGGTGATCTGCCGCTCCATCGCGACCCACGGGAAGAGCAGGGTGGCGCGGGGGTTGGCGTCGAGCTCGCGGCCCTTGCGGCTCTCGTAGTTGGTATAGAAGACGAACCCGCGGCCGTCGCAGCCCTTGAGCAGGACGGTGCGGGCGGCGGGCCGGCCGTCGCGGCCGGTCGTGGCGAGCGTCATGGCGTTGGGCTCGGGGATCTTCGCGGCCTCGGCTTCCTGGAACCACTGCTCGAACTGGCGGAACGGATTCTTCGCGAGGTCCTTCTCGAGGAGCCCCGCGAGGCTGTAATCCTTGCGCATGTCGGCCAGTGCCATGGTGCCGTCATGGTGAGCCCGCACTCCGCGCTGTCAAAAGCATCCTGATCCTGCACGCTCGATCCCCGACATGCCGTCCTTTCCCGAACTTCCCCCGTGGGCCTATCCGGTGCTCTTCGTGATCGGCCTGGTCACGGGCACGGTGGACGCCATCGCGGGCGGCGGCGGCCTGATCACGCTGCCGGCCCTGCTGGGCTTCGGGCTGCCCGCCCCGTTTGCGCTGGGCACGGCCAAGCTGCAGGGTGTCTTCGGGACCGGCTCCGCCACGTGGAGTTATGCGCGCCGGGGCGCGGTGGACCTGCGCGAGTGCGGCCAGGGCGCCGGCCTGACCGTCCTTGGCGCCGCGGGCGGGGCCTTCGCGGTCCGCTCGGTGGACCCGCAGTTCCTGGGCACGCTCATCCCGTGGCTGCTCGGCGCCATCGTCATCTACATGATCTTCCGGCCGCAACTCGGCGAAACCAGCCGGCACCACCGGATGGAGCGGCTGCCCTTCTACCTGGTGTTCGGGCTGGGGCTCGGGTTCTACGACGGCTTCTTCGGCCCGGGCGTCGGCTCGTTTTGGACCATCGCGTTCGTCACCGTGCTCGGGCACGACTTCGTGCGCGCCGCGGCCCACACCAAGGTGATGAACTTCGCCAGCAACGTCGCCGCCCTGGCATTCTTCGCCGCGGCGGGCACGGTGGCGTGGCTGCCCGGCCTGGCCATGGGCGCCGGCCAGCTGATCGGCGGCCAGTTCGGGGCCCACCTGGCCATGACGCGCGGCGCGCGCTTCGTGCGGCCCATCTTTCTCGTGATGGCCTCCCTCGTGGCGCTGAAACTCATTTACGCCAGCGTGACCGCGGGCCCATGATGCCCGCATGTCCCCCGCCCGCTACCTCGACCGCCACCAGGCCGACCTCGTCGCCTTCCTGCAGCAGCTGATCCGGCTGCGCACGGTCAACCCCCCGGGCGAGAACTACGGGAAGATCACGACCCTGCTCGCGGATACGCTGGGCCGCCTCGGTTTGTCGGTGCGCCGCCTGCCGGTCCCGCGCTCGCTCCAAAAAAAGACCCAGCCCGACCTGCTCGATTACCCGCGCCACAACGTCATCGGCTTCTGGGACACCGGCGCGAAAAAGACCGTCCATTTCAACGCGCACTACGACGTCGTGCCGGTCTCCGGCAAGTGGCGGCACGGCAGCCCGTTCAACCCCGTCGTGGAGAACGGCTGGATCTACGGCCGCGGCACCGCCGACATGAAGGGCGCCATCGCCAGCATCGTCTTCGCCCTGAAGGCCCTGCGCGCCACGGGCGTGAAACCCAACTTCAACGTCGAGGTGTCCTTCACGGCCGACGAGGAGACCGACAGCACGCTGGGCACGGGCTGGGTCGCCAGCCACGGCAAACTGCGCGCCGACTACGCCGTGGTGGGCGAGGGCGGCGAGGGCGACGGCGTGTGCTGCGGCCACAACGGCGTCGTGTGGCTCAATGTCCGCGTCCACGGCCGCGCCGCCCACGGCTCCACGCCCGAGGCCGGCATCAACGCCCTCGAGAAGATGTCCGCGCTCGTGCTCGCGCTCAGCGGCTACAAGCAGCTGCTCGCGCGGCGCACCTTCCGCGCGCCCGACGGGCGCCGCATGCACCCGACCATCAACCTCGGCGGCGTCTTCGCCTCCGGCGAGGGCGGCAAGGTCAACACCGTGCCCGCCGCCGCCAGCTTCTCCATCGACCGCCGCGTGCTGCCCATCGAGAGCGTGCGCGACGCCGAGCGCGAGCTCCGCGCCTGGCTCAAGGCCGCGGCGAAAAAGATCCCGTCGTGCCGGATCACCATCGAGAAGATTTCCGACAACCACTCGTGCTACACCGCGCCGGCGCACCCGCTGTTCGCCGCCATGCGGTCGAGCGTGGCGCGCGTCCGCCGCCGCCCGGCGAAGTTCACCGTGTCGACGGGTTTCAACGACATGCATTACTTCGCCTCGGTGCTGAAGCTCCCGACCCTCGGCCACGGCCCGAGCGGGCTCGACTACCATGCGGTCGACGAACGCGCCCGGCTCAAGGACCTGACCGACTCCGCGAAGATCTACGCGGACTTGCTGACGACGTTCAAAGGGTGAAGCGGACGTTTTTTTGACCACGGATTTCACGGATTGAGACGGATCAAACCGGCTCTAACCCCTCGCTGGTTTCACCTGCATCAGGATGCCGCAATTAGACGGGGTGGCATTACATCCGTCTTTATCCGTGAAATCCGTGGTTAAAAACCACTAGTCTAGCGGCTTAGGGGCAACTGGCGGCAGATTTGCCAGAACCCGCCGCGCCACCGCCGCGATGATCGCCCGGTTCTGCGCGTGCTCTCGTCCGTCGGTGAAGGTAACGATAATGATCCGCCCGCCGCCCGGCAGTTCGATGAGCGCCGCGTCGTGCCGGGCCCAGCTGACCCAACCGGCCTTCGACCAGAGCTTCATGCCGGGCGTCAGCGCCGGGCCGGTGAAACCGACGCTCTGGCTGTCCGGGTCGGCCGACTTCGTGAACGGATCTCGCGCCAGCAGCTCCAGCATTTCCGCGGAGCGTGCCGGCGTGATGCACCGCCCCGTGGCGATCTCCAGGAGCAGCCGGGCGGTGTCGTTGGTCGAAAGGTAATTCCGCGCCGGCGGGTGCGCCTTCATGTCCTGGCTTTCGCGGCCGTAGGGCCCGTCGCCCCAAGTCTTCCGCTTCGCGTTCACGTTCCGGTAGCCGAGCGACTCGAAATACCGGGTGACCGCGCCGCGCTTCTCGCTCCACACATCCAGTTCACCGGCCGGCAGCTCAGGCCCGCCGGTCGTGCCCGTGAGGACGTCGACGAGGTGGTTGGTGGCGTCGTTGGATGAGTCGACGATCATGTCGCGCATCGCGCGCCGCAGCTCGGGCGTGTCGGCGATCTTCCCGTCCTCCAGCCAGCGGTGGGTGGCGGCGAGGTAGAAAAGCTTGATGACGCTGGCCGGGTAAAAGCGCTCGTCGCCGCGGAAGTCCGCCGCAACGGGCGTCGCGCCGCGCAGGTCGATCACCGTCACCGCGAGCTGTTCCGGCCGGAGCTCCGGTGTGCGAAACTCCACCACTGTGTCCATGACGGCGCGGTCCACCCCCGCCTGCAACGGGGTCGCCGGCGGGGCGGGAACGCTCCGCGCGCCGGCCAGGAGCGCACTGCCCAGGAAAAGGATCGCGAGCCGCTTCATGTCAGGACTTCCACCCCTGCCGGATCATGCTGACCGCGATGGCGGCGAGCAGCATGGCGATGATCTTGGAGATGGCGCGCATGCCGGTCGCGCCGACCTTGCGGCCGAGCCACTCGCTGTAATGCAGCGCCAGCACGACGAGGAAAAGATTCGCGGCCAGAGCGACCAGCGTGACGACAAGCCCGATGGCCTGGTTCTGCGCCAGGACGAGGAGGGTGGTGATTGACGCCGGGCCGGCGATGAGCGGCATACCGAGCGGCACGACGCCGAAATCCTCCGGCAGTTTCTCCGGCTCCGCGGCCGACTGCACGAGGTCCTTGGTCGCGAGGATGAAGAGGATCAGCCCGCCCGCGATCTGGAAGTCGCCCACCGAGATGCCGAGTGCCGCGAAGATGCTCTTGCCGAGCAGCAGGAAGCCCAGCGCCACGAGGCCGCCGGTCCAGACGGCCTGGTCGGCAATCTTCTGGCGCCGCTCCGCCGCGATGTTCTGGCCGAGCCCGAGGAAAATGGCCGCCAGCCCGATCGGATCGATGGCCACGAACAGCGGGATGAAGGCCTGCAGGAACTTGGTCAGCCACTCGAGCATGGCGCAGGTTGGGCGGACGCCCGCCAAAAGGCAACTGTAGGGCGGGATCTCCGCATCCCGCCGCGAACGCCGTTTGGTTCTCGAACAAAGGCGGGATATGGAAATCCCGCCCTACAGCTCAAACCTTCCCCAGCAGGTCGCGGATCGCGCCGCCGACCGCCGGGTGCGCGAACTTGAAGCCGGTCGCGAGCAGCTTCTGCGGCGTGCAGCGCTGGCCGTGCAGCGCGAGGTTGCCGTCGGTGTGGAAGTGGTGCTCGGCGATGAACCGCACGACGAACTCCGGCGCCGGCGGGACCCAGGGCCGGCCGACGGCCGCGCGCAGCTCGCGCATGAACTCGGCGTTGGTCACCGCGCCGGGCGCGTTGAGGTTGTAGGTGCCGGTCATCTCCGGCCGGTTGACGGCCGCCGCGAACGCCGCCACCGCGTCGTCGCGGTGGATCCAGCTCAGGAACTGCCGGCCGCTGCCGGCCGCGCCGCCGAGGAATTTCCGGGTCAGGCCGAGCATCGCGGGGAACGGGCCGGCCTGCTGGTCGAGCACCGGTCCCAGCCGCAGGACCACGCGGCGCACGTCCGGCAGCTCGACCGCGGCAAAGGCCTCCTCCCACTGGCGGCAGACCTCCGCGAGGAAACCCGGCCCCGAGGGCAGCGATTCCTCGCAGAAGCGGTCGCCCGCGTTGCCATAAAAACCCGTGGCGCTGCACTGCACCCAGACCGGCGGCGGGTTCTTGGCCCGCGCATAGCCCTTGGCCAGGGCCTTCACGGCGTTGAGCCGTGACTCGAGGATTTCGCGGCTGTTTTCCAGGGAGTGCACGCAATTGATGCTGCGGCCGGCAAGGTTGACGAGCGCCGCGGCGCCCTCGAGCTCCGCCGCCCAGGCGCCGCCGGTCTCGCCGTTCCACATGACCCCGCGCAGGGCCGGGGTCTCGTCCGAGGGGGCGACCCGGTCGGTGTCGCGCGTCAACACGACCACCTCCCAGCCCCCGGCGGACAGGGCCCGCCCGAGCGACCGCCCGAGAAACCCGCTGCCGCCCGCCAGGATGACTTTTGCCATGGACGGGATGGTGGGGCAAAAAGGACGCTTGTGGCAAATCCTCGCCGTTTCATTTTAACGGACCACCCGTGAAACCCACCCGCACCAACTTTTATGACCTGACACGCGAGGCCCTGCGCCTGGAGGTGGTGCGCTGGGGCTTCAGCCCGGTGCACGCGGCGCGGCTGTGGGCCTACGTCTACCTGGAGAACGCAGACAACTGGGCGCTGATGCCGGAGCTGCCGGCACGCTTCCGCGCGAAGGCCGAGGCCGAGCTGGCGTTCACGGCGCTGCCGGTGGCCACCGAGTCGCACAGCAGCGACGGCTTCACCAAGAAATACCTCCTGGCGCTGGCCGACGACCGCCGGATCGAGACCGTGCTGATGCGCTTCACCGGCCGCGTGACCGCCTGCATCAGCAGCCAGGCCGGCTGCGCCATGGGCTGCGTGTTCTGCGCCACGGGCCAGATGGGTTTCGCCCGCCACCTTTCCGCCGGCGAGATTGTCGCGCAGGCCCTGCATGTGAACCGCGTGCTCCACGCCGCCAATCCCGGCGAGCGCCTCCGCAACATCGTGCTGATGGGCATGGGCGAGCCGCTGCACAATTACGACGCCGTGATGACGGCCACGGAAATCCTGTGCGACACGGCCGGCCTGTCGCTCGGCACGAAACAGATCACGCTCAGCACCGTCGGCGTGGTGCCGGGCATCCTCCGGCTGGCCGACGAGGGCCGGCCCATCCACCTCGCCGTGTCGCTGCACGGCGCGACGCAGGCGGAGCGCGCCGCGCTCGTCCCGGTGGCGAAGAAGTGGCCGCTCGACGAGCTGATGGACGCCTGCCGCTACTACATTGCCAAGCAGCAGCGCCGGATCTTCTACGAGTGGACGCTGATCGAGGGGAAAAACGACTCCGCCGACAACGCCCACGCCGTCGGCCGGCTGCTGCACGGCCAGAACGCCCAGGTTAACCTGATCCCGCTCAATCCCACCGCCGGCTACGGCGGCGCCCCCACCGGCCGGGAGGCGGCGAAGCGGTTCCAGCAGATCCTCCGGGAATACGGCCTCCCCAGCACCGTCCGCCAGCGCCGGGGCATCGACATCGCCGCCGGCTGCGGCCAGCTGGCGACCCTCCGGGCCGAGGGCTCACCCTGAAATACCCCATGGATTTAACCTTTGCCAAACCGGCCCGGAACTCTACGAGTCAGCTTCCCATGAAATCCTTTCGCCTGTTGATCCTTTCCCTCCTGGCCACCGCCCTCACCGCCTCGGTGTCGGCCCAGCCCGCCAAGACCCCCGTCGTCAAGGCCATCGAGCCCGCCCGCGTGGCCTACGTGAACAGCTCGGCCTTCCTCGAGCCCGCCACCGGCGTGAAGCAGCTGGTCAAGGTTTTCCAGACCCTCGAGCTCGAGTTCAGCACCCAGCAGAGCGAGCTTGCGCTGCTCCAGGAGAAGCTCCGCACCATCGTGGGCGAGCTCAACAAGCTCCGCGCCGACGCGGCCCCGGACGCCAAGGCCATTGAGGAGAAGCAGACCGCCGGCCTCGCCCTCCAGCAGGAATTCCAGAGCAAGCAGCAGGCCGCCCAGCAGGCCTTCAGCAAGCGCCAGCAGGAGCTGCAGGGCCCGGTCAGCCTGGAGCTCGGCAAGGAGCTGCGCGCCTTCGCCCAGGAGCGCGACATCTCGATGCTCTTCGACATCGCCAAGCTCGGCGAGGGCCTGCTCGACGCGAAGCCCGAGCTCGACCTCACGGCCGACTTCATCGGCTACTACAACGCCAAGCATCCGTAACCCGCCTTCGTTCCGCCACCGCGGAACTACGGCGCGGCAAGGCGCGATTCAACTCCGGCCCGGCCTTTAGCCGGGCCTTTTTGTTGGGGTAGGGCGCGGACTCCGTTCTGCGCCACGGCGGTGAGCGGAGTCACCGCCCTACCTACCCCAGCTTCATGATCAGGGCCGACGCATCCGCGGCCTGCGCGGCCGGGGAGGCGAGCCAGGCGCTGGCGTGCTGCTGGGCGGCGGGATCGGGCGCGATGCCCTGGGCCTTGAGGCGGAGCAACGCGGCGACCAGCGCCAGCTGGGCGCGCGCATCGTCCGGGTTGGCGCGGGCCGACTGCAGCAGCACGTCGGTGCCGGCCGGCACCTGTTCCGGCGCCAGCACGCCCTTTTCCCCGAGAAAAAGCGTGAGCGCCGCGCCCAGCCCGTGCACGTAGGCCAGCGGGGCCGCCGGCGGCGCGTAGGCCAGGCCGCCGCCCATGGACGGTTCCCTCCACTCCATGTAACCGCGCACGAGCCCGTGGAATTTACCCAGCTCCGCGTCGGCGTCCGACGGCGTCCAGCGCGTGGTGAACACCTTCAGCTCGCGGAATTTCTTCACTTCCCAGATGCGGAGGCTGAGCTCGAAGTCGTCGTTGCGGTTCCGGAGGGCGCCGGTGACCACATAATCCAGCCCGCCCTCGGTGGTATCGTGCAGCTGGCGGATGTTCTCCGCGACCCACTCGGTGGGGAACAGCGCGTAGTGCCGCCGGTCGGAGGCCCCGATGGCGGCGAACGGCTCGTAGCCCGCGCTGGCGGCGAAGGTCTCGGCAAACCACAGCGGCAGGCCGCGGCACAGGCGGCCGAGCGCCTCCTCGGGCTGCGCCGCGCGGGCCGCGGCGTTGTCGAGCCCGAGCACCGCGCATTGCGCGAAGGCCACGCGGCGGCGCTTGCCTTCCGCCTGCGGCAGCAGGTGCGGCGCGAGCGCCTCGAGACCGTAGAACCAGACCGGCTTGCTGAGGCTGACCAGGCTGACCTTGGCGTCGGTTTCCGTCATGGGCTGCTGCGCCGCCGCCTCGCCCTCGCTGACAAACAGCTCGGCCACGGCGTTGGAGAAACCCACCAGCCGCGCCTCGAGCGCCGGCTGCTGGAGGGAAAAGAGCAGGTCCAGCAGGTGCTGGGCGGCCTCGGCGTTGCGCGTCACGAGGTAGGCTTGCAGCAGGTTGATGCCGGCGGCCGCACCGTGGCGCTGGGCGTCGTAGCGCGGGGCGAGCAGCTCGATGAGCTCCTTCACATGGCCGGCGGTGCCGAGGTCGCCCGAGATGGTCACGAGGACGTCGGCCCGGTCGCCGGCGCCGGCCAGGACGCCCTCGTAGATGGCCATGGCGCCCGCGATGTCCTTGGCCTTCAGCTTGTCGCGGGCCGCGGCCAGCTGGGGGAGCACGCCGCCGGCGGCGCTGGTTTTTTCCGTCGCGGGCGGGGTGGCCGGGGCCACGGGTTGGTCGGCAGGCTTGCGGTCGAAGAATCCCATGGGCTGCCAGCAAACGAATCCCCGCCCCCGAAGCGAGGCGGTTTTGCTGAAAGACCCGGCCGCGGCGCGGCGTTACCGGGGGGAATCCCATGAGCCTTGACTCCATCGATGTGCTGTTCGCCCTCGGTTTCTTCCTGGTCGGACTCCTCCTTGGGGCCCTTTGCGTGGTGGGGCTGGTCTGTTGGCTGAACGGCAACCCGGCACAGAAAAACCGGCGCGAGCCGGATCCCCGCCCATGAAATTCGGCGCCATCGAGATCCTCCTCATCGGCCTCGGCACCGTGGTGCTGACGCTCATCGCGTTGTGGGCCCGCGAGGAGATCATCGACTGGCGGGCCACCCGCCATCACCGGCGCGAGGACCGGCGCGCCCGGCGGCGCGGCCGCCGCCGGGACGACTGAAACAGGTTTGAGCCCGAGCGGAGGGCGGGCTCCGCCTTGCCATCCGCGATCCTTACGCCCGCGGCGCGGGCAGGTTGCCCGGGGTGATGCCGGCCCGGACCTCGATGGTCGCCAGCACCTTGGGCACATACATCCGGGTCTCCGCCGGCAGGCCGTCCGCGATCTCGGCGAAGGTCTTCGCGTTCTGCCGCGTCAGCAGGCGGCTGACGCGCCCCTCGCCGGCGTTGTAGGCTGCGAGCGCCAGCGGCCAGTCGCCGAAGCGGCCGTGCAGTCGCCGCAGGTATTGGGCGGCGGCGCGCGAGGATTTTTCCGGGTTCGTCCGCTCGTCCGGCAGGAAGGTCTGCAGGCCAAGGCTCTTGGCCGTCTCCGGCATCAGCTGGAACAGTCCCTTGGCCCCGACCGGGCTGAGCGCGGACGGGTTGAAGGTGGACTCCGATTCGGCCAGCCACACAAGGGCCGGCGGCAGGCCCTCCTCGCGAAACACCTGTTGCAGCCGCGGCAGCAGTGCCGCCGCCCGCTCGGGTGCCGGACGCTGGCGCATCCGCTCAAGCCAGGGCTCGTAATGCGGAATGTCGGGCTCGGCTGGCGGCGCACCCGGCGGGGTTCCGGCAATCGCCGGGGGCGGGACGGGTTTCGGCCGCCGGGGCGGGGCGGGGCGGAGGGATTTCTTCGCAACCTCGATGTAGTCCAGCCGCTCCGTCAGCCAGTCCACGTAATCGTGGTATTCCGGCAGCAGGCTCAACGCCGTGAGGGCGGCGCGCGCCTCCGGCTCGTAGGAAGCCAGCCGGCGGAGATCGTTGCTCTCGAGCGCCTGCTGCAGCCGGTTCGCAAACTCGTCCCACTCCTTTTCGGTGGGAAATTCAAACTGCTCGGCGAGTTCGTCGGGCGCATATTCCTCGAACAGCTGCTGCGCGGCCTTGAGCAGGTCTCCGCCGTCCGGCTCTGCCGCGGGCTGGGCGGGGGGCGGCGGCTCCGCCGGAGCGGCCCAAGCCACCCCGCAGACCAGCAGCAAGCCCCACGCGGATTTTCGCATGCCTCAACGACCCGCCGGCGCGGTCTTGGTGCCGTTGAGTTTGCCGAGCACCGCGGCCTTCAGCCTCAAACCCGCCTGCTCGCGCCAGATGATGGCCGGCTCGCCGAAGTAGCGCGCGGTGTTCTTCGCGCCCCAGTCCGTCGTGGCGAGGCGGTAGGTTTTCGCCGGATCGATCCCGGCCGGGCCGGCGGCATGGGAAAATTCGCCGCGCCGCACTTCAAACGGCGTGTCGGGCCCCAGGTTGGCGGCGGCCATCAACTGCCGCAGCCGCGCTCCGTCCACCTCGGCGGTGAAGATCGTCCCGTCAAAGCGCACGCACGCGTCGAACTCCTCGCGGGTGACGCCGCCCGCCGGCAGCCCGGCGCCGAAGGTTGTGTTGCCGACAAAGGCTGCGTCCACGCCGGCCGCCTCGCGCAGGGCGCCGACGACCATCCGCGCCGCCTCGGCGGGCCCGAGTGAGCCGCCGAGGTGCGCCACGACGGCCGTGTCTTCCGGCGTGAGATGTTTGGCCCGGGTTTCCCGGATGAGCGCCGCGAGCGCCGCGTCCGCCGGCCCGTCCGCCGGCACCGGGACCTGTTCCACCACCCAGCGCGGCCGGCCGGCCTCGTCGCGGTGCAGCCACGCGAGCGTCAGGTATTCGTTCCATGAGCCGGAGTGCACATACACGCCTTGCTCGAACGGGTGCACGAAGCGCTGGTGGTCGTGCGCCCCGGCAAAGAGCGTGCCGGCCGGCACGAGCGGCATGATGCCGCGATCGGCCTTGATGCCGGCGTGGCTGAGCACGATGGCGGGCGCCGGGTGGAGCGCCTTGCCCTCAAGGCGCTTTTCCCCGCCGGGCGCGTCATTCAGCGCGTTGGGGGCAACGCGCTCCACCCCCAGCAGCACCGGAAAATTCCCCTGCGCCCAGACCACGGGATCGGCCAGGTCCAGCGCGGGACGGACGGCCACCCGGTAGGTGGCGAGGTTGTCGGTGGTCACGCCGACCACGTTGAATTCATCGCGGCCGAGGCGGAGCTTTGCGGCGGCCGGGGCGAACGGTTGGCCGGTGGTGCGGTTGGTGATGTTGCAGACCACGGTGACCCCGGTCGCCCGCACGCGCGCGATCGTTTCCGTGAGGTCATAAAACTCCGGCTCGTGGTTGCCGACGTTGACGATGGTCGGGGCGCGGCGGGCGAGGGCGGCGAACATCGCGAAGTCCACCGCGCCGGCACTGCGGCGCGCGACGATGTTACCGTATTCGAGCGTGTCTCCGTTCAACAGGATGGCGAGCGGCAGGCCGGGGTGCTCCGCCTTCAGGCGGTCCACGGCCCCAACCACCTGCGCCGTGCGCTCGTAGGCCGAGTGCTGGTCGCCGGCCAGGATCACGAGCGCCTCCGGCCCGGCCGCTTGGGCGGCGGAGGTGACCGCCAGAAGCAGGAGCATGAGGGCGCCGGATCGCATCGGGGATGCAGCTTGTCCGCGCAAAAAAACCACGCAAGCCTGCTGGCCCACGCATGGAAAATCCCGTTCCCACCTATGATGCCGCCACCTGGATCGGCCGCATCAGCGTGCATCAGGACTTCTTCTGGTTCTTTTCCCTGCTGGCCTGGAGCCTGGCCATGATCCTCTGGTGGCGGCACCCGCAGCGCCGGACCTCCTGGGCCTGGCTGCCGGGCGCCGGCCTCGCCACGATCGGGACGGCGCTGCTGCAATTCGGCGTTTTCAACCCCACCTTCGACCTCTTTCAGGACCGGCTGATCCCGGGCACGCTGTCCGACTACCGGCCGGCCCTGATCGATCCCTACTGGCTCGGTGATGCGCTCATGGGAGCGGTGCTCGCGACGATGGCCGCCTTTTGGGGCTGGCTGGCGGCACGCCGCGGCGGACGGCCCCACCTGCGCTGGCTGCCCGCGCTTTTCCTGGCCGCGGTGGCCGTGCTCCACGCCGCTGATGGAACCATCGGCAGCTGGCTGCTCGTTCTGGCGGGGGCGATCACCGCGTTGCTGCTGCGGCCCATTGTCCGGGCTGATCCGGTGGCGCGCCGGGCGCTGGTCGCCGCCGCCCTGTTGCCGGTGGTGTCAACGGTCGGGCCGCTGGCGGTGGCGCTGCACGCGGCGCAACGATCCGGGCCGCCGACCCCGATGGGCCTGGGCGCGGCAGTGTTCCAGCTGCTGTTCGGCGCGGTGGTCCTGGCCGGCCTGGCGCGCGGCCTGCCGGAGCGCCTGCCGGCCGAAACCACCCCCGCTTTCCGGCGGGACCGGCGGATTTTCTGGGCGGGAGTGGCGGGGCTGCTGGCCGTCGGCCTGACCTGGGGCATCCAGACCGGCCGGGACAACCGGCGGGAAATCCAGCAGAACCGGCTGCGCACAGCCGCCGCCCACGCCAAGGTCTTTGATCCGGCCCTGCTCGAGCCGCTGGACCGGCCGGAGTTCCGGATCGAATGGAAGTCAGCCGCCGGCGAACCCGCGCCGGCCTTTTCCCCGTGGCTGGCCGGCGGTGCGGCGGAGCCGGCCCGCCTCCGGCTGCAGGAGGTCGTCCTGGCCACCCCGTTTCTCGACCACACGCGCCTGATCCGGCTGCAGGACGGCTGGCTGGTCGCCGTGCTTTCCTCCGACAACGCCGTCCGGCCCGGCGAGATCGAAGTGCTGCGACGGGCCACGCCGGATGACCTCGCGCTGTGGCAGAAGAAGGAAGCCTACGTCGAGGAGTCCCCGGTCCCGGAGATCGGCTATGATTATTACTGCCGCGCCCCGATCATCGGGGCGGACGGGCGGATGCTCGGCTGGCTCGATTGCGTGCGCCGGGAATATTACCTGAGCATCGAGCGGCGCTGGCGGGCGGCGCCGTTCCTCATGACGGCGCTCGGCATAATCCTGCTGACCCTTGTGTTCGTGCAGCGCCAGATCGGTCGCGAGCGCGAGATTGCGCTGCGCGCCGCGGCCATCTCCGCCGAGGGCAGCCGGATCAAGACCGCCTTCCTTGCCAACGTCAGCCACGAGCTGCGGACCCCGCTGCAAAGCATCCTGGGTTACAGCGAACTGCTGCGGCAGGAACTGGGCGGGGCCGCCCATCCGCGGCTCGACGCCCTGCGCCAGCAGGGAGAGCTGATGACCCGGCTGGTCAATGATCTGATCGACCTGAGTGCGGTCGAGAGCGGGTCCTTTCAACTTGCCGGGCAGACCGTGAACCCGGCTGAGCTGTTGCACCAGACCATCGAAAGCCTGCGGCCGCGCGCTGCGGCCAAGGGTCTCAGCCTGCACGCCGTGACCGGGGACGATGTCCCCGCCTGGGTCACGACCGACGGCGGCCGCCTGCGCCAGGTCCTGATCAACCTCCTGGGCAACGCCATCAAGTTCACCGACCAGGGTTCGGTCGCCGCCTCCCTTCGCGCCGGACCGGCCAACGAAGGCCGGTGCCGGTTGATGCTGGCGGTGCGGGACACCGGCCCGGGCATCCCGCCCGCGCAGCAGGCGCGGCTTTTTACGCCATTCACGCGGCTGGCCCAAACCGCCGACAAGGAGGGCTCGGGCCTCGGCCTGGCCCTGTCCGCCGCGTTGTGCCGCGCCATGGGCGGCGGCATCACGGTCGAAAGCGACGGCCGGGCGGGCAGTTGTTTCACCGCCACGCTCCTCGCCACCCCCACGGACGCCCCGGCGGAGGCAGCCGTTCCCGCCGACCTGCGTTCCGGCCGGGCCCCGCGCGTGCTCGTGGTCGACGACAACCGCCTCGTCCGCGAACTCTTCGTGGCCTCGCTGACCGAGCGTGGCGCCCGCTGTCGCGTGGCGGGCTCCGGGGCCGAGGGCCTGGCCCGCGTGGCGGAGGAGGCGCCCGAGGTGGTCGTGCTCGACCTGGCGCTGCCCGATGGCGACGGCGTGGATTTTGTGCCGCGCTTCCGCGCGCTCGCCGCCGGCCTGCGGATCATCGGCGTGAGCGCCCATGCCGGCGCCGCCGACCGGACGCGCGCCCTCGCGGCGGGCATGGATGAGTTCATCGTCAAGCCCGTGCCGCTCGCGAGCCTGTGGACGGCCGTCACCGGTGTCCCGCCGGCGCCTGCCGTCGCGCTGCCGCATTTCGAGCTGCCCGCGCCGCTGCGTGCCCGCCTGCAGGAGGAATTCGCCCGGGAGCTGCCCGCCCGCCGCGCCGAGCTCGCCGCCGCCATCCAGGCGGGCGACTGGGCCCGCGTGCGCGCCACGGCTCATTACCTCCGCAACAGCGCCCTCGTCGTGCAGGCGACCGCATTGTTCGAGGCCTGCACCGGGCTGGAGGCCGCGGCGGGGGCGGCCGACGCCGGGGCGGCGGCGCTCTGGTGGCCCCGCTGCGCCGCCGCGCTGGATGCGCTGCTGAACGGCGCACCCGGGGCCTAATATCCCTGCCGGACCCCGGGAGTTTTTCCCGTTATCGGGCCCGGGGTTTATATTTTGCAATATCACGCTTGTCCGGCCCGTTATTCTGCACTCACTCCGCGCATCATCAACCGCGACAAGACATCTCCCCGGCTCCGCGTGCTGGTGGTCGACGACCACCCGCTTTTCCGTGCCGGCGTGGTGGCCGCCCTGAAGAGCGAACCCGACCTGGAGGTCTGCGGGGAGGCTGACACCGCCGCCAATGCGCGCGCCCTCGCGGGCCGCCTGCGCCCGGACGCCGCGGTGGTGGACCTCATGCTGCAGGCTGACGACGGTCTGAAGCTGGTGCGCGAGTTGCGGGCGGACCTGCCGGGCCTGCGCCTCGTCGTGCTCTCCATGCTGGATGCGGCGGTCTACCGGCCGAAGGCGCTGCAGGCCGGCGCCAGTTGTTTCGTCTCCAAGCTGGAGGGTCCCGCCGCGATCATCGCGGCGCTGCGCCAGGCCGGACCGGCTGCCCGCCTGCCCAAGCCCGGGCCACAGGTGGCGCACGAGCTGGCCGCGTTGAGCGAGCGCGAGCTGCAGGTCTTCATCCTGCTGGGCCAAGGCCGCTCGACCCAGGAGATCGCCGCGGCGCTCAACGTGAGCGTCAAGACGATCGAGTCGCACCGCGAGAACATCAAGGGCAAGCTCGGCGTGCCGCACGCCAATGCCCTGGTGGCGCGCGCCGCATTGTGGGTGCGCGAACAGGGTCTGGCGCGTTAAGGCGCATTCTTAAATTCCTAAAAATCAGGGATTTCCCGAGGGTGAACCCCTTGTGTCCGTGGCGGTGGACGTAATGGTCGGCCCGCACCTCCACACCCATGAAAAAATCCACGCTCCTCCTCGCGCTGGCCCTTGCGGGCCTGCTTGCCTCGACCGCCTCCGCCCAAGTCTTCGTCGGTTCAGACGATTTCAGCAGTCCTGCCGCCACCGACAACAAATGGGCCTACGCTTTTCGTTTCAGCGGAAGCAACGGCCTGCTGGACTATTCCGCCGGGCGGCTTGATTTCACCAAGGCTGCTGGCGCCGGCAGCTACGTGCTCGGCTGGGACGGCGAGCCCTCCACCCCCGGGGCAAATCCCAGCAAGACCAGCGCCAGCTTCAGCACAAGCTGGGTGGCCGACATCACGGTCACGAACACCCTGAGCGGCCTGACGGGTGGCGATTTCGCCGTCTTCGGCCTCGAGGTCGCCGGCACCGGCGCACAATACTCGGGCATCTTGCTGTCGGCCAACAGCGCCGGCTACACCTTCCGCGCGGAAGGCTCCGGTTTCACCCCGGTCAATGTAGGCACGGCCGACTCGACGGACGTGCACCTGCGCCTTGCCTGGGACGCCGGCACCCAGGCCTTGAACTCCTATTACAGCCTCGATGGCAGCAACTACACCTCACTGGCGACCTACAGCCCGACCACGGAATGGACCGCGGGCGCGGCGACGGGTGGATTTAACTTCGAGGTCTTCGGCAACAGCAACATCGCCGGCGCCATCTCCGCCGGTTCCATCTATGCCGACAACTTCTCGGTCTCCGCCATCCCCGAGCCCTCGACCTATGCCGCATTCGCCGGCCTCGGCGCGCTCGGCCTCGCGTTCTGGCGCCGCCGGCAGGCGCGGGTGGCCGCGTCGGCCTGAGCCCTTCCAAAATCAGGGATTCCCCTAGGCCCGGCGGCTTGTGCCACCGGGCCTTTTTTCGGCTTATTACCGGCCATGGGCCCGTTTTCACCTTTTGCCGCCAGCGGAGGCCCCCGGTCATGAAATTCGGCTGGATCGAGGTGCTTTTGATCATTTTGTCCACGGTCGTCCTGACCCTGGTCGCCGTCTGGGCGTGGGAGGAGTTCAAGACCTGGCGCATCAACCGCGAATACGGCCCGGGCAACCGCCGCAGCAAAGGCCGCCGCAGGGACGACTGATTCCGGGCGGTTTTTTACCGCGTTGACCGGGCTGGATGGACGGGTAGTTAGACCCATCCACGGATGAACCGGGTCCACATCAAAACCTACGGCTGCCAAATGAACGAGCGCGACAGCGAGGCCGTCGCGGCGCTCCTGCGTGGCCGGGGCTACCGGATCGTGCCGGACGAGGACAACTGCGACATCCTCCTGCTCAACACCTGCAGCGTCCGCGACGCCGCCGAGCAGAAGGCCATCGGCAAGGCCGGCTACCTCTCCGCCCGCAAGAAGAAGCAGCCCGACTTCATCCTGGGCATCCTCGGCTGCATGGCGCAGAACCGCGGTGCCGAGCTCCTCGACCGCCTGCCCGACCTCGACCTCATCGTCGGCACGCAGAAGTTCCACCAGGTCCCGGACTACCTCGACAACCTCCGCGCCGCCCAGGCCGCCGGCGTGCCCATCGGCTCGACCATCGTCGACATCGCCGAGGAGGCCGGTTCGCAGAACACCATCCGCGACCACGTGCTGGAGGAGAAACAGGTCTCGGCCTTTGTCTCGATCCAGCAGGGCTGCAACATGGACTGCGCGTTCTGCATCGTCCCCAAGACCCGCGGCGACGAGCGCTCGCGGCCGATGGATGACATCGTCCGCGAGTGCGAGCAGCTGGCGGAGCGCGGCGTGAAGGAGATCACGCTCCTCGGCCAGATCGTCACCAGCTACGGCCGGCGCGACTACACCCACACCGGCGGCATCACGCCGTTCGTGCAGCTGCTCGAGCGTGTGAATGCCATCCCGGGCATCCGGCGCATCCGCTTCACCTCGCCGCACCCGCGCGGGTTCAAGGACGACCTGATCCAGGCCTACGGCCGCCTCGAGAAACTCTGCGAATACGTGCACCTGCCGCTGCAGTCGGGGTCCAACCGCATCCTGAAGGCGATGAACCGGCCCTATTCCCGCGAGCGTTACTTCGAGATCGTGTCCGCCCTCCGCGCGGTCCGGCCCGACATGTATTTCTCGACCGACGTCATCGTCGGCTTCCCCGGCGAGACGGACGAGGAGTTCCGGCAGACGCGCGAGCTCTTCGAGGCCTGCAACTACGACATGGCCTACATCTTCAAATACTCGATCCGCACCGGCACGCCGGCGGCGGACATGGGCGACCAGATCCCCGACGAGGTGAAGGAGGCGCGCAACCAGGAGCTGCTCGGCCTGCTCGAGGCCAATTCCAACCGTCGCAACGCCACGCTGCTCGGCACGACGCAGGAGGTGCTGGTCGAGGGCCCGGACAAGAAGGGCGTCCAGTTCATGGGCCGCACCCGCGGCAACCGCATCGTGCATTTCGCCGCCGATCCCCGCCTGGTCGGCGAACTCGTGCCCGTGAAGATCGAGCGCGTCTCCACCGCGGTGCTTTACGGCTCGCTCGCGCTGGCGGGAGTGGGGTCTTGATCGTTCTCGTTCTCGTAATCCTACTCGTTCTCTCGCCATGAACAGCCAGCCCTTTGATCATGAGAAACTCCGCGCCTATCAGGAGGCTTTGCGTTTCGCGGCCTGGGTCGAGCCCGTCATAGAGAAACTGCCCGCAAGGTTATCCGCCCGTGACCAGCTCGACCGGGCGTCCACCTCGATTGCGCTCAATATTGCTGAAGGCAACGGCAAGCGTTCTCATCCTGATCGTTGTCGCTATTTGGATATTGCCCGCGGTTCCGCCCTGGAATGCGCCGCATGTCTTGATGTGCTGATCGCCCGTAAAAAACTGGTCGCCGATGACACTGCCGCGGGCAAAGCTATTCTCCTTGGCGTCGTCTCGCTTGTTTCGGGTTTAATCGCCCATTTTTCGGGTGAAGTGCGGGAAGATTCGGCAGAATACGGTTCTTGGCTTGTGGAGAAAGAGAACGAGTAGGAGAAAGAGAACGATTTTACCGATGTCCCTTTTCCTCGCCACCCTGCTTCCCGGCCTGTTCCTCGCGCTGCTCGGCGGGACGCTGCTCTGGCCCAACTCGCTGGTGGGCTCGACGGCGAAGGCCCTGCCGCGCTCGAACCGCGGGGCGTGGCTGTTCTTCGGCGCCGGCGCCGCCTGGTTCCTGTGGCGGCTGTCGCACCTCAACGAGTCCGACCTGATCTTCTTCAAGACGCCGGGCCCGGTGATGATCGGCTTCGGCGTGCTCGCGGTGCTGGCCTTCATCTACACGCCGGACTTCCTCGCCGTGCGCGGGTTGTGCGTGATCATGCTGCTGGCCGCCGAGCCGCTGCTCTCCGCCGCCTACATGGAATACCAGCACCCGCAGCGGCTGCTGATGGTCAGCGCCGTCTACCTCGGCCTCGGCCTCGCGCTCTACCTGGCCGCCGCGCCCTACCGGCTGCGGGATTTCTTCGAGTGGCTGTTCCAGCGACCGGCGCGCGTGCGGCTGGCCGGCGCCATCCTGCTGTCCTACGGCCTGGCGACCGCCGCCGCCGCCTTCACCTACTGAGCATGGCCGCGACGAAGACCGTGCTCCTGATCCTGGCCGGCCCCGCCGGCGTCGGCAAAAGCACGCTCTGCGACCGCCTCGTGGCCGAGGTGCCGGGCTTCGAGCGCGCCATCACGGCGACCACCCGCCCGCCGCGTCCCAACGAGGTCGACGGTCGCGATTATCACTTTTTGTCCGAGCCCGAGTTCGACGCCCGGCTCGCCGCGAACGACTTCCTCGAGTGGGCCTGGGTGCACCGCAAATACCGCTACGGCACGCTCAAGTCCGCCGTGCTCGACCGGCTGCCGCATTCGAGCCTGGTGATGAACATCGATGTCCAGGGCGTGCGCAGCATCCGCGCCGCGGCGCAGTCCATCCCGCTGCTCAAGGAGCGGCTGGTCACGATCTTCGTCGCCCCCGACTCGCTCGACGTCCTCCGCGAGCGCCTGCAGGGCCGCGGGGCGGTGACGCCCGAGGAGCTGGAGCGGCGGATGCACAGCGCCGAGCTCGAGCTGGCCGAGCGCAATTCCTACGACTACGTGATCCACAGCCGCACCAAGGAGCAGGACTTCCGCGCGCTGCTCGACTACTGGGCGCAGGCCCGGGCCAGGTTGCAAACCGGGTAGGGCGGATTATCCCTAATCCGCCGTCGCACGCGGCGCGTTAAGGATAACGCGCCCTACCATCACATGAACCCCCGCTTCCCCCTCAGCGACCATTGCGACGGCTCGCACTTCTTCAACCCGGCCGGCCGGCCGCAGGCGCTCGGCTTCTCCGAGCTGCCACGCTGGTGGTATCAGCGATTGGTCAAGGGCCAGGGCTCGCGCTGGCCGCGTAACGTGCCGGCGCCGCGCACCCCGGTGCTACCCGCCGGCATCCCCGCGGGGCAGATGGCTGTCACGTTCATCGGCCATTCGAGCTTCCTGCTGCAGCTGCCCGGCCTGAACCTCCTGACCGACCCGGTCTTCGCCTCGCGCGCCGGTCCGTTCGGCCTGCTCGGGCCCAAGCGCGCCCGCCCGCCGGCGCTGCGGCTGGGCGAACTGCCGCGCATCGATGTCGTGCTGCTCAGCCACAACCATTACGACCACCTCGACCTCGCCGCCTTGCAGTGGCTCGCCCGTCAGCACCGGCCGGTCATCGTCACGACGTTGGGCAACCGGGCGTGGCTCGAGGCCCGCGGGGTGGGTCGCGTGACGGAGCTCGACTGGTGGCAGTCGCACCACCCGGCACCGAACCTCGAGGCGATCTGCACGCCGGCGCAACACTTCGCCGCGCGCACGCCCTGGGATGCACGCGAGACGCTGTGGGGCGGCTTCATGCTGCGCACGGCGGCGGGGTTGGTTTTCTTCGCGGGCGACACGGGCTGGGCGCCGCACTTCGCGGAGATCAAGGCCCGGCTTGGTCCGCCGACGCTGGCCCTGCTGCCCATCGGCGCCTACGAGCCGCGCTGGTTCATGGAGCCCGTGCACCTGAATCCCGACGAGGCCGTCCGCGCGCACCTCGCGCTCGGCAGCCGCCGGTCGATCGGCATGCACTTCGGCACCTTTCAGCTGACGGACGAAGCCATCGACGCCCCGCTGCACGATCTGGCGTCCGCCCGGACGGCGCAGGGCGTCCCGGCGGACGACTTTGTCGCGCTGGATTTCGGGGAGACACGCCTGCTGCACCTCAGCCCGCCGCCGGCACCACCGGCTCCGGCTCGCGGGTGACACGCAGAAGCTTGAGCCGGCGGAGGCCGCCCGGGGTGGGCCACTCGATCTCGTCGCCCTCGCGGTAACCGAGCAGCGCCGTGCCAACGGGCGCGAGCACAGAGAGGCGCGCCTGATCCGGGTCGGCCGCGGCGGGCAGCGTGAGCACGTAGGACTCGCGCTCGCCGGTGTCGAGGTCGGCGAGCTCGACGCGGCTGTTGAGGCCGACGGCGTTCGCCGGCACGGCGGCCGGGTCGAGCACAATGGCGCGGGTGAGCTCGCAGCGCAGGCGGTCGATCGTGCCGTGCTTGTTGCCGACCGCCGCGATGAGCTGGCTCAGCAGGCGGTGGTCGCGGGAGGAGATATAGAGGTTGGGATTATTGTTCATGATGTTTTTTGTTCAGGGTTGGGTGATTTCCACGAGGGAGTGTTCTATGACGCCGGGCAGGCGGCGGGACGCCGCCTCCAGCCGGTCGAGTTGTTCGGGGGCGAGGCCCAGGCGGGTGGCCGCGGCGGCCTCGCGCACCTGGTCGGGCGCGAGAAAGCCGAGCAACGGAGCCGTGACGCAACCGCGGGTGAGCACCCAGGCCAGGGCGACCTGCCCGGTGGTGGCACCGAGCTCGACGGCAATGTCGCCGAGGGTGGCGAGCACCGCGTGGCCGCGCACGTTGCCGTAGCGTTCGCGCAGGCGCCGGGTCCGCGCGGTCTCGGGGAACTGCGGCAGGTGGTAGAACCCGGTGAGGAAGCCGCCGGCAAGCGGCGACTGGGCGAGGAGGGCCACGCGGTATTCGCGGGCGAGTTCCATGGCGTCGGGCTCGAACGGTGCGCGCTCCAGCAGCGAGTAGTCCGCCTGGAAGGATTCCAGGCGGCTGCCGCCGCGCCGGGCCGAGCGGCCGAGCGATTCCATGAAGCGCCACACCGGGAAACCGGCCGCGCCCACGTAGCGCAGCTTGCCGGCCCGCACGAGGTCGTCGATGGAGCCCAGGACGTCGTCCATCGGCAGGAGCGCGTCGCTCCACTCGATGACGAGCAGGTCGAGGTGCGTGGCGTTGAGCCGGCGCAGCGATTCCTCGCACTGCCGGCGGATGGAGTCGGCGAGACCGGCGCGGAACCCGGGAACGGGACGGGCGAACCTCATCCGGGTCGACAGGACCAGGCTGTCGCGGGCCCGCGGGTTTTCGCTCAGCCAGCCGCCCACGATTTCCTCGGAACGGCAGAGTCCCGGCCCGGCGGCCGCCGGGCCGCAGGTGGTTGTCTGGATGAAATTGCCGCCCGCGGCGCGATAGGCGTCGAGGATGGCGCGGGAGGTTTCGTCGTTGGTGAGCCAGCCGAACTGCATGGCGCCGAGGCAAAGCTCGGACACGGGCAGGCCGGTGCGGCCAAATTTTCTTTGGTTCATGTCATGATCAATCTGAGGGTGGGCCGCGGGCCGGGGGGCGCGGCGGAGTTTATCCGCGCAAAGGCGGATGCGTCGGACGGAGGCATGGCCCCGTGCACGCGAGCAGGCGGAGACGGACGTGGTCCGGCGGAACGAAACGCTCGTCCCTGTTTTTACCCCGGTGTCAGCGCTGGTTGCGCCCCGGGCGGGCGGTCAGGCCCTCAGACGCAAGCAGTCGCAGCACCGGGCATGCCCGGGAAGATACCCGGAGCCCCGTGATTCGGTCGGTGCGACTGTTGGTGAAATGCGATCATCCGCCCCCACCGATACCCCGCAAAGCGCGTGTGTCAAGGGACACCCGGCCCGGCGCCCATTTCCCGTTTGAGTTATGCGGGGTTTGGGGACATTGCTTGGCTCAACCCTAACCCCGGTTCGCCGTCACACACCGGCGCGACCCGATCCCCATGTCCGCCCCCGGCGTTCCCCACGCCCTCTTCACCGCCCGCTCGATGAGCGCGCACAACCGCGCCGAGATGCGCGCGGCCTTTGACCAGGCCCTGAAGCTGGCCGAGCGCAACCGTCTCGTCCTGCGCGTGCCGCATGAGTCCAAGGCGGTGCAGAACAAGCGCGGCATGCACTACCACTACCGGCCCGAGATCTTCCTCGGCCTGCAGGGTTCGACCGACTTCAGCTTCCCGCGCGAGACCTTCCGGCTCGGCCCCGACGAGATCTGCATCATCCCCGCCGGCGTGCCGCACGGCGAGGTCGTGCAAGCCGGCGCCGGCGAGCCCTTCCGCAACCTGGTCGCCGGTTTCTACAACAACACCCTCAGCCTGCACTTCGCCCACGAGGTGCGGCCGGGCAAGCCGGACATCGAGGTGATCGAGTTTTTCGACGCGCCGAACCTCGAGGTCTTCCTCACGCTGGCCAACACCACCGCGTCGACCCACAGCATGCAGGGCCCCGCGCGCGACGCCGTGCTCAAGGGCCTGCTGCTCGCGCTGCTCGGGCTGTTCCGCAACATCGTCGAGACCGGCTCCGGCCAGCTCAACAGCGACATCGGCAAGGTCTTCCAGGCGAAATGCCTCGTGCGCGAGCAGTTCGCCAACGCCGACCTCGGCGTGTCGCATATCGCCGAGCTGCTCGGCTGCTCGCCCGACTACCTCTCGCACCTGTTCCACACCGAGACGAAGGAACGGCTCACGCACTACATCCAGCGCATCCGGATCGACGGCGCCATCCTCGCGCTGGAAACCTCGCCGCTGACCATCTCCGAGATCGCCTACGCCAGCGGCTTTTCCGACCCGGCGTATTTCGCCCGCGTGTTCAAGCAGCACAAGGGCACGACCCCCCAGGTCTACCGCGCGCGGCTCGAGGCCTCGCGCCAGGCGCAGGAGGAGCAGCCGAAGACGGTTTACCACGACCGGCTCGACTTCACTCACGGCGTGCCCGCGGGGAAGACGGGGCCGGGCCGCGGCGAACTGGCCGCCGGCCGCCCCGCCGACCAGGCCTTTGAGCGCTGAGCCCTCGGCTTACTTGAGATACAACCGGTAGCCCCACGGCGGCAGCGTCAGCTCCGCACCCTCGGCGATGTCTGTTTTCTCGCCGCTGAAAAATTCCGTGTAATGGCCGGCATACGGGCCGTCGGTGAGCTTCACCTTCCGGGTCTCGCCGGAGAAATTCATCAGGGCGAGGACCTTGTCCCGGGCGTTCTCGCGCACGAAGCTGAACACCTTGCTGCCGTCGCTGTTCACCACCTGCACCATCCGGGCGCCCCACTTGGCATTCCACAGCGCGGTGTTGGCCTTCTTCAGCGCGAAGAGCTTCCGGTAGAAGCCGGCCATCGGGTGGTCGCGCCACTGGATCGGGTCCTTCTCGAAGAAGAGGAGCCGCTTGTTGTAGCCGGCCTCCTGGCCGTTGTAGATGAGCGGGATGCCCTCGCTGGCGACGGAGAGGACGATGGCGGCCTCGAGGCCGGCGCCGAAGTTCTCGAATTCCGTGCCCTCCCACGAGTTTTTGTCGTGGTTGGAAACGAAGTTCATGCGCATGATGTTGTCGGGGTAGAACCCCTCGTTCCACGCGTAGTAGTTGAAGAGCGCGCCCACGTCGGCCTGGCCCTTGCAGATCTTGTGCACGTTCTCATACCAGCTCCACGCGTAGGTGGCGTCGAAGGCCTCGGCGTGGAGGTCGCGCGACTCCCACTCGGCGAGCATGAAGACGGGCTTGATGGCATCGAGCTCGCGGCGGAGGTTGTTCCAGAAATCCAGCGGGATGAAGCCGGCCACGTCGCAGCGGTAGCCGTCGATGCCGACGTCGCGCACCCAGTATTTCATGACCTCGGCCATGTAGCGGCGCAGGCCGGGGGCGCGGTAGTCGAGGTTGATGATGTCGGACCAGTCGAACCACGGCGTCGGGCGGAATCCGCCCTTCCAGTCGTGCTGATACCAGTCGGGGTGCTCGGCCGCCAGCGGGTTGTCCCAGGCGGTGTGGTTGGGCACCCAGTCGAGGATGACCTTGAGGCCGAGCCCGTGCGCGGCGGCGACGAGGCGCTTGAGGTCCTCGAGCGTGCCGAACTCCGGGTTCACGCCGTAATAATCCTTCACGGAGTAGGGGCTGCCGAGCGTCCCCTTGCGGTTCTTTTCGCCGATCGGGTGGACCGGCATGAGCCAGATGATGTCGACGTTGAGGGCCTTGATGCGCGGGAGCTCCTTTTCGACGGCCGCAAAGGTGCCTTCGGGCGAGAACTGCCGGACGTTGACCTGGTAGATCGTGGCGTTCTTGGACCACTCCGGGTGGACCACCTTCACGTAGGGTTGCGGCTGGTAGGGGTCCGCGGTGGCGGGGGAGGCAAAGACCGGGGTGGCGGCCAGCAGGGAGGCCAGCAGGAGGGTGAGGACTTTTTTCATGGCGGGATTCAGGCGGCCGTTTTCTCCTCGGACACCCAGGACAGCGCGACGGCGGCGAGCACCATGCAGCCGCCGCCGATGACCACGGCCGTCATGGCGTGGCCGCCGAGCAGGTGCTTCACCGCCGGCCCCAGGAGCGTGGCGGCGAGGATCTGGGGCAGGACGATGAAGAAGTTGAACACGCCCATGTAGAAACCCATCTGCTTCGCGGGGATGGCGTTCGCGAGAAGGGCATAGGGCATCGAGAGGATCGTGGCCCAGCCGATGCCGACGCCGGCCATGGAGAGCAGCAGCACCTCGGGGGTCTTGACCACCCCAACCGAGCACAAGCCAACCCCGGCGCAGAGCAGGCCGCAGCGGTGCAGCAGCTTGGCCGGGACGCCGCGCCCGGCGAGCGCCACCAGTATGAACGCGACCACGAAGGCCGTGCCGTTGTAGACGGCGAAGCAGACGCCGCCCCACTCGAGGCCGCGCTGGTATTCCGGCGAGCCGGGCGAACCGCCGAATACGCCGCGGGCGATCGCCGGCGTGAAATAGATCCACATGCAGAACAGCCCCAGCCAGGTGAAGAACTGCACCACGGCCAGCCGGCGCATCACGTGCGGCATGTTGGCAATGCCGTGGAATATCTCGACGAAGAACGAAGTTGGCTTCGGCACGTCCGCCGCCGGCGTGATCTCCGGCGGGAATTCCGGGGTCGTGACGACCGTGTAGACGACGGCCGCGATGTAGACAACGGCGCCGACATAGAACGAGATCTTCACGGACGGCGGGATGCCCGTCGTGGCGGCCTCCACCAGCCCGAAGCGCGTCAGCAGCCACGGCAGCGCGGAGGAGAGCACGGCGCCGAGTCCGATGAGCAGGCTCTGCATGGCGAAGCCCACCTGCCGCTGCGCCGGTGGCATCAGGTCGGCCACGAAGGCGCGGAAGGGCTCCATGCTGATGTTGACCGAGGCGTCGAGGACCCACAACAGGCCCGCCGCCATCCAGAGCGCCGAGGAGTTGGGCATGGCGACCAGCGCGAGGCTGGCGAGGATCGCGCCGGCGAGGAAGTAGGGGCGCCGGCGGCCGAGGCCGCGGATCCAAGTGCGGTCGCTGTAATAGCCGATGATCGGCTGCACGATCAGGCCGGTGAGCGGGGCGGCGAGCCAGAGGATGGGAATCTCGCTCTCGGACGCGCCGAGAAACTCGTAGATGGCGCTCATGTTGGCCATCTGCAGGCCCCAGCCGAACTGGATGCCAAAGAAGCCGAAGCTCATGTTCCAGATCGCCGGCAGGGTCATGGGGCGCAGGGTCGTCATGGGGCGGTCAGTGTTCGGGGGGTTCGCTGTAGTCGCGGAGCGGGCGGTCGCCGGTGCGGTCGTAGAGCTTGATCCAATGGCAGAGCTTGGCGGACTTTTCGCCGGAGAGGGACGAGAGCTCGGCGGCGGTGAAGCGCCACTGCCAGTTGCCCTCGTTGGTGCCCGGCCGGTTCAGGGTGGCCGAGGCGGGCAGGTCGAGCAAGTCCTGCATGGGGATGACCGCCAGCCGCGACGGGGTGGCCAGCGCGGCCCGGATCACCGGCCACGCGGAGCGGGCGCCGCCGAGCAGGTAGTAGTCATCCACCAGGGCCGCGATCGAGGGCGGCAACGACTCCAGCCAGCCCCGGGTCGTGACGTTGTCGTGCGTGCCGGTGTAGGCGACGCTGTCCGGCGGGTAGAAATGCGGCAGGTTGACGTTGTTGGCGTCGTGGCCGTAGGCGAATTGCAGGACCTTCATGCCCGGCAGGCCGGCGGCGCGGCGCAGCTCGACCACGTCGGGCCCGATGTAACCGAGATCCTCGGCGATGATGCGGGCGGAGGGCAGCGCGGCGCGCACGGCGTGGAAGAAGGCGCGGCCCGGGCCCTTGAGCCAGCGGCCACCGCGGGCGTCGGGGGCGCCGGCCGGGATCTCCCAGTAGGTGTCGAAGCCGCGGAAGTGGTCGAGGCGGATGATGTCGTAGAGCTCGAATGCGGCGCTGAGCCGGTCGATCCACCACTCGTAGCCGGTGTGGGCGAGATAGTCCCAGTCGTAGAGCGGGTTGCCCCAGAGCTGGCCCGTCGCCGCGAAATAATCCGGCGGCACGCCGGCGACCGCCAGCGGCTGGCCCTGGGCGTCCAGGCGAAAGACGGCGCGGTTCTGCCAGGTGTCGGCGCTGTCGAGGGCCACGAAGATCGGCACGTCGCCGATGATGCCGACGCCGCGCTCGGCGGCGTGGCGGCGGAGCCGGTCCCACTGGCCGAAGAACACATATTGGTAGAAGGCGTGGCGGTCGGCTTCGCGGCGGATGCTCTCGGGCGCGGTGGCGCGAAGCGCGGCGTTCCACTGGCGGTATTCCTCCGGCCAGGTCGTCCAGGCGCGGCCGCCGAAGTGGGCCTTGAGCGCCATGAAGTCGGCGAAGGGCTCGAGCCATTCCGCCTGCTGCCGGCGGAAATCGCGCAATGAGTCGAAGCCGCCGAGCCGGTCCGCGCCGGAGGCGACGAAGCGGTCGTGGGCCCGCGCGAGCACGGGCCAGAAGGACTCGTAGAGCCGGCCGTAGTCCACGCGGCCGGCCGGCAGGGCGCGCAGCGGGGCGAGCTCGGCGGCCTCAAGCAGGCCGGCGGCCTGCAGCTCGCCGAGGTCGATGAAATACGGGTTGCCCGCGCGGCCGGAGAACAGCTGGTAGGGCGAGTCGCCGTAGCCGGTCGGGCCGATCGGGCAGATCTGCCAGTAGCGCACCTTCGCCTCGGCCAGAAAGTCCACGAAGGCGCGCGCGCCGGGCCCGAGGTTGCCGATGCCGTAGGCCCCGGGCAGCGACGAGACGTGCGCGAGCACACCGGCGGTGCGGGTGGTCAGCCACGACTGGGGCGGGTGTTCCATGATGAGCGGTTCGGAAACGGTCTGCACAACGGGGGAGGGGTTCGCGCGCTGGCGGCTGTTGGCTCGGCTCAACCCCGGGAGGGAGTCCGCCGCCAGCGGGCGAAGGGGATGAAAGCGGCCACCAGGATCGGACTGGTGGCCGCGGGAAGGGCGGGAGTTGGGGTGGCTCCGCTTAGAACTTGTAGGACGCGCCGAAGGAGAACGAGGCGCCGTAGGTCTGGTAGTTGATGACGCGGCGCGGATCGTTGTTGTCGTAGGTGATCAGCGGCTCGTTGTTCAGGTTGTAGGCCTGCAGGAGGACCGACAGGCCCTTGAACCGGCCCTTCTCGAAGGAGTAGCCGACCTGGGCGTCGATGACGTTTTCCGGCTGGGCGACGGAGAAGCCGCCGTTGGGGTTCACGTCGCCGCTCGGGCTCGGGACGCCGAACGTGGTGATGTATTGGCGGTTCTCGGAGCGGTAGCGGTCGCTGACGCGGATGGAGAAGCCGTGGCGCTCGTAGTAGGCCGTGATGTTGGCGACGTGGCGCGAGAGGCCGGAGATCGGCGCGCTGGCGTTGGTCGGGCCCCAGGGCTTGATGCCGCTGTCGGTGTAGGCGCCGCCCATCACGAGGCCGAAGCCCTTGATGTCACGGTTGAACAGCTCGGAGGAGAGCGAGAGCGAGACCTCGACGCCGCTGAGGCTGCCGCCCGAGCCGTTGACCGGCTGGGAGACGATGCCCTGGCGGAGGACGGGCGCCGGGCCGGAGGGAACCGGGTAGCCGGTGAAGTCGGCGACGGACTGCTGCTCGTAGATGTAGTTCGTGAGCTTCTTGGCGAACCCGGCGACGGCGAAATAGCCGCGCTTCTGGGCGAAGTAGTGCTCGATCGAGAGGTCGACCGAGTTCGAGGCCCACGGGCGGAGCCGCGAGTTGCCGCCGCCGCCGCTCCAGGGGCTCTGGGCGAGGCTGGTGGCGGCCGCGTTGGCCGGGTTGTAACCCCAGGTGCGGGAGGCGCGCATGTCATACATGCGCGGCCGCGCCAGCTGGCGGGCGACGCTGAAGCGGACGATCGTGTCGTCGGTGGCCTTGAAGTTCAGGTTCAGGTTCGGCGCAAACTCCCAGTATTTGTCGCCATCGCTGACCGCGGTGAGCGAGCTGCCGTTGGCCGAGAAACCCTTGGAGGACTGGTCGGTGTGGATGGCGCGGACACCGACGTTGCCGGAGACCGGCAGGCCGCCGAGCTTGGTGTCGATGTTGAACAGCGCGTAGAGCTGCGCGACCTTCTCGCGGATCTCGTAGCGGTTGGCGACGATGCCCGCGTCGGTGTTAGGCGTGTAGGCCCAGATGCCGGAATTGTAGGCGGCCAGCGGGTCGTAGGCGTAGATGCGGCCGAGGCCGAGGAAGCTCATGTCGGTCGTGCCGACGCTGGCCGGCATGGCCAGGGTGTTGGCGCCGTTGGCGGGCGAGATGAAGCCGGAGGGGCCTTCGCCGTCGCGCTTGTAGCGGTCGGTGTAGCTGGTGCCGGCCTCGACGCTCGAGAACCATTTCCCGAGGTCGTGCTTGGTGAAGGCCTTGAACTGGCCCATCTCGTCCTTGGCGCGGAAATACTTCAGGTAGCCGTGCATGCCGCCACCGGGGATGTTGGTCGGGCCCCAGCCCTGGGGATCGCTGAGGCGCAGGACGGAGCCGTCGGCGTAGCTCTTGGCGGAGGTGATCGTGGGGACGGCGCCCGGGGTGAGCTTGACCTGCATCGTGTCGGCCGTGGTGAACGGCGTGCCGCGGAAGCTGACGCCGGACCAGGACTCGAGGTTCTGGTCGGTGCGCTTGATCGTGGAGAAACCGAAGTCGACGTTGACCGGCCAGGCGGACTTCTCGCCGATGACGAGGTTCAGGCCGAGCGCCAGCGGGCTGTCGGTGCGGACGAACACGTCGTTGCGGACGACCGGCATGACGTTGGTGAACGTGGAGTTCGTCACCAGGCCGCCGGAGGTGGTGTAGCCGGACTGGATCGCGGCGCCGGACCACCAGAGGGGAATCTCCATGCCGCGGAGGAGCTGCTTCTCCTCGAAGTCGGCGCTGTAGACGTCGAACTTGGCGTGGAACATGTCGTTCGGCTTGAACTCGAGCACGAGCATGTAGGCCTCGCGGTCCAGGTTGCTGTTGCGCACGTAGGACTTGGTGCCGCCGAGGACGTAGGCGCCGCCGTTCTCGGTGGGATAGCCCCAGGCCTGGAACTGCTCGCCGGCCCACGGGGTGCTGGCGACCGAGACGCCGAGCGCGATGCCGACCTTGCCGTCGGCGAACTGGTCGATGTAGGCGAGGCCGACGCGGTGGCCGTTCTCGCTGACGCCCGGGGTCAGCTGACCCAGGTCATTCCACTGGTAGTAGCCGTTGACCGCGATCTGCCGGCGGCTCTTGCTGAGCGGGCTGACGGCCTGCATGTCGATGGTGCCGGCGATGCCCTGGCTGGGCAGGTTGGCGGAGGCGGTCTTGTAGACCGTGACGGTCTCGAGGAGGTCGGCCGGGTATTGGTCGAACTCGACGGCGCGGTTGAGGTTGGTGGAAACCTGCTCGCGGCCGTTGAGGGTCGCGGTGCTGAAGTCGCCGTTCAGGCCGCGGACGCTGATCTGCTGGGCGCGACCGTTGGTGCGCTGGGCCGCGAGGCCGGGCAGGCGGGTGAGGGCGTCGGCGATGCTGATGTCGGGCAGCTTGCCGAGGTCCTCCGAGGCGATGACCTCGGTGATGCTGACGGCGTTCTGCTTCTTCTCGGCGGCGGCCGCGAGGCTGCCGCTGAAGCCGGCGCGGACGGTGAAGGTGTCGAGGATGACGACCTTGTCCTTCTCGGGCTCCTTCTCGGTGGTGGCGGCCTGCTGGGCGTGGGCCAGGGCGGCTGAAAACGCCATAGCGGCGGCAAGGGCCGCGCTACGCGTGAATCGATTGCTGGGGTTCAATGCTTGCATGGTGTGTCTCTCGGGTTCGGGGCTGAACAAGGGGCTGGGGTGCACCGGGGGGTGCTCCGTGTGTGCACCGAGATTCAGCACCGGCCGGTCGCGGCGCCACGCGCAAACCTCCCATAAAACCGCGATGGGGGTGAAAAGTCTTAGGTCGCCGGTGTTCGCCGGCGCCGGCGTCATCCGGCCCAACCGCCGCGGTGAAACGGGTGTTTTCCGAGGGAAACCGGGCGCGCAGATGCCCCGGCGATCACGCGCCGGGCCGCGGGCAAGGCCGGACTTTTTCCGGACGGAACCTAGGTTTTTTCGGGGCCATGCAAGACTTCTCCCCCGGGGGCCGGTTGACCGGCTGCACCCCGGATCCATCTTTAAACCACCCCATGACCCACCGGATCCGCCCTGTCCTTTGTCTGCTGGCCGGCCTGGCCGGCTTCCTGCCCGCCCGCGCCAGTGAGCCGGGCCCCGTGCCCCGCTTCACCCACCCGGGAGCCGGCCAGACCTTTTATTTTGTGCTCACCGACCGCTTCGCGAATGGCAACCCAGCCAACGACACCGGCGGCTTTCCGGGCGGCACCGAGGACCACGGCTTCGACCCGACCCGCATCGGCTACTTCCACGGCGGCGATTTCGCCGGCCTCACCGCGAAACTGGATTACCTGAAGGCGCTCGGCACCACCGCTGTGTGGGTGACCCCTCCCTTCCAGAACAAGCCCGTGCAGTCCGGCTCCGCCGCCTACCACGGCTACTGGGTGACCGACTTCCTGAAGATCGACCCGCACCTCGGCGCCAACGACGACTTCCGCGCCTTCGTCGAACAGGCCCACGCCCGCGGCCTGAAGGTCTACATGGACATCATCGTCAACCACACGGCCGATGTGATCCATTTCCCCGACAACCGCGTCGACTACCTGGATACAAAGACCCACCCGCTGCGCGACGGCGCCACCGGCGCACCGCTCGCCGAGCGCAGCTTCGCCTACAACGGCCTCGGGGACACGGCGCGGCCCGCGTTGTCCGCGGAGCGCAGCTTTCCCTACCGGCCGATCGTGCCGGCGGCGGAAAAAAGCGTGAAGAACCCGGGGTGGCTCAACGACCCCATCTACTACCACAACCGCGGCAACTCCGCCTTCCGCGACGAGAGCTCGGTGCACGGCGACTTTGTCGGCCTCGACGACGTCTTCACCGAGCACCCGCGCGTCGTGCAGGGGATGATCGAGGTCTTCAGCTCCTGGGTGAAGGACTACGGCGTCGACGGCTTCCGCATCGACACGGCGCGGCACGTCAACGGCGAGTTCTGGCAGGCGTTCGGCCCCGCCATCCGCGCGGCGGCCCGCGCCGCCGGCCGGCCCGCCTTCATCCAGTTCGGCGAGGTGGCGGTCGACGACAACGTCGACGTGCTCAGCGAGTTCTCCACGCACCTGCCGCTCGATACGACGCTCGACTTCGGGTTCTTCACCGCCGCCCGCCGCTTCGTGGCCAAGGGCGGCACGGCGGCCGCGCTCAGCGATCTCTTCCAGCGCGACGACCTCTACACCGACCACGACAGCAACATCCACTCGACCACGACCTTCATCGGCAACCACGACGCCGGCCGCTTCGGCTATTTCCTCCAGCAGGACAATCCTGGCGCCACCCCGGCCCGGCTGGCCGACCTGGCGAAACTCGGCCACGGCCTCCTTTACCTCTCGCGCGGCCAGCCCGTGGTCTATTACGGCGACGAGCAGGGCATGGTCGGCCGCGGCGGCAACGACATGCAGGCCCGCGAGGACATGTTCCCGTCGCAGGCCCCGGATTTCCGCAACGCCCCCCTGCTGGGCACGGCGCGCACCGGGGCGGATGACAAGTTCGATCCCTCGCACCCGTTCTACCGTTTTTTCGCCCAGTTGGCCGCCCTGCGCGCCACGCACCCGGCCCTCCGCACCGGCGCCATGCTGCTTCGCGATAGCGGCCAGCCGGGGCTCTTCGCCTTTTCCCGCATCGAGCGCGGCGAAAAGGTCGAATACCTCGCCGCCTTCAACAACTCGCGCCAGGAGAAGCTCGCCGCCCTGCTGCCCACCAGCCAGCCGGCCGGCGCGGCCTTCCGGCTGCTCTTCGATTCGCGCACGGGCACCGGCACTGACACCACCGTCACCGCCGATGCCGGCGGGCGCGTCAACGTCGAGCTGGATCCGCTGCAGTTCGCCGTCTGGCGGGCCGCGGCCCCGCTCGCGGCGCAATCGGGCCCGCTCCGCGTCGCGCTCGTCAACCCGGCGGACAACGCGACGCTGGCCTTCACCCAGCGGGAGTATGACGGCCACCTGTTTCCGTCCCGCCAGGAGCTCCGCGCGGAGGTCGGGGGCAACGACGGTTTCGCCGAGGTCACCTTTGTGCTGCAGCGGGCCTCGCGCCCCGGCCAATACGAGCTGCTCGGCACCGACGACGCGGCACCCTACCGCGTTTTCTGGCGCCCGCCGCCCGACCTCGCGCCCGGCGAGGAACTCACCTTCACCGCCACGGTGACCGACCTGCGCGGCCGCACCGCCGCGGCCAGCGTCGCTGGCCTCAAGGTCACGCCCGCGAAATTTCCCTTCGGCATCGCCGGCGCCACGGTGCCAGTCATCAAGTCCGCACCCCCCTCCACTACCGCCCTGGCCGCCGGCACCCTGCTGACGCTGCGCGTCGCCGCCGAGGGCACCGGCCCCCTGGAATACCAGTGGATCCGCGACGACGCCGAGATCCCCGGCGGCACCGACGCGGAACTCAGCGTCACCGCGCCCGGTCGTTACGTCGCCCTCGTGCGCAACCGCGCCGGCACCGTGTTCGCGCCGGCCACGGTGGTGACGGCCGACCCGGTGGCACCCCTGGCCGGAGCGCGCATCGAAACCCACGCGGCCCTGCCGTCGAAATTTGTCCCGGCCCGCCGCGTGGACGTCTGGCTCCCGCCGGGCTACGACGCCAACCCGACCGAGCGCTACCCGGTCATCTACATGCACGACGGCCAGAATCTCTTCGATCCCGCGACCAGCTACGGCAACGTCCCGTGGTCGGCGGACACAGCCCTGGCCCGGCTTATGGCTGCCGGACGGACCCGCGGAGCCATCATCGTCGGCATCTGGAACACCTCCGCGCGTTTCGCGGAATACCTGCCGCAGAAGGCCGTGCCGGACGCGGCCTATGCCGCGCTGGTCAAACAGTTCAACCTTTCGGCCGTCCCCCCGCGGGGAGACGACTACCTGAAATACCTGGTCACCGAGCTGAAGCCATTTATCGATCGCACCTACCGCACGCGCCCGGAACGCGAATATACGTCCACCATGGGCTCGAGCATGGGCGGGCTGATCTCCGCCTACGCGATCTGCGAATATCCAGAGGTCTTCGGCGGCGCCGGCTGCGTCTCGATCCACTGGCCGCTGGGCGACGGCGTGATCATCGACTGGTTCGCCCGCCACCTGCCCAAACCCGGTGTGCACCGCCTCTATTTCGACTTCGGCACCGAAACGCTCGATGCCGCCTACGAGCCCTACCAGCGCCGCGTCGACGAAGTCATGCGGACGGCCGGATACCGCGAAGGCCGCGACTGGCTAACCGGCAAGTTCCACGGCGCCATCCACTCCGAGCTCTCCTGGCGCGAACGGGTGGATATCCCGCTCAGCTTCCTGCTTGCGCGTTGAGCTGGGCCAGCCGGAACCTGGTGTCGTCCAGTTCCTCCGTGATCCGGTTGATCATGTCGTAGTCCCAGTTTTTTGCCTTCGCCTGGCGCAGGCGCTCTTCGTGCCAGGCTAGGGTTTCGTGCAGGCGCGCGCGCTCGGCCACGGAGTCCTTCCGGGCATTCTGTGCCATCAGGCGCGACCCGATGAAAAGGGAACCGGCGACGACAAGGACGAAGAGGATGACGCTGGCTTCGATCATGCGGGCACCATGCTTCCGATGCGGTGGTGTGCAACCGTCGCCACGCCTTTTCCGCGATGATTAGCGTGCCCGGCCGGGGTTATTATCCCCGCTTACTCCCTTGAATAATCATTCGCCCGCCCGGCCCTTATGGCTTCGGCGTCGGCTCGGTCTTGCCGGCAACGTGCGCGCGGGCAAGGGCCGACAGTTCGGCCACCACGGCGGCGTAGCGCGGGTCGCCGACGAGGTTCGTCAGCTCGTGCGGGTCGTTGACGGGATCGGTCAGGAAGGCGCCGGCGCCCGGCCCGAAGAATTCCGCGTAGCGCCAGCGCTCGGTGCGCACGACGACGCCGGTGATGCCGCGGTTGCGCTCGCTCCAGACGGTGTAGGCGGGGTGGTTCCACTCGGCCGCCGGCTGGTCCAGCAACGGGGCGAGGTTGTGCCCCTCCAGCCCGGCCGGCACGGGCAGGCCGGCGAGATTCACCAGGGTCGGGTAGAGGTCGAGCAGCTCGACGACGCGCGGCGAGGCCTGGCCGTTGCCCTTCGTGCGCGGATCATAAATGGCCAGCGGCACGCGGGCGCCCTGCTCCCAGAGTGAGCCGGCCTTGGACCATTTGCCCTTCTCCCCGAGTTGGTAGCCGTGGTCGCTCCAGAAGACGACGATGGTGTTGTCGTGCAGGCCGGCCTCCTCGAGCGCCGCGAGCACGCGGCCGACGTTCCAGTCCATGTAGGAAACACAGGCCAGGTAGGCGCGGATCATCTCCTTCGCCTGCTCCGGGGTGGCGTCGCGCTTGATGAACAGGTCGGCGTTGATCGGGCGGATCGAGGCCTTGGGAAAACCCGCCGGCACCGTCGGCCGGGGGGCGAAGTCCACCGGCAGCTCGATCTTGGCCAGGTCGTATTGGTCGAAGAATTCCTTGGGCGCCACCAGCGGGCTGTGCGGCTTGACCAGGCCGACCCCGAGGAAGAACGGGGCGTCGCCCTTTTTCCACTGTTTCAGGTAGGCGACGGCCTTGTCGGCGTTGACGGTGTCGCCCATCTTGGCGAGCTCCGCCGGATCATCCACGGCCTTCCAGCGGTCGGAACCGGCGGCTTGCCGCACGTCCCCGGCGGTGGCGCGCTCGATGCGCCGCGCTTCCTCCTCCTCGCTGATGGCGGTGGTCGCCACCAGGTTCGCCGGCTTGGGGCCGGTGAAGTTGTGCGGCACGCCGCCGATCGTCCACGCCGCGGCGTCGTCCACGACGTCGCCATGGAAAATCTTGCCGTAACGGACGGTCGTGTAGCCCTGCTGCTTGAAATACTTCGGCAGGCTGACGAGCTCCGGATACCAACCGTTGAACCAGTCCCGGTTGCCATAGAGCTCGAGGGTGCGGGGATAGCGGCCGGTGAGGATAGAGGCGCGCGAGGGATTGCAGAGCGGATACTGGCAGTAGGCGCGGTCGAACTTCACGCTGCGCGCGGCGAAGCGGTCGATGTTCGGCGTGAGCGCGCGCGCACTGCCGAAGGCGCCGACCTCGGCGCGAAGGTCGTCGATGGAGATGAACAGGACATTCATCGGGGCGGCGCAACGCGCCACGAGGGCACCGGCCAGAAAGAGCACGGCAGACAGACGGGGGCGGGTAATCACGGCCCCAGCGTGGGTCCGCGCAGGGCGGTGGCAATCTCCGGCTGTTCGGCCAGTAAGAGCGGCGGCTAGGGCCGGCCGCCGGTCTTCCGGTATTCGTCGCTCTTGCGCAGCGCGTCGCGCACGTCGCCTTCCGTCCAGTTTTTCTCCAGCACCTTTGCCCGGTATAACTTCAGCCCGTCGGGGTCGGCCTCGCGGCCCAGCACATCGAGGTAGGCGCGGCGGACGATACGGTCGGCGCCCTCGTGGCGAAATTCGTCACTGCGCCGGATGTTGTCGCGCACCATCGTCTCGGTCCATCCCTGGTCGATGATGAGGGAGCGATAGTCGCGGAGGCCCGCCGGATCCGGTTCGCGGCCGAGCAGGTCGAGGTAGGCGCGCTTGGTGACGGTGTCCGGGTCCGCCTTCGGCTCGTCGCGCCGCCGCGCCTCGACGCGCAGCGAGGAGATCCGGTCGTTCCAGCTGGCCGACATGCTGCCGGGCAGCAGGCGGCCGGTGAGGTCACGGGCGTTTTCCGTCAGGCGCATCACCGCACCGCGGAACCGGGCGTCGGCATGAACGTATATTTCGGCCCCGCCCTCGACCCGGATGGAAGAGATGCGGTCGTTGAGCCGGCCGCCGTTTTCAAAGGTCAGGCCGGAGAGGTTTTCGAGCGAGTCGCCCGGATAAAGCACCAGGCGGTCGCCGCGATAGTCCGCGTCCTCATAAACAATGACCCGCGGGCCCCGCTCGTGGTCACGGTCCCGACCGCGATCCCGATCACGGTCGCGCGGCTGGGCCTGGCCTCCGAGGGCGGCGGACAGCAGGCCGAGCAGGAGCAGGAGGCGACCGGGGTTCATGCTGGTGTGACGACCCCGGCGGCCCGGTTCTTCAATTATTCCGCGGGTTATCCGCCCGGCGCCTCAGGCGTTGAGCTGGGGGCGGGTCGGCTCGGGCCAGTCGACGTGGAAGAACTTGCCGCGCGGCTGGTCGACGCGCTCATAGGTGTGCGCGCCGAAGTAGTCACGCTGCGCCTGGAGCAGGTTGGCCGGGAGGCGGGCCGAGCGGTAGCTGTCGTAGTAGGCCAGGGCCGAGAAGAAGGTCGGGGCCGGCACGCCGCACTCGGCGGCGAGCGACACGACCTTGCGCCAGTTGGCCTGGGCCTTCTTCACCGTCTTGTTGAAATACGGGTCGAGGAGCAGGTTCGCGAGGTTCGGGTTGCGGGCGTAGGCCTCGGTGATCTTCTGCAGGAAGGCGGCGCGGATGATGCAGCCGCCGCGGAAGATCTGGGCGATCTCGCCGAAGTTGAGTTTCCAGCCGTATTCCTGCTGGGCGGTGCGCATGAGCTGGAAGCCCTGCGCGTAGGAGCAGATCTTCGAGCAGTAGAGCGCATCGTGGATGGCCTGGATGAGCGCCTTCTTCGAGCCGCGGTATTTCTTGCCCGGGCCCTTGAGGATCTTCGAGGCGGCCACGCGCTCGTCCTTGATGGCCGAGATGCAACGGGCGAACACGGCCTCGGCGATCGTCGGGGCGGGGACGCCCATGTCGAGGGCGTTGGTCGAGGTCCACTTGCCCGTGCCCTTCTGGCCGGCGGTGTCGAGGACGACGTCGACGAAGGCCTTCTTCTTCGTGGCCGGGTCCTTCTGCTTGAGGATGTCCGCGGTAATCTCGATGAGGAAGCTGTCGAGCGCGCCGGCGTTCCACTCGGAGAAAATCGCGCCCATGTCGGCGGGCTTGAGGCCGAGGAGGCCGGACATCAGGGCGTAGGCCTCGCAGATCATCTGCATGTCGCCATACTCGATGCCGTTGTGGACCATCTTCACGTAGTGGCCCGCGCCGTTCTCGCCGATGTAGGTCGTGCACGGCACGCCGCCGGAGACCGGCTGGCCGGGCTTGGCGCCGGGGATCGGCTTGCCGGTCTTGGCATCGACCTTGGCGGCGACGGCCTCCCAAATGGGCTTCAATTCCTGCCACGCGGCGAACTCGCCGCCGGGCATGAGGGACGGGCCGAAGCGCGCGCCCTCCTCGCCGCCGGAGACGCCGGAGCCGATGAAGCGCAGGCCTTTCTCGCGGAGGGCCTTCTCGCGGCGGATGGTGTCGGTCCAGAGCGCGTTGCCACCGTCGATGATGATGTCACCCGGCTCGAAGACCGCGGCGAGGCCGTCAATGACGGCGTCGGTCGGCTTGCCGGCCTGGACGAGGATGATGGCCTTGCGGGGCTTGGACAGGGAGGCGGCGAATTCCTGGAGGGTCTTGGTCCCGACGAGGCCGCCGGGGGTGTTCGGGTTCTCGGCGACGAACTTGTCCGTCTTCTCCGTGGTGCGGTTGTAGACCGAAATCTGGAAGCCGTGGTCGGCGATGTTGAGGGCGAGATTCTGACCCATCACGGCGAGGCCGATGAGTCCGATATCAGAGTGGGATTTGGCCATAAGAGCCATCAGGCCTAGCGGCCGCCCGGGGAAAGACCAACCCGTTTTTCAGGCCAAAGCGTGTAATAACCCAGCCCGTTGAGGGCTCAGGGCTTGGGCGGGACCGCCTGCTTGGACTGGTAGGAGCCGGCGCTCGGGAAAAACGGCGCGATCCGCTGCACCAGCGGGGTCATGAACGGCGGTTCGTTGCGGTTGTAGACCCAGGAGAAGAACACGACGGTGCAGACCACGAAGACGATCACGGCCGCGATGATCTTGTTCATCTTCATCACCCGGCGGAAAAGGAAAATGGTCAGGACGAACGCGCCGACCGCGATGGCGATCTTCGTCCAGATGGCCGGCGGCAGCGTCTTGATTTTTTCCAGGGCGGTGACGGCGAGCAGTAGCATGATTTACGGGTTATCCGGAAAGGGCGGGGAGACGAGTCATTTTTGCCCCGGGCCCGGGTTTAACCGGGCTTTGACCGGTGGAACCTATTTATTGATAGCGGCCGGCGATGCCCAGGTAGTCGAGCAGCCAGGCCTCCTTCCAGATGCGAAACCGGCCCTCGGGCGTGATCTTGCCGTATTCCTCGCGCTCGGCATGGGGCAGCAGGTAGCCGAGCTCGGTGTTGATCATCTCCATCTGCTGCTGCTGCTGGTTGATGTCGTCGATCGGGCTGATGTCCCAGACCAGCGCGGGGTCGCCATCCTGCCGCACGCGTTCCTGATGCCGGGCCACCAGCTTCGCCAGGCTGCGCCGCCAGGGGCTGCGCTCGACGTGCCAGCTCTCGGGGTAAAACCCGCCGAAGGGAATGTAGAGGTTGTCGGTGACGTAGCGCCGCCCGCGCCCGGTGCGCGTGGCGAGGCTGAAACACACCGTGATCGCGCCGTTCTCCTGCGGCACGAAGAGCACGTGCAGGCGCAGCGTGCCGTCGTGGTTGTGGTAGACCGAGGTGCGCAGCCAGATGCCACCGCCCAGCTCGGCCTTGAGCGCCTGCACAGGGGAGAAGCGGTGGTCACGCAGCCAGTCGCGGACCTTGAGCAGCCGCTGCTGCGTGGGCCACTCGTCGCCGCTGCTGTTCACCACATAGCGCGGGAACAGCGGCATCGGGCTCAGGCTGATGGCGCTCACCTTCAGCCAGTTGAAACCGGACTCGAGCAGGAACCACAGGAGGAAAACCGCCGCGGCCACGGCCCAGAACGGGCGGTCGATCCACGCGAACTGCTCGTTGGTCTGCGCCGCGAAGAGCGCGAACAGGATCCAGCGCAGCCAGCGGATCGGGATCGCGAGCACCGGCGACGCCACGCGGAGGTTGATGTAGAACAGCAACAGCAGCACCGCGACGGACGGGGCGAGAAACAGGGACAGTGTTTCCGGCATGGTGAAAGGTGGGCGGGCGGACCCGCGGGGAGGCGGTCAGCTCAGCCGCACGGGCATGATGACGCACACGAAGCTCTCCAGCGTCTTGAAGACACCGGGGCTGACCTCGTCCTTCAGCTCGAAGAACACCTCGTCCTTGGTGAGGGCGCGGAGCGGATCCATGACAAACTGGGGGTTGAACGCCACCTGGAGGTCGGGGCCGCTGTAGGAAATCGCCATCGACTCGTGCGACTCGCCGAAGTCCGGCGACGACGCGGTGATCTCGAGGAGGTTGGCGGAGAGCTTGATCTTGACCGAGTTGGACTTCTCGGAAGTGACGAGCGCGGCGCGGTGCACGCACTGCAGGAACAGCTCGCGCTCGAGCTTGATGCGCTGGTGGGTCTCCTTCGGGATGACCTGCTGGTAGTTCGGGTAGTTGCCCTCGACGACCTTGGAGAAAAGGAAAATGCTGTCGGTGAGGCCGCTGGAATCCTTGCCGGTGTCGATTTGGAACGCGGCGCGGCGCTCGTTGAAGGCGATCTTGAGCTTCTCGCCCTTGCCGAGGAGGCGCAGCAGCTCGGCCACGGTCTTGGCCGGCAGGATGATCGCGCCGGCGCTGGAAGCGGGGACGGTCATTTCCTTGCTGACGAGCGCAAGGCGGCGGCCGTCGGTGGCGACCAGCGCGAGCTTGCCGTCCTTGAAGTTGAAATAGACGCCGTTGAGGATGTAGCGCGTCTCGTCGGTCGACTGGGCGTAGGAGACGTTGCTCAGCATCGTGGCCAGCTCGCCCTGCTCGAGGGTGTAGGCCTTGTCGTCGCCGGAATCCGGCAGCTTCGGGAATTCCTCGGCGCCGATGCCCATGATGCGGAAATTGGAGCCGCCGGACGCGATCTTGACCTGGTGGCTGGCGCTGGAGTCGAAGGAGACGTCGACGTTGGGCAGCTCGCGGACGATGGTGGCGAGGCGCTTGACCGGGAGGGTGACGGAACCGCCCTCCTTGACCTCGGCCTTGATCTTGCAGCGGATGCCGAGGTCGAGATTGGTCGTGGTGAGCGAGATGTGATCCTTCTCCGCCTCGATCAGCACGTTGCTCAGGATGGGCATGGCGGCCTTCGAGCCCACGACGTTGAGGACCTGGGCCAGGCCGTTGCTAAAGTGGTCGCGGTTGATCTTGAATTTCATCAGTCGATTGGCGGGGTGGGTGCGCTAACTAACAAAGGGTGATTAGAGAGAGATACAATAATGAAAAGTATCCGTATTATTATGGGGTCCGATTATGCCGATAACCCGGGCTTTCCCGAGTGAAACCGGCCAGGCCGGCGGCTGTGAGGCCCGCCTGAATAACCGCGAATAACCCCGGGTTTGTTCACAGCGGAAAGTTATTCCGAAGTTTCCTGCTTCATCTTCACAACCTTCCGACGCAATGCGCGCATCTGGGCGTGGCGCACGCCGCGCTGGTAATGGGCGAAGAGGCCGTAGGCGATGTAACCGAGGAAAAGGAAGAACAGGGCGACCTCCTGGAGGCGGACGACCAAAACAATGCCCACGAAGGCAAAGACAAAGGTCTGGAACCGGGTCCGCGTCTCCCAGTTGACCTGCTTGAAGCTGGGGTAGCGGATGGTGCTGACCATCAGGAACGAGACCAGGATGAGGATCAGCGGCAGGGCGATGGTCAGCTGGCGGAGCTCCCGGGCGTTGGCCGACATGTTGAGCAGCAGCAGGACGAGGGAGGCCACGGTGCCGGCCGCGGCCGGGATGGGCAGGCCGACGAAGTCCTTGCTCGAATCCGCCTGGTCGCGGTGGAGCAGGGGGTTGGTGATGACATTGAAACGCGCCAGGCGCACGGCGCCGCACAGCAGGTAGATGAAGGCCACGATCCAGCCGAGTTCGCGGAACCACTGGTAGTCCTCCCGGGGCGCCAGGATCAGGAAGAACACCATCAGCGCCGGGGTCATGCCGAAGGAGACGACGTCCGCCAGCGAGTCGAACTCCGCGCCGAACAGCGACGTGCGGCCGCCCATGCGGGCGAGGCGGCCGTCGAGCGAGTCGAAGATGACGGCCGCGAGGATGAGCCAGACCGCCTGGGTGTAGAGCGTCATCCACGACTGGTTCGGGTGCAGCGCGAGGTATTCGCCGCCGTCCGTGAGCAACCGCGCCTGGATGCACTTGATGACCGCCGCGAACCCGCAGAACAGGTTCCCCGCCGTCATCAGGTTCGGCAGGAAATAAATCCGGCTGGCCTGGGTGACGTTGTAGGGGTTGTTGCGCTGGTCGAGGTCCGACATGGCGGGTTTCTTACTTGGTCAGGCTCTCCAGGTATTTCCAAAACTTGGAGTCCTGCTCGAACAGCTGCTTTTCGCTCACCGGCAGCTTCATCCGGAAAAGCGCGTCCTCCAGCGAGTCCTTGTGGAGGATGTAATGGGTGTGGAGGGTCTCGCCCTGCACCTCGAAGTAGAAGCGGAAGTCGCCGGCCCGCAGCCGGTAGAAGTCCTTCCCGCCGCGGTGGAACTTGCCCAGCGGCTCGCGCGGGTGCGCCAGGTCGGCGGGGCGGATCTTGCTGATGGGCTCGATGACGTCCAGCTGCGCCAGTTTATCGAGCTTGTTGAGCTCGCGCATGCTTTGTTCGGAGAAGGTGACCTGATACATGGTGGGAGGGGACGGAGCCGTAACCGTGGAGGGGACGACACGTCTTGTCTAGGCAACGTCACCCCTATATCTCCCCGGACATGAAAACCAGCTCTGTTTCGCTCACCCTTTTGACCGCGGTGCTGCTCGCAGTTCCCGCCTCCGCCCAGAATGAAATGACCGATCCCGCCGGCAAGCCAGAGGGCGGCGCCCGGATGAAGAAAAACCACGAGGAGCTCATCAGGCTTTACGACAAGAACGGCGACGGCCGCCTCGACGAGGACGAGAAGGCCGCGGCGCACAAGGCCATGCGGATGGAGGGCGGCGGGGGCGAAAAGGACCGGCGCAAGAAAATACTCAAGGTCTTTGACAAGGACGGCGACGGCCGGCTCAACGACGCCGAACGCGCCGAGGCGGAGAAAGCCCGGGCGATGCTCGAGAAGAACGGCGGGGCCGGCAATTTCCGCGACCAGGCGCTGAAACGCTTCGACAAGGATGGCGACGGCCAGCTCAACGAAACCGAGCGGGCCGCGGCGGAAAAATTCCGGGCCGAACAAATCAAGAAGTTCGACGCGGACGGCGACGGGCAGCTGAACGACGCGGAAAAGGAAACCGCGCTCAAGGCCTTCATGGAAGGCGGGCCGGCCGGCAAGCGGAAGAAGGACAGGTAAGGCCCGCATCTTTGTTGCACGGGGTCCGGCGCCCGCTAGAACGGCGCCATTAAAACCACCCCGTCCGTCACCCTCGCAGACATCCGCGCCGCCCGCCGGCGCATCGCCGGCGGCGTGATCGTTTCCCCCTGCCCGGAATCGATCCCGCTGTCCGAGATCACCGGCGCCCGCGTCTTCTGCAAACTCGACAACTTCCAGCGCACCGGCTCGTTCAAGGAGCGCGGCGCCCGCAACGCGCTGCTCCAGCTGGAGCCGGCGCAGAAAAAGCGCGGCGTCATCGCGGCCTCCGCCGGCAACCACGCGCTCGGCCTCGCCTACCACGGCCGGCTGCTGCGGATCCCCGTCACCGTGGTCATGCCCGACTACGCCCCCCTGATCAAGGTGAGCACCTGCAAGCGCCTCGGCGCGCGCGTCATCGTGGCGGGGAAGGATTTTGCCGAGGCCCGCGCCCACGCCGACACACTCGTGGATCGCGAGGGCCTCGCCTACATCCACGGCTTCGACAACCCGGCCATCATCGCCGGCCAGGGCACGATGGCGCTCGAGATCCTGGAGCAGGTGAAGGACATCGACGCGATCGTGTGCCCGATCGGCGGCGCCGGGCTCATCGCCGGGCTTGCGGTCGCCGTCAAGGCGCTCAAGCCGCGCATCAGGGTCATCGGCGTCGAGTCGGTCGCCACCGCCAGCTTCACCGCCGCGCTCAAGGCCCGGCGGCCGGTCACGATCCCGCGGCGCGCCACGCTCGCCGACGGTCTCGCCGTGCTCCGTGTCGGGGCCAACGCCTTTGACCTGGCCCGGCCGCGCGTCGACCAGGTCGTGCGCGTCTCCGAGGACTGGATCGCCCTCGCCATCCTGCGCATGGTCGAGTTGGAGAAGACCGTCGTCGAGGGCGCGGCCGCGGCCCCCCTGGCTGCGCTCATGGCCGGCCTGCTGCCCGGCCTGCGCGGCAAGAAGGTCGTGCTCACCGTCTGCGGCGGCAACATCGACCCCGCCATCCTCAGCCGCGTCATCGAGAAGGGACTCGTCCATGACGGCCGCCTCACGCGTTTCACCGCCGTCATCAGCGACCGCCCGGGCGGCCTGGCCGAGCTGACGCGGGTCGTGGCCGGCAGCGGCGCCAGCATCAAGGATATCGAGCACGACCGCGCCTTCAGCGGCCCGGACGTCTCGGCGGTCAACGCCGTGTGCACCGTCGAGACGCGCGACCACGCGCACATCCGCGCGCTGCACCGCGCGCTGCGCACGCACGGCTTCCCGATCCTGGTCTCGAAGTGATCCGCGGCGGCGGGCGGTGGCCGCTTCGCGAACGGTCAGTTCTTGCCGTCGGATGAGACGGTCACGGTTTCCGTCCGCGTGGAGGTGGTGCCGTCGGGATTCGTGACCTGGATGGTGCGCGTGATGGTGCCATCGGAGTTCTTCTTTGTCGCGACGACGCGCTCGACCGTCTTGCCGTCCGGGCCGGTGAAAGTGGTGGTCTTGTTCGCCTCGCCGCCGCCATGGGTGGCCGTGGTGTCCACCGCGGCGGTCTTTTCCCCGGGCCCGGTGATCGTCCCGCTGGCGGTGCGGCCGTCCTCGGTCCTGGCGGCCGTGCCGGCGTAGGTGCTGGTCCCGCCGTTGAAGCCGGTGCGCGTGCCGGTCGTGCTCGCGGTGCCCTCACCCGTCCTGGTCGTGATGCTGTTGGTCGTCGCCGTCTTTCCGCCCGGGCCGGTGGTCGTGCTGGAGAAGGAGCTGGTGCCGGCTTCCCGGTCGGTGAGGCGCTCGGACTTGCGGGTGGCGGTTTCGCCGTCCTGGTTCGTGGCGGAGCCCTCGCGGGTCTTCCGGCCCTTGCTCTTGGTCACCGTGGTTTCCGCGGTGCCGGACCGGCCCTCGCTGGTGCTGTAGGTGCCGGAACGTTTCCTGGTTTGCTCCTTACCGTCGGCGGCGTGGGCGGGTTCGGCGATGGCGAGGAAGACGCCCGCGATGATCGCGGCGGCAAGATACTTGAAGGTGCGGTCTTGTTTCATGAGAAGCGGATGGTTACGGGCCGAGACGCGGCCATCCACCGGGCGTTTCAGTTTCATGGGTAAAAAGCCGGGCAAAAATTTCCTTGGCGCTGTAACCGGATTTCCCGCGGCGCGTCCGGCGGCCTAGATCCAGTCCGGCTGCGCGACGGTCTTGGCGCCGCCGGCCGTGCCGGTGTTCACCGTCGACGCCGGCTCGAAGAGCATGACCTCGACCTCCTCGTCCGCCACGGGCCGGTGCTCGGTGCCGCGCGGCACGACGAGCAGGTCGCCGGCGCGCAGCTCGACGTTGCGGTCGCGGAATTCCATCCGGAATCCCCCGCGCACGACGTAGAACAACTCGTCCTCGTGCTCATGCGAGTGCCAGACGAAGGGCCCCTGGAACTTGACCAGCTTCACGTGCTGCCCGTTCAGCTCGGCGACGATCTTCGGGCTCCAGTGCTTGGAAAACAGGGAAAACTTCTGCGACAGGTTGATCTTGTCCATGGTGGTGGTGGCCAAGGGTGCGCAAAAAAAGGGCCGGCACAAGCCGGCCCCGACGAAAGCGCGGGCCGGAGGTCCTTAACGCTTGAACAGCGAGTCCACGGACCACTTGCCGCCGCCGAGGATCAGCAGCGCGGCGACGATGCCGAGCGCGAGCAGGTGGAACTCCACGCCCTCGCCCTTCTGGTTGCCAAACCAGTTCATGAAAAGCCGTTGGACCAGTGCATGGTGGCGGCCACGAGCATGACGCCGCCGACGCCGAGGGCGGCGAGGCGGGTGCCGAAACCGGCGATAAGCATCAGTCCGCCGACCGACTCGGCGAGGATGGCGAGCAGGGCGAAGATCCACGGGGCGCCGACCTGGCCGGTCAGGTAGCCCATGGTGCCATTGAAACCGTAGCCGCCGAACCACCCGAGGGTTTTCTGCAGGCCGTGGGGCAGGATCATGAAACCAAGCGCCAGTCGCAGGACGGTCGGCGCGAAAGAGTCGCCGGTGGCGACGAACGAGCGGAGGAGGGAAGATAGTTGCATACACAATCAATCTCGTTAATTTGATTGCGTATGCAACAAAAATATTCTGCAATCTTTCCCATGAAGCCCAACCTGCCCGAGGGGCACCTCCACGCCTGGCGCAAATACTACCCCTCTTTCTGGCGCATCATGGCCGCCATCGAGGCGGACCTGGACGCCGCCGGCCTGCCGTCGCTCAGCTGGTATGACGCCCTTTACGAGCTTTACCTCGCGCCCGGCCGGCACTTGCGCATGAACGAGCTGGCGCGCAGCGCCCTGCTCAGCCGCAGCGGCCTGACCCGGTTGGTGGACAAGCTGGAGAAGGAAAAACTCATCGAGCGCCGGTCCTGTCCCTCCGATGGGCGCGTGCAGCACGCCCAGCTGACCGAGAAGGGCGTGGATATGCTCCGCAGGATCTGGCCGGTCTACCGCGCGGGCATCGCGAAATATTTCGCGGCGCACCTCACGGACGCCGAGGCCGCCCAGATTGAAAAGTCCCTGGGCAAGATCGCCCTGGCGATGGAACCGCCGGCCGGCGGGCCCAAGGACTGAGCGAGTTTAATTGCCCTTCTTCTTGGCTGGTTTCTTTTCGGCCGCCTCGGCAAAGGCCTTGTCGTCGTCATCCAGCTCCGTCACGGCGGGCTTTTCGTCCGCCGCGGCGGCGCTGGAGGCCGGGCCGGCGTTTGCGGCGGGAGCGGACGCGGATTCGGCCGGCAGGCGCCTGATGCGCTCGGACAGCGGCGGATGGGTGGAGAAGATTTTCTGCGGCCCGGCCGGGATCTGCTGCAGCCGCGCCAGCACGGCGCGCAGGCCGCCGGGCGCGTAGCCGGTGACGACGGCCAGCTGGCGGCCCTCCTGGTCCGCGGCGTATTCCGTCTGCGGGTCAAAACCCTTTTCGAACAGCGTCTTGGTGATCTCGGTCACGCCGAGGTTGAACTGCTGGAGCTGGGCCTCCACCTCGCGGGTGTTGCCACTGCGCTTGACCACCTGGCTGCCCAGGCCGGAGAGGAGTTCGCCGCGCTGCACGATCTTCAGGGCGTGCTTGCCGGTGATGTGGGCGATCTCGTGGCCGAGGATGGCGGCCAAGGCGTCGTCGGTTTCCGCCAGGGCATACAGGCCGCGGGTGATGAACACGTAGCCGTCCGGCGCGGAGAAGGCGTTGACCGTGGCCGAGTCGAGCACCCCGAAGCGCCAGTCGAGCCCGGGCCGGTCGGAGTAGCGCGCCAGCGCGCGGCCGACGAGATTGACGCGGCGCATGGTCGCCTCGTCGCGCACGAGTCCGCCGTATTTGCCGACAATCTCGAGGGAGACGGAGTCGCCGATCAGACGCTCCTCCTCGGGGCCGATGCCGGCGAGGCCCTTCATGACCTTCGAGGCGTCCTTCGCGGTATCGAGGCCCTTCTTGAGCTTGTCGGCATTGCCGAGGGCCTTGCCCAGGCCGCCGAGATCGAGCGCGAAGGCCGACGAGGCGAGCCCGGCCGCGAACAGAATGGCAAACAGGCGCGGGTTCATTGGTATTCCCCCTTTCTTTGTTCCTTCAGGAACGCCTCCACCTCGGCGGGCGAGAGTGCGTGGCATTGCGCCAGCAGCCAGTTGAGATCGTCCCGGGCGCTGGTGAGGTTGTGCCGGGCCGCGTAATCGTCGGCCGCCGGCGTGAGCGGGCGGGCGGCGGCCGTGGCGGAGGTGGTGCTGGCGGAAAACCCGAGGCCGTCGAGCCCCTTGCCCTCGGCGGGCTTGGTCTCGCTCAGGTTGCCTTGAAAAACCCAGCCGGCGTTGCCGCCATCGGTCACCCGGAACCAGGCGCCGCGGGCCTCCTGCACCTTCAGGGCGCGGCCAAAGCCGACCTTGCCGGTGACGGCGGCGAGCGGCGAGGGCTCGGCGAGCAAACTGGTCTCCAGTTTCTTGGTGTAGGCGGTGCCGCCGGTGCCAAGTGCCGCGCCGAGCGTGGCGCCTGATGCGAGCACGAGAACGACCGGCCAGCGCCGGAGGGAGGAGGGGGGCTTCATTTTGATTCCAGGATTAAAATGGGCTCCCAGTCCGCCGGGGGCGGCTGGGCGGCGTAATGCTGGGCCTGCCGGAGCAACTCACGGGTCACAGCATCGTCGGGCCGCAGCACGAGCGCACGGCCAAAATTACCGGCGGCTTCCACGAAACGCCGGGCCGCGAAGTGCGCATAGCCCGGATTATAGGCCGCGAGGAAATCGCGCTCAACCGGGGTCAGGTCCTCCGGTGCGCCGAGCAGCTCGTGCACCTCGACGGCCACGAGCTTGCCCTTGACGCGCAGCCGCGTGAGCGGGCGCGTCGCCATCCGTCCGGCGACGGCGCGCGCGGTGGTCTCGCCGAGCAGGATGTTTGTGCCGAATTCCTTGTTCGCCCCCTCGAGGCGCGAGGCGAGGTTCACGGCGTCGCCCATGACGGTGTAGTTCTTCTTCCGGCTGGAGCCGAGGTTGCCGACGATCATGCCGCCGGTGTTGAGGCCGATGCGCACCTCGAGCTCGACGCCGATCGCGGCGTAGCGGGTGTTGATGCGCGCGAGCGCCTGCCGGGCCTCGAGCGCGGCACGGCACGCCGCCAGCGCGTGGTCGGGCAGGTCCGCCGGCACGCCGAACACGGCCATCACGGCGTCGCCGATGTATTTGTCCACGTAGGCGCCGTGGTTGTGGAGGCACTCGCTGGTCTCCTCGAGGTAGGCGTTGACGACCTCGACCATGCGCTCCGGCTCGTCGCGGAGCTTTTCCGAGAGGTCGGTGAAGCCGGCCAGGTCGGAGAAGAACACCGTGGCCTCGCGGCGCTCGCCGCCGAGGCGGATCGCGGCGGGGTTGCGCACGAGCGTCGCGACCACCGCCGGGTCCACGTAGGCGCCGAACATCGCCTGGATCTCGCGCTTGCGCGCCTGCTCGCGCCAGAAGCTTTCCGCGACGACGCCGAGCAGCGTCAGCAGGCACGCCGCGACCGGCGTCGCCGGCGGCAGGAACCAGCCGGCGGACAGAAGGGCATAACATCCCGCCAGCAGGATCACCACGAGGGCCGCGGAGGTGACAATGGGCGCCAGCAACGCGATCTGCCGGCGACCCGCGCGGATGATGGCCCAGGCGACCAGCAGGGCGGCCGCCAGCGGCAGTGGAGACGGCACGGACCGGATGAACCCGTCGGCCACGAGGTTTGCCCATGCCGTCCAATGGATCAGCACGCCGGGTTCGATGCTGCCGACGGGCACGGGTTTCAGGTCGAAGGTTCCGCTGGCATTGGCGCCGACGAACACTGTTTTCCCGCGCACCAGGTCGGCGGCGGCGCCGGTCAGGGGCGCTTCGGCTGCCAGCGCGCGCCCGACCTCCTCCGGCGAAAGATCCGGGACCGCACCGATCACGCGCTGCACGATCGGCAGCCCGGCGACCACGTAGTGGGCCGCCGGGATCACCGGGACGCCCCGGGTCTCGATCTGTTTCAGGGTGCCATGCCATCGGAGCAAACCGCCCGGTCTGGTCGCGAATCGGGGCGCGGCGGAAGCCGCGAGAGAATCGGCCGTGACGTAGCGGCGGGCGACCCCGTCGGCATCGGCCTGAAATTCCACCAGGCCGGTCCGCGGTTGTTGGAACAACGCTGCATGATCGCGGACGAAGGCTTCGTCCCAAAACACCGGCGGCTGATCCTTGGTCCTGGCCAGCACCACGCGCGGAGAACCGGCGGCCACCCCGGCCAGGATCGCATCCTGGCTGGCGTCGGATTCCGATTGGTCGAGAAAGGTCAGATCAACGACGATGCGTTCCGCCCCGGCCCGATCCAGCGCCGCGATCAAGGCGGCGAAATAAGCCCGCTGAAACGGCCAGCGTTGCGCATAGGGATCACGGCCGAGGATCGCCATCGTGTCGTCGTTGACCAGCACGAGAGCGGAGTTTTCCGGCAGGGCCGGGGTCTTCAGCGGATGACGGCTGGCCGCATCAAAGAAGGCGCGGTCCAGCGTGGCGCCGAATGGCGAGAAATGAAACACCAGCAGCAGCGTGATCGCCGGCAAAAGCCAGTTCCAGCGCGAGGCGGGGAGGGTGCGGACGGCGTCGGACAAGCGCCGCGATGCAACCGGCGAATCCGCCGCGTGGCAAGCGTCAGGCGGGGCCGACGGCCTCGCGCACCAGCGCGCCAATGGCCGGCGGCAGGTTCAGGCCGAGCGCGGCGGACTGGGCGACTGGGCTCATCTTGCGCCAGGTCTTCCGCAGGATATCGACAAATTTTTCACGCGGGTAGTCGGCGTGCTGGGAGGCGAAGTCGGCGATCTCGTTCTCGAGGAACACGAGGCACGCGGCGTCCTCGAGGGCCTGCGTGCCCGGGTTTGACTTGAGCGAGGTCTTGGAGATCCACGTCGCGGCCTCGTCGGCCTCGGTTGCCGGCACGCCGGCGGACAGTAGCAGCTCCTTCGCGCGGTCGGCCTGCTTCCGGTAGAGCGACTGGCGCCACTTGAGATAGCCGGCCTTGCCCTCCGGGAACGTCGCGCGCGGCACGCTCCAGCGCTCGAGGTGCTGGCAGCGGGCGGCCAGAAGCAGGATGGGCGCGGCTGCGGGCACAAGGCGCGCCACCCAGGCCTCCATCCGGTCGGCATAGACCAGCTCGGCAGCGCGACCGTCGGCGGCGCGCTTGGGATCGGCGTGGTGCGCGGCATCGATCAGACCGCGGGCTTTCGCATGAGCGTCCATGGCCGCGCAGTTTGCGGGCTGCCGCGGGCGTGGCAAGCCATGGCCGGTTTTGGACAAGATCGGCGCAACCGGCGCACGGAGACCCTGCTAAAGTAACGGCGTCCGCCATGAACATCACCCTTGTCCAGCTGGTTCCCACCCTGCAGCTCGCCGTCGGGCCCGTGATCCTGATCTCGGGCGTCGGTCTTTTGCTTCTCTCGTTCACCAACCGGCTGGGCCGCCTGATCGACCGGGCGCGGTTGCTGCATCGGGAGCGGCTGTCGGGCCCGACGCCGGAGCGACAGGTGCTGTTGCGGGAGCAGATCGGCCTGATCGACCGGCGGGCGGGCATCCTCCGCTGGGCGATCACGCTGGCGGCGCTGACCGTGCTGTTCGTCAGCATCATGATCCTCGTGCTGTTCCTTGCCGCCCTGCTTGAACTGGAGCTCGGCGTGCCGATCGTCCTGCTCTTTGCGCTTGGCCAGATTTCCCTGATCGGGGCGGTGGTGGGATTCCTGCGCGAAATCGCGCTTTCGCTGGAAGCGGTCCGGCTGGAAACCCAGGGCGGGGTCTGAAGCCGGTCTTGAAAAACACCCCGTCCGTGCGATGATGCGGGGGTGATGAACCGGCGCGGCTTCCTACGGGCCGTGGGCGCGACCGGGTTGTGGTTGATGATGACCCGCCCGGCGCTTTTGCCGGCTGCGCCCAAAAAGTCCGTCGCTGAACTACTCCGGCAGGCGCTGATGGAACGGCGCGTGGTGCGGTTCAAGTATCACGGCTATTCCCGCCGCGTGGAGCCGCACGCGCTCGGCCGCGTGACCGGCGATCGCCCCGCGCTGCTCGGCTGGCAGGTGTCGGGCGGCAGCGCCAGCGAGCCGCCGCCCGGCTGGCGGACGTTCATTGTGGGCGAGATCGAGGGACTCAAGCTGAGCCGCCGCACCTTCGCCCCGCGCGCGGACTACCATCCCGAGACGACCCGCCTGAAGCCGATCGCGGCCGAAGTGGCTCCGAGCCGCTAGGCGGTCTCGAGCCCGCGCCGCCAGCAGTCCGCGTGCAAGAGGCCCCAGTCGTAGGTGGCGCGCCGGTGCCGGTCGAAACCATGCGCCGCCAGCAGGGCGTCGGGCGGGGTGAGGCGGCGCGCCGGCAACCGCGTGGTCAGGCGGAAGAACAGATACATCAGCGCATGGATGGCGCGCGCCCGCCAGCGGGCCGGGCCGCGGACTGGTATGGTGAAGTCCGACACAATCCAGCGGGCGTCGGGGGTGGCGGCGTCGGCGAGCGTGGCGATAACCGCGGCGAGCGGGCCGGGCGGGAAGCAGTCGAGGAAGAAGTGCGTGGCAATCGCATCGAATTTTTGCGCCGGCGGGCGCCAATCCGGCAGGCTGGCGTGCACAAATTCCAGCCGGGTCATATCCAGCCCTGCGCGGCGGGCCCGCTGGCGGGCCACGGCCAGCATCCCGGCGCTGGCGTCGACACAGGTCACCTGCAGCGTCGGATGGCGCTGCAGCACGGCGGCCAGGGCCGGCCCGTGGCCCACTCCCGCGATCAGCAGCCGGCGCGCCCCCGCGAGCTCGCCCAACCAGGCGGTGCGACAGCGCTGCAGGCGCGGGCCGGCGAGCAGCCGCTCCATCGCCGGGTAAAACGGGGCCAGCAGGTCGAACCCCGGCCGCCCGGCGAGCGCCCACCAGGCCGCCGCGATGGCCGCGCCCGCCGCATAGGCCAGGACATCAAGCCAGTCGCCCGTGGCCGACGGGAACAGGTGCGGCGCCACCACCTCGGCTGCCACCGACCAGACCGCCAGGTTCAAGATGATTTCGCGGCCAGTCGGCCAGCCGTCATGGGTTCGGAGCCCGAGCCGGCGCAGCACCCACAACCAGAGCGGTAGCGCCGCCGGAAGCAAAAGGAAATCGGTCGAGTAGCCGTGCCAGAAGACCGCGTCGGCGTGCGGCCGGATCAGCCAGCGGCTGGCGGCATAAAGGCCGCCGGAAAGCAGGCAGAGTGAATCAAGCCCGTAACGGAACCGGTTCACAACAGCCCGGCGATCAGCAGACCGGCCCCGAAGGTGAGGGCAAGGCGGACGAGGAAGTTGGCGCGGGGAGAGAGCGTGGAGAACATGGCGGAATCAATAAACCTGCTCCTCGAGCAAGGCAAACAGCTCGGCCTCGGTGATGCGTTTCTGCGCCATCGAGTCGCGTTCGCGGAGCGTGAAGGTGTCGCCGGGTTTCTCGATCGTGTCGAAGTCGATGGTCACGCACCACGGCGTGCCCGCCTCGTCCTGGCGGCGGTAGCGTTTGCCGATGGCGCCGCCGTCGTCGTATTGCACGGCGTAGCGACGCTGCAATTTGGCATGCAGCGCACGGGCCCGATTCGTGAGCTGCTCCTTGTTCTTGAGCAGCGGCAGCACGGCGACCTTGACCGGCGCGATGCGCGGCGAGAACCGCAGCACCGTGCGCTTCTCGACGTTGCCCTTCTCGTCCTTGACGTCCTCCTCGGCGTAGCCGGCGCAGAGCACGGCGAGCAAAATGCGGTCGACGCCGACGGCCGGCTCGATGACGTGCGGCACGAATTTCTTCTTCGACGCCTCGTCGAAGAGGTCCTGCGGCTTGCCGCTGGCAGTGGCGTGCTGGTTGAGGTCGTAGTTGCCGCGCGCGGCGATGCCCCACAGCTCCTGCACGCCGAAGGGATACTTGAACATGATGTCCACCGTGCCCTTGGAATAGAACGCGAGCTTCTCCTTCGGGTGGGCGTAGCGCGAGAGGTGTGACGCGGGCAGGCCGATGCTCTTCAGCCAGTTCTCACACCAGGTGATCCACTCCTCGTGGCACTTGGCCCAGTCGGCGTCCTCGTGGATGAAATATTCCATTTCCATCTGCTCGAACTCGCGCGAGCGGAAGATGAAGTTGCGCGGCGTGATCTCGTTGCGGAACGACTTGCCGATCTGGGCGATGCCGAAGGGCAGCTTCACGCGGGTCGTGTCGACGACGTTCTTGAAGTCGACGAACATGCCCTGCGCCGTCTCGGGCCGCAGGTAGGCGACGGACGAGGCGTCGGTCATGGCGCCGACGTTCGTCTGGAACATCATGTTGAAGGCGCGCGGCGCCGTCAGGCTGCCGGCCTCGCCGGTGGCGGGCGAGGGGATGAGCGGGATCTCGGCCTCGCCGGCCTCGGTGAAGTCCTTCGGCGTGACCGGGCTCAGCGCGCCGGTGATGGCCTTCTTGCGCTTGAACAGCTCGGCGGCGGCCTGGAGGTCCTCGGCGGTCTTCTCGCTCTCGAGGGCGGAAACGTAACCGACCGTCTTGCCGTCCACCACGACGGGCGACCAGAACAGCTGGTCGGCGCGGTAGCGCTGCTTGCTCGCCTTGCAGTCCACGAGCGGGTCGCTGAAGCCGGCGACGTGGCCGGAGGCCTCCCAGACCTTCGGGTGCATGATGATGGAGGACTCAAGGCCGACGATGTCGTCGCGGCGGCGGACCATGTCGTTCCACCAGCAGTCGCGGATGTTCTTCTTCAGCTCGGAGCCCAGCGGGCCGTAGTCGAAGAAGCCGTTCAGGCCGCCGTAGATCTCGGAGGACGGATAGATGAAGCCGCGGCGCTTCGCGAGCGACACAAGGGCTTCCATGAGGTTGGCGGGTTCGGCGGCGTTGGACATGGTGGGAAGGATCGCCCCCAACTGGATGTGGGGAGCAGCTGGCGAGCAAAGGGAGCCGCCCGGGCCCGGTCAAGGCTGGGTCTTGTCACTCAATTCACGCTTGCGGGACGGTCCGGCCGGGCAAGGGTGGGCGCTGATGAAAGCCCCGTTCACCGCCAAGGAATACCGCCAGCTCCTCGAACTCGTGCACCTCGGCATGTGGACCGTCACCGGCTACCAGGGCGAGGACACCGCCGCGGCCAAGCGTTACTACGCCCTCGACCAGAAGCTGCTGGAACTGGCGACCGACGCCGGCTGCGCCGACCTGGTGGAAGCCATGGACGACGGCAGCCTCCAACCGTCGCCCAAGCTGTCCGAGGATGAGCGCGTCCGCGAGATCCAGAGCGAGTTCCAGAACGACGTCTTCTGGCACGAGCTGGTCACGCGGCTGGCGGACCGCGACATCGACGGCGACCAGGTCAAGCGGGCGATGGACACCCCCGGCGTCGAGCCGGCGCCGTCCCGCGACGACCGGCTCAAGAAGATCGAGGACCGCTACTGGGCGGAATTCGAGAAGAACGACCTCGCCAACATCGTGCTGCTGCGCGGCGGGCGGGGGTGATTTGCCTCGGTTTCGCGCAGCGAGAACCGGGGACAAACACCGGGTTGGCAGCAGCCAACAACGGTGTCAGGCAAATCAATACGCGATATCTAGCTTCTTATAAATGAAGTGCATCAGCCACGCCGGGCCGATGAGCAGGAAGACCACGTCCTTGAAGAAGGAGGGTTTCTTGCCCTCGATCTTGTGGCCGATGAACTGGCCGATCCAGGCCAGCACGAACAGCCCGAGGCTGGTCTGCCAGACCGGGAGCCAGCCCATGATTGCCTGCCACTCGATCAGGAAATAGCAGGCGGAAACAAACCCGAGCAGCCCGAACGCCAGGGGCACCGACAGCCGGAAGTAAAACGTGAGCGCGGCCAGAATGACCGGGTGCAGCCAGTTGAACCACGGGAGCACCCCGGCAATCGCGGCGGGGACCGGGATGGACCAGACCAGGCCCATGACGCTGAAAAAGATGATCGGCACGCAGATCCAGTGGATCGTCTCGTTGGTATCGTCCTGGTGGCTCTCGCCATACTCGGCGAACCATTGGTCGGCAGACTTCCGCGGGGTGGCCATGGGGTGACTGCCGGAGAAATTGCCGCGTCTCCCGCGTCAGGGCAAGCCTCCCGATGGCACCCAAACCCGGGTTTGCGGTCTGAAGCCGGACCATTACACTCTTTTTAGATATGAAAGTCCTCCGCCTGCTCGCCCCGCTGTGCCTCCTGCCCCTGCTCGCCGTCGCCGCGGAACGCCCGCTCAAGATCGACCGCAGCAGCACATTCGTCGACGTCGACGTCAAGGCCACGGTCGACTCGTTCACCGGCCGCCTCGACGCCCATGACACGAGGATCACGGTGGACGACGCCGGGAAGATCAAGACCGCGGTCCTCGCCTTCAAGTTTCGCGACCTCAAGACCGGCAAGCCCGAGCGCGACGCCAAGATGATCGAGTGGCTCGGCGGCGGCGAGCCCGAGGGCCGCTTCGAGCTCGGCAACCTTGCCGTCACGCCCAACGGCATCGGCCAGGCCTCCGGCCGCCTGATCTTCCACGGGGTGACCGAGCGCATCGAGTTTCCCGTGGAGGTCACCAGAAACGGGGAGGTCTACACCGTCACGGGCGAGACCACCATCGACTACCGCAACTGGAAGCTGAAGGTCATCCGCATCGCGCTCATGCTGAAGGTGGACCCCGAGGTGAAGATCCGCTTCAAGTTCACCGGCACGCCGGTGGAAGAGCCGGCCAAGTAAGCGGCTTGCGCCACCCGGCGCGGCGCGCACCCTGTCCGCATGCGCTTCCTCGCGCTCGTCTTCGTCAACCTGCGGCGGCACAAGCTGCGCGCCCTCATCGGCGTCGCGGGCATCGGTTTCGGCGTGGCGGCGATGCTGGCCATCCTCTCCATCGTCAACGGCGCCATTGGCATGTTCGAGCGCATCCTCGCCGTCGACTCGCACTACCTCGTGTTCGAGAAGAATGTCTCGGACCTCTTCTTCAGCAGCGTGCCGGATGACCGGACCGCGGCGTTGCGCGCCCTGGACAACGTCGCGTCCGCCGAGCCGCTGCTCTTCGGCCTCGTGACGTCGGGCGACCGGCCGATCATCACCTGCTTCGGCCTCGAGGCCACCAACCCGCGGCTCGCGAAGGCGAAGTGGCAGGCCGGCCGGCGGGAGGACTTCGGGCGCGTGCCGGGCGGCATCTGGCTCGGCGCGCGCGCCGCGGAGTTCCTCGGGGCGAAGGCGGGGCAGAAAATCGCGATCGGCAAGGGCGAGTTCACGGTCGCCGGCATTTTCTCGACCGAGAACGGCTTCGAGGATGGCGGCGTCTTCCTGCCGCTGAAGGAGGCGCAGGACTTCTTCAGCCGCGCCGGGGTCGCCTCGGTCGTGGCCATCAAGCTGCACGACCAGTCACGCGGGGCGGAGTTCAAGCGCGCGGTCGAGGCCGCGAATCCCGGCCTGATGGCGCTGGAGAACCGCGAGTTCAACCAGAGCTACACCCAGTTCCAGATCCTGAATTTTACCGCGTGGGCCGTGGGACTCTGCGCATTCCTGCTCGGCGGGCTCGGGGTCGCGAACACGATGCTGCTGTCGGTGTTCAGCCGCATCCGCGAGATTGCGGTGCTGCGCGTCTGCGGTTTTTCGAAGGGGCAGGTGGCCGGGCTGATCCTCGGCGAGGCGGTGGTCATCGCCGCCGCCGGCCTGGTCCTCGGGCTCGCGCTGGGCTACGGCACCCTGTTCGTCCTGGAGCACACCCCGCAGTTCAACGGCTACATCCAGGCGGTCGTCAAACCGGGCATGCTGGCCGGCATCGTCGCCACGGCGATCGTGACCGCGGTGGCCGGCTCGCTCTGGCCCGCGCGGTTTGCGTCGAAGATCCAGCCCGCGGAGGCGCTGCGTTATGAGTGAGGTGCTCGTCAGCGCCCGCGACCTCCGGAAGACCTACGACGGCGGCCGCGTGCGCGTGCTCGACGGTGTCAGCGTCGAGGTGCGCGCCGGCGAGATGGTCGCGTTGTGGGGCGCATCCGGCTCGGGCAAAAGCACACTGCTCCACCTGCTCGGCGGGCTCGACGTGCCGGACTCCGGCGAACTCACCGTGTGCGGGCTCGATCCGCGGAGCGAGGACCACCGCCTCGAGCTGCGCCGCCGGCACCTGGGTTTCGTCTTCCAGCTGCACAACCTCATCCCCGACCTGACCGTGGCCGAAAACCTCCGCGTGCCCGCCCTGGCCAACGGGGCCCCGGCGGCGCAGACGCGGGACCGGGTGCGCGAGCTGGCCGAGGCCGTCGGCATCGGGCACCGGCTCGACCACCGCATCCAGGACATTTCCGGCGGCGAGCGCCAGCGCACGGCCATCTGCCGCGCGCTCATGAACTCGCCGCGCCTGCTGCTGGCCGACGAACCCACCGGCTCGCTCGACGAGGAAACCGGCGACACGGTCTTCGCCCTGTTGCGCCAGCTAGTGGACACCCGCGGCATCGCCGTGGTGCTCGCGACGCATGAGCGGCGGTTCGCGGAGCAATGCGACCGCGTGCTGCGCGTCCGCTCGGGCCGGATCGAGACGCCGTGAACCCGCGTGCCGTCACCGCCGTGCGCCGGCACAGCCTCGGCTGGCTCGTCGCGGCCAACCTGGCGGGCCTGTTGCTCTCGGTGCTGCTGGTGTGGCCGGGGCTCAACGACCTGCTGGCGCCGCTGACCTACGGCCGCTGGGTGCCGCTGCACCTCGACTGGCAGCTATACGGCTGGTGCTCGCTGCCGCTCGTGGGCGTGCTCTTCCATTATTACCTCCCGGAGGACGACCGGGCGGCCTTTGCCGCGCGGCTGGCTTTGGGATTCTGGTCGGTCAGCCTGCTGGTGGGTGGCTTGAGCTGGCTGGCCGGCCAGGTCAGCGGCAAGCTGTTCCTCGACTGGACCGGCTCGGTGCGCGGCCTGTGGGCCTTCGCCGGTCTCGTGCTCTGGCTGGGGGTGTTGCGGCAGGCGCGCCGCCGCCGGACCGGGATCCACTGGTGGGGCTGGAGCATGCTGGTTATCCTGGGGGCGGTGCCATTCATGCTTTATTGGGCGGAGGATCCCGGGATCTATCCGCCGGTCGATCCCGACACCGGCGGCGCGACCGGGGCGAGCCTGCTGGGATCCACGCTCGGGGTGGTTGGGCTTTTCGGGTTGATCCCGTGGTTGCTGCGCCGGCCGCCGGTGCCGGGCACCCGGGCGCGGCGCGGGTTTGCCGCGGCGTTAGCGCTGGCGCTTTCATTCTATGCTGGCATGGGCCACGGCGACACCTCGCACCACCGGCCGGACCAGATCGTCGGGCTGGGCAGCCTCGTCCTCTGGATTCCCCTGGTGTGGTGGTATGCCCGCGCCTTCGTCTGGGCGCCGGGATCGTCGCGCTGGCTGGGCGCGGCCTTCGTCTGGTGGACGCTGCTCGTGCTGACCGGCTGGGTCGACTTCCTGCCGGAGATCGCCGACCACCTGAAGTTCACCAACGGACTCGTCGCCCACGCCCATCTGGCGATGGCGGGACTGGTCACGAGCCTGTTCGTCGCCCTCCTGCTCAACCTGGGACCCGGCCGTGCGCCGCACGCGGCGAGTTTCTGGCTCTGGCAACTCGGCTGCGCGGTGCACGTCGTCGCCCTGCTGTGGCTGGGGTGGCAGGAAGGAACGTCGCCCGCGCTGCTTTACCTGCGCGGCGGGGTGGCGGACCTGGCCTACGGGTTGCGTTTGGTGGCGGGAGCCGCGATGTTCATCGTATCCCTCGATTGGTGGCTGACCCTTGCCCGACATGAACCAACCGCGACATGAAACCATCGCCCGCCGGCTCGCGCTGGGCGCGGGGCTGCTGGATTTCTCCACCGGACTCGGCCTGGTGTTCCTGCCGGCGCTGACGCTGCGGCTGATGGGCGTGACCCCGCCGGGAGAGGCGACGGAAACCTACCTGCGTTTTCTCGGCGTGTTCGTCGGGTTGGTCGGCTTCAGCTACCTCTGGGCGCTGTGGCGCGGTCCGGCGGCGCTGCGATTGGTCTTCGCCCTCACGCTGTTCTTCCGGCTCGCGGTGGGATGTTTTTGTGCCTGGGCGCTCGCGACCGGCCGGCTCGAGCCGGCGTGGGCGAGCGTGCCGGCCACGGATTTCGCCCTGGCGGCGGCGCAGGCGTGGCTTTTGCGCCGCGGGGTTTTCCAGGATGCGCGCTGACGGCCGGATAATCCCCGGGGTGATCCTCGCGTTGCTGCCGGTTCTCCCGGCCGTGGCGCAGGACGAGGCGGCGCTTATCCGCCGCGGCCGGGCCGTCTATGTGGCTGAGGGCTGCATTCACTGTCATTCCCAATATGTGCGGCCCCACACTGCGGATGCGGGCCGCTGGGGCCCGGTCCACCCGCTCGCCGAGGTGGAGGCGCCGCACCCGCCGCTGCTGGGCAACCGCCGGCAGGGTCCGGACCTGCAGAACGTCGGCGCGCGCCGGAGCGCGGAGTGGCAACGGCTGCATTTGCAGGCCCCGCGGGCGCTGACCCCCGGTTCGCGCATGCCGGCCTATGCGCACCTTTTTCGCGACGGGCGGGCGGAGGGCGAGGCGCTGGTCGCCTACCTGGGCAGCCTTGGGGCCGCGACGCAGGACGACTGGTGGCTGGCCGCGGCGCAATGGGTGCCGGCGGCCGCGCCCTTGCCGCCGCCGCGCGCGACGGAGCGGCTTTTCCGGAATTACTGCGCCAGCTGCCACGGGGCCGCCGGCCGGGGCGACGGGCCGCTTGCGGACCGGCTCAGCCGGCCGCCGCGGGATTTTACGCGGGCCGGGTGGCTCTATTTCCCGCGCCAGGCGGATCCGGCGGCCGAGCGGCGGGCGCTGGCACGGATCATCAAGTTCGGCCTGCCCGGCGGGGCGATGGCGGGCCACGAATACCTCGCGGACGGCGAAATCTCCGCGCTCGCGGCGTATGTGCAGGCGCTGCGCGCCTCCCCCTAGCCCGTGGCGCTTGCAGGCTTGCATTATTTCCGCGTCAGGATGGAGTCCACGCGATGAAAGCGACTAAATACACCACGCTCGGTTTTCTTTCGTGCTCTCTTTTGCTGGCCGGTTTGATCGCCGCCGATGCCCCGAAGGCCGCCGTATCCGGCAAGGTCACTTACATTTCCAGCGAAGCCGCGGCCTCCGGTCCCCGCGCCGACGGCGCCGTCTACACCTTCGTTGACTCCGCCGATCCGGCCATCGCCGACATCGTCTCCCTCGGTTACAAGACCATCGACCGCGTCGGCGGCATGCTGGTCTCCGAGGTCAACCGGGAGCTCGCCGCCAAGGAGACGAGCCTCGCCGTCAGTGTCATGCACAACAAGGACCTGACGCTGCCGAAGCCGGTCCCGGGCCAGCCCAAGATCACCGCGATCAAGCGCACCAGCCTCCTGATCCGCAACCCCCTCAACGCCCCGGACGGCGCCGACCAGGCCGCCCTCGACCGCATCCACAAGCAGCTCATGGCCGACGAGTCGCCCGACAAGGTCGTCGTGCAGAAGATCGAGCAGCCCGGCCACCCGCTCGAATGGCGCGTTTACCGCCCGATCGCCTCCTCCCAGTCCTGCCTCGCCTGCCACGGCGACCCGAAGACCTTCAAGCCCGGCGTCAAGGAAGCCCTCGACGCGCAGTATCCCGAGGACAAGGCGGTCGACTATGCCGCCCAGGAGTGGCGCGGCATGCTCCGCGTCTCGATCACCCCGGCGACCAAGTAACCCGGCGGAGACGGGACCCCGCTTGCGGCCGGCGCCACCCGCGCCGGCCTTTTTGTTGGCCGCGCCTAGGCGTCGAGCACGATGTCGCCCTTCGGCTGGGCGATGCACGTCAGGCAGGTGCGCGCCTCGGGCGGGCTGCCTGGCGGCTGGATGTAGGTGACCTCGCCCGATTGCATGGCGAGGACGCACGTCCCGCAGTTGCCCGCGCGGCAGCCCGAAGCGATGCCGATGCCGAGGTGCTCGGCCAGGTCCAGCAGAGTCTCATGCTCGCCGTCCCACGGCACCGCAGTGCCGGTCTTGCGGAAGGTGACGAGCGGGCGCGTGGCGGACGGCGCCGCCGCGGTGGTGGTGGCGTGGCTGACGCGCTTCACGCTCAGCGGGCCGAAGGCCTCGAAATGCAGGTGCGTGTCCGGCACGCCCCAGTTCTTCAGGCCGTTGGTCATCTCCTCCATCATCGCGCCGGGGCCGCAGTAGTAGAAACGGAAATTATTCGACGGCAGCTCACGTTTCAGCAGCTCGACCGTCACGCGGCCCGCGACGTGGTAGTCCTCGCCCAACCGGTCGTCCGGTCCCGGCTGCGAGTAGCACACGCGCAGGGTGAGCTGCGGGTTGGCGCGGGCGAAGGCGGCGAACTCCGACTTGAAGAGGTGCTCGGGCCGGTTGCGCACGCCGTGGAAGAACCAGACCGGGCGCCGGCTCTTCTGGTGGACGAGCGTGGCCAGCATGCTGAAGACCGGCGTGATGCCGATGCCGCAGCCGATGAGCACGACCGGCTCGGGATCGGCCGGCTCGAGGGTGAAGTTGCCGAGCGGGGCGCGCAGGTCGAGGATGTCGCCCTCGCGGACCTGCTCGTGCAGGATCGTCGAGCAGACGCCGGCGGCCGTCGCGCCGCCGGTGGCGCCGGCCCGCTTGATGGTGACGCGGTAATACGGCTGGTGCGGGTGGTCGCTCAGGCTGTAGCAGCGGATGAGCTGGCTGCCCGGGCGCGCGCCGGGCAGGCGGAAGGTCAGATACTGGCCCGGCTTGAAGGCCGGCAGCGGCTTGCCGTCGTGCGGCGTCAGGTAGAGCGAGCTGACCTGCGCGCCCTCCGTCACCTTGCGGCTGACGACGAACTTGCGAAATCCATTCCACGGCAGCGGCTCCTGGGCGACCTTGCGGCGCCGCTCGCGCAGGATGGCGAGTTCCTCCTCGAAGCGCGCGAGGTCCAGCGCGTTTTGCTCGGCCTCGACCCGCATCCGCCGGATGGCGGTGAAGAGGTTCAACCCCAGCAGGCCGATGGCCAGCAGCAGCAGGGCGGCGCCGAGATAGGTCCAGAGCATGGGCGGGAATCCGGGAAAGGGTGACGGGGCGCGACAGGCGCCGCGCGAGGTTATCGGGCATCGCGGCGCGCCTGACAAACGGATTGTGGAGGAGATTCGACTTGCGCTGGATTTTACGGCCACAATCTTCGCGCGCAGCGGCGCCGCCAACCCGCGCGATGCACTCGATGAAAACAAGCCCCGGGCCCCTGTCTCCCGGCCCGGAAAGCCACCGCGGCGAACCCCTCGGGGTCGTCGGCGCCACCTGACCCCGCCATGGCAAAATCGGCCAGCCGCCCCGCCATCCTTCCCGGCTCCAGCGCTCCTTTTTCCCAGGCCACGCGCCAGGCCGAGCCCGAGCGCTGGGACACGCCCTTCAGCAAGGAGATGACCGAGGCGGACGTGAACCTCGTGCTGGCGCACCCGCTTTTCATCACGACCCGGCCCGAGCGTTTCCCGCCGTCCATCCCGCTGCGCGGCATCCTGAAGAACGACGCGCGCATCCGCCGCTTCCTGCCGGGCGAGGTCATCGTGCGCCGGGGGGACTACGGCCACTCCGCCTTTGTCATCCTCGCGGGCTCCGTGCGGGTCCTCGTCAAGGAGCCGCCCGCCGAGCAGCTCGGCCGCCGCCAGCAGCTGCGGCCGTCGGTCTGGGGCAGCCTGAAGCGCTGGTGGAAGCAGCCGCGGTTCGCCGAGCAGGCGAAGACCGGCGGCACGCCGCCCGGCCTGCGGGTCGGCGAGGGCGGCGAGGCGCGGCTGTTCCTGCAGGATGTGCCCGGCGTGCTCGATCCCGACCGCTCCATCCTGCTGCAGTCCGGCGAGCTTTTCGGCGAGATCGCCGCCCTCGGCCGCACCCCCCGCACCACGACGGTGGTGGCGGTGGACGAGGCGCTGCTGCTGGAGATCCGCTGGCAGGGCCTGCGCGAGATCCGCAACTACGCGCCGGAATGGAAGCAGGAGATCGACCGGCGCTACCGCGAGCGCAGCCTCCTGCGCCACCTGGCCGAGACGCCGCTGCTGTGGAACCTGCCCGAGGCCACGCTGCAGCTGGTCGCCGACGCGACCCGGTTCGAGACCTTCGGCGAGTTTGACTGGCACAGCGCCTACCACCGCGGCCACAAGGACGACGAGCGCCAGCGCCTCGAACAGGAACCGGTGATCGCCCGCGAGGGCGACTACCCCAACGGCCTGCTGCTCGTGCGCAGCGGCTTCGCCCGCGTCAGCAGCCGCTACAACCACGGCGAGCGCACCGACAGCTACCTCGGCAAGGGCCAGACCTTCGGCCTGCGCGAGATTGTCACGGGCTGGCGCGCCCAGCACGTGCCGTTCCGCAGCAGCCTCCGCGCGCTCGGCTACGTCGACTTGCTCTTCATCCCCACCGCCGTGCTCGAGGAGCATGTGCTGCCCCGGTTGTCCCGGGAGCAGATCGATGCGCTGCGGCTGCCGCCGGAACCGGCCGCCGCGGCCGCGCTGCACGAGCCGGGCGGCGACAGCTTCCTCGAGTTCATCGTTGCGCAGCGGTTCATCAACGGCCGCGCGACCATGCTGATCGACCTCGACCGCTGCACGCGCTGCGACGACTGCGTCCGCGCCTGCGCGGCCACGCACGACAACAACCCCCGCTTCATCCGGCAGGGCCCCGAGGCCAGCGGCGTGATGGTGGCCAGCGCCTGCATGCACTGCGTCGACCCGGTCTGCATGATCGGCTGCCCGACCGGCGCCATCTACCGCGAGAGCGCCGACGGCCAGGTGGGCATCAACCCCGACACGTGCATCGGCTGCAGTGTCTGCGCGCAGAGCTGCCCCTACGGCACGATCCAGATGGTCGCGCTGCACGACGAGGAGGGCCTGCCCATCGTGACGGAGGAAACGGGCGCCCCCGTGCGCCGCGCCACCAAGTGCGACCTGTGCATCGACCAGCCGGGCGGCCCGGCCTGCGTGAGCGCGTGCCCGCACGACGCCCTGCTCCGGGCCGACATGCGGCAGATGGACACCCTGACGGCTTGGCTGCACCGATGATCTCGTTCTTCACCCGTCGCCTTGTGCTTTCCCTCGTCACCGCCGCCGTGGCCGGCGGGCTGGTGGCGGCGTGGCTGCTCGGCCGCATCGCGCTGCGGCCGGTGGCGATGTATACGGGCTGGCTGCTGCTGGTCCTGCTGCTGGTCCTGACCTTTTTCAACGCGCGGAAGAAACTGCCGTTCATCCCGCTGTTCAGCGCGAGCGCCTGGCTGCAGGTGCACATCTACGCCGGCTGGCTGGCCTGCTTCGTCTTCCTGCTGCACACCGGCGGCCGGCTGCCGTCCGGCGCGGTCGAGATCGTGCTGGCCGCCGCCTTCGCGCTGGTCGCGGCGAGCGGCGCGTTCGGGCTCTGGCTGAGCCGCTGGCTGCCGCCGCGGCTCACGCGTTCCGGCGAGAGCCTGGTCTACGAGCGGATCCCCATGCTGCGCCACCGGCTCGTCACCGAGGCGGAGGACATCGTGCGCGCGGCCGAGGCCGAGACGCAGTCCACCACGCTGGGCGACTTCCACGTGCGCGTGCTGGCCCGGTATTTCGCCCACCAGCCGGCGTGGCTGGCCCCGCTGGCGGGCGGCGACGCCGAGCACCATCGCGTCAAGCTGGAGCTGGAGGCCTTGCGCCGCTTCCTGAGCGTCCGCGAGATCCAGATCGCCGACCAGCTCGCGGACCTGGTCGAGGCGAAGCGCAACCTCGACCACCAGTTTGCCGGCCAGCGCCTGCTCAAGCTCTGGCTGTTCGCCCACATCCCGCTGACGTTCGTGCTGCTCGTCTTCACGGCCGCGCACGTCTGGCTCATCCTGCAGTATTCGCACCGGTAGCCCCGATCCCCATGCGCCGCCTGCTGCAGAGCATCATCTACAACCGCAAGCTATACGACCGTCCGCAGGACGAGTGGACCTGCGGGCGCGCGGCGGAGTGCCAGGCCTGCGTGTTCGGCCCCGGCCCGAAGGGCGAATGCCGCGCCACGGGCCAGTGCCTGCCCGCCAAGAAGGGCGACCGCTGGATCTGCACGCGCGCGATCTCGCTCGGCGCCGCGTGCGAGCCGGGGCCGATGCCCGACGGCTCCTGCGGCTGCCCGGTGCCGCCCTGCCGGCCGCAACGCAGCCTGCGCGCCCAGCGCGGCCGGGTGACCTGGCTGTTGTCCGCGTTCGCCCTCGGCCTGGTGGTCCTGGGTCTCCTCGGCCGGCCGGCCGCCGAGTGGTCCAACCCCGGGCCGCTGAGCTCGCACCACGCGATGTCGGCGCAGCGCTGCGCCGACTGCCACCTGGAGACCGGAAGCCTGGCGATCACGGTCACGGCCCGGGCCGCCCGGCACGAGGCGCACGACCAGCTTTGCCTGAACTGCCACGATCTCGGCCCGCAGCCCCGCTCGCCGCACGGCGTGACCGGGGCGCAACTCGCCGCGCTGGCGCGCCAGGAGCCGCCGGACCACGGCGCGCGTCCGCTCGCGCTGGCCGCGGTGCACGCGCTGCAACCCGGCGGTCCGCACGACCTCGCGTGCGCCTCGTGCCACGTGGAGCACCAGGGCCGCGACTTCAACCTGAAGCGCATGAGCGACCAGCAATGCCAGGTCTGCCACCAGACGCAGTTCGCGGGCTTTGAGCGCGGGCATCCCGAGTTCAAGGATTATCCCTATGAGCGCCGCACACGGCAGCGCTTCGACCACGTGACGCACTGGCAGCGGTATTTTCCCGACGCCAAGCTGACCGGTGCCGGCGCCCCGACCTCGTGTGCCGCCTGTCACGAGCCGGCGCTGGACGGACGGCAGATGATGGTGAAGAACTACGAGCAGACCTGCGCCTCGTGCCACGACGGGCAGATCAAGGGTGACGGCCGCACCGGCGCCAAGGGCCTGGCCTTCCTCCGCTTGCCGGGCTTTGACCGCGCCGCCCTCGAGGCGGCGGGCGAGACGGTCGGCGAATGGCCCGACCGCGCGGCCGGCGGGCTCACGCCGTTCATGCGCCGGCTGCTGGAGGGCGATCCGGCGGCCCGCGCCGCGCTGCAGGACCTCGGCCCGGCGAACCTCACCGACCTGGCCAAGGCCACGCCGGCGCAGAAGGCCGCGGCGGGCCGGCTCCTCTGGAGCGTCAAGGGTCTGATCGCGGACCTTTCCACCCAGGGCCAGACGGCGATCCTCCGCCGGCTCGGCCCGCGGTCGCCGGGCACCGCGGTCGCCAACCGCACCGGGCAGTTTTCCGCCGACAGTCTGCAGGCCGCCCAGCAGGCCTGGCTGCCCAACCTGCTGGCCGAGGTCGCCGCTTACCGCCGCGGCGAGAAACCGCCTCTGCCGGCCGCCGCGGCTGCGCCCGCGCCGGCGTTCGCGCTCGCTGCGCTGGAGTTCGATGACGCCGAGGCACGCGTGGCCGAGGGCGGGTGGTATCGCCGCGACCAGAACTACACGCTCTATTACAAGCCCGGCGGCCACGCGGATCCGTTTCTCACCGCTTGGATCGACGCCACGGCCGACGACGCGACACCTGTGGCGCAGGCCATTTTCAACCAGCTCTCGGCTGACACCGCGCCCGGGGTTTGCATGAAGTGCCACACCATTGACCGGGTCGGCGGCCGGCAGACGGTGCAATGGGACACCGCCCAGCCCCAGCCCGACCGGCGGCTGTTCACCACCTTCAAGCACACGGCGCATTTCAACCTGATGGGAGACCAGGGCTGCGCCACCTGCCATTCACTCGATGCGGAGGCGGACCACGCGCGCGGTTTCGGGCTTAATCGCGACCCCGCGGTTTTCCAGAGCAATTTCACGCCGATGAACAAGGCCACCTGTGCCACCTGCCACCAGCCAGCGAAGGCGGGCGACAGCTGCCAGCAGTGCCACAACTACCACACCGGCGAGATGAAGACCCTGCGCCTGAACCCGGGCACCGCACCCGTCCTGGCCAGGCCGACGGCCGCGACCGGCGGCCTTTCGGAAGCGCGGCTTTATTCGCTAGTCGAGAAAAACGCCCGCCCCTGACCCAGCTCAGGGCTTGGGCGCGTGGCGTTTCTGCAGGACGGCAATGGCGTCGGCGAGCGACATCTTCTTCACGCGCAGCAGGACGATCAAGTGGTAGAGCAGATCCGCGGCCTCGCCGGCGAATTCGGGCTTGTCGTTCTTCAGCGCGGCGAGCGCCGTCTCGACGCCCTCCTCGCCGACCTTCTGTGCGACGCGGGCAACGCCCTCCTTGGCGAGGCGCACGGTGTAGCTCTTCTTGTCGCCGCTCTTGATGCGGTCCACGATGGTCTGCTCGAGTTGCGCGAAGAAACCGACGCCGCTGGCGCCGGCGTCGCCGAAGCAGCTGACCGTGCCGCGGTGGCAGGTCGGGCCGTCGGGCCGGGCGGTCACGAGCAGGGTGTCGTTGTCGCAGTCGACCTTCACGTCGACGAGGTGGAGGAAATTCTTCGACGATTCGCCCTTGGTCCAGAGCCGCTGCTTGCTGCGGCTGAAGAAGGTGACCTTTTTCGTCCGCAGGGTTTGCTTGAGCGCGGCGGCATCCATGTAGCCGAGCATGAGCACCTGCAGGGTGGCGGCGTCCTGCACGATGGCGGGAACGAGGCCGGAATTTTTCTTCCAGTCGATTTTCGGGAGTTTCATGGTTTGGGCAGGTAGGGCGCGTTATCCTTAACGCGCCGCGGCGGCTTAAGGATAAGCCGCCCTACCAATTTGGTTTAAGGTCTGATCGAGAGGCCGTCGGCGATGAGCTGTTCTTTGAGAGCGGGAATCTTGATCGTGCCCTTGTGGAAAACGGACGCGGCGAGCGCGCCGTCCACGCCGGCGAGGCGGAAGGCGTCGTTGAAATGGGCGATGGTGCCCGCGCCACCGGAGGCGACGAGCGGGATGTGCAGCACGGCGCGCACGAGTTTCAGCTGGGCTAGGTCGTAACCCTGGCGCATGCCGTCCTGGTTCATGCAGTTAAGGACGACCTCGCCGGCGCCAAGCTTCTGGGCCTCGCGGGCCCAGTCGATCGTCCGCCAGCGCGTGGACTGGGTCTTGTTCGGGTCGCCGGTGTATTGCTTGACGAAGTAGTCGCCCGCTTCCTGCCGGCTGTCGATGCCGACGACGACGCACTGCGAGCCGAACTCAGCGGCCAGTTCGGTGATGAGCGAGGGATTCTCAAGCGCGGGGGAGTTGATGGAGATCTTGTCGGCGCCGCCGTGCAGGATGGCGCGTGCGCCGTCGAGCGAGCGGATGCCGCCGGCGACACAGAAGGGAATGTCGAGCACGCGCGCGACGCGGGTCACCCACTCGGTCGAGACCGTGCGGCCGTCGCTGCTGGCGGTGATGTCGTAGAACACCAGCTCGTCGGCGCCCTCGTCGCGGTAGCGCTGCGCGAGCTCGATGATGTCGCCGACGACCTCATGGTCGCGGAACTGCGTGCCCTTGACGACCTGGCCGTCGCGGACGTCGAGGCAGGGGATGATGCGGCGGGCTAGCATGCGAGGGCCTCCTTGAGCGTGAACTTCTTTTCGTAGAGCGCGCGGCCGACGATGGCGCCGGCGCTGCCCGTGGTCTTGAGAACGCGCAGGTCATCGAGCGACGACACTCCGCCCGAGGCCTGGATCTGCAGCGTGGGGAATTTCTTCACGAGCTGGGCGTAGAGCGCCGAATTCGGCCCGGTCAGCTTGCCGTCGCGGCTGATGTCGGTGCACAGGATGTGGACCAGGCCGGCGGGGAGGAAGCCGTTGAGGAAATCATCGAGGGCCACGCCGGTGCTTTCCTGCCAGCCGGCGGCGGCGACGCGCGGCGTGCCTTCCGCGTCGAGTCGGACATCGGGCGAAAGAATGATCTTCTCGGGGCCGAATGCTTGCAACCAGCCGCGGACCAGCTCGGGTTGCTTGGCGGCAAGGCTGCCGACAATCACGCGCTGGGCGCCGGCCGCGAGGAGCGCTGCGATCTGCGATTCATCACGGATGCCGCCGCCCGTCTGCATGCGCAGGCCGCTTTCCCGGGCGAGTTTTTGCACCAGGGCGGTCTGGCGCTTGGCGGGGTCCTTGGCGCCGTCGAGGTCGACGACATGGAGCCAGGTGGCGCCGGAAGCGGCGAAGTCCTTAGCCACGGCGAGCGGGTCGTCGCCGTAGGATTTCTCCTGGTCGAACTTGCCCTCGGTCAGGCGCACGACGCGGCCGCCGCGAAGGTCGATGGCGGGATAAATGATCAAGCGAGCGCCCTCCCCGGCAGTTGGTAGTTTAATAGACTACTAAGGATTGGACTGTTCATACACGGCCCTCCACGAAGTTTTGCAGCAGGCGCGCCCCGGCCACGCCGGAGCGCTCGGGGTGGAACTGGCAGCCGGAGAAGTTGGCGCGCTGCACGATGGCGGCGAACGGCGTGCCGTGCTGGCAGCTGGCCTGGGTGAAGGCATTCACCGGCGCGGCGTAGCTGTGCACGAAATAGAAGCGGGCCTCCGGCTCGATGCCATCGAGCAGGCCGACCTCACGGCCCGTGGTGAGGGTGTTCCAGCCCATGTGCGGGACGGTGATGCCGGGCGAGTCGGGCAGCAGGGCCACCTTACCGGGAATGATACCAAGGGTCGGCGTATTGCCTTCCTCGGATTGCTCGAACAGCAGCTGCATGCCGAGGCAGACACCGAGCACGGGCTGGGTGAGGCCGCGCACGCAATCAACCAGCCCCTTGGCCTGCAGGCGTTTCATGCCCTCGGCGGCGGAGCCGACGCCGGGCAGGATGACGCGCTCGGCCGAGCGGATGACGGCGGGGTCCGCGGTCAGTTCGCTGTGGATGCCGAGCCGCTCCAGTGCGAAGCGCACGGAGGCGATGTTGGCGCCGCCACTGTCGACGATCGCCAGCATCAGAGGACCCCCTTGGTGCTGGGGATCTCGCTGCCCGCGCCACGCGCGATGGCGGGACGGAGGGCGCGGCCGAAGCCCTTGAAGAGCGTCTCGACCATGTGGTGCGTGTTTTCGCCCTTCACGCTCATCTGCAGCGTGGCGAGGAGCGAGTCGCTGACCGAACGGAAGAAGTGCGCGACGAGTTCCGTGGGCATTTCGCCGACGAATTCGCGGTCGAACTTGCCGTCGAAGGTGAAGTAGGCGCGGCCGCTCAGGTCGATGGCGACCTGCGCCTGCGCCTCGTCCATCGGCAGCACGAAGCCGTAGCGGCCGACGCCGCGCTTGTCGCCGAGCGCCTGCTTGAGGGCCAGGCCGAAGGCGATGCCGACGTCCTCGATCGTGTGGTGCTCGTCGATCTCGAGGTCGCCGTCGCACTTGATGGTCAGTCCGATCCCGGCGTTCTTCGCGATCTGCTCCAGCATGTGGTCGAAGAAGCCGAGGCCGGTCGCCAGCTGCGCGGGCGCGGCCTGGTCGAGGTCCACCGAGACGGTGATCTTCGTCTCCTTGGTGTTGCGGACGATGGTGGCGCGGCGCGGGGCGTCGACGAACTGCCGGGCGATTTCCGTCCAGCCGAGAGCCTTGCGGTCGTAGCGCACGCCGCGGATGCCGAGATTCTGCGCCAGGGTCACGTCGGTCTCGCGGTCGCCGATGACGGCGGACTGTTCGCGCGACCAGGACACGTCCTTCACGTAGTCGGTGAGGAGGCCGAGCCTGGGCTTGCGGCAGTCGCACTTGTCGGCGGCGGTGTGCGGGCACACGCGCACGGCCTCAAAGGCGATGCCCTGGGAGGAAAGGATGTCGAGCAGCAGCTTTTGCAGCGGGCGGAACTCCTCCTCGCGGAAGCTCGGCGTGCCGAGGCCGTCCTGGTTGGTGACCATGACGAAGGTCCAGCCAGCGTCGCGCAGGCGGAGCAGGGCGGGCACGCAGTCCGGCTCGAGCGCGAACTTGTCGAGGCGGTCGATCTGCTGGTCGAACGGCTCGGTGATGAGCGTGCCGTCGCGGTCGATGAACAGGATTTTCTTAGACACGGGACAAAACCTCCAGGGTGGCGTTGTTTTCCTCGGCGGTGCCGACGGTGATGCGGATGTGATTCGGAACGTCCTTGCTGCGGTCGCGCCAGACGACGCCCGCGGCCCGGCCTGCGGCCATGGCTTTGGCGGAATCGGCGACCTCGACGAGCAGGTAGTTGGCGTCGCTCGGCCAGACGCGCTTGACCGCGGGGAGCTTGGGGAGCGCGGCGGCGAGACGGGTCCGCTCGGCGACCAGGGTGGCGACGGAATCCCTGGCGGCGGCCAGGCCGGCCGGCGTCAGGGCGGCGAGGGCTGCAACCAGCACGGGCGCCGGGATCGGGTAGGGCGCGATGACTTTCTGCAGCACGGCGATGACGGCCGGATCAGCGATGGTCGTGCCGACGCGCGCGCCGGCGAGGCCGTAGGCTTTCGAGAGCGTGCGGAGGACGACCAGATTTGGATTCGCCATAATCCCGGTCGCGAGGCTCGGCTGGCCGGAGAAATCGACATAAGCCTCGTCCACCACCACTACGGCGCGGCCGGCGAGGGATTTGACGAGCGACATCACCGCCGTCCGGTCGAGCAGGCCTCCGGTCGGGTTGTTCGGCGAGCAGAGGAAGACGAGCTTCACATCGGGCGTGACCGCCTTGAGCACGGCGTCGGCGTCGAGGGCGAAGTTCTTTTCGCGAATGAGCGGAATGGTGACGGTGCGCGCGCCCTGGATGCCGGCGGCGACGACATACATGCCGTAGGTCGGCGGCGTGATGAGGATGGCATCCTGTCCGGCGCGACAGAAGGTGCGCAGGAGCAGGTCGATCCCTTCGTCGGAACCACGCGTCACGAGCACCTGCGCGGGAGCGACGGAGTAAAGCGCGGCGAGCTGCGCGACGAGGTCGGCCGGCTGAGGCTCGGGATAGCGGTTGAGCAGCGGCTTCGCGGCGGACGGGGTCTGGGGATTTTCATTCGCGTCCAGCCACACGCGGCCGCCCTTGGATTCCTTGCGGGCGGAGCTGTAGGCCGTCAGCGCGAGGATGTCGGGGCGGACCAGCTTGAGGACGGAATCGACGGAGCTCATTGGGAAATATCCTCCAGGCGCACGCGCACGGCGCGCTGGTGGGCGGCGAGGCCCTCGGCCAGCGCGAGGCGCTCGACGACGGGGCCGAGTTTTTTCAAACCGGAGGCGCTGGCGGTCTGCACGGTCATGGTGCGTTGGAAATCGGCAAGCCCCAGGCCGCTGCAGGCGCGGGCCCAGCCGTAGGTCGGCAGAACGTGGTTCGTGCCACTGGCGTAGTCGCCGAGCGACTCGGGCGTCAGGTCGCCGAGAAAAACGGAACCAGCCGTGGTGATGCCGGCAAGCAGGCCGCGCGGATCGGCCACCTGCAGGATGAGGTGTTCGGGAGCGTAGCGGTTGGAAATCTCGACGGCCTCGGCGCGGTTCGCGGCGATGAGGATGCGGCTCTTGGCCAACGCGCGGCGGGCGATAGCGGCGCGCGGCAGGTCGGCGAGCTGCTTTTCCAGGGCGGCCTGGACGCGGGCGGCGAATTTTTCGCCGAAGGCCACGAGCACAACCTGTGAATCCGGGCCGTGTTCGGCCTGCGAGAGGAGGTCGGCGGCGACGAAAGCGGGGTGGGCGCGATTGTCGGCGATGATAAGCACCTCGGACGGTCCGGCCGGCAGGTCGATGGCGGCGCCCCCGGCGTCGCGGGCGACCTGCTGCTTGGCCTCGGTGACAAACGCGTTGCCCGGCCCGAAGAGCTTGTCGCACTTCGGCACACTGGCCGTGCCGTAAGCCAGGGCGGCGATCGCCTGGGCGCCGCCGACCTTGTAGATCTCGGTGATGCCGCAGAGCTGCGCTGCGCAGAGGATCCACGGGTTGATGCGGCCGTTTTTGTCCGGTGGCGTGCAAAGCACGCGCACGGGATTGCCGGCGAGCTGGGACGGGACACCGAGCATGAGGGCGGTCGAGGGCAGCGGGGCGCTGCCGCCCGGCACGTAAAGACCGACGCGGCCGATGGGGCGCACGGTCTTTTCGCAGACGATGCCCGGCTGGGTCTCGACGCGCAGGGCCTTCGGCTGCTGGGCGGCGTGGAAGGCGCGGATGTTCCGGTAAGCGGTGCGGAGCGCGGCGAGATCGGCGCGCGACAGTGATTTTTCGGCAGCGGTGAACTCGGCCTCGCTCACGCGCAAGGACTTCAGGTCCACGCGATCAAAGCGCTTGGTGAACTGGCGCAACGCCCGGTCGCCCCCGCGGCGGACGGCGGCGAGGATAATCTTCACCGCGGCGGCGATGGCCGGCTGCGCCGACTGGGCCGGCCGGCGGAGCGCGGCGGCCCGGCCGGCGGCGGAGAGGTTTTTCCAGGTGAGGAGGTCCATGACGCGGATCAGAGCATCATCTTCTCGATCGGCAGCACGAGGATGCTGCTGGCGCCGGCCTTCTTGAGGGACTCCATCGTCTCCCAGAAGACGGCCTCGGAACACACGGCGTGCAGGGCGACCTTGGTGTCGTCGCCGGCGAGGGGCAGGATGGTCGGGTTCTCCGAGCCCGGCAGGAGCTTCTTGATCTGCTCGAGCGCGGCCTTCGGGGCGTGGAGCATGATATATTTCGTGTCGGCGGCCTTCTGCACGCCGTCGAGCCGGCGGAGCATGATCTCCAGCGCGTGCGACTTCTCGGCGTTGAGCTCGCGCGCGTTGCGGAGCAGGACGGCGGTGCTCTTGAAGATCGTCTCGACGGCGCGGAGCTTGTTGGCCTCGAGGGTGGAGCCGCTGGACACGAGGTCGCAGATGATGTCGGCGAGGCCGAGGCGCGGGGCGATCTCGACGGAGCCGCTGAGGGTCACGACCTCGGCCTTGATCTTCTGCTCCTCGAGGTAGCGCCGGGTCAGGTAGGGGTAGGAGGTGGCGATGCGCGTGCCCTGCAGGTCCTTCGGGCCGGCGTAGGGCTTCTCCTCGGGCAGCGCGATGGCGAGGCGGCAGCCGCCGAAATCGAGCGGGCGCTCGACGAAGTAGCCGCCGGCCAGGCCCTCGGTGCGGCGCTGGAGCGCGGCCTCCTCGAGCACATTGGTGCCCACGATGCCGAGGTCGCACACGCCGTCCATGACCAGCTGCGGGATGTCGTCATCGCGGACGAAGAGGATATCGAGGGGAAAATTGTCGGCGTGGAGGAGGAGCTTCTCCTTGGGCGACTTCACGCGGATGCCGCAGCTCTTGAGCAGGTCGAGCGAGTCGGTGGAGAGGCGGCCGCTCTTCTGGATGGCGAGGCGGAGGCGGTCTTTGGGAATGGTGATGGGAGGCATGGCGGAAGGAGAAAGTGGGAGTGAGAGGGAAAGTGAAGGGGATGGCGAGGCGCAGGGTGGGTCGGCCGGGTCACCGGGAGGCCTGGAACCGGGGCAAAGAAAAACCCCGGCGGTAGCACCAGCCGGGGTTTAGGAAAATCGGGTTCCATCTGCCACGGGCAAGGCGCTCCAGGCCTTCCCGAGGAGGGAAGGCTAGCTCACGTGGTGATGATGGTGGTTGAGAACCATGGACGAAGGGCCGCTTTGATGCCCCCGGCCCGGCGGTGGCGCAAGTATTTTCCTGTCGCGACGGGCCGCCGGCTGCGCAACTTGGTGCGTCATAAGCGACAAGCATGGCGCCCCCAACCTACCGGCCGGACGGAAAAACCCTCCTGGCTGCCGTGACCACGGTGGCGGCGGTCTATGTGTATTTCCTGATTTTCGCCCAGTTTGGTTTCCTGAAGGCGGTGCTGGGTGCGCTGGGTGCGGAGGCCCGTGTGATCCGGCCGATCATGGCCGTCATGGGTTTCGCCGGGATCACCGGCAGCGTGGCGGCGTGGATCCTGGGCCGGCCGGCGGGCCGGCGTCAGCTGATGATCGGCCTGGTGATCTGTGCGGGCGCCGCGGCCTGGCTCCCGGCGGCGAAGGGCGTGTGGGCGTTTTATGCGGTCGCGCTGCTGACCGGTGCGGGCACCGGCCTGGTGACCGTGACCCTGGCGATGCTGTTGCGCCCGGCGGCGGGCGAAGGGCGCCTGGGGTTGATCATCGGGCTGGGCACCGGGCTGGCCTACGCGTTTTGCAACCTGCCGGTGGTGTTTGAAGCCAGCGCAACCACCCAGGCCCGGATCGCGTTGCTGGCGGTGGCGGCGGGCCTGTTGGGTGGCGGCGGGCTCGGACCGCGGGTGGCGATGGAACCGCGGCGGGACGCGGATTATTCCCGGACCGGGGTCGCGGCATGGGTGGTGATTTTCCTGGTCCTCGTCGGCCTGGACAGCGCGGCATTCTTCATCATCCAGCATACGCCCGCGCTGAAAGAAACCATGTGGTCGGGCGGGACCCAGCTGGGGCTGAATGGCGGCGTGCATCTGGGCGCCGCGGTGCTCGCGGGCTGGGCGTTCGACCGGCGCGGGCTGGGGTGGACCGTCGGGCTCGGGGCCGCGGCCCTTTTGCTGGCCTGCCTGATGATCGGCGGTTGGTTTCCAGGCGCGGGTGCGGCCGGTTTTTTGTATGTCGCGGGGGTGTCGGTCTACTCAACCGCCCTGGTGTTTTATCCGGCCTCGGGCGGGCGAACCGGCGTGGCCGCGTTGGTTTACGCCGTGGCGGGCTGGGCCGGCTCGGGGCTGGGCGTCGGACTGGCGGAGGGGCGCAGCCACCTGCCCGCGGGCGTCGTCATGGCCGCCGCCGCGCTGCTGGCCATCGGGCTGCTGGGCCGGCGTTTAGCCTCGCGTCAGGGGCGGACAATGAACGAAAACAGCGGAACTTAGTCTTACTCCATCCCGGCCGCCGCCACCCCATCCCCCTTGAACGATACCAAAAGCCCGGTCCGCCGATTCTTCTCCCGCCATCTCACCCGCCGCCACGGCGGCCTGCTGGTCTTCTTTGGCGTCTTCCTCGCGCTGTCCTTCCTCACGCGCGTCGTGCTCCTGGTGAAGGCGGCCTCCGACGTGACCTGGACGCTGAGCCTCGTGGCCTCCTTTGCCTGGGGCGTGCTGTTTGACCTCGGGGCGGCCGGCTGGGCCTCGCTGCCGCTGCTGTTCCTGCTGACCTTCCTGCCGGGGGGCTGGTTCAAGCACCGGTGGCAGCAAGGGCTGGCGCACGGCATCGGCTTCCTGGTGATCTACGGGTTGCTGTTCGGCACCGTGGCGGAGTGGACCTTCTGGGACGAGTTTGGCGTGCGCTTCAACTTCATCGCGGTCGACTACCTCGTCTACACGACGGAGGTGATCGGCAACATCCGCGAGTCCTACAACCTCCCGCTGATCTTCGGCGGGCTGGCGGCCGCGTCCGCCGTGGCCTACTGGCTGTGCTGGCGCACCGGCTACCCGCGGCGCTGGGCCCAGGCCGCGGCGCACGAGCCCTTCAAGTCCCGCCTCGCCGCGGGCAGCGTGTGGTTCGCCGGCATCCTCGCGTTCGGCCTCACGCTGAGCGAGAGCCACCTGCCGGCCTTCAAGAACAACTTCAACCGCGAGCTGGCGAAGGACGGCCTGTGGTCGCTTTTCGCCGCCTTCAAGAACAACGAACTCGACTACGACCAGTTCTACCAGACGCGCACGCCGGTCGCCTCCTTCAAGGCCCTGAACGAGGAGCTGGTCGAGGACGGCTCGCTGCTGCTCCGCCCCGGCGAGCTCGACACGCTGCGCTACGTGCACAACGACGGCCCCGAGCTGCGCCCGAATGTCATCCAGATCACGGTCGAGAGCCTGAGCGCGGACTTCCTCGGCATCTTCAACCGCGCGTCCAACCTCACCCCCAACCTGACCGAGATCGCGGCCCAGAGCCTGGTCTTCGACACCTTCTACGCCACCGGCACGCGCACCGACCGCGGCATGGAAGCGCTGACGCTCTCGATGCCGCCGACGCCCGGCCGCTCCATCGTCAAACGCCCGCGCAACGAGAACCTGTTCACGCTCGGCTCCGTCTTCCGCGCGAAGGGCTACGACACCGCGTTCATCTACGGCGGCTTCGGCTACTTCGACAACATGAACTACTTTTTCGGCAACAACGGCTACCGCGTCATCGACCGGACCGGCGTGCCGAAGGAGGACATCACCTTCGCCAACGTCTGGGGCGTGTGCGACGAGGACCTCTTCCGCTGGACGATGCGCGAGGCCGACGCCAGCGCCGCGTCGGGCAAGCCCTTCCACTATTTCGTGATGACGACGTCGAACCACCGGCCTTACACCTTCCCCGAGGGCCGCATCGACCTGCCGTCGAAGGTCTCCGGCCGCGCCGGCGCGGTGAAATACACCGACTTCGCCATCGGCCAGTTCCTGCGCGACGCGGCCGCGAAACCCTGGTTCAAGAACACCGTCTTCGTGATCGTGGCCGACCACTGCGCCTCCAGCGCCGGCAAGACCGAGCTGCCCGTGCAGAACTACCACATCCCGCTCATCATCTACTCGCCCGGCGGCCACATCGCGCCCGGCCACATCCGCACCCTCACCAGCCAGATGGACTATGCGCCCACGCTCCTCGGCCTGCTGAACTGGAGCTACCCGAGCCGCTTCTTCGGCCACGACGTGCGCAAGATCGACCCGAAGGAGGCCCACGCCCTGATCGGCAGCTACCAGAAGCTCGGCCACCTCGAGAACGGCAACTTCGTCGTCCTCAGCCCGCAGCGCACCGCCACCGCCTACCACTACGACCTCAAGGCCCGCACGCAGGTCCCCCAGACGCCCGCCGATTACGACCTGACCGAGGCCATCAGCTTCTACGAGGCGGCGAGCTACATGTATAAGAACGGGCTTTACCGGGAGCTGACCCCGGATGAATACAAGCGATATACCGCATTCGGGCAGGAACAAGCCGCCGCGGGCAAAGTCGCAAAGGACCCTTGAGCGCACCCTTTGCCGCGCGTCGCCTGGGGTGGGCGGCGCTGCTTCTTATCCCGCTGCTGGCCCCAGCCGAGGAGCCGGCGGCCAAGCCCGCGGCCACGGACGACGACCTGCGCATCCGCGGCGTGTTCAACAGCGCGTTGCCGCGGACGGAAAAGAAACACTCTCTCCGGCTCATTGTTCATCCCCACCTGGGGGATTTCATTGAGAAGGACCACCTGCGCACCGAATTGGGTATCCGTTACGGTCTCACCAGCCGCTGGGAGGCCACCACGGAAGTGGACAGTTATTTTTCCCACGGCTTGAAGAACCAGACATTCTTCGAGGACAGCGGGTTTTCAGCCGTTCATCTCGGCACCAAGTATCAGCTCGGGGATCCGTTGCATTGGGGTTGGGAGACCGCCGTGGGTGTGGACTGGAGCCGGCCGATCGGCACGCCGCCGCCCGAGGTCACGGACGGCCTGCGCCGCATCGCGCCCTACCTGACCTTCTCCCGGCAGCTGGTGGAGCATCCGGCCTGGCGCGTGTTTTTCGGCGGGGTTTACGAGGACCTGAGCCCGACCGGGACGCCGGGGATTCTCGCGAAGAACCAGCTCAATGCCGACAACATCGGCGTGTCCGGAGGGTTTCTCTACACGAGGGGCCTCGTGACCTACACCTTTGAGGCCGCCTACAACACCGAGCATCCCACCGAGGACCTGGGGCGTGACATCCTCACCCTGCGTCCGGGCATCGTGTGGGTGGTGCCCAAGCGCTACACCTTCGGGGCGCGCGGCCAGTGGCTGCTCGGCCTCAGCCTGCGGCTCAGCCACGGGCACGACGGCAACGACATCGGCGCGGGCGCCAAGCTGCGGGTGAATTTCGATTTCAAACGCTTGCTCGGCAGGAAGAAGGCGCCAGCCTCCCCGTGATGAGCCACGGCCCGGCTGTTTCCAACCGCTCCCTTTGGATCACCCTTGGCTTGCTCGCCGCGGTGCTGGCGCTCTTCGAGCTGACCGACCTCGACCTCTCGCTGCAGGACCACTTCTACAACTTCGAGACGCGGCGCTGGGTGGTCGACGAGAAGGCGCCGCTCGGCCGGCTGGTCTTCTACAACGGGCCCAAGGCGCTCGTGTGGGTCTTCGCGCTCACCACGCTGGCGCTCGCCGCCGGCCCGGCGCGCTGGCGCGAAAAACTCCGGGTCGACCGCCGCGGCCTCTGGCTCGGCGTGCTCGTCATCGCGACCGTGCCCGCCCTCGCCGGGCTCGGGAAGAAATACACCAACATCTTCTGTCCCTCGGAAATCCGCCGCTACGGCGGCGACGTCGCCTACGCCAAGCTCTGCGAGCCCTACCCGGACGACGACCGGCCGGCGCGGCGCGGCGGCTGTTTCCCGGCGGGCCACGCCAGCGGCGGCTTCGCCCTGATGGGCCTGCTCGCCGTGCGCGGCACGCGCCGCTGGCGCAACGGAGTCCTCGCGCTCGGCCTCGGGCTCGGCTGGTGGATGGGCGGCTACCAGATGCTGAAGGGCGCGCATTATCTCAGCCACACGCTCACGACCATGCTCGTGGCCTGGCTGGTGGTGTGGCTCTGGCGGCGGGCGCTGAAGATTGAAGCCAGTTGAAGTTTTTGCGGCGGGCGGGGTTTTATACCCCGATACGAACGCGATACGGTGGGCGAGTCGGGGTATAAAACCCCGCCCACCGGGATCTCTTTAAATGACAAGGCCGCCTCCCGCTTGCGCGGGAGACGGCCTTGGTTGGTTTCTTTATTAGGTTACTTCATCGCGACGGCGGCCTTGTCGAAGCTGTCGACAATGTTCACCGGCAGGATGACTTTCTTGGCCACGGGCAGACCGTCCACCAGCGCAGGGGAGAATTTCCACTGCGCGACGGCATCCACCACGGCGGCCACCAGTTCGGCGTTCGCGCCGGGCGCGGCCGGCGCGAAGAGCGTCGGCTTGCCCGTCGCATCCACGACGAACTCGAGCGTTACCTGCTGCCCGGCAAACCGGGATTCCACGGCGGGCGTGACGACCGCGAGGGGAGCCGGGATGTCCGTGCGACCACGGTAGGACTCGACATAGGCCTTCTCGGGCGATTTCGCCATGAGGGCGAGGGGCGCCACGAGCAGACCGAGGCTGAGGGCTAGTTTGGACTTTGTGTTCATGTTTTAATCTCCGCGGTGAGGCGGAGGTTTTTTTCTGTTCAGGACAGGACGCGACCACCGGCCGGAATGACCGCAGATCTGCGTCCCGTTTCGCCATCGCCGGGTTAAAAGGCCCCGGCGGCGGCAAAAGTCTGCTTTGGGGCGATCCGGGCGCGCAAAAGCGGCGCGACCGGCAACCCGACAGAAAACACCCACATTATCCCGGTCGGATGTCCGCGGCCTCGCGCGAGCCATCCGGCCAGAGTCAAAGAACGTCCTTGGGGAGGGTCCTTTGAAAGCAAAGTCTTGCGACTACCCCTATCCTAGCACCTCGGGTGCCACCCGGCACGTTGCAATCCGGTTACAACACGGGTTGGCAGGGTTATGAATCCTGCAGCGACCCAGCATTAGAAACGACGTAAAGCCTTGAACGATCAGGCGGAGCCCGTGTCGTAGGCCCATGCGAATTTTCCTGAAAACCCTCCTGCTGGCGGCCGCCGTGCTGGCCGGCTTGTCCCTGGGAGCCGCCGAGGCGCCCGCCCGCGCCGAGACCATGGCGGAGAAAACCCTCAAGGACATCGTCGCCCGGCAGCGCGACCTGCTCGGCCGCGCCGAGAAGGAGGGCGACCACCTCGACGTCGCCTGGCTGCGCGGCGAGCTGCAGAGCGTCATCAACAGCTACGACATCCTCATCCAGAAGAGCCCGGATTTTGCGCCCGCCTACGTCGCCTACGGCATGCTGCTCGGCCAAGTCGGCATGACGAAGGAGGCGGTCGGCATTTTGCTCAAGGCCAACCAGCTCGACAAGGAAATCCCCGTTGTGAAGAACGAGATCGGCCGCTTCCTCGCCGAGGACGGCAAGCTGGCCGAGGCGCTGCCGTGGATCATGGCGGCGATCGATCTCGAGCCGGCGCAACCGCTCTATCATTACCACCTCGGCAAGCTGCTCACCGAGGGCCGGGACGATTTCATCAAGACCGGCCAGTTCACGCGCGCCTCGCTGGACAAGGCGATGCTGCAGGCCTTCGCCCGCGCCGCCGAGCTGGCGCCCGCGAACTTCGCGTATGCCTACCGCCATGCCGAGGCTTACTATGACCTCGAGACCCCGCAGTGGGACGCCGCGCTCGCGCTGTGGCGCAAGCTCGATGCCGGCGTCGGGACGCCGCTGGAGCACCAGACGCTCGCCCTCCACCAGGCCAACGTGCTGATCAAGCAGGGCAAGACGGACGAGGCCCGCGCGCTGCTCGCCACGGTGACCGAGCTGACGCTGGCGAAGCAGAAGCAAACTTTGCTCGACCAGCTCGCCAAAGCGGACGAGAAATAAGCGACCATGGATCCCCTCGTCCTGCGCAATGGGCTGATTTATTTCATCATTCTGGCCGCCAGCCTGTGCCTCCGCGCCTACGCCCAGGCCTGGATGGCGAACCGGCTCGGGGACCGCACGCCGGCCATGGAGGGTCGCCTCACCGCCAACCCGCTGCCCCATGTCGACATCCTGGGCACCGTGGCGCTGCCGCTGATCTTCATCTTCTACCTCCAGCCGTCGCTGGATCAGGCGGGTTTGCGGCTGTTCCTCGGTTGGGCGAAGCCGGTGAACATCAACCCGCATAATTTCAAGAATCCGCGCGGCGGAGCAGTGCTGGTGGCCTTTGCCGGCATGGGCTTGAGTCTGCTCCTGTGCCTGTTCGGCGCCATCGTGGGCGGGCTGTGCTACCGGGCGGACCCGCAGATCCTCGGTGTCTTTGGGGCGCTGATCGCCATCAACGGTTTCCTGGTGGTGTTCGACTGTCTGCCGCTGCCCCCGCTGCCCGGCGGTGTGTTGCTCCGGCACCTCGGGTATATCTCCGAGGAAACCTACCTGAACATCGCGCGCTGGAGCGGGCTCGTGATCATCATCCTGATCAACCTCAAGCCGGTCGCCATGGTCTTCGGCATCCTGCAGGGCTTGGTAACGCTGCCGTTTTACCTGATCATGGAACAGATCGCGCTCTGACCGCGCCATGGCGGCCACCCCCACAACCCTCGGCGAGTGGCTGCAGCGCGCGCAGCGCGCCTACGCCCGGCACCAGGTGGCCCTCGGGCAGGTGGCGACCAACGCCCACGACGAGGCGCTCTACCTGCTGCTTCGCACCCTCGACCTGCCGCTCGACAGCAAGCCCGCGGTCCTGCGCCGCAAGCTGACGGCCGACGAACAGGCGCGCGTGACCGAGGTGATCCGCCGCCGCACCGAGGATCACGTCCCCGCCGCCTACCTGACGCGCGAGGCCTTCCTCGGGGAGCACCGCTTCTACGTCGACGAGCGCGTCATCATCCCGCGCTCCTATTTCCTCGAGCTGCTGCCCCAGATCGCCGATCTGGTCGAATGTAGGGCGGGGTCTCCGAACCCCGCCGGGAAAAAGGCGGGATATGGAAATCCCGCCCTACAGCGCAAACCCGTGAAGCGCGCCGTGGATGTCTGCACCGGCTCCGGCTGCCTCGCCATCCTGCTGGCGCACCAGTTCACGGAGGCGAAGGTCGACGCCATCGAGCTGTCGCCCGACGCGCTCGCGGTGGCGAAGTTCAACGTCGCCACGCACCACCTCGCCAAACGCGTGAAGCTGTTCCACTCGGACGTCTTCGACGCGGTGCCGCCGGTGAAATACGACCTGATCCTCAGCAACCCGCCCTATGTGCCGACGCGCGAGCTGCGCGGCCTGCCCGAGGAGTTCAAGCAGGAGCCGGCGATGGCGCTCGACGGCGGCAGGGACGGGCTCGACATCATCCGCAAGCTCCTGCGCCAGGCGCGCGAGCGCCTGCAGCCGCACGGCATCGTGGTGCTCGAAGTCGGCGGCTTGCGCGTCGCGATGGACAAAGCCTTTCCCGAGCTCGACCTGCACTGGCTGCACACCGAGGACGGCGAGGATTGCGTGTGCCTCGTGCAGGCGGTGCGGTTGAAAAACTGGCGCGGGTGATCGTCGTTCAGCCGGGATCGTGAGTGCCGGGATGCGGATCCGTCCGGTAGCTCGGGCACTCGTGGCCGATGCGCACCGGGTAGCCGTGGAAGGGTGACGCGGGGTTGGTGCACAGGCCGAAGTCCGGCCACCGGCCGCCGGGCAGCGGGCGGAAGCACGTGCAGGCCTCCGAGCACGGCTGGATGATCCGGATCGGATCGGGCGGGACGGGTGGCGTGGCGGCGTTCATGGCGGACGCAGCACGGCGGAAGGCTGCGATAAAAGATAGCACCAACCGGGACCGGTTCGCTGCGCACAGGTTGCGAAAAACCGGTCGTCGGCGGGCACCCCGGCCGGTGGTTCACTGCAGGGCGTTGAACAGCCAGCCCACGACCGTGGTGCCGGCCAGGACCACCAGGGAAAAGGCGACCAGCAGACGCACGGTCATCACGCTGCGCAGCATCACCAGCTCGGGCAGGGATACGCCGACGGCCGACAGCAGGAAGGCGAGCGCGGTGCCGAGCGGCACCCCTTTGGCGACAAAGGCATCGAGCAGCGGCACGGTGGCGTTGGCGCTGAGGTAGAGGGGCAGGCCCGCCAGCGAAGCGAGGGGCACCGTCCACATCCCGGTGCCGGCGAAGCGTTGCTCAAAGAAACCCGCCGGGACAAAACCGTGCATGCCCGCCCCGAGGGCGAGCGAGACCAGCAGCCAGGGGGCGATCTTGCGCAGGATGCGGCCGCTGGTTTCCGCGGCGTCCCGCAGCCGGGCGCGCCAGCCGGCCGGGGCCGGCTCCTCGTCCCCGGCCAGCGGGGCCAGGGCCCCGCTGGTGAGCCAGCGCTCGGCGTGCAGGGCGGTCAGGGCGAGGCCGCCGAAGATTCCGAGGGCGATGCCGGTGCCGGCGTAGGCGAGGGCGAAGCGCCAGCCGAAGGTGGCGCCGAGAAGGGCCACGGCGATCTCGTTGACGAGGGGGGAGGTGATGAGGAAGGCGAAGGCCACGCCGATGGGGAAGCGCGCCTGCACGAAGCCGAGAAAGACCGGCACCGAGGAGCAGGAACAGAACGGCGTGAGCGCCCCGAAGGCCGCGGCCGCCGGGTAGCCGAGCACGCGGCCGCCGGGCCGGTCGAGCCAGTGGCGGATTTTTTCCAGCGGCAGCGCCCCGCGCACCAGCGCCATGACAAAGGCCACCACCGCGACCAGCACCACGATCTTCTGCAGGTCGTAGATGAAGAAATGCAACGCGGCGCCCGCGCCTCGCGTGGCCTCGAGGCCGGCGAGGTGCACGGCGCGATCGGCAGTCCATTCGGCCCAGGTCCACATGCGGCAAACATAACACACCCGGCGCCGCGCGCTGCGCAAGGCTTGGCCAAAGCCCACCGTCCGCTGGCGGGGCGGCCGGGGTAATCGGCGTTGCCACTGGCGCGCCGGTTGCTTGCATGGCGCGCACCGAACATGGACGCGCACTACCTGGAGTTCCTGAGCATGCTGGTGCGGTGGCTGCATATCATCGCCGGCGTGGCGTGGATCGGGTCGTCGTTCTATTTCATCTGGCTCGACAACAGCCTCGACGCGCCGCCGCCGGGCTCCGACGCCGCGAAGAAGGGCGTGGGCGGCGAGCTCTGGGCCGTCCATGGCGGCGGCTTCTACAACCCGCAGAAATACCTCGTGGCCCCCGCGGCGCTGCCGGAGAAGCTGCACTGGTTCAAGTGGGAGGCCTACACGACGTGGCTCTCGGGCACCGCGCTGCTGGTGCTGGTCTACTGGCTGAAGGCCGGGACGATGATGATCGACGGCAATGTCATGGCCCTCACGCCGCTCCAGGCCGTGGGCATCGGCGCCGCCAGCATGGCCGGATCATGGATTGTCTATGACCTGCTCTGCCGTTCACCGCTGGGCAAACGCGAGGGGCTGCTCGGCCTCGTGGTCTTCATCCTGATCAGCGCGCTGGCCTGGGGTCTGTCGCGACTGCTCGGCGGTCGCGCGATGTTCATCCACGTCGGCACCGCCATCGGCACGATCATGGCGGCCAACGTGTTTTTCATCATCATCCCCGGTCAGAAGCGGATGGTGGCGGCGATGCGGGCGGGCCAGTCGCCAAACCCCGAGGACGGCAAGCGCGCCAAGCAGCGCAGCGTCCACAACAACTACTTCACGCTCCCGGTGCTGTTCATCATGATCAGCAACCACTACGCCTCGACCTACGCGCACGCCTGGAACTGGGCGATCCTGGTGCTGATGATGGCGGCGGGCGCGGCGATCCGCCATTTCTTCAACCGCAAGCACAAGGGGGTCTACGCATGGGGTTATCCCGCGCTCGGCGCCGCGCTGCTGGCGGTCGTCGCATGGTGGACGCAGCCGCGGGTGGTTGAGCTGCCGCCCGTGGAAGGCGAGGTGACCTTCAACCGCGTGCGCGCCATCGTCGGCCAGCATTGCATCCAGTGCCACTCCCCGCAGCCGACCTTCCCCGGCTACACCCAGCCGCAGGCGGGCGTGCTGCTGCACACGCCGGCGGACCTCGTGCAGAACGCGCCGCGCCTCTACCAGCAGGTGATCGTCACCCGCATCATGCCGCTCGGCAACCTGACGAAAATGACCGACCAGGAGCGCGCGGTGCTCGCCGCGTGGGTCAGGGCCGGCGCGAAAATGGAACCGTGAGGTAGGGCGCGGACTCCGTTCCGCGCCTCGATTGATGCCGCGTGCGCGGCGGCGAAGGGACTCGCCGCCCTACCCGTCACGGTTTGGCTTCGCGCGTGGGCAGTCCGGCGGCGACCCAGTCCTTCATCCCGCCGGCATTGGCGACGGCGCGGCCCTCGGCGGCGAGCGCCTGGCCCACCGCCTCGGCGCGGCGGCCGGAGCGGCAGTAGAGGATGATCTGCTTGTCGCCGACCTTCGCGAGGAAGTCCTTCCACTGATGCTTGTCGCCGTCGAAATCGCTTTTCGGCAGGAGCACGGCGGGCGCGGCCACGCCCGCCTCGGCCCACTCGGCGGGTTCACGGATGTCGACCAGCACGGCTTTGCCGTCGGCCACAAGCTGCGCGGCGGCGGCCGGGGTGATCTTCGCGACCTCGGCGGCGAAGAGGGTGGAAAAGCCCAGGGTGAACAAAAGAAGAAGGCGGCGCATGGGATCAGGGGGTTTTCGTGGGAGCGGATTGCTCGGCGTCCACAATGGAGACCCGGATGACGCCGCGCCATTCATTTGCGCGGTATTCCGTCGCCTTGTCACCCGGATAAAGGCGCTCGAGCTTCGCCTTCACGCCGGGGGTGAGCGAATCGACCGGGCCGTGGCAGACGAGGCAGGCCGCGGTGGTGATCATGGGCCGGTAGACGCGCCACTCGGCCGGGAGGCCCGCGGCCGCCTCGACGCGCTGCACGAGCACGCTGGGGGGCGTGTTGCCGTCCGCCATCGCGGTCTGGATGGACAACAGCGCGGCCAGGTCGGCATTGTCCGGCAGGCTGGCGGGGTTGCGGACGCGCAGGCTGGTGCGCTTGACCGCGGTGACCCGGGGCTGGCCGGGGGTGGGGGCCGGGAGTTTCCACTCCTTCAAATGCAGGTCGTCGATGCCGGCCTCCGCGCCTTTCTTGGTCAGCACGCGGTTGACCTCGCTGAGCATGCGGTTGCCCGTCTGTTGGATCAAGGGGTCGGCGACGCGCCGGATCTCGGCGACCGTCGGGTCGGCGGCGTCAACCCAGGTGAACTTGCGCTGGAGCTCCGGATTATCCGGGGTCGCGGCCAGCAGGCCGGCCCACAGCAAAGGGGTCAGCCAGGGGGTAAGGGAGATTTTCATCCCCCGAGTATATACCCCGGCGGCCGATCCGTCACCGGGACGAGCAAAAGCCAATCCATGCGCAGCCCGGTGGCACTGCGCATGCTGGAAAGCCGCCGCCGGTGACCGTTAGTCCTTCTTCAGGCTGCAGGTGTTCAACCCGATCGGCAGGTAAGCCGGGCAGAAGCGGAAAATGGCGGTGAAAAGCGGCACGAGGCCGACGAGGCCCCACCAGCTTTTGAAGTATAAACCGGCGCCGAGGAGGGACAGGCCGACAAGGGCCCGGAGAACGCGGTCGAAACCGCCGACATTGGCTTTCATGGGATTTGGGGGTTGGGGGTGATTATGGACGGGGAAGTGCGATCAGCTGAGGTGCTTGGGGGTGCAGACCGGCCAGCCGGCTCGGTCCCAGTCGCGAAGCGAACCGACGTTGACGGCGTCGACACCCTCGCCGCGGAGCTGGGCGGCCGCCAGGCCCGAGCGGGTGCCGGACTGGCAGTAAAGCAGCAGTTTCTTCCCTGAATTCTGTTCCAGGAAGGTCCGCCATTGCGCCCTCGAACCGCGCAGGTCGCTCAGCGGCAGCAGGGCCGCCTGCCGGGCCACGCCGCCGCGCCATTCGCCCGGTTCCCGGACGTCAACGAGCACGGCCGCGCCGGATTGCACCGCGGCCCTGGCTGAGGCCAGGTCAAGGCCGGGGCGGCCCAGGAAAAACAACCGGAGCACAAGGAAGCCGCCCACCAGGGCGAGGATGATCCAGAAGAGGTTCACGGTTTGCGCTGGTTGATCATGAAATAGAGCACCGGCACGGCGAAGCGGCTGATGAGCAGCGAGGCGACCTCGCCGGCCATGAGCGAAAGGGCCAGGCCCTGGAAGATCGGGTCGGCCAGGATGACCGACGCACCGACGATGACGGCCAGCGCGGTGAGCAGCATCGGGCGGAAGCGCACCGCGCCGGCCTCGACCACGGCCTCGGCCAAGGGCAGCCCGTGACTGCGGCGGAGCTCGATGAAATCGACGAGAATGATCGAGTTGCGGACGACGATCCCGGCGCCGGCCATGAAGCCGATCATCGAGGTGGCGGTGAAGAAAGCGCCCATCAGCGCATGGGCCGGCAGGATGCCGATGAGCGACAGCGGGATCACGACCATGATGATGAAGGGTGTCACGTAGCTTTTGAACCAGCCGACCATCAGCATGTAGATCAGGATGCACACCGCGGCGAAGGCCAGGCCGAGGTCACGGAAGACCTCGAGTGTCACGTGCCACTCGCCGTCCCACTTGATGGCGGGCTCGAGCTCGCTGTCGGGCTGGCTGGCGTTGTAGAGCGCGACGGCCGGCCGGGTGCCGCCGAAGTCGCGGCCGTCCAGCTTCGCGAGCTCGCGGTTCATGGCGAAGAGCGCATAGGCCGGGCTGGCCACCGCGCCGGCGACGTCGCCGGTCACGTAGACGACGGGTCGGAGGTTCTTGCGGTAGAGATTACGCTCGCCGGCAGTGCGCTCGAGCGTGACCAGTTCGCCGAGCGGGATGAGCGGACGCTCGCCGGCGCGGATGATGTCATCGTGGTCGGAGCGCAGCTGAAGCGCGAGCAGGTCCTCGGGCCGGCTGCGGAGGGCGCGAGGCAGCTCGAGCTGGATGTCCACGTCCTCGCGGTCGAGCGGCTGGTGGAGCAGGTCGACGCGCGCGCCGGTGACGGCGGTGCGGATGGTGCGGGCGATGGTGTCGACGCTGATGCCGTGCAGCGCGGCCTTGGTGCGGTCGACCCGGAGATGGACGGTCGGCTGCTGTTCCTCGACATACCAGTCCACGTCCACGACGCCCCGGGTGCCGGCAAAGATCTGTTTCACGCGCGCCGCGAGGGCGAGGCGGGTGCCCTCGGTCGGGCCGTAGATCTCGGCGACGAGGGTCTGGAGCACGGGCGGGCCGGGCGGCACCTCGGCGAGGGCGATGGCGCCGCCATGTTTGGCCGCGATGGCGGCGAGGCGCGGACGGACCCGGACGGCGATGTCGTGGCTCTGGGCGGAGCGCTCGTGCTTCGGGCGGAGGTTGACCTGCAGGTCGGCGACGTTGGCGCCGCGGCGCTGGAAGTAATGGCGGACGAGGCCGTTGAAATTGAAGGGCGAGGCCGTGCCGGCATAGATCTGGTAATCGCGCACCTCGGGCTCGGGGCGGAGGGCGGCGGCGAGTTCGCGGGCGACGCGGGTCGTCTCCTCCAGGGTCGTGCCCTCGGGCATGTCCAGGATCACCTGAAACTCCGACTTGTTGTCGAAGGGCAGCATCTTGACCTGCACGATGCCAAGGCCGACGAGGCCCATGGCGGCAAGGAGCAGCGCGGCCACGATGGCGAGGAAGGTCCAGCGCCAGCGGGCGCGGGCGATCATCGGGTCCATGATGCGGTGGTAGAGCCGCGTGAAAAAGTCCGTCGGGGCATGGTCGTCGTCGTGCCCGGGAGCCACGGTGTTCCCGGGCAGATGGCGGCGGAGGACGCGGAGCGCGGCCCAAGGTGTCACGGTGAAGGCAACGACGAGGGAGAACAGCATGGCCGCGCTGGCGCCGACCGGGATCGGGCGCATGTAGGGTCCCATCAGGCCGCCGACAAAGGCCATCGGCAGCACGGCGGCGATGACGGCCCAGGTGGCCAGCACGGTCGGGTTGCCGACCTCGCTCACGGCCTCGACGGCGATTTCCTGGAGCGAACGGCCGCGGGACGACGGCAGTCGCTGGTGGCGGACGATGTTCTCCACGACGACGATCGCGTCGTCCACCAGGATGCCGATGGAGAAGATCAGCGCGAAGAGCGTGATGCGGTTGAGCGTGTAGCCGTAAAGGTAGAAGACCAGCAGGGTCAGCCCGAGGGTCACCGGGATGGCGAGCAGGACGACGAGCGACTCGCGCCAGCCGAGGAAAAACAGGATGAGCAGGGCGACGCCGAAGACGGCGATGCCCATGTGGAGGAGCAGTTCGTTGGACTTCTCGCTGGCGGTGGCGCCGTAGTCGCGGGTGAAGGTGACCTCGACGTCCGCCGGCAGCAGCACGCCGCGCAGGCGGGCGACGGTGTCCTGCAGGGCGTGGACGACGGTGACGGCGTTGGCCCCGGGACGCTTGGCGACACTCAGGGTGACGGCGGCTTCCTCGGAATCCGCCGCAGGGCGGTTGCCCCCAACCACCCCTGCCGTTGTCCCGCGGCCGAAGAGGACGTAGTCGGTCGGCTCCGCGGGGCCGTCGGTGACAGTAGCGACGTCGCGGAGAAAGATCGGACGGGAGTCCCAGGTGCCGAGCACCAAGCCGGCCGCGTCGGCCACATCGCGGAAATAGGCGCCGGTCTCGATGAGCAGGTCGCGGTTGGCGGCGGCGAGGGCGCCGTCCTGGCTGCGGGCGTTGGCGGCGCGGAGGGCGGCGGTGAGGTCGTCGAGGGTGAGCTGGCGCGAGGCGAGCTTCACGGGGTCCACCTGCACGCGCAGTTGCCGGCGGACGCCACCGATGAGCGCGGTCTCGGCGACGTCGGGCAGGGCCTTGACGGCGTCATCGAGCTGGGCGGCCAGCCGGCGGAGGGTGAGATGGTCGTGGGTGCGGCTGTGCAGGGTCAGCGCGGCAACCGGCACATCGTCGATCGTGCGCGGCTTGATGAGCGGGGCGCTGACGCCGGGCGGGATGCGGTCGTAATTGGCCTGCAGCTTCTGGTTGAGGCGCACCAGGCTCTGCTCGAGGTCGGACCCGACCTTGAAGCGGACGATGACCAGCGAGCGGCCGGGGCTGGAGGTGGAGTAGAGGTATTCGACGCCCGGGATCTCCCAGAGGAGCTTCTCCATCGGGCGGGTGACGCGGTTCTCGACCTCGTGCGCCGTGGCGCCGGGCATGGCGACCATGACGTCCACCATCGGGACCTTGATCTGGGGCTCCTCCTCGCGCGGGAGCATGATCACGGCGAAGACGCCGAGCAGCAGCGAGGCCAGCACCAGCAGGGGCGTGATCCGGGAATCGATGAACATTCCGGCCAGCCGGCCGGCGAAGCCGTGCGGGGTGGTGGCGCCGGGCTGGCTCATGGCAGGAAGGTGACCGGCTGGCCGTCGCGCAGGGCGGCGGGCGGCGAGAGCACGACGGTCTCCCCGGCGTTGAGCCCGGACAGAACCTCCAGGCGGCCGCCGGAGAGGCGGCCGGTCTTCACGAGGCGGAGAGTCGCGCGGTTTTGCTCCACGACAAAAACCCGTTCCATCTGACCGAAGCGCGTGACGGCACCCGACGGCACCAACAGCGCCTCCGCGGTGCCGCTCGCGACCTGCAGCCGCACGAACTGGCCGGAGCGCACCGTGCCGGCGGGCAGGGACACCTTGACGAGCACACTGCGGCTGACCGCATCGGCTGCGGCCGAGATCTCATCGAGACGTCCGGCGACGGGTTCGGCGGTTTCGTCGGCCAAAACGTTGATCACCGCGCCGGGGCGCAGGGTGGAGGCGGCTTTCTCCGGGATCGTGCCCTCGGCGCGGAGGTGCTGCGTGGACTCGAGCACCAGCAGCGGCAGGCCGGGGGTGGCGAGGTCGCCGGGCAGGACGTGCTTTTCGGTGATGACGCCGGCAAACGGCGCGCGGACCGTGGCGTAGGCGAGCAGGGCCTCGACCTCGGCGGCAGCGGCCTGGGCATAACGGAGGCGGTCCTCGGCGTCGCGCAGGGAATCGGCCGGGTTGACGCCGGTGGAGACGAGGGTGCGCTGGCGGGTCGCGTTGCGCTCCGCCTCGGCCAGCTGGGCCTGGGCCTGGCGGACGCGGGCCTCGGTCTCGGGCGCGCTGAGGGTGAGGAGGACGTCACCGGCGGCCACGGCGGCACCGAGGCCGTGGGAGAAGGTGGCGACGGAGCCGGTCAGCTTGGCCGCGATGCTGGCGCGTTCGGCCGGGCGAACCGTCGCGGGCGACTCGACCAACACCGGCACCGTCTCGGCCATCACGGTGGCGGTGCGAACCGGCACCGGCGGGGTTTCGGCTGCGGAGCCGGCGGGGGCCTGGCGGCTGCAGGCGGAGATCGCCGGCAGCAGCAGCAGGAGCAGCAGGGAGCGGGCAGGCATGGCGGGGGTCATTTGTTTTGGCCGCCCCAGTGGATGACGTCGTTGGCGTCGACCCAGCCGAGCCTGCGCAGGACGAGGGTGGGCGGGCAGAAGCCGGTGAAGGCGGACTGGATGAGGTTCAGGCCGACGAAGCAGGTCAGGAGCAGCCACCAGGGGCTCACGAAATACGCCAGCGCCACGCTGAGCAGCGTCATGGAACCGGCCAGGATGCGGATGAAGTTCTCGGTTTTCATACTAGTATATGAGCAAATACGTATATACTTGCCAAAAGGTCAAGCCGGCTTTTGCTGTGCCCCATGTCCCGCCACCCCGTGCTCAACGACCAGGCCCTCGAGATCGTCGCCCGCCGCTTCGCGGTGCTGGCGGAACCCATGCGGCTGCGGCTCATCCAGGCCCTGTTCGACGGGGAGAAGAACGTGACCGAGCTCGTGGAGGCCACGGGTGGCACGCAAGCCAACATCTCGCGCCACCTCCAGACGCTCATCGCGGCGCACGTGCTCGACCGGCGCAAGGAGGGGCTGCAGGTCTTTTACCGGATCAGCGACCCGACCATCCCTAAGCTGTGCGAACTCGTCTGCGGCAGCCTGGAGAAAACCCTGACCAGGCAGGCGGGCCACTTCACCGCGGGCCGGTAAAACAAGGTGAAACCCGGCATCTGGCCGGGTTCCACCCCGGTGACCGGCCACAAAAAAGCCCGGCGCGCGCCGGGCTTTGGTTTATTTCTTCTTTTTCGGCGGCGTGACGTTCTTCATGCCGCCGGCCGCGGGCTTGGCGCCGCCGTTGTTGATCGGCAGGTCGGGCTCGGGCATCCGGTTGATGACCATCTGCTGGCCGATGGTGAAGAGGCCGTTGATGGTCGAGTAGAGCGCGAGGCCCGAGGCGAAGTTGTAGCAGAACAGCGTGAAGATCCACGGCATGATCTTGAACATCATCTGCTGCGCCGGGTCGGTGGTCGGCGTGGGGGTGAGCCGCATCTGGACGATCATCGTGGCGCCCATCAGCAGGGGCATGATGTTGACGTTCAGGTGGGTCAGGCCGAGCAGCGGCAGGGTGACGGTGCCGAAGGTGTAGATCGTGTCGGGGGCCGAGAGGTCGTGCGCCCACAGGAACGAGGCGAAGCGCAGCTCCGACGCGCTCTGCAGCATGGTGAAGAAGCCGATGAAGAACGGGATGGTGATGAGGATCGGGATGCAGCCGCCGACCGGGTTGACCTTGTTCTCCTTGAAGAGGCGCAGGGTCTCCGTCTGCATCTTCTGGGGGTTGTCCTTGTATTTCTCGCGCATGGCCTGCATGTGCGGCTGGAGCTTCGCCATGCGCTTGGCGGAGCGGGACGCGGCCAGCGTGAGCGGCAGGAAGACGATCTTCAGGAGTAGGGTGGTGATGACGATGGCCCAGCCCCAGCTCGGCACGATCGAGTGCACCCACGTCATGATGGTGAGGAGCAGCGGGGCGAACACGCCGGAGAAGAAGATTTTGCCGATGCCGCTGCTGAACTGCATGACCTTCTCCTCGCGGTGCTTGAAGATGTCGGCGTTGGCGAAGCGCTTGTATTCCTTCGGGCCGGCGTAGTAGCTGGCGCCGAAGGTGGTGCTGGCGCCGGCGGCAAGCGGCTTGAGGTCGAACTGCGCGTAGGCGGTGACGCCGTAGGCCGAGCGGTTGTCGGCGGGCAGGAGCGGGTTGACCTTCACGCGCTCGATGCGCACGCCGTTGCCGGGCTGGTCGGGCGTGAGGATCATCGCGAAGAACTGGTTCTTCACGGAGGCCCAGCGGATGGCGGCGGGCTTGTCGAGGTGGGTCGGCGGCGGGGCCGAGCTGAAGAAGCCGGAGCTGGCCAGCTCGTCGCGCTGGACGAACGAGGCGTCCTCGCCGTCAAAGTAGCCGACGTTGAGGTAGATGCCGGTGTCGACCTCGCTGAGCGGGGTGGCGGTGCCGAGGTTGAAGACGGCGCGCGGCAGGGCGAGCGGGGCGTCCGTCAGGTTGCGGAAGGTGGTTTCGTGGCGGAGCTGGTAGTCGTCGAGACCCGGGGCCTTGGCCAGCGAGTAGCGGCGGGTGACCTCGAGGCTGGGGGTAACGGCGCGGTAGACGACCTCGGTAGCGGTCTGTGACACGAGGGTGTAGGCGATGCCGCGGTCGGCGCCGGGGAAGTCGGCGAGGCTCAGCGCGGGGGCGGCCTGGCTGGCGTTGAGCGTGTAGCGCTCGGGGGTCATCTTGCCCTTGGCATCGAGGTGCGCGGCCTTCTTGAGCAGGGCGATGGAGTCGATCGCGCCGCCGTGGTTGGTGAACTTCACCGCGATGAACTCGTTGGCGAGCGTGACGAACTCGGCCGGGGCCAGGGAGGACGAGACCGAGGCGGTGAGGGTGGCGTCGCTCGGCGAACTGGCCGGGCCGGTAGCGGGCGCCTCGTTGGTCGCCAGCGGGCTGCCGCTGGTGGTGGCCGGGGCGGCCGGGCGGACCGGCTGCTGGGGCGCGTAACGCGCGCTGAAGTAGAAGCTCGCCATGGCGGCGACGAGGAGAAGCACCCCGATGACTGTGTTCTTTTTATCCATGAAAAAGGGAATTAATGGGCGGAAACCTTGGTGCAGACGGGCCGGGCGCGTGCGGGCACCGGATCCTCGCCGCCCGGGTGCCACGGGCCGCACTTGGCGAGCCGGCGCAGCGTGAGGGCGGTGCCGAAGATGAGCCCGTGCTCGGCCAGCGCCCCGCGGGCGTAGTGCGAGCAGGTCGGCGCGAAGCGGCAGCCGCCGGTCGGGTCGAGCACGACCAGCGCGGGCGAGACCGTCTTCTGGTAGACCCAGACCAGCCCGCTCGCGGCGCGGGCGGGGAGATCAACGAGGGTCGGGCGGGGAGCGGACATCAGGCGGGTTTGGACACCAGCTTCTGGCAGGCGGCGGTGAATCTTTGTTCCACCTCGGCGAACTCCATCCGGAGGAGCGCGGCGCGGGCGGTGAGGACGAGATCGAGGCCCGGCGGGACAAGGGCCTGGTGCTGGCGGAAGATGGCGCGGAGGCGGCGCTTGGCGCGGTTGCGGTGGACGGCATTGCCCACCGCGGCCCGGGAGGCGACGACCCCGACGCGGGCGGGAGCGGTGGGCTCGGCGCCGGGGCGCGGGGCCCAGGTCAGGAGGAAGGCGCCGCAATCGAGGCGGCGGCCCCGCTCGCGGACGGCGCCAAAGTCGGCGTTACGCCGCAGGCGCTGTCCGGCGCGGAGGTGCATCCTCAGACGACCGTCAGGCGCTTGCGGCCCTTGCGGCGGCGGGCGGCGAGGACCTTGCGGCCACCGCGGGTGGCCTTGCGGGCGCGAAAACCGATCTTGCGGGCGCGTTTCTTGCGATGCGGGCGGAATGTAGGCTTCATAGATTTATGGCAAAAAGAGGGTCAGATTCGCGGGAGGGGGCGGGGGGTGTCAAGCGAGAGGTTTTCGGCTAATTTGGCCCTCCGCAAGCCCCGGGTCGTTACTTTCTCGCCTCCGGTTTCCGCTGTGAACACCCTGCGTATAAATAGTTTTTGCGTTCGGGCGCGGCCGTCGCGACCTTGGGCGCGTGACCGACAAATGCAGCCCCCAGACCCCTTCACCGGACGAGAAACCTTCCTCGAAGGCCCCCTCCTCCCCGGCCCGGAAGGATGGACCGCTGTTCTGGACGGTCACAGGCAACGACTTCGGGCGCTCGATCAGCTGGGCGAAAAAGCAGCCCAATGCTCTATCGCAACAGATAAAGACCGCACTCTCGTCCTCGCCGAGGAAGACGAAGTAGGCCTTTTGGAGATGACCGGCGGCGAATGGGCCGCCCTGGGCCAGGCCATCCGGGACTTCCGGGCCACGCTGCCGCTGGTGCGTTTGGAGGATTTCGGTTTCAGCGCGGAGGTGGAGGACCCCTTCGAGGCCAACACGGTGCAGCTGCGGCGCATCGGCGGCGGCGTGGAGGCGCTGGCGTTCGTCGACGCCCGGCAGTCGGTCTACAAGTTTTTCCTGTTCCGCGAGGGCGGCGATGTCGGGGCGACGTTCGCCTTCCGCCGCGGCGAGGGCGACCTGCTGACGGCCACCGCCGTGCCGGGCAGCTACCACATGCTGTTCGAGAAGCTGCGGCTCATCCACGAATTCGGCATGCCCACCGAGATCGCGGGCATCACGCCCGAGGGCATCCTGATCGCCAAGCAGACCTTCGGCCGCGCGCTGCCGGAGCAGACGAATGTGTCCGGCCTCGACCCGGAGCGGCTGATCCCGATTCCGTCGCGGTTTCTCCGCGCCGACCGCGACCACCCGCGGCTGGCGTTCCTTGACGGCGTGCCCTGGCTGGTGGCGGACACGCATGATCGCAACGTCGTCATCGACGAGCGGGGCGACTGGCGCGTCATCGACCTGGTGGCGGCGCCGCTGCCGCCGGACTGGCTCGGGCAAATGCGGCTGTTCCACGACTGGATCGAGCGCGCGCGGCACGACCCGCGGGCGGAGGTGCTGGCGCCGGTGAATGACGACGATTTGTAGGGGCCTTTAATGTAGGGCCGTCGCTTGTCGACGTGCCGTCGCGCTTTCGATTTACGCCAAATTCGAATCAATGCTTTCCGGATAAGCGATAGATTCCGTGCCGGTAAGCGGAGCCGGCGGGGAGTGA
>JAYRXZ010000001.1:0-398762 GCA_041917235.1 Lacunisphaera sp. | reverse complement strand
CCCCCCCCCCCCCCCCGGCCCTACATGGCGAACCAAATAAAAAAGGCGGGGTCAGCGACCCCGCCCTACAATCTGTGATGCCCGCCTAGCTCAGCCCTTCTTGTCGCTGGCGAGGAAGGCGAGGACGTTGTCGGCCTGCTTGTCGGTGACGCCGGTGTCCTTGTAGACGATCTTGCCGCCCTTGATGACGTAGCACTCGCGCGAGGCGAACATCATGGCGGACTGGCCGAAGGCCTTCAGGACCTTCTTGTCGGTGTCGGCGAGCAGGGGGAACGGGAAGTGGTTCGTGTCCTTGAACTCCTTCTGCTTCTCGACGGTGTCGGTGCTGACGCCGACGACCGCGGCGCCGTGCTTGGTGAGCTCGGCGCTGGCGTCGCGCAGCGAGCAGCCCTGCTTGGTGCAGCCGCCGGTCAGCGCCTTCGGGTAGAACCAGACGACGGTGTAGGCGTTGGCCTTGTAGACGTCGCCGAGGTTGAGCGTGGCGCCGGCGTCGGTCAGCGCGGAAACGACCGGGGCGTCATCGCCGACCTTGAGGGATTCGGCGAAAAGTTTCGTGAAGGAGAACATGGCGAGGAGGGGGAGGAGGTAACGGAGGGCTTTCATGGGAGCCAGACCCTAGCCAGGACCACCCCATAGGCAAGTAGTGGAAAATCCCCGGCCGGGCGCCGGGCGGACAGCGCGCGCCGGGGCGGGTTCCTGAAAAATATGTTTAACCCGGCGAAGTTTTTCCGGTGCGGAACACTGCCGCCCCGCCGGGTTCTCTGTGGGCGTTGCCGCGTGCTTTGTGCGCGGTGGCACCAACAAACCAAATCCTATGAAACAGAACCATATTCTGAAGAATCTCCTCATCTCCGCCGCGGCGGCGCTCAGCCTCGCGGCCTTCGCGCGGGCCGACGTCCCGCTCGACCAGGAACCCTTGGAGGCCACGACCCCGGTCGGCCAGGGCCTGCTCGGCCAGCAATACGCCAGCCTGACCTACAGCTACATCGACCTCGATGCGCCGACCCACGCCGACAGCTTCAGCTTCGGTTTCAACCAGCCGCTCAACGTCGGGCTCGACGCCGTGTTCAGCTATGACTGGACGCAGACGGGCCTGTTCGCGGGCGACCGCCTGAACCAGCAGAGCGTCACGGCCGGCCTGCGCGCCTTCAGCAACGCCTTCGCGTGGGGCAAGCCCTACGTCGAGGCCGGTGCCGGCTTCGCCTGGCAGCGCGGTTACGGCAACTCCGACAACTCCTTCGTCTGGGGGGTCGGCGTGGGCGCCGAGTTCCAGCTGGCCCCGGCCGTCACGGTGACGCCGTTCATCGGTTATGCCGACGCCCCGGATTTCGCCGGCAACGGCGCGGTCACCTACGGCGTGAAGGCCAATTACTGGGTGGACAGCCAGTGGTCCGTCACGGGCGGCGTCAGCCGCGACGACGACCAGAACACGTCGTTCACGATCGGAACAAACTTCCGCTTCTAAGACTCCAACGAACTTCTGTCGCAAGGCAGAGTGTGTGCATATGAGCCGCGGTGCAGGGGTGCACCGCGGCTCTTTTCTTTTCGGATGACGAGGGAGGCGGGACCATCAGTCCCGCGAGGCATGGGTTTCGCACGCGTTAACCTGCGGGGCTGATGGCCCCGCCTCCAATCTGTAGGTGGCGCGCTTGCGCGCCAGGTTGCCCGCAAGCGGGCAACCTACAGGATTAAATTCCGATCACAGCGGCGCGTGGAAGCCGGCGCTCGCGCCGACCCAGGTGCGGCCCTTGTTGAAATCCACGCCGTGCATCGCGCCCTTCGTCAGGCGCACGAGCTGGTTGACGAGCTTCGGCATGCCGGTGCCGTCGCCGGCATAGATCAGCCGCACCTCGGCCTTGGCCGGGCCGTCGGGTGTCTCCATGACGGGTGCATAGGTCACCTTGCGCTGCAGCAGCCACTCGGACGGCTTTTCGATCGCGGCGATCTTCTCGCGCGTCGGCGCGATGTCCACGCCGAGGCCGGCGAAGGAGTAGAGCGGCTTGCAGACGTAGTTTTCCAGGTCGGCCGGGAGGTTGCCTCCGAGTTCGCTGACGAAGCGGCAGTCGGGGACATACGGGCTCTTCAGGTAGGGCAGGGTGTGCTTGCTGATGCGGAAATACCAGTTGGGGTGGCCTCCCCACTGCACGTCGAGGTCGTCGAAGAAGCTGAACTTCATCGGCGGGTTCTTGCGCAGCAGTTCGTCGAAGATGACGCGGTTGAAGATGCGCTCGATGCGCACCTCGCGACCGCCGGAGGGATAGAACAGCTGCCGGCCGCGCTTGAGCACCTTGGTGACGCACATCGGCTTGATGCCGAGATAGGCGTGCGTGCAGGCGAAATCCACGCGCGTCTTCTGCTGGTCGGGCGTGATCTCGAGCAGCACCGTGTTCTCCGGCAGGCTGTCGCCGACCATGGCGTGACGAAGATCGGCGAGGTAGGCCTCTTCGTCGAGGCCGCCGAAGTAGGGCGTGAACTCCGCGGGGATCTCGGGAAAATGTTTCTTATACGTGCCGGTCAGCAGTGCCTGCCAGCAGGCGACGGTCGGAAAGCCCTGCAGCTCGATCAGCTGGGGCAGGACCTGGCCGGAAGCATCGCGGCACAGCGCGAAGTCCACGGCCAGGAAGTGCGGCCACTCGTTTTCATGAGGCACCGCCAGGCCCGGGGGGATGGCGGTCTTCGCATGCGCGCGGAAGGCGGGCTTGGCCAGCTGGCCGATGATGTCGTCCGAGGCGCGGATCAGCGCGCGGGTCGTGGCCTCGTCGAGGAACAGCGGCGATTCCGCCACGCGGAAATCCACCGGCCAGTAGACCGCCTGGTTCAGCTCCTTGGTGAACGCCGCGTAGCGCGCTTCGGTGAACGCGGCATTGTAGCGCTGGCGGAGGGATGAGATCATGGCGGCCGGTCGGGGAAAACAAACCGGACATCCCCCAGGACGCAACCCTGCGTAGCGCCAGCTGGTATTTCTAATGTAGGGTCGCCGCTTGTCGGCGGACCCCGCTGGGCTATCGAGCCTCGCTGCCGCTCGTGGCCCGGCGACTAGCGCCGGCCCTACATATTGAAGGCAGTCATTCTGAGCGCTGCGAAAAATACACTTGGATTATCGTGGCCGGATAGAAAGGGCGCATGTCCCGCTGGATTCTTCGCTGCGCTCAGAATGACAAACCGGGATGCGTCACCCCAGGTGAAAACGAATCGCCAAGCGGATTTTTCCGGGCAGGCTGCGGGTTAATTATTCATGCCACTCATCGACCTGCCCCTGCCCGAACTCCGGCGCTACGCCGGCAAGAATCCCCGTCCCGCGGATTTTGATGTTTACTGGAAACGCGCGCTGGCCGAACTGGCCTCCGTCGACCCGAAGCCCGAGCTGAAGCCGGCGGCGTTCTCGGCGCCGGGCATGGAGTGTTTTGATCTCTGGTTCACGGGTGTCGGCGGTGCGCGCATCTACGCCAAATACCTGCGGCCGCTCGCCAAGGGCCCGCATCCGGCCGTGCTGCAATTCCACGGCTATTCGGGCAACAGCGGCGACTGGTTCGACAAACTCGGCTGGCCGGCGTCGGGGCACGTCATCGCGGCGATGGATGTCCGCGGCCAGGGCGGCAAGTCCGAGGACCCCGGCGGTGTGTCGGGCACGACCCTGCGCGGCCACATCATCCGCGGCCTGGATGATCCCAATCCCGACAGGCTCGCCTACCGGCAGATTTTCTTGGACACCGCGCAGCTCGCGCGGGTGGTGATGGGTTTTGCCGAGGTGGATCCGGCCCGGGTCGGCTGCTACGGGCAGTCACAGGGCGGCGCGCTGGCGCTGGCGTGCGCGGCGCTCGAGCCGCGCATCCGGCGCTGCGCCCCGGTGTTTCCCTTCCTGTGCGACTACCGGCGCGTCTGGGAAATGGACCAGGCGAAGGAGGCGTATTTCGAGCTCACGTATTATTTCCGGATGTTCGACCCGCGCCACGAGCGCGAGGAGGAGGTTTTCACGAAACTCGGCTACATCGACTGCCAGCACCTGGCGCCGCGCATCCAGGCCGAGGTGCTGATGTTCACCAGCCTGATGGACCCCATCTGCCCGCCGAGCACGCAGTTCGCCGCCTTCAACAAGATCACGTCAAAGAAGGACGTGGTGCTCTATCCCGACTTCGCCCACGAAAACCTGCCGGGCATGATCGACCGGGTGTTTGAATTTCTGTCGCGCTGACCGCAGACGGGAGATTTTTTGACCACAGATTGGACGGATTGAAACGGATTTATCGGATGACCCGTTTCCAGCGGAGGTCGACGAACTTGAAGTTGATGAGAATGGCGAGACGGAGCTGGGTGATCGTCAGGTAACCTTGCATCTGTGCGATGTGGGTCGGGCTAAATTCCTCAACAACCTTGGGATCAGCAATGACGAGGTCGTCGACCACAAGGTCAGGAACCAAGATGTCGACGAGTTCGCCTTCGTAGCGGACTTCAAACCGCTTCTGCTGATCGACCCTGGGTCCGCGTTTTCGCAATTCGATCACCAGGGCGTTTTCATAGGCCTTCTCGTCCAAGCCGGGCCTGAGGGTGTTAAGCACCTTCATCGCCGAGCCGATGATAGCCTCGCTGATTTCCGGATGAATCAGTTTATCCGTATTCATCCGTGAGATCCGTGGTTAAATAACGCGTTAACCCGCGGCGTCACTCAGATCAGAAACTTCCCCTTCGCCATCACCTGCTCGTCGTCGAGCCAGATGTCGAAGAAGCGGCCGACGCAATCGATGTGCGTCGTGCTTTTCCAGGTCTGGCCGGTGTGCTCCGAATACGGGTGACCAAAGGCGATGTGGATGCCGGGGAGCTTTTCGTCCTGCAGGATGTGGCCGATGATGCGCGTGCAGGCCAGGTTCGTGCCGATGGCGAATTCGCCGACGCGGTTCGAGTTCTCGTCCGTGTGGCAATACTTGTCGAATTCCTCGAGCAGCTCCTTGTTGGCGCAGGCCAGGCCGGCGATCCGGTTGTCCTTGATGTCGATTGTCAGCGGCGTGGCGCCGATGTCGCCGTATTTCTGGCAGAGGTAGTCGCCGACAACGCCGTCCACGACGAAGCGGCCGTTGGAATTGAACGGCGAGGTGAAGATCTCGCCGCCCGGCAGGTTGCCCCACTTGGCGGGGGAGATGAGGCCGGAGGTCTTGACCCAGTTCAGCTTCGGCGAGAGCTCGGCGACGTAATCGGTGCCGGCGGCGGTCTTGCAGGTCACGCGGGTCGCGCGGCGGCACTTCTCGATGAGCTTCTGGGAGAGGCGGTCGACCTCGAGGAAGTCGGCGCGCATGCCCTCGACCATGATCTGCTTGTTGATGTTCACCATGTGCCCGTGGCGGATGTGGCGCGGGTTGATGACGTCCATCATCTGCATGCGGGTGCGGAGCTCGCCGGTCTGGGTGATGCAGGCGTAGATGGAGACCTGGGACTTCGCGAGGTCGGTCAGGACGGCGGCGGGCATGTCGCGGTGCGGGCGGGCGCCGTATTCCTCGAGCACGAAGACCTGGTAGTCCGCGCCGGTCTTCTCGATCTCGGTCACGAGCGCGGCGGCGATCTCGGCGCTGGCCCGGTCGGTGATGAGCGTCATGCGCTCGTTCGGCTTCAGCTGCAGGCAGACGTGGACGGCGTTGTGCGCTCCGACCGCGAGCGCGGGATCGAAAGAGGCGGGCAACGAGGTCGTGTGAGGCATGGAGCCGGGCGAAAGCGGGTCAGAGATCAAGGCCGTGGTGAGTTTCGGAAATGATGTAATCGACTACGGATTTGAGGTCTTTAGTGCGGTTGTAAACCTCAACCTGCCGGTCGGCGCCTGTGCCCTTGGTCAGGATTTCCTGCACGTGGTTCACCTCGGCGCGGGAGCCGAGTTCATCCACCACGTCATCAATGAATTCGAGCAGCTCGTTGATGAGGTCGCGGGTGGGGACCTCCTCCTGTTTGCCGAAGTCGATCATCTTGCCGTTGATGCCGTAGCGGGAGGCGCGCCAGCGGTTTTCGTTGATCAGGCGGGCGCGGTAGGTGCGGAAGCCGAGGTTGTTGCGGTGCAGCTTGTAGAGCTTGGCGATGACCGCCTGCATGATGGCGGCCAGACAGATGGTTTCGTCGACCCGCATCGGGATGTCGCACACGCGGAACTCCAGCGTGTGGAAAAGCGGGTGGAGGCGAATGTCCCACCAGATCTTTTTGGCGTTGTCGATGCAGCCGGTCTTGATGAGCAGGTTGACGTAGCCGTCGAACTCCTCGACCGACTCGAACAAATCGGGGATGCCGGTGCGCGGAAAGCGCTGGAAGACCTGCAGGCGGTAGGAGGCGAAGCCGGTGTTGCGGCCGACCCAGAACGGCGAGTTGGTGGACAGCGCGAAGATGTGCGGCAGGAAATAGCGCGCCGTGTTCTGCAGCTGGATGGCCGTCTCGCGGTCGGGCATGCCGACGTGGACGTGGAGGCCGAAGATGAGGTTGGCGCGCGCGATCTGCTGGAGGTCGTTCAACACGCCCTGGTAGCGCTCGCCGCTGGAGATCTTCTGGTCGATCCAGTGGGAGAACGGGTGCGTGCCGGCGGCGGCGATGCGGAGGCCGGCCTTCTTCGCCAGGCCGGCGAGGTCGCGGCGGAGGCCGGTGACGGACCGGCGGGCGCACGCGATGTCCTCGCAGATGTCGGTGCCGACCTCGACGACCGACTGGTGCAGCTCGGGGCGGACGCGCTCCTTGAGGATGACCTTGCCGCCCTCGATGATCTCCTCGATGTGGGACTTCAGCTCGCGCGTGACCGGGTCGACGATCTGGAACTCCTCCTCGATGCCGAGGGTGAACTTGTGCTTTTTTCGCGTGGCGCACATAAGTCAGGGGCTGTAGGGCGGGGTCTCCGAACCCCGCCTGGCGGGATTTGGAAATCCCGCCCTACAATGAATTGTGGCGGTCGTGCTCATTTCTTCTTCGGCAGCGCGGCGGGCGCGCCGGTCTTGACGGCGCCCTGGACGTAGGAGCCCCAGACGGTGTTGTTGCGGTCGGGCGAGTGGGCCTTGGCCTTGCGGACGAGCATTTTCGCGGCGGCCTCGACGACCCAGGCGAAGTTCTCCTCGCCGACGGACTTGCGGTCGGCGTCGGGCGCCGGGTTGCAGAAGTCGATCGCGTAGGGCACGCCGCCGCTCACGCCGAATTCCACGGTGTTGAACTCGTAGCCGAGGGCGTGGTTGAGCGTGAGCACGTCGCGCTCGATGCGCGCCAGCAGCTCGGGCGAGCCGGGCGGGCGGTCGACGACGTAGCGGAGGTGATGCGGGTTGCGCGGCTCATACTGCATGATGCGGACGTCGGTGCCGCCGATGCAGTAGCAGCGGTAGTAGTCGTCGAAGTGCACCTCGGACTGCAGCAGCATGACGAGCTGGCCGGTCTCGGCGTAGGCCTTGAAGAACTCGTCGCGGTCGCGGACCTTGTAGACGTTCTTCCAGCCGCCGCCGGAGTGCGGCTTGAAATACGCGGGCCAGCCGATGTATTCGAAGATGCCGTCCCAATCGAGCGGGTAGGCGAGGTTGGCGAAGGACTCGGCGCTGCAGTCGGCCGGCATGTCCTTCGACGGCAGGATGACCGTCTTCGGCACGGCGACGCCGAGCTTGGTCGCGAGGCAGTTGTTGAAGAACTTCTCGTCGGCCGACCACCAGAACGGGTTGTTGACGACGGAGGTGCCGTTGAGCACGGCGTTCTTCAGGTAGGCGCGGTAGAAGGGGACGTCCTGCGAGATGCGGTCGAGGATGACGGCGTAGGGCGTGGGTTCGCCCTGGCGGACCTGGTTGATGAGGATCTCCTCGGCGGTGATGCCGGGTTCCTTCATGGCGTTGATGCGTTCGATGAGCGCCGCCGGGAAGCTGCGCTCCTTGCCGTGCAGTATGCCGATTTTTTTCATGGGGATGATGATTCGTGGTAGGGGCCGTTGCCCTCAACGGCCCGGGCGCTTGGGGGCAAGCGCCCCTACCGGGTTATGCAGATAGTCGGGTCAGGGGTGGATCAAAGAGACGTAGTGCGGGAACATGTCCCGCCAGTAATTCCAATCGTGCCCGCACCACTTGCGGTCGTCGAGGAAATGCGGGATGCCCTTCGCGTGGAGCAGGTGCGAGAGGTGGAGGTTGCGGTCGCGGCAGCCGTCGCGGTCGCCGGTGCCGAGCACGATGCCCATGCGGCGGATCTGGTCGAGGAACCACGGGTCGTTCAGGTTGGGCAGGTAGTCGACCGGGTTGGTGAAGTAGCAGTTGTCGTCGAAATAACCGTCGAGGAACGGCCGGATGTCGAACGACCCGCTCAGGCTGAGGCAGTAGCCGACGAGGTCGGGGTGGCGCAGGGCGAGGTTGACCGCGTGGTAGCCGCCGAAGCTGGCGCCGGCCAGGCACACGCGGCCGTGGCCGGTCTCGCGCATGGCGTGGGGCAGGACGTCGTGGAGGATGACGTTCTCGTAGGCGAGGTGGGTCCGGACGCGGTCGGCCGGGTGGATGGACTTGTTATACCAGCTCTGCTCGTCGAAGCCGTCGGGGCAGTAGATCTTGATCCGGCCGGCGTCGATCTGGTCGGCGACCGAGCCCACGAGGCCGAAGTCCTTGTTCTGGTAATAGCGGCCGAGCGAGGTGGGAAACAGGATGACCGGGTAGCCCGCGTGGCCGAAGACCAGCATCTCGAATTCCCGGCTCAGGTGTCGCGTATACCAGCGGACATGTTGTTCGTTCATGGCGGGGATGGGCCACGCCGGGAAACCGGCGCACCTCCGCTGTCACGCAATAACCGTGCCGGGTCAACGCCTGATCGGGGGTGGAACCGGGCCTCCGGACCGGTTTGTTCGGTGTGCGTCCTGAAAACCCGCCCGGAGGTCGGGTTCCACCTTATAGAAACCGCTTGCTTCACCCGGCCCCGGCGCTGGCATGGCGGCACCCGCACCATGCCGCGCCCGCGTAAAAACGACTCCCCGCTCCGCCTCCACCGGCGCTTCCGCTCCCATGGACTGCGCAGCCTCCGCGACATCGTCGTCTGGCTGCCGCCCGGCTACGGCCTGATCCGCGGGCGCCGGCACCCGGTCGTCTATTTCCAGGACGGGCAGAACATCTTCGACCCGCTGACGGCGTTCCTGGGCAACGCCTGGCATGCCGGCGACCGGGCGACCGATCTGATCCGCGCGCACCGGATTGTCGCCCCGATCATGGTCGGCATCTACAACACCGGCTTCAACCGGATGAACGAATACGCGCCGACGCCCGCCGAGTTCTCCGGCTGGGACGGCGAGAAATGCAAGAGCACCGGCGACGCCAAGCGCTACGCGAAGTTCGTCGTGCAGGAGCTGAAGCCGTTCATCGACTCGCACTATCTCACCCGGCCGGGCCCGCGCGACACGGCGGTCGTCGGCTCGTCCATGGGCGGGCTGGTGTCGCTGTATTTCGCGCTGTGGCACCCGCGGGTGTTCGGCCACGTGGCGGCGCTGTCGCCGTCGATCTGGTGGGACAACCGTGTCGTGTTCCAGGATTTCGCCAAGCTCCGCAAGAAACCCGAGGTGCGCCTCTGGGTCGACATGGGCACCAGCGAGCCCGGCTGGGAGGCGATCCGGCTGTTCCGCGACACGCTCACCGGCCAAGGCTGGCGCGAGGGCGACGACCTGGTTTATCGCGAAGTGCCCGGCGCGGAACACTCCGAGCACGCCTGGGCGGCGCGCATCGGCGACGTGCTGGAGTGGATGCTGCCGCTGCGGCGCGACGGCCGGCAGCCGTAACAATCGCCGCCGTTCGTCCCGCGGCCAGTCCGTCCGTCCAGTGGGGTTGGCAACCCGGGCGGCAGCGGTTAGCCACACCTTCATGAATCCAGGACCCGAGACGCCCGAGCCGCCGCTGCTGCCGGTTCCGCGGCCCCCGCCGCCGGTGGCCGGAAAAGGCTCGACGAAAATCACCCTGCGCCAAGTGGCTGGGTTTGCGGGTCTCGCCCTCTTCGGTGGGGTGCTGGGCTACCTGGGGGCCCGTTATGGCAACGGCATCATGCTGCCGGTCGCCCACAAAATCCACAAACTGGGAGTCGTCCTGGCCCTCCCCTTCATCTGGCTGCTGGTGGTGGGCTGGCACGAGGTCGGCCACCTGGTCGGGGGATGGATGACGGGCGGAAGATTCCTGCTCCTGGTCATCGGCCCGGTCATGGTCCGGCGCACGCCGGCGGGCATCCGCGTGATGTGGAACCGCAACGTCAACCTGTCCGGCGGCATGGCCGCGTGCCTGCCGCTAGAACCCGGCCGGATGACGCCCCGTCGCGCGGCGGTGATGATTCTCGGCGGGCCCGTCGCCTCGGTGGTGCTGGTGGTCGGCGCCCTTTGGCTCGCGGCCGCGATCGCGGCCGCCGCGGGGCCGGTGCCGTCCGGCCTGGCCATATTGCAACATGCCGCGGTCGCCACCGCGGGCCTGTCCCTGGTGATCTTTTTCGTGACTGCCTTCCCGGGGACGGCGGGCGGTTTCAAGACCGACGGCAAGCGGGTGATCGACCTGCTGCGCGGGGACCGGCGCTCGGAGCAGGAGGCGGCGGTGCTGGCGCTGACCACGGCCGGCCTGGCCGGGGTGCGGCCGGCCGATTACGACCCGGCGCTGGTCGCCCGGGCCGTTTCGCTCGGTGATGGCTCGCTCTTCGATCTCTATGGCAACCTCACGGCCTATGCCCACGCGGCCGACCGCGGTGACTGGCCGGGGGCCCAGGGCCACCTCGACCGCGTGCTGGCGGGCGAGGCGCAGCTCGTGCCCTATGTGCGCGACGTGGTGCGCTGCGAGTATGCCTGGCTGCTGGCCGTGACCCACGCGGGACCGGCGGTCGCCCGGGCGTGGTTGGATTCCGCGGGCCGGATTGACTTCGATCCCGCCACCCGGTTGCGGGCCGAGGCCGCGGTGTTGCTGGCCGAAGGCCGGTCGGCCGAGGCCGCGACGAAGGCCCGGGAGGGTCTGCATGCGCTGAAGCACAAGAGCATGAGCCCGGTGGAGAGCCCGTTCGCGCGGGAGGCGCTGGAAGCGGTCCTCCGCCAGGCGGAGCCGGGGTCCGCGGATTAGGCGCGCTTCAACAAACCCGCGACCCACGCCGAGGCGAACTGCGTGGCGATGACCGAGAAGGTGAACAGGTAGAGCCCGAGGCCGATGTGGATGTTCGCCACGGCGGCGGACTTCATCGCCACGATCAGGATGGCGACGACGAAGACGTCGAGCATCGACCACTTGCCGAGCGATTCGACCCAGCCGTGCAGCCGGCGCACGCGGGCGATGTCATGCTCGCGCTCCAGCCAGACCACGGCGAGCAGGCCGAGCTTGAGGCAGGGAAACACGAGCGTGAACAGCGTGAGCACCGCGAAGAGGAAATACTCGCCCTCGCGGAAAAGCGTGATGATGCCGCCGACCACCGAGACCGCGTCATCAAACACCCAGAATTTCGTGACGTGGAAGAACGGAAAGAAGATGCCGGTGCCAAACAGGAGCAACGAGGCCGCGATCAGGAACGGAATCGAGCGGAGGTGCAGTGGCGCGGGGTCGGGCATGGGCGGTTTTGTAGGACGGGGATGAAGGCCCCGCGAGCGATATTTGGAGGGCCGGTCTCCAGACCGGCCGCGGTCGGCCGGGAGGCCGACCCTCCACCCAGATCCACCTAGATGTAATACATCTCCGTCGGGTTCTTGGACGCGAGCTGGTCGAGGGTGTATTCCTTGGTCTTCTCGACCATGGTCGCGCGGACCTCATCCCACACCTGCTTCAGGCGGCGGCCGCTGCGGCCGGCGAAATTGCCGCTCAGGCCGAGGCACTCGCCCTCGGCCGCCATCATGATGTCGTAAAGCGAGATGTCCTCCGGCGGCCGCGCGAGCGTGTAGCCGCCGAGGTTGCCGCGGCGGCTGGTGATGAGCCCGGCGGTGCGGAGCTTGCCGAGGATCTGCGCGAGGAAGGTGGCCGGCACCGCCTCCGTCCGTGCCAGGTGCTCGATCTGCGCGAGCTCACCCGAGCCGTGCAGCCGCGCCAGCTCCGCCATGACGCGGCAGGCATAGTCGACTTTGACGGAGATTTTCACGGGGGTGCGTCAGGCTACGGGTGGAAGGGGCGTTGGCAATACCCGGCGGGCTCAGATCATGAAGTCGCCGCTCTCGGGCTTCACGACCTCGTGCGCCGGCAGCAGCATGCCGGCGGCGACCGTGGCGTTGGTGCCCTGCTCGATCAGGATGAAGGAGCCGGTCAGGCGGTTGACGCCGTAGCCGTCGTAATAGAGCGGCTTCGCGACGCGCAGGCGGATCTCGCCGAGGTCGTTCATGGCGAGCGCGGCCGGCGCGGGCTCGGGGTCGAGCGTCTCGATGTTGAGGCGGTGGACGAGCTCGGTGACGACGGCCTGCACGGTGCTGGTCGTGTGCTTGAGAAAATACTTTTTGCCGCGCTCGAGCGGCCGGGCGTGCATCCAGCAGACCTTGGCGTGCAGCTCGGTGCCGGTGCCGGCGGGATTGTCGAGCCCGATGATCATGCTGCCGCGGCTGGCATCGACGTCGTCGGCGAGCACGAGGGTGACGGACTGCGGGCAGAAGGCCTCGGGCACGCTGCCGTCATAGGTCCAGATCTCCTTCACGGTGGTGACGACCCCGGCGGGCATGACGAGAACCCGCTGGCCGGTGCGGACGATGCCGCCGGCGATCTGGCCGCTGCAGCCGCGGAAGTCGTGGAGCTGCGCGTCGGTCGGGTTGTTCGGGCGGTTGACCCACTGCACGGGCAGGCGGAAGCCGTTCAGGTTCCAGTCGCTGCCGATGTGCACGCCCTCGAGGTGGCCGAGCAGCGTGGGACCGGGATACCAGGGCGTGTTGGCGGACGGCGTGACGACGTTGTCGCCGTTGAGCGCGCTGATGGGGATGAACTTGACGTCCTTGATGTCGAGGCGCGGCAGGAAGGCCTCGAACTGCTCGCGGATCTCGTTGAAACGCGCCTCGCTCCAGCCGACGAGGTCCATCTTGTTGACGGCGACGACGAGGTGCGGGATGCGCAGCAGCGAGGCGATGGCGGTATGGCGGCGGCTCTGCTCGATCACGCCGAGGCGGGCGTCGACGAGGATGATGGAGACGTTGGCGTTGCTGGCGCCGGTCACCATGTTGCGCGTGTATTGGACGTGGCCCGGGGTGTCCGCGATGATGAACTTGCGGCGCGGCGTGGCGAAGTAGCGGTAGGCGACGTCGATCGTGATGCCCTGCTCGCGCTCGGCGCGGAGGCCGTCGGTGAGGTTGGCGAGGTTGATCGCGCCGCCGCCGGTGATGTCGGCCGAGCGCTCGAGCGCCTCGATCTGGTCCTCCATCAGCGACTTCGAGTCGTAGAGCAGGCGGCCGATGAGCGTGGACTTGCCGTCGTCGACGCTGCCGCAGGTGTTGAAGCGCAGGATGTCGACCGGCAGCGGGGCGCCGGAGGTGGAGGCGGGGACAGACGGAGAGGTCGAGGGGGAAGGTGAGGTGAGCACGGACATGCGAAGTTGGTTTAGAAGTAACCCGCCTTCTTGCGGTCCTCCATGGCGGCCTCGGAGGCCTTGTCGTCGGCGCGGGAGCCGCGCTCGGTGACGCGGGCGGCGGCGACCTCGCCGATGATGTCATCGACGGTGCTGGCCGGGCTCTCAACCATGCCGGTGCTGATCATGTCGGCGATGGTGCGGACGCGGCAGACCATGGTCTTGCGCGGCTCGGTCGGCTTGGGCCGGGCGCCGGCGTAGGGATCGGGCTTCGTGGCGTCGGTGTGCGGCGGCGGCACGGGCAGCCACTGGCCGCCGCGGCGGAAGCACTCGCGGGTGTGGCTGAAATAGATGCTGGGGACCTCGAGTTCCTCCTGGCGGATGTATTCCCACACGTCCATCTCGGTCCAGTTGCTCAGCGGGAACACGCGCATGTTGTCCCCGGGGTTGAGGCGGCCGTTGTAGAGGTTCCAGATCTCGGGGCGCTGGTTCTTCGGGTCCCACTGGCCGAAGCTGTCGCGGAAGCTGAAGAAGCGCTCCTTGGCGCGGGCCTTCTCCTCGTCGCGGCGGGCGCCGCCGATGGCGCAGTCGAAGCGGAACTCCTCGATCGCCCCGAGCAGGACGGGGATCTGGAGCTTGTTGCGGCTGACCTCGCCCGGCGCCGGGGTGGCGGTGCCGTTGGCGATCGCCTGGTCGACGGTGCGGACGATGAGCTTCGCGCCGAGCTGCTTGGCGCGGCGGTCGCGGAACTCGATGAGCTCGGGGAACTCGTGGCCGGTCTCGACGTTGAGAAACGGCATCGGGATGTCCGAGGGGCGGAACGCCTTCTCGGCGAGGCGCAGGAGGCAGATGGAATCCTTGCCGCCGGAGAAGAGCAGGGCGGGGCGTTCGAATTCGCCGGCGACCTCGCGCATGATGTGGATCGCCTCGGTTTCGAGGTGCTGCAGGTGGTCGAGATGGTAGCTGGTCGGCATGAACTAAAGGGAGGTTTTGTAGGTTGCCCGCTGGCGGGCAACGTGGCGCGCGAGCGCGCCACCTAGAGTGGCGTTGGACGACATCGCGTCAGGCGTTGACCGCCTGTTTGCCCCAGGCGGCGTGCAGGCCGCACTCGCGCTTCTCGTCGGCCTTGGCGGGATCGAAATAATCCCACTCGTTCGGCAGCCGGTGCAACGCGAGATAGGCCTCGAGGTCGGCGTCGGTGGCATGGAAGAAGGGGCTGACCTTGAGCGCGCCGAAGTTCTCGTCGAGCGACACGATGTCGAGCCCGGCGCGGTTCGGGTTCTGGACCTTGCGGAGCGCGGTGATCCAGACCGTCGGCGCGAGCTCGCGCATGCCGCGCTGGAACGGCTCGAGCTTCATCAGGGCGCTGAACTTCTTCAGGCCGGCCTCGTCCTCGGTGGTCGGGATCGGGCCGTGGACGGCGTCGCGGTGCGCGGGCGTCAGGCGCGGAAGGTAGGGCTTGAGGTTGAGGCCGAGCGACGTGCGCAGCGCCTCGGCGTGCTTGTAGGTGGCCGGGCGGTTGTAGCCGTGGTCGACCCAGAGCACCGGGATGTCGGGCTGCACCTGCGTGGCGACATGCAGGATGGCGGCCTCGTAGGGCCGGAAGTTGGTGGAGACGATGGCGCGGCCGCCGGCCTGGGCGACGGCCCAGCGGACGATCTCGAGCGGCGACTTGGCGCGGAGCTCGGCGTTCCAGCGGGTGAGGGCGGCGGTGGAGTTCATGTGGAAATTGGGGCGGGAGCGGCATCCCCGGCCGCTCCCGCTTTGATTTGTTCGGGCAACACAATCCGCGAACAAAAGTCACCGAAGCGCTCGCCCGGCAGCCGCTCGTTCTTCCAGCGGGTCAGCGGGCCGCGCAGCTCGTTGAGGATATCATCGGATTTCACGGACGCCCGGTATTCGCGGTTCAGGCGCGTCGTGCCGGCGTTGCCGCCGAGGTAGAGGTTGTATTTCCCGGGCGCCTTCCCGACGAAGCCGATCTCGGCCATGTAGGGGCGGGCGCAGCCGTTCGGGCAGCCGGTCATGCGGATGATGATCTCCTCGTCCGCGAGGCCGAGCTCGGCCAGCAGGCCCTCGATCTTCTCGAGCAGGCCGGGCAGGTAGCGTTCGCTCTCGGCCAGGCCGAGGCCGCAGGTGGGCATCGACGGGCAGGCCATCGACGCGCGGCGGATGGCGCCGGCCTGGTTCTCGACCGGGATGCCGTGCTCGGCGAGCAGCGCGGTGATGCCGTCCTTTTGGCCGGCCGGCACGCCGGCGAGCAGGAGGTTTTGCGAGGGGGTGAGGCGGACCTCGGTCCGGAACTTGGCGACGATGCGGCGGAGCGCGGTCTTCAGCTGGCGCTGCGGCGTGTCCTTGATGCGGCCGGTCTCGACGTAGAGGCCGAGGAACCAGTTGCCGTCGCTCTGCTGGTGCCAGCCGAACAGGTCGCCCTGCTTCGTGAAGTTCATCGGGCGGGCCGGTGCGAGCGTGAGGCCGGAGCGCTTCTCCACCTCGGCGCGGAACCAGTCCGCGCCGCGCTCCTCGAGCACATACTTCAGGCGGGCGTGCTTGCGGTTGGTGCGGTCGCCGGAGTCGCGGTAGGCGGTGAGCACGGCCTTGGCGACGTTGACGATCTCCTCCGGCGCGAAGAAGCCCAGCACGTCGGCGGTGCGCGGGAAGGTTTCCTTGTTGCCGTGGCTCATGCCGAGGCCGCCGCCGCAGAGCAGGTTGTAGCCGAGGACGCGCGCCGGCTCGGCGGGGTCGGGGATCGCGACGAAACCAAGGCAGTTCGTGAAGACGTCGGTGTCGTTCAACGGCGGAATGGCGAAGGCGATCTTGAATTTGCGCGGCAGGTAGGTCTTCCCGTAGAGCGGGTCCTCGAACTGCTTCTTCTCCTCGGGCTGGAGCTTGAGCGGCTCGCCGTCGATCCAGATGGAATGGTAGGCCTCGGTCACGGGCTTGAGCGCGGCGTCGACACGACGGGCGTCCTCCAGCACGCGCTCGACGAGCACGCTGGTGGCGGGCGTGGCGGGGGCCATGACGTTGCGGTTCACGTCGCCGCAGGCCGCGACCGTGGTGCAGAGCGCGTCGTTGAGGCCCTTCATCAGCGGGCCGAGCTTGTCCTTCACGACGCCGTGCCACTGGAACGACTGGCGCGAGGTGATGCGCAGGGTCTGGTTGCCGTATTTCTCGGACAGGTCGTCGAAGGCCAGATACTGGTCCGGCGGGATGATGCCGCCCGGGATGCGGGCGCGGATCATCATGATGTATTGCTTGCCGGTCTTGCGCTTGTCGCGGTCGTCCTGCTGATAGATGCCGTGAAACTTGAGGAACTGCTCATCATCAGACGAGAAGCAGGCGAGCGCCGGGTTGGCCAGGGTCTCGGCCAACGTCCCGCTCAGGGTCGGGTCGTTCTGCTTGAGAACCTCGTTCTTGTTGACGGGCGCTGGAGTATTTTCGGACATGACGTGGAGAACGGTTGCACTTGTCGGCCAATGGGTAAAGTTGAATCGACGTCATACTGACTAAAGTAGTCATGTTAAATTCAAGTTCATCCACCACAAGGGGTTTCGTCTGGCTGGTCGGAGCCGGACCGGGCGCGCCCGACCTGATCACGCTGCGTGGATTGAGGCTTTTACAATCGGCCGAGGCCGTGGTGCATGACGAACTCTCCAGCCACGAGTTGCTGGCGCACTGTCCGCCCGGCTGCGAAATCCACGCCGTGGGCAAGCGGGCCGGGCACCACAGTGCCACCCAGACGGAGATCAACGCCCTCCTGGTGCGGCTGGGCAACGAGGGTCGGAAGATCGTGCGACTCAAAGGCGGCGACCCGATGATCTTCGGCCGCGCCGGTGAGGAGCTTGAGGCCCTGCGCGCCGCGGGCATTCCCTTTGAGATCGTGCCCGGGGTGACGGCGGCCACGGCGGCGGCGGCCTCGCTGGGCCTGCCGCTGACGCACCGCGATTGTTCCTCGGCCGTGGTTTTTGTCACCGGCCACCAATGTGCGGCCAACACCGGCGGCCTGGACTGGGGCGCGCTCACCAAGCTGCGCGCCACGCTTTGCTTCTACATGGGCGTCCGCCGCCTGCCGGAGATCGTGCACAATCTTTTCCAGCACGGCATGAAGGCGGATACGCCGCTCGCGTTGATCAGCGAAGCCACCCAGCCGTCGCAGAAAATCACGATCACCACGCTCGGCGAGGCGGCGACCATCGCCCCCGGGGAAATCGCCCAGCCCGCGCTGGTCGTGATCGGCGAGGTGGTGAGGTTTTCGGACTTTGCCGCGCGGGTGCCGGGGTTGCACAACCAGGCGGTGAGGTAGGGTGCGTTATCCTTAACGCGCCGCGGCGGATCAGGGATACTCCGCCCTACCGCGCCTGCCGCCAACGGTCGGCCAGGAGGTCGACCAGCAGCGGGTGCTCGGCGACGAGCTTCGTCATCACCGTGCGCAACCCGGGTGAAGCCGCCTCCGCCGCGCGGCAGATTTCCGCCACGTCGCCAGCCGGGCCGGCGTGACGGCCGGGGAGCAGGAACTGCATCGCCACGATCACCCGTCCGGAATTCCACGGCGGAGCCACCAGCAGGTCGGCGAGGAGCGGCTTGCAGAAATCGTATTCCGGTCCGGTCCGGCGCTCCATGCTGGCCGGCGCCACGGCGGCGGCGCGCGAACCGAGCAGGCCGGCGAGCTGTTGCGCTAGCTCGTTGCGCACGGCCGTGACGACGGCCACCGGGCTGCCGTGGTCCACCAGCGCCACGCGGTCGGTGCCGGACGGATCGAGCTCGTCGCGCACGTGCTGCGCGAGGATCTGCGCCAGCCGGTTGTCGCGGGCGGCGTGGAGCGGCGGGGCGAGCTTCAGGCGCAGGTCGGGAAATTTCTGGCGCAGCCGGGCCAGGTTTTCCGGCAGGTAATCCGTCAGCGCGCGGCTTGGGCCGAAGAAGAGCGGCAGGAGAATGAAGTCGTTCTGCCCGGCCGCCAGCCGGCGCTCGAGCGACGGGAAGAGGATCTCCGCGGGCTCACCGCCGATGAGCGCGGGGTCGATGGCCGAGGAGTGCAGCAAGGACACCGGGGCCACGGGCCGGCCGAGCCGCCCGGCAAGCCGGACCGCCAGCCCCCGCAGGGCGAGGGTGGCGGCAGGCTCGAGCGAGCCGTTGTCGACGAGGAGCGTGAGGGATTCGGCCATGGAATGGATCACATGCTTCGCCAGACGTCGGGCATGTCAAACTGTAGGGCGGGGTCTCCGAACCCCGCCTTCCGGCGAGCATTCCATCACGTTCGAGGCGGGGTTCGGAGACCCCGCCCTACAGCATCGCGGCTCAGGGCTCCAGGCCGCCGACGGTCACGTCGTTCGGATAATCGATGGTGAACTTGACGGTCAGCTCGCGCTTCTCGCCGGGCTTGAGGTCGAGCGTCCACTTGAGCGAGCCCTCGTCGGTCGGCTTGAGCTCGGCCGGGGAGGGTGTGAGCTGCTTGACGACGATCTTCTCGTTGCGAGAGAGCGGAATCTGGTCGGCGACGATCACGCGCTCGGCGGTCCGCTTGTTGTTCTGCACCGTGATCAGATACTCGTAGGTGATGCGCTTGCCGGAATTGGTCAGGCCGGTGTCCTCGGTAAACCGGTTCACGCGCTTGTGCTTCACGCTGATGCCCTCGTCGGCGCCGAGCGCCAGGTCGAACTTCTCGCCGGACATCACGGTGCGGAGCGAGCTGGTGGCGACGAAGGTGCCGTCGAGGAACACGTTCATGGCGCCGGCGAGCAAGGGGAACTCGGAGGAGTTGACGACCTTCGCGGTCAGGTAGGCGGTCGCGAGGCGCTTCGGCACGGTGAGGTATTCGGGACTGGCCTTCAGCGTGGCGCTGGTGATCGGCACCTTCTGCGGGGAGTTGTCGCTCGGCACGCTGGCGGCGGAGGCGATCTTGAACGAGGCGCTCGTCGCGCCGGCCTCGATCGTGGCGCTGGCCATCTCGGCGTCCTTTTCCTCGGCCATGTCGGCCATGCTGCCGGCGGCGTTCGTGGTGAAGGCCTGCATGTTGACGGCCGCGGGCGCGGCCATCTTGGCGCTCATTTCGCGCCGGCGCTCATTCTCCGCCTGCTGGCGGAGCAGGATGGGGTTGAACACATCGACATTCCACACGCTGAGCACCGGCGCGGCGCCGCCAAGGCCGGGGCGGGCGGTGGAGAGGGTGAGGGCGACGTCCTTCCAGTCCTCGCCGGTGCTCTGGCGCACGATGCCGAAGTAGCCGAGGTTGACGGCGCGCTCGCTGCTCAGCACGCGGGCGTCGTAGCTCGGCGCCCAGCTGGCGCCGGGGACGGTGTAGGAGAGGGCGACGTCGAGCGAGCCGGCCTGCGGGGCGGAGACGCGAACGGTGACGGTCTTGAAGGCCCGGCCGCCGGCGCCGCGCAGCTCGTTGAGCTGGTTCTGCACGGTGTTGATCTTGTTGGCGAGCTCCTCGCGCTGCTCGTCGAGCGCCGCGCGCTCGGTGGCGAGCTTCGCCTTCTGCTCGGTCAGGTAGTTGAGCGAGCTGGTGAACTGGTTGAGGTCGGGCCGCGGCACGTCCTTGGTCGGCGGGGCGAAGAGCGCGGCCTCCATGCGGTCGAGCGAGGCCTGCGAGGCGTTCAGCAGGTTGGTGCGGTCGTCGAGGCCGCGCACCTGCTTGCCGAGGCCCTTGAGCTGGTCCTCGAGCTCCTTCACGCGGGCGTTGGGCGTGAAGTCCACATAGGTCTGCTTCGCGCTGACGTCGAGGATGAGGGCCTGCGCCGTGCCGCGACCGCTGACCTGGAGCGAGCGCTCGTTGAGCGCCTGGGGCAGGTTGGCGAAGATGAGCTCGGTGGTGCCGCCGGGCAGGTCCACGGTGGCGGAGCGCGTGACGACCGCGCGGTCGGTGTAGACCGTGACGGCGGAGATGGTGGAGTTGATCGGCGCGGCGTTGAGCCAGAGGACGGACGACAGGAGACAGAGAACAGGGGAAAACAGACGGATGGGTTTCATGGGACGGATTGGATTGTGGGGGTAAGACGGGCGAGGCCCCGGAATCTTAGGCCCAGTGTGTCCGGGTGTGGCGGCAAAACAATCAACAACTCGTAAAACCCGCCCACTCGGCGTTTGCCTCGGGCCGGGCGCCGGTGTTGGGTTCCGTCCCATGCTGTTCCACAACGTCTATTTCTGGCTCAAGCCCGAGCTCACGCCGGCCCAGCGCGCGGAGTTCCGCCGCGGCGTCGAAAGCCTCGCGGGCATCAAGAGCGTCGCGCAGGTCGACGTCGGCGGGCCGGCCCCGACCGGCGACCGGCCCGTGATCGAGCGCAGCTACGACGTCGCCCTGATCGTGCAGTGCCGCGACCTCGCCGCGCACGACGCCTACCAGGTCGACCCGCTCCACCTGGCGTTTGTCGCCAATTTCAAGACCTACTGGACGCGCGTCCAGATCTACGACTCGGAGTAAGTCCGCCGGGGCGCGGCGGTTCACCGCTCCCCGATCAGGTCGAGCAGGTCGCCGATCTTGCGGTGAGATTCCAGCGGATGCCGCAGCCGGTAGCTGCGGTTCAGCTTGTAACGGTTGCGCTGGCCCTCGCGCGTGCGCGTGAGCACGCCCTCCTCCTCCAGGGCGGTGACGATGGCGTGGACCGCCCGCTCGGTGATCCCGACCTGCTGCGCCACCTCCCGCAGCGTGATGTCATCGTTCTGCGCCAGGCAGACCAGCACGTGCGTGTGGTTCGTGAGGAAGGTCCAGCCGGGGGCGGACGGGGTGGGGACGGGGGCGGCCATGCGGGGAGCGTGGCGGGCAGGCGGGAGGTTTCAAGAAAACTAAATAATGAAGTTGACTTCATGTATTATGCTTCTCAGCACGGGGCATGGACCTGATCCACGCCTTTTCCCAAAGCCTGCTTTCACCCATGGTGCTGGCCTTCGTGCTCGGCATCGTCGCCACCCTGCTGCGGAGCGACCTGAAGATTCCCGAGCCGCTCTACGCCGCGTTGAGCATCTACCTGCTCTTTGCCATCGGCCTGAAGGGCGGCGCCAAGCTCGACGGGGTGGCCCTGGCGGACTTCATCCGCCCGGCGGGCGCGGCCCTGCTGCTTTGCCTGGCAATCCCGGTCTGGAGCTTCTTCCTGCTGCGGCGGTTCGGCCGCTTCAGCGATACCGATGCGGGGGCGATTGCCGCGCACTACGGCTCGGTCTCGGCCGTGACCTTCGGCAAATGCCTCGCTTTTCTCGAGCTGGCGCGCGTGTCCTACGAGGGCTTCGTCCCGGCGCTGCTCGCCCTGATGGAGGTCCCCGCCATCCTGATCGCGCTTTATCTTGTCCGGCGGCAGGCCGCCCAGCGAGCCGGCTCGATGGCCCGCAGTGCGGCGGCTTTCGGCATCGTGCCCGCGGCGCCGGGCGGCGACTGGGCCCGGGTGCTCCACGAGCTGTTGACGAGCAAGGGCATCCTGCTGCTGCTCGGCGGCATGGTGATCGGGTTGGTGGGAGGAAAACAGGGGTTCGCGCAGGTCGGGCCGCTGTTTGATGCGCCGTTCTACGGGGTCCTCACCCTTTTCCTGCTCGAGCTGGGCCTGGTGACGGGCCGGCGCCTGGGCGATCTGCGCACGGCGGGTCCGTTTCTCTGCGGCTTTGCGGTGGTGATGCCGGTGCTGCACGGATTGCTGGGCGTCTGGCTCGGCCATCTGGCCGGACTGGGCCTCGGCGGCGCGACCGTGCTTGGCACGCTGGCCGCCAGCGCTTCCTACATCGCGGCTCCAGCCGCCGTCCGGGTCGCGCTGCCCGAAGCCAACCCGGCGTTCTATCTCACGGCATCGCTCGCGATCACCTTTCCCTTCAACATCGTGGTCGGAATTCCCCTTTATTTTGCCTTCGCCCGGTGGCTTTACGCCGCCGGCTGAAATGGAAAAGCTTCGACCCGCCCGGCTCCCGCCCCAACGCTCCGGCCATGCCGCAACTGTCGGGTCAGGTGGTCATCATCACAGGCGCTTCGTCGGGTATCGGCGAAGCCACGGCCCGCCGCCTGGCGCGCGGCGGGGCAAAGGTCGTCATCGCGGCGCGCCGGCCGGACCGGCTGGAGGCGCTGGCTCGCGCGCTCGATCCCTCGGGCGCGAACGTCCTGGCCGTGGCGGGCGACATCACCAGCGACGCCGACCGGCGCCAGCTGGTCGCGGCCGCCCTGCAGAAATTCGGCCGGATCGACGGTCTGGTGAACAACGCCGGCTACGGCACGCGCGGCCCGGTCGAGATCGTGCCGGTCGACGCCATCCGGAAAAACTTCGAGACAAACCTCTTCTCGCTCATCGCGCTGACCCAGCTCGTGCTGCCCCACCTGCGCGAACGCGGCACGGGCTGCATCGTCAACATCGGCTCGGTGGCCGGCCGGATCGCGCGGCCGCTGTCCAGCATCTACGACTCCACCAAGCATGCGCTGGAGGCGATCACCGACGGCCTGCGCGGCGAGCTGAAGCCCTTTGGCGTGCGGGTGTCGCTCATCCGCCCGGGTTTCATCCTCACCGAATTCGTGGACGCCGCCAACGCCGCCTCCACCGAGGTCATCGCCCGCGCCGGGCCCTACGCGCCCTATCTCGGCGGCTTCCGGGTCGGCTACGACAAGCTCCGCCGCATCGCCGGCACGCCGGACGACATCGCGCGGCTCGTCGAGCGGGCGCTGACATCGGACAATCCCGCCGCGCGCTACAGCGGGCCGTTTCACGCGAAAGTGTTTCTCCTCCTGAAATGGCTCCTCCCCGACCGGGCGCTGTCATTCATTGTGCGCCTGAGGAAATGAAACACCCATGAGTTCCCCCCTTTCACGTCAGATTCCCGCTTTGGGCGGTTTCATCGGCGCCGCCTTCATCGCCGGCGCCATCGGTTCCTGGGCGACCTTTCCGAGCGTCCGCGACTGGTTCCCGCTGTTGCTCAAGCCCGCGTGGAATCCGCCCAGCTGGCTCTTCGCGCCGGTGTGGACGACGCTCTATGTGCTGATGGGCCTGGCCATCTGGCGGGCGTGGCGGGCGGGCGGCCCGGCGGCGCCGCGCCTCGTGCGGGTTTATTTCGTGCACCTCTTCTTCAATGCCCTCTGGTCCGTGCTGTTCTTCGGCCTGAGGCAGCCGGCGTGGGCCCTGGCTGACATCCTGGTGCTGTGGGGCCTGCTGGTCTGGCTGCAGGTGGGCCTGTGGCGCAGCGACCGCCTGGCCGGCGCGCTCTGGCTGCCGTATCTGCTGTGGGTGAGCTTCGCGACGGCGCTCAACGCCGCGATCGTGCGCCTGAACTAATCGGGGCTGACCGTGGCGGGCGGGTTGGCGGCGAGGAACGCGTGCAGTTGCGCGGCGAACTTCTCGCCGAAGCCGGGCACCTGCGTGATCTTCTCCACCGACGCGCTGCGCAACCGGTCGAGCGAGCCGAAGTGGGCGAGGAGGGCGGCCTTTCTTTTTTCGCCCAGCCCCGGGAAGTCATCGAGGATGCTCTCCCGGATCTTCCGCGAGCGCAGGTCGGCGTTGTAGGTGTTGGCGAAGCGGTGCGCCTCGTCGCGCAGGCGCTGCAGCAGGCCGAGCCCGGGGTTGCCGAGCGGCAGGTTCAGCGGCGCGCGCGCGTCGGGGAAGATGATGGTCTCCGCCTTCTTCGCCAGGCCGATCATGGCCGGCGGCGGGCAGTCCAGCCCGACGAAGGCCTTCAACGCCGCGCCGACCTGGCCGCGGCCGCCGTCGATGACGACGAGGTCGGGGAACTGCTTCTGCTCCTCGATCAGCCGGCGGTAGCGGCGGGCCACGACCTCCTCCATCGCCTTGAAGTCGTCGTTGCCGATGAAGCTCTTGATCGAGAAGCGGCGGTATTGGTCGCGGTCGGGCCGGCCGTCGGTGAAATGCACCATCGAGGCGACGACAAACGTGCCGCTGATGTGCGAGATGTCGAAACACTCCATGTGCACGGGCGGCGACTCCAGCCCGAGCGCGGCCTGCAGCTCCTTCAGCGCGGCCTGGTTGGGCTGCAGCTTGGTCAGGTCGCGGGTGAACTTGCGCGTGCGCGCCAGCGTCTGCTCGAGCGCCAGCACGACGTCGCGCAGCTCGGCGGCCTTCTCGAATTCCTGCTTCGCGGCGCGCGCCATCATCTCGTCGCGCAGCGAGGCCAGCCATTCGCGGCTCTTGCCGTCGAGGAAGGCGCAGGCCTCGGTCACGCGCTCGCGGTATTCGGCGGTCGTGACGGTGTTGGGCCAGCCGTAGAGCTCGGCGCGGACGTCGTCGTAGAGCTGCCAGGTGTCGGGCGCGATTTTCTTCGGGTGGGTGTCGGCGAGCAGCACGCCGAACTTCTGGCGCATCGTCGCGAGGGTCTTGCGCAGCAGGGCGGAGTGGGCGAAGGGCCCGAAGTAGCGCGAGCGGGCGTCCTTCCGGAAGCGCGTGAGCACGAACTTCGGCAGCTCGGCCTCGAGGTCGATGCGGACGAGGAGGAAGCGCTTGTCGTCGGTGAAGTCGGTGTTGTATTTCGGCCGCCACTGCTTGATCAGCTTGCCCTCGAGCAGGAGGGCCTCGGTCTCGGACTTTACCTCCAGGATCTCGAGGTCGGCGATCATCTCGATCAGGGTGCGGATCTTCGGCTGGTGGCGCAGGGCCCGCTCGCGGCCGGCCTGGAAGTAGGTGGAGACGCGCTTCTTCAGGCTCTTGGCCTTGCCGACGTAGATGATGCGGCCCAGCCGGTCCTTCATCAGGTAGACGCCCGGGCCGTCCGGGAGGGACCGGATCTTCTCCCGGAGGGCTTCGCTGTATGCGGGGGCTGGCATTTTGGGAAAAACGAGGTAGGTTGCGCCCCCACACACAGTATGGCCACCTCGGAATCGTCAAACCCGCGCGCGCCCGGCGCCGCGCCCCGCTATGAATTGCTCACGCTCGGCGATGAGCTGCTGCTGGGCCTGACGGCGAACGGCCACCTGACCTGGATCGGCGCCGAGCTCGGCCGCCGCGGCGTGCAGCTGGCGCGCAATGTCACCATTTCCGACGACGCCGAGACCATCGCCGCGCAGTTCCGCGAGAGCTGGGCGAAGTCTGACGTCATCATCACCACCGGCGGCCTCGGGCCGACCTGCGACGACCGCACGCGCGACGTCCTCGCGCAGGCGCTGGGGCAGAAGCTGGTGTTCGATCCCGCCATCGAGCGCGCGATCACGGAGCGCTTCGCGAAATTCAACCGCGTGCCGACCGCCAACAACCTCAAGCAGGCCTACAAGTTCGAGCGCGGCGAGGTGCTGCCCAACGCCAACGGCACGGCGCCCGGCCTCTGGGTCGAGCAGGACGGCCGGGTGCTGGTCATGCTGCCCGGCCCGCCGAACGAGCTGCGCCCGATGTTCACCGAGCAGGTGATCCCGCGGCTCGCCGCCCGCCGGCTGCTGGCCGAGGGCGAGGCCTACATCCAGATCCGCACCGCCGGCGTCGGCGAGTCGGCGCTCGAGACCCTGTTCCAGCCGCTGTTCGACCGGTATCCCGGCCTCGGCATCGCCTTCTGCGCCCACCTCGGCCAGGTGGACTGCCGCGTCAGCTCGCCCGACGGCAAATACCCGATGACCGTGCTGCGCACGCTGGCGGACGAATGCGCCGCGCTGCTCGGCGACGACTTCGTGGGCTTCGGCCATGACAGCATGGTGAAGGTGGTGGCCGAGCAGCTCCGCGCCCAGGGCCGCACGCTGGCGGTCGCCGAGTCCTGCACCGGCGGCCTGCTGGCCAACTCGTTCACCGACGTCTGCGGCGCCTCCAAGTTCTTCCAGGGCGGCATCGTCTCCTACAGCAACGACTCGAAGATGCTGCTGCTCGACTGTCCCGAGTGCCTGCTTTCGCAGCACGGCGCCGTCAGCGCGGAGTGCGCCGTCGCCATGGCGACCGGCGTGGCCGAGCAGCTGGGTGCCGACTATGGCGTGGCCATCACGGGTTTCGCCGGCCCGACCGGCGGCGTCGGCGACAACCCGATCGGCACGATCTATGTCGGCTTGCACGCCCCCGGCGGCGACTGGTCGAAGAAGCTCACCTACCCGGGCCCGCGCTGCGCCGTGAAGGAGCGCGCCGTCACGGCGGCCATCGACTGGCTCCGCCGCGAGGTGGTGAAGGAATCGCGCCGCGTGGCGGCGCCGCTGGCGAACTGAGGACAGGGTAGGGCGCGTTATCCCTAACGCGCCGCGGCGGATGAAGGATAATCCGCCCTGCCAAAAAATCTGCGTGCGCTTTGCGGCGTTTCATGGGCAAATCCCCGCCCATGCCCGCCGCCACCAAACCCTTCGCGCTCTTCTGCGGGCCGGACGACTTCATCGTCAACCGGCTCGGCAAGGAACGCTTCGAGGCGCTGGCGGCCGAGGCGGGCGCGGACGACTTCTCCCGCGAGGTCATCAGCGGCTTCGCCAACAACGTCGACGAGGTCGAGACCGCGGTGAACCGCTTCCGCGACGCCGTGCAGACCGTCCCGATGTTCGGCGGCAAGCGCGTCGTGTGGTTCAAGGACATCAACTTTCTCGCCGACACCGTGACCGGCCGCGCCGAGGGCACGCTCCGGCAGGTCGAGGCCCTGCAGGAGCTGCTGGAGAAGGTGAACGCCGACGAGGTCGCGATCATCCTCACCGCCGCGCCGGTGGACCGGCGGCGCTCGTTCCCGAAATGGTGCGAGGCGAACGGCGACTTCACGCTGGCCGGCGGCGACGGCGAGTCGGCTGGCGAGGCGCTGGCGGGCGTGGCCATCGCCGAGGCGCGCGACAGCGGCGTGCGCTTCGGTCCCGGCGCCATCGAGCTGCTTCTCTCCAAGATCGGCCCGAACACCCGGCTCCTGACCGAGGAGGTGCGCAAGCTCGCGACCTTCGTGGGCGAGGGCGGCGTGATCGACGACGCGCAGATCGACGAGCTCACGCCGAACTTCGCCGAGGGGGATTTCTTCGCGTCGGCCGAGCGGTTCTTCGCCGGCGACCTGCCCGGCACGCTCGCGGCGCTGGCGCAGCACTTCTTCAACGGCAACGACGCCCGCCCCGTGCTCAGCGCGCTGCAGAACCGCAACCGCATCCTCATCCAGGTGCGCGTGCTGCTCGACACCGGCGAGCTGCGGGCGCCCGGTCCCTACGGCTTCGACAAGGCGGCGTGGGCCCGCGCGCAGGGCGCCTACGCGAAACACTTCGGCGGCGACGCCGAGAAGAGCGCCTACAACCTCTTCACCCAGAACCAGTGGTATGTCGGCAAGCTCGCCGCCGCGGGCCGCCTGCCGTCGCTGCGCCGCCTGATCGACAACCAGCAGGAGTTCATCCGCGCGTTCGAGGAGATCGTCCGCCGCCCCAACGAGCAGGAGGCGGTGCTGCGCGACATGGCCGTGCGGTGCCTGGCGCCCGGGGCGCTGTGATTGGCGATAGGTGGAACGCGGCCTCTGGACGCGTTTTCGGGATGCGCAACTAAGTTTCTGGTCTCATATCCGATAAACCCGTCCGGAGGCCGGGTTCCACCTTAAGTCCGGTCACTTCATCCCGCCGAAGATCAGGAAGGGGATTTCGCGCCAGAAGCACTCGGGGTCGGCGAAGCCGGCCTCGCCCACCAGCCGCAGCTCGGCCGCCAGCGGCGGGTAATAGTCCTCGTGCGCCCAGCTGGCGAAATGCGCCCGGGCCTGCGCCTCGGTGATGCCGTGCGGCGCCATGGCATTGACCCATGCCTGGTAGGAAAATTCCCGCAGCGCGCCGCCCGCGGCGATGGCCGTGTCGGCGTTCAGGAAAACCCCGCCCGGCCGCAGCGCGGCAAAGATGTTCCGGTAGATCGCGCCCTTGGCGGCGAGGTCCTTCACGTGGTGCAGCGCGATGCAGGCCACGACCGCGTCGCACGGCGTCAGCGGCCCGGCGAACGAGCGCTCCACGTAGCGGATGCGCGAACCGAAGCGCGCACAGCGTTCGCGGGCCACGCCGAGCATGGCGGGGTCGATGTCCCAGATCTCCACCTCGGCCAGCGGCAGCGTCTCCGCGACGGCCTCGGCCAGCGCGCCGGTGCCTCCGCCGAGGTCGAGCACCAGGCAGCGCCGGTCGGCCGGCAGCAGTTTCTTCAACAGCGCCATGTGGGCCGCGCGCATGGCCGCATAACCCGGCACGAGCTGGCGGATGAGCTTGTCGTAGTCGGCGACGTTGAGCTTGAGGTGTCCTTCGACGGAATGGCCCATGGGGGGAGTTGAAAGTTGAAGGGTGAAAGTTGGAAGCAGGAAAACTGGAGGGCCGGTCTCCTGACCGGCCGCGGTCGGCCGGGGGGCCGACCCTCCACCAGTTATGCCCAACTTTCACCTTTCAACCTTCAACTGAACGCGCAAGCGTTCCTCACCTCGTGAAGCCACCCGCCCAGCCCGCCGAAACCATCCCCAACGTCCTCGCCGAACGCTACGCCTCGCCCGCGATGAAAGAGACCTGGTCGGCGACCGGCCGCATCCTGCTGGAGCGCGATTTCTGGATCGCGGTCATGAAGGCCCAGAAGGACCTCGGCGTCGCCATCCCGGCCGAGGCGATCAAGGATTACGAACGCGTGCGCGGCGAGGTGAACGTAGAGCGCATCAAGGAGCGCGAGCGCGTCACCCTCCACGACGTGAAGTCGCGCCTCGAGGAATTTTCCGAGCTGGCCCAGCGCCAGTTCATCCACCTCGGGCTCACCAGCCGCGACCTGACGGAGAACGTCGAGCAGCTGCAGGTGGCCCGCTCGCTGCAGCTCGTGCAGTTCAAGGCGGCCGCCGCGCTGCTCGCGCTGGCCAGGCGCGCGGAGCAGCACCGCGACGTGATGATCACCGGCCGCACGCACAACGTGCCGGCCCAGCCCACGACCTTCGGCAAGCGCCTCGCGATGTTCGCGCAGGAGCTGCAGATCGCCTTCGCGCGGCTCGACGACCTGGTCACCCGCTACCCGGTGCGCGGCCTCAAGGGCGCCGTCGGCACGCAGCTCGACCAGCTCACGCTGCTCGGCGGCGACACCGCCAAGGTGGACCAGCTCGAGGCGCGCATCCTCAGGCATCTCGGTTTCAAGCAGTCGCTCGGCGCCGTCGGCCAGGTTTACCCGCGCTCGCTCGACTTTGATGTCGTCAGCGCGCTGCACCAGGTGGGTGCGGCCGCCGCCAGCTGCGCCACGACGCTGCGCCTCATGGCCGGCGCCGGCCTGCTGACCGAGGGCTTCCAGGACGGGCAGGTGGGTTCCTCCGCCATGCCGCACAAGGTCAACGCCCGCAACTGCGAGCGCGTCTGCGGCTTCTCGACGATCCTCGCCGGCCACGTGACGATGACCGCGAACCTCGCCGGCCACCAGTGGAACGAGGGCGACGTGTCGTGCTCGGTCGTGCGCCGCGTGGCGCTGCCCGACGCCTTCTTCGCGATCGACGGCCTGCTCGAGACCTTCCTCACGATCCTGCGCCAGATGGAGATCTTCCCGGCGGCCATCGCGGCCGAGAACGAGCGCAACCTGCCGTTCCTCGCCACCACGACGATCCTCATGGAGGCGGTGAAGGGCGGCGCCGGCCGCGAGACCGCGCACGAGGCCATCAAGGAGCACGCGCTCGCCGCGGCCAAGGCCCTGCGCAGCGGCGGCGACGCCGACCTGCTTGGCCGGTTGGCCGGCGACAAGCGCGTCGGCCTCGGCAAAAAGAAGCTCCAGGAAATCCTCGGCCAGAACGAACGCTTCGTGGGCGCGGCACCGCACCAGGTGGACGCGCTCGTCGCCGCGGTCGCGCCCCTGGCGAAGAAGCACAAGGGCGCGGCGGACTACCGCCCCGGCAAGCTGCTGTAAGGCCGCGCATTCCGACGAAAATATTTTTCCGCGCGGCGGGAGCCGGCTGGGGGTTCCACCCCGGGGCGGGTGGCCGGGCGGCGCGGATCGCGCGGGCTTTCGCGGCGCGGCCGCGGATTAAATTTTCGCCGGCCCAAGGTTTTAGTTTGCCAGCGTCCGGAGCGTGGCCTTTTTTGAACCCTCTTTTCGCTTCTTTAACAGCTTTAACCACAACACATCATGGCAGAAGAACTCGTAGGTAACTGTCTCATCGGCCAGTCCGGCGGCCCCACAGCCGTCATCAACGCCAGCGTCGCCGGCGTCGTCGCCGAGGCCCTGAATCATTCCTCCATCGAGGAAGTCTACGGTGCGCTGAACGGCGTCCTGGGTCTTCTGGGCGAGGATCTCGTCGACCTCGCGGCCGAGTCGCAGCAGGCCATCCGCGGCCTCCGCTACACCCCCGGCGCCGCCCTCGGCACCTGCCGCTCCAAGCTCAAGCAGCCCGCCGAGTTCGAGCGCGTGCTCGAGGTCTTCAAGGCCCACAACATCCGCTATTATTTCCACATCGGCGACGGCGACTCCCAGGAGACCGCCATGAAGCTCGCCGAGCTCGCCAAGGCCCAGGCCTACGACCTCCGCGTCATCGGCATCCCGAAGACGATCGAGAACGACCTGCCCGCCACCGACCACTGCCCGGGCTACGGCAGCGCGATCAAATACATCGGCGCCACCGTCAAGGAGCTCGCCCTCGACGCCGACGCCATGGGCCAGGGCGACCTCGTCACCATCGTCGAGGTCATGGGCCGCAACTCCGGCTGGCTCGCCGCCGGCGCCTCGCTGGCCAAGCGCCGCGACCACCCGAACGATCCGCCGCACCTCGTCTACCTCCCCGAGGTCCCCTTCACCAACGAGAAGTTCCTCGATGACGTCCGCCGCGTCCTCAAGCGCGAGAAGCACGCCGTCGTCGTCGTCGGCGAGGGCCTCGTCGACAAGGACGGCAACTACGTGTCCGTCGAGAACGCGGACGCGGCCGGCCACACGCAGCTCGGCGGCGTCGGCGAGACCCTGAAGGATCTCGTCGAGTCGCAGATCGGCGCCAAGTGCCGCGTCGCCCGCCTCGGCATCACCCAGCGCTCCGCCGCCCACCTCGCCTCGAAGACGGACGCCGACGAGGCGTTCCTCGCCGGCCAGGCCGCGGTCAAGGCCGCCATCGCCGGCGAGTCCGACAAGCTCGTCACGCTCGTGCGCGGCGACGGCGACAACTACACCTGCGAGACCGGCCTCTCCGCCCTGAGCGACGTCATCGGCAACCCGAAGCGCCTGCCCAAGGAGTGGATCAACGAGGACGGCGTCAGCCTGAACTTCCAGTTCTTCCGCTACGCCACCCCGCTCATCCAGGGCGAGGTCGCCGTCCCCTACGACAACGGCCTGCCCGCCTACGCGAAGCTCGCCAAGGAGTCGGTCGACAAGACCCTCCCGGCCTACGAGGGCTGAGTCGGAAAATGTTTCAGGCAAAAGCCGGCCCGCCAGGGCCGGCTTTTTTGTGGGCGCACACCGTCGGCGGGGAAGTCGCCGTCACGGCGCGGTCACTCCCGCGCAGATTTGCCAAGATCTGCGCAGTATCCCCCGGGGCGCGGGTGCATAATGCTGTCAACCCAACGGCCGCCGCCGCGCGGCCACCCCCAACCCCGATCCCGGGAGGATACCCCCATGACCATCAAACTGCATCTCGATCACGCGGAAGCCGCGCCCATCGAGCGCGCCGCCGAGGCCTTCGGCTGCGCGCCCGAGGACCTCGTCTACACCGCCCTCAATGCCTACATGCTCCGCCTCGGCAGCTTCACCGAGCAGTGCGGGCCTGAGTGCAAGAAAATGTTCACCGACTTCGAGACCATGCGCGCCGCCGTGCTGAACCTGAAGCTCGCCCGCAAGGACAACCTGCCCCTGTGGGCCGACAGCGCGGGCAGCGTGCACAACTACGAGGGCTTCGGCCCCGACCAGTCCGCGCGCAGCAAGAAGTCGATCTACTGAGCGCCGTCAGACCGCGGGCGCGGTGCGGCCCGGGACCCAGAAGCCCTCGATCATGCTGTAGACGGGGCGCTGCGGCAGGCCCTGCTCGTTGTGGTAGAGCTGACTGGCGAGGATATCGATTGCGGTCGCGCCGATCAGCGGCAGGTTCTGGTTGATGCCGGTCACCGCCTCGACGTGGTCGAGGCGCGTCTGCTCGACGTCGAGCGCGGCGAAGGCGAGGTCCTGCGGGATCCGGCAGCCGGCCTGCTCGAGGGCGAGGAACTGCTTCGGGCCGAAACCGATGACGGCATCCAGCCGCGAGCGCTTCACCCAGGCCTTCACGCGCGCCTGGGGCGCCGGACCGGTGGTGAGCAGCGGCTCGAGCCGGGTGGAGGCGAGGGTGTTCTGCGCGGCGAGGTAGCCGCCCAGCCAGCCATAGTTGACGCGGCTGTTCTGCGCTTGGTCGAGCATCAAGCCGATGCGCCGGTAGCCGAGCTCGGTCAGTTTCTGGAAGGCCAGGAAGGCGCCGCGGAAATGGTTGTGCGTGGCGCGGTGCAGCGCGTGGTGATTGAAGACGTAGCCGAGGCCGACGCAGATCATGTGCGCCCAGTCGAGCTCGTGGTTGTAGACCGGGGTGGGGAAGGGTGTGATCAGGCAGCCGTGGATGGCGCGCGCGTGCAGCATGCGGCAGGTGGCGGCGGACGAGGCGCCGCCCGGGCCCAGCCAGAAGGGCTCGATGTGCATGCCCAGCTGCGAGGCGCGGCGGCGCGCCCCCTCGTAGAAACCCACGCTGGCGGAGTGTTGCTTCCAGTCGTCCGCAGTCGGACCGCCGGTGAGGAAGCCGATGACCTCGGGCGCGGACTTGTGCTGCTTCTGCCGCACCTGGCTCATCAGGGCCGAGACGAGCACGTTGGAACGGTAGCCCAGCCGGTCGGCCAGCCGGCGCAGGCGCACGCGCGTCCGCTCCGGGATGGAGGGATGGTTGCGCAGGCTGAGCGAGATCGTGGTGTGGCTGACGCCGGCGCGGCGCGCAATCTCGCGGAGCGTCGGCGGGCCTGCGGGGGTGGTCGGAGCGGCCATGCCCCGAGTGCGCCGGCCGGGGCGCGGAAGGGCAATTCTATTTTACGTGGAAAGTAGCAGGGCGCTTGGCGCGCCACGGATCCTTTGTCACACCACCGTCACCCCAAGACCCCACCGGGCCGGATTGATTCATGGCGCGACCCCCGCGTCCTCGAAGCGCCGGCCATTACCCTGCTACCCTGTATGAACACCATGCTCATTGTGCCCGGCGGCTCCCGCCGGGCCGGATCGTCCGGGCTCCTGGCCCTGTTTGCCCTCACCCTGTGCGCCCTCCCGCTCGCCGCCCAGACCGCGGCGGCCCCGGCGGCGCCCACGGAGGAGGTCGTCGAGCTTTCCCCCTTCACCGTCTCCGCCGATTCCGCCGACCGCTACCGCGCGGCCGACGCCATCTCGGCCGTCCGCGTGCGCGCGGCTCTGATCGACACCCCGAGCTCCATCTCCGTCATCACCCGCGAGATGATGGACGACCTGGCGCCGAACCGCGTGTTCGATGTCACCCGCTATGTCGCCGGCGTGCAGGAGGGCCGCGGCCTCAACTTCCAGGACCGCCAGATCATCCGCGGCTTCGAGACGCAGGCGGGCGCCCGCACCGTGGACAACTTCCTCCAGTCGGCCGACGCCGACAACGTCGAGGAGTCCATCATCGACCGCATCGAGGTGACCAAGGGGCCCAACGCCATCCTCTCGCCCGCCGGCGCCCCCGGCGGCTCCATCAACGTCATCACCAAGTCGCCCACCTTCACGAAGCAGCGCTCGCTGACGGCGCAGATCGGCCTGTTCGATTCGCAGAAGGCCACGCTCGACATGGGCGGGCCGCTGGACATCGGCGACGGCAAGACCTTCGCCTACCGCCTGGTCGGCTCCTACCAGGACTCGCGCCGCTACTGGTCCAAGGAGGCCCGGCTGCAGGGCGCGGCCATCGCGCCCATGTTCGCGTGGCGCATCTCCGACCGGAGCCAGCTCACCGTCAAGCTCGTCGCCGCGCAGCACGAGATCTTCCGCGACGCGTTCTTCATGCTCAGCCCCGACACCACCGCGGCGACCAAGGATCCGCAGCTGCTGCCCGGCATCGACCCGAGCGGCCTCAACGGCGCGCAGCCCTGGAGCCAGATCATCACGGAGAGCACCGACCTGTTCGCGGTCTACACCACGAGCCTCAACGAAAACCTCAACCTGCGCGTCGCCGCCAACGCCCGCAACTACCAGGAGGATTCCGACCAGCAGTTCTTCTCGGCGCCCAACTTCTCCAACCGCTACAACCCGATGACGGGCGAGCTCACGCAGGACCAGACCTGGGCGCTCCAGAACCCGTCGCTGCCCTATAACGCGACGACCAATCCCTACGTCGCCACCTTCTCGCGCTGGATCGACCCGACCAACATCGGCAACCGCGGCAACATCCAGGATACGAACCGCAAGACCGGCAACCTGCAGGTCGATCTCGCCGGCAACTACCAGCTCGGCGCCATCAGCACGCAGACCATCGTCGGCGCGGCCCTCTCCCGCCAGTATGCCCACAGCCGCAACGTAGACGGCACCCTGCCGGCCATCAACCTGCTGGCTCCGGTCGCGGCCTATCCGGTCTATCCCGCCAACTTCCCTACGACCAACTCCGGCTCGGGCACCTCTTATTCCAACCGGCAGATCTACCTCAGCGAGCGCCTCGGCTTCTTTGACAACCGCCTCTATCTCACCGGCGGCGTCATGAACTACTCCACCGTCTCCAAGCGCTGGAATGCCGACACCGGCGTGGCCAGCGGCCTGCTGGACGACAGCAAGTCCCCGTGGAGCGCCGCCGCGCTCTTCAAGGTGAATGAGCGGGTTTCCGTCTATGCCAGCCACTCCACCAACGCCAACGCCAGCATTCCCGGCCTTAACCTCCAGCCCCTCTGGCAGGAAGGCGAACAGGACGAGGTTGGCGTGAAGACCGAGTTCTTCAACCGCAAGCTGTCGGTCAACGCCGCCTACTTCCAGATCGCGCAGACCAACGTCACGGTGCCGAACCCGGCCTACCAGACCGACCCGACCCAGCCGCAGACGCTCGTCTCCGACCTCGACAACAAGGGCTTCGAGGTCGAGCTCATGGGCAGCATCACGCCCAACCTGTCCGCCATCGCCACCTACTCGCACCTCAAGATGCGGGACGCCCTCGGCCGCATGGTCCGCGCCGTCGCCGACAACAACGCCTCCCTGCTCCTCAACTACCGCCTCACGGAAGGCGCCGCCAAGGGCCTCTCGGTCAACTTCGGCGTCAATTACAGCAGCAAGCGCGCGGGCGACTCGCCGACGGACGGCGGCAACTTCACCCAGCTCGGCGTCGTGAAAAAGACCAGCTTCTTCCTGAAGCCCAGCTACCAGACTACGCTCGGTGCCAGCTACCGGCTCAACGCGAAGCTCTCCTTCCGGCTGAACATCGACAACGTCTTCAACGACGCCGACTACATCGCGGTGGCGGGCGGCCGCGTCACCGGCACGGGCATCTACACCCAGCCCGGCACCAACGTGCGCTTCAGCACCACGTTCAACTTCTGAGCCGCGCGCCATTCTCGTGAACCTCCCCCCGGGATCACCCCCGGCGGGGCCGGCCGCGGCCTCGCCTGAGTTCGACGTGCGCCGCTTCGGCGCCGTCGGTGACGGCCGCACGTCCGACACCGCCGCCATCAACCGCGCTATCGACGCGGTGCGGGCGGCGGGGGGAGGCACGGTGGTGTTCCCGGCCGGCGACTATCTCAGCCACTCGATCCGCCTCTGCAGCCACCTCACGCTGCGGCTCGGCGCGGGCGCCCGGCTGATCGCCGCCGATCCGCCGCCGCCGGGCCAGCCGGGCGGCTACGACGCACCGGAGGATGGTCCGCCGAATCTCTTCCAGGATTACGGCCACTCGCGCTTCCGCAACAGCCTCATCTGGGGCGAGGACCTGGAGCATGTCACGCTCTGCGGCCCGGGCATCATCTTTGGTCAGGGGTTAAGCCGGGGTAATGGCCGGGTGGCTTTGCCGGTCGGCCAGGTGGCCCCGCAGCCGCCCGGCCATCTGCCCGACGTGCTCGAGGCCGACGGACCGGTCGAGCCGCTGCCGGGCGTCGGGGCGCCGGGCCCGTTCGGTTATCCTCATCCGCTGGACGTCCTGCCCGCCGGCGTGGGTAACAAGGCCATCGCCCTCAAGCATTGCCGTCAGGTGACCGTGCGCGACCTCACCATCCTCCATGGCGGCCACTTTGCGATCCTCGCGGCCGCCTGCGACAACGTGACGGTCGACCACGTCTTCATCGACACCAACCGCGACGGCATCGACATCGACGCCTGCGCCAACGTCCGCATCTCGAACTGCTCCGTCAACTCCCCGTGGGACGACGGCATCTGTGTGAAGGCCTCCTGTGGCTTCGGCGGCGTCCGCCCGGTCGAGAACGTGACGATCAGCGACTGCTACGTCAGCGGCTTCGAGGAGGGCACGCTCTACGACGGGACGCGCTCGCGGGTCATCAACCACCGCGGCGGTCCCATCGGCCGCATCAAGCTCGGCACCGAGGCCAGCGGCGGCTTCCGCAACATCGCGATCACCAACTGCGTCTTTGAGTTCTGCCGCGGCCTCGCGCTCGAGCAGGTCGACGGCGCGGGCCTGGAGGACGTGGTCGTATCCAACCTGATCATGCGCGAAGTGATGAACGCGCCCATCTTCATCCGGCTTGCCGGGCGCCTGCGCGCGCCGGGGGTTACGGCCCCGGGCACGGTGCGCCGGATCGCGATCAGCAATGTCATCGCGCATGACGTGGCCCCCGACCACGGCATCTTCATCGCCGGCCTGCCCGGGCATCCGGTGACGGACATGCGGCTCGAGGGCATCCAGGTTTACTCGCGCGGCGGCGGCACCGCGGCGGATGCCGCGCGGCCCGTGCCCGAGATGGTCCGCGATTATCCCGAGCCCATGCTCTTCGGCCGCCTGCCGGCCTGGGGCCTTTATGCACGCCACGCCACCGGGCTGCAGCTGCGGGACATCTCCCTGCGCCTGCTCGCCCCGGACGCGCGCCCGGCCGTGGTGCTGGATGACGTCACCGGCCTGCGGGCGCGCGATTGCGACGGGTTGGAGGATGTCTGATGGGTGGAACCTGCGCTCCGCGCAGGTTTAAGCCCGCGCGGAGCGCGGACTCCGCCTCAAGGCAATCGCTGCAAATTCTCCGCGCGGACCTTCCAGGTGCCGTCCTTCGGGATACCGGGCTGCTCCTCCGTCACACCTTCCCAGCCGGCGATCATCAGCGCCGCCGCCGAGAGGAACGCGCCGTTGGCCGGCAGGTAGACCGCGATCTCGCGCCGTCCTTCCCGCTGGCTGCCCTGCGCACGGTCGCTGCCGACGGGGCAGTGGCCATTCGGGAAATAGCGGTTGTTCGGGCCGTCGCGCAGCAGAATCTCCACCGCCTCGTCCGGCCGCCCGAGCCGGGCCGCGGCCATCGCCACCATCGGGTAATCCCAGCCGAATATCTTCGTCTCCCAATCCCACTCCCTGAGCACCGCCGTCAGCGTGCGGTCCATCGTGGCGCGGTCGACGTCCGCGCCCGGGGTGAAGAAGCCCAGCGCCATCAGCATTTCCGGATGGTCGTGCCGGCTGGCGACGTTGGTCCAGGTGTCGGGGTGGGATTCGAGGGCGGTGTATTTCCCGTCCACGACGGGCAGCGGGGACAGTTTCGCCAGCACGGCGTCCCAGTTGGCCTCGCGCGGCAGGCCGGAGCGGACGCGCCAGCGCTGCGCGGTCTCGATCGCCCAGCGCCAGTAGGCCAGCTCGTAGCCGGGATTCTGGCTGGTGGCCGGGTCGTGGATCTCCTGGGCGATCCACAACGGCGGGCCGAGCACGTATTGGCCGCGCTTCGCGTCGAACTTCAGCATGGAGACAAGGCACTCGGCCGTCTCGAACACGAGCCCGCGGTATTTCTCGAGGTTCTCGACGGAGGGCTGCTGCCGCAGCACGAGGTCGCTGAGGTAGATCAGGTGCGGCTGGTTCCAGACGATGAGCGGGTTGCCGCCGGGGCTCTCGCGGCCGTCGGGGCCGATCATCTTGGACCAGCGCGCGCCGCGCAGGCCGCGGGCTGCCGCGGTGGCGCGGGCGTTGGGCAGCTGGCCGAGGAACCAGTCGAGGTTCTTCTTCGCCATCCCCATCTGGCCCCAGAGGATAAAATGCGCGGTGTGCCACACGACCATCTCGGTGTGGTGCTTGCCATACCAGGTGTTGCAGGTGAGCCCGCTCTCCTGTGGCGGCATGTCGCCCACGCATTGCACGGCGGTGAGGTAGCGTGAGAGGATGATCCGCTCCTCCATCTTCCGGGCGAGCGGGTTGGTGCTGCCGGTGAAATCCACCGCCGCGCCTGCGCGCCAGAAAGCGGCCCACGCCGCGGCGCTTTCCTCCCGGACCATCGCGTCGGGCGGTGCAAATTTGGCCCGCCCCGGCTTGAACTGCACTGCCAAGTCGAGCGTGCCGGTGCCCGATGCGGCCGGGACCACGAAGGCGTGCGGGCCGACCTGTTCCGCTTCCTGGCTGAGGGCCAGGCAGTAATTCGCACCGGGGATCGACCGCTCGATCCAGGACTTACTGACCAGCGTGGAGGTGTGCGAAGCCGGTTCCGACCAGTCGAGGGCCGGGGTGTTCTTCACCGCGGGGTCGTGGCCACGGGGGAAGGTGAGCCGGACGCGAAGCTTGCCCGCTTTCACGAGCGCGGAGTCGAGCTGGATGGCGATCGTGTCGTTGCGCGGGTGGCTGGCGGTCGTGACGGTCACGCTTTCGCCGCGGAGCTTGTATTTGCTGGTGATGATGCCGGTCCAGAGGTCGAGGGTCTGCTCGGGTTCCTGGATGTCTCCGGGGGTGAGCGGCGTGCCATCGCTCCACTCGAGGCTGATCTGCGCCAGCGGGTGCAGCCGGGGATTGCGGCGCAGCCAGTCGGAGGCGGGTGTGCCGAGCACGCTCGGCAGCGATACAGTCGTGCCGTCGGGCTGGGTGTAGGTGCGGCTGGCATCCGCCAGCGTGTAGCCGTTCGGATTCTCGTCGGTCGCCCAGCACCAGCGCGCCATCGCCTCGAGGGGGATGCCATTCTTGTAGTAATGCTCGCCGAAGGTCTGCAGGCCGGTGAGATCCACCGTGAAGGCGAAGCCGCCGTTGCCGACGGTAAGCGGCGCCGTGGGGTCGACGTGCCGCACCACGGGATTGTGCCGCCGCACGAGCGCCTCGCGGTCGATGGGCGCGGCCTCGGTGAGCTTCACGGGCACCGCCTCGTTGCCGTGCTTGAACCGGAAGTAATCGAAATCCGCCACGCCCGCCCCTTCGCCGTAACTGAACAGCGCCAGCCGCGCGCCCTTCCACTGGCTGAACTTCAGCGCAACGCTCAGGCCGGTGTCGGTGAAGGCCGCGCCGTCGAGGCTGTAGGACAGGCGCGCCGTGTCGCCGCGGTATTCGCCGCGCAGCCAGACCATCCCGCCGGCTAGTTCCGGCCCGGTGGCCCCGTCCCAGAAGAGCCGGTTCCGGCCGCCCGTGCGCTCGACGCCGACGGCGGTGAAAATTTTCCCGCACATGAAGGCCGCGCCCGCCCGCTGTCCGTCGCGGAGCGAGGTGGCGTCGAGTTTCACCTCGAACGAACCGGCCTGGCCCCAGAGTTTTTGCGTGAGGGTGTTGCGGGCAAGCTCGAGGTTGGCCGCGGGCTGGCCGCACAGCCGCAGCCAGCCGGCGCGCTCCGTGAGCGACCAGGCCGCCGGCACGGGATTGTGGTTCCACTGCCATTGCGGTTGCAGCGCGGGAGCATCGAATTCGTCGCCCGTTTGCGGATGATTGACCGGCGTGCCCGCACCGACCGACGGTTTCTTGCCGTCCATCACCGGGCGGCCGCCGTCGCCGAAGACCGGCCAGTCGTCCACCCAGCGCACCGGCTGGAGCATGGGCACGCGGCCGAGGTGGCCGACGGACTTGAACCCGATGAACCACGCCTCGCCGTTGTCGAGTTCGACGAGGCCGCCCTGGTGCGGGCTGCCGTCGGGCATGACCACGCGGCGCTCGTAGGGGCCGTAGATGTTGCGCGAGCGCAACACGGTCTGGCCCCCGCGCTCCACGCCGCCCTCGGGCAGCGAGATGTAATACCAGCCGTTGCGCTTGTAGAACTTCGGGCCCTCGGCGACCGGGCCGCGGTAGATCTCGAAGCCGTCGTCGAGGAGCCGCGTGCCGTCGGGGCTCATCTTGTGCAGGATGAGCGGACCCGCGCCGAGTTTGCTGTGCACGAGGTAGGCCTCGCCGTCGTCATCCCAGAACGGACACGGATCCTCCCACTGGTCCACGGCCTTGATGAGCCCGCCGGTCCACGGGCCGGCCGGGTCCTTCGCGGTGTAGCGCAGCAGTCCGTCGCGCGGCGTGCAGACATAGAGATAAAACAGGCCGTCGTGAAACCGCAGCGTCGGGGCCCAGGTGCCCTGCGAGTAAGCGCGGTTCTCGTCGTATTTCGGGTCGGGGCCGAGCCGGTCGAACACCCGGCCGATGATCCGCCAGTTCACCAGGTCGCGCGAGTGCAGCACCTGGATGCCCATGAAGTGGAATTCCGACGCGACAAGGTAGAAGTCGTCGCCCACGCGGATCACGTCGGGATCCGAATAGTCGGCGGGCAGGACCGGGTTGCGGTAGGTGCCGTCGCCCTGGTCACCCCACGGCAGCGGGGGCTCCGCCGCCATCCCGGGCGCGCCGGCCAGCCCGAGCAACGCCGCGGCCAGGGCGGGGAGTTTAAAGCGGGGCGACATAATTGTCGGGGCCGCCATGCCGGCGCATATGATGCTCCACGCGGTTGAGGCCGAACCAGGCGAGGCCGTAGCAGAGGCCGAGCATCAGGTTGACGAGCCGGTAGGGCCCGAGCACGACGTCGCCCACGGCCGGCAAGGCGAGCGTGTATTGCCAGCCCTTCAGCGCGTCGAGGATCCAGCCGCAGGCCGGGCTGATGATCACGGCGATCATGAGGGACTGCACGATGGTGTTAGCGCCGGCGAGCTGGCTGTAGCGCTGCGGGTGGAAGACCTCCTGCGTCAGCTTCAGCTGGGCCATCATCACGATCCAGAACGCCGTGCCCGTCACGAGCGACGAGACCAGGAAGGTCCACGGCCCCACGACGAGGAAGAACGAGCCCACGTAGCCGGCGGTGATCATGACCAGGCCCCACCGCAGCACCCAGGTGGCGCCGCGCCGGTCCACCAACTGGCCCACCGGGAAGGCGATGACCACCCAGATGAGCGACGGCCAGGTGAGCATGTGCCCGACCTCGGTCAGGCTCATGCCCAGCTCGTATTGCGGGAAGAAGATGATGAAGCCCGACAGGCCGAGCAGCGCGCCGTAGAGGCAGATGCGGATGAAATAGATCCAGAGACAGCCCGGGGGCCGGTAGGACTCCCGCACGAAGACCTTCGTCGCCGCCCAGACCCGGGCCGCGCGGCCCGCGCCGGCGCCGGCGGGGTTCGGCTCGACCGGCGGGTAGGTGCCCTCCTTCACGAACCGGCAGACCGCCACGAAGCAGGCGAGGTTGAGCAGGGCGATGCCGATGAAGATCGGCTTGCTGTGGGTGGCCGTGAGCCCGAGCAACCAGTAGGTGATGATGGCCGTGCCCGCCGCGCCGAAGACCCGGAACAGCGCCAGGAAGCGCCCCATGTGCGTCTCCGGCACCACGTCGCGCAGCAGGCCGAAGAAGGCCGTGTTCGTTGCCGTCTGCACCACGCGGTAGAGGAACACCAGCGCGCCGAACACGAGGATGACCGGTGCGACCGGCAGCGACTTCAGCCACGCGCCCAGGCCGTCGAACGAGACGAGCCAGTCCGCGATCTCCGGCGCGAACGGCGTGAGCGCGAGGAAGAGCGTGACGAAGGGCGTGACCCAGAACAGCACGGGGATGCGCCGGCCCCAGCGCGTGCGCAGCCGGTCGGTCCAGTAGCCCAGCGGCGGCATGATGATCAGCTGCAGCACGGCGTTGAACGAGCCGAGGATGATGGCGATCTGGGTGTCGGTGGCGCCGTGGAGCTTCAGCAGCACGGGCAGCACCTTCGGCTCGATCATGTCGATCAGCGTGAAGACGACCTCCGCGCCCAGCAGCCACGCGAACACCGCGCGCAGGCCGCCGGCCGTGTAGGTGAGCGAGCCGGCGCGATAGACCGGAGCGGGGCCCGGGCTCGCCGGGGGAACGGGCGTGGCCGAAGACATGAAGGGGGTAGGGGGTGGCCGCGGAAGACGGCCGCACCACGATTCCGATTTGTCGCCGCATGCCAAGCCCGGGCGCGCTTTCCGCGTAAAGTCAGGCCGGGTCAGGCGCGGGCTTGAAGGCCACGGTGGCCGTCGTGCCGCCGCCGGGTTCGCTTTCGAGCGAGAACGCCGCCCCGCACCGGCCGCTGAGCTTTTGCACCAGCACCAGCCCGAGCCCGAGGCCCTGCTGCTCGTGTTTCTTCCGGTCGAACTGGCGGAAGGCGCCGATCTGCCGGATCTGATCCGGCGTCATGCCCCGGCCCCGGTCCGTGACCTGCAGGCGCCCGCCGGCGTCGAGCCGCACCGTGACGGGCGTGCCGGGCCGCGAGAAGCTGCAGGCATTGTCCACCAGCTCCTCGGTCAGCGTGGCCAGGGCGTCGGCCTGCGCCGCGATCAGGCAGGCCGCCGTCTGCACCGTGACATCGGCCTCGCGCTGGTGGCGGCGCGCGGCGGCCGCGGCCCCGTTCCTGACGGCGGCCGGCGGATCGTCCCCGGCGAGCACCGGCGGAGGGCCGGCCGACGCGGCGGTTTCCAGGTCGAGGACCATGAGGTAGTTTTTCAGCGTCCGGTGCAACCGCCAGCCCGACTTCTCGATGTCGGCAAGCAGCTCCGTGATCTCCGCGGGAGCCAGCCGCGGCAGGTCGTCGCGCAGCGCCGCGGTCAGGCCCAGGATGCCGGCCAGCGGCGTGAACAGCTCGTGCGGCAGCGAGGCGCGCAGGCTGGCGCGCAGGTCGGTGACCGCCTGGTCCGCCACCCGCCAGTGAATCTGCGCCCGCTGCAGCCGGGCCTCGACGCACCGGAGGAGCTGGGTGCGTTCGAAGGGCTTGGCGAGGAAGTCGTCGGCCCCGAGCGCCATGGCCTCGCGTGTGTTCAGGGCCCGGGTGTTGCCCGTCATCAGGACAATCTGCACGGCGCCGAGCTCGGCATCCTCGCGCAGCGTGCGCAGGACGTTGCGCCCGTCCATGCCGGGCATGTCGATGTCGCACAGGATCAGGTCGGGCAGATGGCGCCGGGCGAGTTCCACGCCCTCGTTCCCGTCGGCCGCCAGCACCACGCGGTAGCCGGCGAGTTCCAGGACCTGTCCGTAGACGTTCCGGATCGTCCCGTCGTCATCGATCACCAGGAGGGTCTTCATGATCGCCGGCATCCCGGGAGCAGACGACAAACGGGGCGGAGCCGCAATCATGGAAACGTGAGGGTGGCGCGGCCGGCGGGGATGAAATGCCCGCCTTCGCCAAGGCTTCGGCGGGCAACTTTGTTTCCGCGGAAGCCCTCAGCGCGAATGGGCCTGCCATCCGTAGCCCCAACCAGCGACGGACATCACGGCCCTCCGTCAAACCAAGGTTCTCATCCCGTTGGTCACACCCATTCGGTTGAATTGGTGGGCCCACCGGGATTCGAACCCAGAACCAAGGGATTATGAGTCCCCTGCTCTAACCGTTGAGCTATAGGCCCAGACGGGGGGAGTTTGTCGCGGCCCGGGGAGCCGTGACAAGTGGCAAGTAATCCGGGGAGGGCGGCCTACCGCTTCTTCGGCTTCTGCACCGCGGCCAGGTCGGTCTCGGCGCGGACGGCCCGGGCCTCGAGCGCGGTGGCGCGGTCGGTGAGCTCCTTGACCTGCGTGGTCAGGTTTGAGACCTCGGTCTTGGCCAGCTCGAGCTCACGCTGGAACCGGGTGCCGGCGGCCTTCGCGTCCTGCACCTGCTTCTGCAGGTCGGCGGCGCCGGTCGTGGCTCCCTCCAGCTGCGTCTGGAGCGCGGTGCCGGCGGCCTTGGCCTGGGCGAGCTGCTCCTGCGCGGTGGCGAGTTCGGTCTTGGCCTGGTCGAACTGGGACTGGATTTCCTTGGCACCGGCCTGGGCGCCCTCGACCTGTTTCTGGAGGGCGTCGGCCTGGGTCAGGGCGCCGCTCAGCTGGCCTTGCACGCGGGCCAGCTCACCCTTGGCCTGGGCGAGCTCGGCCTGGACGCCCGCGAGGGCGGCGTCGCGGTCGCGCAGCTTGTTCATGGAGGCCATCACGGCGATGCCCAGGCCGAGGGCCAGGGCGACGATGATGATGGCGGAGGCCGGGCTCTTCTTCCGGCGGACGAGATGGGTGTCACTGAGGGCGGGGTCGTTTTGGGTGGTATCCATATATACCGGTTTGAGCGCCGCCCCCGGACTACGGTTCCCGACTTTCCGCCCGCCGGGGTGAAGACCTGTCGGGCATCTTGCACTCGCCACGTGCGGGGATCCGCGGTAATTTCGCCGCAATTCCTTATGTCCGCCCCTGCCGAAGCCTTCGCGCCGCGTTCGCGGCCGACGTTATCCCTTTCACTCCGGATCATGCTCGGCCTCGTCGCGGGCCTGCTGATCCCGGCCGCCCGGTCCGCCGCCGCCACCGCGGCCGAAGACGCCGCGTTGGACGCCGAGACGCTCAGGCACTTCCAGGCGCTGGTTCGCCTGGACACGAGCGATCCCCCGGGCGGCGAACGGCCGGCCGTTGAATACCTCAAGGGCGTCCTCGAGGCCGAGGGCCTCGAGGTCAAGGTCTTCGCCCTCGACCCCAACCGGCCCAACCTCGTCGCCCGGCTCAAGGGCAACGGCACCAAGCGGCCGCTCCTCCTCATGGGCCATACCGACACGGTGAACGTGGACCCGAAGAAGTGGAAGCACCCGCCGTTCTCGGCGCACCGCGAGGACGGCTACATCTACGGCCGCGGCACGGTGGACGACAAAGACAACGTGACGGCCTGCCTGATGACGATGCTCCTGCTGAAGCGCAGCGGCGTGCCGCTCGACCGCGATGTCATCTTCCTGGCCGAGGCGGGCGAGGAGGGCGCGGTGCAGTTCGGCATCGAATACATGGTGAAAAACCACTTCGCCGAGATCGACGCCGAGTTCTGCCTCGCCGAGGGCGGCAGCATCGTGCGCACCGGCGGGCAGACGCAGTATGGCAGCGTCCAGACGACCGAGAAGATCCCCAACCGCATCCGGCTCACCGCCCGCGGCGTGGCGGGTCACGGCTCCGTGCCGCTGCGCTCCAATGCCGTCGTCCACCTCGCCCGCGCCATCGCGGCCCTCGCCGACTGGCGCACGCCGATGCGCCTCAACGAGACCACGCGCGCCTTCTTCGAGCGGCTGGCCACGATCAGCGCGCCGGCCGACGCCGCCCGTTACCGCCAGATCCTGCGGGGGGACGAGGACGGCTCGGCCCAGGAACACTTCGCCGAGCACGAGCCGCGCTACTACTCGACCCTGCGCACCTCCATCTCGCCGAACATGATCAGCGGCGGCTACCGGGTGAACGTCATCCCCTCCGAGACGGAGGCCACGCTCGATGTGCGCGCGCTGCCCGACGAGGACATCCCGCGTTTCCTCGAGCAGATGCGCGCGCTGATCAACGACCCGGCGGTCACGGTCGAGCTGGCGTCGGGGCACAGCCGACCGGGTGCGCCGCCCTCGAGCCTGCACACCGACGCCTTCGAGGTCATCGAGGCCGCGATCAAGCGCCACTACGGCGTCATCACGTTGCCCACGATGAGCACGGGCGCGACGGACATGGCCTTCCTGCGGGAGCGCGGCATCCAGTGCTTCGGGGTCGGGCCGCTGATCGACATGGAGGACGCGCGCAAGGGCTTCGGCGCCCACAGCGACCAGGAGCGCATCCTGGAGGAGTCCCTCTACAAATTCGTCCGCTTCAACCGGGACGTGGTCGTCGAGCTGGCGGCCAGGCAGCCGTAAGCCGGTTAACCGCCCGCCTTCGCGTCGGCCTTCTTCGTGATCTCGTCGACCACCAGCGCGGTCGTCACGTCGCAGCCGACGTTCGTCGCCGTGCGGCACATGTCGAGGATGCGGTCGGTGCCGAGGATGATGCCGATGCCCTCCGCCGGGATGCCGAAGGTGATGAGCAGGCCCGCGATCAGCGGCAGCGAGCCGCCGGGGATGCCGGCCACGGCCACGGCGCTCAGGACGGAGAGCAGCAGCAGCGTGATTTGCTGGCCGATCGACAGGTCGACGCCGAACACCTGGGCGACGAAGAGCACGACGCAGCCCTCGTAGAGCGCGGTGCCGCTCATGTTCATCGTGGTGCCGAGCGGCAGCACGAAGCCCGCGGTGCTGGGCGTGATGTGCAGCTTCTCGGTGGCGTTGGCCAGGGCGCTGGGCAGCGTGGCGTTGCTGGAGCTGGTCGAGAAGGCGGTGACCACCACGTCCTTGATCGCCGCGAAATACGCGCGCGGCGACCACTTGGTCCAGATCTTCAGCCACACGGACATCGTGCCGAAGAGGTGGATGGCCATCACGCCCGCGCAGCCGAGCACGAAGACCCCGAGCGCGAGCAGGATGTCGAGGCCGGACTTCACCAGCACGCTGTAGATGAGGCAGGGCACGGCGTAGGGGGCGAGCCGCAGCGCGAGGTGCACGATGCCGGTCATCAGCTCGGTGATGAGCTCGAGGAAGCCCTGCAGCTTCTGCCGCTTCTCCGCCGTCAGGCTGGTGCCGACGAGGCCGACGAGGATGGCGAAGAGGATGAGCGGCAGCACGTCGCCGATGCGGGCGGTGCTGCTGCCGACGACGGAGGCCAGCAGGTTGGCGGGCATGAACATCTCGACGATCACCGCGAGGGAGAGGCCGGTCTGGCTGGCGGAGGCGGCGACGTGCTTCTGGGCCGCGCCGCCGTATTCGGCCATGAGGCGGGCCTTGGTGTCCGCGTCGATGTGCGCGCCGGGCTCGAGCACGTTCATCATCAGCAGGCCGAGGCCGACGCCGATGGCCATGTTGAGGAAGAAGAAGAAGAACGTGCGGCCGGCGAGCGGGCCAAGCTTCTTGGGGTTGCCGAGCTGGACGACGCCCGTCGCCAGCGAGGCGAACACCAGCGGCATGACGACGAAGAACAGCAGCCGCAGGAACACGCGGCCGAACGGGTCGAGCAGCACCGTGGAGACGCCGCGCATCAGCTCGAGCAGAGTGGCGGAGGACTTGATGCCGACGTGGGTCAGCCAGCCCTGCAGGAATTCCGGGATCGGCACGTGCGGGCCGGCGAAGAGGGTGGCGACACCCAGGATGATACCGATGACCAGTCCGCGCAGGATGCGGTTGGCCAATTTGTCAGGAGTGGAGCCGGCCATAGGGGAGTGGCGCGGAGCATGAAAAGGGCGCCGGCCATGTCGAACGCGAAGTCGGCGGGGCGGGGGAGGCGGGGAGGCGGGGAGGAACGAGGGGGAAGATTGGAGGTGGGAGGGGTTTTATACCCCGACGGTTTGAGGTGGAACGCGCCGACCCCAGCGCGTTTCCCGAAGCGTCTTGAGGGCAAGCCGCTCCACCAGTCGGGAACAAGGCCCCTCCCACCGGAAACCACGGCCTGAATAATACTAAAACCATGCTCTTGAGCAATTTGCTTCCGTATGCCGGCCAAATGAGTTGCCGGCCGGGTGGTGGGCCCTAGCTTGGCCGGCCACACGCCATGAACGCTTTTTGGGGCATCACCTTGGAGACGCTGATCATTGTCGGGCTCGTGCTCGCCAACGGCTTCTTCGTGGCCGCCGAGTTCGCCCTGGTGAAGGTCCGCGCCAGCCAGCTCCGCCCCATGGCCAAGACCGGCGGCTGGCGCGTGAAGCTCGCCCTCAAGGCCACCGAGCACCTCGACGCCGCCCTTTCCGCCACCCAGCTCGGCATCACCCTGGCCAGCCTCGGCCTGGGCTGGGTGGGCGAGCCCTTCCTGGCCCACCGCCTCGAGCCCGTGCTGGCGAAGTTTGGCGTCACCGATCCCGCGATGATCTCGTCGGTGTCCTTCGCGATCGCCTTCGCCGTCATCACCTTCCTCCACATCATCTTTGGCGAGCTCGCGCCGAAGTCCCTCGCCATCCAGCGCTCCAAGGGCGTCGTCCTCTGGGTCGCCGCGCCGCTGCTGGGTTTCTACTACCTGTTCTTCCCGTTCATCTGGTCGCTCAACGGCCTGGCCAACCTCTTCCTCCGCTGGGCCGGCCTCGGGCCCGCCACCGAGGGCGACCACGCCTTCAGCGCCGAGGAGCTGGAATACGTCTTCTCCCACGCGCGCCACACCCATCCGGGCGACGCGCTGATCAACAAGCTCATGGTCCAGTCGCTGCGCGTGCGCTCGACCACCGCCCAGCACATCATGCGGCCGCGCGACCAGGTCATCGCCCTCTGGCTCGACAAGCCCATGGCCGAGAACCTCCGCATCGCCCAGACCAGCGGCCACAGCCGCTACCCCGTCTGCTCCGGCTCGCTCGACAAGGTCGAGGGCATGCTCCTCATCCGCGAGTGGCTCTGGCAGATCCAGGCCCTCGGGCCCGAGGCCTCCTTCGAGCCGCTCATGCGCCCGGCGCTGGAGTTCACCCTCGCCACGCCGATCCACACCATGATCGAGCGCTTCCGCACCGCCCGCAGCCACCTCGCCGTCGTCCTCGACGACAAGGGCGCGCTGGCCGGCATCGTCACCTTCGAGGACGTGCTCGAGGAGATCGTCGGCGACATCCGCGACGAGACCGACATCGAGAGCGGCCCCATCTACGAGCGCACCGCCCACGCCATCACCGTCAGCGGCTCGCTCACCATGCGCGAGCTGCAGGCCGAGACCGGCTGGCCGCTCGAGTGGAACCCGCGCGAGACCGTCGCCACCTGGTCGCACCGCCACTTCGGCCGCGTGCCCAAGCGCGACGACAAGGTGACCGTCGGCGAATACCGTCTCACCGTCACCGAGGCCAACGCCGAGCGCTGCCGCCGCGTGAAGATCGAGCGCGCCAGCGGCGACACGACCCCGCCGATGTGAGGGAGGGGGCGGGTTTCTTTATTCTGTCATTGCGAGGAGCGGAGCGACGAAGCAATCCATGTAGCTGGATCGCCCCGCCCGGCTTCGCCGGTCTCGCGATGACTAACCCATGACGCTCTCCCTCGCCATCGCCGCCGCCATCCTCCTGGTCTGGCTGCTCATCGGCCAGGATGTGTTTCGCGGCAACCGCCGCCTGCGCCGGCTCGCGCGGCTCCCGCTGCCGGCGTCGGGCACCTGGCCGCGCGTGTCGGTCGTCTTCGCCGCCCGCAACGAGGCCGCCACCGTCGGTGCCGCCGTGCCGACCATGCTGGCGCTCGACTACCCCGACTGGGAGCTGATCGCCGTCAACGACCGCTCGGAGGATGAAACCGGGGCGATCCTCGACCGGCTGGCGAAAACCGACGCGCGGCTGAAGGTCGTGCATGTCACCGAGCTGCCCGAGGGCTGGCTCGGCAAGAACCACGCCCTGGCCGACGGCGCCGCGGCCGCCACCGGCGAATGGATCCTGTTCACCGACGCCGACGTTCACTTCCGGCCGGACGTCCTGCGGCGCGCCGTCGCCCACGCCCGCGCGCAGACGCTCGACCACCTCGCCGCCGTGCCGTCGATGGGCGCCGGGGGGCACTGGCTTGGCATTTGCGTGAACGCCTTCAGCCTGGCCTTCACCACCGGGCTCCGGCCCTGGAAGATCGCCGATCCGCGCAGCCGCGCCCACGGCGGCGTCGGCGCCTTCAACCTCGTCCGCGCCTCCACCTACCGGAAGCTCGGCGGCCACGTGCCGATCCACCTGCGGCCCGACGACGACATCAAGCTCGGCAAGCTCATGAAGTCGGGCGGCTTCAGCGACTTTGTGCTCGGGGCCGGGGCCATCTCGGTCGAGTGGTATGCCTCGGTGGGGGAGATGATCCGCGGCCTCGAGAAAAACTCCTTCCCCGCCGCGGACTATCGCGTCTGGGTGCCGCCGCTCGGGGCCGCCCTGGTGCTGGCCTTCTACGTCTGGCCGCTGGCCGGGATTTTCCTGTCGGATGGTCCGGCCCGCTGGTGTTACGCCGGCGCGATCGCGCTGATGCTCGGGCTCGGCTGCGACCAGACGCGCTTCACCGGCGGCTGCTGGTGGCACGGCCTGTTCCTGCCCGCGGGCATGACGGTCTTCAGTTACATCCTGCTCCGCTCGATGGTCGTCACGCTCTGGACCGGCGGCATCCGCTGGCGCGGCACCTTCTACCCGCTGCGCGATCTGAAGGACAACAAGGTGTGAGGCAGAGGCAGAAACCTGAAACCTGAAACCTGAAAAATCGGGTTCTGGGCCTTCCGTGTTTTCTGTGTATTCCGTGGTTATCTCCTCTGCAGGATCCGCCCGCTCGTCTCCGCTCACAGTCAAATTTATTTCCGGACAATCGCGGCCGCGGGTTTCACCCCGGTGAAACGGCGCACCCCTTGACAACTTTCGCGCGGCGGACCGGAAATGCCGCCCCGGGCCGCGGCCAAGGAAAAAAACTTCCGCGGCGCCGAATCATTTTTTGCCTTTCGGTTGCAGCGGGCAATCCGTGTGCGCTGTGCCCGCGCGTCCGCCCACCACCGTCATCCCCGGTCGCGGCCCCAACCTCAATCCGGCCAACCGCTTTGAGCCCCTCCACGTCGAGCCCGACGGCGAGTGGCTCGACGCCGAGTTCGCCGAGACCGGTTCGGTGCCGCACCCGCGCACGCAGTTTTTTTACGACGCCACCGAGTCGCTCCTGACCAAACACGACAGCCCCGACCTCGGCCACGGCTGGGGCATCAACTGCTACCGCGGCTGCGAGCACGGCTGCGCCTACTGCTTCGCCCGGCCCTACCACGACTACCTCGGCTGGAGCAGCGGGATCGAGTTCGAGACCAAGATCCTCGTCAAACAGCGCGCCCCGGTCCTCCTGCGCGCCGAGCTGGCCGCGCGGAAATGGCAGCCCGCGCCCATCCTCATGAGCGGCGTCACCGACTGCTACCAGCCGGCCGAGCGTTATTTCCGCCTGACGCGCCAGTGCCTCGAGGTGCTGGCCGAGTTCCGCCAGCCGGTCGGCATCCTCACGAAGAACTTCCTCGTCACGCGCGACCTCGACCTGCTCGCCGAGCTGGCGAAGTGGCAGTGCGTCGCGGTCAACTTCACCGTCGTCACCCTCGACCCCGGCCTCGCCGCCAAGCTCGAGCCCCGCGCCGCCCTGCCCGGGCACCGCCTGCGGGCCATGCGGATGCTCGCCGACGCCGGCGTGCCGGTCGGCGTCATGGTCGCGCCCGTCATCCCCGGCCTCACCGACCACGAGATGCCGGCCATCCTGGAGGCCGCGGCGGCCGCCGGCGCGACGCGCGCGGGCTACGTGACGCTGCGCCTGCCGCACGCCGTGAAGGACGTCTTCCTCAAGTGGCTCGACGACCACGAGCCGGGCAAGAAGGAGCGCGTGCTCTCCCGCATCCGCGACCTGCGCGGCGGCAAGCTCTACGACGCCACCTTCGGCACGCGGCTGACGGGGGAGGGGATCTTCGCGCAGCAGATCAGCCAGATGTTCGACGTCGCCACGCGCCGCGCCGGCCTCAACCGCGACGAGTCCCCGCTCTCGACCGCCCACTTCCGCCGCCCCGGCGGCGTGCAGCTGGAAATGTTCTAAGACAGAAAGCTGAAAGCTGAAACTTGAAACCTGAGGATAAGACCGGAACCCGGCGGTGTTTGATTTCAGCTTTCAGGTCTCAGCTTTCAGCTTTCGGGGAGATGCGCCGGCCCGCTTACTGTCCGAAGGCATAGGAATCGTCTTCGGCCGGCATCACGTGCAAATTACCTCCATGCCCCTGCTACCCCGTCTGGCGCTTCTTGCTATGCTGGTTTCGTCGGCTTCGGCCGCCTCTTCCTGGACCATTTCGACCTTTGCCGGCACCGGCGTCATGGGCTTCAGCGGCGACGGCGGCCCCGCCACCGCGGCGCAGATCAACGACCCCTACGGCGTCGTGCGCGGCCCGGACGGAGCCATCTGGTTCTGCGAGCACAACGGGAACCGCATCCGCCGCGTCGCGCCGGACGGCACCATCAGCACCGTCGCCGGCACCGGCGCGAAGGGTCACACGGGCGACGGCGGTCCCGCCACCGCGGCCACGCTCGACCTGCCCCACGAGCTGCGCTTCGACCGGGCGGGCAACCTCTTCATCGCGGACACCGGCAATAATGCGGTCCGGCGCATCGACGCCAGGACCGGCATCATCACCACGGTCGCCGGCGGCAAACAGCAGCGCGGCTACGCGGGCGATGGCGGCCCGGCCGCCACGGCCGCGCTCCGCGGCCCGCACAGCATCCAGTTCGACCGCGCCGGCACGCTCTACATCTGCGACGTCGGCAACCACGTCATCCGCGCCGTGCACCCGGAGACGGGCGTCATCACGACCTTCGCCGGCACCGGCAAACCCGGCCCGACGCCCGACGGCTCGCCGATCGCCGGCACGCCGCTCAACAACCCGCGCTCCCTCGACGTCGACGCCGCCGGCAACCTCTGGCTCGTCACCCGCGAGGGCAACCAGGTGCTCAAGTTCGACGTGCAGGCCGGCCTCATCCGCCACATCGCCGGCACGGGCGCCCCCGGCTTCACCGGCAACGGCGGCCCCGCCAAACTCGCCACCCTCAGCGGCCCCAAGGGCATCGCCCTCGACGCCGCCGGCAACGCCTGGCTGGCCGATACCGAGAGCCACACCGTCCGCGTGATCGACGCGCAGACCGGCCGCATCGAGCTCATCGCCGGCACCGGCGCCGCGGGCGACGGCGGCGACGGCGACCCGCTGGCCTGCGCCCTGAACCGCCTGCACGGCGTCTTCGTCGACGCCGACGGCTCCGTCTTCATCGGCGACAGCGAAGCCCACCGGGTGAGGGTGCTCAGGAGGAAGTAAAGGGTAGGGGCCGTTGCCCCCAACGGCCCGGGCGCTTGGGGGCAAGCGCCCCTACCGCACTGGCCAAAAGGCTAGGTCACCATAACTAGCATTGAACCGGCTGGGGTCCTTCCCCCATGCTCTCCGCCATGGACAGCACGCCCAGCCGCGAGCCACCGGACGACCTCAACCGTCGTCTCGCCGAGCTCAACCAGATCGGCGTCGCGCTGTCGCAGGAAAAGGACCTCAACCGGCTGCTCGAGCTCATCCTGATCGCCGCGAAGAAGATCACCAACGCCGACGGCGGCACGCTCTACCGCCGCCACGCCGACAAGCCCGGCGAGCTGGCCTTCGAGATCATCCGCACCGATTCCCTCGGCATCGCCATGGGCGGCACCACCGGCGTGAAGATTCCCTATCCGCCGATCCAGCTGCGCGACAACCGCGGCCGCGACAACACCTCCATGGTCGTCGCCTACTCGGTGCTGAAGGACCGCACCGTCAACATCGGCGACGCCTACCTGGACAAGGGCTTCGACTTCTCCGGCACCAAGGCCTTCGACCGCCACACCGGCTACCACTCGCAGTCCTTCCTCACCGTCCCGATGAAGAACCACGAGGACGAGATCATCGGCGTGCTGCAGCTGATCAACGCCCAGGACCGCACGACCGGGATGATCGGCGCGTTCGACGAGACCGACCAGCGCCTCGCCGAGTCGCTCGCCTCGCAGGCCGCCGTCGCCCTGACCAACCGCCTGCTCATCACCCAGCTCGAGAACCTCTTCGAGTCCTTCGTCCAGCTGCTCAACAAGGCGATCGACGAGAAGTCGCCCTACACCGGCGGCCACTGCCACCGCGTGCCCATCCTCACCATGCTGCTGGCCGAGGCCGTCCACGAGACGAAGAAGGGCCCGCACGCGCTCTGGCACCTCACCGACCTCGACCGCTACGAGCTCAAGATCGCCGCGCTCCTCCACGACTGCGGCAAGGTCACGACCCCCGTCCACGTCGTCGACAAGGCCACCAAGCTCCAGACGCTCTTCGACCGGATCCACCTCATCGACACCCGCTTCGAGATCCTCAAGCGCGACGCCGAGATCGCCGCGCTCAAGGCCGCCCGCGAGCCGGACGCCGACCCCAAGGCGATCGACCAGGGCTACCGCAAGCGCCTCTGGGAGATCCAGGAGGACCGCGAGTTCCTCCGCCTCTGCAACATCGGCGGCGAGGCCATGACGCCCCAGGCGCAGGACCGCGTCCGCGACATCGCCAACAAATACCGCTGGCGCAACCCGCGCGGCGAGCCGGTGGACTTCCTCACGCACGACGAGGTCGAGAACCTCACCATCCGCTCCGGCACGCTCACCGCCGCCGAGCGCCAGATCATCAACCACCACATCGTCGTCACCATCCAGATGCTCGAGGCGCTGCCCTGGCCGCGCCACCTGCAGAACGTCCCCGAATACGCCGGCGGCCACCACGAGCGCATCGACGGCAAGGGCTACCCGCGCGGCCTCAAGGGCGACCAGATGTCGGTGCAGGCGCGCATCATGGGCATCGCCGACATCTTCGAGGCCCTCACCGCGCGCGACCGCCCCTACAAACCGGGCAAGACGCTCACCGAGTCGCTGCAGATCCTCGGCAAGATGCGCCTCGAGGGCCACATCGACCCCGAGCTCTTCGACATCTTCATCCGCTCCCGCGTCTACGAGCGCTACGCCAAGGACTACCTCGACCCCGTCCAGGTCGACGAGGTCGACGTGACCAAGATCCCCGGCTACTCGGGCGACTGAGGAGAAACCTGAAACCGGAGGAATTCGGAATGTAGGGTCGCCGCTGGTCGGCGGACCGTTCGAGGAGATTGAGGGTAGGGCGGATTATCCCTAATCCGCCGCGGCGCGTTAAGGATAACGCGCCCTACCTTAGAAAAAGATCCGCTGCACGGTCCAAAATAATCCTGTCGCCGCGATGGCCGCGCAGCAGGGGATCATGACCCGCGCGCGGAACCACGGCTTGTTCCGGAACCAGCCGACCGCGAGGAAGGCCAGCGCGATCACGAACAGCTGGCCGAAGTCCACGCCGAGGTTGAAGCCGAGCAGCGCCAGCAGGAACCGGTCCCGCGGGAACTCCACCTCCGCCAGGCTGCCGGCGAAACCCAGCCCGTGCACCAGGCCGAAGGCGAACACCAGCGCCAGCCGCATCGGGCCGAGCTTCGGCCGCCAGATGTTCTCCAGCGCGATGCACGCGATCGAGAACGCGATGAGCGGCTCGACGTAGCGGCCGGGCAGGCTGATGACGCCGTAGCGCGAGAGGAAGAGCGTCGTCGCGTGCGCGACGGTGAAGACCGTCGTCTGCGCGATGAGCTTGCGCCACTCCAGCCCGAGGAAAAACAGCGCCAGCACGAACAGGATGTGGTCGAGCCCCTGCGGGACGATGTGCTTGAAGCCCAGACGCAGGTAGGTCCACAGCTCGACATGCCACGGGGAGGTCGCCGTGGCTCCACCGGCAGCGCGGGCGACCCCGCCCGCGTCCACCAGCCCCGCCCACTCGAACGCCTCGCTCGGTCCCTCCTCGACCCACGAGCGCGCCAGCACGCCCGCCGCCGGCGAGCCGGCCGCGAACAGCACCGGGTGGTGCACGCGCGCGCCGTAGGGCACGACCATCACCAGCGGCGCCGGCGCCGCCGGCAGCCGCGCGGTGAAACGCAGCACCGTGGCCTTGTCCTGCGCCGGGTCGGCAAAGGCGGTCTCCGGCAGCTGCGGCAGCGAGAAACCCTGCAGCTCGAGCTGCAGCCGCTCGTCGCCGGCGTAGAATTCCATCGCCTCCAGGATCAGCGGCAGCGCCAGCTTGACCGCCGCCGCCTGCGTCGCGGCGTCTCCCTTGGTCAGGGCGTAGTGGGCCTCCGGCTGGCCGAGGATGAGGCCCAGGTCGTAGTCGATGGTGATGTTCACGATCCCCGGCGTCCCGAACATCGCCTCGACCCGCGTGAACACGAGCCCGTGCGCGTGCGCCGTCCTCGAGGCGAGGAGTGCCGCCAAGGAGAACAGCAAAAACAGGGTAGGGGCTGTTGCCCTCAACAGCCTGTTTGGGAAATTAACCACGAAGGACACGAAGCGACGCGAAGGGGTTGCTGGCAAGACGCGAGGATCCGGATGAGGTAACCAAACCAGGGCAATTTTCACGCAGAGACGCAGAGTGCGCGAAGGGTAGGGGCTGTTGCCCTCAACAGCCCTCCGGAAGGCGCTTGAGGGCAAGCGCCCCTACCAAACACCTCTGCGTTCTCCGCGATCTCCTGTTAAATATTCCGTGTGTTCCGTCCCTTCCGTGGTTATGCCTACTGCCTTACCCTCAGCTTTCAGGTTTCAGCTTTCATCCCTCCGGCGGCTCCGCCGCCTCCCCCATGTCCACCGACCCCAACGCCGAATTCGACCACGCGGTCCTCGACAAGATCGACGCCAGCCCCATCGGCGCCGTGCCCGTGACGCCCGCCTACCAGGACGCCCTCCGCCGGCTCTACGCCGCGCAGCAGGTCTACGCCTCCGCCGACCACAAGGGCGGGCACGTCACGGCGCGCTCGCTCATCGGCCTCCCGTTCTTCCACGCGCACAACCTCGAGGAGTTCATCGCCGGCTCGATCGACGACACGCAGCTCGAGACCAACGCCAGCATCTACGACCGCTATGTGCAATCGCTCCCGCTCGACCGCCGCGCGAAGGCCGAGAGCCTCCGCCTGATGGTGATTGGCAAGGCCGTCCACCACCGCGCCAAGCACGGCCAGGCCGTCCCGCACGATCCGCTGCACACGCTCTTCCTCGTCCCCGGCGCCGGCCCGCATCCCGGGCTGCCGGGCAACTACCTCCACGGCGCCGTGTTTCACGTCGGCGACGAGGTCACGGGCTCCTGGGTCGTCAACGTCCACGACTCCGACGACGGCGCGTGCCTCTTCAGCACGCCGAAGCTGCCCGGCGCCCTGGAAAAACTGCAGGAAGTCCTCGCCAGCGCCCCGTTCCATTTGAAGGAGCTGGAAGCGCTGGGCTTCAAGCTGACTTGATTGAAGGACGGTAGGGGCGCTTGCCCTCAAGCGCCCGGGCTGTTGGGGGCAACAGCCCCTACCAGGCGGGCCTCGCGACCTGCCCAAACTTTGCGCCCCTGCGCCTTTGCGTTAAAAAGGCTTGGTCCTACTTCCGGCCGCCGCCGAAGCCGCCGAAGAGCCAGATGACAAGACAGATCAGGAGCACGAGGCCGAGGCCGCCGCCGCCATACGCCGGGCCGCCGATATAAAAGCCGCCGCCACCGAAGAGAAGAAGCAGGACGATGACGAGCACGAGTAGGTTCATGCCCGCAGGATACGCCGATCCCCCGATGACAGCTATGGGGCGTTAACCCCCGTCGCCGGCGGCGCGGGGGTATTTTCCATCGTTCATTGTTCAATGTCCATTGGCCATTTCCGATCCAATGGACGATGGGCAATGGCTGATGAAAAATGAACAATAGTTACTTCTGCACCGGCGGGGGCACCGGCTGCTCCATGGCCCGGGCTTTCTGTTGCGGGGTGGGGCTTTGCGACCAGCGGCCCCAGGAAGGATAGCCGGCACAACCCGAGAGGAAAAGCAGGGCCGCCAGGGCCAGGACGCCGCCAGCCCGGCGGGAGGCGGAAAAAGTGTTGGCATGCATGTCCCCGCAAGGACAGCGGATCGCTCCGGTCGGTGCGGGATTTTTTTAACGCAAAGCCGCCAAGGCGCGAAGCGTCGTCCGGGCTTACAGCAGGAAACGGAGAGAACAGAGAAGTTTGAGGTAGGGGCCGTTGCCCTCAACGGCCCGGGCGGTTGGGGCAACCGCCCCTACCAAATTCCAACCTTTGCGTCCCTGCGCCTTGGCGTTAAACGCCTGGACTTACTTCTGCGCCAGCGCCGCGCGGATCTTGGCCGCGACCGGCGCCAGCACGTCCATGCCGACCCGGTCCTCGGGCACCTTCGCCGGCGGCTCGCCCTCATACCGCGGGATGAGGTGCAAATGGGCGTGGAAGACCGACTGCCCGGCGGCTTTGCCGGTGTTCATCTGCAGGACGAAGCCGTCCATCTTCAGGTCTGTGCGCTTGATGGACTCGGCGATCTTTTTGGCCGTGTCGGTCATCGCGTGCATGGTGGCGGCCGGCACCTCGAGGAAGTTCTCCGCGTGGGCCGCCGGGACGATGAGCACGTGGCCCGGGTTGCGCGGCCCGATGCTCAGGAAGGCGACGACCCGGTCGTCGCGATAAACAATGCCCTCCTGCTGCCGCGTGCCGGCGACGATCTCGCAGAACACACAGGGCTTGGGGGTCTCGACCGCCTGGAGGGAGAGAACGCAAAGAAGCGAAGCAGCGAACAGGCGGAATCTCATGGGGAATTGTTCACCGTTCATTTTTCAATGTTCAATGTTCATTTGGTCCGAACCGATGAACAATGAACAATGGACGATGAACATTTACTGGTCCCCTCGTCGACAGACGAGGATGACCTCATCCACCTTGCCCAGGTCCATCAGGCCGGCCGTCCATTTCAGGCGGGACTGCAGCATCAGGCCGAGGGGGAAGAAGAGCCAGTTGTAGCAGGCGGACGCCATGGCCGGGTTTTTGGTCAGCCAGTCGACGGCGAAGCGCAGGAGGCGCGGGTTGTTGGACTGCATGCCGAAGACGGCGCTTTGCTCGACGGCCAGCCCGTGGCGAGCGAGGAGTGCCTGCAGCGCCGCCGGTTCGTAGCGGCGCGCGTGGCCCACGTGGTCGTCGAACACCGTCCAGCGCGCCGGGTGCAGCGGCACGGAGCAGATCAGCCGGCCGCCCGGCCGCAGCACGCGCGACAGCTCGGCGAAGGCGCGCGCGTCGTCCGCGACGTGCTCGATCACGTCGAAGGCCGCCACGAGGCCGAAGCGGGCGGCGGGGTAGGGCAGGGCGGTGATCTCGCCGGTGCGGGCGAGGCCGCGGCGGGCCTTGAGGCGCATGACGGCGGTCGGGCTGAGGTCGAGGAAGTGCGTGCCCGCGACCGGCAGGCGCGGCCGCAGGCCCGGGCCGATCTCGAGGCAGGCGTCCGCCGCCGGCCGGAGGGCGGAGACCAGCGGCCAGGTGTTGAAGGATTCCGGCCGGGTCAGGTAGGTCCGCGCCCAGAACGCGTCATAGAACCGGCTGTTCCGGGCCACGAGCGCGGCGGAATCCGGCAGGGCAACGGAGGTCGGCACGCAACAGGGACAGCATCGGCCGAACTATGGCTCGGCAAAACAGAAACCTGAAACTTGAAACCTGAAACCTGAGGATAATACCTCGGCCGCTTCCGCCTGGTCCGGAACTCTGCGCCTCTGCGACTTTGCGTTATAGTCCGGTGGCTTGGCATTAATTTCAGGTTTCAGGTTTCAAGTTTCAGGTTTCTGTGCGCAGCAACCGGGAACCGGGTTGCTCGCACCCCGGTCATCACCGGCATGAATACACCGACCCACGACGAGATTGCCCGGCAGGCCTATGAACTTTGGCAGAACCGGGGCTGTCCCGACGGCTGCGACGCGGAGATCTGGCTCGAGGCCGAGCGGCAGCTGCGCGGCGACGGCCGGGCCGCGTTCGTCGCGCGCGTCGCCGGGGAAACCGCCGCGGAGAGCGTGGTGGAATTCAACATCTCCCCCGCGGTGCCGCAGCAGGAGGCCATCCAGGCCGCGTTGCAGAAGCAGGACGCCCGCGCACCCCAGGTGCCGCACCACACCGGCCCCAAGGGCAAACCCGCGGTGACGGGCAAGCCCGTCTGGCCGACGCCGCATTCGCGGTAGCCACAGGTGAAAGCTGAAAGCTGAAACCTGAAAGCTGAAGTTTAATACCGACGCAGGAAAAAGGATTTAACACAGAGTTCGCAGAGTCCAGCAGCTTGGACCTATTCGGCGCTCGTTCAGAAATCCTCAGCTTTCAGCTTTCAAGTTTCAGCTTTCCGAAGAAATGACAGGCGTCATTTCTTCCCCTTCCCCTTGAACGTGGCCAGGATCATGAGCACCACGAGGGTGACGAGGATGAAGAGCATGAGGAACTTGGCCATGGGTGTCTGAGGACAGATGACAGAGATCGGAGGACAGACGACAGATAAAACCTGGGAAGCATGAGTTTAACGCAAAGGCGCAAAGACGCCAAGAGTGGCCAATTTAACTGGAGGTAACAAAGGTCGCGGAGAATAGGTAGGGGTCGTTGCCCTCAACGGCCCAGGGCGGTTGAGGGCAACCGCCTCTACCAGCCCATTCATTGCGACTCTGCGTCTCTGCGTGAGTCATGCCTTGGTGTCTCAAATTTCCGACTTTCGTCTCCGGCCCGTTTGTGAGAATAATCCGACAGCCCCGCTGACATCCGACGTCCGTCCTCAGTCATCCGTTCCTGCCTCCCGCTTGGTCTCAGGTTTCAGGTTTCAAGTTTCAGGTTTCTCCCCAAATCCCATGACCTCCCTTCTCACCCTCTGGTTGCCGATCCTGCTCAGCGCAGTGGTCGTGTTCGTGATCAGCTCGCTCGTCCATATGGTCCTCAAATACCACGCCGCCGACTACAATTCCCTGGCCAACGAGGAAGCCGTGCGCGCGGCGATCAACGCCGGCAACCCGGCGCCCGGCCGGTATGCGATCCCGTATTCCAGGGAGATGAAGGACATGGGCACCCCGGAGATGATCAAGAAATACCAAGACGGCCCGGTGGCCCACTTCACGATCCTGCCGAAGGGCATGCCGAACATGGGCAAGTATCTCGGTTCATGGTTCCTGTGGAGCCTGGTCATCGCGACGGTGGCCGGATACCTCGCGTGGCGGGTCTGCGGGCTGGATCCCGCGCAGGCGTCGCGCGCCGCCAAGTGGGCCGGTGCGATCACGTTCATCGCGCACGGTTTCGGCACGGTGACGGAATCGATCTGGATGGGCCGCCCGTGGGCTTCGAGCGCGCGGTATCTGCTCGATTCGGCGCTCTACGCCGCCGGCACCTGGGCGGTGTTCCTGTGGCTGTGGCCCAACTAAGCCGTAAGCTTTAAGCGATAAGCCGTAAGCTCTAGATCGGGCCGTGGAGGGCCCGCGTCCCTGCGGGCCGTGCTTTGTTCAACGCAAAGGCGCAAAGCCGCGAAGGGTAGGGCGAGTCACCTGTCAGCCATAGGCCGGGTGACGGCTGATCCCTGACGAGCCGTGCCTGGTCTCACGCTAAGACGCAGAGTTTAACCACGGAATAAACGAAACACCCGGAACGGTGGAGGGCCCAGCTCCAGCTGGACCGTGCATGAAGCAATCTCTCAACGCAAAGGCGCAGAGACGCGAAGGGGTCTATTTCGGGCAGGTGAAGCTGCCGGCCTTATCGAGAATTATCCTGACCTTTTCCTTCAGGCTGATGTGACCGAAGGTTCGGTTCAGGGTGACGCAACAAGCCACGACATTGCCGTCCGCATTGTTGCCGCCGCCGGACTTGGGCTGAAGGTGTTCAATCGACGCCTCGGACTTGGTCAGCTCCCGGCCGCAGAAGAAACATTTATTGGACTGTAGAAATAGGAGCTTCTCCAGCTTGGTGGTCGCTTTGGGCGAGCTGGGCTTGGTCGCGGCAGGTGATACCTTGGCCGCAGGGGCAATCTTGGCGATGGGCACGGCCGCAGGTTTTAAGGGTGCCGATTTTGCAGATGGCGGTGTGACAGGTTTGGGGCGGATGGATTGCAGGCTGGCGAAGTTGTAGAGTGTCTTGAGCCGCCCCCGAGCATCGGCCTCGGTCTTCCCCGTGACCTGACCGGACTTCAATTTCCCGTCCGGCAATGTAAGTTTATACAGAAAGTGACTCATCGTTGGGAGCCGTGTGCTTAATACACCACATCCCGGCAGCGGGATTCGAGCTGGCGGGAGACAAGATCGATTTGCTGGGCGGTCAGCACGTTGGACCGTGCATTGAGCAACGCGGGTAGAAAGGCGGCGTTGACCACCCGGACGGGACCGAGGGCGCGTTCCACGATATACCAGCCGGGGAAAGTCAAAACGGCCGCCACCTTCGTTTTCACGTTGGTGAGCTGCTCGATCCAGTCCTCCAGCTCCTTGGCGTTCTTTTCCGCCTGATCGAGACCGTAACGATCCTCGATCCACGGCCAGCTCAGCACGCGCCCGTCGTAGAAAACCTCATGATCCTTGCGCCCCGGGCGGGCGTGACCCTTGCGGCGCATCTTGGTTTCGATGGCAAAGACACCGCCGGGGCCCACGGCGACATGGTCGATATTCCATTCCGCCTTGCCGGCCGAAACGGGCACGTCGTGAAAAATCTGCCAGCCCTGCGCCTTCAGCGGTTCCAGCTCCTCGGCCGTCAGACGTTCGCCGAACCAGCCCAAGTAGTGGTTGCCCCGGCGAAACGCCTCCTTCGCCAGATACCACGAGCCCGCAAGCACCAGGCCCAGCGCCACGATCAAGGCGAGCGCCATGCGCAGACTAGGACTACCGATCTGTGCCTGTTGCAACCAGGCCAACACGCCAAAACCGCCCAGGAGTGGAACCACCAGCAGCGCCATCAGCAGAAAGATCATGTTCTCGTCCATGAGCTCGATCTTCTGCTTCAAGGACTCTCCCGGTCCGCGAAGCAATTTGTCGCGCTCCGGCTTGAAGGGCAGTTTTGGTCGCCGCTTCGCCTTCAACCACTGGATGGCGACGAACAGGGCGCCAAACACCACCAACGCATAGAGACCGAGAAATACGGTAGAAGTCATGAGGAAAACCTACGGCTGAGAGCTGACAGCTTATCGCTGAATTTCACCGCTCGTGGCCCCGGGCGATGACTGGAGAGTGGGTGAGCGGTCGGACGGGTCAATCGATATGAGGACGCGCTACACGGAGCACGCATCAAGGAGGGGAGCAACTAGCAGGAATGATCCACCTATAACCCATCACCTCTCACCTATAACCTCCGGTCCTGGATTTCCTCTGTCACTCCCCGCTCCAAGCTCCCGGCTCCCCGCTGAACCTCAGGTTTCAGGTTTGTGGCATCCGCCGCCCAAGGGGCGCCCGGCCGCTGCCACCCTCCTCCCGCGAATGCGGGATCCGGGCTGTTACGTTTCACTTCACGACGCCATCTCCGCGCTGCCGCGCTCCGTCAGGCTTCGCTTTATTGCGCCTTTTCCGCGGCCGGCGTCCGGATCATGAAGCCGGTCAGTCCCCAGCTGGCGGTGGTTTGGTCGCGGCGGAGCCACTGGCGGTGGTTGTCGGGGTTGCGGGTCTTTTGCTCGGTCCATTCCGACCAGCCGCCGTTGATCTCGAGGAGGCGGCGGAAATGCGGTTCGGTCCATTTTCCGTTGAGCGTGTAGGTGATCTCCTCGCAGCGGCCGGCGATGATGACGGCGCTGACGGTCCAGAATTCGAACTTAAAGCCCAGGCGCTCCCCGTAGATGTTCATGCGCCCCTGCACGGCCTTCCGGGCCGGCTGCCGATTGGTCACGGCGCCATATCGCACCACGAGTTCTTGCTCGGTCTCACCGACGCGCCCGGAAGCGACGGAGACAATCAGGCTGCCCGCGAGAAGTGAGCCTAGGAGCCGAAGAGAATTCATGGTGCGGCGAGCGATGGCGAAAGGCTGGGTAACCGGACGAAGGCGTTAAATCCTGACTATATATTAACCGCCAAGAACGCCAAGAAACACGAAGATGGTGGATAGATCCCCATTAGGATGCCACTATTAAGATCTTAATTTATTGAGGAGTGGCTCAAGACTTTTGAAACGAGGGCTTTTTCGCAGCCAGTAATGCGCGAGGTAGTGACAGGTTGGGCAGAGGGTCACTAGGTCTGCGAGTTTAGTGTCCTTTGGATGCTGGTATTCCCCCAACGGGTCCAAGTGGTGGACGTGAACGATCTGTCTCTCGAAGTGAAAATTGCAGGCACGACACGAGTAACCGTCCCGCTCTTTCGCCTTCTGTGAGAGTTTCGCGCTGCGACGAATGCGGTATCCTTTGACTTCTTCCTTCCCGCCTTCGAGGTCGACGGCGTCTTCCTCGGCTCGCACATCAAGAATCGCCGAGCTGACACGCTGTTCTTTTTTGCCCCTCTTGCCGATCCAGAGAGGTTTGATGTCATCCAAGTAAAAGAACCACCGATACTTCCTGTCTGGATCTCCAGCACGCCCGTGGGAGTCGTAGAGTGTGGCCCGAATCTGTTTCAAATATGTTTCCCGGTCTGAAGGTGGATTCGCGACTACGTGACCAAATACCTCAATGATCTGTCGGCGATGGGCCCCAGAGATAATCGACTCGTAGCGCTCAGGGTCGGCAAGGTGCATCAGCGCTGGATGAATGCCGCAAAAGTTGCCGACCGAGAAGTGCCCTCCGGGCGGCACTCCCTTGTAGAGAGCGTCGTAGCAAATTCCAGCGATACGTGCTTTAAGCTCGGCGAGCTTTTTTAGTTTCTGGTTGCCGGCGACAATGCTCAGCACACGCAGTGCGGCGATGATCTCCCAATATTTGTTCGTGAGATACCAAGGGCCGGGGTCTGCGATGATATGAGGATCGCTAAAATAATAACGTTCCCCGCTGACGACTTGGCCTGGCTTGGAAAACCAGCGCAGCGCATACGACCGCTTCTTCTCCGGGGTGATGTTCTGCATCGGCATCGCCCAGAGGTATTCGATGTTAGAAAAGACGATTTTGGTTTGCTCTGACGCGCTTAGGAATTGGCGTGCGACTTTGTCATCGAAACTTGATTCTGACTCATCGGCGCCACCGATAAATCTTGTCCGGATGTCCTCTAAAGCTGCTTCAAGATCGAGCCTCTGGTTGTGCTGCGTAACATAGCTCTGTCGTTGGATGACAAACCGCTCTAGATATTCATCGAAGACGCGGTAGGCGTGAAAGCGCTTCCAATCGAAGGGGGCGTTGTTCATAGCGGCCCTTACTCGAGCTGGCGGTATTTCAATTCGTTGTAGGCGTGGCGCATGATGGCCTCGACCTTGGCGAATTCCCCATTGGGGAACCAAATGGGAGTGATGCCTAGTTTGAGGAGCGAGGCGTTGCGGGTTTCGAGCTCTGCGAGGGTTTCGGGGGCCTGCTCGATAGAGAAGTGCTGGGGAAGATCGATAATGCCTTTCGCCCTCCGATCTTCCTTCACGGCACTGAAGACTTGGATGGTTCGGTCGTTGTTCAGGTTGCAACCGATGAAGAGGAGGTTGCTGGTCGTGTAGTAATACTGCAGCAGCTTGGGGATGGGGCGCGCTAAGTCCAACGAGGATTCTCCATAAGCTTCGTCGTATTGTTTCTTGCCAAGGATGCAGCGACCGGGGGTTCGAACATCACCATGAAGTTTGATAATCGCGATCTTCTCCGGATCTGGGAGCGTCATGGCGCTCGTGCTGTCGATGACTTGGACTTCCTCTCCTGGGCCGGTGTCGAAGGCTTGCTCGAGGAGGCGGTCGTAATTGGTGGTGATCAGCGTGTCTTTGAAAAGCTCGGTGATCCGGAGGGTGACGGCCTCCAACTTGCCGGTCTTTGAGAAGGCGTCTCGAATTTCTTGTGCAAAAACATCGGGGCCGCGCCTCGCTTCGATGATTTCGATGATGGCTTCGTATTCGCCGTTGGCCAAGTGAGCTTCGATGACGGCGGCGGCGAGGCCTGCGGTCTTTCCCTGTTTGCGAAGGTGCTCCCTCCAAGTCGGAAAACCTCCCGCTACTGAAACACCGGCCCCAATGAAGGGAACGACAGATTCCTCCTTAAGCAGGGCGACTAATTGGTCGAAGCGTTGTTCATTGCGTTCAAACCAGTGGTCGTCGCCGTAGGTATTTCTGATGTATTCGCCGCTTAGAACATCGCGCCTTTTCTGATCGCGATACGATTTGAAGATTTGGTCGTAGGCTTCCTTGTCGCCGGCGAACAGGGCCTTGCTAGGCCATGAGACATTGTTGAGCCCATAGGTCTCCCGGATGGTTTCCGCCTCGTCTGCGTCGTCAAGCCACTCGTTGAAATCGACGAAGCACTCGAAGTGTTTGTGGTCGTCGCGCGTGCACCAAGTTTCTGGGGTTACAGACATGCGCGTGGCTCCATTTATGACTTACGGGGGCGGCCACGGCGGCCGGCTCTGGGGGCAGCCGGTGCGGAGACTTTGCCGTTAGCGGGCGTGCCAGTGAGTTCGGCGACGGCGGCGGCGAGAAGGTTGGTGGCGGTGGCGCGGGCTGTGGCGAGCTGGGCTTCCAGCGCGTCCACTGAGGCCATCAGTTGCTCCACTTTGGCCACGATTCGGTGTTGCTCGGCGAGGGGAGGGACGCTGACGACCATGCGTCCAAGCGTTTGTCCGTTCACATTCGGTTGCGCAGCCCCGCGCGCACCTTTTTCCAGTTGGACCCAATAGGTTGGCGATTCTAAGAAGAGTTTTAGGTAACGATCAAAAAGCGCAGTGCCCCCCTGAATGCGGATCAAATACGAAGCGAATACTGCGACAACTGGAACGTCCTGCACGAGGTAGGTTTTGCCAACGGTGCCGCCGGTGCGCGCGACCAAAATGTCGCTTCGTTCTAGCTGGTATTGCGCGACCTCGTCTTTCGCGATTTCGCAGCCTGGGACCGACTGCCAATCTACAGAATTATTCTGGATGTCGGTGATGCGAAGCAAACGAACATCCTTGATTTCGGATTTTGCTGAGGCCGTGTAGCCGTAGTGAATTCGGCGGGTGATGCTCGATAGACGTGTCCACTCCCAACCTTCCGGAACCACAAACGGAAGTTCATCTTTGGTGATTTGTGCCGCTTCGTCCTTTTCTCTAATAATTTTAGCTACTACGAGGTGCCGTTTCTCCTCAGCAATCTGTGAGATGAGATCAGAAGCTGGTTCGTCGTTGGGGTCTTGGGGGACGAGTTTGCCTTGGACGGCGAGGGTGAGGATGGCTTTGCGAAGGTCAGAGGGGGAAACGTGGTAGGACGGATGAAAGATGAGGTTTAAGTTCTCAGGCGTGGGCGCGGCGGCGAAGCGGGACAGCGACGCGCGGGCGAGCGCGGCTTGCCGCTTTTCCCGTTCCTGCTGCTGCGCCTCCAACCGGTCGCACAAGGCCATCAAATCTTCCACCTTCGCGACGATCCGCTTCTGCTCGGCGAGTGGCGGAATTAAGACGGGCATCGCATGGAGCCTTTCCACAGTGATGCCTTTCACGGTCATGCCAGAACCAACTATTTTCAGCGATTTGAAAAGCAGGTAGGCATAATCGAGGTCGAGGGCCTGAGTTGGCTCTATGGCCCGCAGATCTTGGTTAATCGCAACTGGCACCTGATTGATCGCCAACTTCCCGAGGCCCATTCGTGTCACGACAAGTAGGCGTCCCGGTGGAATCAGTTTTGAGCTGCTGTTCTCAAGTCCCTTTTGAGAGATCGTGTCGATTGTCGTAGTTAGATACTTGTCGCTCTGAATATCCTTCACGCTAGCCCAGGGAATAGAGCCGTTCCAGTAGTCGGGATTCGATTTAGATGGAGTGCCTCCCCCGGTGTTGGAGGCGACGACACATCCAAGAGGCAGAGCGACCCAGCCTTCATGGGTTTGAATAGGGCCATCCAGCGCGATATCGACGAGCGGCCTGTTGGCCTTGCGAATACACTCCATTGCCGACCGTTCGCTCCGTATTTGCTCAACTAGCTTCCCCTGCACAGCAAGTTGCAGCAACAACTCGCGCATCCTCGGCACCGCGTCCGATGCATTGGCGAACAGGTCGAACTTTTTGAAAAACGTCTCCAGCTTCATTCGACGGAGCCGGCGGTGGCGGCGAGGGCGCGCTGGAGTTCATTCTTCAACTGAGCGCGAGTGTCGGTGATCTGGCTGAGGAGCTTTTCGTATTCGGGCAGGAGGTGATCCACGTCGCCGTGGCTCTCTTCGACCGCGTGCGGGTTCTTGAGGTCGAGGTTGTAGTTGCCGGCCTTGATCTGATCGATGGAGACGCGCCAAGCCCGCTGGTTTTCCACGCGGGCCTTAAAACCGTCGGACTCGTCGCCCCACCAGTCGATCTCGGGTTGAAACTCCTCGAAGCGCATCGGCTTCGTTTTGTTATAGCTGGTCACGCCTTCCGGGTAGGGGTGTTCGTAGAACCAGATATGCGAGGTGGCAGGTTGCTCGCTTTCGGGTTTCTTGGTGAAGAAGAGAAGATTGGTTTTGATGCCGGTATAGGGGGAAAAGACGCCGTTGGGCAGGCGGACGATGGTGTGGAGGTTGCACTTCTCCACGAGGTCCTGCTTGAGGCGGGTCTTCATGCCCTCGCCGAAGAGAAAGCCATCGGGCAAAACGACGGCAGCGCGGCCGTCGTTTTTCAGCAGCTTGATGATGAGCGCCATGAAGAGATCGGCGGTCTCGCGGGTGCGGAAGGTGGCGGGGAAGTTGTTCTCGATGCCGTCTTCTTCGGTGCCGCCGAAGGGCGGATTGGTGACGATGACGTGGACGCGGTCCTTGTCGCTGTAGTCCTTGTAAGGACGGGCGAGGGTGTTGCCGTGGCGGATATTAGTAGGCGTATCGATGCCATGCAGGATCATATTGGTCGTGCAAAGCATGTGGGGCAGGGCCTTCTTCTCGACCCCGTGGATGCTCTCGATCAGGGCCTCCGCGTTCGGCGCGGATTTCACGTAGTGCTTGCGCTTGTGCTCGATGGTGCAGGCGAGAAAGCCGCCGGTGCCGCAGGCGGGGTCGAGCACGAGCTCATCGAGCTTCGGGTCCACGCGGTTGACGATGAATTGGGTGACGGCGCGCGGGGTGTAGAATTCGCCCGCGTTGCCGGCGGACTGCAGGTCCTTGAGGATTTGCTCGTAGATGCTGCCGAAGGTGTGGCGGTCCTCGGTGTTGTTGAAGTTGATCTCGCTGATCTTGTTGATGACCTGGCGCATCAAGGTGCCCGACTTCATGTAGTTGTAGGCGTCCTCGAAAACGTTGCGGATAACCTGGGCGCGCTTGCCGGTCGGACCTTCGAGCACCAGCTTTTCCTTGAGTGTCGGGAAGAGTTCGCCGTTGACGAAGTCGGCCAGTGGGGTGCCGGTCATGCCCTCGGGGTCGGCGGCCCAGTTGCGCCAGCGCAGGTTCTCGGGAAGAGGCGATTTATAGTCGTCTTCGAGGAGTTCGATCTCGGCCTCCCGGTCGTCGTAGATCTTGAGGAAGAACATCCAGACGAGCTGGCTGATGCGCTGGGCGTCGCCGTCGACGCCGACATCCTTTCGCATGATATCCTGAATAGATTTAATGGCTCCGCTTACGTTGCTCATGCTGTTGCTTTTTGATTAAAGAGTTCGCGCTCGAGGTCCTGCAGGGCGCGCTCGTAGTTTGCTTTCCCGCCGAAGGCCTGGTTGATGATTTCGACGGGCGTGCCCATCTGGTTGAAAGGGGTGAGTTTGAGAACCCTGGGGCTCTCGATGGTAAGGATACCCTCGTCGGCGTATTTATCCAAAAGCGCGTCGAGGACGGCGCGGGCCTGGGCGCTGTATTTGGTAAAGTAGTCGCGCTTGCGGACGTTCTCGGCGCGCTCCCGGCGGGTAAGGGGCGGCTGGTCGTAGGCGATGTGGCAGATCAGATCGAAGTCGCCGTAGTCCTTGCCAACCTCGGCGGCGAGCTTGGGCAGCTCAATGCCGTATTCCTCCAGCTCCTTGACGATGGCTTCCTTTTTCTTGGCGGCGTTCCACGTGGTGATGAAGGCGTCGAGTGAGGCATACTCCCGGCGGATGTGCTTGCGGCTGTAGTCGCTGTAGGACTCGGTGACCATGCGCCCGTCTTCGCCGCGGTATTCGACGGTCTTGGCGAGGATCTTGACCTCGACGCCGCTGACGTGGATTTTTTTGGAGCCGTATTCGTCGCCGTCTTCATCAACCGTGTCGTCGTCGGGCTCGGGCGGGTCGGGCGGCACGGGGTCATCATCGGGCTCGGGCTCGTAAATGACGACGGGGTCGCCGTCGAAATCAGGGTCTTTGAAGAGCTCGGTGGCGTTCTTGAAATCCATCACGGTGAAGAAGAATTTGCCGAAATCCTCCTCGATGCGGGTGCCGCGACCAACGATCTGTTTGAACGTGGTCATGGAGTTGATGGTCTTGTCCAATACGATGAGCTTGCAGGTCTTGGCATCGACGCCGGTGGTGAGCAGCTCCGAAGTGGTGGCGATTACCGGGAACTTGGACTCGGGGTCGATGAAGTTATCGAGCTCGGCCTTACCCTCCACGCTGTCGCCGGTGATGCGCATGACGTATTTGGGATTGTCGAGCGCGAGGCGCCCGGCGGCGTTGGTGATGGCCACGCGCATGCGTTCCGCGTGGTCGATGTCTTCGCAGAAGATGATTGTCTTGGAGAACGGGTCGGTGGCCCGGAGAAGCTCCATGACGCACGTGGCGACGAGCTTGGTGCGCTGGTTGAGCACCAAAATGCGATCCATGTCGGCTTGGTTGTAGGTGCGGTGCTCGATCTGCTGGCCGAGGTCGTCGATCATCCCCGGCGGAGGCGTCCAACCAATGAGATCCTTGTCGAGGTGGTAGCGGACGACCTTGTAAGGAGCGAGGAAGCCGTCTTCGATGCCCTGCTTGAGTTTATAAGTGTAAACGGGTTCGCCGAAGTAGGTGATATTGGAGGCGTATTTGGTCTCCTTGGGCGTGGCGGTGAGGCCGATCTGTGTGGCACTCTCAAAATAGTCCAAAATCTCGCGCCACGCGGAATCATCTGCGGCGCTACCGCGGTGACACTCATCGATGACAATGAGGTCGAAGAAATCGCGCGAAACGGATTTGAAGATCTTATCTTCTTCGTCAGGGCCGGTGATGGCTTGGTAGAGGCCGAGGTATATCTCGTATGACGGGTCGATCTTGCGGTTTTTGATCTTGGTCATCACCGCGCCAAACGGCTTGAAGTCGTTCACGAGCGTCTGGTCGGCGAGGATGTTGCGATCAACGAGGAAGAGAGTGCGCTTGGCCTTCTTGGCCTTCCAGAGCCGCCAGATGATCTGAAAGGTGGTGTAGGTTTTCCCCGTGCCGGTTGCCATGACCAGGAGGAGCCGTTTCTGACCTTTGGCGATAGCCTCCATTGTGCGGTTGATCGCCTCGGCCTGATAATAGCGCGGCTCTTTGCCGTAGGCGTCGAGATGGTAGGGCTCAAGGACGAGTTCCTCTTCCGCGTCCTTGATGTTCCGATGCTGTTTGTAGCGCCGCCAGAGTTCGTCCGGAGACGGAAAGGCGGTGAGCGGAAATTCGCACTCGATGTCCTCGCCGGCGGCGGGGACTTTGTTGTGCGAGGCGAAGGCATCGCCGTTCGAACTGAAGGCGCTGGGAACGTTGAGAATGCCCGCGTAACCGAGTGCCTGCTGGAGGCCATGGCTCACGATGTGATTGTTGTCCTTGGCTTCGACAATGGCGATGGGGACACCGGCCTCTCGAAGTAAAACGTAGTCCGCGAATTTCTTCTTCTTCTTGTTCCGAGATGACATGTTTCCGCGGACGACGACAGGACCAGGGGCCAACGTTACTTCTCTCCGAATCTGGGTCTGCTGGTTCCACCCCGCGTCTTTGATCGCTGGGGTGATAAGAAGGTCGCAGATATCGATTTCGCTGAGCGCCTGTTTTTCGTGTTTCGTCATGCGACGATTGGCTCGAAATTTGAGAGCTGATATATCCAGCCGGGTGCGATGAGCGGCTCATCGATCTTCTCACGGGCTAAGAATTCAGGGGTGGGCATGTGGGCGATGACAAAACAGCGTAAAGCCCGCTGAGCGGCAAGCGTGGAGGCGGGGGCTAAAGACCTATTTCGGAGAGATTTTTTAGCAGGCGGCGCTGGCCGTTTTCTTCGACAGAAATCTGCGCGGCGATGGAGATCCGGCCGTCGCGATACAGGGCCAGCAGCTCCGCGGCGTTCAACGGGCCGGTGACCCGGCCCTTTTCGCTCAGGTAATACTGTTTGTCGGACGGGGTTGAAATCGAGGCAGGCTCAACCACGTAGCCCATTTCGTCGGTATTCGGCCGGGTGTTCCACTCGATCTTGGCCAGTAGCTCGATGCCGTAGCCAATGGCGGTGAATGTGGCCGCTTGGATTATTACCACGACAAATATTACCACTCCGTAAGCGGTCGCAAAACCGGCGAAGGCCTGGCCAAGAGCCCAGCTGCCACCAATCGCGAAAGAGGCACCGGCAATCATGGCAAAGATGACACTTAATCCTGCCAGGATATAAAAAAACGTAGCCAAATACGGGCGAGCAAACGGAGCGCGCATAAGTATCAATTCAAGCGTGATGATTGCGCCGAGACGTCGGCGTGCGTTGGCCCGGACGGGAAGCTAGGGGAGGGCGCCACGGGCGCCAGCTTTAACCTGCCGGTTTGGCTGGTGGTGCTTCCGGATGCGGCCAGTGGGCTTTGATCTTTTCCAGCCAGGGCACGAGGCCGTCCTGGCGAATGCTGCTGAAGCGGTCGAGGGCCGCGGCCAACTCCAGCAGTTCGGGGCTGATCCAACCAATCACATCCAGGATGGCGCGATGGCGCGCCTCCAGATCCGCCCAATGAACGATTCGCTCATGGTGAAACACCCGATTGCGGAGCAGCCTGATTTCTTCGAGGGTGCGTTTGATACCCTTCCGGTTATGCAGGGATTTGGGCAACCGGGGAAAAAGATAACGGATCCCGACGGGCAAAAATCCTGACCGCCCCTCGTAATGGGCTTCGAACAGACTGGTCCAGAAACCGAACTGGAGTTCGGCAACCACGCGGCCGGGCGTCACGCTATGGTTGGCGGCGACGATCTTCACCTTCGCTTTCTCAACTTCTTGTCGCCCCCACTCGGTCAAAGAAAATCCGGCGGCATCATACCAATCTTCCCGGCCCAAACGCGCCGCCAAGTGGCGATGAAGGGTGTTGCGGAGCGCTACTTCACACAATTGCAGGGGAGAATAGAGGCTCTCGCACAATGCCAAGTTAAGCAGGTAGCGGGCTAGGGTGACAGTCGGGTTCGCATCATCTGCCCCGTAAGATTCTAGACGTTCGATGGATAGGGCCGAGGCGACCCGTTGGAAAAAAGCCGCTTGAACTTCGCCCGGACTGGGCCGATACGTATCCATGTAAGCCCCGAGTTTCCTTCTCCCGTCCTTCGCGGCGGTGCCAGGGACCGGGGTTTCTTCATTGGCGGGCGGAATATTCTGATCCGAAGGGGCCATAATCGTCCTGGGTGTGGTTCACCGAAACCGTCGGCGTGCGTTTGGCCCGGAGGGGAAGCTAGGACGAGCCTCTTGGCAGGCAACCTCCAAGTCTAAAAGGCAGAAACCAGAAGACGGCGGTGAAGGGACTCACCGCCCTACCTTCGCGTCTTTGCGCCTCTTGTCGGCCATAGCCTTGGCGACGGCTGATCGCGTTAATCCGCTTCAACTGATCAACAACAGCCGCGGCATATCGGTCACTGGCGCACGGTGAACGCACGGAGGGACGGGCGATCCCGGCCAATCACACGTGGCGCGCCAGAGGTTGAACTGGCCGAAGCTGTAGGGTTGGGCGCCGAGCTTCGGGGTGTAGTGCAGATCGTAATGGTTCTCACTTAGCCAATCCTCAAAGGCGGAAACCTGAAACCGGAAACCTTCGGCCTCCGCCTGGCCTATGGCGGACAAGGAAACCTGAGGGTCTGCACCGTTGGAACTTTGGTAGAGCTTCAGGAGTTCGGCCCTGATCTTCGGATCGTCGACCTTGCGGAGAGCGTGTTCGTTGAGGAGGCCTTCGCTGGGGGCGCCGTGATAGGTGCAGAGCCAGGTATCCGCTTCGACTGGGGCACTGTCGACGTGCCAGGACATGACATCCGTGGGAACGGGGCCTGGGTCTTCGTCTCGAGCATAGCCGTAAATGATGTTGAGCACCGGATCGCGCCCGGCGTCGCGGAGGAGTTGCAGGTCAGAAAGCATTTGGTCGACCGCCACTTTGCCCTTACCGCTTAGCTCTAAGCCGCGTAGCCTCTCCTCGTCCAACGCGACGATGCCTTCTCCAGGCCCAAGCAGGCGGACGACCTCGGCGTAGTCGCCGGGCAAGGTCCGCGACCAACAAAGGGCGTTGATGCCGTCGGCGAAGGGCGTGGTCAGCAGCTCTTGGAAACCGCCAACCTGCTTTACGCGGCCGCTGGCGGGTGAATGTTCAATGTCCATCGTTCAATGTTCAATTTTCAATGGTCGATCCAAATGAACACTGAACAATGCAAAATGAACAGTGAACAATCCCGCCGGGTCCTGCCTTAATTCCCGGCGGAATCAGCCGATGTAGGGGGATGGCCCGGAGGTTATTCTGCGTCGCGCTGCTGCTTGGGGCCGCCTTGCTGGGCGGCTGCGACGCCTTTGCCCCGGAAACCAGCCTCGACCTGTCGTTCTCCGGCCTGGGCCGGACCACCGCGCGCGAACGCCAGCGCAGCCTGTTCATCATCCGCCAGGCCTGGCAATTCCGTCCCGACCGGACGGGCGACACCGAACTCCTCGCCGAGCGCCGTTTCATCAACCGCTACGGCGCCTTCGCCAAGAAACTGAAACACACCGAGAGCGCCCCCGAGGCCGCCCGCGTGTGGGGCGTCTTGATCCGGGAACACCAGCACCGGTTCCCGGACGCGGGTAATTAGGATGGGAGGCGGGGTGATTGTTCAATGTCCATCGTTCAATGTTCAATTTTCATTGGCCGATCCAAATGAACACTGAACGTTGAACACTGAGCGTTGAACATTTTGGGCCGTGCCCTTATTGAAGCGCCGCAGGGGCTAATACGGTCACCGACGGCAGCGAGCCTCGCACATACACGAGGAGGAAGCCTTTGGGTTCGTCGAGGATGACGTATTCGTCCTTGGCGACGGAGAAGGACTGGCCGGCGAAGGTGAAGGTCTCGCCGAGGGCGGGTTCGCGCGTGGTCTTGGAGTCGCCGAGGATGGCCCGCTGGCCCTGGATGAAATCCCGCGCGATCTCGGGGTGCAGCGGCGATCCCGTGCGCGCGGGCTTCAGCGTCTCGGCGACCGACTTGCCCGCGGCGTCGAACTTGACGGCGTAGACGACCTGCTCGTCGCCGCCCTCGAAGAGCCACACGGCCTTGGTCTTGTCCGGCTGCCCCGCCGGCTTGCCCCGGTGCTTGGTGATCTGCGCGAGCGTGTCGCCGAGGAAGGCGGGCGCGCTGGTCGCCAAGGCGGCGAAGCAGAGGCAGGCGACCAGCAGCCGGGAAAGCTGAGGGCTGAAAGCTGAAAGCTGAAGATGAAGGCGCGTCATGGCGGATGGAGACTCGAGGGCTGGAATTTGGATCCGGAAGGGGGGTGAACGCAAAGAAACTTTATAGATAGCTGGGCCCGAAAGGGACTTTATCCTCAGCTTTCAGCTTTCAAGTTTCAGCTTTCGCGCGTTGCGCGCTCAGCCAATCAGGTTCTTCAGCGCGGCCAGATACTTGTCCCGCGTGCGGCTGATCACCTCCGCCGGCAGGCGCGGGCCGGGCGGGGTCTGGTTCCACTTCAGGGCGATCAGGTGGTCGCGCACGAACTGCTTGTCGTAGCTGGGGGGCGAGATGCCGGTGCGATACTCGTCGGCGGGCCAGTAACGCGAGGAGTCGGGCGTCAGCACCTCGTCGATCAGGTAGAGCTTCCCGGCGGCGTCGGTGCCGAACTCGAACTTGGTGTCGGCCAGGATCATGCCGGCCTGCCGGGCGCGGTCGTGGCCGAACTTATACAGCGCAAGGCTGTGGGCCTTGACCTGGGCGTAGAGTTTCTCGCCGATGGCGGCCGCGCCCATGGCGTCGTTGATGGGCTCGTCGTGCTGGCCCTTCGGCGCCTTGGTGGTGGGCGTGAAGATGGGCTCGGGCAGCTTCTCGGCCTGGCGCAGGCCGGGCGGGAGCTTGATGCTGCAGACCTCGCCGTTGTGCTGGTAGGCGCTCCAGCCGCTGCCGATGAGGTAGCCGCGGGCGACGCACTCGATGGTGAGGGGCTTGAGCTTGCGGACGATCATGCTGCGCAGCTGCAGGTCGCGGTTGGTGAGGCCGCGGCGGGCGAACTCCCCGGCCTGGTCGGGCAGCAGGTGGTTGGGGATGAGGTGGGCGGTCTGCTCGAACCACCAGTGGCTCATCTGCGTGAGGATGGCGCCCTTGCACTGGATGCCGTCGGGCAGGATGACATCGAACGCCGACAGCCGGTCCGTGGCGACCAGGAGCAGGGCGTCGCCGAGGTCGAAAATTTCCCTCACTTTGCCGGAGGCCACGTGAGCGGGCGCGGGACTGACGTCTGACATCTGACGTCTGATGTCCTCGGTCGTGGTGGCGGCTTGGGTCGGGAGGGCGGATTGGATCGCTTTAAAATTCATGCTGATCTCACAGGAGGTAACGGAGGGAACGGAGAAGGGGGCAAATTTTCAATGTTCATTGTCCAATTTTCATTTGTCATATCGAACGAGTGGGTGGGCGGCCCGGGCATCGTTCGGCCAGATGAACGATGAACAATGGACGATGAAAAATGAACAATGAGGGTAGGGCGCGTTATCCTTAACGCGCCGCGGCGGCTTAAGGATAAGCCGCCCTACCTTCGCGTCTCTGCGCCTCTGCGTGAGATCATTTGTATAATCTGGGGAATTTCATGTGCGTTCGCCGCCGGCCGCCCGATTTCGCTCCACCCATTGCCCATAACCCATCACCCATAACCCCGGCTTGGCAAAACACACCTACTACCCCGCCTTGGACGGCCTGCGCACGATCGCGGTGGGCATCGTGCTGTGCGCGCATGGCGGCGTGAGCTGGTTCCGCAGCGGCGGGGTGGGCGTGGACATTTTCTTCGTCCTGAGCGGATTCCTCATCACGACCATCCTCAGGACGGAATGTCAGCGGCCGGGCGGCATCAACTTTCGGAATTTCTACGCGCGGCGCTTCCTGCGGCTGGCGCCGGCGCTGTTCCTGACCTGCGCCGTCGTGGCGGTGGCGAAGCCGGCATTCGGCGAGGCCTTCCCGGGCACCGACATCGCCCTGGCACTGAGCTACACGGCGAACTGGGCGCAGGCGCTTTACGGCTATTACATGACGTGGCTGAACCACTGCTGGTCGCTGGCCATCGAGGAGCAGTTCTACCTGATCTGGCCGTTGGTCATCCTCGGCCTTGAGCGGGGCGTCCGCGCCCCGGGGGCCAAGGCCGGGCTGCTGCTGGCCGGCGCGGCGGGGATTGCGGTTTATCGCGCGTGGCATGTCGGCACTTGGACGGACGAGCGCATCAACTTCGGCCTCGATACGCGCATGGACTCGCTGATGACCGGCGCCGCGCTGTCGTATTTTGTCGCGTGGAGGGCCCGCGTCCCTGCGGGCCGCTGGGATATCGCGTCCGAACGGCCCGCAGAGACGCGGGCCCTCCAGAGCAAGCTCCTCGGCTGGGGCCTCGCGCCCCTGGCGCTCGTGACGCTCTTCCTGATCCCCAACATCGTGACGTGGTATAGCCCGTGGATGGGCTGGATCGGCTACGTGCTGGTGGCCGGCCTGGCGGCGACGGTGTTGGCGGACCTGGTGCTGGGCCGGCATTCGCTGCTGGCCCCGGTGCTCGCGACGCGGCCGATGGTGTTTGTCGGGAAAATTTCCTACGGCCTCTACCTGCTGCATCTGCCGGTGTATTTCGCCGTGGAGAAAGTCATCCCCGACGCGCCGCTGGTCGTGCGCCTGGGCTGGAAGGTCGGCGTGAGCCTGGCGCTGGCGACGATGTCGTTTTACTGGGTGGAAAAGCGCTTTTTGAAGCTGAAGGACCGGTTTGAGGTGTGAGGTGTCAGGTGCGAGGTGGGCAGAAAATTTTCATTGTTCATCGTCCAATGTTCATTGGCCATCTGCCCGAACCAGATGAAAATTGAACGATGGACATTGAATAATGAACAATAAGGTAGGGCGCGTTATCCTTAACGCGCCGCGGCGGCTTAAGGATAAGCCGCCCTACCTTCACCGGCTGGCGAGGGCCAGGGCCAGCGCGACCGCGATCAGCGCGGCGCCGGTGCCGAAGGTGACGCGCATGCCGGTGGCCACGGCGGCGGGTGACGCGTGGGTGAGGTCGGTCGTCGCCGCGGCGAGCGCGAACACCGCGCCCATGACGGACGCGCCGGTGATGAGCCCGAGGTTGCGCGACAGGTTGAGCAGGCCGGAGACGACGCCCCGCCGGTCCGCGCTCACGCCGGCCATGACGGCGGTGTTGTTGGCCGTCTGGAACAACCCGTAGCCGGCGGTGATGATCACGATGGGGATGACGTAACCGGCGATGCCGAGCGGGGCGGGCAGCAGGGCCAGGAGCAGCGACCCCGCCGCGATGCCGGCGAGCCCGGCGACGGTCATGCGTTGCGCGCCGAAGCGGTCCGCGATCCGCCCGGCGGGCACGCCGGTCAGCGCGGCGACCAGCGGGCCGACCGACAGGACGACACCCACCATGGCCGCCTCGAGCCCGAGGCCGCGGGCGAGATAGAACGGCCCGACGACCAGCGTCGCCATCAGCACGGTCGAGACGAGCGCGCTCATGGCGAGGCTCGCGCTCAGCACCCGATCGCGGAACATCGCCAGGCGCACCAGCGGCGAGGCGGCCTTCGATTCGGCCAGCAGGAAAAGCCCGAGACCGGCGGCCGCGCCGACGAGCAGGGCCACGTTGAGCGGACCGTAGCGGCCGCGGCCGATCGTCATGGCGAGCGCGTAGGCGCCGAGCGTCAGGGCCAGCAGGAGCGTGCCGAGCCCGTCGAAGCCCGGCCGTTCGCCCGGCGGGCGCCCGCGGTCCGCAGGCAGGTGGCGTTGGGCGAGCCACAAGGCCGCGAGGCCGAGCGGGACGTTGACGAGGAAAATGGACCGCCAGCCGAAGCCGGCGATCAGGACGCCGCCCAGCGACGGGCCGAACGCGGTGCCGATCGCGGACATGGTGCCCAGCAGGCCCATGGCGCGGCCGGTGCGTTCCTTCGGGACGGTTTCGCCGACAAAGGCCAGGGTGAGGGCCATCATGACGGCCGCGCCGAGGCCCTGCGCCGCGCGCGCGGCGATCAGCAGCCAGAGGGAGGGGGCGAGGCCGCACAGGACCGAGGCGGCGGTGAAGAGGAGGAGGCCCGCCAGCAGCAGCCGGCGGCGGCCGAGGAGATCGCCCAGCCGCCCGACGCTGACGATGAGGGTGGTGATGGCCAGCAGGTAGGCGAGGACGACCCACTGGACCTCCTGGAAGGAGGCGGCGAAGGCCAGCGCCAGCGTCGGCAGGCCGACATTGGCGATGCTGGTGCCGAGCGAGGACAGCAGCATCGACAGCGAAAGCGCCGCCAGCGCCCAGCGCACGGCGGGGGTCGGGTCGGCAGACTGCGGGTCGCTGGTGTTCAAGGGGAGGCAGGCGGGCTGCGAGGGATGAAACAGCTCGGGGGGCGGGAGGGAACGATTAAACCGGGGAGAGCTGGGGCGGCAGAAAAATTTCATCGTTCATCGTCCAATGTTCATTGGCCATCTGCCCGAACCGGCTGAAAACGAACGATGGGCGATGAACATTGGACAATCATCCGAGGGTAGGGGCTGTTGCCCTCAACAGCCTAGGGCGCTTGAGGGCAAGCGCCCCTACCGAAGTCTGAAAACAAAAAAGCCACCATTGCTGGTGGCTTCTTCGTTGGCCGTGCCACCCGAAGCTTTAGCAAAGGGTGGCGTCCCCACGGGGATTGGTTCGGTCCGGACGGACCTCAGGGCTTTGCCCTCCGCCTTTCGGCGGCCCGTTCCGCCCGCCCTCGGGCTCCACAAACCCCTCCGGGGTTCGAACTGCTGTGCAGCGCCAACAAAAAGCCCACCAGCAAGGGCTTGGTGGGCTTTTCGTTGGCGTCCCCACGGGGAGGAGTCCCGGATGCTTTTTCAGACTCTCTTCAGAGGAGAGTGAACTAGGTAAATGATATAAATCTGGCGTTTTGTGTAGTGTCCCGTGTAATGCAGTTATGGCTTCTGTGAAACAAATGCGGAAAGACGGACCGTATTACCTGTGTTACAAAATGCCAACGGGAAAGATCGACGCCAAGAACCGGCCGGAGTTTAGGCGGGTTCAACAGCCGTCGGGGCTATACGACAAAAATGATGCCGAGACGTTGGCGCGGGCCTACGAGACGGTGGCGGAGGCGGCTGCGCTTAAGCACTACACGGAGGCCACGGCCCGGAAGTTCCTGGATACCATTGCGGTCATCACAAACGTTGATACCGGCCAGACCTTAACGACCCGCCAGCACATCCAGCGTTGGTTCGATTCGCGGAAGCCCTTCATCGCGGACAAAACCAAGCGTAACTACCAAAAGGTCATCGACGATTTTTTGGCGTTCACGGAAGGCAGGAATCTCGTTTCTCTGGCTACCGTAACACACAATGTCGTTCGGGATTTCCGCGATCAGGAGGTTCTCCGCGGGAAAAGTGCAGCGACAATCAACAAGGCACTGAGCATCCTCGGCCAGGCCTTTGAGTCGGCTGTGATGAATCAGGTCCTCCGGGTGAATCCGGCGCGGGGGTTGCGGATCAAGGGCAAGACGGCCAGGCCGCAAACCCGCAGGGCGTTCTCGCTCGAAGAATTCGCGACTCTCATCAAGGCGGTTCATCCGACCGAGAAATCAAGACGTGGCCAGTTGTTGGATCCTGACTGGCAGACCTTCCTGCTGATTCTTGGCTATACTGGCGGCCGTCAGCAGGAAGTGGCCAAACTCCCGTGGAATGGGGTCGATTTTGAGAATAGGCGCATCGGACTGAAACGCACAAAATCGGATGATATCCATTACGTGCCGATTCACCCTGCCCTGCATCGCCATCTGGTGATCGTCAGGCGCCGGGCCACGCTCAAGAAGGGGCCGGTAATGCCGCACATTGCCGAGCAGACTGGGCGAACCCTCTCCAAGTGCTTCCGCGAAACGGTCCTGCCACGGATTGGCCTTTCTCAGCCCTATATGAAGCGAATCGTTGCTGAGGGAGCCGATAAGGATGCACCGGCCAAAGTTGGCCGAAAGCTGGCCGAGTATTCGCTACATTCACTCAGACATTCTCTATCGACCTGGTTGAACGCCCGTGGGGTGCCAGAAATGACCAGGATGCGGCTAGTTGGTCATGAGGACGTAGACATCAGTCGGGGATACACGGCCGAGGATCACGTCCAAATGACGGAAGCGTTGCTCAAGATTCCAGACCTGCGTGACGTGACGCCGGCGCCCCGGCGCACGAAGAAACCGGCCGTGATAGCTAGCAAATAGTTGGCTTAGCCGTTCATTCCCTCGCGTAGCTCATAGTTTGGCCGAGGCCACCATTTCAGCGGCGACGAAGCGGGTGAAGTCGCCAATGTCGTGGCGCACTGACGCATTCTCCAGGGCTGCCATGTAGGCCTTGCGGTTCTCCACCCTAATGACGGTCCACGGATAGCCGCCCGAAGCCAGCAGGGCGTTTAGGATGAACCGGCCTATGCGTCCGTTGCCATCGGAGTAAGGGTGGATGTAGACGAAGAAGAAGTGACCGAGGATCGCTTGCACGCCGGCGGACGGCTCGGCGGCCAAAAGCTCAAACAAGGTGTCCAGCAACTCCGGCACCGCCTCATGAGGCGGTGGCACATGTTCGGAGCCCCGAATAAAGACGGCGCGGTTGCGAAAGCCGGCGAGAGCATAGCCCGGGAGCAGACCTGCCTGAACCGACGGACTGAAAAGTGCCCGATACCAATCCGGCAGGTCGTGGTTGATGATCACAGGAGCGGGTTTCCCCTGGAGGATTGCGCGGAGACTCGCTGTGACGGCTTGAAAAGCCGCGTGGTAACCTTTCGCAGCCATTGCATCCACCTGTGCTTGGTCCACGCCGTTAGCTTCAGGATCCCATTCGCCGCTGGCGATGCGAGTGATCAATTCCGGGGTTACTTGGTAGCCTTCGATCGAAAGCGAATTGTAGGCGTCATGCGTGTAGATTTCAGCCAAGCGATTGAGATAGGCCTCGGCCGGCATCAATCCAGGTGCTGCGGGAAAGAGTGCGTGGACCGTCGGCCGCATGTGTTGCCACAGGGCTTTCAGTCGGCCCACATGCGGCGAGGTGAAGAGCAAACCGGCCGGCAGGCGGGGTGGCGCGGCGAACGGATTAGTTTCTTTGATGTCGAGGCCGGCCGCGGTCAGATCCGCTGCGAGGCGATCGGCCGGATCGGTCAGTCCACAATGACGGAATGCACCCACCAGGCGACCGGCGGCCGACGTGGTGCCAGGGTTGCTCAAAATGGTCCGACTGAGATCGTCCGCGCGCACAAGGCGGAGGGCAATTTCTGCATTGGTGGCTGAATGTTGAAAGAAACCCGGGCTGACGCGCACCAAGGCGAGGGCTAGGGGCATGACCTGCACGCCTTGCAGGATTTCTGTCGGCTTAGGCAGGTTTTTCTTGTCGGCGTAAATCAGCAGCGACGTGTGATTCGGTAACTGCAGCGTGGATGTGCCACCTTTGACAGCGATGACGATTAGCTGCGCCGGGGTTTGGGTGTTTCCGGTCCACAGATCGAGCGAGTGCTCAGCCGAGAGGCTGTAGTCGGGGCCAAAGCGATGCCGAAGATAGACACTGGCAAACCCCCAGAAGTGGACGTGCCAGAAAGTTGTGTCGCCCCGTTCTGCTTGAGGGGTTGTTAGAGCATACCAGCCTTTGATGATCTCGACGAGAAAGCCTCGCTTGGTCAGCAAGCGACGATCTGGCGGAGATATGTCCGGGCCACGGACGACTTCGCCAGTAGAACGGTCACGCACTCGTTGAAGTGCGGCGGCTAGAGCTTGTTGGGGCGTGTTCATCGACTTTGTTTTATTCAAATAAAGAACTATGTTATATCAATATAATAAACTATGTTTTGGTAACAGATATCATTATGTTATCCGAATTAGAAAAACTATGTTTATCTGTGTAGTTATGTATTAAACAATTTTTGCGTAACGTAATAGAATTGTAGGAATAGAGTTACAATTAGATTCAATTAGGGGCTATTGATGCACAATTGTGATGGATAAGAACCATCTGCTAGGGCCGCTTCTCGGCGGAAGCGGCCCCGGTTTGGTTGGTTAAGCAGCCTGTCCCGAATCGTCCCACTTTGCAAAATAGGCGCGGAGCGCGTCATGGCGAATAAGCCGCATTCCCTTACGGCCACAACGGCCTGGGATCTTCAGTGACGGCAGGCGGTGCGCCGGGTTGGGGTGCTTGCACAGCACACAGATTGTGCTCGTCGGGATGCCATAGAGTGCGAACACCTCGGCTGGGCGAAGTGTCAGTGCCGCGACCAGGTCGCGCGACTTGCGCTTGGTGCGGCCGGAGCTGCTGGGAAGGTTTTCGTCGGAGGGGGCGTTATGCATGATGGATTTCATGCGAGAAAGCTCCGAGGTCAGCTAATTGTGGTGGCTTTGGTTATCTCACATTTATGATTGTTAATTAGTAAGATACATATTGCTATAGTCCATATCTTAGCTTGGGTTATTTTTAGCGCCCAAAAGATTTTTGTAAAATTTATGCTATTCCAATGACCCCGGGGAAATCAACGAACCCAGCATTCCGTGAGTTTGCCGCTTCTCTCCGGGAAGCTGCGCAGAAGCTAAAACGTGCCGCCGAGACGGCGGCCAACAGTCTCCATCACCCCCAGATGGATTTCGGCCGGGTTAGGAGGCATCTGGAGTCGATGGCAGCCTGCGCGGAGGACGAAAAAATCAGGCTGGCCTACGTGAAGCACAATACCCTGACCGATGCCCGGCCCCACCGGCGGAGCTTGGGGCACGTCCGGGCTGGCCGGATAAGCAGCGAAAAGAAGAGGTTAGCGGCGATAGAAAATGGCCGCAAGGGGGGCACGTCGAAATCGCCGCTGAAACAGGATACGGCTCGTGCAAATGGTAAGCTCGGCGGTCGACCGCGTAAGCGACCGAAGAGTAAAATACGAGGAGCTGGGCCGGTTAGCGAAAACCAGCTTCAACTTCCAAGCATATCGAGGCCTCCAATGAGCGCCCAGCAGAGGGAAACTCGTCCGTTTGCTGAGTGGTGACATCACTCAAACTCAAATCGGGCCAGCCGGCGATTGAACCACACGGCACCGAATCCAGTGCCGGAGTTACGTCCCTTGGCCTGGATGAGGGCGCAGCCAAAGCGGGGGCGTTCGTTAACGTCGTCAAGGTGGCTCTGTGCTCGCTTAGTGAACGGGCACTCATCAGGCATATGGATGAAGCATACGCGGTCGGCATCCTGCTCGATGTCCCCGCTGTCGCGCAGATCGGATAGGCGCGGCTCACGATTACCCTCGTTGACCGACTGCCGGTTAATCTGGGAGAGGCAGATCACAACGATCTGCAGCTCCATCGCGAGACGCTTAAGCGCCTTGGTGACGGTTCCCACCGCTTGGGCCTTCGTTTGCCCTTTGGCTGGCTCGCAGTCGGCAACTAGGCCGAGGTAGTCGATCACCAACACATCCAAGGGCGCTTGAGCGTGGGTCGCCTTGGTGCGCGCGATGATACCCGCCATGGTGCGATCTTGGTGCACCTGCATGGGCGCCTCGCGCAACGTTGTGATCGATTGGAGGAAGCGCTGCTGGTGAGTAGGAAGAAGATCCGGCAACTCCTTGAATGAGTGACCGCTAAGACTGGTCGCCATGCCGTTCACCATTTGTTGGGCGGAAACTTCCAACGACTCAAAGAGAACACTTTGGCCTCGGATCGCGGCTGCCGAAGCGACCGCTCGCGCCAGGGAACTTTTTCCAACACCAGGCCGGGCGGCGATGACCACCAGCTCTCCCTTAGCCATGGCTTCAAACCCCTGATCAAGCTGCGGCCAGCCCCAGGACACCAGTGCGGTGGTGTCGGTCTTGCCATTGATCGCATCAATGGCTCCGGCTGTGGCTGCGTCGCAAATCTTGGACCAAGACATGGCCTTGGCGGTGTCAGCATGAGTGGCGAGGAGTTCCCCGATAATCCCCGACATCTGTTCCGGATCGTCCTTCGCGGCCGTGCTGAGCTTGGCAGTCAGCACCATCGTTCGACGGCGACATTCTAAGGAGCGGAGCTCAGAGCAGAGGCGCGGCAGGACGATCATCGATTCGTTCGGCGAGCGAGTGATGTCCATGAGGGATGAGGCCTCCGTGAAAGAGGGTTTCATGCATTCCAGAATGTCCTGGAGCGCAAAGGGCAGACCGGTGGCGTGCAGACCAAGGACGGTCTCGTGAATGCGGCGGCAAAATGGGTCGGCGAATGATGCTGGGGTAATGCCGGTCTCGATGATGGTGAGCAGGGCTTCGGTGCCCCGGTCGATCTCACACGCGAGAACCCGCTGTTCGTTGGCCAGGGAGATTGGATGGTCGGAGAGTTTCATTTCTTAAACGGCTGGTAGCTTCGATTGGATTGCGGAGAGGGGTTTGCGGACGCCGGCGGGCGGTCACAGGTCGACCAGTGCCGGGCGAGCGCGCTCGCGGTGAGCATCGCGGTCGGCAGGTGCCCGCGGTAATTTTGGGCGCGGCGTTTGATTTCTTCCGGCGCCACCGTTGGGCAAACAGAACGGATTTCCTTCAGGGCCTTGGCGATGGCTCCCCAGGCCGACTTGGTCACTTGCGCCGGATCGGCGCCGCCTACGGCGGCCAGCGCATGCAGGGCTAGATCCCGCTGGTTTGACTGCTGGGCCTTTATGCCTGGCTGGTTGGATTTCATCCCTTCCCCAGCCGCGCCGTCAGGCGCAATAGATTGTTCTGATGATTCTACTAAAGATTCTTCTCCTAGTCTCGGCACGGCGGCGTTTTTCGAGCCATGCATGGGGGCAGTGCTTTCCATGCACGGGGTAATCCCGGCAGAGCACAAGGTGTAGGTATTGGCTCCCTGGGCCAGGCTGCCTTCGATATATTCAGCTTCCGAGGTAATGAGCCCGAGTTGGACGAGAAGCTTCAAAATGTCCGCCACCTTACGGTAGCAAATGCCTGCCTTTGCCGCCAGGATTCGCTTCTCCAGCCTAAACACCTCCGACTGACGATTCGAGGCGTGCCACGTCAGGGCGAGGTAAACGGCCAGGACATAGGCCTTGTCAGGGCGACTGTCGCACGCGTCCTCGATCAGGCGGAGCGCATTTTTGGACTGCCAGCAGAACGGACCTTCGCGCGCGCATCGTTGGGAACTGATATTGTCTTTTGCCATGCGGGATACTGGCACGGGCCAAAACAGGCTGGAGGTCCAAGCCAAGCTAATGTTGGCTTGGCTTATGGCGACGCTCGATGGGATCATTGCAAACCTCCAATCCGCACGCGAAGCCCTCACGACCGTCGAAAAGGAGTGGGAATCGGTCGCCGCTGAACTGGCGCTGCCTAAATTGAAGTTCTTCTATTCAATTCAGGGTCTGTCATCGATTGAGCAATGGGCCCGCACTAGAAAGCGGTCCAAGACGGAGGCGAATCGAAAAAAAGGGCTGCCGAGAGAGGGCGAGTATTTTCTCCGCAATGAGATCAAGGGCGTGAATCAGATACTGCAGCATGATGATGCTTTGCGTGCTCTCGCGGCCACTGTTCAACCACCACACGCCAGCCCGCCAAGCTACGATCATCTCGTTATTGCTGGTCGGGCAACATCACGGAGAAAAACAAAGGCCGCGAGAGCCAACGGCCGCCTCGGTGGGAAGTCTCGGTCCAAGGCAAAGATAGCCGCGGCAATTGCCAATGGGAAGAAGCGCAAACGCAAACCGCCCCAACCTTGGCAGCCTTAGCTGCTCATCCGCACAGCGCCGCGGCGTTTATTGCCGACTTCATTGTGCCGGCAGGACGAATTCCCGCAGTGGCGAGCGGGTGTCCCATACGAGTAGCCGTGACCCCAACCACTCCTCTTTGCGACGGATGTTCGCGAAGTATGCAGGATCATCCATGCGCCCAGCCACCTCGACAAAAACCCCATACTTGCCGTCGCTGACCAATTGAAGATCGGGTATCCATTTTTCCCCGCGAAGCTCGGGTGGTGGCAGAAGCCAACGGCGGAACGACCGGCGCTCACCGATCATGCGCTCGATCATCATCTCCTCGAATCTACTGTCGATCGGGATCAACCCGCGGGCAGAGAGCCGAAACCATGTGAGATGGTGAATTTTCCAAACGCCGCCGAACGATTCGGCAACAAACATGGTCCATACGTTGCTCGTGGGTGCGCCGGGATAGAAAGGACTGCGCGGATCAGCCGCCTCTTTCGCTAGCACCGCAGCCGGCACCAAAACCGGCAGGCCGGTAAAATTGCGTAGTGCCATCGCGCGTGCGCCGTGGCGGTTTGGCATGCCAAGTGATTCGATAAACCCGAATCCGACGCATGTCGCAACCGAGTCCGGCATCCTTTGCGGATATTGCGGATCGAGGAACGACCAGGGAACGATCTGAGTGGCCGAAGGCAGGCCCCGCAACAGAGCGGCGGCCTTCCCGTCTTTTTCACCTTCGTTAAGTGCTGAGAGGGCGCCTAGGATCAGGCCGTTGAAACCCCGTTCGCTTCGGCTGGCCTGGAACGACGCGCGCCAGTCGCAGACGCCCGCACGCTGCAAAAGCTCACTCGCGAAGCGCCGCAGGCTGATGTTTGGCCGGGTGGTCCGGGTGCGCTGGACCGGCGAATGGGCCAAGTGTGACCGCACCCGCTTAACCCGCGCGTCGGGCACGACTAGCAGTTCTGGATCGATCTGTGGGGTCCAGAGAGCCGCAAAATCTCCCCGTGCCGCACGCGTCGGCTTTTGTCCATCGTTGTCGGCCGAACCCGGCGCGGTCCCCATTGTTTCGTGCTGAAAGGAGGGGCACGTCGCGAGGTGAAGATGCTTGGTGAGTGGAAAGCGGCGGGGAAAAAGCAGGTCTGTCTCCTGCCCTTTTCGCCGGCAAATGATGTAGCGGGCCTCCGCCTTCCCGCAAAGGTGGCAGGTGACCCGCCGGTCGATGCCGTTTGCTGGATCTGATTCGAACGCTCTCTGCCGCAGCAAAAGCTCCGTTGTTACCGGGGGATGGCCAACATCCACTTGGCTGGCGAACCAGTCATAGACCTGCCGGGTGCAGGGGAAAAAGAGCAAGAGGGGCCGCTGGTCCGGTTCGGGGCCAGGATTAGTTTTCATGGCAGGAGTTCGATTTCAGACGCATCTGGCACCGTGATGGGCGGGGCGATTACAGGTGCCAGCTTCCTGGGGACGACTGGTTGCGGGTCTGGGCGAGGTGTGGCCGAAACAAGCTTTTGCGGTGTAATGACCCGCCCAGTATTGCTTGTCGGGATGGCAATGCCTGCCGGCGTGGGTTTGGTTTTCTGACGCGGGGCAGCAATGTTCGCGTGACTCAGCCAACGCGTCAGTGCCGGCCAGCCGGCGCGGATCTCAGGTCGCGCCAATTCTTGTTCAAGCTTCCGAGTTGCCTGGAGCATGATTTCCCGGACGGCCGGATTTGAGGCCGCCTCCCCGATGACCGTAAAACTCGCCACGGACTCGGCCGTAAAGGCTTGGTGCACGACAAGACGCGGGAAGATCCGGCGCAGCGAGGACCGGAGAGCTTCTGTGAATTCTACGAGGTGCGGGGTCGCCTCCGGGCACAAGTAGGACACCTCGACTGTTTCGGGCCGACGGGCCGACGGGCACTCCCGCTCGAACTTTTGCCGAAACGAACCAACCAATTGGCGGACCGTGAGCGTCGGATCATCCTCGTCGCGCTCGCGCGCCCGGCGCGGACGCAGCAACACTTCGGCCTCCTCCGCGCTGGGACCGCGGAGCGTGGGGACGGGGACGGTAAATGAATCCGACGCGTCAGTCGGTTGGGAGGCGATCGGCGGCGGATTGAAGCGGGCTGCGGCGTAGGCGCGTCTGATCGTGTTTAGCTTCTGGGGTTGGAGAGAGAGCGCCCAATCGGCCTGCCACTGGGCCAACGTTTTCAGCGTCTTGGGCGGACGATGAAAGAGGTGAGTGTCCTCCCGCATCCGGGCCAGACGCCGTGAGGTGCGTGTGCCGGCGCCGCTGCGATGGCGGGCAGTCGCATGAATGCGCTGGGTGGCGGGCGAGAGCTGGTCGCAGAGCGCCTGGGGAATGCTCGTCAGCCGGCATACGCCTGTAGTAAAGTCCGCAGCATAGTTGAGCCGAACCAAGTCGCGGTGGAGCTGGGCATGCACCCGCCGCTGGGCGGCAAGGGCAAGTTGGGCGATTCGCTGGAAGTGCGCGGCGCAGAAGCGGGTGCGATCACCGTCGGGGAAACTCGTGAGGTTCGGGAAAATAATATGCGCGTGTAGTTGCGGCTGACCATCGCGACCGGCTTTTTCAGGAAGGAGAAAGGCGGCACCCAGCCCGGTCTCCACGGTGCGGTTTTGCCCGCCGGCGCGGATCCGGCGGTCCATCTTTCGCGTGAGCCAGCGGCCGGCACTCGTCATCGCAGCGAAGGCGGCCTTCAGCACGACTTTATCGCCAAGAAGCAGTGCGGCGACAGAAACTGATTTGTCGACCGACAGCGTCACATCGAAACCAAAGCAGGTATTTGCGACGCGGCTCTCACCTTCCTGACGGGTCCCCGTGTTGACCCTGGCGCGCAGGATCCGACCGGTCGTGGGGTGTGCAGCAGCGAGGGCCCGGGTCAGGTGCGCGACTTTAACGTTCGTTCCAGTTCGCCCGCGGAAAAGTTTTCCGAGCAGAGCGACGTGATCGCGCATCTCCGGGTCCACGAGCGCGGCAGCCAGACCGTCGGCAACGTAGCGAACGCGGCGCTGGGTGCGGATTGATCCGCGGTGGCGCCGTTTCGTGGGAGGTCGGCGCGCCTTCATGATTCTCCTCCCTTCGTGACCAGTTCGGCCAGATATCGGCTGAGCCCGTCGCGCAGGAGAGTGGTTCTGCTGCGGTCCAGTTCGCGCGCCAGGCGATCTAACTTGGCTTTTAGCCGGATCGGCGCCTCAAACGAAATCCGTGCCCGGCGCGGCGCCTGGCGCCGGCGGGGCCGAAATTTGGCGGGATCTGCAGGAAGTGGATCCGGATCTGCCTGTCTTGATGAGATTGGAGCTTCGGATTCGGCGCGGCAAAGTTTGGCGCGGTGCTGCCCGCCACCTGAGTCCGGCGATGGTGTTTCGGAATCCGGCTGATACCGAAACCAAGTTTGGCCGCCATGCGGAGTGCTTGGTTGGGTGGGCGGGGGTGTGGTCAGTCGGGCCATGCTCATTACATAGCAGCCCTTTTCGCCCGGTCGGTGGCGGCCGATCGACCGGGGCTTTCGCCCCGGTTTCCCCTCATGGAGGGAGGAGTGTGAGGTGCACCAATCGGTTTCGAACGATCAACTATCCCGAAGGCCTCTACAAGAAACTCTACACCATCCTTAAGAGTGAATAAGCCTCCTTCACAAAGAGGACAACGTCCAGGGATGCCCTCCAGTTTTTCTTCTGCTTCGAGCCATATAGATACACCACGGGTTTTATGTATCTCTGGTGTCTTCCCCTTTCGTTGACGACCTCCCAAGTGATATCCTCGGCATGAATCAGCTTGTGGCAGGCTTCTCGAAAGGTGAGAGGCTCATTCCCTCGGCGGGTAGCAGGAGATTTAAGCGTGCCCACAGCATTCGTGAGCCAGTCAATGTTTAGGGGTGTCAGCTTGAGAAAATGATCCTGCGCCGTCCGACAATAGATCGCGATCTCAACCAAATGGTGGGCTGCTTCCGACAGCTCGTATTCATCGCGAAGCTGGGATATCGGATCATCCAAGGGTGGTGCCGTTAATTTCGCCAGACGGGGGCTGGCCAAAATTCCGCAGATGAGCCGGTAGCACAGCACGGTGGCCCGCTCTCCCCTCAAAGGATAGCCTTCGACCGAATGGCGGCGCAAAGTTGATTCAGCCATGGAGGGATGGACGGTTGTAATGAAAGTATTATGCGACCCTGTGAGACAAGCGAGGGCAGACCTGAGGGTGCTGCCTGCTTTGTCCCCGGCTGCGCCTCCCGCAGGTGCCCGAAATCGTTGTGCTACTTCATGGGGTGCGCTTCTGCACTTCCAACCCAACACCATCATGAACAAATATCCCACCGCAGCCATCGGCTACCTCACAGCCAGCAACCGTTCCTCCAATGGAAATGTTACCCCCATCGGCCTCCAGACCCTCGTTTTCGGTTCGCCAAGTGAGCCCTTGGTCCAAGCGATCGCCAGTGACGGTAACGTCACCGGCTTCTCTGCGTTGCCGCCGTTGAGCGCCCAGGATTTTTTCCCCGTGACGGTGCCAGTCGTTCCGCAGATTGGATCTCCGCACATTTGCGCGCTGGTGACTGACCCCAACGAGCCAGCAAAGGTCGAGGCGATGTATTGGCCTGACATGCCGGCCAGGTTGCTCGCCTCCTACGTGGCCATGCGGCCCGAACTGAAGAAGCACCCCGTGACCGGGTTCAGGATCGCCAACTTCATCTTGGCCCTCGCGCCCGCTTATGCGGCCGCCAGCACGCCAAGTGCGAAATTGGACTTGGACCGCTTCATCCCGGAACGCGAGCTCCTCGCGATGGACGATGAAAATCGCTATCGTCGTTCCCCCGAGGTTAAGCAGCTCGCGAAGGAAAACGGCTACGACCTCAAGGATTCCCGTGAATATATTGCGCTGCCATGAGCCTCGGCAATTGAGGTCCCACGGCGCGATACACTGATTTTGTTATAGAGCGACCATCCCGCATGCTTTGTCTGCTGTCAGTCGTCCACTGACGCTAACTTAAGAAGACGATTGCGGTTCACGCGCTCGCCCCAAGCCATACGGCCTGCGATCGAACCGTTAATATCGACGCTCGATTTCTCAGCTCCGGCACTTACCCTGATGTCGTATCGCTCAACACGATGCAGCCCCGGTGAGGACGCCGGTAATGCGGTGACCTCAGGGCCCCGGGGCCTTCATTTTCAGGCTGATTCTCTCGATGCGTCCGTCAGCGGAACGCCATTCGGCGATCTGGCCCTTGGTGCTCTTTGGGGGATAAGAATGGTGTATCGGAGCGCTGTGGACAGAACACCGCCTCGCCAACTAATCTTACCTTCATGAGCGTTCAAACTGCCGGGATTGGCATACTGCCATCGCGACCTGATCTCCGAAGGCCTGATCCGATGGTTGTCGAGCGCACGCGGTTTAATCGTGATCGCAGCCACCGCTTCACTTTGTTCCGCCATTGGGGGAATCCGGACAACTACCTTGCAGTGATCGGCATGAATCCATCTGGAGCCGACGAGGCGACCGGGGATCGCACGGTGAATCGGTGCTGTGGATTCGCACAGCGCTGGGGATTTGGCGCGCTCTATATGTTGAATGCGATGTCGGTGCGGCTCACAGCCTCTGGCCAGCTACACCGGGTCCCGGCTGTCAACTTGCCCGAGAATGACAAATGGATCCGGGAGGTTGCTCGCACGGCAGGACGGGTCCTGGTTGCGTGGGGCAACCCAGCGGCCAATTTTCAACGTGCCCTCGCGGTCGAAACTATCCTTCGCTCGGAGTGTGACCAGCGGCTGGTGGTCTGCTTCGGCAAGAATCAAAACGGTTCACCGGTTCATCCCCTTTATCAGAAGAACGAGGCTCCTGTTATTCCGTATTTTTGAAAGGTCAGGCATTCTCAGGCATCGCTTTGGAAGAAGGGTGCATGGGGGTTTCCTGGGCAAAGCTCACTGCGGGACATGACGGTGGTGTAGCGCGGCCATGGCGCGGCACCTTTTGTGGTTTTGGCGGAAATCCTCCCTGGGGGTGCCGCGAAAGCCAAAAGGCTGGGTGTTGAAAATTGGCATTATCGACATTCCTATGTTGATAATCTCTAGGGTTTAACGGATTCAAGCGCCCGATCTTAGGTTTTCAGAAAAGTGCCGTGCTATAGTGTAGATGCCAGCCGAGAAGGCGGCTTTTCTGGATAGCAACTACCCGACGGCAGGTGCCGTCAGTGAAATCATCCGCCGCATGGTGGCTTAGAAGACAAAGTAGCGACGGCAATTGTCGTCAGACAGGTTGTCCGCCGCATGGCGGCTTAGAATGAGTCCCCGGTTTCCGAAAGGAAGCCGGGGATTTCTGTTTTCGGGCGGCATGCTGGGGACCCGTAACGCGACGAGCTTATCCCGCCGACCGCCGGCGATCGTGAGCCCTTGCCCTCCCCACCCGCCCAGCCCGACTTGGACGGTCGTCTCCAGAGGGGCCGGCCGAGAATTCCGCCGTTTTGCCCCCCTCGTGCAATAATAGGAAACCGGCAAATCCGGCTACCTATGAAAAATCAGATCAATCCAATCCCACCCGCCCCGGCTCCGGCCGTGGTGAGTCCCCAAATCGTGGCGCCCGCCGCCACTGTGCCCCCCAAGGCCCGCAAGAAACCCGCCGTCCTCCGCGCGGCCGAACGCTATATTCGGCAGCGTGACCGGATCGAACCCCCTGATGGTGGAACGGACAACGCCGGCCGCTGGTATCCGGAGGCAAGCGAGCAGCTCGATACCAGGCGTTATCGTTACCCGAGCCGCACGTGGCCCTGGAGCTACATGGTCGCCTGCCGGACCATCGCCCACTGCGCGAAGCTGGAAGGCATTCCGGAAAAGGTGAGCGACGGGCGCAAGGGGGCGCGCCGGCTCGACCGCGAGGCGAAGCTGCTTAACCAGGGAGGAAAGACGCTGTGAACCACAACGCTTTCCTCTCGCCTTCGTTTCCGGCTGTTTTCGAGCCCCGTGATGTCTTCATGACGCCCGAGGCCGAAAGTGCCATCCCGCCGTCCGACTACATGCCTGCCCTCCTGCGCCACATTGCCGGCGACTGGGGCGACCTGGATCCCACCGCTTGGTTCCTCAACGACCTGGCCCTGACCGTTCCAGGATATCTCGGGTCACGCTACTACCGCAGCGATGGCCTGCCGTTCTGGATCATCACGGTGCCGGATCGCAGCATCACCACGATCCTGCTGCGCCACGACTGTTGAGCTTGGCCGGCCAGTAGCCGTTCGGGAATTCCGCCAGCCTACCACCTGGCCTTCCCGCGCCGGCGCCGGCGTGCCCACTCTGCCGTTAGTGGTCATTCGGCAGACTCGCCCGGGCCACGGCGGCCTGAACGGCCGAGTCTATTCACAGGCATGACCTCAAATTCGGAGGCGTTCTTCGGTGCCGTTGAAGACGCGAGTGATCGTGAGCTTGTCGGTATCGAGGACACAGTGTGCGGGTATGCCGTTCCAGGTCGAAACGCCGGGGTTTACGACCAAAGTGCATCCAGCGCGACTGTTCCATCTGTCCGGGCTGTGAACGTGGCCACAAAGCAGAATAGATGGGCCAGTTTGCCGAAGGTCGTCCGCCAAAAGCTCATCGCCGAAGCAGACGCCGTGTTGCCATGAACATGGCCCTGCCGGTGGCACATGGCTCAGCAGGATCGTTCCCGGTCCCGCGTTCTCGCCCGTCACATCGATGAAGTCCGCAAAATCGACGATCTGGAGGCGCCAGCCACACGGCAAAATATGCACTCCGGCAGCATGAATGTGGTGGTGCTTCTCGGCCAGCGAATGCAGCCACCACCCCTGGCCTCCGTCCGTGATTGTCTCATCCATATCATGATTCCCAATCGCGGCATAAAACGCCGTAGGAAACCCCGAAAGATATTTGCTCCGAATCCGGATCAGGTCCGCCGCCGGCAACGAGAATATATTGGCGGAAATGAAATCTCCCCCGTAAATCGTAGCAGTAAAGCTAGGCGCGGCTTTTTTCAGCCAGGCCCAAGCCGCGAGATCATTGTGGAAATCGGTCGCGTATAGATATTTTGCCATGGTGGATAGCTACCGTTCAGCAATTTGGGCGGTCAGACGTTCATCCTTATCGGCGTCACGCGGCCTCCCCCCCCGGGAATGAGACTGCGCATCCCGCTCAGCCATAATCTTGATCTGCTTTTTAACCGCATCGCTCGTCACCGCAGACTCAAGGTAGCGATAATTCAGCCCGGACGCGGCGGCCTTCACCGGATCGACAATGCGGCGCGAAATCTTCCGCTGCTTCATGATCCGGGCAAAGTCTGCCACGGTGTATGGTTCGATGATCAGCCAGTTATCCATCCACCGATTCATCATCTCCACGGGTAGGATCTGCGCCTTGCGCACGGCCTGAACCACGCTCGCCGAGGTGACCGGTGCGGAAGTGAATCCCATCTTGGGCGCATTGAGCGTGTTCCAGACATTCTGGAACGTGGCCGCTCCGACGATGATGACATCGCGTTTCAGCCTCACGCTATGTCCAGGCTTCCAAGGCAATTCTGAGCTGCCCTGGTAGCTGACTTCGCGATCAAGCAGGGCAAATAACTCGGTGATAACCGCTGCAGACCAAGCGGTGTTTTCGTGGTGATGCCCGAGCTTACAGATTTCATCGATGAAGATCACCAGCTTGCCGTGCTCATCAAGATGCCTGAGCACAGTCTGGTAGGTGCACTCATACTTAGCCGCGCCACTCACGATCCAGTCGCCCACGGCCAGCCGGAGCATCGGCCGGCCCAATTGCTCCGCGAAAGCACGAACGGTGTGCGTCTTGCCGACACCGCTGGGACCCACAAGGAGGGGCATGCACCTGAAAATATCCGCGAACTGATGCGTGTTGTCCTGCGACACTTCCGCGATCGCGTGCAGCGCCTTGAGGGCATCCTTTTGCGACTGGGTGAACGACTCCAGGCTGCGAGCCTCTTTCTGCAACTGCGGCCAGAAGCCCAGCTTGGTTGCCAAGAGTCGGATTCGCACCCGCGCCTCCGGGGTGACCGCGCGGCGCTGCGCATGCGCCAGCAACTTGTAGACGGTGCCCGCACACTCCAGAATCATTTTCGAATTGTCCGCCAGAATTTCGAGGAGGTGCATATTGGTGCCTGCGAGGTTGAAGATCACCTGCTCCAATTGGGCAGGATCGTCGGATTCGATCTTGGCTCTCTTGAGGGCGAGGGTGAAAGCCTCGTTGATCGCGGACTCGTTGTAGCGGATGAGTTCATTGAGCATGATGGTTGAGAGCTACAGGACGGCTGGCGCCGGCGGCTTCCGCTTCCGGCGAATGGAGGCCGTCATAGATGTGCGCCAGTTCGCCGGGGTCGGGTTTTATGTAGATTACCGAGGTCTGGAAATTGGCGTGGCCCATCAAAACCTGAAGCGCCACGGGATCGTGATTTGTGGCGGAATAGCAGGCACGCGCGAATACCCGTCGTAGGGAATGTGGCGCCACGGTGCCTTCCAGGCCGGCGCGACGCGCAGCGTCCGCAATGATACGGTGCGCCTGCTTCCGCGAAATCACGCCCGGAGATTTCTTGCGGGAGGCGAAAACATAATTCTCCAATGGCGGTTCGGCTGAGCCGAATGCGGCGAAGGCGTATTCCCTGATCGCCGCGGCGGCCGCGGCGTTGATCGGGATGCGGCGCGTGCAAACGCGCCGTCGGTTTTCTGAGCGACCTCCCTTCAAACTACGACGTGGGATCTCGAACGCCGGCGCCGGTGCGCCGTTGCGGATAAGTTGTCGCCATCGTAAACCTAAAATTTCTGATACCCGCAGGCCCGTGTTGACTGCGACCTGATAGAAAAGGACATCCCTGGGGCTCGCCAGTTGGGCCAACAAACGCTGACGCTCGTCGGGGGTGATGAATCGCGCGGTGCTCATTTCCCGATAGCTACGGCGACCCTTGCGCGACCCTCGGAATGCGGCATCCTCTCGCCATGCAGTGGATACGCCCAGCCCTCGTGCTCCTCCTCGTCGGGATCCTCTCGGCGCCACTTGGCGCCGAGCCCGAATATAAGAACATGGGGCCCGACATCTTTGACCGGCAGGCAAAGGCGGAGGAGCAGGTGGACCAGGCGCTCGCTCGCGCCCGGCAGGAGAACAAACGCGTCGTTCTTTTATTCGGGGCGAACTGGTGCCCGTGGTGCCGGCGTCTCCACCAGGCATTCACCGAGGCCCCCGCCCTCCGCCGGGCCCTGCAACGGGATTTCGTCCTGGTCTACGTCGACGCCAACACCCGCAACGACAAGAAGCGCAATGCGGCGGTGATCGAGCGCTACGGCAACCCGCTCAGGCTCGGGCTCCCAGCGATCGTCGTGCTCGATCAGGACGGGACCAAGCTCACGACCCAGGAAACCGCCTCGCTCGCCGCACCCACCGATGAGGAAGTGGCAAGGCGAGTGGCGGCATTCCTTGACCGCTGGGCGCCGCCGGCCAAGTGAACCCCGCGGTCACGCTAGCTCCCTCCTCCACCCGCCAAAGGGCCTCGCCCTATGAATTGTCTGATTCGCTGAGCCCTTGATGGACAAAACCGTGCCGGCGCCAACAGCATCAAATCCACCGGAGTGGCGCCCGCGCTTCAGGGCGGGGCGGACTCCGAAGTTTTTCAAAGCTTCACGCGCCGCAATCGCAGCGCGTTGCTGATGACTGAGACGGAGGACAGGGACATCGCGGCCCCCGCTAAAATCGGGCTCAAGAGGATGCCGAAGAATGGATAGAGGAGCCCCGCAGCGATGGGAACCCCAGCGGCATTATAGATGAAGGCGAAGAATAAGTTCAGCCGGATGTTTTGCATGGTGGCGCGCGACAGACGGATGGCACGGGCAATGCCTCGGAGGTCTCCTTTGATCAAGGTGATCCCGGCGCTCTCCATCGCGACATCCGTTCCGGTGCCCATCGCTATCCCCACGTCGGCTGCCGCCAGCGCCGGGGCATCATTGATACCGTCCCCTGCCATGGCGACCACTTGGCCGCCCTGCTTGAGCGTATTCACCCGCTTGATCTTGTCGGCGGGCTCCACTTCGGCCTCGAATTGATCAAGCCCAAGCTTTCGCGCCACGGCTTCGGCGGTGCGGCGGTTGTCGCCAGTGGCCATCACCAACTTCACCCCGAGTTCGTGCAACATCGCTATAGCCTCCGGGGTCGACTCCTTGATTGGGTCAGCAACCGCGATCAAACCGGCGAACTTCCCCTCAAGGCCTGCAAAAAGCACCGTCTTGCCTTCAGCCTGAAGCGCGGTCGCTCGATCCCGAAAGTTCGCGTCGATCGACAGACCTTCTGCTTCAATAAACTTTGGTTTGCCGACATGGACTTTCCTGCCGTCGACCAAGCCAACGACGCCTCCTGCAGTGACGGAGCGGAATTCCGACACCTCGCGAAGTTGAACCTTTCGTTCCCCCGCCCCGCGCACGATTGCCGCGGCCAAGGGATGCTCCGATGAGCGTTCGAGCGAAGCTGCGGCCTGCAGAAGGATGGTTTCATCGACACCAGGCACCGGCACGACATCGACCAGGCGTGGTTTGCCCTCCGTCAGGGTGCCCGTCTTGTCGACAACTAGCCAGTTGACCTTGCCCAGGAGCTCCAGTGCCTCGGCATTCTTCACGAGCACGCCTTCCTGCGCACCACGGCCGACGCCGACCATGATCGACATCGGTGTGGCCAAACCAAGGGCGCAGGGACAGGCAATGATCAGCACAGCCACCGCATTGACGATGGCATAGGCCAGTCGCGGCTCGGGGCCAAAGAAGAACCAAATGGCGAACGTGATCGCGGCGATGGCAACCACGGCCGGCACAAAGATGCCCGCCACCTTGTCAGCCAGACCCTGAATGGGCGCGCGACTGCGCTGGGCTTCCGCCACCATCTGCACAATGCGCGAGAGGAGCGAGTCCGCCCCCACTTTGTCAGCCCGGAGGATAAATCCCCCGGTGCCATTCACGGTTCCGCCGGTTACTCGGTCGCCGGTCATCTTCTCCACAGGGAGTGATTCACCAGTGATCATAGATTCATCGACCGACGACGATCCCTCCTCAATGGCGCCATCCACCGGCACTTTGCCGCCTGGGCGGACACGAAGGCGGTCGCCTGTTTTGACCTCTGAAAGCGGAATCTCAGCATCACCAGCCTCGGTGACACGAATGGCTGTCGGCGGCGCGAGATTCAAGAGCGCCTTGATGGCGCTGGAAGTGCGTGCCCTAGCCCGCAACTCCAACACTTGTCCCACGAGCACCAGCGCGACAATGACGGCCGCTGCCTCGAAATAGACATCCACCATGCCTCCATGCTGCCGCATCGCGGGCGGAAAGACTCCCGGAAAGAAAAAGGCCACCGCGCTGTAGATCCAGGCTGCCCCCACGCCCAGTGCGATCAGGGTGAACATATTCCAATTCCGGCTGCGAATAGACCGAGCGCCGCGGACGAAGAAAGGCCAGCCGGCCCACCAAACAACGGGAGTCGAGAGGATGAGCTGGATCCAGCGGCTGATTGTCCCGTTGGCAACATGCTCATAGGCTGGCACCAGGTGCGCCATCGCGAGAACCAACACTGGCAGCGTGAGAATACCGCCGATCCATAAGCGTCGCGTCATGTCGCGCAGCTCCGCATTCTCCTCTTCGGAATCGTCGTTGGTGGGAAGAACTGGTTCGAGCGCCATCCCACAGATCGGACAATCGCCGGGATGGTCCTGTTGGATCTGAGGGTGCATGGGACACGTGTAGATGGTCTTGCCCGTTGCCGGCGGCACCCAAGCGTGGTTCCGCTCCAGAGCCATCCCGCATTTCGGGCAGTCGCCGGGTTTGTCGCTCACTACGCCCTCGCACATCGGGCAAAAGTATTTCGCGGACTTGGCCGGCTGCACGCTGTGATCGGGAGACCCATGATCGTGTCCATGATGGGGGTGATGGTGATCAGTGTGGCCGTGGCTGGAATGGTCGTGTTTCATGGCGAGGATCAGTTGCGGTTTTTTCGACGGCGGAGCAGGCGGCTGTAGTCCCAGAGAGCGAGCAGGACGTTGGGGGCGTGGCAGTGGCAACGCGGGCCGCGGCGGCAGGAACAGTTCTGACAGCCACTGACCGGGGGAGTCTCTTTGATTTTTGTCATGGGATGAGTGGGTTCATCCCGGAGACGGATCCCATCCTGGAATCTTACACGCGCCGTTTTTTTCCGGCACCGGGGCGCAATTGCAGTCCAGGCTGGCGCCTTATTGTCGGGTCGAGCTCTCATTGTATAGCTGAGTTGTGGGGCTTCACCACCAGACGCGCACACCGGCGACAAAGCGCACCTCGTCAAGCGTCGCGCCAGCGGCCCGTGCGAGGTCGGCAGTTGCCCCGAGTTGGCGCGTCCACGTCACCCCGACGTAAGGCGCAAGTTCGCGGGTGATTTCATAGCGCAGGCGCAGTCCAAGCTCCACGTCGTTAAAGCCCCTGCCAATCCCGAATTTCGGCACATCCTGCAACGCGACATTCACATCCAGGCGAGGTTGGAGCACAAGCCGCTGGGTAAGGAGTGCGTCGTAGCTTGCACTGAGGCGGGCGGACACATCGCCATCCTCACTCACGAACAAGGCGGGCTCGACCTCGAACCAGTATGGGGCCAGCCCGGTGAAACCGATCACGCCGAAAGCCCGGCCGTGATCCGGTCCGGGTCCCCACGTGCGGTCATAACGCAGCCCGGCCTGAAAATCCCAGAAAGGCGCAACGAGCCGGCTGTAGAGAGCCTGGAACTCGCCCTCACCGGCGGACGTTCCCTGGGTCTGATGGGTGCCATCGGCTTTCCACCAGAATTTGTTGCGGTCGTCGCCATACCAACCTTGGGCATCGAGGTGGAGTGCATCGGGCGCCTCACCGGTGCTGAGTTCGAGCCGCTCAAGGAGAACGTAGTTGAAACGCATCCGGTCGTCCACCGGCGGAGCCCAGCCATAGAGCTGGTGGGGTGGAGTGCCAGTCGCAGCGGGAGCAGTAGCAGTCGGTTTTTCGGCGGGCATGGCGTTGCCGCCGTGGCCGGAATGGGTCTGGGTGTATCCCAACAATGGGATGGTGAGGGAGAGGAGGAAAAAAAAGCGAAGTTTCATGGCCGGGTGCTCCTTGGTCAGCTCACGGACACCACGCGGAACATGCCAGCTTCCATGTGATAAAGGATATGGCAATGCATGGCCCAGAAACCGGGCGCATCGGCTTCGATGTCGAGCGAGAGGCGCTCGGCAGGCTTCACGTTGATTGTATGTTTTTTCGGACGGAAAGCCCCGGCGCCGTTGTCAGGTTCGCTCCACATGCCGTGCAGGTGCATGGGGTGGTCCATCATCGTGTCATTGATGAAGGTCAGGCGCACGCGCTCGCCGAGTTTGAAGGCGATGGGCGGGGCGGCCTCGGAAAATGTCTTGCCGTCAAAGCCCCAGATATAGCGCTCCATGTTGCCGGTGATGTGGAGTTCGATTTCGCGGTCAGGCGGACGCACCTCGGGACGCGGCTGGAGGCTGCGCAGATCGGTGTAAACGAGCACGCGATGTGGCGCATCTTCCAAGCCTGTGCCGCGTTCGTGCAGTCGATTGCGCGGAGCCATCGCGACCATCGCATTGCCCGCTCCATGATTGTCGGGGCCGTGCGGGATGGACGCAGGCGCGGGGGTAGGCTGCGCAGCGGGCATCGCCATGCCGACGTGTTCAACGCTCGCAGACGGGGTGGCCGGCATTATCATGCCGGGCGTGTCGGCCATCCCGGCCATGTTAGAATGATCGACTGCGGGCGCGGGAGCAGACTTCGACCTATCGGCCATCGCTGCCGTGTCATGCCCCGCGTGGGCAGACGGCGGCGGGGTCGGCGGGCCACCATGCCCCGAATGTTCGTCGGCCGCCATTCCCGGCATCCCAGCCATCGAGCCTGTGCCAGCGCCGTGATCCATGCCCATATCGGCCATCGTTCGAAGCGGACGAATGCGACGTTGCGGCAGCGATGCGGTCAAGCCTTGACGCGGCGCGAGCGTGCCGGCGGCATAGCCGCTCCGATCCATTGTCTCAGCGAAAAGAGTGTAGGCGCGGTCCTCGGTTGGCGTGACGATAACGTCGTAGGTCTCGGCGATGGCGATGCGGAATTCGTCCACGGTGACAGGCTGCACGTCGTTGCCGTCGGCCTGGACGACCGTCAGCGGCAGGCCGGGGATGCGGACATCGAAATAAGTGGCGGCAGAGGCATTGATGAAGCGCAGGCGCACGCGTTCACCCGGCCGGAACAAGCCGGTCCAGTTGGCCGCGGGCGGGAGACCGTTGACCAGATAGGTGAAGGTCGCGCCAGTGAGGTCGGAAATGTCGGTTGGATCCATGCGCATCCGCGCCCACTCCCGGCGGCTGGCAAGTGCGGCCGACCAACCATCGTGGCCGGCATCGCGAACCAAGTCGGGGAGCGTGCGGCGCTGATAGTTGTAGTAGTTGCTTTGTTTTTTAAGGCGCGAGTAAACGAGATGCGGATCAGTGAAGGTCCAGTCCGAGAGGATCACGACATATTCCCGGTCATAGGCGTAGGGCGCGGGCTCGATAGGATCGATGATGAGCGGACCGAAAACACCGACCTGCTCCTGAAACCCGGTATGGCTGTGATACCAATAGGTGCCGCTTTGTTTCAGCGGGAAGCGATAGGTGAAGGTCGTGCCGGGCTTGATACCGTCAAAGCTCACGCCAGGCACGCCATCCATCGCGGGCGGCAGGATGAGCCCGTGCCAGTGGATCGAGGTGTCCTCGGCCTCAAGGTGATTTGTGACGCGAATGACAGCCTCCTCGCCCTCGCGGAAGCGCAACAGCGGGCCGGGCACGGTGCCATTGACCGTCACAGCCGAAACGGCGCTGCCACCGAGATCCAAGGTGGCACGGCGGATGGCGAGGTCGATTTCGTTGGGTGCGGCCGGCATTTCGACCACACCCGGCATCGCGCCGTGACCGGCGTGAGTGGATTGGGCGTAGGCAGGGGTAAGACGGTTGAGCACCGCCAGAGCGCTGGCCGCCGCCGAGGTGCGAAGAAAGCCACGTCGCGAAAGAGAGGGAATGAGACGCTTGGTGTTCATAGACGAGAAAGCTCGGAGCATTGCATTGGGAATAGGACCGACATTACGGGTCCAGGTGACGCATTATCGGGTATTCGAGACAAGGCAGAGCAAGCAGATGCCCGGGAAGAGTTCGGTCAATAAACCAGCCACCCGTTGCCGGGTGGCTGGTTTATTGACCTCACGAGCCTCATCCAATGTGGCCCGTGAAATTCAACTATTTGATGCTACCGCAGCGTAGCATCGATTTTCCGTAGTATGGGTTGCTGATAGTTGTCGAGGTCTGGATCCAGTCACCTTCACCGCCCGGCACCATTGGGCAGTTAGCGACGTAGTAACCCTCCTTACCCTCTGCATAGTGGATCGCCCGTTTGCTCAGCATCTTGAACGCCTCGCGAGCAATGTTGAGGGAATCAGCCGAGGCGATCTTCTTTACCGTCGCAGCGAACGCCACCTGCCGTTCCTTCTGTTCAGGGGTCATTGGCTCCGCCGGAGTAGCCTTCGGCTCCGTCGTCATCGCGCCAGCAGCCTTTTTGGTCGCGGCGAGATCGTCGGCTGCGAGTGCGGAACGGACAGATTCGTATTGGGAAAGAAACGCCTTCTGCTCGTCATTAAGCGGCGCGTTTTTGTCGTGCGCCCGCACGGTGAGACCGAGCAACGCGAATAGGCCCAGGGCTTGGAGAATACGGATGGATTTCATAGTTGGGATGGGACAAAACTTAAGTTCGCACCGCGCGGTAGAGTGAGAGCGTGCCACAGGGAGTCTGCAAGTGGTGGGTGGATTCGACTTCACGGAAACCGGCTTCCCGCATGAGGGCCGGAAGCAGCCCATGACGATTGTCTGCCGTTGTGGAGAAACCATCGAGGAGCTGAACGGTGAGAAACGCGACGCCCATGATCGTATTTCCCGGCCGTCCCCAGTCGGCCACATGGAGTTCGCCGCCCGGCACCAGCAGGCGGTGGATTTCCCGGAACACGCGCTGCTTGGACGCACGATCCAAGTGGTGAAAAAAGAGGCTGCTGATCACGCGGTCGAAAGTGCCGTCGCTAAAAGGCATCGAGTCGGCCCGCCCCTCGACCAGTGTTACCGGATCATCGGTCCCCTCCACCTTGCGGGCGGCACGCGCCAATACCGTCCGGTCAGCGTCTAGCCCGGTTACGACGGCTCCGGGGCACGCTCGCTTGACGGCGAGCGCGAGGGTGGCGGTGCCGCACCCCACATCGAGGACACGGTGCCCCGCACAAATGCCCGCCTGCACAAGCAGGCGAGATTTGAACGCGCGCTCGCGCGTCGTCCACCTCACCACCGGGTCGTAGAATGGCGTGAGCCAAGCGTAGGCCAGCGCGGGTTTGATTGCCTCAGGCGCGGTCATTTTCGCAGTTCAGTTCTTCTTGGGCACGTTGCGTGAGGACGTGTGTGTCTGGATGATTTTCCACTCGCCGGCGACTTTCTTGAGCACGGACGTGGCTACGCCGCGCTTCTCGATCACGCGATCGCCTTCTTTGAGCACGATCTTGTAGATGTAGGTCTCGGTGGCTAGGGCGACAGGCGGTTCAAGGCGCACCTCGACCTTGTAATCCCGGAATGAGAATTCCTTGAACTCAGCCAGTTCTGGCCCGATGTGGTGCTCCAAGTAATGGGCGTAGGTGCCCTCAACTCCGCCCGACTCAAAGACAGCGGAATCAGCCGTAAAGAGGTCTTGCGCCTTGGCGGCATCGAGACTGGTTAGGGCTTGATTGTAGGCGCCCAGCACCGCCTTGATCGCATCTTGGTCAGAGCTGTTCGCAGCGGGCGATGCACCGACGGTGGGCACGAGCGCCATGCCGCACTTGGGGCAGCGGTCGCCAGATTTGCCGGAGGTAACGTCAGGATGCATGGGGCACGAGTAGGTCATGCCTTCTTGGGGGTGGAGGCTGTGGTCCTCCCGAGCCATTCCGGCGGGCTTGGCGGCGGAGGCTTCGCCGGGATACTGTGCCGCCAGCACCTTGAGCAATCCATCGATAGCCTTGAGTTGTTTTTCCGTCCCGGCCTGGTTGCCCTTGTCGGCGTCTTCGTGAGCGCCATCGAGCGCTTTTACCAGGTTGGCCACGGCACCTTGGACGCGCTTTAGCTTGTCGGCGGGAAGGTCATGGGACGCCTCGCGCAGCGTGATGAGCGCTGCCGTGAACTGCTCGGCGGTCTCATGGACCGGTTTCAAGTTTTTTGAGGCAACTTGGGTCGCAAGTTTCTCCCGCAGCGCATTGATCGTGCCCCACGCTTCGGTCGGACTGGCGGACTGCATCGCGGAAACAGCTCGGGCGGGCGGTTTTTCTTCGTGGGCGTGCAAGGCCGGGGCCGGCGCGCTGAACAAGGCTGCGCCCGCGATAATCGCAGACGCCAGGGTGAAACGGAGTGGAATTGTCATGGTGCTCAATGAAGGAGAATGAAGCTGCCGGCCAAAGTATTGAATTCCGGCCGGTGATGACGTTACTTGTGATCGTGGCCGCTGCTGGCAGGATACTGGGCGGAAACGATTTTCAGGAGAGATTCAACCGCACCAAGCTGCTTCTCGGTCCCGGCCTGGTTGCCCTCGTCCGCAGCGTCGTGCATCGCGTCGAGCGCCTTGGCCAGATTTTTGACCGCACCTTCAACGCGCTTGAGTTTGTCCGCCGGCATATCCTTGGAAAGCCCGGGCAGCATCTTGAGGGTTTCGCTGAGTTGCTCGGCCGACTCGTGAACGGATTTCAGGTTTTTGGCTTTGACCAGTGCAACTAGCTCCATGTGGAGGTCGTGGGCCTTGCCCAACGCGGCTGCCGCGGACGTTGGCATGGCGGCGGTGGATTCCTTGTGCTCGTGGCCCTTCTTTTCGTCAGCGCGCACAAGTGGACTGGCCAGAAGGAGCGAAGCGCCGGCGACGAGCGCCAGCGCGAGATGGCTTTTGCGATTTTGTGTTTTCATGGTTTTGGAGAGAAATCAGTTGGTGGCGTCGAGCGGATCGACCTTGGCACGGGCGAGGTATTTCTCGGACGCCTTGCGACCGAATTTATAGAACACGGCCGGCGTCACCGCCATGTCGAGGAACGTGGAACTCACCAGGCCGCCAAGGATGACCACGGCCACCGGATAGAGAATCTCCTTGCCGGGCTGGTCCGCCGCGAGGACCAGCGGGATGAGCGCCAGACCGGCGGTAAGTGCCGTCATGGTCACCGGCACGAGCCGTTCCAGCGAGCCGCGGACAATCATCTGCTCGTCGAACTTTTCTCCCTCATGCTCCATCAGGTGGAGGTAGTGTGAGATCATCATGATGGTGTTGCGCGAGGCGATGCCCGCGAGCGTGATCAGGCCGACCAGCGTCGCGATCGACACCTGGCCGACCATGAAATAGGTGAGGACGAGCGCGCCGATGAAAGCCAGCGGCACGTTGAGCAGGATCTGCGCGACGATCATTCCGGAGCGGAAGTGCGCGTAGAGCACGATGAACACGATGCCGAAGGTCAGCACGGCCAGGATCGCGATGATTCGGGTGGCCTCCTGCTGGCTCTGGAACTGGCCCTCATAGCTGATGAAGTAGCCGGACTCCAGATGGACCTTTTCCCCGACGGTCTTCTGGATGTCGGCCACGACCGAGCCGAGGTCACGTCCGGAGACGTTGGCCGAGACCGCGATGCGGCGCTGGACATCCTCGCGGTTGATCAGGTTGGGCCCCTTGCTCTCGCGGACATTGGCGACCAGATAGAGCGGCACCTTGCCGCCGACCGGCGTGTCGATCAGGATGTCGCGAATGGCGGCGGGATTGATGCGGGAGGGCTCGTTGAACCGCACGATGAGGTTGTAGGTGCGCTGGCCTTCCAAAACGTCCGCCACGACCCGGCCGTTCAACGCGGTTTCGAGCAGCTCGTTGAGCTGGCCGGGCTGCAGCCCGTAGGCGGCCGCCTTGTCGCGGAGCACCTCGATCTTGATCTGGTCGATCAGCACCTGCTTTTCCGTCTGGAGGTCGACCAGCCCGGGGATGCCCTGCATCGCGCCTTCGGTTTCGGCTGCATAGAGGCGCAGCTTGTCGAGGTCGGGGCCGAATATCTTGACGGCAATCTGGGCGCGGACGCCGGAGAGCAGATGATCGAGCCGGTGGGAGATCGGTTGACCGACATTCATCGCGATGCCGGGAACTTGTGCGAGCTTGGCCCTGATGTCGGAGAGTATTTCGTCACGCCGGCGATCAGATTTTTTGAAGTCCACGTCGATTTCGGTGTAGTGCACACCTTCCGCGTGTTCATCCAATTCGGCGCGGCCTGTTCTCCGGCCGGTTGAGGCGACCTCGGGCACGCTGAGCAACAGGTTTTCCGCAATGGCGCCGATGCGATCCGACTCGGCCAGCGAGGTGCCCGGCGCGGAAAGCACATTGACGGTCGAGGTGCCTTCGTTGAAATCCGGCAGGAACAGCTTTCCCATCCGGGGATAGAGGGCGAAGGAGCCCGCGACCAGCAGCAAGGCAACCACGATGGGCACCCACGGGTGCCGCAATGCCGGACCGAGAATCAGGCGCCGGTCGAACGCCTTCAGACCGCGCACGAGCCAGCCATCCTTTTCGTCGCCCATGTGCTTCATCTTCGGCAGCAGGAACGACGCGAGCGCCGGAATTACCGTAAGCGACACTATGAAGGAGGCGATCATGGCGACAATCGTCGCCACGCCGATCGGCGCAAAAAGCCGGCCTTCAATGCCGCCGAGTGCGAAGAGCGGGATAAAAACCAGGATGATGACAAGGGTCGCGAACAGGATCGAGTTCCGCACCTCCGAAGAGGCGTCGGCGATTACGCGCAGCGCCGGCCGGGGGATTGGTGCGTGACGGTTCTCCCGCAGGCGGCGGTAAACGTTTTCTACGTCCACAATGGCGTCATCCACAACCATGCCGATTGCGACGGCGAGCCCGCCGAGAGTCATCGTGTTGATCGTGATACCGGCGAACTTGAAATAGAGCCCGGTCACGACGAACGAAAGCGGTATGGCGGTCAGCGTGATCGCCGTGGTGCGGAAATTGAGCAGGAAGAGAAAGAGGACGATGACGACCATGATGGCGCCGTCCCGAATCGCCTCCTCCACGTTTTTGATCGCCGCCTCGATGAAGTTGGCCTGTTTGAACAGCTCGAAGACCTTCACGTCCGGCGGCAGCGTCTTGCCGATCTCCGCGAGCGCCGCCTCGACTTTCCGCGTGAGGCTGACGGTGTCGACGCCCGGCTGCTTCTGCACAGAGAGGATCACGGCAGGCTTGCCGTTCACGCCAGCGTCGCCGCGCATGACCTGCCGGCCGAATTGCACGGTGGCGACATCATGCAGATGCACGGGAATGCCTTTGCGCACCACGACGACGGTGTTGGCAATGTCTTCGAGCGAGATGGTGCGCCCCACGTTGCGGATGAGGGCTTCCTTGTTGGCGTTTTCCAGGAAGCCGCCTGAGGTGTTGCTCTGCGCCTGCTCGGCCGCGTTGACGACCTCCTGCAGGGTGACGCCGTAGGCGGCGAGTTTTTCCGGCGACGGCAGAATCTGATACTGCTTCACGCCCCCGCCGATGGGGATCACCTGTGATACGCCGGGGATCGTGAGCAGCCGCTGGCGGACGGTCCAGTCGGCGAGCGTGCGGATGTCCATCGGCGCCGTCGCACCGGTTTCGCTCTTCAGGCCGATCAGCATGATCTCGCCCATGATGGAACTGATCGGCCCCATGGTTGGCGTGACGCCGCGAGGGAGTTTTTCCACGGTGAGCTGCAGGCGCTCCTGCACGAGCTGGCGCGCGCGGTAGATGTCCATGCCCCAGTCGAACTCAACATAGAGCACCGACAACCCGATGCCCGCGGTGGAGCGGACGCGTTTCACGCCCGGCGCGCCGTTGAGCGAGGTCTCCATCGGCAGATTGACCAAGGTCTCGACCTCCTCGGGCGCAAGGCCCGCGGCCTCGGTGAGAATGTTGACGGTCGGGCGGTTCAGATCGGGGAACACGTCAACCGGCAACTGGAGGATGACGTAGCCGCCGTAAACGAGCAGCAGCGCACTTGCCGCCAGCACGAAGAGGCGATTGCGCAGGGAAAACTCAATGAGGCGATTAAGCATGGCGGAGCGCTTTGCTTAATGGCTCTTGGCTTCGCCCGCCGCTTGCGCCTTGGCCGGCATATCGTGCGAGTCAGCAACAGGTTTCTTGGGCGTCGGAGGCACGTATTGGAGCTGATAGTTGCCCGTGGTGACGACATTCGCACCCGGCAGCACGCCTTCGACAATCTCGACGAAGCGATCATCCCGCTGGCCGACAACCACCGGCGTGCGGAGAAAGGTCTGCGGATCCTTGTCGTCCTGCACGAAGACGAATAAGTTGCCAGCTTCGCCCAGCACCGCGGATAGCGGCACCGCAATGATCGAGTCCGCCACGGCGGTCACGATACTGAGGGTCGCACGCATGTTCGGCAGCAACCGCAGTCCTGGGTTTGGGACGCGCACCCGCACGCCCAAGGTGCGGGTCTCGGAATCGAGTTGAGCGGTGTGTCCCTCGACCGTGCCCTCGAAGACCTGGTCTGGGTAGGCCTCAGCCCGCACCCGCACTTTCTGGTTAGGCTGGATCTGTGCAATCTGTCCCTCGTAGATCCGGGCGACGACGTAGAGTGACGACAAGTCGGCGACCTTGAGCAGGTGGGAGTCGGGTTCAACACTGTCTCCGGTAAAAATGTGGCGATCCAGAACGGTGCCGCCGATGCTGGCCTTGAACTCGATCCGCGGCGGGGGATCGCCTATCTGCCGGCTCTCGATTTCGAGCAGGAAGTCTCCTTGCGCGACCCGGTCGCCTTCATTGACACTCAGGCGGGTTACCCGGCCGGAAATGCGGCTGGTCAACGAGACAACCCGCGCCGGATCCGCTTCGACGTGACCCAAGGCGGAGAGGGTTTTCTCCAGTGTGCGAAGATCCGCGGTTTCAAGCTTCAGCCCGAGGTTCTTTGCCGCTTCCGGCGTGATCGTGATGGGGCCCGTCAGAGGGCCGGCACCGTCCTCCCCGGGCGCCTTGTCGTGACCGGCATGGGCCAGCAACCGAGCTGCAGGTTGCAAAACGAGGGCGAAGGCGAACCAGATGGAGAGAAGTCGTTTCATGGCGAGGTCGGTGAGGCGGAAAGGCTCTGATTGCGAAGGTGGGGATTGGTGCCCAGCGCGGTTTCCAGCGCGATCAACAGCTCGGCGTAGCGCGCGCGATGGCTAAGATAGTCGAGTTCCACGGTGAACCGCTGCTGCTGGGCCTGGAAAACGGGAGCAATGCCCTGCTCGCCCCGCTCATACGCGCGTTGCATCGCCTGAAACTGCTGTTCCGCGAGAGGAATCAGCTCTTCGCGATAGCGCGTGAGCACCGGGGCAAGCTGGCTGACCGCTACCCGGGCCTGCGCAACCTCCGAGGAGATATTGAGCCGCAGTGCCACCAACTCGGCCTCGGCCTGCCGGTGGGCGGCCTGCTGCTCGATGATTCGCCCCTGGTTCTTGTTTCGCACTGGCAGGGGAATGGAGATGCTGGCCCCCAGGAAATGGTCCCGCTTGGCGCCGACCGGGGCTTCGAAGACGGAGCGATCACCCTCATAGCTAACGCCGACGGTGAAGTCGTCATACGCTTCAACCTTCGCGACCCGCACCTCGGCGTCTGCCTGATTGACCGCAGCCCGAGCCGCTTCGTAGTCCGGCCGGGATTCGGGGACCACCTCAGCCCCTGCAGCCGCACTCAGAGGGGCGGTCAGTTCGTCCGGGTCGCCGACCAATACCAGCGGTTCGTCGGCGGGCAGCCCCAGAAATCGCTTGAGACGCAATTCCGTCGCGGTGCGCTCGGCCAGGAGGAGCTGCTGTTCTTGCGCCAGTTTGGCGTTCTCGATTCGGATCGGCGCAATATCCGTCTGCGGCACCTCGCCCCGCTGATACCGTTGCTCGATCAGCGCGGCGAGTTTCTCCCCTGCTACCAGCAGTCTCTGGCGGGCTTCAGCCTGCCGGTTGAAATTGAGAACCTGGACGAAGAGTGTCTGCACCTCGCCCACAAGCTGGCGCTGGGTATCGCGCACCAGCGCGCGTCTTTGCTCGACCGAGAGGGAGGCGGCCACCCGGGCCTTCCGCAGGCGATCCTTGCGCGGTATGGCTTGCGAGAGCCCGAGCGTTACGCCGCGCTCGCCTTCATTGCCAAAAAGTAGATCGGACCGGGCGCTGATTTCTAGCGAGGGATTGCGCGGCAGACCGGCCTGGAGCCCCCGTCCCTCGGCCTTGGCAACCTCCAAGGACGAAGCGGCCAGGTCCTTGTTTCCGGCAAGTGCCTGCACAACTGCCTGATCGAGCGTAAGCTCGCGGGCAAAAACACTTCCGGCCAACAGGCAAAATAGAACAATGGCGTGTCTCATGTAGATGAACCGGATGGTTCATGGCCAATTCAACGCATTGCCGGGTCTAAATCCCTCGGGTTTGCCGAAGTTTTCCCCGTTTATTTTCATCCAGGCCACAATCCCGCTATTCAGGAATGCGGGTGGGTGCCTTCGTGGGCGCGCACTTCAATCCGGACGGTGCCGACGGGCAGAGGGTCAAGGACCACACGATAGCTGCCGAAGCCCGGCCGCCGCCACTGACGGCGTATCTGCCTTGGCTCGAAATGCTCCAGCGTGGACCGGAGCACCTGCCCGGCTTGGTCATAAAGCGTCACATCAAGGTGAGTCTGGGTGGTATCGTCGGCACTCAACCGCTTGAGCACATAGCCCTTCACGATGAGCGGACCATTTTTCCGCTCCAGCCAGATTTTCTCCACGATGGCCACCGGTGAATCGACCCGCTCAAGCTTGATGTGGGCCACGTCGGGTGGCGCTCGAAACGGGGTGGCGCAGCCGGCCAGAAACAGCGTCGCCAGAAGCATAAAGCCTGTGATTCTCACGGCATGGCACGGGTTGGACAGGCTGATAGCCGCCCGGGTTGTTCCTTGGATTGGAGTATGCGATGATTCACTTCTAGTTGAACGTATGAATGGTCCCGAATCCCTCCGTTTTCTGCCGTAGCGAATGACTTCAACCGGAACGCCCAAACCCGGCGGACCGGCTCAGCGACGTTTGCGTTGCCGTAACCGGCGGATGCGCTTCCACACAGCCGCAAAAAAATTGGGGTTCGGGGCAAGACGCACCTGCCAGCATTGAAGCAATTTGCTTAGCGAGTTACGGATTTTCATGGCCGATGCGCTACCAGCGTCCGGTCTCCTTCCATTTGATTTCGTCAAGCAGTTCCTCCACCAGGGTCTTCGGGTTCTCGCCGCGAGCGAACCGTCCCCGCGCGCGCTGAAACATCTGAACACACATTGGACAGCAAAGGGAGAAACGCCGCCCTTCGTGATACAAATGAGCTACGCCGGTGGCACCGCCCAGGTCCTTCCCGCAGACAATGCACGTTTCGCTGGTCGATTCATCTGGGTTCATAAAAGAGAGTCGCGGCGGCGCTCAGGACTCTGGCAGCGCCTTGGCGATGGTGAGGCACTCGTGACCCTTCTCGTTGACGTAGCGAACTTCAACGGTCGGACCTGAAGTGCCGGAGGTTTCCTTGAGCACCACCCGCATTTCGTCTTTGCAGCCCGGGCAGCTCAACTTCGTTCCCTCCCGGCAGTATTCCATCGCCTCGGCGACACCGGTGAGGGCAACCGTTCGCTTGGCGTCGCACTCCCGGCAGACGTAAACGATCCGGTCGCCAGGCTTGAGCTGCTCGAATTGCGCTCTCGTATGGAGAATCTCCCCATACTTCGACCGCTTCCAAGCGACAGATGCGACACCAGCGCCGACGACCAGCCCCACGACGACGAGGAACACGTGCGTAGGTTTCATTGGAGGGAATGGTGGGAAACCGCGGCCCTTCTTTGGTCAATTGGCCGTCGCCGACGGGGTAAGCTCAACGACGACCAACAAGACCGCGGGATAGTTTCGTTATTTTTTCTCCACCACTTTCGCAATGAAGAGGCAGGGTTCACCCTTCTCGTTGACGTAGGTCACTTCCCGGACGAGTGCCGGGTTCTTGGGCGGACCTTTGACAACGACCTTGACCTTTGCCTTGCACGACGGGCAGGTCACGGTGGCACCTTCCTTGCAGTGCTCCATGGCTTCGGCCGTGCTCTGAATGGTCACTTCCGTCACGGTTTGACACTGGTTGCACACGTAGGCGATTTTGTCGCCGGCCTTGAGCTTCTCGAACTGGGAGGGCTTGTTCAGCGTTTGCCAAGTTCCCGTGGGGGGACCCGCGATGACTGTGGTCACGCCGGTCAAAAGGCCGGCGAGGAGTAACACTGTCAGTTTGGTTTTCATTTTGATCCTGTTGTGGGTTCGGGTTTGTCCGCCCGGTCAACGGGCGGGGTAAAGCGCTCTTACGGGGCCTGCATCCTGGCGATTTCGGCTTCGTGTTCCTTGCGCTCGATCTCGACGAATATCTCGCTGAGTTCGGCCCAGGACTTCTTCTTGGGCTTGGGTCCCTTGACCCATTCGACCTGACGGCCGCGCCAGAGCGAGTAGATCGCCGGGACGATTTCGAGCGTGAGAATCGTGGAAGTGACCAAGCCGCCGATCATCGGGGCCGCGATGCGCTGGATCGCCTCGGCACCCGCACCGTGCGACCAGAGGGCCGGGACCAGGCCGAACGTGATCATGCACACCGTCATGAGCTTGGGCCGCACGCGCTGCACGGCACCGTAGGTGATCGCCTCGAAGAGGTCGTGCTGGGTCTTCATCTTCCCCGCCTTCTGGTAGGAGTGAAAGGCCTCATCCAGGTAGATGATCATCACGGTGCCCGTTTGGGCCGCCAGGCCCGACAAGGCGATGATGCCCACCCATACGGCGATGCTGAGGTTGTAGCCCATCATCCACAAAAACCAGATGCTGCCGGTCATCGCGAAGGGAATGGAAAGCAGGATGATGAAGGTCTCGGGGATGCTCTTGAAGTTCATGTAGAGCAGCACGAAGATCAGCGCGAGCGTGATGGGGATCACGACCTTGAGCCGCTCCTTCACGCGCAGCATGTATTCATACTGGCCGGTCCACTCCACGCGGTAGCCCGACGGCAGCAGGCCGGCCTTCTCGATCTTGTCGCGCACGACCTGCTTGGCCTCCGCAACGTAGCCACCGATGTCGCGTCCGGTCATGTCGATATAGACCCAGCCGGTGAGAGCGCCGTTCTCGTTCTTGATGAGTGGAGCCCCCGTGGTCGTATTGATTTCGACCAACTGCCCGAGCGGGATCTGCACGACCGGGGTCCCGGCACGAGAGGGCGCCGGCGCGTTCATGGACTCACCCCCGTCGCTGGTTTCCGCCATACCAGCCTGAGCCACGGGCACGAGAACACGCTTCAGCTTCTCCACGTCGTCGCGCAGCTCGCGACTGTAGCGCACGTTGATGGAGTAGCGCTCGCGTCCTTCGATGGTCTTGTCGATCGCCATGCCGCCGATGGCGGTTTCAACGAGCATGAGGACATCTTCGACGTTCAGTCCGTAGCGGGCGATGGCCGCCCGGTCCGGAAGGATGTCGAGGTAGAGGCCGCCGGTGGTCCGCTCCGAGAACACGCTGCGTGTGCCCGGAACCTGCCGGAGCGCGGATTCGAGATGCTCGCCCAGTTTACCTATTTCGGTAAGGTCGGTGCCGAATATCTTCACCCCAACCGGGGTGCGCACACCCGTTGAGAGCATGTCGATGCGAGCCTTGATGGGCATCGTCCAGGCGTTAACCTGACCGGGAATCTGGAGCGCATCGTCCATTTCCTGAACCAGCTCGTCCTTGGTTAGTGGACGCACCTCCGGCCAGATTTTACTCAAGCCCGACTTCAGCCAATCCGGTGCCCAGTTCGAATACCAACGGGATTGCGACACCTTGCGCCACTCGTCCTGCGGCTTCAACTGCACCACGCTCTCAAACATTTCCAAGGGGGCGGGATCGGTTGCGGTCTCGGAACGGCCGGCCTTGCCGTGGACGGTCAGGACCTCCGGGAACTGCTTGATCACCTTGTCCTGGATCTGCATCAGGCGGGTCGCCTCGGTGACGGACACCGTGGGCAACGTAGTCGGCATGTAGAGAATCGTGCCCTCTTCAATCGGTGGCATGAACTCCGAGCCCAATTTGGTGAAGATCGGGATGGAGGAAGCGATGGCAGCGACTGCTATGCCGATGGACAGGAGGCGTCGCGTCATCAGGGCGCTGACCCAAGGGTAATAGAGCCGGTGGATGAACCGGCTAATCGGGTGCTTATGCTCCGGGATCACCTTCGCCCCGGTCATGAGGACGATGAGGGCGGGGCCGATGGTCACGGACAGGAACGCCGCCCAGGCCATCGTGAACGTCTTAGTATAAGCGAGGGGCTTGAACAGGCGGCCTTCCTGCGCCTCCAAGGTGAAGACGGGCATGAAGCTGACCGTGATCACCAACAGGGCGAAAAAGAGGGGTTTCCCAAGCTGTTTGCAGGCCCCAATGATTATCTCCTGCCGCTGTGCTCGGGTCAGACCGGCGGGCGCGTGCTCCAGCTTTTTGTGGACGTTCTCCACCATCACCACCGCCTCGTCCGTGATGACGCCGATGGAGATGGCGATACCCGCCAGGGACATGATGTTGGCCGTCAGCCCCATGAAATACATCGGGATGAAAGCGAGGGCCACCGCGATGGGTAGCGTGACGATGGCGCGCAAGGCGCCGCCGAAATCCAACAGGAAGACGATGATCACCAAGGCTACGATGATCGACTCTTCGACAATGGTGCGAGTGAGCGTGCTTATCGCCCGGTTGATGAGGTCCGAACGGTCGTAGGTCGTCACGATCTCCACGCCAGGGGGCAGCGAGCCCTTCACCTCTTCGAGCTTCGCCTTGATGCGGTCGATAACCTGCAGGACGTTCTGGCCGAAGCGAACCACCACAATACCGCCGACCGCCTCACCCTCACCATTGAGGTCGCCGGCGCCGCGGCGCATTTCGGGACCGAGCTGGATGTTCTGGGCCACATCCCTTAGCAGGACTGGATTGCCCTTCGAGTCCGCCCCGACGACGACCAGACGGAGGTCTTCGAGCGATTTGATGTAGCCGTGTCCTCGCACCAAGTAGGTCGTGCCGAAGCGCTCCAATTCCCGGCCGCCCACGTCGTTGTTGGAGCTGCGAACCGCGGAGACGATCTTGCTGATCGGGATATTGTAGGCCAGCAGCTTGTTCGGATCGATTTCGATCTGATACTGCTTCTGGAAGCCGCCGAACGTCGCGACCTCGGCTACGCCCTCGACGCTCTGGATCCAGTAGCGGAGATGCCAGTCCTGGAAGGAGCGAAGCTGCGCGAGGTCGTTCTTGCCGGATTTATCCACCAAGGCGTATTGAAAGCCCCAGCCTACCCCGGTCGCATCCGGCCCCAAGGTCGGGGTGACGCCGTTCGGCAATGATCCCGAGAGTGACTGCATGTATTCCAGAACCCGGGAACGTGCCCAGTAGATGTCCGTGCCATCCTTGAAGACCACATAGACGAACGAATACCCGAAGAACGAATATCCGCGCACTACCCGCACCTGCGGGGCACTGATGAGCTTCGTCACGATCGGGTATGTAATCTGGTCCTCGACCAGATTTGGGCTGCGGCCCTCCCACTGGGTGAACACGATCACCTGGACATCGGAGAGGTCCGGAATCGCGTCGAGCGGGGTGTTGCGCATGGTATAGACGCCGCCCGCAAAGAGCGCGCCGACCATCATGAACACTGTGAATTTGTTCCGGGCGCTCCATTCAATGATCCGCTCGATGAGGGAATCCTTCTTGGGCGCGTAATGGGTCTTTGAGTCGTTCATCGCTGTGGGGACTGAGGTTCTCAGTGCTTGTGGCTGCCCGCGCTGCCCATACCGGAGATGGCGGCCTTGAGCTGGCTTTCGGAGTCGATCAGGAAGAGAGAGCGCGCGACGACCTTCTCGCCTTCGTTCAGACCGGAGAGCACCTCGTAGTAGTCATCCGACCTCGCCCCGATGGTCACTTCCCGCGGTTCGAGGTGGTTGTCGTCCCGCATCACGAACGCCACGAGCCGGGCGCCGGTGTCGATGATCGCACTGGCCGGCACGGTGAGCACCTCGCCGAAGGACGCCTCCAATTCGACGTTGGCCCACATCTGGGGCCGGAGGTCGAGCCGCGGATTGTCGATTTCGAGCCGGACCTCTGCCCGACGGGTTTGCGGATCGATGTGCGGATACAGAAAGGTCACCTGGCTATCGACGGAGCGATTCCCCAGATACGGGAAGGTCACGCGGGCGGCCTGGCCCTCCTTGATCAGGGGTGCCTCGAACTCGAAAACCGAGGCCCGCACCCAGAGGCGAGACAGGTCGGCGATCTCATAGAGCGTCTCGCCCGCCATGAAGGCCCGGCCTTGCACGGCGTTCTTGGTGACAACGTGGCCGGTCGCGGGCGAGCGCACCAGGATTTCGTCGCGGGCCTGGCCGGACTCTTCCAGCTCGGCGATTTCCGTCTCGCCGATTTCCCAAAGCGACAGCTTGCGGCGGGCCGATTCCAGCAGCCGCTTGGCGCTTTCCGCCTGCGTCGTGTCTTCGCGGGACTTCAGTTGGGTGACCCGCTGGAGGGCGAGAAGGTATTCGCTCTCGGCCTCGAAGAGTTCGGGGCTGTAAACGGTGAAGAGTGGGTCTCCCTTGGCGACCTTCTGGCCGGTGTAATTTACCTTCAACTCGCGCACCCAGCCGGCAAACCGGGGGGCGATGCGGGCGAGTTTGGTTTCATCGTGCTCCAGCGTCGCCGTCGAACGCACAGGCTGCGAGAGCTTGCGAACCGTGATCAGTTCCGTGGTCAAGCCGATCAACTGCTGCTTTTCCGGGCTGATGGAGATCGCGATCCGGCCGGGAACCGGAGCGGCTGCGGCGGCCTTGTGTCCCGCGTGGGGATCAGCCGGCGGCACCTTTTCGAGGTTCATCCCGCAATCGGGGCACGAACCGGGGCCATCACTGACCACCTTGGGGTGCATGGGGCAGGTGTATTGCCCGGGCTTGGCCGCGCTGGCCCCCGGGCTGGCCGCCGCAGCGGCAACCACAGGCTCATCCTTGATCGGCACGAGCTTCATGTTACAGATCGGGCAGTCACCCGGCTTGTCGGTGATATACGTCGGGTGCATCGGGCAGTGGTATTTCTGCGCCTTGGCATGGGCATCGTGGCCCGATCCGCCGCAGCCGGCACCGAGAAAGGCCCAGAGCAGGAAGGGAATAGTGAGGAGGAGGATTTTCGTGCGCATGGCTGTTCAGGAAAGATCAGTTAGACTCGGAGTTCTTGAGGGGAGTGTTTTCGGTCGGGATACCGGCGACGAGAAGGGCCAGCTCGGCCAGCGAGAGTTCGCGCTGGGTCTGGGCTTCGATGCTTTGCAGTTCAAAATCCAGCAGCGAACGCGACGCTTCGATCACGTCGAGAAAGCCCGTCCGTCCCGTGATGTAGGCCGCGCGGGCAACTTCCAGTGACTGCTGGGCCTTCGGGAGGAGGTCATGCTGGATCAAAGCCTGGTTCCGCGTCGCTTCGCGGAACATGAAGGTCTTCTCCGCCAATTCGACGGCGACCATGATCTGCTCGGCTGCCAGGCGCGCCTCCCCGGCCTGCTTGGCTGACTGGGCCGAGGCGATTTCCGCCGCGATCTTGTCCCGCCAAATCGGCAGGGTCACTCCGAAGGAAGGACGGACCATGACGGGTGAGGCCTTGATGTCGGCCTCCAGTCCGACCGAGAAATCCGGATAGCGGGAGCGCTTGGCCATGGCTAATGAAGCCTCGGCGACGCGCACTTCAGCCGCCATCGTGCGGAGGGTTGGATTGCGGGTCAGGGCCGTCTGCCAAAGCTGGTCAGGGTTCACCTCCAATGCCGTTGTCTCAAAGCGGCCGGGCATTGCCGGCTCGGGGTCATGTCGCTGGAGACCCAATGCGGCCTTGTATTGAGCCAGCAGGGCCTGACGGGCATCCCCGAGGTTGGCGATTTCGGCCGCCATCTGGTCCTGCTCGATCTGCGTGCGAAGCACATCCTGGAGGGTCGCCTTGCCGACCTCGTTCTGGCGCCGGGCAATGGCTTCGAGGTCCTTCAGTAATTCCAGCGACTCGGCGTTCACCCGGAGCTTCGACTCCAGGAAATAGAGCTGATAGTAGGCCTTCTTGAAGCCGTAGGCCACCTGCTGCACCTGCGCCTCCAACTCATGATACTTTACCTCGGATTCGGCCGATGCCGCCCGAGCCGCCAGGGCGCGTTTGCGTGATCCCGGCAGTTCAAGCATCAGGCCCGGCATCAGGCTGGAGATCATGTCCGAGACATCGGCTTCAAAGACGAAGACCGGGTCGGGCAGCGACCGCTCGACCGTGATCCGCTCCACCGCCCGTGCCCATTCGTAGTAGGCCGCCCGGATCCGCGGATGTTTCAGCACCGCATAACGCAAGGCGTCCACCTGGGACGAATCCGCCGTCAGCATGGGTAGGTTGACCTCGCTGGGTTGCGCACCGAGCTGGCTCGCCACCTCGGCAATCTGGCGGCGCGCCGCCTTTTCGACCGCAACCTGACGGCCAACGCAACCGGTCAGGCCAAGCACACTGCCGAGAGCGGCGAGCGCACTTGCCGTCGTGAGTATGTGTTTTCGCATCATGGCGTTGCGGGAAAAGGTTACTTCTTGCCGTGCTCGCACGGTTCACCCGCGGCCATGGCTTCCTTGCTCATCCCGCAGCTTCCGCACCCGTCGCTGGCGGCCGGGGTCGGCTTGGTGCCGGCGTAACGCGCATAGTCGGCCGGGGTAAGGCCCTCAATCGGGGGGTGCCCCGGGGGCAGCGCGCGCGCCGCGGCCTTCCGGTCGAGCTCGACTCCGCACTTGAGCATCGCCGAACCGTAAAACGGATTCTTGGCCGCGGCCTCCCGTTGCAGCCAGCGCCCGGTGCCGATCTCCGGAGCCATCGTGCATTCAAAGATGCGGAGATTCGCAGCCAGATGGACCTTCTTGCTCCGAACCGCATCGGTCACCACCGTGCTGAAGCGGACGTAATCCTTTCGGGCGTCGGTGATATTTCCCCGATTCGGCAGAGGATCGGCAAGGTTCGAGGACAGGCTCTCGGCCAGTTGCGGGTCCGCATCGGACAGGTCGTGAAGGGCGTTGCGAACCGTCGTTCGCAGGGACTGGTAACGGGCGAAGTCATCCGCCGAGAGGGCAGCACTGGCATCGCTAATCGCGACAGCCAGCGACTGCAGCGCGGCGGCGGAAACGGCCGCAAGCGGCGTGGCCTCCGCTTTCGGTGAGGGTGCAGCGGTGGAGCCATGCTGGGCGAATACCCGGGGCACGCTGACCAACAGCAAGCTGGTTAGAACGAGGGTGGCGGAGGAACGGAGGAGCTTCATGTTGAGACGAAGAGGGACTGCGGGGAGAGTGAGAGCGCGAGATGCGAGTGGGTGACTGGACCTCAAAATCCAGCCGCACGGCAGTGGCGGCGGCTGGATTGACGGTGACCGTTGCGTGGTGGCGGTCAGGACTTCTTGGCACCACTCTGGCAAGCGGTGCAGCCAGCGTTGGTCTCGGCTGCGGGCTTAGCGGCGGCCTGGGCTTTGGTTTCGGTCGAGGCCTTGGTTTGCGATATGGCCGGCTGGGAGGCTGGCTTCTGGTTCATGCGCGCCCAGTATTCGGGACCGGGACCGGCGATGAGCGAGGTGGCCGACAGCAGGAGAGCGGCAGTGCCGAGGGCCAGGAGGGAGCGACGAGTTTTCATCGGATTTGAAGCTTTCGGTGGACGGCCGCCCGACATGAGTGGCCTTGCACAAGTTATACGCGCCCGCCGGCGGTTTCCCTCGTGCAGTTCTTGCGTTGTGCTGCGCATATCTTGCCGTGCAGTTCCGACGCCACGCGAACCGTGTCGGGCCTTCAGCTCAGATACGCTTTCTGGGCATATTGACTAAGCATGCGGTGCGTATTGAAGAACGATCCGTTGAATGCTATGCAGTGGCGCATCATTTCGGTGAAAGCACCGTGGTTGCGACGGTAGAGCGGCAGCACTTTCTGCTCCAGTTGGTCGTAGAGCGACGCCGCGTCATGCGCGCTGTCATGGTCGGCCGCGCTGCCGGTGGGCTCCCACGGGCGACCAACGGCCCAACCGGTGATGTCCTCGATGTGCCCCTCGACCCACCAACCATCGAGCACGCTGAGGCTGGGCACGCCGTTTAGCGCGGCTTTCATGCCACTCGTGCCGGAAGCTTCCATCGGCGGCTGTGGCGTGTTTAGCCACACATCGACGCCGGCCACGAGAAGTTTTCCGAGTTCGAGATCGTAGTTTTCGAGATAGACGAGTTGCACGCTGGAGGAGTGAAGCGCGTCCCGGCAGCGCGCTATGTGTGCGATAATATCCTTGCCCGGCTGGTCGGCAGGATGGGCTTTGCCCGCGTAAACGATCTGGATCGTGCCAGCGCGATCCGCAATTTTCCTCAGCCGCTCCAAATCAGTGAACAGGAGATCGGCGCGTTTGTAAGGCGCGGCGCGGCGCGCAAAGCCGAGCGTGAGCACGGTCGGTTTCATCGCCACGCCGGTGGTGCGCTTGATCTCGGTGATGAGTCGTTCCTTCGCTTGGCGGTGCGCGGCATGCACGAACGCGAGTGGGATGCGGAGCGCATTGCGCAAGCTGTGGTTGTCCTGCCGCCAGTCAGGGATGTAGCGGTCGAACAGTTCTTGGAACGGCTCGCTCGCCCACGTCGCAGCGTGAACGCCGTTCGTGATGGAATCGATCACGTAGCGAGGGAACATGAGCTGCGATACCTCGCCATGAAGGCGCGCAACCCCATTATGATAGTGACTGAGGTTGAGTGCGAGGTAACTGAGGTTGAGGACGCCATCGCAACAGAAGACTTCGCGGTGCGCGTGAAAGTCGCGCAGCCCGAGAACACGACCCACGAGATCGAGCGCAAATTTGTCGTGGCCGGCGGGCACCGGCGTGTGCGTCGTGAAGACACAACGCTGGCGAACGAGTTCGACATCCTCGCCCGTGAAGCGGCTGCGGCCGTGCGCGGCGGCGCTCTCGTCGAGCAGTTCGAGGCCTAGCAGTGCGGCGTGGCCTTCGTTCATGTGATAGTTGCGGATCGCATCGAACTTGAGCGCGCGTAAAATCCGCACGCCACCGATGCCGAGAACGATCTCCTGGCACAAGCGGTAGTAGTGGTCGCCGCCATAGAGGCGGTCCGTAAGATGCCGATCCCACTCGGAGTTCTCCGGGAGATCGGCGTCGAGAAACAAGACGGGCACGATGAAGCCCGCGGGTCCGCGCACGTCGTATTGCCAGGCGCGCAACGCCACGCGGCGTCCTTCGATTGTTACGTGGGCGCGGGCTGCGAGTTCGCGAAGATGGCGACTGACTACCCACGGAACCGGCTCTTCCGTCTGGTGGCCAGCGGCATCGAGCCGCTGGCGGAAATAACCCTGCCGGTGCAAGAGCGTGAGGCCGACCATCCGGGTTTCAAGATCGGCGGCGGATTTCAGGAAATCACCGGCGAGCACACCGAGGCCGCCGCTGTAAGTGGGGATCTCGGGCGTGAGAGCGATCTCCATCGAGAAATATGCGATCTGCGGTGAGGTGGACATGTTTGATCAGGAGCAGCTAGGTCGGGCGACCCGCCTAAGCAGCATTGGGAGGGGATAACGGTGAAGCCAGAGCCTGGTTCTTTCTGGCGGCACCGGTTCCTGAGGATTTGCGAGCAACCAGCACGGCGCGGTCTTTCGACGGGAGGAATGGCCGAGCTGTTGGTGAAAAGTGTGATTGAATTGAGAATGCTTTGAAAACTCCACTGCCAGAGCCGATTCGGCGATGGGATTGGGTGAAACGGTGGTGGTGCGAGGAATGAATATCGATCTGCGTCCAGGTCAGACTTGAATGACCGCATTAACTCCGCCGTGCGGATTTGGGCAGGATTCGCGGGCGAGAGGATCGGCCACCCATGTGCCGTCAACTACGAACAGGTATTCGTGGCGACCTGGCTGGAGAGACAGTTCGAGTTGCCAGTTCCCGGGCGCGGTTTGGTTGAGTGCAGCCACATCGGGGCGCCAATCATTGAACGAACCCGCCACGAACACGGAGTTCGCGAGTGGATCGGTGTAAGCAAACATAACCGGGACAAGGGCTGGTATCTGGGATGGTTTTTTCATGGCTAGTATTCTGGTTGGGTTGACTGTCGTTTGGTGCATCGGTCATTTCGTCAGTATCTCAAATCGGGTGAATGACTCTTTGTGCTTGTCGTGAGAAAGACTGTGCCTTCCCCCCCGTCACCCGTGCCCGACTCCGGGAGCCGGAGACGAGGGATTGGGGCGGGACAGGTTGGGGATTATGTCTTCACCGCTGGCATTTGGACGGCCACGGAGCACTTGGCAGAATCCTTGCCGCACATGGGGCAGTTGTGCTGCATCGTATTGGTCGTCCTGCCGCGAACGACTTTGATTTCGCCGGCGCAGTGCGCGCAGCTATGCTTTGCGCCAACGGGGAACCATTCGAGGCGCCCTTTGCTGGGAGGACCGATCCACCCTGATTCGCGGAGAACAACCGTCTTGCACGCCTCGCACGACATCTGGGCCGGGGCCGCCATGTTGGGAGTTTTAACGGGATTCGCGGCCCTTGCTTTGTAATCAGCCTGAGCCCTTTCCATTCTCTGCCAGTAGTCCGAGCCGGGGCCGGCATAGGCGGATACGCTGAAGTTGAGCACGAGAGCCAGGAGGGAACCCGACCCGATGATCTTCGCGGAACGGAGTGCTGTGTTCATTGGATTGCTGGTTTTCAGTGACTGAGGGGGACTTCGTGTTCTATGAGAGCTTATACGTTGGAGAAGTCCGCATCCCTCGATCATTTGTTGAGAAGAACTGCGCGGATTTTGCGCATGCGAGATACGCGTGATCTCGGGAATGCTCCGCCAAAAAGGACCTTCGCTAGGCTTGGGCCGTATTTGACAAGCTATGCCCGTTGCTCCGGCCGGTCTCGAAAGCGCAAATAAATCTGCGCAGCTTTTGTCACGCATGGATCGCGAGAGGCACCGCGCCGCGTGTCGGATTCTTGCGTTGTTTCGTGGCTACTCACTAATGACTCGGGTGCGGAAGACAATATCTGCGCAGCTTTTCCCGAGCAAAGTCAGAGGGATAGAGCACGATCCTCTGTTCAACATTACGGCACAAGTCACCCTAGACCATCGTTTATCTCGGAAAACAGATGGTCGATTGCGGCAGCAGCAAAGATAGATCTTATCCTCTTCCCATGAAAACAAAACTCAATCGCCTGATTCCACTCATCTGCGCCGCTGTCGGCTTTGCTCTTCTCGCCGGCTGCGGCACCATGCCCGGCGGAGGTTCGGGTGGACACCAGCACCACTCGTCAATCAATCCGACCAGCAAGGCTGGATGAGAGTGCCCGCTGCATTCTGATGAATAATTTGGTGGTTATCCCCACAATGTTGCCGTGGCCCGCTTGCGGAAGGCGATTGGCCAGTCGGATTTGAAATACGCGGATGGAGCAGTGCTCCGGTAACCCGATGCCTGGCAAGCCGGACAGTAAATTCTTGAGGGAACCCCCCTTCTTCTTACGTTAAATCCACCATGAGCAACGACCTCGACTCCATGCTGGCGGCCTATGCCAAACAACCGCTTCCAAAGTTCCGGGGCCCGTCACGCCCTGAAATCTGGCGTGCAATTGAGCAGCGTCGGAAGCAATCGAGCTGGACCCGGATCTTTTCTACTCTGGACCTGCGCGATCTGTTCTTAGAACCGCGGATGGCAGTCGCAGCGCTCGCCTTTGCCGCCTTGGTCGGGGTGGTGCCGGCGGCAGTAATCGGTCGCGCGCAGAACGAACGGCGTCTCGCCCGCCAGTCCATCCACTTCGAGGTTTTCGCGGTAAGCCAGAATCCGCTCAGCTCCGTCTTCTCGCAACCCGGCCTTGCGGCCCGGGAGTCCAGCCGATGAAAAAGGTCGCGCTCTTTCTCACCGCCATAGCGGTCGTGGCGGCAATCGCCTGTTATTTCACATTGCGAATGGCCCAACCCCGCGTGACCGCGGACGACGTTGCGTCGCACCAATGGCTCCACCGGGAATTGAAGCTTACCGAAGCCCAGCATAAGGCTCTCGAACCCATTGAAAAGGGCTTTAGTGACAAACAGCACCGACTGGCTGAAGCGCTGCGCGAGGCCAATCGTCAGCTCGCCCGGGCAATAGCCGAGGACAAGGCTTACACGCCACGTGTAACAGCCGCAGTCGAGCACGTGCATCATTGTATGGGCGACTTGCAGAAGGTGTCCATCGAGCACGTCTTCGCGATGCGTGCCGTGCTGACCCCGGAGCAAGGTGACCGGCTTCTGGTTCTTGCCCAACAAGCACTGGAACAGTCGCCCTGACCCCGTGGACCCCGACCTGCCGCTCATCGAGGCACTTCAGGCGGGCAATGAATCGGCACTGAATGAGCTGATCGATCGCCACCGGGAACCGCTTTTCTATTTTGTCTTTCGCTACCTGCGGGACGAGGCGGGAGCGCGCGATGTGGTTCAAGAAACTTTCGTGCGCGTATTCTTCAAGGTAAAGAGCTTTGAACCGCGGGCGTCGGTCAAGACCTGGATCTACGCTATCGCGCTCAATCTTGCGCGGGACGAGGGCCGCAAGCTGTCCAAGCGCCAACGCATGGTGTCGTTGGATGCTCCAGGCCCGGAGGACCGACCACCGATGGAAGTCGCCGACGAAGGCCCCCTGCCCGACGTGCAGGCGGGGCAGAGAGATCGATTTGCCATGCTGCAAGCGGCCATCGACAAGCTCCCTCCAAAACTCAAGTCCGCACTTATCCTGTTTGCCCTGGAAGGGAAGTCGCAGCGCGAGGCGGCGGACATTCTCGGCACGACCCCAAAGACAGTCGAACTTCGCGTCGCTCATGCACGGCAGAAGCTCAAGCGGATACTTGACGGTGTCTGATTGCCATGGGAGTTCAACCGCGGGTGTCGCCTCCCCGGGCCAGATCCTGATGTTATTCGTCACTGGTCCCGCAGAAGCCCCCCGCGGCGATAATCATTAGCGGCTTGGTCGGCTCGATAGATTACTTGAAAGCGGCGGACATGTGCGAGCTGCAGTTGGCCTCCGCCAGGATGGCTGCATATATGGGCCCGGTCCTTGTCAAAGCCAACGCTATGGAGGCGCATACCGCTATTCCTGTGGTGTTAAGCCGACCGTGGATCAGCCAAGGTTCGTCATCCGAAAAGTAGTTTTCCGAGCACCGAGATTCATGTCCATCAACTCGGCATTGACAGGAAGACGCTAATCGAGATGGTGCATGCAATGTCTCGGTTACGCGCCATTATCACTGCAGTGTTGCTGGTCCTCTGGATGCCAGCCACGTCGCATTGCGCGTTGGAAGCCGTAGACCTGCTCCAGCAATCCCAAGGCTGTGCCAATGCTGCCGACTGCGCCGGGGATGCTTGCCGCGTGGTAGAGAGCGGTTTTTTGAAGCAAACGAATCTGGCTACGAAGATTGTAGCGCCGGATTTGAGCACGTGCCTGCTTTCCCTGTGCCTGCAGATCGTGGCACCGACCACGCTAGTTTCCGTGGCAAATTTTTCTCAGGGTGTTCCTGTGGAACCCCAAGGGTGGGTTGTCAGTTGGAGCTTCGAGCAACGCACTGCGTTGCCGGCCCGGGCACCCTCGCTCGCTTGACCTGATCGGCCCCTGCGCGGGTTGACGGGTTATCTATTCGCACGCTGACGCCTGAGCGCGTCGCGTTCCCTACCGGGCCATGTCGTGCCCGTATGTCCATGCCTCCTATTTCCACGCTCCATGAATCACCTGTCATATTCCTCTTTTTTCCGTCCCCTTTGTGGAATCCTGCTCCTGGCCACCATCGGCCGCGCTCAGGAATCCGCTCCTTCCGAACCAGCTTCGGTATCACTCCCCGTGATCGTCGGCGAAATCGCCGCCAATAATCCCGAACTCAAATTCTACGAGGCCGAGATCGCTGCCGCCAAAGCCGGCTTGCGCGGTGCCGGCACCTACAACAATCCGGAGTTGGGTCTCGATCTCGGTCGCCGCCGGATAAAAGATCCCTCGGGTGCCTTGGTTGGAGAAGGTGTGGCATGGGGCGTCTCTGTCACCCAAACCTTCGAGTGGCCGGGCCGGCTGGCGCTCCGCAAAGCAGTGGCCAATCGACAGGTTGAACTGGCCGAGCTGGGGCTGGGCCGCTTCAAACTGGCGCTGGAAGCCCGCGCCCGTTCCCTGGCCTTTGGGCTCTACGCTTCCGCTGAGAAAAGTTCGGCAGTGCGCGAAGTCGCCGACCGCTTCGCTGCCCTGAAGGAAACCTTTCTCGCCCGCGACCCGGCTGGCGTCACGCCACTCTTGGAGACCCGCGTCATTGAGGCGCAGGAACTGGCGCTCCAGCGCCGGGCCACGGAAACCGAACTCGCGGCCCAAGCCGCGCTCATCGAGCTGAACCAGCTCCGGGGTGTGCCGCCCGCGACTGAACTGCGGGCTTCCGCCACCAAGTTGGTGTTCAATCCTGCGCCGGACCTCGACGCCCTGCTGGCCGCCGCCCGCGAGAACAATTTCGACTTCCGCTTTCGGAAGCTGGAGCTGGAGCAACAAGGCTTTGCCGTGCAGCTTGCGCAAAACGAACGTTACCCGAGTTTCAGCGTCAGTCCGTATTATTCGCAAGCCAAGGCCGGCGACAAGGAGCAGAACTACGGCATCGGACTTTCCATCCCGCTGCCGCTCACCTCGCGCAATCGCGCCGCGGTGGATGTAGCCAGGGCCCGCCAGAATCAAGCCGAGGTGGCGGTGCTGCTCGCGCAACGGGAAATGGAACGAACCGTGCTCACATCCGCGCACGCGTTCCGCGCCAAGGTTGCCGAGGCACAACGCTGGTCCCCCGAAGCGGTGCAGAAGTTCCGCGAAGCCGCCGACCTGGCGGACCGGCACTACCGTCTCGGGGCCGTGCCCATCGCCACCTACATCGAATTGCAGAATTCCTACCTCGATGCGGTCGAAGCTTTGCTCGACACCAAGATCGAGGCCCTCGAAGCGGGACTCAAGCTCCAGGAGCTTACCGGCCTCGACTTCAAACCCGTGGAGATCGCGCCATGAAGGGCAAGCGATGGCTCATTGTCCTGATCGCCACGAGCAGCCTGCTTTTCGCCGGTTGCGGCAAAAAGTCGTCTGAAAAGGCGGCGCAAGCCAGAGGGGCGGAGCAGGAGGAAGGCGAAGGGGGTGGTGGCGTTTCCTTTAAGGAAGGTCGCGGCCTCGCCCTTAATCTGAACATCATCCGTGCGCTCGGTTTGAAGACAACGGAGGCGGAGGAGCGCTCGATCTCCGCCGAAATGAATTTGCTCGCCCAGGTGTTCGAGACCACCCCCCGGATTCTCGCCAGTGCGAGCGTTCCCGAGGCCGAGGCAGAGCGGTTGGAAAAGCAGATTTTCACGGGCGCGAAACTGGTCCGGGTTGACCGGGCCAGTGCTACCGCCACGCGACGGGTGGACGCGATTTTCGCCCTTGAGCGCAGCCCCGCCCCGCAGTTCGGCGAATTCGTCGAACTGACGCTCGCGAGCGAGCCGCGTCCCGCCCTCACGGTGCCGCATACGGCTATACTCGTCGCGGCCACCGGCACGTTCGTTTACGTTGTGAACGGCGAAAACTACCTGCGCACACCGGTGAAGATCGACGCCCGCTCGGGCGATCTCGTGGAGATTACCGATGGCCTCTACGCCGGCGATGTCGTGGTCACGACTCCGGTGAACCAATTGTGGCTTGCTGAACTGCGCCTCACCAAGGGCGGCGGCCACAGCCACTGATCATATACCCAACTTTCCGTTCCCATGATCGATAAAATCTTAGAGTTCGCCCTGCGTCAGCGGGTATTCGTGCTGCTCGGGGCCGTCGCGCTCATCGCTGTCGGCACCTGGTCGGCCGTGCATCTGCCCATCGACGCCGTGCCCGACATCACCAACGTCCAGGTCCAGATCAACACCTCGGTCCCCGCCCTGGCGCCTGAGGAGATCGAAAAACTCGTGACCTATCCCATCGAGGTGGAGATGGGTGGCATTGAGAAATTACTCGAAGTTCGCTCCCTCTCAAAATTTGGACTCTCGCAAGTCACGCTGATTTTTGAGGAAGACGCCGACATCTACCGCGCCCGGCAACTGGCCGGCGAGCGCTTGCAGGCCGTCCTCGAAGAGTTGCCACCCGGCGTCACGCCGAAACTCGCCCCGATCACCACCGGGCTGGGCGAGATTTATCACTACACCGTTCACTACGAAAAGGACTTCAAGGGGGCATCGGCCGACCCGGTGGAACGGCTGCGCGAACTCAAACTGGCGCAGGACTATATCGTCAAACCCGCGCTGCGGACGGTGAAAGGCGTGACCGAAGTCAACACCTCCGGTGGCTACGAGCGCCAAATCGTAATCATGCCCGACCCCGCGAAATTGGCCAGTGTGGGCATGACCATCGGCGAGATCTCTGACGTGATCGCCGAAAACGTGGCCAACGCCGGTGGCTCCGTCGTGGAAAAAGGCGGCGAAGCGGTCACCGTCCGTGCGGTGGGACGCGTGCAAACCGTGGCGGAGATCGCCGATTTGCCACTTAAGTTCTCCGGCCGCGCCACGGCTTTGCGCGTCAAAGATGTCGCGACCGTGGGCATTGGTTCCGGGCAGCGCACCGGTTCGGCAACGCATGACGGCGAAGAAGCCGTGCTCGGTTCGGCGCTCATGCTCATTGGTGAAAACAGCCGCCTCGTGTCCGGTCGCGTCCATGAAAAGCTCCAGGAAATCCAGGGCAAAATGCCGCCCGGCATCGTGATCGAGACGGTGTATAACCGCACCGACCTGGTGAACTCGACCATCCGCACGGTGGAAAAAAATCTACTGGAAGGAGCAATTCTTGTCATCGCCGTGTTGATTGGACTTCTGGGCAATTGGCGGGCCGCCCTGATTGTCGCTTCAGCCATTCCGCTCTCGATGCTTTTCGCGATGACAGGAATGGTGCGCTACGGCGTTTCCGGGAATCTGATGAGCCTCGGCGCCGTGGATTTCGGCCTCATCGTCGATGGCGCCGTGGTGATGGCGGAAAACGTCGTGCGCATGCTCGCGCACCGCCAGCACCAACTGGGCCGCCTGCTCAACCGGGAGGAGCGGTTGCATACGATCCTCGCGGCCTGCAAGCAGGTCGGCACCCCGACGGTCTTCGGCGTGGCGATCATCACCATCGTTTACCTGCCGATGTTCGCGCTGACCGGCGTCGAAGGAAAGATGTTCAAGCCGATGGCGTTCACCGTCGTGTTCGCCCTGATCGGCGCCCTGATCCTGGCGCTTACAATTGTGCCGGTCCTCTGCTCGTTCTTCATGACCAAAAAGGTGAGCGAAGAGGATAATTTCCTCATCCGCTTCGCCAAGAACGTCTATAAGCCGGTGCTCAATTTCAGCCTGCGGATGCGCTGGCTGATGTCGCTCATCGCCATCGGCATCTTCGCGTTCTCGATGTTTGTGTTTTCGCGGCTCGGTGCGGAATTCATTCCGCAACTCGACGAAGGGTCACTGGCCGCGCAGATGGTTCGCACGACCAGCATCGGTCTTGCTCCCTCGATTGAAATGCAGAAAGCCGCAGAGAAACTGATCTTGGAGAAATTTCCAGAGATCACACACACGTTTGCTCGCGTGGGCACGTCGGAGGTGGCGACCGATCCCATGGGCGTAAACATCGGGGATTCCTACATTCTCATGAAACCGCCGGAAGAGTGGCGAAAAATCGACGGTCGGACGGTGACGAAAGATGAATTGACGAATCTCATGGCAAAGGAGCTGAGCACGCACTTTCCCGGCCAGAGCTATTTGTTCTCCCAGCCCATCGAGCTGCGATTTAACGAACTGCTCTCGGGCAGTCGTGCGGACATTGCGATCAAGGTTTTCGGTGACGACTACGACACACTGGCAAAAGTTGCGGGTGAAGTCCGGGAAATCGTCGAGAAAATTCCCGGCGCCGCCGACGTGGAGTTCGACGCGGCGGGCAAAGCGCCCGTGCTGCAGGTCGTGGTCAACCGGGCGGCGATGGCCCGTTACAACGTGCATGCCGACGAGGTGAACAAGGTGATCGGCACCGCCTTTGCTGGCACCGAAGCGGGCGTGCTGGTGGACGGCAACCGCCGTTTCCCGATCATCACCCGCTTGCCCGAATCCGCCCGGCAGGACTTCGCGAACGTCGCGAATCTTCCCGTGCGCACGAGCGACGGTGGTTTCATCACGCTGGGCCAGGTCGCGGAGGTGAGCGTGACGGAGAGTGTCAACACGATCAGCCGTGAGGCGTTCCAACGCCGCATGGCGATTCAAGTCAACCTGCGCGGGCGTGATGTGCAGAGCTTCGTCCAGGAAGCGCAGGCCAAGATCAGCGCCGGGGTTAAGATGCCGGAGGGCTACTTCGTCGAATATGGCGGAGCGTTCAAGAATCTCCAGGAAGCCCGCGCCCGGCTGGCGGTCGTCGTGCCCATGGCCCTCCTGCTTATCTTCCTGCTGATCTTCATGGCGTTCAGCAGCGTGCGGCAGGCGTTCATCGTTTATACTGGCATCCCACTCGCCGTGACGGGCGGCATCTTCGCCCTGTGGCTGCGCGACCTGCCGTTCTCCATTTCGGCCGCCGTGGGCTTCATCGCGCTCTCAGGCGTGGCGGTGCTCAACGGTGTCATGATGATTTCGTTCATCAACCAGCTTCGCGAGGAGGGCAAATCCGTGCGCGATGCCGTGATCGAAGGCGCGCTCACCCGCTTGCGTCCCGTCCTGATGACCGCCCTCGTGGCTTCGCTGGGCTTCGTGCCGATGGCGCTTGCCCACGGCTCCGGCGCGGAAGTGCAGCGTCCCCTCGCGACCGTGGTCATCGGCGGAATCATCACCGCGACATTTCTGACGTTGGTGCTGCTGCCAACGCTCTACTGCTGGTTCGAACGCGACAACTCGACCCAACCGGCGACCGAACCCCCGACCCCAGGATCTGCATGAAACCCCTCGCATGCTTCATCGGGCTCGTCGCAACCGGTCTCGCCGGCTGCGTCACGCCGTTCGGAGTTCCGCCTGACGTGGCCCACATCACGTTGGAGCGAGGCGACTCACCCGTCGTAAGGGTCACGAGAATCTGGCTGGAGAAACGGAGCGGACCGCTCGCGGTCAACGGCTATGTCCTCCGACGCCCCGATGCCACCGACACCACGCAAACTCATTTGGACGTGACGCTTTACGATGAGACGGGCCAGGTGCTTCGCTCAACGGTGGAGCACTTCAAACCCCAGCAGATTCCACGGCGCTTCCGGCGCCCGGATGACGCTTTCTACCGGGTGGTGCTTGATCCGCTGCCGGCCGGCACCACCCGCATCCTCGTGCAGGCGCACGAGGGCAACCATTGAAAACTCGAACCCCTTTCCCTGTGGAAAATAGCCGAACCTAATTCCCATGAAACCCCCGCTCATATTCCTGCTCGGTGTGATCGGCGTGATACTCGCCGGTTGCGCCACGCCCTTCCGGGCGCCGCCCGACGTGGCCCATATCCAACTCGACCGGGTTGACTCACCGTTGGTCAGCGTTGAAAAAATCTGGCTGGAGCGCAAGAAAGGCCCGCTGGTTGTCACCGGGTTTGTGCTCAAAGAACTGTCAACGGACGACACGACCGGAACGCATCTCGATGTGACGTTGTTCGCTGCCGACGGCCGCGTGCTGCGCAGCATTGTGGAGCATTTCGAGCCCCGGCAGATACCACGGCGCTACCGCCAGCCGGATTATGCGACTTACCGGGTAGTGCTCGACCCGCTTCCCATCAACACTGTCCGCATTGAAGTCCGCGCCCACGAGGGCGCCCATTCCTCCTGAAATAACCCCTATTCCTCCCATGAAAAACACCCGTAATCTGATCCTCACCTCATTCGCGCTGCTCGCTACGGCAGTGGCGCTGGTTGCCAAGCCCATCCCCGGCCCAAAGGGCGGACGTATCCTCACGACCGAGGCACCGCACATCGAGTTCTTCGTCGAGAAGGACCGGACGGTCGTTGTGTCGTTCTACGACAAGGATCTCAAACCCGTTGGCCCTGGCGAGAAGGTAGTCAACGCCGTGGCCGAAGCTAAGACCGGCAAAGTGAAATTGGATTTCGAGAAAACCGCTGCAGGTTTCGTTTCAAAGCAAGCGCTGCCGGAAGGCGACGACTACACGGTGGTCGTGCAGATCCGCGACAGCGTGGTCGCCAAACCCAAAAATCACCGAGTGACCTTCCACGACGAGGTCTGCGGCGAGTGCAAACGTGCTGAGTATGCCTGCATTTGCGAAGACGCAGGCGGGGAACACGAAAAACACTGAGCACCATGAAACTCATCATCGCCTTCATTCGCCCTTCGAAGGAGGAAAACGTTCGCGAGGCCCTCCATGCCATACCCGGGCTTTCTGGAGCCAGCTTTTCAGACATCCGCGGCTTCGGTCGGGGCCGCGGGCGTTCATTCGCCGAAGCGGAGCGGGAGGCGGTGGTGGGGACCCTTCCCCGCGTCCGAGTGGAAGTCATGGTGCCCGATGCAGCACAAGCAGCGACCGAACAAGCCATCGCCACTGCTGCCCATACCGGGCAGCGCGGAGACGGCAAAATCTACGTGCTGCCACTCAGCTCTGCACGGCGCATCAGCACCAACGAATTCGGCGATTCCGCGGTTTAAGAAACCTGCCCGAGTCTAATCCCATGAAAAATCCCATCCTACTGGCACTCGGCTTGGTTTGTGTGATGCTCGCCGGCTGCGTCACGCCTTTCCGGGCTCCGCCCGATGTTGCGCACATCAAACTCGACCGCGTTCATTCCCCTGTAGTTGAGGTCGAGAAGATTTGGCTGGAGCGAAAGAATGGGCCTCTGGTCGTGAAAGGTTTCGTCCTGAAACGCTTGGATGCCAACGACACCACCCAGACACACCTCCACGTCACGCTTTATGATGCGACCGGTCAAGAGCTTCGCTCGACCGTTGAGAATTTCGAGCCGCGGCAGATCGTTCGCCGTTTTCGCCGGCATGGCGATGCCACCTATCGGGTGGTGCTCGATCCGTTACCCTCAGATACCGCACGGATCGAAGTTCGTGCCCATGAGGGTGCGCACGAGCCCTTGTCCCTCGGGAGGTGAATCATGCCCGATACGCACACCTCTTACGCACCGTCCTGACTTTCTCGCCGGCGAATTCTCAACCGAGTTCCGACCGTTGGTTACCCGCTCATCAACTCTCGATCAAGGAGATCGACTCATGAAATACCCCCTGTTGACGCTACTTGTCTGCACGGTCGCCCTGTTGACGACCAGCGGTTGTGCCACCGCCACTTCCCCCCGCTCCACTGCCGCCACCCTTGCAGCCGAACACGGCGCCCCGGTCTCTCTGGTTACGACCCTGCAGCACGGGGGACGCCTCGCATTGGCGGACATTGAAAGACTCGCCATCCTGAAGGTTCCTGACGACACAACGTTGGCCTATCTCCGCAGTAACGGCGCGGCCTACGAGTTGACTCTTGCACAAATCGACCAAATGCGGAGCGCAGGTGTGTCGGTGCGCGTGATTGATTATCTTCTGGCCAGCCCTGCCCGGGTCGCCCGAAACCTCAGATATCCCCGGATGTGGTTCGGTTATGGGTATCCGCATCATGGTGTCGGGCACTATTCCGGCGGATTCGCTCATGGTTTTGGACATGGAGGCTTTGGTCACCGGGGAGGGCATCACTAATGAAAACGCACCTGCTGTTTCTAGCTTTCCTTATGGCGGTGAGCTTGGATGGAGCGACTGGGTCCGTTGCCGAGAAACCGGTCTCACCGCCCAAGGAGCCGGCCAAGGCTCCGGTTAAGAAGAAGGTCTACGAGTTGCCCAAGACCGGTCTAAACCAACCCCGGCCCGCGGGTGGCTGGATCAACGTAGAGGCGGTCGGCACCAGACTGATCGTAAAGTTCTACGATAAGGAGAAAAAGCCCGTGGCGCCTGACGTGACGCGCGGTTTCGCACAATTCCGCTACGCATCCAAGAACCCCGAGCGGGCACCGCTGCACCTTGAAGGCCTGACCCTTGCCTCCACCGCTACGGTTCGGCCGCCGCATAACTTTCTTGTGCTGCTGAGCTTGTTTACAAGTGAAAGTGCGGGTCCTTCCGAATCCCACAATTTTAAATACCCCTGAAATGAATATCCGGCTGCTGCTTGTTCTAGTCCTGTCTCCCGGCGCCGGGTCCACGTTCGCGGCCGCACCCGTCATGGTCGAAAACATGCCGAACCAGTTCGATCTCGAACAGGCGCTGGCTTTCGCCCTCGATCATAACTTCGCGATCCGCCGAGCGCGCGAGAGTCTCCGTGAGCAAGAGGGTATTGTCACCACGGTCTCTGCGGCGGGTCTACCAAATGTGTCGGCCACCGGCAGTTTCCAAAAGAGCACCCTTCAGACCTTTCAGGCGGGCACCCAGAACACTGGCCAGCCGGTCATCATTCCGTCAGGTCGTTTCTGGAGGATGAACTTCACGGTCCGCCAAATGATCTATACGGGAGGCAGCATCCGATCATCGATCGATGCCGCGAAGCTTACTCGGGAAGCGGCCATTTTCGGTCTGCAAGAAACCATCAATGCGGCCTTGCTGGATGTGCGCACTCGGTTCTACACGGTCCTGCTTGCTCGTGAGGATATCAAGGTGCAGGAGCAGAACCTGGAACTGCTTCAACGTCAGTTGCGTGACACCACAAATCGTTTTGAGGCGGGTTCAGTCTCGAAATTCGAGCAACTTCGCGCCGAAGTGGTGTTGGCCAATGCCCAGCCGCCGCTCATCAAGGCGCGTAACGACTATCGTCTGGCCATCCAGGAACTGCGCCAGGCAATTGGTTTGGTGCCGACCCGTGACGAATCCTCTGACCAAGCCCCGGAGTTCACCGGATCACTCACCATCGAGCCATCGAACCTCGAACTCCCGGCTGCATTGGCCGCCGCACGCACGGGCCGTCCGGAGCTACAACGACTCGCCAAGCTTGTTGATGCGGCCGAGGCCGGCGAATTGACGGCCCGGGCGGGCTATTACCCTAGCCTGGCTTTGACCGCGGGTGGTGAACTCCGTAAAGGTCCCACGGAGAGTTTCAGCGATTCGCGGCGCGGTCTGCGCGCGGGAGCCCAGGCCCAGTGGACTGGCAACCCCCACGCCACCGCTGGGCGAGTGGGACAGGCCGAATCCTTGATCGAGCAGGCGCGCCTCACCCTTGCCGCTACGGAACTCGCCGTGCAGGTTGAGGTGCGGCGTGCCCTGTCTTCGTTGGAGGAGGCAACCGAGCTGGTCAGCGCCACCCGGCAGTCAGTAAAACAGGCTGAAGAAGCGGTGCGAATTGCGCTCACTCGATACCAAGCTGGAATGACTCCGCAACTCGACCTGCTGCAATCGCAGTTAGCGTTGACGACAGCACGGACAAACCAACTTCGGGCCTACTATGGTCACAACGTTGCGCTGGCCCGGCTGCACAAGGCAATAGGACTCTCGGGGATCGATTTCGGGGAATCTGGCGGCTTCGCACCGCCCCAAACCGCAGCCAATTCCAAATGACCAAGCGGTCAATGACATCCGTCCACCAATTGCGCAGCAAGCGTCACCACCGGCTCGCAAAGCCGGAATACGCCATGACGGGCATCATTGTCGGTATCGCTGTCGGCTGGGTCGTCGGTTTTGGGCTGGAGCTTGTCTATAGAAAGAAGGCGACCCTGATGATGGCTACATCGGTGGCTGGTTTGTTAGTCGGCGCGAGTTTTGAAGCCATTCTGTTTTGGTGGCGCATGCATCGCTTCCGCGCCGCCAACGAATCCAAACCCCGCTCGATTTCATGAAGCCATCTGACAACTCCCCGAAAGACGATGATCGTGACAAGCAGCCACCGCCACATGATGCGCATGCCGGGCATGATCATGGCGGCGGCACGGATCACGACGAGCACCCACATGAATGCAGTCTTGCTGAATCAATCAGCCTAGTTCTCTCCGGGGTGCTAGTGACGGCGAGCTTGATGTCCAATTGGAGCAAAGTTCCGAGTCCATTGGTCGCGGCCCTTTCCATCGGGGCCATGCTCGCAGGCGGATGGTTCCTCCTGCCGAAGGCTTGGCAGGCGATCAGGCGCCTGCGGCCCGACATAAACCTGCTCGTGGTCATCGCGGCCATCGGGGCGTCGACCATCGGTGAGTGGGTCGAAGCGGCCGCGGTCGTTTTCCTCTTCGGTGTTGCCGAATGGCTCGAAGGATGGGCAGATCGTCGATCACGCCGCGCCGTCGAAGCCTTGCTGGAGATAGCACCTAAGATGGCGACGGTGAAGCGAAACGGCACGTTCGCCGAGGTGCCGGTGAAAACAGTGAAGATTGATGAAACGGTCGCGGTAAAGTCAGGCATGGGCATCCCGCTCGATGGCGCCGTGATAAGTGGCGAGTCCGGGGTTAACCAGGCGCCGATCACCGGAGAGTCCGTTCCCGTGGACAAAAAGCCGGGAGACCCGGTCTTTGCAGGCAGCATCAATGGCGAAGGCTCCTTGGAGATCCGCGTGACCAAGGCCGCCGGCGATACCATGCTCTCTCGGATCATCCGCCTAGTTAAAGAAGCGCAGGAGCAGAAGGCGCCGACGCAGAGTTTCGTGGATACCTTTGCCCGGTATTACACACCACTCGTCACACTGACCGCCTTGCTTGTATTTATCGTGCCACCGCTTTTCATGAATGGTGACTGGCCGCAGTGGCTCTATCGCGCTTGCGTCCTCCTCATCGTGGCATGCCCGTGCGCCTTGGTCATCTCCACCCCGGTGTCGATTGTCGCCGGACTTACAGCGCTCGCAAAACGCGGTGTGCTGGTGAAAGGCGGTGCGCATCTGGAGGAGATCGGCAAACTCAAGGCCCTCGCCGTCGACAAGACGGGCACGATCACGGAAGGAAAACCCAAGGTGCAGGGAGTCGAAGTCATTGGGCAGGTTACCGAGCAGGAAATCCTGCGAATAGCTGCGGCGGTGGACGTTCACTCAGCGCATCCGCTGGCCAAGGCAGTTGTGCAATACGCGGAGGAACGGAAAATCGCGTTCAACCGCGCGGACAACTACCAGAACCGAAGCGGCCGCGGTGCCGAGGGTGTGGTAGACGAGCATCCCTATTTCCTAGGAAATCATCGCTTTGCCCACGAACTTGGAGTGTGCAATGAGAACGTCGAGAGCCGGCTCACTGCCATCGAAGGTCGCGGGCACTCCGTCGTGGTGGTCGGACATCGGCCGCACGATGGCTGCAAGGGCGAGGTGCTCGGGATCATCGCGATCGGCGACACGTTGCGCGCCGATGCGGCGCACTCAATCCGGGCCCTTCACGAAGCTGGCGTCGTGTCGGTGATGATGTTGAGCGGCGACAATCAGCGGGCGGTTGATTTCATCGCGAAGCAGGTCGGTATCGACGAACCGCGCGGCGATCTGCTGCCCGACGACAAGGTGACCGCCGTGAAAGCGTTGCGGGAGAAACACGGTGTCGTGGGCATGGTCGGGGACGGCGTGAACGATGCGCCCGCCATGGCTACTGCGAACATCGGCATTGCCATGGGTATGGCCGGGACCGATGCCGCTATTGAAACGGCTGACATCACGCTCATGAAAGATGACCTGGGGAAAATCGCTGAAACCATCCTGTTGGGACGCCGGACGCTGGGGATCATCCGTTTCAACATCACCTTCTCGCTGTCGCTGAAGCTCATCTTCCTGATTCTAACGCTCGCCGGCTCCGCGAGCTTATGGCTGGCGATCCTGGCGGACACCGGGGCGACATTGCTGGTGGTGGCCAACGCTCTTAGGCTTCTGAGAGATCCGACTGGAGCAGCGTAAATTGAGACCAATGACCAAGCATTATTGGACGTTTCTACTGCTTTTGCTCAGCAGCAACCTGCCTGTGTATGCCGAACCGGAATATCGTGCGATGGGCCCGGACATCTTTGATCGGCAGGTGCCGGGCGAGGTTCTCATCGACCAGGCACTGGTGAAGGCGAAAAAGGAGGATAAACGAGTCCTTGTATTCTTCGGGGGGAACTGGTGCCCATGGTGCCGCCGGCTGCATCGACTATTCGAAGAAGCACCGGCGCTGGTGGCACGGCTGCGGAAGGAATTTGTCCTCGTCCAGGTGGATGCAAACTTCCGCCGGGACAAAAATCGAAACGCCACGTTGCTCAAGCGCTACGGCGACCCCATCAAGCAATACGGTTTGCCTGTCTTCGTTGTGCTAGATCGAGACGGCGCCCAACTGACGACTCAGGAAACAAACTCCCTAGCGGCGCCCACTGACGAGGAAACGGTCAAGCAGATCGACAAATTCATGGAAAGGTGGGCACCGCCGGCAAAACCCCGCCTTTGATTCGTTGGTTCGTGCCGCATGCGACCGGAGGCTTCGTATGTCCGCCCACCTGGGCCGCGAACATCACGGTCGTCAACAATACGGTCTGCAGAGCATCGATCACATTCATGGGCTCGCGTCTCAGAGCCAGCGGCGCACCGTGCGCTGATAGTCCAGATAGCCGAGCATGAAATACGTCGGACTGAACACGCTCCGCGAGCGTTCGCAGTGTCTCGGTCATGCCGTCAAGTTGGCAGGTTGGCCGAAGTCCCACAAAAGCGCGGAATGAAAAACGCTGAGGCCTCTCTAGGCAGCGTTACAGGTGCAAAAACAGTAGTGTAGCATTCTGTGTAAGCCTTAAAATAAATAAGCCGCTACTCGTTGATGATTAGCAGCTTATACTACCGTGGCGTCCCCACGGGGATTCGAACCCCGGTCTCGACTGATGCTGTTTTCAAAGAATGACTTACGTTAGTAAGGAATGACTTATGAAATCGGCGTCACTCACAAAACTCGGCGTCATTCTTACTGTCATTCTTACCTATGGCCTCACTTTGGAAACACCCGAAAAGCCAGTTCTGGACCGCGTGCTTCACGGACGACAACGGCCGTCAGCTCAAACGCTCCACGAAACTTACCGACCGCAACAAGGCCACGCTCATGGCCCAGAAGTTCGAGGCGGCCTACCGCATGAAGCTCACGGAAGCCCAGGCGCGCAAGGTCGTCTCCGACATCTTCGAGCAGATCCACGGTGAGCAACTCTACCATGCCACGCTCCGGAAATTTCTCACGGATTGGATGACCAACAAGAAAAGCGAAACCAGTCCGGGCACGCACAAGCGTTATCAGAACGCCGTGGACAAACTCCTGGATTTTCTCGGGGACCGCGCCGACCGAGACATCGCCTACGTTCACAAACGCGACCTCGCGGCGCTGCGGGACAAGACCGCGGCCGAGCTGTCGGTTTCGACGGCCAATACCGATTTGAAAATTCTGCGGGTGGCGTTCCACCAGGCCGTCATCGATGGCCTGCGGCTCGACAATCCCGGTGCGGCCGTGCGCACGCTCGAGGAACGCAAGTCCTCCGACGCTCCCAAGCGCCGCCCGTTTACCGAGAAGGAACTGAAGACTCTGTTCGCCGTGGCCGAGGGCGAATGGAAAGGCCTCATCCTCGGCGGCCTCTACACCGGTCAACGCCTGGGTGACCTCGCGTCGTTGACTGGACGCCGGATCGATCTCGGAGAAGAGTTGCTCACGTTCCGCTCGCAGAAGACGGGACGTAACATGGTGATTCCCATCGCGGCCCCGTTCTTGGCCTACCTGAAAAAGAATATGCCGCGTGACCCCGATGCCCCTCTTTTTCCGAAAGCTCACGGAGAGCGGAAGGAAGCAGATGGCGAATCGCGCCGGCTTTCAGCGCAATTTCACGCTCTCCTCGTGAAGGCCAAGCTCGTCGATGCCCGGCCCAAAGACAAAAACAGTGGGCGCGGGCATTCGGTGAAGCGCACCGTCAGCGAGCTGACTTTCCACAGCCTGCGGCACAACACCACGTCGTGGTTGAAGAAAGCTATGGTGCCGGAATCGGTGGTTCGCGACATCATCGGGCACGAATCCGAACTCGTCAGCCGCAACTACACCCACGTCGATGACGAGACCAAACGGAGAGCGATCCGCAAGTTACCGGTGTTGGCCTGATTGGTCGGTATGGTTTTTTCGTTTATCGAAAAATTACTAGGTTGGCCTCACTCGGCCCCATTGCCTTCCACCGATGCCGACGATAGGCCGGCCTCGGTGGTTGAGCAACCGTGCTGGGTAGCTACAGAGCACAGCATTCAATTAGTCCCGCGAACCCATTGCGCGGATTGACGTGGCCCATTGTGGCGGGCCGGGGGGATCGCGAGCTCTTTTGGGTGTGCTGTGAGAAGCCGGGGAGGGGACAACGTGAACAGGGAGCGCGAATGTAGAAAGAAACCAATTCGCCCATGAATCCCGGAAAATCACAACTTGCCTCGCTCCGTCACACGACCACGCTTTGGATTCGAAGCGTGAGTCACAAAAACAAAGTCACCCAAACGAGCCTGGCTCGGGACCTCGGGCTTTCACAGGCGATGATTTCGAAGGTGCTTAATGGCGTGCGGCACCGCGTAGACCCCGCGACCTACGAGCGCATCTGGGCGCATGCGTTGAGGCAGGGCTACCATGGCAAGGGCATCACGCCCCATGCGCCACTCGCCGCCGCTGGCAGCCGCCAGATCGGCGTCGTGCTTCGCGCCGGACTGCAGCCGTTCGTGCAGAGCAACTTCTTCAGCCACGTGCAGAATGGGCTGCACCAGACGTTGCAGGAGGACGGGTTTTCCACCGTCGTGCTAGGCGCGGAGGATGCGATGGACTTTGACTCAATCGGGCCGCTCCCGGCCGGGCTGGTCGTGCTCGGCGCCATCAAGCCGGGCTTCCTCCGCCAACTGCGCCAGTCCACGAAGCGTATCGTGGCGGTGAACGGCAACTATCCGGGCCTGTGCCACTCCGTGCTGCCCAACGAGACGCAATCGCTTGAGCTGCTGGTTGAGCACCTCGCGGGCCTGGGGCACCGGCGCTTCGGCTGGATTGGCGGGATGCCGGAATACCCGAGCCATGCCACGCGTTTCGCTGCCCTGCAGGCGGCGTTGACTGCGCGGGGCATTCCCGAGGTGACGAGGCAGCACAGCGTCGTCATCCCCTACGGGACCGACCGCCAGGAAGGGCGCGACGCCGTGCTCGAACTCATGCGCCGGCCCGGTGCGAAACCCTCGGCGATTATCTGCTTCAACGGGGTCATGGCCCGCGGGGCGGCGAATGCCCTGCTGCAACACAGCTGGAAACTGCCGCAGGACGTGAGCCTCGCGGCGGTGGACGCGACCCGCGTCAGCATCGAGGAGATTCCGCACATCACCTGCGCCAGCGCCAACCCCGAGCAACTCGGCCGCGCCGCCGCCGAGCTGCTGCTGGCCAGCACCGGGGAGGACGTCGAGAATTACCACAACGTCATCCTCGCCGCGCAATTGCGCCGGGGCGATACGACCGGCCAGGCCAGCGCTTGACGCGCAACAAATGGACAGACCGGTGACGCGAAACGCGCGGAGCTAACCCCCAAGGCGAGACCCGCGGCCGCGTCACCGGCCTGAAATCAGAAGCTCAAATCGTAGGTGGCGGCGAGGTTCCCCGCTGGCGCTGGCTGGCCTGCACGAGTTCGTGGACGCGCTGCTGATCGCGTCGCTGCCGTTCTCGACGCGGACCGCATTCGGGATGCTGATCGGCACTGCATTGGCACTGAACTGAGGGAAAGGCGGCAGGCCGTTGGTGTGGGGCGCGTCACGAACGGATTCGGGGCGGTCACGCTCGCGACCGAGACTGCGCGGCCGGTCTTAAACTCATACTTGCCTCCGATGCCAAGCGTGTTGAGTGGTAGTGGCGCAACACCGGCGAAGTCGTTGGTCATGGCGGACAGGAGTTGAGCAATGGAAGGGAAGGCCTCCGCTTTATCCCGTTCGGGGCGGAATCGAGCGGCGGCGCAGGGTGGGTCAGAAGCGGCTGGTGAGGGAGAGGATTAGGCGCTCGGGCAGGCCGCGAGTGCGGCTGGACGGGGAATCGTCCTCGTCCGTCAGGTTCTTCCAGGAAAGCTGGGCGCTCATCGGCGTGGCGCGCCATTTCCAGTCGTAGCCCGCGACCGCTTCCCAAACCAGGCGGTCGGGGAAGTAGAGGTAGGGATTGTTGGCGCTCAGGGTTTTTTCGCCCGTGTAGAAGCCGCCGCCGCCGAGCCAGAGGCCCTTGAGGCCGTCGCCCTGGAAGTTGTAGCGAGTCCAGAGGCTCGCGATCTGCTTGGCCGTGTATTCCGGCTGCGTGCCGAGGAGATACTCGCTACCGGCGCCGACGGAGGTGAACTTGGGGTCGTTGTAGCTGGCGGCCAGGTAGACCTGCCACTGGTCGTTGGGCGACCAGACGAGTTCGAGTTCCACGCCCTTGTTTTCGACCTCGTTGCCGTCCTGCAGGTCCGAGCCGAAGGTCGTGCCGTTCGGCTGGATTTCGGCGATGACGATGATCGAGTTCTTTTGCTCGATCTGGAACGCCGCGAGCGTCGCCGAGACGCGGCCGCCGAGGAAGTCGCTTTTCAGGCCAACCTCGTAGCCGCGGCCGAGGTAAGGTTTGCCGGGGATCGTCGCGGTGTTCGAGTGCAGGCGCAGCAGGCGGTTGTTGGCCTGGAAGGACTCGCTGTAGTTGGCGTAGGCCATCAGGTCGGGGCGGAGCTTGTAGCCGACGCCGAGCTGCGGCGTGGTCTTCGTGATGGTGAACTCCGGCGCGCTCGGCGTCGCGGCGGCGAAACCCTTGGACCAGCGCGCGCCGGCCACGACCTGGAGCCGCTGGTTGAGCAGCGCGAACGGCTGCACGGTGTAGAAGCCGTGGTTGTAGCCCGCGCCGTTGGCCGGATTGCTGGCCGGAATCGAGCTGTTGGGGATGTTGCTCTCCACCCAAGTGCTCGGGTCGAGGATCTTCCAGGACAGCGTCGTGTTGAGCGTGTTGGTGAAGTTCCGGTTGTCGAAATTGTTGTAGGTGTAGCCGAATAGCGGCTTCCACGAGCCCCAGCTGAAGTCGTAGCGGCCGGCGACCTCGACCTGCGAGTAGCGGTTCCAATTCTTCACCTGCTGGTAGGTGATGCGGCGCGTCAGGGTGGTGGTGGCGCCGTAGCGCTCGAGCGTGGCGATCGCGATCAAGTCGCGCAGATAGACCGCCGGGTCAGTCGAGAGGTTGGCGAGATCGGCGGCCGGGATAATCATGTCCACGTCGCCGCGGCCGTGCTGCCGGGTCTCGATGTAGCCGCGGTCATAGGTGAACACCGCACGCGCGTTCCAGTGGTCCGAGAGTTTGTGGCTGAGTTCGACGTAGAGTGTATTGAAATCGGTGTTGCGAAAGTCGTTGGGGTCAGAGACGGAAAAGCGTGGGTTGCCGATGTCGATCTGCGGGCCAAAGAACGCGTAGGGGAACTTCACACCACCGGTGGCGGAGGGATAAAGGGTGCGATTGTTCAACGGCACCTGGATTTGCGGCAGGAAGAACACCTGCGCCTTCTCGTGGCGCTCGAACCACTGGTAATCGATCGTGAGGGCGGTGCGGTCGCTAAGTTTCCAAGTCACTACCGGCGCGACCACGCGGGTGGAACCGGAGTGGTTGGCGTAATACTCGTAGTCGTTTTCGTAGACGTAATTCAGCCGCCCGAAGACTTTGCCAGGAATGAGCGGCTGGTTGACGTCGAGGTGCGCGCGGGCGAAGTCATAACTGCCATACTGCAGGTTCAGGGTGGCGCTGCGCTTGTCCTGCGGGCGCTTGGTCACATAGTTGATGACGCCGCCGGCCTCGATCTGGCCATAGAGGAGAGTGGCCGGGCCCTTGACGATCTCGACGCGCTGCACGGTGGCGGCGTCGATGTAGCCGGTGCCGGGAAAGCCATTGCGCAGCGGGTTGGCGTCGAATCCGCGCACAGCGAACTTGGAGTTGCCGGCGTTGAACTCGCGGGCGTTGTTCGTGACGCTCGGGGCGAAGCGCACGATATCCTTCAGCTCGCGGGCACCGATGTCCTCGATGAACTGCTCGGTGAAGGCGGAAACGGCAAAAGGCAGGTCCTTGATCGGCGTGTCGATACGGGTGGCGGATACGGAATTGCCGGCACGATAGCCCTTGTCCTGGGCGGTCGACACTTGGAAGACCGGCAGGGTGACGGTTTCGTCGGGCTTGGCCGCCGCCGGGGTGGGCGCGGTGGTTTGAGCGCGGGCAAGCGTAAGGGAAATGGCGACGAGACCGAAGATAAGCGCAGTGGGGGTGCGCCGGAGGAATACCAGTTGTTGCATGGGGTGGAGGGGTTGGGTGGAATACCGCGGCCGGGAGGCCGCAACCATCGAAAGCGAGGTGAGATAGAAGCGGGTCGCTTGAAATATCAATCGCCAAATGATAATTATTATTATGCGATTGTGGTCAAGACCTTGGCGGTATAGATTGATAAATAGAAAACAAACCTGCCGGCTTTAAAATAATTAGGTTAATGGAGTAATATTTATAACTGTCTGCATGGCGCATGTTTCCCTCGCGCCACTTGGTTTGATGGTTATTCTGCTGGCTCTTGGCGGAGCCTTGCCGGGGTGGGCTGATGTCCGGTTGCTCGCGGGCTTCGGCTCCGGCATGGTTTTGCAGCGGAGCCATCCGGCGAGGATTTGGGGTTGGGCTGAGCCCGGGGAGGAGGTGCGGGTGGAATCTGACGGCTTACAGGGATCTACCGTCGCGGGGCCGGGCAGCCGGTGGGCCGTTCCAACTGGTCGTAACCGGCCAGCAACCGCTTGGCGCTGGAGCACGCGTCACTGGCTCGTTCTCCGACAGGGTGTTCAACTCTCTGTCGGTAGGCAGTGACAATACCATTATTCCGTCCGAAGACGATTCCTATGAGAGCGGGCACATGTCCTTCGACGCCCACTACAACCTCAACAAGGTCTGCGCGAGTCTCCTCAGCGACACACTGGATTCTCGGTCGAGAGCACGGTGCTTTACCACAGCAGACGAAACAGCACCGGCGCATGGTCCCACGGAATCGTGGTTGACGAACTGCTGGAGCGCCGGATCGCCGTCGCCGCCCCGGACCCAATCAACTTGCGGTCGCCCTCCCGCCGTAACCCCTCTAGATACCTGCCACCCCAGTAGCGGCGTTAAGCTCGACCTGCAAATCCTGCATCGCTGCCGAATCACCGCCATCTGCTTTGCCGCCATCATGCCCGCCTAGGTGTGAACTTTCAGGAGGTTGTCCCTCTGGAGCGAAGCTGAGAGAGATGGGTTGGAAACACTAACATCCAACTCAGGAGGCACCAGAAGGACATGCATATGAGAGCACGGACGACTCCGTGGAGTCGAGCGGACATCGTGCGCTTGGTTTTGACGGACAAACAGACGCTGAAGGCGGCAGCTGCCGCCTTCAGCGTCTGTCCGAAGACCGTGCGCAAGTGGGTGAGACGATATCAGCACGAGGGAAACGACGGGCTGCGGGACCGATCGTCCCGCCCCAAACACAGCCCCAAGCGCATTGCGGCAGCCAAGCGCCAGGAGGTCTGGCGATGGCGTGAGGAAGGCCTGACCTACGCCGAGATCAGCGAGCGCGTCGGCTTGTCCGAGGCTACGCTCAGCCGGATCCTGCGCGGCCACCGGCCGGGGCCGCCGCCACCACCGGTGGTGCGCTACGAGCGCGAGCATCCCGGAGAACTGCTCCACTTCGATACCAAGAAGCTCGGCCGCATCGAGGCGGTGGGTCATCGCATCACCGGCGATCGACGCGACCACGTGCGCGGGGCCGGTTGGGAGTTCTTGCACGTCTGCATCGACGACCACTCCCGCTTCAGCCACGCCGCCATCCATCCCGACGAACGCAAGCACACCGCCACCGGCTTCCTCCAGCAAGTCGTCGCCCACTATCGAGCCTTGGGCATCACCGTCCAACGGGTCATGACCGACAATGGCAGTTGCTACCGCTCCGCCGCCTTCCGCAAGGCCTGTGCCCGCTTGGGCATCAAACATCTCTTCACCCAGCCCTATACGCCCAAGACCAACGGCAAGGCGGAACGCCTGATCAAAACCACGCTGCGCGAATGGGCCTACGTCCGGCCCTATCGCCACTCCGCCGACCGCACCGCCGCGCTCACCACCTGGCTTCAGCGATATAACTGGCTACGACCTCACAGATCCCTACAACGTAAACCACCCGTCTCCCGCCTCAATCTGCGGGACAACGTCCTGACGACTCACACCTAGGGCGGCTGTGAATACGCGCTGGAACTGGCGGCGTCAATGGTCGCCGGTGCCGCGCTCCCGGCAGAGGAACCGAACCCGTGATTCAAACAGTCAGCCACCTGATCCGTCAGCCCCGTGACCGCATATTCCGGCGGAACGCCACGGGGGTGATGCCCATTCTGCGCCGAAAAGCCACCGTGAACCTTTCCGCATAGACATAGCCGCAGCGCTCGGCCACAAGCCGGATCGGCAGGTCGGTCTGGGCGAGAAGCATGCGAGCCCGCTCGATCCGGGCCCGGGTGATTTCCGCTTTGGGCGAGCGATTCAAGTGACAGATAAAATCAATCTCCAGCTTGCGCCGCGAGATCGGAACGTTCCTGAGGATATCGGCGACAGAGATTGGGGCGCCGACATTCTGCTTGATGAACGCCAGGGCGCTGCGCAGGTGTTGGTTGCCCACCTCCATGAGATCGGTCGATTGCCGGGTTATCACGCCCTGGGGGGCGATCCGCACAAATCGGCCCATCAGGTTTTTCTCCTGCCCGGATTCCTGCGCCTCCAGCATCCGATCCATGGCGAGCGCCACCTCCTCGCCGACCCTGTCCCAGGGCACTGCCACGCTGGAAAGCGGCGGAGTCGCCAGGTTGCAGATGAGTTCGTCGTTATTGGCGGCCACTATCGCGACCGCTTCGGGCACCGGGATGCCGACCTTCGCGCAAACTTGGGAAAGGTGCCAGCCGAGAGGATCATGCGCGGCAAAGATCCCCACCGGCTTGGGCAGGCGTTTGAGCCACTCCACCAACCCCTCGTCATCATCCATCAAAAGCTCCATGTAATGTTCCCAGCCGCTACGGCGATCGATGTAGGAGTCGCCCGTGATACCGACCTTGCGCAAAGCCGCGAGATAACCTCTCTGGCGTTGCGGAGAAAACGGGGCCTCAATGCCAAAGAACGCGAGATGCTTCAGACCAAGGTCGAGCAGGTGTCTGGCGGCCATCTCCCCCACCAGGTCGCTGTTGGAGGTAACGCTGCTGACCAGGCGCGCAGCCCGATTCCCACCACAGATCACCGTGGGCTTGCGCAGTTTCAACAAAGCCTGGTTGCTATCCGGCCGGACGCGCATGACGATCCCGTCGGGTTTCCACTGACGCAGTTTTGCGTAAAGTTCTGCAACCGGGCGCAAGGCATCGACGAGCAGGAAAGCCTTGCCGGGCTTAAAGGCGGCAAACATCCCGGAGGCCAGACGCCGCGCCGAAGTCGGATCAAGCACGATGGCGATTTGCTGGGGACTGGGCATGACTGAAGCTGGTCGGGGTGTGCGAAACCCTTGTGCGCAAAAACAACAATCGCCAGCGCAATATGCCGTAGGCGCGATTCGGAACAGCCTCTATTATGCCGCGTGCAAGCAGGCATGACGTTTGTCATTGCCGCCCCCAACCCCAAACAGTCGTTACATGAACACCAAATCGCTGATGTTGTTTTTCGCAGTCTGCCTCCTGGGTCGATTGCCGCTTTGCGCCCAAGTGACGGATGAGCCCGCTTCGCGGCCAGGCACAACGGAGGAAAAAATCATCCTGGATCCGTTCGAGGTGAAAAGCGAAGGCTACAACGGTTACACCGCGACCCAGTCGTCGACGGGAACACGCATCGCCGCCGACGTCAAAACCATCCCTTATGCAATCGACGTGACCCCGATGGAAATCTGGAACGACTTCGCGTTGCTGACATTTAATCAGCAGGAAACGCTGTCCACCGTGCCCGGAGTCAGCGCGACCGAATCCAACGGGCAGTATAATGTGCGCGGAATCAGCAATGGCGGTTTTTTTCTCCGGGATGGTTTTTTGCGTTTCGGCCGGATCGACCAGTCCAATGTCGAGCGCATCGAAGTGATCAAGGGACCGGCCGGGGCGATCTATGGCAAGACCCTGCCGGGTGGCATCATCAACGCGGTTTCGAAAACAGCCAAGGTGACGCCGGAATACACCTTGGAGACACAAGCGGGCGGGTTGGATCTATACCGCTTCGCGCTCGGCGCGACCGGGCCGGTGGTGGACGGAACGCTCTTCTATCGCGTTGATCTGGCCACCAGCCACGAAAACGGCTTCGAAGAAGGCCGGGAAAACAAGCTGGACAGCGGTTCCGCCCAACTGGCGTGGCAGATGGCCAAGCAAAGCCGCCTCACGGTTTCCTACGATTATACCGACGAATTTCGCGGCGGCCGCGACGGCCTCGACGAGGCGGTGACCAAGGCCGGTTCGGTCTATCAGGGTCTGGCCATCAATTTCCCAAACTACCGGCCGGAGTTGAACACCTCGGGCGCCAACACCTTTTCCACTTTCGTCAGTGAAGACGCCAACCTGACGCTGGTGCATCGTTTCAATAATGTTTTTTCCCTGCGGCTCGCCGGCAACTGGCACAGCTTTGAACTTGAGACGTTGCGCGGCCGTGGCTCCTGGGATCCGACGACCAACCTGGTCTGGAACCGCCGCCCTGACCTCGGCTACGAAAACCGAACCGGGCACGCCATCAACCTCGATTTGCTGAGCGAGTTCAACCTGTTTGGGGCCAAACACCATCTGCTGACCACCTTTGATCTCGTCCGGGATCAGCGCCAACTCGGCCCCACTTATCGCTTGAACCCCAATCTCTACCGAACCGCCACCGGCTACCCGGGCACCCAATTCATCAAGGAATTTGACGCCGGTGGCCTGGATCCGAATCCATACCCTCCGCTGGCTGACTTCGATACGTTGCTTCGCAACCAAAACAGCGTCAATACGACGGCAGGCGTGCTGATCAATGACCGCGTCTCTCTGCTGGATGGCCGGCTGATCCTGTCGCTGGGGGGACGCTTCGACACAGTAAACCAAGTGGGAGACGACTATGTCACCGGCAACCACTCAGACACCGATGTGGACGCCACCACAGTGCAATCTGGCATCAACTACAATTTGGTCGAGGACATCACCTTCTTCGGCAACTACAGCACCTCGTTCGCGCCCCAGACCACGCTGGATCCCACGGGCAAACCCTTCCCCAACCAAAAGGGCAAGGGCTACGACACGGGGTTCAAATTCAATCTTTTCGACAAGCAACTTTTCGCGACAGCGAACTATTTTGACATCACCTACGACAACATCGTCCAGCAAGAGTTCGACCCCATCTCGAATACGACGATTTTCACCCTGAACGGCTCAACCCGCTCCTCTGGCGTGGAGGTGAGTTTGGGGGGAAAGCTTTGGCGGTCTTTGACCATCAAGAGCGGGGTTGGATATACCAAGAGCGTCATCCAAAACGCGGCGACGAACTCCGCCGCCTTGATCGGCCTTCCGGCCAGGTCGGTGCCTGCGTGGACTTTCGGCCTGATCTTCAAATATGATTTCCAGACAGGAAAACTAAAGGGAGCCTATGTGGGCACCAACGTCATCGCCAACAGCGATTCCCGCTACTCCGACACCATCGCCGGCGGGCGGTATCGCGTTCGGACGGCGGGCTACGCGCGTTTCGACTTCCTCGCCGGCTATGCCTGGGGATCCGGAAAGAAACGCTGGAAGCATAACGTCTCGCTGGTGGTCAAGAATGCCTTCGACAAGGTCTATGCTACCGGCGGAGACCCGACGCAGGGCAACCCACGCCAGTTCGTCGCACGGTATTCGCTCACCTTCCGCTAGTCCACGCGAAGGGTTGCCCGGCGGGCGCATTCTTTCAACATCTGTAGCCGCAAACACCTGCCGCCGCGCAGCCGCAAAGGCGATCAAGGCAGGATTCCCTTCCGCGTAGAAAATCTCCCCATGAATCGCCGTAACTTCCTGATCAAATCCGGAGCCGCTGTTTCACTCAGCCTTTTGTCCACAAACATGAAATCCGTCGAATCGGCAACATCCCCTGTTGGCAACTCTGCTCCCTACAGCCGCTGGCGCGCGGCCGCCCGGAAACTGTTGGAACCTCTATCCGCCTTGATGATTCCGGGCCGGGCTGCTCTCGCCATCTCCGGTCCGGCCAGCGATCACGACGCCCAGGCCGACCGTTTGGAAAGTTTCGCCCGTCCGCTTTTACTCGCCGCCTTTTACCTGCAGACGGTCCCCGAGGAGCCCGGTGATCCCTCGTTCGACTCGATGGCGTTCCGGACCAAGGTGGCCGGTTGGTTCCGGACCGGTCTTATCCTCGGTTCCGATCCCGCCAGCAGGGAATATTGGGGTCCTGATGCAAATTTTCACCAGCACCACGTGGAAATCGGCCTGCTATGCATCGCGCTGCAGATCGCCCCGCAACAACTGTGGGAACCGTTGTCCCGGGCGGAAAAGGACCAGGTTGCGCAATGGCTGGGCACCGCCCGCGGCAACGGCATCGTAAACAACAACCACTATTTCATGGGGGTTCACATCCTCGAATTCCTGCGGCTTCACGGATATGGCCGCCGGGCCGATATGATTATTGTGGACGAATTCCTGAACCGCCTCGAGGCCATGCATCGTGGCGGTGGATGGTTCGAAGATGGGATCAACCAAGCCTACGACCATTACAATGCGTATGCCTTCCACTTTTACGGCGTCTGGTGGGCCCGATTGCACGGTGCGCGCGACCCCCAGCGGGCGCAGCGGTGGCGTGACTGGGTCCGGCTTTTCTTGCGTGATTACCAGCATTTCTTCGCCGCCAGCGGAGAGCATCCAGCCTTCGGGCGTTCCATCAGCTATCGCTTTAACTGCCTGAACGTATTCGGGCTGGCGGTGGCGGAGAATTGCACGGAGCTTTCGCTCGGCATGCTGCGGCGACTTTGCACCCGGAATCTGGATTTCTTTCTCTCCCGGCCCATTCGGCAATCCCAAGGCTGTCTCTCCCTCGGTTGGACCGATCATTTCGAGCCGATCATGGAAACCTACTCCTGTGCGTCATCGCCTTACTGGGCGGCCAAGGGATTTACCCCGCTCCTGCTCCCTCCCGACCATGAATTCTGGAATGCCGCCGAGCAGCCTTTGCCGTCTGAACGCGGCGATCACGCCCATGTGATCAAGCCGGCCGGGCTCACTGTGCGCAGCGTAGGCGGCGAAATCGAGATCCTCAACGCCGGTTCCCAGATTTCGAATTCGCAGCTCCGCTACGGCGCTTGGAAATGGAGCAAGACTGCTTATCGCACAGGCGTCAGCTTCTCACTCGCGTTCCCGAATCAGACCAACTGGTCCTTCGACAGCGCGTTGACAGCTCAGCTTGAGGACGGCCAAGTGTATGGTCGCCACTCCACAGTGGCGGTGGAAATGGACGAGCACCACGTCTATTATAGCTACAACCTGGGCTTCAAAATCAAGCAGGCCAACACCAGCGTCGAAGCTGGCGTCTGGTGGAAGGGTGGTTGGGTGCTGCAAGTGCACATTTACGAAGCCCGGCAGCCGGTGGTCTTGCGTTTGGGCGGCTACGCCCTGCCGCTCGCCAAACCGGCTGCGGACTGCATCACGGAGGAAGCCCGGCTGGGCGCTTGGAGCGATGACGGGCGTGGCACGGTGTTGCAGGCACTCCGCGGATTTGACCAATGCGAATGGGATGGACGTCTGGATGACACCAAGCCGCGATCTCATATCGCGGCGCCTTATCACATCACCCCGATCATGCGCACCAACCAGCCCGCCGGGGCCTCGTGGGTTGCGGCACTTGTCTGGACCGGCAAAGATCGGACCGAGGCCGCTCCCTGGCGGATTGTCTCCGGCCGGGCCGGTGCCTGGCGTCTCACGCACCCCACGCTGGGCGACTGGGACATTGGGCACTGGGCGCTACCAACCCTATCACAACCCTGATCACTGCTTGTCCGGCGCCCCCGGCGCGTTCCTTTGATGTCCCGCAATACTCCAACTTCCGATCCGCTTATTCTCATCCCCAGCTTCCTTGATACACGTTTCGGTGGCCGTGGGTGCGGGGATGCTTTTCACTCTGCCGGCTGGGACGGAGAAACGAGTCGGGAACAGCGCCGGACGCATTCCCGAATGGGTCTCTTCCCGGCGATACTCCAACCGCTGGCTTAGCCCCCGCTTCATGCCCATCGCTAAATTGGCAGGGAAACGTGCCTTGATCACCGGCGGCGGCCAAGGCTTGGGGCAGGCCATCGCGCGCGAATTGATGCATCACGGTTGCGATCTGGCCCTGCATTATTTCTCCAGCCGCGTGGGAGCCACGCAACTCAAGGCGGAAGCGGAAGCAATCGGCCGGCGCTGCGAGGCATTGCAGGCCGATCTCACCGTCGAGGCGGAGGCGACAGCGATGGTCGGGCGGGCGGCCGGGTTCCTCGGCGGATTGGATATCCTGGTCAATAATAGCGGCGATTTGCTTGCCCGCCGCGGGCTCGCCGAGATCGACACGGAGTTTTGGCAGCGTTCATACAACGTCAATGTGACGTCCATGATGTATGTCACCCGAGCCGCACTGCCGTGGCTCGTTAAACCGGGCGCGGCGAGCATCGTGAACCTTGGTTCCTTGGCGGGCCGAAAAGGTGGCCATGCCGGATCACTGGCCTACTCCACCATGAAGGGGGCGGTCATCACCTGGACGCGGGCGCTGGCCGCGGAACTCGGCCCGGCCGGCATCCGGGTGAATGCCCTCGCTCCGGGTTTGATTCTGGGCACGCGTTTTCACGACACCCACACCACCGGGGAATCGGCCAGAAAAACGATCGACGCCATCCCACTCGGGCGGGCCGGCACATCCGAGGATGTCGCCCGCGCCGTCGCTTTTCTGGCCTCGGAATTTGACGGGTTCATCACCGGGTCGACCATGGATATCAATGGAGGCGTGTATTGTGCCTGAGAGCCCGCCGCGCGATCCACCGGTCATCGCATTTCATCACTATGCTAAAGGCAAAACTGCTTCATCCTGATATCTTGTCGGCACTGGCCGCTTCCGGTCATTTTTCACAGGTGCTGGTTGCCGATGGCAATTTCCCAATCGCGAGCGTTCGCGGACCCAATGCCCGGATCGTTCATCTGAATCTTGCGCCCGGCATGGTTGATGCCATGAGCGTGCTCAATGTTCTGCTCGAAATAATTCCGGTGCAGGAAGCCAGCCTGATGCAGCCGCCGGCCGATGTTTCGCCACCCTTGCACAATCTTTACCGGACTAGGCTGGGCGCGGATGTCGTCTGGCACAAAATGGAAAGATGGGCCTTCTATGAGAAGATCGCCTCGCCTCGCACGTCCCTGATGATCGCGACCGGGGAACAAGAGCGGTTTTCCAACCTGTTGCTGGAAATCGGCGTGGTCAAACCTTCCGCCATCCCTGCCTGACGCCGCCGGGAGATAAACCCGGCGAAACCGACTCAAGGGCCATCGCATCCACCGCCATTCATCCTGATGTCTTATATCCGAGTAATTTCCACCCTCGGGTGCCCGGATCTCACTCTTGACCAGGTGCTCGCCCTAGCCGGCCGGCATCGGATTGCGGCGGTGGAACTCCGTTCGCTCGCCGGCTCCCTGGATCTGCCGGAACATTTTGCGAATCGTTATCTCACCTCCGAGAAGCTGGCCGCACAATTACGTAACGAGAAGATCAAGGTCAATTCATTGGCGACCTCCTTCAAGCTCATCGGCAGCACTGCGACGGACCGGAAATCCTTCTTGCGGTTCGTCCCATGGGCCGAAGCCCTGGCGGTGCCGTGGCTGCGAGTGTTCGATGGCGGGCGGCGGGCGGGCGCCGCCGAGTTTGCCGAAGGCGGCAGCACGCTGCAATGGTGGCGCGCGCTGAAGAACAAACATCGGTGGCAAACCGATCTCATGATCGAAACCCATGACTCCCTGCTGACGGGCGCGGTGATTCGACAGTTTCTGGCGACGGCTCCGGGCGCGAATATCCGTTGGGACTCGCATCACACTTGGAAGAAAGGCGGCGAGGACCCGGTGCTCACCTGGCGCGCGATCAAGGACCGGGTCGTATCCATCGACGTGAAGGATAGCGTCAGCCGACCCTCTGCCCGGCACGCTTGGACCTACGTGCTGCCCGGACAGGGAGAGTTCCCGATGCCAACCCTGCGTAAGTTGCTCGATGCAGAGTTTGCCGGCCCGGTAAGTTTTGAATGGGAGAAATTGTGGCATCCCTATCTGCCGGAACTGGACGAAGCTCTTGCGACCGCGGCTAAAACCGATTGGTGGTGACAAGGCGGAACCAGACCGAGGAAAAGAGCGCCTATATAGCCGGCGGCAGTTGACGAGGCGGCATTTCGGCACTGGTCTACATTCTAGCCCATTTCGATTCCTCGGTATTGTGCCCGAGTTACCCCACTACCGTCTACGAGGAGTCGAGGAGGATGCCGGCACCGGTGGTTCGCAACATCATCGGGCACGAATCCCAACTTGGGAGCCGTGAATGCACTCAAACGGATGACGAAACCAAGCAGAAAGTGATCGGCTAACTTCTGGCTCCGGCTTGACCACTACAGGGCCCTCGCGCTGGGTGATTCCAGCCCGCTGGCACGGCGGTCCGATGCGCAGGCCGGTCACCCATGCGCAACGACGAGACTGACCGCCCGGTTGGCGCAGCGCAGTTGGTTTTTCGGCCCGCTCCCTTCCTGCCACGATCACCTCAAGCGATGAACGGTCTCTGATACACCGCCACCAATGGTCTCGCGCGATTCCAGGATGCCGACCGCCGCAAGGAGTTTGGCCGCGGCGACATTTCCCCAGAGCAATTGGGCGCGAAAATGAGTGATGCCCATCGCCCTTCCGCCGGAGGCGAGAAGAGCCGTCAACTCAGTCCCGACACCGCGTCGCTGCCAATGATCGCCGATTTCCAACGCGACATCGGCGACCCAAGGCGCTCGGACATCGCGAATCCAGCGCCCAAGGCCGACAAGTTGGTGGAACGGCCCTTCTCCGATGAATGCGACGATGGCGGACTGTTGGACGCCATCACAATGAACGATTGCATCCAACTCACCCTGGGTGAATCCGCGCTTATCATAGAAATACCTGCGAAGGCGCGATTCGACCGAAAGGGCTTTCAGGCTGGAAACAAGGTGTGGACCGTCGCTTGGCGCGATCGGGCGGAAGCAAAAACCAGCCACCTGCGACCTATCGTTTTGCACAGGCTGGCGTCGCTGCGTAGATCACAGATCTCCGGGTTTGGCGCCAAGGCAGTGGGCAAAAAACGCGGTCAACGTTTCCGGCCCGTCTTTGGGCGGTGTAATCCCGAAGGCTGGAATGTCTGCGATGACGTGGAGGCGCAACTCGCGGGCTCGATCGAACAGCCTTTTCGAGTGGATCGGACTATGAAGAAATTCCGACATGTTGTCCACCTTCGCAGAGGGCAGCGAGGAACGGATAAAGAGGGGTGGCGCGTTCTCTTTCATCAGGCCGATGATATCGCAATCGGCCCTGACCTTTATTCCCTCCGGCGTGCCAAAATCGGCTTCGGATTTTAATCCGTAGAAGGCGGGATTTACCGCCCATTTCCCATATTTCGCCATCAGTTCGTCGCTGAATATCTCGCGCCAGCGCAACGGATCGTATGAGAACTGGCCGGACATGGATCCGACGCATTGCAGCCGGCTCGACTCCCGCAGCACCGGATCCGGATTGTCCGGGTCTGCCAAATCGGGGTGAAACGCAAGCCAGAGCGAGGTTCCTGCGCCGGCCGAACTGCCATAGGCCCCAATCCGCTGAGGGTCGATTTTCCAAGCGGCCGCCTGGCTGCGAAGAAACTGGATTGCCCGAGCACAGTCGCGCAGAATCTCCGGCAGGGTTGCACTGGTGCGGAAACGATAGTTGATCGCAGCAAATGACATTCCGGCTTTGAGGCAATTGGCGACCATGCTTGAGGTTAGAACTTGGGCCTTGTCTCCCTTCGACCATCCGCCGCCGTGAATGAAAACGACCAACGCAGCGGGATGATCCCTCGATGCCGCCGGCGCTTGCCAAAAATCGAGGACGTTTCGCTCAAGAGGGCCGTATCTTACGTTCGTCAAAGTAGGCTCCGGCGTCGAAGCCGACATGGGAGATGAGCAGGCCACGAACATGAAGACCCCATGAAGGATGCCTTTCAAGAGGCTGAGCACAAATGGGCTGCAAATAAATGACGTTTTGGGCAAGGAGGTGACGTGGGATTTCAGGCCGGTGGTGATCGGAACCTTGGCATCATTCTGCGGGGAAAAGGTTGGCATATCAATTTAATAATTATTATTTCCATGTTGATTACCACGAAATACCTCCGATGATTGCGCCACCATCCCCCGCGCAGGCTCCACGCGACCGGCGCCTACTCCTCCCCGCTGCAGAACCCAACTCCGTGAGCAACTACCATCTTCGGCGCGCGACATGCGCGCTAGCCTAGCGTTTACCGTAACGTGCTTGGCGCCGGGTTCATCAACGATGTCAACGGCCTCGAAATTTCGCGACCAACCGGCTTACGCCAGCAATGTCACCGGCCATGAGCGTGCTCTCGACCAACTACGGCATACGCTGTTTTTTGGCGCCGGTGCGCAGCTTCGCAACGGTTTCCGCTGCATCGGCCTCATCGACAAGATGAACTTCGTGGGCGCCAAGATCATCAAGGGCCCCACCTCCTGGATCTACGACCCGGTGCTGCCGGGCAGCACTGTCCACGACATGAGAATCATCAAGGTCGTGAAGACCATCGCCCTATCCATTGCCAGAGTTCGCCAAATCAAACCACTCCTCGCAACCGCGCTGCTGTTCCCGGCATTCGCTGTTTCGCTCATGGCCAAGGACATCCCCGTCGCAGATGCTCGTGCCTTTCCGGAGGCGCTGGCGGCTGCACAGCCCGGCGATTGCCTCATCCTCGCTGAAGGTGAGTGGCGCGATGCGAGTCTCGTCTTCACCGGCAAGGGCACCGAAGATGCACCGATCACTCTGCGCGCGGCCACGCCGGGCAAAACGGTGCTCACGGGCAAGAGCACCCTGCGGATTGGCGGGGAATATCTCGTCGTTGAGGGGCTGCTTTTTCAGAATCCCGATCCGAGTGTCAGCGACCTCATCGAGTTTCGCCAGAACTCCAAAAAACTCGCGCGGCACTGTCGCCTGACGGGCTGTGCGATCATCGACACGGTGATGGCTGATCGCGCCGTGGAGAGTCGCTGGGTCAACTTGTATGGCGCGGACCATCGCGTGGATCGCTGCTCGTTCGCAGGAAAATCGAGCAAGGGAGCGACCTTCGTCGTTTGGCTCGGCGGGGGCAGCAAAGGCCGGCATCGGATCGATCACAATTATTTCGGCCCGCGCGAGGAGCTTGGAAGCAACGGCGGCGAAACCATTCGCATCGGTGACAGCGCGACATCCATGCTCACCGCCGCGTGCCTAGTGGAGCGGAATCTCTTCGAGCGATGCAATGGCGAGGCTGAATGCATCTCGAACAAATCCTGCGGCAATATCTATCGCGACAACACCTTTCTCGAAGTCAGCGGCACGCTCACACTGCGTCACGGCAACGGCTGCCTTGTCGAGCGCAACGCCTTCCTCGGGAACGGCGCACGCGGCACCGGCGGCGTCCGCATCATCGGCGAGGACCACACCGTGCGCGGCAACTACTTCGAGAAGCTCACCGGCGTCAATGCGCGCGCCGCCATTTCCATCATGCTCGGAATCCCCGACTCGCCCGCCCATCGCTACTTCCAAGTGAAGCGCGCGCGGGTGGAAAACAATACTTTCGTGGATTGCAAAACCCCCATCCTCCTTGGCTTGAACGACGACAAAAAGGCCACGCTCGCCCCCATCGAGACCAACTTTAACGGCAATCAAATCGTGTCGCCGAGGCACGCCATGATCGAAGCCCGCTGCCCGCTCGACGGCGTCGTATGGACGGACAACCTCTGCTCCGGCCCCACTCTCGGCATCACACCCGTGGCCGGCATCGCGCTCGGCGAGCCAACCGTGACGCCGCTGCAACCCATCACCCGCGCCGAAGTGGGGACGCCTTGGTGAGCGGAGCTTCGCACACGGCCAGCGCGAGCAACCCGATGAACCCCACCCAACTCACCCCATTTCATTTTTCCTGTAACCCGAGACTCCCCAGCCCATGAAAACCACCAACACATCCATCACCCGGCTTCGACTAAGCAAACTCTGCATCGCCACGGCGCTGCTGCTCACCGCAGATTCGCTCAGCGCGCAGATCGCCACCCCGGATAACAAGGACCGCCTCGCCCGCGCGCTGAAACTTTACCCGGATGCGGACACGGACAAGAATGGCCAACTCACGATGACCGAGGCGCGCGCCTACATCGAGAAGCACCCGGGGTTGAAGGCGATGATCCCGGGCGCCGCTAGCACGGAAAAGAAGGTCACCACCAAGCCCGCGGAGTTCGCGCCCGGCGCGGAGGGCACGCGCGTCTTTGTCTGCGCGCACAGCTACATGATTTTCACGGCGGACACGCTGCCCCCCGTCGCGCAGTCGGCGGGCGTGGCGCACCTGAAAGCCGGCCAGCAGATGATTGGCGGCTCGCGGGTCATCCAGCACTGGAACGTGCCAGACGAATACAACGAGGCAAAAAAGGCTCTGCGCGAGGGCCGCGTGGATGTGCTTGCGCTTTCCCCGCACCTCCTGCTACCGGACGAAGGCATTGACCTTTTCACGAAGCTTGGGCTGAAAAAAAACCCGAAACTGCGAGTGCTCGTGCAAGTGTCGTGGGTGCCGTGGGATGGCAGGGCCGCCGGCACTCTCACCAACGCCATGCGCGACGCGGTAACGTCGGATGAAGTCCGCGCAATGCGCAACACCTGGCGCGGCGGCTGGCTCAGGCAGGTCGAGGCGCAGGTCAAAGCGCTAAACGATGCCACCGGCACCGAGGCCGTGCGCCTCATTCCTGTGGGCGCGGCGGTCTATGCGCTGCGCGAGCTTGTCGCGGAGGGCAAAGCCCCGGGCCTCGCGAGGCAGAGTGAGCTGTTCCGCGACGACCACGGCCACCCATCCGAGGTGCTGGCTCTGCTGGTGACCTACTGCCACTTCGCCGCGATCTACCAGCGCACGCCCGTGGGCCTGCCCGTGCCGGAGAGCCTCAAATCAAACCCCAAGGCCGCAGAACTGAACCGTCTGCTGCAAGACATCGCGTGGCAGGCGGTAACCAGTCATCAAATGAGTGGCGTGAAAGCGGTGCCGCCGCCCGAACCAGATTTGAAATGAACGTGCAAACCATTGGCCGGATTAGTGGCTATTATTGCCAGCAGCCTGGAGTTAGGGCAGCGAGGTCGTCTCGGTTGGTCATGGCCAGCAGCCGGGTGAGCACGTCCCTGCGTTCGGCGAAGGGGACCTTCGCCGTGGCGCTGGCAGGAGAACCAGAGAATAGATCATCGCGGAACGCAGGCCAGCGGCGAGGTGGCCGATAAACCATAAGTCTTCATACCGAGGAGCGGAAACCCGGATGGTTTTTGCGACCACATTCGTTTCGAGCCGGGTTTTGCTGCAACACATGGGCTCGGTCAGCGGCACCCACTGACCGAGCAGGTAAGCACAGGCACATCCCCCAAGCAGACTTGGCAGCTCGATGAGCTGCTTAGCGTCCTATTGAAGGCCATTTCGAACAGCCTACCACCTTCCGCGCCTATGCTTCATTACGAAGTGTCCATCGAAGCTCTCAATGACTCTTTTTAGCTAAGCTTGACCAGAATGATAAAGCCAAGCGCTACCTACGGCAAGGCTGAGCCGCACGCAACCTTCACGCGGCAATCAGCGCAGTCCCTCGGCGGATAGCACCGGAGTCGGCCAGTTGTCGGTGCGGAAGGGGGACAGCGGCAAACCGTAGCGGCTCATGACATTGGCATCGGGATTGTCTGCCCAAGCATAACGCACCGCAACCGGCTCAGGCACCGCCGGATTGGAAAGCCAGATTACCCCGTCCCGCAACTCAGCTGCGGCCGGGAGAAATTTCCGGTCGGCACCGGCGACGACAAATCCGCGCGCCGGTTGGCCATCGTGGGTGACTAAATCGACCGCAGGCTCACACTCGAGGCGGACGCGCCCCTGACTGACAGTCACGGTCGGCTTGGGGCGCGGCGAAAAACTTTTCGCCGGCGAACTTTGATAAACCAATCCGTCGGCCGCGAGCGCCAGTCGCTCGCCGACCGGGCGTTTGTTCGTCGGGTGCAGGTTGCGGGGATCGCCGATGTCGATGGTCACCGCCATCGCGGTGTGCGACACGGCGAGGGTTTTTAACTGGGCCTCGCGCAGTTCCGCCCAACCGCTTTTCGAGGGCTCGGGTTGACGCGCTAGATTCGGCAACTGCACCCAAACGAAGGGCAACTCCGGACGATCCCAAGCCGCGCGCCAAGCCGCTATCATCGCCGGGAAAAGTCGCGCATAGCGCCGGGGGTCACCGACGTTTGCTTCGCCTTGATACCACGCGACGCCGCGCAGCGCAAATGGCGCGAGCGGCGCGATCATGCCGTTGTAAAGGCCTACCGGTGCGTATTGCGTGTTCGGCCCCGTGCGCAGGCGCGGCTCCGAGGGCGGCATCCGGCCCGCAGCACCAGCGTTCTTTACCGCGATTTTCCAGTCGGCGAGGAGCTTCTCCTTCTGCGTTTCAAATTCCGCCTTTTTGCGGGGGAAATCGGCGACTTCGATCGCCCAATTCTCCAGAATTGGCCGCAATTCAGGATCGTGCTCCAACGTCGCACGCGGCGTCCACGCCTCTGCGCGAGTGCCACCCCAAGAACTGTGAATCAGACCGACCGGCCGGCCGTGCCGTCGCAGCAACTCCTCTCCAAAAAAATATGCGACGGCGGAAAACTGACCAGCTGTCTCCGATGTGCACTCCACCCAAGCGCCTTTGCAGTCTTTCTGCGGTTCCGATTCGACGGCTCGCCGCGCCACCGTAAAAAGCCGCATGGTGGGATGCTTCGCCGCTGCCACGACGGCTTTGGCATCGTCTGTCCGCTCCAATGCGAGCGTCATATTCGACTGGCCGGAACAGAGCCAGACTTCACCCACCAACACGTTCTTCAGCGTCAGCGTGTTTTCCCCTCGCACCATCATCGTGGCCGGCTCATCCGACGCGGTGAGCGGGGCGAGCACGACCTGCCACGTGCCCGTCGCCGCAGCTACGGCTCCCACTCGCTGCCCGCGGAACTCGACAACGATTTTTTCCCCGGGATCCGCGTGCCCCCAGACCGGCACAGGCTGGTCGCACTGCAAGACCATGTTGGAACCGAGGATCGCTGGCAGGCGGACCTTGGCGAATGCCGGGCTTGCCACAAGACAGGCCAGAAGCGTGAGGTGAATGGACTGGTTCCGGAAGATGCGCGTGTTCATGGACCGAAGGGAAACGTCTGTTTCAAAGGCAAGACGCGGGACGACTGACCCGCCTCGAGGATGAAGTCGCTGGCCTCAATCACCCACTTTTTCTGCTCGGGGTGGAAAAACTGAAACGCATCCCTCCCAAGCGAGATTTGCACGCGTTTGGTTTCGCCTGGTGCCAGCGCCACCCGCTGGAAGCCCTTGAGTTCACGCACCGGTCGCGGCACCGAGCAGGTCGGCTGACCGACATAGAGCTGCGCGACCTCTGTGCCGGCGCGCGCGCCCGTATTCGTGACGTCGAACTCAACATCGACCCCGGCGGCGGTGCGCGCGAGCTGGAGGTTGGTATAGGCGAACGTAGTGTAACTCAGGCCGTGGCCGAAGGGGAACAAGGGCTCGCTTTTTCTGGCGTCGAACCAGCGGTAGCCGAGGAAAATGCCTTCGGCGTAGTTGATGCGAGTGACGCTGAAATCGGTGTAATCCTTGGGGTAGTTGGCGAAGGCGGCGCAGTCTTCCCAGCGCTTCTCGTAGGAGATGGGGAGGCGGCCGGAGGGGTTGATGTCGCCGCAGAGGATCTCGGCGAGGGCGGTGCCGCCTTCCTGGCCACTGTAGAAGGTGTGGAGGAAGGCGGGGACATTTGCGATCCAGCCGGCGGTGGCGACGCTGCCACCGGCGTTGACCGAGACGATGGTGCGGGGATTGAGCGCGGTGATCTGGCGGATGAGCTCCTCCTGGCGACCGGGCAACTCGTAGGTGCGATCGAAGCCTTCGCCTTCGCCGGTGACGACGTTGAAGCCCACGCAGGCGAGGACGGCATCGGCGCGGCGGACGGTGTCGAGCAGGGCGGCGGGGATAAGGGGGCGGGCGGGGCCCCAACCGGCGCGGAAGGTGAAGGAGCGGTCTTTTTTGCGCTGTTCGAGCTCGAAGCGAAGCTCGTGTTTTTTACCGGCGACGAAGGTTTGGGTGAAGGAGCCAGTGGCCTCGCGGACGCTATCCCAGCGGAGCACGCCGTCGATCCAGACGCGGAGGTTGGCATCCTTCAGCTCGAACACGAATTGGTAGTCGCCGTCGGCGGGAGCGGAGAAGGGGCCGCTCCAGCGCACTACGGGCTGGTCGCGGGCGGTGATGTCGTCGGCGGGGGCTTTGGAATCCCAAGAGAGGGCGACGGTATCGGTGTCGGTGACGAAGGCGGGAGTGGTCTTTTCCCGGATGGTGAAAATCTCGCGCTTCATGCCGGGGAAGCGGCTGGTGTCGAAAAACTCGAGCGGCTCGGTGTAAGGAATGGCCACTACACGGTCGGCGCCGAGGCGGGTGCGGAGGCCGTCGAGGAAGCTGACGGAGTGGAAGGGGCGAACGCGACCGCTGCCGAGGCCGGTGACGACGCGGTCGGCGTTGGGGCCGACGACGACGATGGTCTTGAGTTTTTTCGCGTCGAGGGGGAGGAGGGCGTTTTCGTTTTTCAGCAGGACGATGCCTTCGCGGGCGATGTCGAGGGCGACGGCGGCGCTGGTGGGATCGTCGAGGGGGATGTCGGAGCGGGTCTGGTTTTGGGTGAGCCAGCCGTTGGCGACGATCATGCGAAGGGTGCGGCGGATCTTGTCGTCGATGACGGCGGGGGGGATGGTGCCGTCGGCGAGGAGGGGTTTGAGTTTGTCGGGGGCGAAGTATCTGGCGCCGGGCATCTCGAGATCGAGGCCGCCGAGGGCGGCGCCGACGGTATCGTGGGTGGCCTGCCAGTCGGACATGACGATGCCGGGGAAGGCCCAGTCTTTTTTTAGAACCTGGTTGGTGAGCCAGGAATTGGCGGTGCAGTATTCGCCGTTGAGGAGGTTGTAGGCGTTCATCACGCACCAGGCGCCGCCGTCCTGCACGGCGCTGCGGAAGCCGGGGAGGTAGATCTCGCGCAGGGTGCGCTCGTCGATCTCATTCGAGATGAAACTGCGGCGAGTTTCGGAGTTGTTGGCCGCAAAATGTTTCACGGTGGCGGCGACGCCTTGGGACTGGACGCCGCGCACGGAGGCGGCGACGAGGCGGCTGGCGAGGTGGGGATCTTCGCCGAGGTATTCGTAGTTACGACCGTTGAGGGGGGAGCGATAGATGTTCACACCTGGGGCGAGGGAGATGTGCATGCCGCGGGCGCGCGAATCGCGGCCGAGGGCGACGCCGAAGCGGTGGACAAGATCCTCGTTCCATGTGGCGGCCATGAGGATGGTGGCGGGGTAAAGGGTGCTGGAGCCCCAGTTGCGCACGCCGACGGGGCCGTCGCCCATTTTGAGCTTGGGGACGCCTAGGCGCTCGACGCCATCGAGGTAGAACTCCTCGACGCCTCCGAGCATGCCGAGTTTCTCGTCGAGGGTCATGCGGCTCAGCAGATATTCCACGCGGGTTTCGACTGGCAGAGACTCATCGTGGGAAGGTGCGGGCGCGGCAGCGAAAGCAGCGGGCAACGCGGCAACTAGCGGAAGAGCGAAACGAGTAAATTTGAGCAATGGGGGCATCGGGAAAATTGGATAGAGGGGGACAGGTGTGAAAAATCAAGGACGGTAGCTCGTGGGGCCGACATCGGCGGCATGCAGAGGGTGGAGGGTCTCGAGATCCGCGCCCGCGTCGAGATTCGCAGGGCGAACGAGGGTATAGCCGTTGCGCTGGACGGTTTCGAGGCGCGGAACCGGGCCAATTGTCACGCCAGCGGGGTGAACGGATGCGGTGCCGCCGACATAGAATTCCAGCGTGTAGTGCGGGGCGGCGATGGGGGCAAAGGTCTTGACGAGCGGAGTGTCGGTGGGAGCGGACGCGAAGTTACGGGAGAAGGTGGCAGAGAGCGGGCCGTGGCCGTAGTTGCCGCCGCCATACACGAAGGCGGGTGTGCAGTCGGCGACGGTATTGCGCGAGATCATGATGTCGCGCACGGGCCAGTGGGCGTGGACGGCGGGCGCGGGTTCGGCGGATTCGCTGGACATGAGCACGATGCCGCCGAGGTGGGGGCTGGTGGCGCGCACGCCCTCGATGTAGTTATTTTCGACGATGTGGCCCCGGTCGTTGATGCGGAGGCCGCCGGCATCGGTGTGGCGGGCGAACACCAGGTTGCCGGTGACGCGCGAGGCGGCGCCGTGGCGGAGGGTGAGGGCGCCGCGACAGGCGAAGAAGGTGTTATCGCGAATCGTGTTGGCCCCGGACTTGACGGAGATGATCTCGATCTCGCCATCGCAGGCCTCGAAGTAGTTTTCGGCGACGATGGAGCGGGAGTCGCTTTGGGACTGGTGGCTGGTGCCGAGGCGGATGGTTTCGTAGCCGTTACCCTTTTCGCCTTTGGCGAAGCGGAGGAAGGCGTTGCGTTCGATGACGGCGTGGTCGGCGCGGGGCGAGCCGCGCTGGAGCACGAGAAGGACGCCGGCGCCGACTTTGCCCTCGAACCAGCAGTGGTCGACGCGGATGCGCCGGCCATCGAGATTGACCCAGTTGGTGGCGACGGCGGGATCGTCGCCGAGGTTGAAATTTTTGATCGTGCACTCGGTGAGGCGCACGTCGTCGGCCTGAACCACGAGAGCCCCGTGATCGCTGGCAGGTTGGCCGTCCGTGAAACGAAAGCCTTGCACGATGACGTGGGCGGCCTCAATGCGGAGTTGGGCCCGGCCCTGAAACGTGACCCCGCCGGGCGTGCGGGGTCGGAATGTGACCGGGCGGCCTGGTTCGCCGCCGACGGTGAGGCGAAGCGAACCCGGGTTGCGGTAGACGCCATCGTCGAGCACGACGGTGTCGCCGGGCCGGGCGCGGGCGAGGGCGGAGCGGATCTCGGCCAGCGGGGTGGCGGCAGCGGTCAGGCTGGAAGCGCAGAGGGTGGCGAGGGTGAAGGCGAAGAGCGGGAAGCTCCGCCCGTTGCGCCCGCCCACGGGCCGATTGCTCACTTTGATTTTCCGGATGCCCAGCGGCTCGGCGCCGGCAAGGGAAGGTGCATACACCCTCCCGGGGCAGGTTGACTCCTTTGTCCTCCGCCATTGTTGGGAGCAAGGATTCGCCCTTGGCTTCGAAGAGCGGGAGAGCGTTGCGTTTGGTTGCACGGCCCGCCCCGTGACCAAGCCACCGATGCCGATCCGCAGCACAACAATCAAAAACTGGCGAGAGAACATGGGCGGATAGAATCATCCGATGGTTTATGAAAAAATTGGCGCGCCGGCTGAGACGTCGGTGAATTCCCCCCCGACACCCCTAACCCTTCCGCACGACGCGCCAAAAATCAAAAGGCCAATTCGTAGGTGCCGATAAAGCCCCGCGCTGGACCCTGCCCGGCAGACCCGTAGGTGTAGCGCACGTCGAACAGATTGCTGACATTCAGCTGGAACTTATGACTATAGCGACGGCCCACTTTCCAACGGTAGGAAACCGAGGCGTCCACCAGTTCGTAGGAATCGTTCCAGATGCTTTCGCGGCCATCGTCGACCACCGCGCGCAAACCATTCTCGCTGGGAATGTCGCCCACGATATCCCCGACCGGACGATCCGGGAACGGGAGGCGCCCGTTAGCCATCGGGTTGTTGATGATCGGATTGTAGGAGCTGGAGCTTGGATTTGCGTTATAGGCTGCGATTATGGTCCGGGCACCCGTGGGCACCGGGCGCGAGCGACCGTTATACTTGTAGCCGGCACTGAACGAGAGCCCCTTCAAGCGACCTTCCTTGAACGAATAGCGCGCGCCCAAGCCAACGGTATAGTCGGGGGTGCGTCGGGTGGGCCCGCCCACGACGTTAGGAAGCGTCTCGTTGTTGACGATCTCGGAATTGATTTTCCCCAAACCGCCATAGAACTGGAGTTCGCTCGTCGCGACCCAGTTGAAATCGAGTTCGTAGCCCCTCGAGCGTTCCTTGCCTGCGACGGTGTTGTATTGCGTGCCGGTATCCGGATCGGTCACGGCGCGCAGGATGTTCTCGCGGTTGATGTCGTAATAGGCCGCCGTAAACGCGAGCCGGCCGGCAAAGGCCGATACCTTGAATCCCGCCTCCCAGCTCTCGCCGATTTCGTTCGGCACATCGAAAGTCGTGCCATCGAGATTGCGGCCGATGCTGAACTCCGGCACAAACGAGCGGCTGATATTGGTGTATGCCGAAACGGCCGGGAGCACGCGGACATTGGCTCCGAACTGGTAGCTGACTTCGTCGGTGGATGATTCGGTTTCGTCACCGATGCGCAGATCTCGCGCGTGATTGTCGACGTAGTCGTAGCGGATGCCCGCGAGCAAAGTGGCGCGCTCGTTCAGAATCGTGGCGCGCTCACTCAGAAAGATGCCGTAGATATCGAGGGAGTTGTTCTCCTTCTGGCTCTGTGTGTAAGTGGAGGGATCTTCGTAGAAGGTGATGAAATCGTAGATGGGGTTCAGGATGCTGATCGAGTTTGCGGCATTCACCGCCGCCGGGAAAGCCGTGGTGCTGTTCCATTGCTCCGGCTTTTCGGTCTGCCGTTGATAATCGAGGGTAAGCAGGGTCTTGTGGGAAATCGCGCCGCTGTTCCAGGAAGCGAGCAAGTCCGTCTGCCACGCGCCACCGCCCTCGGGGAAAGGCCGGATGCGCGCCGTGCCTTTGGGCACGGTCGTGGTGCCCGGTGTCCACGAATCGCGGCCCCCGACTTCCAAACGCTCGAGTCCGCGTTCGAACCAGTTGGCGCTGCTGCGCAGCGAGAGGAATTGGTTGAACTTGTGCTCCAGCGTGACCGTCACGGTGTGCACATAACGGTCGGCGGAGTTCTCCGGCCCCTGGTGGTTGAAGTCGAAAAGCTCCGTGGCGATGCCCGCAAAACTGTTAAAGGTGCGCGCCGCGCCGGTCGTCGGGTTCGGCAGGCGAAACGGATCCGCCACCACGAGGCGCTTGAACGGCATGTTCGCGTTTCCGTGCTCCTCGCGATTCAGATATTCGTATTCAAACAGCACGCTGGTCACCGGTTTCGGCTTCCACAGCAGGCTGAAAACCGCCGTCTGCTGCTCTTTGTCTTTGAAGGCCAGGTCATATTCCGTGGTATCCGCCGCCACATCGACGCGGTAGAACAGCTTACCACTGGAGCCCGCCGGTCCGGTCGACGAGGCCTGGGCGCGGAGCAACGAGTTACTGCCGACTGAGAAACCGACCCGCTGCTCGGGCTTGGTCTGCGGCTTCTTGGAAATGATGTTCACGGCGCCGCCGGGCAAGACGGTGCCGTAAATCGAGGCGGCGGCTCCCTTGATAACCTCGATTCGCTCGACATTCACCTTGTCGATCAACCCGATGCGGCGAAACCCGTTTCTCAGCTGCACGTTGGCATCGATGCCGCGCACGCTGTAGCCGGTGGAAATCGTCTCGAATCCGACCACGCTGCTGGTGTAAGCGGTCTGTTCACGGAACTCGATCGCCGCCTGATCCTCCAGAAAGTCTGCCGTGATCACGTTGACCGTGAAGGGCAGATCCCGGATTTTGGATGCGACTCTCGTGCCCGTAGTGGATTCGGCCGCAATATACTCGCTGGTGCTTGTTGCGGACACCGAGAACACATCGAGCGTAAGTATTTTCTCGGATCCGTCTGCCTCCGTCACGGGCGTCGTGGTCTTTTTTTCCTTCTCCTGCGCAACGGCAGGTTGGGGGAACAGCACGGCAGAGGCCGTGATGGCTAACGTGGCAAGAACGGCCTTAACACGGGAATGCAAGCGAGGTTTAGTCAGTGGGGTCATAACTCAGGGGGTTAGGGTTTGGCTCCGCATTCGCGGGCAACTTACTGGCTACTGGCACAGGCATTTGATTGAGGGGAGAGAACCGGTCAACCAAAAATGATAATTATTACTTATAGGCGGTTGCCCAAAGTTCGCCGCGCACCCGAAAAGCAAACGTCGGTCCGGTTGGGGTGTCCCGTGGTTACGAGAGCTCGCGCCCGCTACATCTCCGTGCTGGCCATCGCGGTCGGTTTTGACGTTGCCCGCCACGCTAATGATTATTAGGCGTTACGGATGATCCCGATCCGCCGACCCCACGGCCTCGTCCCTGCACTTCTCCTCGCCCTCGCCGCCGGCTGCCAGCATGCCCCGACGCCGAAACCCGCGGCCTCCACTCCGGCATCCGCCCCAGCCACGTCGCCCACTCCCGCCGGGAGCACCGCCCCCACGGAACCCATCGCACCGAAGCCCGACGCCTCCGTCGCCCGCTCCAAGCCCAACGACGAACGCTTCATGCGCATGCACCATGAATTTCTCGCTCGCGCCCGATCCGGCCCCGTAGACCTACTCTTTCTCGGCGATTCAATCACGCAAGGCTGGTCCGGCCGTGGCCGGACCGTCTGGGAAGAGTATTACGCCCCGCTGCACGCCGCCAACTTCGGCATCGGGGGCGACCAGACCATGGGCGTCATCTGGCGCATCGAGAACGGCGAGCTCGACGGCATCGACCCCAGGGTGGTGATCCTCCTCCTCGGCTCCAACAACTCCGCCCTCCACACCGGCAAGGAAATCGCTGCAGCCAACGCCAAAATCGTCCGCCTCATCCGCGAGCGAATGCCCAAAACCAAGGTGCTCGTCCTCGCCATCTTCCCCCGCGGGCCGCGCATCGACAGCCAAGGCAAGGTCGACGACCACCTTGGCCGCATGGCTGTCATCGCCGACGCCAACGCCCGCCTCGCCGGTCTCGACGACGGACAACACGTGCGCTTTTTCGACCTCAACTACATCTTCCTCGACGCTAGCGGCAACATTCCCTCCACCCTCATGCCCGATCAGTTGCACCCTGACACCGGCGCCTATCGGCTCTGGGCCGAGGCCATGCAGCCCATCCTAGCGGAGATGATGAACGCTCCGCGGTGAGCCCCGTCGTAACCGATAAAATACTCGATTTCAGCCGTCCCGCTCGACGGTCTCTACTACGGGCTGCTATTCGTTCGCGTAGCACGGGGACGGACTGTGCCGAATGGCCATGACTCAAGGGATATCTTCCGCCGCGCAAAGCACCTGTCCGATGCGAGCACCACTCGCAGGCATCGCCCGATGTGGTTAGCTAGCGCGCTAAGCGCTAGTCGTCTACGTCCACGTGCTGTTTGCGAATGGCATCCAATGCTTGCTCGACTGCGCCCCGCACGCGCGGGGTCGGGATGCGCCGCAGCCATTTCTGGACTTCACTCCAGCGCAGGCCCTTCAAATTAGTCTCCGGCAAATTCCCGCTGACGCGGCTCCGGTTCATGGCGGCAAGGTAGGCCAGATCGAACACGGCTTTTTCTGGCGAGGCGACAAACCCGTCCACCTTGGCATCATAAGCATAGCCCCCAAAAAGCTCGGGCTTGATGCGGTGCAAGGTAACGCTCCCGCCTGTCATCTTAACCTCGCCCGGGCGCCCGAGCGTCACGGCGAACTGATGCTGGGGTAGCTGCTGAATCCGCTCATGCAAGCGCAACGCCGACGCGCCGGATAGATAGGCGACATACGGATCGGCTGCCGCGGTGACCAACGCCCCGGGCTTGACGGAGGTGCTCCCGATCAGCCACGAACCCTTCTTCAACGGCGTGCTCAATCCGTCCGCCGCCAACCGGCGCAGGGCCATCGAGGCAGCGGGGATGGTGACGCCGGCGAGCTGCGCCGCCGTGCGCGTCGTGACCCGCTTTTGCCCGGCCAGTTTCTGATAGAATCCCAAGGTGGTCATGACGAGGAGGGCGGGAGCGCCGCCATGAGATCGTGCCACACCTTTTCCGACATCCCCTTCCACGCTTCCGGAGTGCCGTAGTGAGCCGCCAGATCAGCCGGCAGGAACGGCACCACTTGGTCCTGAAACATGGCGAAGCTGATCAGGCTGAGTTGCTCGATGGCCTGCTCCACAAGTTTCGGCGGTGCCTCGCGTCCGGCGGCGGCGTGCTGTGACAGGTGATGCAGATCGAAAACATCCCGCGCCTGCACCTGAGTCCGCGTCGCCAACGCGTTGATCTTTTGCCGGTAGGCCGCCGGAGGCGTGTAGTGGTTGAATACGAACGGGATCACTTGTTGCGCGGCGAGCAGGGCCGCCGACGGGGGCTCGGTCAGGTTGTTTTCAAACGGTTCATCTTTCCGGCGGGAAAACTCCAAGCGGGTCGGCAGAGAATTCCCTTCGTAGATGACATGGAATTTCCATCTTTGCGCGGTCTCGGTTTGTTTGGCCGGCTTGATTTCACTCAGCGTGATACCGACCGACGCCAGTTCCGTCAGCAGCGGGCGCCCGGCCAGGACCTTGTTGACGTTCTTTTTGAGAATATCGACGCCCACCACGCGCGCGTCGAAATCGATGTCTTCAGAAAGACGCGGACTGTTGTGGTAGAGGCGCAGGTTTACCCCGCCCTTCAAACAGATCGTGCCGGGACTGACCACGGCCGCGAAATGTCGGAGGAACACGAGGTGAAAGCGCTCGACTGCCTCTCTTTGGTTCATAGCTGAATCTTCACTCCTGCGTTAATATAGCGCAATGGTGAAATTGATCAACTGCGCGGGGTTTAGTGGTAAATATCTAAATTTAAGGCATTAAGATAAATCCGACAAATACCCCATCAAACTATCGTAGCTGATCAGCCGGATACCCCGAAGCGCACCCCGCTTGCGGAGGACGACACTTTTGACGGGCGGAGTTCCATCGTTGGCCGGGCCGGGGATCGTGAGTTCGTTTAGGGTGCTCCGGGACAATCCGGTGAACCGGCACCGGCTGCCAGGGGCCGGCAGACGGAGCCATTCCGGTTTCGAGGTTTCACCGGTCACGGCAGCGGGAGGAGAGGGAAAGGTCGCGTTCATGATTCTTCGTTTCGGTTGAGGTTGTTCGGGTTCAGATGCTCACGGTCAGACTCGCCTCGTGGCGCAGTTCTTTGCGCAGGACCTCGCGCGCCTGCACCGTGTTTGCCAGTTGCTCGATCATCGCGTCGTGAAAGCGGTTCACGCGGTGATGCACAGGGAAGCCGAAATCGGTCTTCACCGTCCTCCACTCCACCGAGGCGACCATGCGCTGGTGGCGGTGATCGAAGAGACGCACCTCGCCGCCGTCGAAGGCTGGTGCCTGATTCAAGAATGCCTCGACCGCCTCCGGTGCCGAATCACTGCGATAGCCAGGGAGGAAAAGTCCGACGCGATTTTGCCGATAGATTTGATACTGTGCCACCGCCGCTTCCGCGCCGGGGCCAGTGATGGATGATGCTTTGTGGTTCGTTTTCATGGGTGAGTTGAGTTTCGATGCATCCATCTCTGCGCCGGTTGGCGTCTTCCTCAACGCAGCCGGCCTGCCGAAATCGCGGGACGATTCCTACACCGGATTCGGTAGGCTCCGAGCATCGGGCGCAGCCCGCGGAGGGATCACCGTGGAGTCATGCGACTCCCGCACAATCAGACGGCACTCACGGACCCAAGGCGGCCGGACCCGGCCGCCCGCATCACGGGGTCACTCTGGCGGACTTCCATGGCGCGAGGCGCGTTGACCGTGTGGCACGTCCGCATTGACGGAGATCATCAGGGCCGGCGGTGGCGTGACTCGGCATCGTCCCGAGCCGGGCGAGTCCGCTGGGGAATTTCGCCAGCCTTGTTCTCCCACGCGATGATCCGATGGCGGCACGGAGCACCACGGCAGCGCTGCATGCGGTCGAGCCTGCGAGTGGTCCGCGTTCTTCCGGGCAACGCCGCCACGGCGGCACGTCCTTTTTTCCGGGATCGTTTTCGCTCTCTCTGGCGGCCCCTCCAGCCGCGCCGCCGCTGCGCGGACGGGGACGGTTAGGTCCTCCTTGAAAGGAATCCCCCCAACCGTCCCCTCGTCCCGGCCGGCACCCCCGCCCTTCGACGAGAGAGCAATCCCGCTCCTCACAAATAAAAAAAGGAACTATATGCCCTCCAAGACCGCTCAACCCGCCTCGCCTGCCAAGACCACCACCAGCGCCAAGCTGCCGGTGAAAACCTTCCGCCTCGGCCGCATCAAAGCCGCCGTTTGGGAGAACGAGACCGATCAGAAGAAATTCTACAACGTGACCTTCGCCCGGACCTACGTGGACGACGCCAAGACCTATCACGACACCGACAGTTTCGGCCGTGATGACCTCCCGCTCGTCGCCAAGCTGGCCGACCAAGCCCACACGTTCATCTTCGACCGCCTTGCGGAACTGAAGTCCGAACAGAGCGAGTGACCCTCGCGAGCAAGGCGGCCGGTATTCCCGGCCGCCTTTTTTTGTGTCCTGACGCGCCGAGCCCATCCGAACCGACGCTCGCTTCGCTCGAAACTTCTTGCGACTGCCAGCCGCTGGTTTCGCCATTTTACACCCGGTCAAGGTAGTCCGCGGCGCGGCTCCACCTCGCGGAATCACTCCGCTTCCCCCTCGTTGGTCCCGCTGCGCAGGACACGGCCTCGGCGCTCCGTCCACCGCTTTGACTTTCGGGTGTGAGGCGAAAATCGCCAATCGGCAGTAGGCGATAAGGTCACGAGACGTGACGCACGCCCCACGAGCCGAACGGCATCAAACCATGTCCTGTGAAAATCCGTTCGGGGAAACGATCTACTCCTACTCCCGTGCCCAAGCCATCGAGGACGGCGTCCTCGTGGACCTCAGCCAGGCCGACTCCATCCGCCAGCACTGGAAATACCCTTTCGCCTGCACCTCGGCGGTGTGGGCGATCATTGAGGAGGCGCTGCAACAGCCCGGCCAGGATGTCTCCGGCATCTGTCACGACATCTCCACCATGGCCAAGCTCGCCATCCGCGCCGCAACGGACCCGGAGCTTGTCCGGTTCAGCGCCATTATCACGGGGCGCACGCACGCCCTGAAACTGCACATCGGCCCGGGCGACACCGCGGCCCCGGTCCTCACCCTCATGCTACCCTACGAGGACTGAACGAGGGGGCTTCGGCCCCTTTTTTCGTCTGATCCATTTCACGCGCTGGCACGCTCCGGCGGAGTCGCCTTCGCCGTGCCTACGGCCGCCAGGAGACGGCGCTGGAATCCGGGATAGTGAATCTGGTGCGGCGACACCCAGATGTAGCCGTTCTGAAGCGCATACAGCATGAGCTGCCCTTTGTGGTGCAGCTTCATCTTCGCCATGATTGCTTTCCGGTGCGTGTTCACCGTGTAGGGCGAAAGGCCGAGGCGCTCGGCGGCCTGTTGATCGTCCGATCCGTCGCCGATGACCGAGAGCACCATCTGCTCTTTCTCTGTGAGCGTATCGAGTGTGATATTCTTCGGACGCTTCAGATTCAGTAGCATCGTCGCGCTCACGTAGAGCCGGCGCTGGATCACCTGTTGCAGCGCGGTCGGCAGATTCTCCATGCCTTCCGCGTGACCGTCGTAAAGCCCATCGTAACGGATACTGCGCAACAGGTCGAAGGTCCGCGCATCCTTACGTGAGGTCAGCACGAGGATCGGCAACGCGGTTTCGATGAACGGTTCCAAATGTTCGAGGCCGTCCATGTCGTCGATCTTCACGCCGGTGATAAACAGGTCCGGCACCCGCGCTTGGATGGAATCGAGCGCGTCGAACCCGAGCTGAAACACATGCACGTCCGCGTTGCGCCAGAGATCCTTAATGTGGCGGCTGATCAAATCCCCGTAGAGTTTATCGCCTTTCAGAACCACGATGCGTGGCGCAGCGGTTTTGGTCAGCATGGCTACGTAGCGGCAGGGTTCAGTTGCAGTTTCATCCCATCCGAATGCGGCAGCAGACGGCCTGAGCCGTCGCCCCCGCGCAGAAGTTCGCGAGCGAGCGCGTTCCGAACCAGAAGCTCGGCGGCATCACGCATCGGCCTGGCCCCAAGCCGTTCGTGATAGCCACGACTAACGACAATTCCTTGCACGGATGGTTCCGGGGAAACCCGATACCCGAGTCCGGCCAACGTCCGGCACTCCTTCTCCACTAGACCAGCGGCGATGACGCACTGGGCCTCGTAGTCGAGGCGGTTGAAAACCACCGTCAGCGTGATGCGGGCGAAGATTTCCGGCCGCAGCTCCCGCTGCGCATCCTGCCGCACGAGCCGCTCCATCGTCTCATACTTCGACTTGCGGAGCGTCATGATGCGCTGCGCCCCGATGTTGCTCGTGAGCACCACATACCACCCCGAGAAATCCAGCACGCGATTGCGTCCCGTCGTCAGGCGCGCGGCATCGAGCAGTTGCAGCAGCACGTCGAGGACGCGCGGATGCGCCTTTTCGATTTCATCGAAAAGCAGCGTGCCGCACCCTCCGCACGCATCGAACCCCTCCGCAATCCGGCCGGGTTCATCGGCGGTCCCGAGCAGCAATCCGAGTCGGTCCGCCGTCTGGTATTCCGACATGTCGAGCCGGATGACGCGATCCGGGCCAAGCAGATCCTCAGTGAAGCGCAGCGTCAGCTCCGTCTTGCCCACACCGGTAGGCCCGAGAAAGAGGAAGCTCGCCTTCGGCCGACCCGGCACGGTGAGGCCAAGTTCACCATGCTGCAGTCGCTCGGCGACCAACTCGATGGCGGGGTCTTGCCCCGTGAGCACCGCCTTAAGGCGATCCGGGAGCATCCGCAACTTTTCGAGATGTTCGGCGGCGATGCTCATGTCACGCCCTCACCATTTCGCTTCCGTTGCGGCCGTGGTAGTGGAGGCGCCGGGCTCCGTCGTGGGCACCGGCACTCCGGAGCGCAGACGGTTACGCTCGGCTTCAAGTTGCTCGCGAAGCTTCGCCGCCTCGGCGCTCTGGCGCACGAGCAGAGCATACTGCGTTTCCATGCGTTGCTGGGTTTCCGCCATCGCAACCTTCATCGTCCGCAACTCGCCAGTGATCGCCCTCTGGTTCGTCAACTCGGCGTTGAGTTCAGTCGCTGCCGGCAACGGTGCGTAGCTCGCCGGGGCATACGTCGTGCGCGGCGCGGCCTCGCCCGACTCGTCCGCATTCAGCGGCACCCGAGTCTGTCGATAGATGGCGTGGGCCTCGTGGCGAATCGACGGATTGGCCGCCTCGCGATAGCCGCGCACTTCGTAGCGCGTCTCCACGACCTTCGTCGGTATCGCGGCAGGGACTGCCGGCGGAGGCGGAGCCACCACCGCCACAGGACGATGCGTGGCGCAGCCCACTAGGGCGAGAAGTGGAAGGATGAGTAGGACGGGTCTCATGATTTTCCTTTGTTTGCGGGTGGAGGTGGAGCGGGACTGGCCTCGGGCGGCGGCAGCCGTATACCCGCGAAGCTCGCCTTCTGCGGATCGACCGACTCGAGAACGTAAACGTAGAATTCCTTCCCGGCGGCCACGCGGACGAAATAGCCGTTCTCTTCGATGTCCTTGAGCGTGCGCTTGGCGTAGAGGTCGAACACGTCACCTACGCCTTCGCGCACGCCGTTGGAGACCGAGCCGGTGATCGTCGTTCCCAGGGCGGTCTGTGTTCGGTCCTGCGTGCCGCGCGCGAAGCCGCTCAGCGCGGCGGAGGCCAGTAGCTTCAATTCCTGCAAGTCATCCGACGCCATCAGGCGGCCCTTGATTCCGCCTGATCCGTCGGTGATGCCGTAGCCATCGATGTCGTGTTCGTATTCACGATCCAAGGCCACGCCGTTGAACGCCAGCTCGCGGCCGTCCTGCCAGACGAAGCGCCAGGTGCCGGTTGCCGTCACCCGGTCGCGCAATCGGCCGGCGCGCGCCGTGCCATGCACGAGCGTGTTCGCCGGAATCACCTTCTTGCCGTTTTGCCACACGTCTTCGAGCAGCACCGCGATGACCGGTGTCTCCAAATTCGCGCTGTCGATCGTGTTCACGAGTTTGCACTTCAGGAGCGTCCCGAACGGCATAAATTTCTCCGGTGGCGGCGGAGCCGTGCGTTCCGGCCGCACCGAGGGTGCTTCATAGGAAGCGAGCAACGATGCGTAGCGAACCTTGCGCGGTTTCGGCTCCGTCGCGGACATTGCCGCGTTCCCTCTCTGCCCCGCCGCAGCCGAAGCTGCTGGCGCTGCCGGGCGGAACGGCACGATGCCGCCCGCCGTCGTTGGTTCCCCCGGCTGGGCGACCACTGGCGGACGGGCTTGCTGCGGCAGCCCGCTTTCGAGGCCTTGATCCAAGGGCACGCGGACCTGACCGAGTTCGACTTTCTTCGTGCTCTGCGCGGCGAGCTTCGCCGCCTCGCGTTCTTGCGCTTGCTGGCGTCCGTAGATCGCCAGCCCCGAGAACAGCACGACCACGAACACGACGAACAAGCCGAACTTGCTCTTGAAGAAATTGCCGATGTTGCGCGGGTTCATGATTTGGGTGCCTCCGTCACCGGTAACGGCGTGGGCTCCGTTGTCGCGACGGCCTCGCGCCGCGAGGTGTTGACCAAAATCGTGAAGGCATTGTCCGCGCTGAGATCGTTGCGCGTGCCGTCCGGCATGCCGACGACAGCGAACTCCGCCTCCGCGCTCTCGCCCGGGGCGAGGCTGCGCGGGCCGTTGGCGATGGATTGCTCGAATTTCTCGTTGGCAACGCGTGCCGAAAACGTGCTCGGCGCGAGATCGATCGTTCGGTCCGTAGTATTCTTAAGTCGCAGCAAAAACACCACGGCGTCCTCCCGGGAGAAACGATAAACCTCCTGCACGGTCACCTCCACGTCGGGCAATTCGACCTTTCGATTCTGCGCCCGGAGTGTCACGCCTTCGACGGCCTTTGGCAGCGTCTTGGCCAGCACCGGATAAGCTCGCGCCCGGTCCAGCAAGCTGAGCCCGATGCGGGGCGTGAACTTAACCGGTTCCGGCGGAGTCTCCACCTGGACGGCCGTCGCCTCCGTCGCCGGCTGGAAAATCACGCTCGCGACCGAGTCCGCCGCGACGGTGCGGAGGTTGAGGACATAGGCCGCGCCGCCGTAGATCGCCGTCAGCCTCGCGGCGGCCTCAGGCTGGAGGCTGCGCACAAGGAGGAAGTTCGATCCGGGAGCATGCGAGACATGGAAGCGCAATGGCGTGCCTTCCTCGACCTCGACCGATTGTTTCCCTCCCTCGATCAACATGTCCGCCCCCGCCACGGCGGTGATCGGACCCGGGAACATGACGGTGGTGACCTCGCGGGACACCGGCAGGTCCACCGCCTGCCTCGGATCAAGCTTTGCCTCGCGAATCGTTTGCGCGGCGAGCGCCGAGGCGAGTCCGATGAAGAGTGGCAGAGTTTTCAACATGGCGTGTCCTCACGTTTTGATGGGCTCCACCTGAAACGCCGCGACGGCGGTCGGAAACCGGCCGTTGCGGGTCAGATCCGGGTTGACCAGAAACTTGAATTTCACGCGGTAACGGAGCACCTCGGTAATCGGCGCTCCCTGGTAGGAGCCGACGCGGATCAACTGCACGTCGGCTGAGGTGTAAAAGGCGTTATCGCGCGTGCTCAGAACCTCCGGAACCCCGACCTCGACTTTCTGATGGAGACCCTTGGCCTCGAATTCGGCCTTGGTCCGGTTCAGCGACGCCTGCGCGGTTTGCGCCGCTTCGCGCAGGAAGAGTTGCTTGAATAACTCCGGGTTGTCCAAGCCTGCCGGGTTGCGTTCGAAGAGCGCCTTGCAGGCGAGCTTGGTCTGCATCGCGTGCAGGTCCTTCGCCTCCTGGATGTCCACCACCGGTGACACGTAATAGGTGCCGAGACTGTCGATCATCACGACCTCGCGCTTGCGCGTCAGTTGCTCGACCAGATTGTGACGGTCCCACGCGGCCCATACCCACGCCGCCACCGCGACCAAAAACCAGATCAGCGATTGGCGGCGCTGCCGGTCGAAAATCGCCAGCAGCGAGGATTTCGGTTTTCCGAACTGCGGGGCGACGCGAGCGGCAGGCGCGGGAGCGGTTTCGGCGTTGGCGACCATGGTGATTATCTCCGGGTTTTGTCTTGGCTTGGTTGCGTGGGGGCTCGCGGTGCCGTCCGCGGCCTTGCGGCATCCCCGGCGTCATCTTGACGCATTGTTTCAAGCATCGCCTTCGCCATGTCGTCCTCGGCTTTGGCGAGGCGGTCTGTCTCGCGGGCCAGGTCCTTGAGCGCCTTGGGATACTTCCGATGAAAGTTGAATATCGGGCTCATATATCGATAGCAGCTTGGTTGGGATTATCCTCGTGAGGTTGGTTACCAAAGCCGCTACGGCTTTGCCGTTTTTGTTTAGAATGTTCCCGAAACTCGGCGGCCATTGTTTCCGCAGCACCGGCCCGACGCGCCTGAGCCGATGCCATCTCCTGGGTAGCCGCAACTTGGCTCCGCATGAGTCGCCCAGCATATAATCCGGAGACGCCACCGATGGCAGTCCCGGTTGTTCGGGCAGAACCTCCGCCGCGCACCGCAGATTCAGCGCCACTCGCCATAGCCCCCGTAGCAGCGGCAGCGATAACGCCAGCCGCACCAGCACCGCCGGTCGCTGCAGCAACGCCAGCCCCGACTCCACCGGCGAAGACCGCCTGGGCTACGCCTCCCACTCCGCGAGCGAACTCGGCAGCAGGATTTGCTCCCATGAACAAAACTTTCGTTGTGACATAGGGGGCCAATACCGAGCTGACCAACATCCACGCACCGATAAGCAACACCGTGAGAGCGGGAGCCGCAATGGGTGCGCCGACGATGAACAGGGGCACGAGGCTTGCCGTTGCGGCGGCATCCAGCATCGCCTTTGTTACCACCGCCGCAATTATCCAACCGAATGGCCAGCAAACTAAGGCGGCCAAACCGATAACAAACTTCTGCGCGACGCCTGCCATCGGGCGGAGCATGAAAAATGAGAGAAAGATTGGGCTGATGGCCCAACCAGCCGTCAGGAGAATGTCGCCGACGAGTTTGACCACGTATTGCACGCCCCATGACAACCAACCGAACAACCAAAGGAGCGCGTAACAGATAGCCGTCCCTATCGATTTGGTTCCCCAAATAATGTCCCACATACTGGCATCGGGTTCGGTTGCAGCTTTGCCGGCGATGAACTGCACGAACTGTTCATCAACCGCAGTCGGATCTACGCCCAGCATACTCCCAAATGCGCTAACGATGTCATTGAGGCGCATCAGCCATTCACGGAGGAAGAGCGTCGAGATGCCGATCAAGAACACCTTCGCAATAAGCCAGGCATAGTCACCGGCCTCGGGACGACTCCGAATGGCGTGGAGCGCCATCCCGGCAGCCACAATCGCACTACCGATGTAGGCGCATCCGCCCCACAACGACGAGAGACCGTCAAAGTAGGAAGAAGGTAGAATGCTGCCTGTAGGCGCTTCCATAAGATTTCGAGCGTTTACTTCTTCGGTGTCTCCGGCGCGCTCGGCGTCGCCGTGTCATCGACTTTTTTGAGATAGTCCCGGTTCTTAAAAACCTTCGGTAGTGTCTCCATTTCCTTACGGGCCGCCTCAGCACGGGCCTTGGCTTCTGCCTCATCACGAGCGCGCCGGGCTTCCGCCTCACGGTCCACGCATCCTCCAGCGAACATCAACGTCATCAGCAAAACCCCGGTGATCGTAGGTGTTTTCATAGGTGCGTTTTGACCGATTTTTTCCGGGGCGGTTCGCCGTCAACGTGTGAAAGGTTTTTCAATAACATACCGGAGCATGGACTCGTATTGCGGCTTGAACGTGGCTGAGAGCTTGCGGGCTTCCTGCTGGGCGAGGCGACGGCGGGCCTCGGCATCAGCTTCGGTCTGGGCGTTGGTCATGGCCGTGGACTCGGCTGCCTTGACCTGCACCTGGGCGGCACTCAACGCCACCTCCGCATCCACGGCTGTGAGCTGACCATACTGAGCATTCAGCACCGCCTCCAATTTCTTCTGTTCAGCCTCTGTTTCAGCGGCTTGGAGAGCTTCGCTGGTTCGAGCAATAGCCCGCTTCAAGTCCTCCCGGCGCGTGTAGACGTCGCTCTGGACCGCTTTGAACTCATCCACAGTGACCGCCATATCGTGCGCTTCCTTGTAAACGGTCGGGTCACGCTCGACCACCGCACCATCGAAATCGCGGTAATCGGCCCGAACCTCGCGGAAAATACCGCCCCGGGTGTCGCCGAATAGCCCCCTCCCATCAACGCGGGCGATGCCCTGCGCCCAGGTCTTAACCTGTGTCGGAAGGCTCAGGTCGATACGGAATTCCCGGAAGCCCACCAGATCCTTCACGTTGGCCATGTCACCCATGCGCTTGAGCTGGGTTTCGAACTGCTGAATCTGCCGGACCTGATTGGTGATTTGCGTAGCCTGATTCGACAACTGCTCCACGAGCGCCGCGTAATTCACCGCGCTTTGCTGGAGGTTCGCGGCATCGATCACCGCCCATTGCGCGAGGCCTGAACTCGCGCCCATCGTCAGCACCGAGGCCAAAAGGAGCGTCGTTTTCATGATCCGGTTTCCTCCTTGGGCATTACCACGCGAATGACTCGCTTGGTCGGTTCACGTCGCACCCCATCGCGATCCGTTTGGGGCACGTCGATTTCGTAGTAGGTCTCCTCGTAGCCGTCATCGACGGAGGGACGCTGGTTGGCGCGGGCGATCCAGTATTGCTGCTTCACGGCATTCGACTGGCCCTTTTCGTAACCAGCCAGGAACGCCTCCCGCTGGGCCTTGTTGTTAAAATAGTTGATGGTCTCGCCGATCACAAAGCCCGCCGCCGCGCCGACCGCGGCGTTCTTGGCTTTGCCGTCACCCTCCCGGGCACCGATGTAGGCTCCGCCGGCCGTGGTCGCCGCCGTCGTGGCGAAATTACGCGTGCGACCCGCCGAGTCGGCCCCCGCCGTCGCACAACCCGGCATGAAGAGCGCGACCACCACCATGAAAAGCAGTCCGACCAGATACGGCTGCGAGAACGCGAGACTGTCCAGGAATCGTTGCATGGGTTGCCTTGGGTTGAGGATCAGGATTCGTTGATCGTGAGTTTGAGTTCGTGGTGTTGGGCGTGGCCCTGCCGCTGCCCTTCACGGGCGCACTGCCGGTCGATGGCATGGGCGATGAACACGCCGGCCTCCAACCGCCCTTCGAGAAACTCCACAATGTCCGCTTTCATTCTCAGGCGGTCAGAGGGCGGCAGGAGATGGGTTTCGAGGACTGCCTCGACCTCGGCGACCTCACGCTCATCCACCGGGTCGCGGCCATCCCGTTCCTCGATGCGCTCCGAGTAGGGCGCGAGACGCTCAAACAGGCGGTCCTCCTCGACCATCTCGTATCCGGCATGAAGCAGGTCGAACCCCGACCGGCTGACCATGACCTCCGTTGGGTCACTGGCTCGCGCCAAGACTGGGGCACCCGGTGCCTCTGTCTCCCGTTCCATGAGCCGGAAGATCAACGCATCGTCCTCAAACGCGGCCTCAATATGCCGGTGGCGGTTCACGAGGCGAGTCTCGGAGCCAGGCGGAGCGACTTCCGCTTTGCGGGTGACCTGAACATCCGGGAGCTGCACCAGCACGCGAGGCAGCGGCACGACCCCGCTGGCGGTGCCGCGATGCTCATCGCGGTAACTCCGGCCCAGCATCACCAAGCGCTGGGCCTCACGCTGGATCTCGTCGTTGGTCTTCATGGCGTCAGGCGTTGGCGATGATGGCGTCCACCACGTTGCCGTTTCCACGGAGCGCCTTCTCGCGCTGGTCGAAATGCGCGCCGGAGCTCGACGCGCAGTAGAGCATTTCGCGCGAAGCGACGTTGCGCATCGTCACTATCAGCGGCCGCCGCTCATCCGTGTGGTAGTAGGTGAACTGCGAATACTTCGTCCCGACCAGCTTCTCCGGTTCGGGGTGGCTCATGACCGCATCCTTCGCCGCATCAGGGATTGGGAAATCCTGGCTCAGGTCTTCGATGTCAGACCGGTCACTCTGCCGAAGCAGAAACAGGATGCGGCTGTTGCCCAGCACGGCACCGCGGATGTCAGACGCCTTGAATTGCTCATAATTCTGAACGGTCGCGACGTTCCAGACGTTGTATTTGCGGAGCTGCTGGTAGGACTCCCGCAGCACTTTCTTGCCCGAGGGCACGAGTGAGAAGCGTGCGACCTCCTCAAAAATGTTCCGCTTCCGCAGCGCACGCGGCAGCCGCATCATGTGCGACCGGGTATAGTTCGCGATCAGGAAGGCCGCCGCCGCCTTCAGTTCCTCCGCCGACTCCGGGATGTAGCCGAGTTCGAAGTGGGCGATCTTGCCTGTGAGCGAAACGTTCGAGACCCCATCGAAAAGTTCGCCATAGCTGCCACCCGCCGACCACGGCTCCAGGAGCGTGGCGAGGTAGCGCATTTCCTCGGCGTGCGGGCCGGAGGCCTCGGCCGTGAGCAGCTCCTGCAACTGGCCATGCTGCGGCATCTCGGCCGGCGTGAAGCGCGCGAATACTAGGTCGCGAACCTGCTGCGCGCCCGCACCATCCTTGGCGAACCGAACCACGTCGCCCTCGTCGGGAGAAGCGACGAACCCCGACGCTTCATCGGCGCGCTGCTGTTCCCATTCGGCGAACTCGAGGAACGCATCCAGCACCGTCGCCTGCGGCCCCATCCGGGTCCGGCGATACAGGTCGAGAGCGTAGGCCCGCCGGGCGAGCGTGACCGTTTCCTCAGGGTGCCGGTTGAAATACCATCGCGCGAAATCCTCGTAGAGGCGGCCGATGGCATTCGCCAGGAGCGCTTGCCGGAGCTTGTTGCGGTCTTCGTCCTTCGACTGCCCGACCATCAGCATCGGCAGCGCCGCCGCCGCGCTCAAGTGCAACCCCGACAGCGGGAGGCCCCGCGTGTCGAGGTAGTTCATGGTCAGTTTGCCGTTCGCCTGGACGATGATGGGCTCCGCCTTCGGATCGACCGTCTTGGCATAGGTGGTGTAGGACTCACCTTCCTCCACGATCATCGTGTAGGCGTAGAACGGTTCCGTCTGCGTCAGAATATCGATGACGTTGACGCTCTTGCCAGAACCCGTCGTGCCGATGACGACCGCGTTTTGCGGTGTCTGGTTGTTGCCTTCACCGACAAACGTCCGCCCGCCGACGAGATTCCCGTTAGGTCCCTCAAAAATAAATTCCGCCTGATCGAGGTGACCAACCGGGGTTGATGAGAAGGGCAGGATATTCGCGACGAGCGCGTCGTCATAGTCATGCCAGAGCGAATCGTAACGGCTGAACGACCAGCCCGGCCACGTGCAGTAAAAGAAGTTTCGCGCGGAAGGTTCCAGCGCCGGCTCGTAGGCCTGCGCGCGCTCCATGCTACCGACCGCGGCTTTCAGCGCGGTCAGTTTGGCGCGCAGATCCTCCCGGCTCCGATCCCACGCCCGGATGATATACTGGATGCGGTAGGGCGAATTGTCGCCGTTGCTGTAACGGGCGATCTTCGCGGCCTTCGTCCGCATAGCCGCGAGGAGCTTCACCTTCTTCAGGCTCTCGTAGTCGCCCTCGACGCGGTTCAGCTCCTTTTGCTCTTTCTCGATCAACTCCTCCACATCGACGGACTCGACGTTGACGGTGATGGCGTAGTCCCGGAATCCCAGCTTCGTCAGCAGGTAGGCGACGCTCGGGCGGGTCCGTTTCGGCAGTGACTTGAGCACGAGCATCCCGTGGTAGCAGCCATCGAGGTAGAATCCCGTGTCGGGCTTCTCCAGCGGACGGCCCTCCCCAAGCCAGCAGTTTTCCTGAATGGACTTCTCGGGATCGAAGAACTCCAACGGATCGGCGATCTTCTGTTCCGGCAGCGACGGGTTGAGAAATTCGAGGTAATGCAGGAAGTGATCGGCATCGGTCATCGGGCGAACCTGTCCGCCGCTCCCGCCGAACAGGGCCTGCAGGAATTGCCCGATCTGGTTGAATTGTTCGGCATAGGTGCCGAGCAGCGCCTCCTGCGTGAGTCTGCCCGCATTCTTGCCCAGCACGGCCGCATCGACCGGAGTCGTGAAATACAGCCGCAGACGCTCCCGTCGCAACGCGCCAGACTCAACCATGCGCCAGGAACGCACGAACCGCTCGTTGCGCTGGCGCTTGCTCCATTCGTTCGTCGCCAGGTTGGTCGTGTCCTCCCGGTAGCGGATGAGCGGCTTCCGGAAGTCCGAATCGTTCGTCCATTGCACCTGCATCCGCCAGCCGGGTTTCAGGACCGACAGCAACGCGACCAGGTCCGACTCGAATGCGTTGTGATGAACCGGATCGGCGTGCTCCAGGTCGGGGGCGATGATCTCAAATCCGCGCGCGACGAAACCGCCACGGTGCAGGCCCTCAAAGACGATCATGTCTTCACCGAAGAAACCGTCTGCGGGCTCCGTTCTCATGCGACTTCCTCCCCGCGCTCCGCCAGCGCCTCTTCCAGCATGTCTTCCGTGACCGTGAGCTGTTCCTGCAATCGCTCGTAGTCGGCGCGCGCCACCACGGGTTGCTCCCGCTTCTTCTGGACAGCGTCTTTACTATCCGGCGACTCCACACCCAGCCGACTGCCCGCCGCCGCAGACTGACGCCCCAATCCGAAACCAGCCCGAGGCGACGACGGCGACAACTCGCGCGCCGCCAACTCGGGTGCCAGCGCGGAACCGGCGGCGGCGAAGGGATTCGCCGGCCGCCGGGCACGCGGGCCGAATTGGAAGGAGAGCAGTCCCGATTCGACCAAGGCGGATTCAAAGAAGTCGGTGTCGTAGTGCTCCGGCTTGTTGTTTTTCAGCGTGAAGACATACGTCACCGAGAGCGCGCAGAGCACCACGCCCACCAGCAGACACAGCAGCAGCGAGACCCCGAAGATGCCCCAAAGAAAGATCACCATCAGGACCGTCGCGCCCCCGGAGCCCAGCAGATACCAGCCGGAGTTCCCGGTCATGCCGAGGAACTCGCCGGAAGACTGTGCGCCCTGATTGGCGTCGTGCTCGTTAAGATGCGTCGAGTGCATGGGACGCGCGAGAGGATAGGATCAGGGCGAGAACGTGCCGACGTTGGAGGCTTCGATGCCCATGTTGCTCCACATCGTGCGCACGATGGCGAAGGCGAGTCCGCTCACCATGGCCCCGGCAAACGCCCACTTCGCGATGGACTGCCGGCCCATCATCATGGCCACACCGGCCGCCACGATGCCGACGGCCGCGAATGTGCCGCTCAGATACATGATGATCGCATTGCCCGCTTCCGTCGCGGTGCGCAGATCGACCGCCTGGGCGTGGGCGAGCGTCGGCCACGAGAGCACGGCGGCGAACCAGAACGCGGCGCGCGGCCAAGGATTGCCCGGCGCCGCCGGACGACTTTCCGAATACAGGTGCAGCGCCCGCACCATCATCGCCACACCGAGAGCGAACGCCACATACGGCGTCAGATGGACCAAGGTTGTCATGTTTTCTCTCCAGTTGATGCCGGCACTTGTGGGGGCCGACTCCCGCCCGGTGTTTCTCCGCCGGTGAACAGCGGGGGAAACCGGACTGGCTTCCAAAAGGGACAACCCCGTCCTTGTCGCAAGGGACCGGCCCTACCGAAAAAAGGGTAGGACAACCGATGGAACCCGGAACCGGTTCTCTATGAGTTTATAGCTTCCTTGCACCATGAAAGCAAAGACGCCGAATGCTACTCGCACGGCAAGCAGTCTGTCGGACCTATCGCCCTTTAGCTAAAAGGCCTGGTCAGTGGTGAGACCGACTCAACGCGCTTGGCACCTGAAGTGATTTCAGCGGCAGTAGGCCCCTCGGCAGCAAAAAGTCCGACACGCTACTTGTGTCGGACCTAGAAACCGAAGCAGGCCGGACTTCAATCTATTAGACTACGGTTTTACGCTATGCAGGCCGATGGCATTGCCCTCGGAATCTGTGATCATGGCGATGAACCCATGCCCGCCGAGATCCATCTTTGGCATCACAACCTTTCCGCCGGATTTTTCCACCGCTGCCAGCGTGGTCGCGATCCCATTTGAAGCGTTCAAAAACAATGTAACGCCCCCAGCTGCCGACGGCTGGTTGTATGGCGATTGGATGATCTCTCCGCCCGTGAGATCACCGTCCATGGACTCCAGCACAAAAAACGCATGGCGTCCTATCTGATCCTCCTGGTGTTGGAATGTCACACCGAGCACAACACCGTAAAATGCAGTAGAGCGCTCAATGTTAATGGCAGGAATCTGGAACCAGCTGATGATTTTTTTCATGGGGTCGGAATGAGTTCCGGGAGGAGTTCGACAACACTATAGTGTTCCGGCCGACCGGAGCACAGGGTCGCGTAAGACAAAATCAGGGCCAAAACAGCCAAGTCCACGCCTTGCGTTGTGTGCCGACCGCTTTCTAAAATAGTCCGCAGCCGATATGATCACGATTGCTATCCCACTTTTCAGCAGTTCGACCGCTATCGGGATCGTAGGCCCGCTGGATGTGCTGGGCAAGGCATGCCTCATCCGTGACAACCTGAACGGTAATCGTTCCGGCAGACCCTTCTTCCGCGTTGCATTGGTGGGCCTCGATACCCAACCAGTGGTCTGTCCCAATGGCGTCACTTTGCAGCCCCACCTTACGGTGCGGAACTGTAAGAAGCCGGATGTCGTGCTGATTCCCTCAGTCGACGAAGACGTCGCCCGTTCCGTGCCGGCCAACCGAGCTTTTGTGCCTTGGCTAAAGACCTGTCACGATCGAGGTAGCATCCTTGGCAGCTTATGCACTGGGGCGTTCATGCTCGCCGAAACCGGACTGCTCGACGGAGAAGAAGCGACAACCCACTGGTTCTTCGCACCTGCGTTCAAGCGCCGGTATCCCCGTGTGAAGTTGCAGGTTGAAAAAATGATCCTCGACCGCGGGCAGATCATTACTTCAGGAGCGGGCACTTCTTTCCTGAATCTCGCGCTGTATTTGGTGGAGAAGTATTGTGGTCACGAGGTTGCCACCTTGAGCGCAAAGTTGATGCTCATCGACCCAGGGCGCCTGTCCCAACTGCCCTACGCAGAATTTTCTGGCTCCCGCGCCCATCGCGATTCCGCAGTCTTGAAGGCGCAAAGTATCATTGAGCGCGACTTTGCCCGTCCAATCAGCACTGATGAAATCGCTCACAGTTCGGGGCTAAGCGTCCGAAGCTTAAACCGTCGCTTCAAGGTCGCTACCGGCCATACGCCCGGCACCTATCTTCAGCGCGTCCGGATAGAGGCGGCGAAGCGCCTTCTAGAGCGAGAGAAGCAATCAGTTGACGAAATCAGGTATGCCGTCGGCTACGAGGATGCCCGGGCGTTCCGCCGATTGTTCTACCGGCACACCGACCTGACTCCCCGGGCCTACCGGCTAAAGTTTTCACCCAGACTTAAACAGTAGCTGCAGCTTGACTGATCGAACTATCCACCCGTTTCAAATTCGAGCTGCCCAGGAGGCTTCTTTCCGAACGGGTTCGCGGTTGGCTTCATGAACCGAATCTCCACGGCAAACGTATCCGCCTCGTGCTCTCGATCCGCTTGCAGTTCCGGCTGCGCGCGAACTCGCGCCAACGAATGCTCCTCGATGGCGAGGAACAGAGGAGCGAGGTTATGCCCGCGCACGACCACCAGCCAATCGCCGATCTCGATCTTGATCGTATCCGGTTCAGCGTAGTCCCAGCGGGCCTCGACGTAGTGCATCCACGGGAGATTGCGACGTTGGTCCTTGCCATCGTCGAACGTGACGTGGCTCGGGCTCGCACCCGCATCGAAATACAGCTTCGGCTTCCGGAGCGGAGCGCGTTCCATCACACGTTCCTCCCTTCACTCTGCGCCGTCGCGAGCCCGCGCAGCTTCCTGACCGTGCCTTGCCAGGCCTCGCGCATTCCTCGCGTCGCGCGCGGCGCGAGTTGCTCGCCGAGGGTGAGCCGGTGTCGCGCCATGAATTCCGTGGCGAGTTCCCGGCCGGGATCAGGCCGCGCCAGCCGGCTCAGGATTTCCGCCTTGTTGGATAGGTAAATGGCGTGCGCGCCGCGATACCGGGTGTTGCCAACGTAGAACTGGCGACGCGCCAGCGCCCGCCCGGCCACCTCGCCGAGAACCAGCAGAGACTCCTCCGACGTGCTGCCCTGTGAACGGTAGGACGTGAGCGCGTGCCCGAAAGTCCACGCGGCAAAGGTGCGCGGCAGTTCCTTCCCATCCGTGAAGACGATGCGGTCCGCCACCGGATCGACCTGCGCCACGTCCTTGAAATCCCCGTTCGCAAAGCCCGCGTCATCCTCCCGTCCACGGATCAGCAACCGGTCGCCCGCGGCAACGGCGAGCGTTTGTGCCCGGCCCACATCGAACGCCGCGCGTTGCTTGCGGGTGATCTTCGCTTCGCGGCCCTTGGGGCCACGCACCCGCAGGCCATCGGGAAGCACGGCGATGACTTCGGCTGCCGCCCCGCGTTTGAAAAACCGCGTGTCGCGGGCGAACAGCAGCCGGTCGCCGAGTTGGTATTGGTCCCAATGGACTTTCTGTTCTTCGGTCCAGGTCAGTGGCTTCACCGCCTCCCGAGCGACTTCGACGACCCCAAGCAGTCCGGCTTGGCGCAGGGCGGGCCGAACCTCGGCATTGAAGCGTTCGATTTCGTCCCAGAACGGAATCACCACGAGAGTCTCGACCCCGCGCACGCGATTGCCCACGTAGTGCTCCGCCGCCTGGGCAAACATGGCGTGGTCGTCCGGTGCCTCGCGAATGAGACCGCGCCGGTCGGCGAAACCGAACGCCTCGGCAACCGCTCCCGTGGCGAGCAACCGGCTGAAGCGCCGGTCGGCCTCGTTGCGCTGCCGCAGCACCTCAGCAAGTCGCACCACCGGCGTCCCGGAGTGCCGGATGACGTTCCGCAGGGCGTCGCCCCGTTGCACGCTGTAGTGCTGCTTAGTATCGCCCACAAGGAGTAGTCGCGCCCGGACGGCGGTTGCGATTCGCGTCAACTGATCCAGTTGCTGGGTCGAAAGCAGGCCCGCCTCGTCAATCAACACGACCCGGCCGGCGGCCTGCGCCTGCATGGTTTCGCTGACTAGGAAACGCTGCACGGTATCGGCTTGTTCCAGTCCACTGGCGAGCATGGCATCCCGTGCCCGGGTGGTCGGCGCGAGCGTCAGAAAGCGGCTTCCGCCTGCCGCGATATGCGCGCGTTCGATGGCCGTTAACACCGTCGTCTTGCCCGTGCCGGCATCGCCGACCAGCACGCTAAGGAAGTCGCGGCCTTCGAGCAATGTCGTCGCCGCCGCACGTTGCCCGGCGGTGAGTTCCGGTGGGAGATGCCCAGGCTCCCCGAGCGGGAAGCGTTGGTTCCGCCCGGTGCGAACGCGCGCCACCGCCGCGTCCTCTTCCTGCCGGATCGGCCGGAGGCTCATCTCGCCGTCCTTGCGGATGGCGTCCGGGTGCGCCTCCAAGGCCGAGCGTAACTCCCGCCATCGAAAGAAATCGGGATGCAGTTCAAGCGCAGCGCTCAGGACCTGTCCCTCGCGCACGACGCTGTTGCGCTCGTAAACGTGGCGCAACGCGGCCTCCAGGACGGATTGGACGTTGCCGTGCGACCATTGCTGGCGCGGGGCCTGTGCTCGCGCTGTCCGCACCAGCTCGTCTAGCGAACGCGACTCAGCCGGGCTCAGTTCAGCACGCTGCATCGTCCGCACCTCCGGCGTGGAAATCTCCGTCAGCTTGTCCTCGCGGGATTCGCGAACGAGTATCTCGACCTCCCGCTTTGTCGGCTTGCGGCCCTTCGCGGCGGCGAACTCCTCCGCCAGCCGCTGCACCCGCCGGCTGCGTTTCGAGAAACGCTCGCGCAGGTGCTCGACACCCCGCACGGAAAATCCCTTCGAGTTCATCTCGTGCGGTTCGTAGCCGAGCGTCCGCAGCCGAGCGGCCAGCTCGCGATACATCACCTGCCGGAGATACGGAGACGCCCGCAGCATCTCGTTTTGTTTCAGCGCCAGCCACTCATTGCGCGTGTGATCCCAGGTCGCGTTTGCGAGCACGGCATGCACATGGAGCTGCGGATCGAGGTCGCGGCTGGTATCGTGCATGAACATTGCTCCCACGAAATTCCCCGTCAGCCGAATCTGTTCGGTCCCAGCAGCATCGCCCCGACGCTCGCGAACGGCGGCGAACCGCTCCATTTCGGCCAGGGCGATCTTGACCGATTCGTGGAATGCCTCGCGCACCCGTTCGTCACCGCCGACCATCGCGAGCACGCTCACGTCCTTCGGCGCGGACAACTGCACATCGAAGAACGCCACGCGGTTGGCGTGATCGCGAGCCGTCAAAGGTTCACTCGTTAGTGGATGCCGGTTTTCGCGCAAGGCTTCGAACGGCGCATCCGTCACGGCCCCGGCAAGCCCGAGCGCTTTCGCCCCTTCGCCGATCCACTCGCCCTGGACGGCCTTCTCGCCTTCCGCCCAGTAGTCGTTTTTCCGCAGGTGATGCGAAAGGTAGGTGACTCCGTTCCGAATGATTCCAACCGTGATCATGTCATCATCACGTCGGTTTACGTGCCGAGCCTCAACGGAGCGGCCCTCCCGAGTCCGGGGTAGCAGGCCTACCGGTCGCACGGTAGTCCTCCGCTCCGTTGGCGGAAATCAGCGGCTACGATGAGCCGGGAGGGTGGGCGTAAATCCCCCGCGCTTTTCTGGCCACAGACGCAAGGCCCTAACGAGTTCGTTGGGTTCGGGAAATCGAGCCACCGTGAGTCGGCCAGGAGCGCGCGGGGCCGGCCGAACTACCCTTTTTTCGGTAGGGTCGCGTCCTCGCGGATTCGCGAGATGCGCGCTTCGTTTTCCGCACGATCGATGATGAAAACGCTCCCGGCACCTCACGTTTTGATGCGCCAATGGCTGCACGATCCGCAGGCCATCACGGTGGCAGCGTTCGCCGTTTCAGGCCTGTTTCTCGCCTTCGCCGGGTGGCTGATCCTGCGGAATCTCCGTCACAATGAGCCCGGATTGCGCCTGCCCTTGGCGCTGCCTTTCGCCCTCGCGATTTCCACCTTCGCCGTCTTCGGCGCCAGCCGTCTGCCTGCGCCTTGGGGCTACGTCGCGGGGGCGCTGCTGTGCGCGGCAGCCGGCGGATTATTCTACTACGCCGACCATCGCCGCTACGTGCGTGACCCAGCCGGCAAAGTGGTCGCGGACCGGTGGCAGATCGTGCTCGCGTTCGCCGGATTCCGTTGGACGCGCGACAAGGCCAACCGCCATTTCTTTTTCTCCGGCGACACCGGTTCCGGCAAGACTTCGGGCATGAACGCGCTTCTTGCCGACCTGATTCGACGCAATCCTACGCTCGGCGGCGTGGTCATGGCGAACAAGGGAGACGAGTGGTTTTACCTCGAATGGCTCGCGAAGAAGTATGGCCGGGAGCACGACATCATCCGTCTCCGTCCGCGTCTGGTGGGAGAGCCGGGCAAGGTGGCGCATCGTCTGAACGTCACGGGCGATGCCCGGTTGCCGTTCACGACCCGGGCGCGAATCCTGGTCGATACGGCCGCCGCCCTGAACCCGCGGGACGAAAAGGGCTTCTTCAAGGTGAAGGGTGCCGCCCACATTGGCCGAGCGTTCGAGTTGCTGGCCGACATCGGCCGACCCGTGACCGCGACCAACGCTTACGACCTGCTGACCTCGGAACGGGAATTGAAAGCCGCATTGGAAAAGCTCACGGAGTTGGAGCCAACCGAACGCCGTATCCGCCTCGCCGAGACCTTGGAGCAGACCTACCTGAAGCATGAGGCGAAGGAGCAGCGGGCCGGCGAGATCGGCACCTCCCAGAACTACCTCGAATACCTCGGCACCGCCGAGATCGCTGAAATTTTCAGCTCCAATGAGCCCGACACCTGCACCATGGCCGACGTGGATAAGGGCAAGATTTTCTGCATCGACGTGCCCCAGGACTACACCACGGAGCGGCAGTATGTGTTCACCGTCATTAAGCTTCTCCTCTACCGGCACGCCCTCCGGCGCTACGCGCTTCCCCCTTGGCAGAAGTATGCCCTGAACCAGCTCGTTTACGTCGGAGACGAGTTTCAGAACGCCATCACCGCCAGCCACGACGGCACCAGCGACTTCAACGTGATCGACCGGCTCCGCGACTGCATGCTGATGTTGGTGGTGTCCGCGCAGGCGTTCGAGTCGTTGATTCCGCCTCAAACCAAGGAACAAGCCGAGGTTCTGGCTCTCAATCTTAAGAACCTCGTGATGTATCGGGCCGCGTCCGAGGCCGACGCTCTCCGGTGTGCGAATGCGCTGGGTAAACACTGGATCGAGCGTGCCACCCGGACCGTGCATTTGGACCATACGGCCCACACGTATCAGCGGGTGGAGGAGTATCGGATCAAGCCGCACGAGTTCCGGAGCCTGCCCGACCACACCGCCGTGGTGCGTCATTGCACGAACGGTTTCAAAAAAGTCTCCCTCCGGCCGCGCTAATCCCCTATAATTGGATTTCGTTCGATGAACCCCGAAAAGAGCCCAGAACTCACCGTCCAAACCCTGCTCGCCCTCCGCAAGGAAGACGACGCCGTCCGAATAATCACCGAGCGCCTCCGGGTGAAGGAAATGGGGCCGGCTGACCACATCCGCACCAAGCACGAGGTGAAGGCGTTTGTGGAGACAGGCGACACCAACCTTGCCGAGGGGTTGCTGAAAGACACCGTAGAACGCCGAACAATAAGTCAACGTTTCGCGGCTAGCCTTTCCCAGCAGCGCAGCCAGAGAATGTGACTCCTAACTCCAGACAGCCGCGCCTCGAAGTCCGGGAGCATGTAACCAGTCTCCACGATTGTTGGAGAACAATCAATTCCTGGAATTCATGCGCTATTTGCGACAAGATCAACATGCACGTCTTTCAAAAAAGTTCCTCTATGGCCGCTATCACGGAATCGAAACTGTCTCGTTGAGCATACTTATCGAACCCTGTCTTGCGGGTTCCTATTGTCGCTCTTGTCGGATTAAATCACAAAGCGCGATTGCCTTCAGGCTGGACTGTTGACCGCGCATTCGCGCCAGCAAAGATCGCTCGGCATGGTCGGGATCGTCGACGTCGGTAATCAAAACGTCGAATTTCTGAAACTGAGCTATCTCAATGGCTTCCTGCGCTGATCGGGCAACTTGGATTTCAAAACCCAGCTGATGGAGCTGCGTCCCCAAATAATCTCCAGCAGAGCCTTGAGCGTGCAAAAGAAGAATATAGCGAGGCATCTTTTGTTCCGACCGGCACCCTTGCCAAGAGGGTGCCTTTCATAGTTGGGGTAAAGATTCGCGTAGGGTTCCCCGTTGCCAATCCTCAATTCCTAGGGTGTTTCTCCAACTTATCGTGTTGGCCGGAGAGAGTCTCAAGTGCGAGGCGGCGACGCATGCCCTCGTTCACCAACCCGCGGTCTTCAGCCACCTGATCACCTCTTCGATGTAGGTGTGCGGCAGCATGTGCCCGCTATCGAAAAACTTCACTTGCTTGGCATCACCGGGAATCAGCGCAACCATCGCTTCCGCGGCCGCAGGGGTATAGTATTCGTCCTTGTTGGCCATAAGGAACAGCAAGGGCCGCCCTGCGAGGGCGCGGGCGTGGTTTTCGGGCGCTACGGCAGCGAGTCTTTGACGAGCAGCGGCGAGAGGTCCGGTCGCGGGGCCGCCCAGCGCGGGCGGAGCGACGCAGACGATGCCGCCAGCGAGGCGCGGCTCGACCGCCAGCAGGTTGACCGCGGTAACTCCGCCCATGCTGTAGCCGAAGACCATCCGGCGCTTCGGATCGAGCTCGGGCCGGGTGGCGAGATAGTCGAGCGCGCGGCGGTAATCGATCACGGTGTGCACGACGAGGTCGCGGAAGCGGTAGAGCCAGCCGTTCTTGCCGACGAAACTCTGCGGGTTGGCGAAATCACCGAGGTGGCTGCGTTCGCCGAAGAAACGTGCATCGAGCATGAAGACCGCATAGCCGGCTTCGAGCAGGCGGGGGGCGAGCGGGCCGGTGGGGTTGTCGGGCCGCCACCAGGAGTCCTTGTTGCTGCCGACGCCATGCAGGACAAGGACGCAGGGCGGCGGAGTCGCGGCGTTCTTCGGCACGGCGAGCCAGCCGGCGATGCGCTCGCCGGAGTGGGCGGTGAAGGCGATTTTCTCGCGGACGAAGGCGGGGGTTTCGATCCGATCGACCACTTTGGCGTCGAGGGGGATGGTCGTGTCGTAGTCGTAGAAGGATTTCACGGCGGCGTAGGCGTCATCACTGTAGAGCTGAGGCGGCGTCGGTGCGGCGGGGGCGGTGCCAAGGGTATCGGACGCGTGCAGCACAAGGGCGCAAAAGGGAGCGAGCAAGGCAAAGCGGAGTGAGTGCATGGGTTTCGCGATGTGGGTCAGCAGAAAAGGGGGCCGGCGAAAAAAGCCTGCCGTCCGCGAGGGGAGCGGCGGCAGGCGGTGAACGGGCGCGCGGGGCGCATCAGAAGGTGAAGGTCGCGCTGAGGCGGGCGTTGAAGGGGCGGCCGCGGATGAGCATGTAGTCGATATAGTCCTTGTCGCCGAGATTCTCCATGGTGAGGATCCAGCTCGCGTTGGTCTTGCCGATTTTCATGTCGTAGCCGATGGAGGCGTCGATGCGCGACCAGGAATCGGTCCAGACGCGAAAGAGGTTGGGGTTGCGGTTGCCGATCATCGAGCTGGTGTAGAGATAGCCGACGCCGAGCCACGCGCGCTTGAGCGGGCCCTTGTCGAGGGTGTATTTGGCCCAGAGGCGGTAGGACGTTTCCGGCGTGTCGGGGAGCTGGGTGCCGACGCGCGCGGGGCGCTCCTTGTCGGAAAGGACTTCGGTATCCATGAAGGCGGCCGAGCCGACGAGCTGGAACTGCTTGGTGGGAAAATACTGGAACTCCACCTCGGCGCCCTTGGCCTGCTCCTCGCCGGAGAGCTCGAACGTGAAGAGGCCGGTCAGACCGTTGAAGACCTGCACCTGGATGTTTTCGCGGGTGGTGTCAAAGTAGGTGATGCTGCCGGAGAACTTGTCGGTGGCGATCTTGAGGCCGATGTCATAGCTCTTGCCTTTCTCGGGGCTGTCCGGGAAGCGGAGGTTGGCGGCGGCGGATTCGGAGGTGTTGGCGAAAAGGAAGGTCTTGGGGAGAATCCGGATCGACGCACCGAACTGCGGCTTGGTCACCTCGAAGTCGCCCACGGTGGCGGGGGTCGTGTTGAGGAGTTGCTTGATATAGGTTTCGCTCGTGCCGCGGCCGACGCCGGCCAGGATGGTCAAGCGGTCGTCCCATGCCGTGAGGGTGCCCAGCGCATACTGCACCTGGTCGAGGCGGGCCTCCCGGGTGTAGCCCGTGGCCTGGGGCACGTAGGCGGCGAGGTTGCCGACGCTGTAGTTGCGGGCCGCAATGTCGAAGATGGGGAAGTTTCTTTGCGGAAGATTATTGTTCACGAAACTGTAGATGCGGGCGGCCGCGTCGGTGCTGCTGGCGCCGACGACCATCTTCAGTTTGCCGAAGGGCAGATCAAAGCTGCCGGTGAGGTCCAACTGCCAGGAATCGATGGCGCGCTTGTCGTCATTGATGTTGCCGGTGACGACCACGGTGGAGGCCATTGACAGGGGCACCTGGTTCGCGGGGATCTGCGCGCCCACACGGCGAACGGCATCGTAGTAGTGCTCGTCGCGGGCGGCGGCGGCGCGCAGGGAGAAATGCTCGTTGAAGGTGTGGGTCAGCTCGAACGAGGTGGTGATCTGCTTTTGATTGGCGTAGGTTTCCGGGCCGGCGGTGTTGTAGGAGCGCTCGGGCAAGGCGAGGGTGCCGGTGTTGGGCTCGAAGGGCATGAGGATGAAGGCCTCGTGCTCCTCCAGATCCTGGTAGCGCACTTCGGTGCGGAGCTGGGTGCGCTTGTAGTTGAGCTGGAGCTGGGCGTTGACGAAGTTCTGCTTGCGGGCCTCGAAGTCGCGGAAGCCGCCGGCGTCCTCGTAGGAGCCGATGACGCGGTAGAGGAGCTGGGCTTCGCCGAGCTTGGCCAGCGGGCCGGTGACGTCGATCGTGCCGCGGAAGAGGTCGAAGTCGCCCGCCTCGAGGGTGACGGAGGTGCGCTGCTTGTTGAGCGGCTTCTTGGTGATGATGTTGATGACGCCGCCCGGGTTGCCGAAACCGAAAAGAACACTGGACGGACCCTTGAGGACTTCGATGCGTTCGATTTCCGCGGAGACGTTGCGGCCGCGCCCCTCGGAGAGGTCGGCGGCATCGGAGAAGAAATTGCGCCGGGCCGCGCGCGCCTGGAAGCCGCGGATGGTGAATTGGTCGGAGTTGTTGGCGTTGCGGCGGATGCCGGGCATGAAGCGGATCGCCTCGTTGACGTTATCCATGCCCTTGTCCTTCATCAGGTCGGCCGTCATGATGCTGATGGCCAGGGGGGTGGACTCGAGCGGCAGCGCGATGCGGGTGCCGGACGCGGCGTTGGTCGGCATGTATTTGTTGTCTTTCGAGGCGGTGACCTCGAAGGGCGAAAGCTCGAGGACGGTGTCGTTGGCGACACTCCCGTCTTTGGATTGGACGGGAGCGACGGGGTCCGGGGCGGATTCCTGCGCTCGGACGCTGGCGGTCAGCAACGTCGCGCAGGCAAGAAAGATGAGCCGGTTCTTGAGGTTTGGGGGTGTTTTCATGGGGCGGGATGTGGGTTTGCTTGGGTGGTTGGGCGGAAAAGGGATGCGAGGGAGACCATATGCGCGGCTCAGGGCGGCGTGCTGGTCGCGGGGGGAGCGGATGCGGCCGGGACCAAAGCGTCCTCGAAACCGCTGACGGAGAGAATCTGCGGGGTCGGCTGCCGGAGCGGGAGCGCGCCGTGAGCGGCGGCTTCCTTTTCCCAGAGGCTGACCAACTCCTGTAGTTTCTCGGGGTGCGCGGCGGCGAGGTCACGCGTCTCGAAAGGATCGGTGGCGAGATCGTAGAGTTCCCAGCGGTCGTCGGTGAACGGTGTCTCCGGGCGGTGCATGGTGAGGGCGCGCCAGGCACCGGCCGTGATGGCGCGGTTGCCGCGCAACTCGAAGAACTGCACCGTGCGGACCGGGGCGGCATCGGCGGAGGCCAGCAGCGGCACGATCGACTTGCCGGCGACGGGAACGGCCGGCGTTCCGTCCACCGCGGCCGCGAATTGGGCGCCGGCGAACTCGGCGATGGTCGGCGCGAGATCGACGATATCCACCAATTGTCCGCGCACCCCGCCCGCGTCCCGCGCCCCGCCGGGCGGCACGATGATCAACGGGCAGCGCACGCCGCCGAGATGCGGCCAAAGTTTGTAGCGGCGATAAGGCGCGCTGCCGAGGGTGGCCCAGCCGCGTTGATACAGCGCAAGGGTCTTGTCGGTGCCGAGTTCGTCCAGATGGGCGTCCATTTCCGCCAGCGGCGTCGGGCCGCCGTTGTAGGGATGACGGAAGCGGCCGGGTTTGGATTCGCTGGCGGCGCCGTTGTCGGACAGGACGACGATCAGCGTGTCCTTCGCCAAGCCGGTCTGCTCGAGGTGCGCGACGAGGCGGCCGATCTGCTCGTCGCCGTGCTCGAGAAAACCCGCGTAGGTGGCCATGAAGCGCGCGAAGACGCGGCGTTCCTGGTCGGTCAGCGTGTCCCACGCCGGGTCGCCGGGATCGAGGGCAGGGAGCGATGCGTCCGCCGGGAGAAGACCGAGTCGCTGCAACCGCGCGAAGCGTTCGGTGCGGAGCACATCCCAGCCCCGCTCATAAACGCCGGCATAACGCTCGGTGTAGGACGCCGCCACCTGGATCGGGGCGTGGGGCACGCCGAGTCCGAGATAAAGGAAGAAGGGCTTTCCCGCGTGATCGCGGCGCTGCGCGTCGATGAGCCGGATGCCGCGGTCGACCATATCCGTGGTGAAGTGATAGGCGGGATCGGCCGGGACCGGCAGCCGCGCGTTGCCCTCGTAGAGCTCGGGGTGGTATTGGTCCGTCCAGCCCATCTTGAAAAAACACGCGTAATCGAAGCCGCGCTGGAGGGGGAAGGAGGAGTTCCGACCGGGCGCGCCGTCTTCCCAGCTGGGAATCAGGTGCCATTTGCCGAGCAGCCAGGTGGAGTAACCCGCGCGCTGGAGCGCCTGCGGGAGCAGGTCGACGTTGGCCGGCAGTTCGCCGCAGATGCTGTGCCGGGTGAAGTCGGCCGGGCGAGCCGTGGCCTTGGAGGGCAGATCGGCCATGCCGAGGGCATGGGGCTCGACGCCGGTGAGCAGGGCCGCGCGCGACGGCGCGCAAATGGCTTTGGTGTCGAAGCGCGAGAAACGCAGACCGGTCGCGGCGAGCCGGTCGAGGTGGGGCGTGCGGATCTCGGAGCCGTAGCAGCCGAGGTCGGAAAACCCCGCGTCGTCGAGGACGACTACCACGACATTGGGCTGCAGGGCCGGGACGGCGGGGCCGGTCGCGAACAGAGCCGGGGCCAAGCCCGCGACGCCGGCGATCATCGCGGATTTCAGCCGGGAAAGTCGGGAAGAATCCCCGTTCCGTCCGCTTGGCGGCAAGAAAGGAGTTTGCAGGGCTGGGGTGCGGCTCATGCTGAGTGGGGGTGCGGGTCGGCAGCGGCGAACCCGTGGCCACCCACTAAACTGGGCAAAAATAGTCTCAAGCAAGGCCGCTGACACTAATATCGTAATAGCGCTCCCGGGCCAAGTCACGCGGGACATCCCGGCGCATGCTCATCTTTTCGCCGCGGCTTGATCGAGGAATTGGTAACGTTCACGATCCACGTCGGGCTCGGCGCGGGGCTGGGTCGTGAGGTGCATGACGGGAAACCCTCCCTCGGGTTCGTAGCGCGGCCAGGGCGGAAGGCCGGGGCCGTTGGGGTTGCCGGAGCGCGCGAAATTGGTCCAATAGGCCACCATCAGGTCCGAGACGGCACGATGCGCATCGGTCCAGTTGTTTTTGATGTCGGCCAGGGCCCCGAAAACGAAGGGGATGTCAGCGGCGTGCGGGACGATTCCTGTCGAGCCGGCGGGCGCATCGGACGCCAAGGGCATGGTTTGGTCGAAGCGATAGCGGAAAACCGGCGCCCGGCCGGTGCGCAGATGCGCCTCGATCCACCACCAGGTCGACAGCGCGATGAAATCGTCGCCCGAGAGTTCGTGGGCGGCGAGCGCTGCCGAAGCGTTGTCTTTCGCTCCGAAAAGGCGCAGAAACTCCGGTGCTCCCGTGCCGAAACGGCGGGCGGCATACCGCGCGAGCTCAGGCAAGTTCGCTGTCGGCAGCCCAGGCAAAGCGCGCCGCGCGCCCTCGTCGCGATTCCAGCCGGCGAGCAGGGGCACGTTGGCCTGAGCGCCGGCGCGAAAAATTTCGGCGCAATCTTCCGGCAGGACGTCGCCGTCGGTCGTGGGCGAGAACCACCGGGCATGCGGACCAAGCGAGGCGCCGAGGAGCGCGCTGGCGGTAACCGCGCGGAGATCCGCCAGTGCATGGGTTTTGAACGCCGCATCGGCGAACGCGAGATCGAGTTTTTCGGCTTCGTCCCCTGGCAACGTCCGCAAGGTCTCGCCGAAGAAAGCGCCGCTTTGCCCGATGGCCTTGTGAAACAACCCGCGCGCGGCGGGAGAGGCCATGAGCGCGGAGACGGAGAAGGAGCCGGCCGATTCGCCGAAAATCGTGACGTTGCCGGGATCGCCCCCGAACGCGGCGATGTTGCGCCGCACCCACTCGAGCGCCGCGATCTGGTCCATCAGGCCGTAGTTGCCGGAGGCGTGGTGCGGAGATTCCGCCGCCAGCTCCGGGTGGGTGAAGAACCCGAAGATGCCGAGCCGGTAATTCATGCTGACCACCACCACGCCGCGCTGCGCGAGGTAGCGGCCATCCTGCCGCGGCTCCGAGCCGGCGCCGGCGACGAAACCGCCGCCGTGGATCCAGACCATCACGGGCAATTTCCGGGCATCCGGGTGCGCGGGGGTCCAGACATTGAGATACAGGCAGTCCTCGCTCGGGCCGGCATCGCGAAAGCCCATGTCGCCATACGGCTGGCCCTGCACGGCGTGCGGGCCGAATCGGTCAGCCTTGAGCACGCCGGTCCAGGGTTGCTTGGGTTGGGGCGCACGCCAACGCCGCGGCCCGGTGGGCGGCTCCGCGTAAGGAATGCCCAGAAACACCCGCACGGCGCCGCGCAAGCCGAGGCTGCCCACGACCAGACCTTCCCGGGTGTCGATGCGCATGGCAGGACCGCAGTCGGGGCCGCCGCGCGCGGCCGGGCCGACCAACAGGGCGCCCAGCAGAACGAACGGGAAACGTTTCATGATGCGAGAGTCAATGCGAGCTGCGACCCGAATGACCAGCAAGGGGAAACCCGTGCCAGACGCTAAGCGAACGTCCGACACGGGCAACGGCAGAGCCGTTCTACCCCCAAAGGCCTTGGCCCCTTTCTCGCCGGGGTAAATCAGAAGGTGAAGCTGGCGGAGAACTTCAGGTTGAAAGGCCGGCCGCGCACGAACATGTAGTCGATGTAATCCTTATCCAACAGGTTCTCCGCATTCAGCACGTAGTCGACGCGCGCCTTGCCGATCTTGGTCGTGTAACCGACGCTGGCATCGAAGCGATCCCACTCATCGACATGGATCTTGTAGCGCACGGGATTGCGGTTGCCGATCATCTGGCTGGTGTAGAGGTAGCCCGCGCCGACCCAAACCTTGTCCAGGGCGCCGCCGCTGAACGTGTATTTGCTCCAGAGGCGCACGGCGTTGCGGGGCACGTCGGGCAGGGTGGTGCCGATGCGGCCCGGGCGCTGCGCGTCGGACACGACGAGCGAATTCGTCCAGGCGTAAGTGCCGACGAGCTGAAGTTGTTTGGTGGGGAAATACTGAAAGTCGGTTTCGACGCCTTCCGCCATTTCCTCGCCGGAGAGTTCGAAGCTCGTGAGGCCCGTGCTGGTGTTGAAGATCTGCACCTGGATGTTCGAGCGCGTGGTGTGGAAGTAGGCGATGCTGCTGGCGAACTTGTCCTGGTTGAACTTGAAGCCGATGTCGTAGCTCTTGCCTTGCTCGGGCGTGCCCGGGAAGCGCACGTTCGGCGCGGCGGATTCCGACAGGTTCGCGAACATGACCATGCCCTTCCGGAATTCGTAGGAGGCGCCGAATTGCGGCTTGGTGACCGTGAAGTGGCCGACGGTGACGGTGGGCGGCGTCTTGCGGATCAGGGTGTTGTTGGTGTCGCTCTCGCCCCGGCCGACGGCAGCCAGGAGGGTCAGGCGGTCGTCGAAGGCCTGCACCGTGCCGAGCGCGTAATACACCCGATCCATGTTGTTGTCGCGAAAATCATTCGCGCCCGGCACATAGTCGGCCGGGTTGCCCAAGGTGTAATTGCGCGTCGCCTTGTTGAGCGTAAACACCGGCAGGTTGGTGTTGAGCGTGCCTTCAATGCGGGCAAGCGCGTGGCTGCCGTTGGCCCCGGCGACGAGCTTCAACTTGGCGGCGGAAAAATCCCAGTTGCCGGTGAGGTCAAGTTGCCAGGCCTTGATCTGCCGCTTGTTGTTGTCGGTGGCGCCGACGACATTGACCCCCGTGTGATCCGGGATCAGCGCCTCGCCGATGCGGCGGAGCGAGTCGAAGTAGAATTCGTGGTCGGTGGCGGCCGCCCGGAAATGCAGATGAGGGGAAAAACTGTGGGTGAGTTCGTAGTTCATCGACATCTGCTTCAGGTGGGCGAAGTCGCCGAGGGGGCCGCTGACGTTGTAGCTGATCTCGGGGATGATGATGGTGCCGTCCGCGATGTCGTAGGGCATGAGCGTGAACGCTTCATGTTCCCAAATGTCGTGGTAACGGAAACGCACGCGGAGGCTCGTGGTGTTGCGATAATTCAGTTGGAGCTGGGCGCTCAAGAATTCGCTTTTCGAATCCTCGAAATCGCGGAAGCCTTCCGCGTTCTCCTTCACCGTGATCAGGCGATAAAGCAACTCCCAGTCTCCTTTCTTCGCGATCGGCCCCGTCGCGTCGAGCGAGATGCGCTTCTGGTCCCAGCTGCCGAGCGTGGCCGTGATGTTGTAGGCCGCCTTGGCTTGGGGACGCTTGGTGATCATGTTGAGCACGCCGCCCGGGTTGCCAAAGCCGAAGAGCACCGAGGTCGGTCCCTTGATAAGCTCGACGCGCTCCATCTCCGCCATCTCGTAGCGGGAGCGGCCCTCGTTGAGGTCGCCGGCGTCGTAGAAGTCGTCCACGCGCGGCGCCCGCGCCTGGAAGCCGCGGATCTTGAACTGGTCGGAGTTATTGGCGTTGCGCCGGACACCCGGCATGAACCGAATCGCCTCGTTCACGCTCGGCATGCCCTTGTCCTTGAGGAGATCGGCCGTGACGACACTGATGGTCAGCGGCGTGGACATCAGAGGCAGCGCGATGCGCGTGCCCGAGGCGGCGTTGGTTGCCAGGTAGCCATTTTCCTGGGACGCCGTGACGGTGAAGGGGGAGAGCTCAAGGACTCTCTCTTCCTGGGGCCCTTTGCCAGGGCTGGCGTCGGCGGACGGAGCTTCCTGTGCCATGGCGATGCCAGCAGCGCAAAGTGCGGCCAGCAACGGATACGGGGATCGAATGGGATTCGTCTTCATGTGGGGTTTGGGGTGGCGGTTGCCGACTGCGGCTGTCGCCAACGGGGCGACCGAAGCGGCGCCTGCGGATTTGTCACCGAATGGGCGCGCATCCAACCGCGCCGTCACTTATCGCGTAATAGCCGTGCGGCGATCATGCCTCGGCTTCACCGGCGAGTCGGAATTCCCGGGCCCGCCACTCAGCGGCCCTCGACCGCGAAAGCGATCCTCCACTCCCATTTCTCGCCCGGCTTCACCTCGATCAGACCCGCGCGCCGGTTCAGCGAATCGGTGAGCCCGACCCACGGCTCGGGGCTGAAATAGCCGCTCGCCGGCGAACCCCACAGATTGAACAGAATACACGGGCCGGCCGGCAGGCGCTCCGCGCGGTGCGTGATCACGATGGCGAGCCCCGTCGGATCCGCGAGGCGCAGCCACGGATCGCCGGCGTAGCCCGCCAGCCCGAGCGGCGGCAGGAACGAGCGCTCGCCGAGCCGGCTGGGCTGCGACAAGTCCAGCGGGCGCGATTCTCCCGTCGGCAGCGTGTTGGCGTCCTTCGGCCATTCGAGCCGCGAGGGCGTCTGCAACATCGTCTCCTCCGCTGCGGAGCCGGGGACCAGCGGCAGGCGGAACGTCACATGGTTGCCGATGGAGAAAAACATCGGCGCGTCGTTCTCGCGCGCGGCGGCGATGCGGTGCGTGAGCGTCAGGCGGCCGGCCGCGAGCCGGTAGACGATGCGGAAGCTGAAACCGAACGGGTATTGCCGGCGGGTCTCGGCGTTGTCCGTCAGCTCGACCTCGACCTCGGCGCCGTCCGCGTCGGCGCGCGTGCCGATCACCGGCCAGGCCTGCATCCGCGCGAAGCCGTGGATGGGAATATCGTGGCGCCGCCCGGCGAAATCGTATGAGCACATTTCCGCGTTCGGGTCGGGCGGCTGGGTGCGGGAGAAATTGCGACCGACGGCGGGCCAGAGCAGCGGCGCCTTGCCCCGCCAGCCCGGGGCGGCGCGATAATCCCGGGCGCGATAGAGAAGTTCGAGCCACGCGCCGCGATAGCGGACGCGCAGGCTCGAGAGTTCCCCGCCCTGCTGTGGCGCGATCGCCGCTTCCACGCCCGCGGCGTCGTCGCGGAGCACGACCAGCGTCACTCCGGACTCTTCCACCGTGGTGGAGGAATAGCGCTCTGCGCCGGTGGCCGCAACAGCAACGAACAGGGCGAAGCACAGGCCGGGCCATCGGGGACTCGGCCGAGGGGAAAACAAAGCGGGCATCATGGGTAAAGAAGTTGGGGGCGGCAGCGACCACGGCGGCGCGAACAGCGGGAGCGAACGGGACGGGGTCACGTGCTTCAACCGCATCGGGACTTGTGGCGAAAAAGTGCCCGTTGCGGGCGCGGGACGCGCGATCACGGCCTCTTTCGCAGTTGGCGGACCGAGTCGCCCTCGACCCACTCGCCTCGCACCAGGGTGAGCATCGGGCGCTCCGGGATGCCGCACTGGCCGCGGTGCAGTTGTCCGACGAGCAGATCGACCGCCGCCGCGCCGACCTGCCGCCACTTCTCGTCGATGCAGGCGCAACGCTCCTCCGGCAGGATCTTCGCCAGGCGCACGATGCCGATGTCCTCGGGAGCGAACCTGCCCAGTTCGCGCAGCCAGGCGCGAATCGGCTGCGGACCGCCGCAAAGGATGGCGTCGGGCCGGAAGCGCCGCAGCCACCTGCCCAGGCGTTCCGGCGCCTCCTTGCCCGGCAACGAAAGGATCGCGGCGGAGTTCACACGCCCCATCTCCAGCCCGTAGGCGTAGAATGCCGCCTTCCAGTTCCGGCGCACGCGCTGGCTCATCTGCTCGTCCAGCACGAGACCGATGTTGGCGTAGCCTCGGCGCCGCAACTCGGACAGCGCGATCAGCACCGAGTCGAAGTGCGCGGTGACGACGCGGTGCACCAGCGGCGACTCGAGCGTGTAGCCGATTGCGATGGCCGAAAAACGGTCGAACGGGAACTCGAGCGCCTGCGGGGTTGGCAGCGGAAAGACGAGCACGCCCTCGATGTTGCGGGCCTGCAGCACCGATGACAACCGACGCAGGGTCATGCCGGGGCTGCCGGTCCAGAATTCCTCCAAGGCATATCCCAGCTCGCGCGCCCGCTCCTGCGCGCCACGCCACTGCTCCTGCCAGGTCGGGCTCTGCTCGAACGCCGCCCGATCCGACCAGAACGTGAGCGCGGCCAGCTCCGCCTTGATCGCCATCGGCTTGCGCGCGCGCACCTGGGCCATGAGCGCCGAGATCGCCGCATGCCGCCGGTAGCCAAGCCGGCGCGCCACGGCGAAGATCCGCTGCCGCGTCGCCGCCGGGATGCTCGGATCGCGCCGGAAAGCCAGCGACACTGCCGCCTGGCTCACTCCGGCCGCGCAGCCGACATCCGACATCGTGACGGGCAGGATCTTGGCCATGATACCTAGGTCCGTTGGAGCCCCCGCACCAGCAGCCAACCGCCGCAACCGCCCGCCGCCAGCAGCCCCGCGCCCAGCGCGCCCTTCCCCCAAGTGAGCGCCACGCCGCCAAGCAGCACGCACCCGCACACCGCGAGGCCCAGCACGTAGAGCCGCAAGTCGCGCGAGAACCGGTCCGTCACCCGCACCTCCGGGCATCGCGCCGCCACCGGGCCCCAGAAACCGTAGGGCCGGATACGCCGGTAGAACGTCTCCAACTTCTCCATTGGTTCGGGCGGGGTGACCAGCATGACTACCAGCCAGATGACCGTGGTCGCCGCGATGGTCAAAATGAAAGACACCGCGAAGTGATCGTCCGCCGTGCCGCCGCCGAAGCGCGCCGCCAGCCAATCCACCGGATCGCGCCCCTCCCCGAAAATGCGGTCGCCCTGTTCGAACAGCAGCGCGACCGGCAGCGCCGCCAGTTGCGCCGCCGCCTCCGCCCAGCCGTTCACGCGCCACCAGAACCACCGCAGGAGCATCAACAGGCCGGCGGCGCTCACGACCTTGTAGTAGAGCTGCACGAGGCTGAGGATGTGGTCGTTCGCCATCGCCACGGCCACCCCGGCCGCGGCGAACACCACCATCGCCCCGCGGATGAGCCAGAGATAATGCCGATCCGGCGCCGCCGGCCGGAAGTAGGGGCGGTAGAAATCGTTCACGAACACCGCCCCGCTCGTGTGCATCGCCGTGCTCGCCGTCCCCATGAACGCCATGACGAGGCTGCCGAACATGAAGCCCCGCAGCCCCTCCGGCACATAACGCAGGATCAGCTCCGCATACGCCAGTTCATGCTCCGGCGCCGAGCCGGCGAGCAGCACCAGCGAGCACAGCCCGCACAGGTGCCACGGCCAGCAGCGCACGAAGTAGTGGTTCACGATCCGCCACACGCCCGCCAGCGCGCTCTGCCGCTCGTCGCGCACCGCGAGGTATCGCTGGTTGATGCTGTTCACCCCCGCCGCCGTCGCCAGCGGCTGGAACAAAAAAAACACCAGGGCCGACAGCCCCCACACCGGCGCCAGCTCCCGCTGCGCTGACAAACCCAGCCGCTCCAGCCCCTCGCGCAAGCCCGCGTGGTAACCCGTCGCGCGGTAAACGAAGAACATCAGCGCATACGAGCACGCCAGCGTGATCAGAAATTCCGTCACATCCCCCGCCACCACCCCGAACAGCCCCGCCACGACCGAATACGACGCCGCCAGCGCCAGCGCCCCGAGCGCGACCGCCAGCCCCGGTTGCAGCGTGAGCCCCCCCAGCCGCACCGGAGCATCGAGCCCGAGGAACACCTCCGACAGCTTCACCACCGCCACCAGCCCGAGCGCGATCCCGAACGTGCTTTCCACGAACGTGCCCAGCACCATCGCGCAGCCCCGCCCCGCGGCGGCACCCCGCCCGGCGTAGCGCAAGTCGTAGAACTCCACCACCGTGGTCAGGCCCGACCGCCGCCACAGCCGCGAAAACACCAGCGCGCCGAACAACTGCCCGACGATCTGCGACCAGTAATACCATACCCCCGTCAGGCCGTCGCGCCGGATCTTGCCGGAGTGGTGTAGCGGACTGTCCGCGTTTGACGCCCCCGCCACCATCGCCGTCCCCGCCTGCCACCACGAGAATCTCCGTTCGCCGAGCACGAAGCCCTGCACCGAGCGCCCGCCGCGCCGGGAAAAAATGAATCCCGCCGCGAGCATCGCCCCGAGCGGCACCAGCGCGAACAGGAGATCGAGAGGGGTCATCGGGCGGACGAAAAACGGCATGCGCCGGTTGCGTGCGGATACCGCCGCGTCTCCCGCTGGCATGCAACCTGAATCTCGCCAGCCACGCCGGTCGGCCCGGTCGCGGCGAGCCCGAGGACTCGCTTGCCGCGCCGAAGCCGGCGTCTAATCTCTCTCCATGTCCCGGGATTTCGTTCTCCGTCCCCTCCTTGGCGGTTTGTTGGCTGTCCTGTTCGCCATGCCGGGCGCCTTCGCGGCGGCACCGGGCGATTCGCCCGATGTCGTTCGACTCGAACAGCAGCTGGCCGCAGCCGGGCCGGCCGAACGCTCGCCGCTGCTGGCGCGCCTCGCCCGCGCGCTTGAGCCGGCGGACCTCCCGCGCGCCCTGGCCGCAGCCGAACGCGCCCGCGACCTCGCCACCGACGAAGGCCAGGAGCTGACGGCGCTGGTCGAGCTGGCCTCCGTCCACCGGCGCCGCGGCGAATACACCATCGCGCATTCGCTGGCCCAGGAGGGCCGCGCCCGCGCCCGCGCCTTGGGTGACGAGCGGCTCGAGGCGGAGTTTCTTTTCCTGCTCGGACGCACCTGCTGGAGTCGCGGCCAGTATCCCGAATCGGTCGAGTGTTACCTGCAACAACTCGGTCTCGCCGAGAAGCTCAAGGACGACCGCCTGCTCGCCCTGGGGCAGGCCGGACTCGGCTCAACCTACCTCCGGCTCGGCCAGCGCGAGGAGGCCGGCCGGCGCCACGCCCGTGCGCTCGACCACGCGCGTCGCGGCGGCGATCCTTATGCGCTGACGTTTGTGCTCAATCTCTACGGCAACTACTACATGGCCGGCAAAAGTTACGACCGCGCCGCCGAACTCTACGAAGAGTCGCTCCGCCTCCGCCGCGCCCTCGGCCACGACCGGGGCGTCGCCGACACCCTCACCAACCTCGCCAACGTCGCCCAGGCCGCCGGCGATCTCGAAGGCGCGCTCGCGCAGCATCGGGAGGCGCTCGCCATCTACGAGCGCGTCGGCGTGCCCCGGAATCTCGCCCTCGCCCACAGCCGCCTCGCTTCGCTCCTCCGCCAACAGGGCCGCGCCGACGAGGCGCTCGCGCACCTCCGCGCCGGCCTCGCCCTCGCCGAGAAACTGGGCAGCCAGACCGTGCTCGCCTCCATCCAGCGTGAGCTGAGCCTCACCCACGAGGCGCGTGGCGAACTGCTGCCCGCCCTGCAGGCCGAGCGCGCCCTCGCCGCCGCCAACGCCGCCGTCCTCAACGAGCGGGCGCAGGACCGCATCGCCGAGTTGCAGGCGCGCTACGACGCCGAGAAGCGCGACCGCGAGATCGATCGCCTCCAGCGCGAACAGGCCCTCCAAGCCGAGGAACTGGGCCGGCGGCGCCGCGAAAACGCCGCCATCGCCGCCGGCCTGCTGCTCGCCGTCGGGCTGGGCGGCGCGGTGGTGTTCACGCAGCGCCAGCGCCTTCGCGCCGAGCGCCGCGCGCTCGCCGCCACCGAGGAGGCGCGCCGGGCGGCCGTGGACGCCGCGCAACTCAAGACCCGCCTGCTGCAGATCGCCTCCCACGATCTGCAGGCCCCCATCGCCCTCGTGCGCTCGGCCGCCGCCAGCATCCGGCGAAAGGCGGAGGGCAATTCCGCGGTCAACCGCCTCGCCGATGCCATCTATGCCGACAGCCTGCGCATGGGCGGCCTCGTCCACGAATTCCTCGATCGCGCCGCGCTCGAGGCCGGGCGGCTCGAACTCCACCTCGAAACCGTCGACCTCGCCGCGCTCGCCCGCGCCACGGCCGAAGGCTTCGCCGGCCTCGCCGCCGGCAAGCGGCAGATCCTCGAGTTCACCGCTCCGGTCGGCGCGCCCCTGCGCGTCCGCGCCGACGCCGCGCGACTGCGTCAGATCATCGAGAACCTGCTCTCCAATGCCCTCAAATTCAGTCCCGTCGGCGGGCTCATCGCCGTCTCCGTCGAACCGGCGGGCGACCGCGTGCTGCTCGCGGTGCGCGACAGCGGACCCGGCCTCGCTCCCGAGGATTTTGCGCATCTCTATGCGCCGTTCGGGCAGCTCTCGGCCGCGCCCACCGCCGGCGAGGCGACCCACGGCCTCGGCCTCTCCATCGCGCACGAGCTGCTCGCCGGCCAAGGCGGAACCCTTGAAGTGGAGTCCCAACCCGGGGAAGGAGCGACGTTTCGCATCGTGCTGCCCGCGGCGGAGTGAGCCGCCGTCACCCGTCAGTCCAAGCCGTTCATCAGGCCCCAGCGCACCAGCGTGGGCAGATCGCGGATGCCGAGCTTGGCCAGAATGTGCGCGCGATGCTTTTCCACCGTGCGCGGGCTGAGACCGAGCCGGTCGCCCACTTCCTTCGAGGCCAGCCCGCACACCACCAAACGCAAGACATCCATCTCGCGCGGCGAGAGCACCGAGAGCGGCGCTTCCGGCGCCGCGCGGGCGGCGGCCGGAGCGGGCAGCGGCGGCCGCACCGGCGCGGAAAAAAACATCCCGCCCTCCAGCACCCGGCGCACGGCCCGCTCCACCTGCCCCAGCGGGGAACTCTTGTCGACGAACCCGGCCACACCCAAACCAACCAATTCCCCGGGCAAGCGCGCGTCGGGATGCGCCGTCAACACGATCGCCCGCGCACCCACCCCGCGCAGCCGCAAGGCGCGGATGAGGCTGCGTCCGTCCATGTCGGGGAGGTGCAGGTCGGCGATCAACAGATCCGGCGGCGCTTCGAGGCACGCATTCAGCGCCTCCCGGCCCAGCGCGTAGTCGCGCACTTCGCAGCGCCGCAACCGCCGTTGCAGTTCACCTTTCAGCAACACGCGGAAGGTCTCCGTGTCCTCCACCAGGACGATGCGGGGTGCGACGGCGGTCGGGACAGCGTTGAGCATGATGCAGCGGCATCTTCGCCCGCGCCCCGGCAGAGACAAGCGCGATAAGCCGACATTCGCGCGGGCTGCTTCCATACGTAGAACTACGCCCCCTGACGCCCTTGCGGGCTCCGTCGCTCTCCCGGCATGATGCCGTCACCTTCCACCATTTCCCCATGACCATGAACCCGAAGAACCTCCGTCGCCTCGCGGCGAGCGCCGCCGCTTTGGCCGTCGCCGCCCTTTTCGCCCAGCCCGCCCCTGCGCCCGCCGACGAGCCCGCCGTGAAGCTCGACACCTTCACCGTCACCGGCTCCCACCTCCGCCGCCTCGACCAGGAAAAGACGCTCCCCGTCACCGTGCTGGATCGCGATGACCTCGCGGCCTTCGCCGCGCCCACCGCCTCCGAGCTCCTCCAGATGCTCCCCAGCGGCGGCGTCCTTTCCCTGACCGAGACCAACGTCCTCGGCGCCGACGCCCGTGGCGACAACACCTCGCTCAACCTCCGCGGCATCGGCTCGGGCAACACCCTCGTCCTCATCAACGGCCGCCGCCTCGCCCCGCATCCCATCTCCCAGGCCGAGGGCGGCGCCCCCTCGCTCGCGGTCAACGTCAACCAGCTCCCCCTGGCCGCGATCGACCGCGTCGAGGTCCTCCGCGACGGCGCCTCCGCCATCTACGGCGCCGATGCCGCCGCCGGCGTCGTCAACACCATCCTCCGCCGCGATTACAACGGCTACGAACTCTCCGTGCGCGGCAGCGTCACCGAGCACGGCGGCGCCAACGACTGGCGCGTGACCCTCTCCGGCGGCCAGCTCTTCAACGGCGGCCGCACCAGCCTGCTTGCGATGCTCGACTACTACCACCGCGACCTCCTCGGCACCAACCAGCGCCAGTTCTCCAAGGACTCCGACATCCGCCGCGTCGCCAATGTCCCCGAGCCGTGGACCACCACCGACAACGACTTCGACAACCGCTCCAGCGCCTCCCAGTTCGGCAACTTCCAGCGCGGCGCGTTCAACACCAGCGGCGTCTTCGTCGGCGCCCGACCGACCGGCAACGCCGGCATCACCACCTCCACCACACCCTCCACCACGCTCACCGCCTCCACCTCCGGCTCCTTCTTCATCGTGCCGCTCGCGGCCGGCGGCGTCGGTTTCCGCCAGAGCACGCCCTCGCGCTCTCCCACCAGCGTCGAGCGCGACTATTACTACAACCTCAACCAGAACCGCGTCATCCTCCCGCGCACCGACCGCGTCAACTTCTTCACCGCCCTCGACCACCAGCTCAACGACCGGCTCAGCGCCTTCGGCGAACTTTCCTATTATCGCGCCGAATCGTTCAACCATCGCGACCCCGTCGCCGTGGATTCCACCGACGACGTCAACATCTACGTCAGCCGCGACAATCCCTGGAACCCCTACGGCTCGCGCTTCTACCATCCCACCGGCGCGCCCAACGCCGACGGCACCCCCCGCGTCACCGGCGCGCCCGCCGATGTCCTCCTCAGCGCCGGCATGCGCCCGCGCGAGTTCCGGCAGCGCGACATCAACGTCCTCTCCCAGGCCCTGCGCGGCGTCGCCGGCCTCCGCGGCAAGACCTACGGCGACTTCGAGTGGGAATCGGCCGTCCTCTACTCGCGCGCCTGGACGCGTGACGAGGAGGACTACAACATCCGCCACAGCCGCCTCGCCGCGGCCCTCGTCCGCACCGACGCCACGGCCTTCAACCCCTTCGGCTACACTTTCCGCAATGTCGGCGGCGTCATCCAGATCGACCAGCCTTACACCAATCCCGCCAGCGTCGTCGACCCCTTCTACGAGACCTTCGAGCGCGAAGGCACGACCGAGCTCGCCACCTGGGACGCCAAGGTCAACGGCACGATCTTCGATTTCTGGGGCGGCCGCATCGGCACCGCTGCCGGCGTCGAGTATCGCTACGAGACCTACGAGGACTGGCGCCCGCCCTACCACGGGGTGAACCCCGCCGGCTTCGTCCTCCCGCCCAACGACAACGACTTCATCGCCCTCAGCCCCAACGTCAACCTCTCCTCCGACCGCGACGTCATCTCCGGCTACGCCGAGGTGCTCGTGCCCTTCGTCGGCAAGGGCAACCCACTGCCCCTCGTCAAGCTCCTTGAGCTCTCCGTCGCCGGCCGCTACGAGAAGTTCTCCGACTTTGGCGACGCCTTTAAGCCCAAATACTCGCTCGCCTGGCGTCCGGCCTCGCGCTTCCTCGTGCGCGCCTCGTTCAACGAGTCCTTCCGCGCCCCCAATCTGGTGCAGACCAACACCTCGCCCCTCCAGCGCTCCGTCACCGGCGTCTCCGATCCCTACCGCTTCGAGGTCACCAGCCTCATCACCGACGGCCCCACCAACCGCACCGTCTTCCGCCAGGGCAACGCCTCCCTCCAGCCCGAGGAGTCCAAGATCGCCACCCTCGGCGTGGCCTTCGAGGTGCCCTGGGTCAAGGGCCTCACCCTCACCGCCGATTGGTGGCGCATGGATCAAAACAAGGTCATCGACAACATCAGCGCCACCGGCCAGCTCCTGCGCGACGAGGAGCTGCTCGACGCCTTCACCCTCGCCTCCGGCGGCAACCCGAACGCCCTCGACACCGGCTCCGGCACCGCCAACTACCGCGGCAACCCCAAGGTCACGCGCGCCCCCGTCACCCAGGCCGACCGCGACGCCTACGCCGCCTACAACGCCGGCCGACCCGTCAGCGAGCAGCGCGCCCCCGTCGGCGCGGTCATCAGCATCATCGACGATTACCTGAACCTCTCCGGCCGCGACCTCGAAGGCTTCGACTTCGCCCTCAATTACCGCCTCCCGAAAAACCGCTTCGGCCAGTTCGATCTCCGCGGCGGCGCCACCTACAACCGCAAGTTCGACGAGAAGGTTGACGAGGCCTCGCCGGTCGACTCCGTGCTCGAGGAGAACGGCAACGCCAAATGGCGCGGCAATCTCAGCCTCAACTGGCGGCTCAAGGGCTGGAGCGCCGGCTGGTTCGCCGAGTATTACGGCGGCTCGATGGACACCGGTGCCGCCACCACCCAGTCCGTTTATGAGGCCCTCGGCCGGCCCGACTACATCAAGGTCTTCAACGACACCGGCGGCGTGGTCCGCTACCGCTGGTGGATCGAGGACGTCATCCAGCAGAACGCCTACGTCGCCTACCGTTTCGGCAAGCAAAACAAGCTGCTGGCGGACCTCAGCATCCGCCTCGGCGTGACCAACCTCACCGACGAGGAGCCGCCGCTCGCCGACGAGTCCCGCGGCTACCAGGGCGGCACCGTCAGCGCCAAGGGCCGCAGCTACTACCTCGAAGTCACGCGGAAATTCTGAAACAAACCCTCCGCCAGGCGCCCTGAGCCTCTGGACAGCGCGGCCCGGCCCAGGAGGCCGGGCCGCGCCATTTTCCGTCGTTCGCCGCCCGCCGGCGGGCGGGGGAGTCCGCCGCAGGCTGACGGTCGCTCCGCTCGCCCTCGCCACGTATCCGCGGACAGCCGCGGCCCGGCGGCTCAATGCCGCACCGTCATCGTTTGGGCGCCCACGCGCTCGCGCCACGCGGCGAGCGCGGCGCGCAATGCCGCCACGCGCTCCGGCTGCTCCGCCACAAGATCGCGCGTCTCCCCCGGGTCGGCCGCCAGATCGTAGAGCTCGGCCACCGGTCCGCGGTGCGCCAGCGTGCCCTCGAACCATTCGATGAGCTTGTAGCGACCCGCGCGGATGGCGCCGCCCGGCCGCCCGCCCTGATGGTGATAGTGCGGATAATGCCAGAAAAGCGCCTCGCGCCCCAGCGTCGCCGAGGAATCACGGAGCAGCGGCGCCAAGCTGACGCCATCGGCGTAATCCCGGCGGTAGGGCACGCCCGCGATTTCCATGACGGTGCTGAACAGATCGTGCGTGATCACCGGCTCCTCCGACCGGCTGCCGGGACTCGTCACCCCGGGCCAGCGGATGGCCAGAGGCACGCGGATGCCGCCTTCATACAGCGTGGATTTCCCGCCGCGCAACGGCGCCTGGCTCTGCAGGCTCTCCAGCCCGCCATTGTCGGACGCGAAAATCACCACCGTGCGGTCGGCCAGTTTCAAGCGGTCCAGCGTGGCGAGGATCCGGCCGATGCCGGTGTCCATGCGCTCGATCATCGCGCCCATGAGCGGATTGTGGGTGGGGTCGTCCGCCCCGGGGCGGCGGCGATATTTCTCCACCAGGCTCTCCTCCTCGTAGAGCGGCCGATGCACGACATTGTGCGCCACGTAGCAGAAGAACGGGCGGTCGCGGTTCTCCTCGATGAAACTCACGGCGCGCGCCGTGATCGCCTCGGCGGAGTGCGCGTCCGGCGGCGGCGGCGCCAGCCCCTCCTCCGGCTTCGCGGCCGTGTAAACCGCGTCGAATCCCTGCGACCCCGGATCGAACAGCCGGCCGGCCGCATACTGGTAGTCGGCGTTCAAATGCCATTTGCCGAAATGCCCCGAAACGTAGCCGACGGCGTGCAGCATCTCCGGAATCGTCGTCTCCTCCAGCGGCAGGCAGGCGACTTGCTGCGGCGTGACGAGCGGCTGGTCCGCATGCGGATTGCCCGGGATATAGTCGGTGAGATGCAGCCGGGCCGGAGCCTTGCCCGTCATGAGCGCCGCGCGGGTGGGAGAGCAGATGGCGGCTGCGCTGTAGGCGTTCGGGAAGTGCATTCCCTCCCGCGCGATCCGGTCGATGTGGGGCGTCTGATACCAATCGAATCCGTGATAGCCGACCTGGTTCCAGCCCATGTCGTCGGCCAGGATGAGCACGATGTTCCACGGGCGCGGATCCGGCGCCGCGCCCACCAGGCTGACCCCAGCGATTCCCACAAGACTGGCGCGCCGCGCGAGCCGCCAGGCCAGACCGCGCGCCCGTTGCCAGAATGACAAGGTCAGGACAAACGTGTCGCCACCGCGCCGATCAGCGGCCAAGCCGGCCCATGGAAATTGATTCGAATTCATTTCAATGACGCCATAGTTTCCCCGATGCCGGCTCCGCCAGCTTGAAATAATGAAAATAGCGGCAGGGGCGTTCATCCTGGAGCCCGACTGCGTTCCTCTAGGTCTTTAATCCAGGAGTCTGACGCCCCGAGGCATTCGGAAGCGCTTCGCATCCGGTGGCATTATCTCATGAAATAGTTGTTTCATGGATCATTATTTCACTTTCTCCTTGCCCATCGCACCCGATAAAATCTAGCACATGCACATGCCCGCCTCCATCGCCCCCCGACCAGCGAAACCCACCGTGTTGGACGTGGCCGCAGCCGCCGGGGTGGCGGTGGGCACCGTGTCGCGCGTGTTGAACACACCCGATTCCGTGGGCGAAGACATCAAACAGCGGGTGATTCAAACCGTGGAACGGATGGGCTACCGGCCTCTTCGTCGCCGCCGAAAAGGCGGCCTGGTTTCGGACGGGCAGGGGGGTTACCGCCGCCGCGGCAACTTTGGCGTCTTGCTGCTCGGCATGGACGAATCCCTCGCCCACCTGCCCGTGATCACGGAAGCGCTCCACGGGGTCGAACTCGCCGTGGCCGCCGAGGGCATGAACCTCATGCTCGCCAACGTGCCCCAGGCGGACCGCATCCCGGTGTTCGTGGCCAAAAACCAAGTGGACGGCCTGATCCTCAAGAGTCCCCTGCTCGGCGACCTGCGCCTGTGCGCCAATCCCGCGCTCACCGAGGCGATCAACCGCCTGCCGCACGTCTGGTTGCTGGGCAAGCCCGGCTCTGGCGAGGGCGATATGTGCGGGACCGATCTCGATGCAGGCGCGCGCATCGGTCTGGAATACCTGTCCGCCCGCGGGCACCGCCGCATCGGCTACCTGCATCCCCGCCTCGGACAGACCCGCTCGGAAGGCCTGAAACGCGCGCTCACCGCCCATGCCCAGCGCCTCAAGTTGTCGCTCCAATTGTTCGAGAAACCTCCCGGCTCCGCAGTCAAATGGCCACTGCCGGCGATCACCAAACCAGCGGAGGTGCTTCCGCTGCTGGAGCGCTGGGCCGCTCAGCCGCGCGCCGAACGCGCCACCGTCATGGTGGTCGGCGCCGACAGCATTGCGGTTCAACTCTACGCCGCCATGCGTCAGCTCGGCCTCAAGGTCGGCGGCGACCTCAGCATTCTCTCCTTCAACCACGAGAAGCCGCTCGTGCTCGGGCTCACCCCGGCGCTTACCACGCTCGACATCCGCGCGGAGGCGATCGGCCGTCGCGCCGTTCACCAGCTTTTCTGGCGGATCCGGTATCCCGCGGAAAACATCCCGACAAACCTCCTCATCGAACCCACGCTCGTCGAAGGCGATTCCGTCGCGGTTGTCACCCCCAACGGGTGACCCGTTAATTTCATGAACCAACCCCTCGCTTTCGTCCCTTGTCGTAGTGTGTCCCGATGGCTCGTGCTTTCGCTGCTCGCGACCGCCGAGATCGCCGCCGCCCCGGGGCCCCAGGCCGCTGCCGAGGTCATGCTCGCCGATTACGCCGTCGTGCTCCGGGTCGATGCGGCCCGCGGCGACGACATCAAGGGTGACGGCAGCGTCGACAAACCGCTCGCCACGCTGCCGCGCGCACTGGAGGCCGCCGGTCGCCCGGCCCCGTCGCAGCGCGTGGCGATCCTCGTCGCCGAGGGTCGCTACATCCAGCCCACCTTCGCGTTGAAGTCGTGCGTGGACCTCTTCGGCGGTTTCGCCCCCGGCTTCTCCCGCCGCGACATCTACCGGCACCCCGTCGTGCTCGACGGTGCCGAAACGGAACGCATTGCCATCGGCGCCGACGACGTCCGGCTCGACGGATTTCACCTGCGCAACGGCCGTGTGCGCGGCAAGGGCGCGGCGCTCCTCTGCGACGGGGTTTCGCCCACCGTTGCCCACTGTGTCTTCACGAACAACCGCACCCTCGGCCCCGCCGGCTGGGATCCTCCGCTTCTCCACGAGACCGCCCACGACGGCGGCGCCATCATGTGCCTCAATGGCGCCGCACCCCGCATCGAGCACTGCCTCTTCTACGACAACGCCACCGAATGCGGCCGGGGCGCCGCCCTCGCCGCCGACCGCGCCTCCGCTCCCGCGGTCCGGGCCTGCGTCTTCGCCAACAACCGCTCCGGCCTCGCCGATCCCATGCGCAGCTCCGACGGCGGCGCCGTCTCGTTCTTTGACGGCTCCACCGGCGTTTTCGCCGACAACGTCGTCGTCGCCAACGAAGCCCTCACCCGCAACGATGCCGGCGGCCTCTTTGTCGCGCTCTGGTCCGCGCCCGTCATCCGCGGCAATGTCTTTGTCGCCAACGAGGCCGGCGACGACGCGGGCGGCCTTTTCCTCGGCGGCCAGGAGCACCGTTACGACGCGCCGCTCGACCCCTATCCGCCCGCCGACCGTTTCCGGATCCTGGTCGAGGGCAATCGCTTCGTCGGCAACCTCAACGGCGCCCGCAACTCCGGCGCCATGCGCGTGACGATGGAGACGCGCGCGCGCTTCACGGACAACGTCATCGCGGAAAATGCCGGCGGTTTCTATCTCCAGCGCTCGGAAATCGAAGCCGAACGCAACATCGTCTGGCAGCAGTGGCAGTTCGTCGAGGACAAGGCCTCGCTCGGTCCGAGCCTCTTCCGCCGCAATGTGCTCAAGGGACCGGCCGGCCCCGTCGAGGCCCGCGTCACCTTCGAGGACAACATGGCCGGCCCCGGCGTGCCCGGCGGGCCCCACCGCGCCGTGGAGGACATCTTCCTCGCCGACGGCGTGGGTGGCGAACTCACCGATCTGCGCTTCGACCACGCCACCTTCACCACCGTGCTCACTACGCGCGACCCGCTGCCCGGGAGCGCCGCCCTCGCCGGCCGCGCCATCCGCGTGAGCGACGACCCGCAACGCGGCGGACAATGGCGCGTCGTCGCCCGCGCCGCCGGCCGAGAGATCACGCTCTGGGGCCGGCTCGACGCCGTCACCAAGGCCCCGAAACACTTTTCCATCCTCCGCACGTTCACCCCCCGCTCCGACGCTGGCTTCCCCGGCTCCGGCCATTGACCCCGCCCATGAAGAAACTCCTCGCCGCGCTGCTCCTCTCCGGTCTCGCTTTCGCCGCCGCCGCGCCCGCCGCGCCGCCCGCCTACGCCGGCCCCAAACGCGTCAACAAGGCCATCGAACTCCTCGAATCCGGCCAGCCGGTCTATTACAGCTACGGTCGCGGCGGTTACGAGGAGGGCAAGGCTGCCGCCCACACCTGGGCCGACCTCCTGCTCTATGATATGGAGGGCGCGGCGCTCGACTTCACGCAGCTGCGCGAGTTCATGCGCGGCCTCGCCGACGGCGGACCGACGAAGAGCGGTCATCGCACGCCCGCGGTCATCGTCACGCTGCCGCTCTATGGCCTCGACGAGGCCACCGTGAAAGCGAACCACTGGATGATCCAGCAGGCGCTCGCCGCCGGCGTGCACGGTCTGCATCTCTGCCACGCGCGCGACGCGGCGGCGGTGCGGGCCTTCATCCGCGCCGCGCGTTACGAGATCCATCGTCAGGCGGTCGGCGATGGACTGGAGGAGGGTGTCCGCGCGTTCGGCGCGCACGATTTCGCCTCGAAGATCTGGGGCGTGACGGCGAAGCGGTATTACGCGCTCGCCGATGCGTGGCCGTTGAATCCGCAGGGCGAGCTGATGTTCGGCGTGAAGATCGAGGACGCCCCCGGCCTGCGGAACACCGCGGCGATCGTCCGCGTGCCCGGCCTGAGCTTCGCCGAGTGGGGGCCGCGCGACACGAGTTACGCCAACGGGCATCTCGACCTGGCGTTCGACTACGGGCGCAAGCCCGGCCTGGTCGCGCCGCCGCCGCTCGCGGCCGCGGCCGAGCGCGTGATCCGCGCCGCGAAGGAGGCGAAGCTGCACATCCTCGACAACGCGCAGCTCGAGGACCTGATTCCGCAGCTCGAACTCGGGATCGACATCATCGCGGGAGGCATCCCCGACGTGGCCGAGAAGGGCCGGAAGCACACCGGCCGCACGATGCCCTGGTGACCGGTTTCTCACCCCAGCACCCCGCCCCATGAGCCTCAATCCCCTGGATTTCGTCGTCCTCGTCTCCTATTTCGTGCTGATCGCCGGCATCGGCGTCGCTGTCTCACGCGGCCAGAACACGGCCGCGAAATTCTTCATCGCCGGCCGCGGCATTCCCGGCTGGGTGATCGCCTTCACTTTGATGGGCACGATCATCGGCACCGGCACTTTCGTCGGCCATCCCGGCACATCGTATCAGAAGGGTCTGATCCTGCTCGCGCCACACATGCTGTTGCCGCTGGTGCTGATCTTCGTCGCGAAGTTCATCGTGCCGTTCTACCGGCGTGTCGTGCAGATGAGCGCCTACGAATACATCGGGCAGCGCTTCGGCGTCGGCGGGCGCATCTACACCTCGTTCGGGTTCCTCGCGGATCGCATCTTCGACATCGGCGTGACGTTGCTGACGACCGCGCTCGCCGTGAACATCATCACCGGCTGGGAAATGAAGACGGTGATCTTCGGCACCGCCCTGTTCACGGCGGCCTACACCATGCTTGGCGGCATCAAGGCCGTCGTCTGGACGGATGTCGCGCAGGGCACCATCCTGATCCTGGGCGGCAGCTTCGTGCTGCTGCGGCTGCTCTTCGCGCCGGAGGCCGGCGCGCCCTTCGCCGTCGTGGGCGAGGCGTGGCGTGGCGGACGCCTCACGCTCGGATCGACGGAATTCTCGTGGGCCAGCCTCTTCGACCAGCAGAACTCCACGCTGTGGCTGTTCTGCCTCGCGTATGGCGTGCAGTGGACGCGGCGCTATGTCACGGACCAGCACATGGTGCAGCGCTACCTGCTGGCGCGGACGGACGCCGAGGCGAGCCGCGCGACCTTCACCGGCGCGATGATCTGCGTGCCGGTGTTCTTCACCTTCATGTTCATCGGCGCGTGCCTCTACGGGTTCTTCCAGCTCGCCAAGGTCCCGGCGCCCGAGCTCGGCGACACGGTGATGCCGTTTTTCATGATCCATTACCTGCCGCACGGCATCCTCGGCCTCGTGGTCGCGGCGATCATGGCGGCGGCCATGTCGACGGTGAGCTCGGATTTGAACAGCGTCGCGACGGTCGCGACGACCGACTACTTCAGCCACTTCTTCCCGAAATCCTCGGACAAGGCCCGGCTGCTCTGCGGCCGCCTCATGGTCCTCCTCGGCGGGTTCATGGCCGCGTTCAGCGCCACGCTGCTGATCCCGGAGAAGGGCAGCGCGCCCGTGATGGAGCGCGCCATCATCATCGCGACCATCCTCTCCGGCGGCACGCTCGGCCTGTTCACGCTGGGTTTCGCCACCCGCACGGCCACGCGCCGCGGCGCCTACGTCGGCATGGCGTGCTGCCTGGTCTACATGACATGGGCGATCCTCACGGAGCCGCGCAACCGCGTGATCGACGTCGGCTTCAATTTCGAGCTCAACCCCATCCTCATCGGCGTGCTCGGGCACCTCGTGCTGTTCGGCACCGGTTACATCGCGAGCCGGCTGTTCGGCGGCCATCGGCCGGACAACGTCGAGGACCTGACGTTCTGGAGCCACAAGATCCGCTACGTGGAAGCCACCGGAAAGAGGGCAGGGGAATGACCCGCCACCCGCCGCGTGGGTAATCGCCACCCGATGCAACTCGCCTTCCTCGATCTCGTCATCGTCGTCGCCTATTTCGTCCTGATCGGCGCCGTGGGGTTCTACGTGTCGCGGGGGGAGCGGTCCGCGGAGAAATTCTTCCTTGCCGGACGCAACATCCCGATGTGGGCGGTCGCGTTCACGCTGATGGCCACCATCATCGGCACCGGGACCTTCGTGGGGCATCCCGGCACGGCGTATCAGAAGGGGCTCGTCCTCCTGATCCCGCACATGACGGTGCCGTTCGTCCTGCTGTTTGTGGCCAGGGTTGTGGTGCCGTTCTACCGCCGCGTCGTGCGGATGAGCGCTTACGAATACATCGGGCAGCGCTTCGGCTTGGGCGGCCGGTTCTACACGTCGTTCGGCTTCCTGGCGGATCGCATCTTCGACCTCGGCGTGACGCTGCTCACGACCGCGCTCGCCGTGAACGTGCTCACCGGCTGGGAGCTCAAACCGGTCATCCTCGGCGTCGGCCTGTTCACCATCGCCTACACGATGATGGGCGGCGTGGCGGCGGTGGTTTGGACCGACGTGGTGCAAGGCGTGGTGCTCATGCTCGGCGGGCTGTTCGTGGTCCTGCGCCTCTTGTTCGCTCCCGAGGCCGGCGAGTGGTTCGGCGTCGTGGCCCAAACCTACCGGGAAGGCAAGCTCACGCTCGGGCTTTCGGGTTTCACGTGGGACGCCTTTTTCTCGACCGGGAACAACACGACCTACCTCTTCATCCTCGCGTATGCGGTGCAGTGGACGCGCCGCTACGCCACCGACCAGCACATCGTGCAACGCTACCTCGTCGCCAGGACCGACGAGGCCGCGAGCCGCGCCGCGTTCGTGGGCGCGGTGCTGTGTTTGCCGGTGTTCGCGATGTTCATGTTCGCCGGCGCCTGCCTGAACGGCTTCTTCTCGCTCGGTCATCTGCCGCCGCCGCCGGTGCCGGACGCGGCGCTGCCTTACTTCCTCGCGCACTACATGCCGGTGGGGCTGCTCGGGCTCGTCGTGGCGGCCGTGCTCGCCGCGGCGATGTCCACGGTGAGCGCCGATCTCAGCAGCGTCGCCACCGTCCTGACCAAGGACTACTACCTGCATTTCCGCGCCGACGCTTCCGAGCCCGCGCAATTGCGGTGCGGGCGGCTCATGGTGGTTTTCGGGGGATTGCTCACCATTGCCGCCGCCTGGCTTCTGCTGCCGGAGGACGGTGCGGCTCCGCTGATGGAGCGCGTCATCACGATCGCCTCCATCCTGTCGGGCGGCACGCTCGGCCTGTTTTGCCTCGGGTTCTTCACGCGCACGGCGACGCGGCGCGGCAGCTACGTCGGCATCGCGGCGGCGGCGCTGTTCACCGCTTGGGCGCTGCTCACGCGACCGGGCGGCCGGGTGGTCGACCTGGGTTGGAATTTTCCGCTCAACCCGCTCCTCATCGGCGTGTGCGGGCACCTCGTGCTCTTCGGCGTCGGCTGGCTCGCCAGCCGGCTGTTCGGCGGCCACGTCCCCGCCGACGTCGAGCGTCTCACCTATTGGAGCCTCCGCCGCACGGGCGCATCCGCCCCCTCCTGAACCGCCATGGACCTGCGCCCGAACATACTGCTGGTGATCGTGGACGACATGGGCGTGCACCAGCTCGGCTGTTACGGTTCCACGTTCTACGAGACGCCGGCCGTTGATCGCCTCGCCGCCGGCGGCGCGCGCTACGGCTGCGCCTACAGCGCGAGCCCGATCTGCTCGCCCGCGCGCGCGGCGCTCTACACCGGGCTGCATCCGGCGCGCCTGCACCTCACGAACTACATCCCGGGCACCGAGCCGCCGAACGGGCGCCTGCGCACGCCGCCCTGGCGACCCTACCTGCCGGTGGAGATCGACACCGTGGGCGACCTGTTTCGGCGCGCGGGCTACGCCACCGGGCATTTCGGGAAATGGCATCTCGCTCCCGACTACAAATATCAGCCCGGCCGCCCGATGGATCCCGAGTCGCAGGGCTTCGACAGCGTGTTCTTCACCCGCAAGCCCGCCGCGAACGCCGACCCCGAGGCCGACGCGCACAACATCGACCGGATCACGGATCGCGCGATCGAGTTCATGGCGCGCCCGCGCGACAATCCCTTCCTCTGCGTCGTCGCGCACAACGCCCTCCATCGGCCCGAGCTCGCGCCGGCGAAGCTCGTCGCGCGTTTCGCCGCCAAACCCGGCGCCGAGCGCGAGGCGAACCGGCCGGTCATCGCCGCCATGGCCCACCTGGTGGACGCTTCGCTCGGACGCCTGCTCGCGCACCTCGACGCCACCGGACGGCGGGAGAACACGATCGTGGTCTTCACGAGCGACCACGGTGCGTTCGGCCGCAGTGCGGAGCGCAAGCCGCTCCGGGGCGCAAAGGCCGATCTCTACGAAGGCGGCATCCGCGTGCCGCTCGTGGTCAGCCAGCCGGGTGTGGTGCCTCCGGGTGAACGGGACGCCCCGGTCTTCGGCACCGACCTGCTGCCCACGCTCCTCGATCATTGCGGCGCGCCGCCCCTCGCCAAGAGCGACGGCGCCAGTTTCCGCGCCTCGCTGCTCGATCCGGCGGCGCCGGTGCCGGAGCACGGAGAGCTTTGCTGGCATTTCCCCCACTACCATCATCTCGGGCTCGCGCCGTGCGGGGCGATCCGCGCGGGCCGCTGGAAACTCGTCGAGTGGTTCGAAGGCACGATCGGCGGCGTCACGGACGGCCCCGTGATCGAGCTGTTCGATCTCGCGACCGATCCGCGCGAGGAAAACAACCTCGCGGACGCGCAACCGGAGCGAGCCGCCGACCTGCTCGCGCGACTCCGCGCGTGGCGGCGCCGCGTCGGGGCGCAGGAGATGACGGTGAATCCGGATTTCGACCCGACGCGCGGCACCCACGAAGTCCCGCCGCCTCCCGGCGATCCCGGCAATCCCTTCCGCTCATGAACACCGTCATTCTCCAGCAACCCAAGCGCCTCATCTTCGGCGACGGCTCGAGCCGCGAGGCCTCCGCCGAATTCGCCCGCCAAGGCTGGCAACGCCTCTTCGTCATCACCAGCCCGCAGGTCGCGGATGCGCAGGGCGCGCTGTTCGCCGCTTGGCGTGACGCCGGCTTGCTCGTCGACGTTTGCTCGATCGTCGACCGCGAGCCGGAGATCGCGTTGTTCGACCAGGTGATGGCGGCGGCGCGCACCAGTCGTCCCGATGTCGTCCTCGGCGTCGGCGGCGGCAGCCCACTCGATGTTTCGAAACTGGTCGCCGCGCTCTACGATGCAGCGCAGCCCATCCGCGAAGTTTTCGGCATCGGTTTGTTGAAGCGCCGCGCGCTGCCGCTCGTCTGCATCGCGACGACGGCTGGCACGGGCGCGGACGTTTCCCCGAACGCCATCCTCCTCGATGAGGCAGAGAAGTTGAAGAAGGGCGTCGTCAGCCCGCACCTCGTGCCCGACCTGGCGATCTGCGATCCGGAGCTGACGTATTCGATGCCGCCCGCCGTGACCGCCGCGACGGGCATCGACGCCCTCGTGCATTGCATGGAGGCCTACGCAAACAAGCACGCGCATCCAACCGTCGATGTTTACGCGCTCGAAGGCATCCGGCGCATCGGTCGCAGCATGGAGACCGCCGTGCGCGACGGGAAGAACCGCGCCGCGCGCGCCGACGTCATGCTGGGCGCGCTTTACGGCGGCCTCTGCCTCGGTCCGGTGAACACCGCCGCGGTGCACGCGTTGTCGTATCCGCTAGGCGGCGAGTTCCGCATCCCGCACGGCGTGGCCAATTCGCTCCTCATGCCGCACGTCTTCCGTTTCAATCTCCCGGCGATGCCCGGGCGCTATGCCGACATCGCCGTCGCGCTCGGTTGCGCGCCGCAGGCGAACGCCCTCGCGACCGCCGAAGCGGGCCTGCAACGGCTCACGGAAATGTCCGCGCACTGCGGCATCCCGCAGCGGCTCCGCGACGTCGGCGTGCCGGAATCCGAGCTGCCGCGCCTCGCGGGCGAGGCTATGAAGGTGACCCGTTTGCTGAAAAACAACCCGCGCGACCTCACGGCGGCCGACGCGGAGAAGATTTATCGCGAGGCCTACTGATGAAAAAACTCACCACCAAGAATCTCACCCGCGCGCAGCTGCGCGGATTTTCCATCGTGCCGATGCTCACGGCGGCCACCGCCGACGGCCAGGTCGACGAGCCGGCGATCGCGCGCATCGTCGAGCACATCGTATCCGGCGGCTGCCAGGCGATGATGGTGTGCGGCACGACGGGCGAGTTCGCCTCGATGTCGGTCGACCAGCGGCTGCGCGTGCTCCAGCTCGCGACGAACGCTGCCCGCGGTCGCGCAGCGATCTTCGCGGGCATCGGTGACACGAGCCCCGCGCACTCGATCCGTCTGGCGCGCGAGGCGCTCGCGATGGGCGCCGACGCTGTCGTCGCGAACCTGCCGTCCTATTATCCGCTGACCGACGCGATGATGGAGGCCTACTTCACGCGGCTCGCCGATGCGATCGATGGACCGGTCTATCTCTACAACATCCCGCCGACGACCCATCAGACCATCCCGCTCGAGGTGGTGGAGCGGCTGAGCCGCCACCCGCGCATCGCCGGCATCAAGGATTCCCAGGCCGACGGCGACCGCCTCGAGCAGCTGTGCCGGATGTTCGCCGGCCGGCCGGATTTCGCGGTGTTCTGCGGCTCGATCGCCTTCACGAGCCGCGGCATGCGCGCCGGCGCCGACGGCTTCGTCCCCGGCGCGGGCAACTTCATCCCGGCCCGCATGCGCGAGTTCATGGATCTCTTCGTCACCGGCGCCGACGCCGCGACGATCGACGCCGCCCAGGCGCGCATCAACGCGATCAACGCCACCTACCAGAAGGGCCGCACCATCAGCCAGCTTTTCTGCGCCCTGAAGGCGATCATGGAGCTGCACGGGCTGTGCGCGCGGCACATGTTTTCGCCACTCCTGCCGGTGAGCGACGCGGAGTCCGCGCAGCTCCGCGCGGAGCTGCGGCAGGTGGGAGTCCTCCCGTGAGCACCACGGCGAAACCGATCCTCGCCGTCACGATGGGCGATCCCGCCGGCACCGGCGCGGAGCTGCTCGCGAAGGCGCTCGTGCAACCCGACGTGCTTGCCGTCTGCCGCCCGATCGTCATCGGCGACGCCGCGATGTTGCGCGCCGCCGCGCACATTGTCGGCGCCACCGCCGGGGTGCGCGCGATCGCCTCGCCCGCGGAACCGGCGCGGCCCGACACGATTGACGTGCTCGACCTCCACAACGTCGATCCCGCGACCTTCGTGCGGGGCAGGGTCAGCGCGGCGTGCGGCCAGGCGGCCTACGAGTATATCCGCCGTGCCGTCGAGCTGACGCTCGGCGGCGAGACGCACGCCGTCGTGACGTCCGCCCTGAACAAGGCGGCGCTTCACGCGGCCGGACATCTTTACGACGGACACACCGAATTGCTCTCCGAACTGTGCGGGAAGCCGAAGGTCACGATGATGCTCGTGGCGGAGAAACTCCGCGTCTGCCACGTGAGCACGCACGTCTCGCTGCGCGAGGCGATCGAGCGCGTGCGGCCCGAGCGCATCCTCACCGTGATCGAGATCGCGCGCGCCGGCGTGCGGGAACTTGGCATCGACGATCCGCACATCGCCGTCGCGGGGCTCAACCCGCACGCGGGCGAGGGCGGCATTTTCGGCGACGAGGAGATCAAGTTCATCGCCCCCGCCATCGAGCAGGCGCGCGCGCGGGGTTACCGCGTCAGCGGCCCCTACGCGGGCGACACGCTCTTCTACCGCACGCTCGACGGGCAGTTTGACTGCGCGATCGCCATGTATCACGACCAGGGGCACGTGGCCGCGAAGATGCTCGGTATCTGGCGCGGCGTGAACGTCACGCTCGGCCTGCCGATCATCCGCACCTCGGTCGAGCACGGCACGGACTTCGCCAACGCCGGCACCGGGCGCGGCGACCCGCGCTCGCTGGTGCAGGCGCTCCACCTTGCCGCGACGATGGCGGCGAACCGCCTGCAAGCCACCGGCTCGGCCGTGCGGCCGCCGTCTCGCCCCTGATTCCATTCCGATGAACCCTGCTCCGACCCTCACCGCGCGCCAGGCGCTCTCGCTGCTCGCCTTCGCCACCGTCGCGGCCTTGGGCGTGCGCGCCGAAACCGTCGCGCTCTGGCTCTTCGACGAACCGGAGCGGGTTTATCCCAGCTCCATCCTCAACGACGCCGGGCCCGACAGCTGGTTCCTCGTGCTCGGGCGCGGCGGCGCAATCGTGCCCGGCAAGTTCGGCCGCGCGCTGCGCCCCGTGCCGCCTGCGGAATTGAAGCCGATCGTCGAGGGCCGCGCCGTGCAGGAGGAATTCTCCAACGCCGGCAATTACGCCTTCGGTCTCGCCGCGCCGCCGAAGCAACCCGGCCGCACGGTCGAGCCGATGACGTGGGCCAACGCCACGTTCGCCGCCGCGTTCGTCAACGGCGACCAGCACCTGCGGCGCCGGCCCTTCCCGCATCCGACCAAGGGCGCGCTGAACCTCGGCGCGGGCGATTTCACCATCGAGTTTTGGGTGCAGGCCGATGACGGCGCGACGCGCGAGGGCGTCGTGTTCGAGCTCGGCGCCGGGCCGCGCGGTGAGAACGATCTCGCCACGCGGCTCGTGCTCGACCCGCAGGCGGGGGCGTTCGTGTTCTTCAATCAACCTTCCGGCACGCGCGCGCACCTGCGCACGGACGTGGCGCGGCTCCGCCGCGACTGGGCGCATTGCGCCTTCGTCTATGATGCGGCGCGCGGCGAGCTGACGCATTTCCTCGACGGCAGGAGGCAGTCCGGCGCGTCCGCGAAGCTGCAGCCGCTGCCGGCGGGCGCGGAGGACTATTTTACCGTGGGCCGCGACGCCGACTGGGATCGTCCGCTGGCCGGCGCGCTCGACGAACTGCGCCTCTCCGACCGCGCGCTTTATCGCGACGAATTCGCGCCGCCGGGCAGTTTCTCGCGCCATACCGGCCGGCCGGCGCCGCCGGTGGAACTCGTGCGGGGACCGCCGCTGCAGTTTCCCGGCGGGCACGCGGCCAACGCCGTGACAGAGCTCGGCCGGCACAAGCATCTCTTCATCGACGACGCGCTGCTCGCGCGGAGCGAGAATCTCAGCTTCACGGCGCATCCCGCGCGGGTGGAGGAGACCGTGCTGCCGTTCGGCACCGGGTGGTCGACCGTGATCGAGGACGAGGACGGGCTCATCCGCCTCTATGGCGAGGGCAAGGACGGCGTCGCGGTCTGGACTTCGCGCGACGGCATCCGCTTCGAGGCGCCCGATCTCGGCGGTGGCCGCGGCAATCAGGTCGCGCCCGGACCCGCGCGCCGCGGCGCGGTGTTCATCGATCCGAACGGACCGCCGGAGGAGCGCTGGAAAATGCTCGTCGGCCTGCACGAGCGCGGCGGCATCTTCATCTACACCTCGCCCGACGGGTGGAACTTCCGCCGCAACGAAGTCGCCGCGCTGCCGTTCTGGGCCGGTTCGGCCTCGACCGTTTATTACGACGACCAGCGCCAGCTCTACGTCGCGAATCATCGCATGGACTACGGACGCACCGCGGGCGGGAAAAACTACCGCTACGCGCTGCGCACCGAAGTGCAGGACGTGATGGCGCCGTGGCCGTTCGAGCCGGTGGACGAGGCGCGCAAGGCGGAGTTCCGGAAGTTCATGCGGATCGCCGACACCGGCCTCGATCCTTGGTGGCTCGACAACGGCCCGCTCGCGCCCGGCGGTTTCTCGATCGAATATCCGATCGCGATGGGCCCCGATCCGGCGCTCGACCCCGAGGCGACCGACCTCTACAACACGCGCGCGATCAAATATCCGTGGGCGCCCGACACGTATTTCGCGTTTCCGCTCTGGTTTTTCCACTACGCCGGCGACGGGCCGCTCACGCGCCAGGCGCTCGCGCATCCCTCGCTCAAGCTCGGCACCGGCCTCGTCGAATGCCAGCTCGCGGTCAGCCGCGACGGCGTGACCTGGAAGCGCTACCCGCGCCCGGCCTACATCCCGGTCGGCAATTTCAAGGGCTTCCCGATGCTGCGGCCCTACATCGCGTTCGGCCTCGTCCGCCGTGGCGAGGAGATCTGGCAATACACCTACACGCGCTCGAGCTATCACGACCCTTACCGGAAAACCGCGGTGCCCGGCGTGCCCGAGTCGATCGTGCAGCGCCTCTCGCAACGCGTGGACGGCTTCGTCTCGCTCGATGCGCCCTACGAAAAGGAAGGCACGTTCACCACGCGGCCGTTGCGCTTCTCGGGCCATCGTCTCGTGGTCAACCTCGACGCCGGCGCGACCGGCTACGCGCAATTCGGTTTCGAGGACGAGCACGGCCAGCCCGTGCCGGGCCTGAGCGTCGACGACTGCGTCTGGGTCAACGGCAACTCCGTCGAGCATTCCGTGATGTGGCTCACGCCCGGGCGCCAGGTGCGCACCGATCTCTCCGCCCTCGCCGGCCGGCCCGTGCGCCTCGTCGCGCGGTTGCGCGGCGCCTCGCTCTACGCCCTGCAATTCGTTTCCCCATGAAAACACCGCCCCTCCTCCTCCTGCTCGCCGTCCCCTTCGCCAGCCTCTCCGCCGCCGCCGCCGAAACCGTCGCGTTCTGGCCGTTCGACGAGCCCGCCGGCCTCTATCCGAGCACGCCGCTCGAACCGGCGGTCGGGCTCGATGCGCCGCTCGTGCTCGGCTTGGGCGGCACGGTCGTGCCCGGAAAATTCGGCCAGGCACTCTCGACCGAGCCGTATCCGCCGGTCGCAATCCCGGCGGAAGGGGAGGCCACCGCGTCCTTGGCGCGCCGGCCGGTCCCGCCCGGCCGCACCCAGGAGCCGCTCACCTGGCACAACGCGCAGTTCACCGCGCTCATGACCGGCGGCGAGCGACACCTGCGCAAGGAGGTCACCTTCGCCAGCGCCACCCGCACCGATCTGAACCTCGGCGAGTTCGACTGGACGGTGGAGTTCTGGTTCCGCGCGCGCGCCGGCGCCGGCGGGGCCGGCGTGGTCTTCGAGCTCGGCACCGGACCGCGCGGTGAGAACGACGTCGTCACCCGGCTCGTCGCCGATCCGGCCGACGGCGCCTTCATGCTCGAAAACCAGCCCGCCGGCACCAAGCTGCGGCTCGCCTCGGATCCGCGCGCGCTTGGCGACACCGCGGCGTGGCACCATTACGCGTTTGTGCACGAGGCGCGGACCGGCGCCCTCACGCACTATGTCGATGGCCGCCGCCAGGGCGCGCCGCAAAAAGTGGCGCTGAAGCGCCTGCCGCCGGGCGACGAGGACTACCTCTCGCTCGGCCGCGACGCGCATTGGCGGCGCCCGCTGCCCGGCGCGCTCGACGAACTGCGCTTCTCGCGCGGCGTGGCGTATGCCGCGGACTTCACGCCGCCGGCGAGCCTGGTCCCGTTCCCGCCCCAGGTGGCACTCAAACCCGGGCTGCCGCTGCTCTTCGCGCCCGGCTCGCCGCGCGCCGACGTCGTGCCGCTCGGAGCGCGCAAGCACGTTTTCATCGACGGGGCCTTCATCGAGCGCAGCGAGCACGTCACGTTCTCCGCCCACCCGCCGAAGCGCATCGACCGCGTGATGGACGGCACCGAGGGGCAGTTCCGCAAGCACCTGACGGTGCTGGAGGATGGCGACGGCCTGATCCGGCTCTACAACGCGGGCCCGGACGACTACCCGATGGTGCATGTGTCCCGCGACGGCCTGGCCTTCACCGCGCCCGACACCGGCCTGCACCACAAGGGGCGCAAGAACATCGTCATCGCCGAATCCGCGCCGATGGGCCGGCCGATCATCGACCCGAACGGGCCGCCGGAGCACCGCTGGAAATACGTGAGCGGTTTCGAGGGCCGGGGCGTTTACCTCTACACCTCGCCCGACGGCTGGAAATGGACGCGGCACCGCCCGGCCGTGCTCTCGTTCCGCTCCGGCTCGCAGGAAAGCCTCTTCTACGACGAGCAGCGCGGCGTCTATGTGGGCTACCATCGCACCGGCTTTCCGCAGAGCGAGGGCGGCGGCACGCGCCGCGAGTTCGTCCTCACCGAGACGAAGGACCTCTACCGCCCCTGGCCCGTGCCGCTGCTCTCCGCCGAGCAGGTGCGGGAAATCGCGCAGACCCGCCCGCTGCGCGCGCCGCAGCCGTGGTGGCTCGACAACGGCCCGCTCACGCCCGGCGATTTCGGCGTGGAATTGCCCAGCGTGTTCGCGCCCGACGCCGCGATCGACCCGCCCGGCAGCGGCGTCTATGTGCCCAAGGCCGACAAATACCCGTGGGCGCCCGACACCTACTTCGCGTTTCCGGTGATGTATTTCGACTATGAGGAACCGGACCAGCCGGCGACGCGCCGCGTGCTTTACGAGGACAAGTCGCGCGGCCTCGGCTCCGGCCTCGTCGAGCCGCAGGTCGCCGTGAGCCGCGACGGCGTCACCTGGCGCCGGATGCCATCGCCCGCTTACCTGCCCATCGGCACCTATCAGGGTCGCTCGCTGCATCAGATCTACATCGCCGAGGGGATGGTGCGCCGCGGCGACGAGATCTGGCAGTATTTCTACGGGCAGGAGGAATATCACTCGCCCGCCCGGAAAAATCCCGCCGGCAACGGCGTCTATCGCGCCGTGCAGCGACTCGACGGTTTCGTCTCCGCCGACACGCCCTACGAGCGGCTCGGCGAGATCGTGACGCGGCCCTTTACCTTCACCGGCGAACGCCTCGTGCTCAACATCGACACCGGCGGCCTGGGCTACGCGCAGGTCGGCTTCCTCGACGAGCAGGGCCGGCCCATCCCCGGTTACGGCGTGGACGACGGCGTGTTCATCAACGGCAACTTCGTCGCGCACGCGGCCGAGTGGATCGACCGCGGCACGGACGTGTCGCCGCTCGCCGGCCGCGTGGTGCGGCTGGTGTTCCGCCTGCGCGGCACCTCGCTCTATGCGCTCCAGTTCACGGGCCGGTGAACCCCCCGGCGGCAGGGGCGCCGCGCCGTTTCTCCTCGCCGACGACCTGAGCGGCGCGCTCGAGGCCGGCGCGGCATTCCGGCGCGCCGGCTGGCGCGTGGTAGTGCCGCTCGGCCCGCCCGAAGCCCTCGCCCCGGCGGCAGACACGCTATTTGCGCTCTCGACCGAGTCGCGCAACCTGCCCCCGGTCGAGGCCGCCACCGCGGTCGGCCGGGCGCTCGCGTCGCCCCTCGCGCGACACGGGCGGCTGCTTTACAAGAAAATCGACTCGACGCTGCGCGGAGCGCTCGGCGCGGAGATCGAGGCCCTGCGCGGCGCATTCCCCGGCCGGCGCGTGTATTTCTGCCCCGCGAATCCCGCCTCCGGCCGCGTCGTCCGTGCCGGCCGGCTGTTCGTGCAGGGCGTGCCCCTCGAGCAGACGGAGTTCGCGCGCGATCCGCTCGCACCGGCCCGCGCCGGCAGCCTGGCGGAAGTGCTCAGCCGGCAAGGCGTCCCCGGGGACGCGGTGGTGTGTTGCGAGGCCGAAACGGCGGCAGACGTGCGCCGCGCCGTCTCCGCCGCCCTGGCCGAACGGCCGCCCGCCCTGCTTGTCGGCTCCGGGGCGCTGGGCACGGCGTTGGCCGAGCGCTGGCCCGGATGCGCCGAGCCCTCCCGGCCTCCGTCGATCGACCGCGCCCTGATCGTGTGCGGCAGCCGGCATCCCGCGAGCCACGCGCAGCTCGAGCATCTGGCCCGCCGGGGCCTTGCGCTGATCGTGGAACTCGACCCCGGCGACGATGTTAACGCGGCCCTCTCCCGTATCGCGCTCGCCCGCCGCCGCAGTCCCGTCGTTGGCGTGAGGTTCGCCAGCGCGATTCGCGCCGAGGACCCCCGGCAGCTAACCCGGTGGATCGCGTCGTTGGCCGCGGACCTCGCGCGCGCCGGACAGCTGGAACCGCTTTTACTGACAGGCGGGGAGACCGCCGCCGCCGTGTGCGCCAGCTTGGGGGGGCAAAGTCTCGAAATACGCGCGGAATTCGTGCCAGGCATCGTGGCGGCCAACCTCATGCTCCCGGGTGCGCCTGCTTTGCCCGTGGTGATTAAACCCGGCGGTTACGGCGATGCCGCTGCCTGGCAAACCGTATTGGCAACCGTTATGAAACAATAGTGTTTCATCGGAACTGAGCCAAACCGCGAAGCTGGGCAACCGCCCCGGGGGTCACGCCTCTCAACACCCCGGCGACACCCGTTTATTTTTGTTTATTTCACACTGGACGAATGGTTATTTCACTTCACTTCCTTGAATGCATCTTGGCCTGAAATGTGCCGCCTTCGTGGCACATTTTTCCTCCCCGCTCCGTTGCAACACCCCTAAACCCCACGTCATGATCTTGAAAAAACTCGGATTGACCCGCGGCAGTCTTGCCGCGCTTGTGTTTGGAACCGGCTCCACCATGCTGATGGGTGGCGACATCGTCGGTGTAGTCAGCCGCGGCTCTGATCAAGCCGTGCTTCCCGGCGCCGTGATCACGGTGGCGGAAACCGGTCGATCCGTGACCAGCGACAATGGTGGCGCGTTCATCATTTCCGGCCTGCCCGAGGGCAACTACACGCTTCATGCCCGCTTCATCGGCGTCGATCCCCAAACGGAAACGGTCGCGGTTCCGGCCAGCGGAGCGGTGAACCTCAATCTCCGCCTGGGTGAGGAGGTCGTAAAACTCGACACCTTTACCGTGGAAGGATACCGCGAAGGTCGTTCGCGCGCCCTCCAGCAGAAGCAGAACCAGCCTAATATCTCCGATATCATCGCCGCCGACGCGATCGGTAATCTCCCCGACCGTAACGTCGCCGAAGCGGTGCGCCGGCTCCCCGGCGTGAACATGTCCCTCGAGCAGGGCGAAGGTCGCTACGTCAGCATTCGCGGCATCGAGCCCAACCTCAACCAGGTGATGATCGATGGCGCCGTCGCGGCGGCACCCGGCGGCACCCGGCTCGGCCGCGCCGTGCCGCTCGATACCCTCGGCGCCGGCCAGGTGGCCCAGATCGAGGTTGTGAAGAGCGTCACCCCCGACCTTGATGCCAATTCGCTCGGCGGCACGTTGAAGATCAAGACCGCCAGCCCCTTTGATCGCAAGGGCCGGTTCACCACGGCCTCGGTCAGCACGAATTACAGCGACGTCACCGAAAAGCAGAATCTCGAGGCCCGCGTGCAATATTCCGACCTCTTCGGACCCGACAAAAAATGGGGCCTCGCGGTCGGCGGTTCCTTCGACCAGCGCGACTACGCCAACCACTGGCTGCAAAGCTCCTGGGACCTGCGCAACTATCCGACCTATGGCGATCTCTATCTGCCCAACTCGCTCGAAATCAAACCGGAGTCCGGCAACCAGACCCGCTGGGGCGGTAACGTCGCGCTGGAATTCCGCCCCACCTCGACGCTCAAATTCTACGTCCGGCCCAACGTTTCCCACAACGAACGGAAGGAACGCAAGGACGAGGCCATCCTCAACGTCAGCAACGCGACCAACCGCGTCACGCTCACCTCGCCCACCACCGGCACCTACCTCGCGGCCGGCTATCGGCCCGAGCGCCGCAGCTTTCACTCCCTGATCAAACAGGACCTCGTCAGCGTCGCGGCGGGATTCGAGGCCACCTTCGGCGACTTCCTCCTCGAGCCGATGATCACCTACTCCCGCGCCAAGGAGAACAAGGTCTATGACCGCATCCTCGCCTTCCGCCCCTCCTCGGGCGTCTCGGGTGCGGTGCCCTTCGATATCGGCGACGGCTTCGAATTCCCGCTCTGGGGCGTGGACTACACGCTGGACACGCCGGCCAACTATTCGCTCCGCCGCACGCGCGACGACCGCGGCATCGTCGACGAGAAGACCTACACCGCCAAGGCCGACCTCACCTGGAAACCCGACTCGCTCCTCGGCTCCAAGTCCGGGTTTGTGAAGACCGGCTTCAAATACACCCAGCGCGAGCGCCTGAACGATCAGGAATCCTATCGCCTCGTGCCCGTCGGCAGCTGGCGCCTCTCCGCCATCGGCACCAGTCCCGCCGTCCCGGTTTATGACGGCCGCTACACCAGCGGCTTCCTCATCGACGCAGACCCCACCTGGACCTACATCGCCGCCAACCCCGCGCTCGTCACCTACGACGCGGTCGATTCCGCCGCCAACTCCATTGAGGACGACTACGACATCGCCGAATACATCTACGCCGCCTACGCGATGGCCAGCGTCACCTACGACAAGTTGACCGTGCTCGGCGGCCTCCGCTGGGAAAAGACCGACGCCCGCGTCCGCGCCACCGAGGCGCGTTTCCAGGGCGGCACGTTCCTCGGCCACTTCCCGACCTCCGGCGAGACCAGCTACGACCAGATCTTCCCAAATCTGCAGGCGGTCTATCGCGCCACCGAGCGGTTCGTCGCGCGCGCCGCCATCAGCCGCACCATCGGCCGCCCGGCCTACGAGGACGCCCGCCCGCTCTCCAACTTCCAATACAGCTCCCTCGGCAACGCCGCGCTCGATCCGGTCCGGTTCCCCAACTCCGGCACGCTCAACATCGGCAACCCCCAACTGCAACCCTTCGACTCCCAGAACTACGACCTCTCCCTCGAATGGTATGTCGGCGGCTCCGGCATCGTCTCCCTCGCGGCGTTCCGCAAGGACATCGACGACCCGATCTTCACCTACGCCGAAACCCAGCGCAACGTCGTCTACAACACCGTCGGGCTTGAGACCCTCAACCTCACCGGCCGGCGCAACGCCGACAGCGGCCGCATCAGCGGCGTCGAGGCCAACGTTTACCTGACGTTCAACTTCCTGCCCGCGCCGTTCGACGGCTTCGGCATCGACGCCAACTACACCAAGATCAGTTCCGAAGTGAAGGCGCCGACCCGCGCGGGCGAGGACCTGCCTTTCTTCCGCCAGCCCGGCGAGATCATCAACGCCACGCTCTTCTACGAACGCGGCCGCTTCTCCGCCCGCGTCGCCTACAACCGCACCGACGAGCAGCTCTACACCCTTGGCTCGAACTTGCTGAACGACATCTACCTCCTCCCGCGCCACCAATACGACCTCATGGCGCGCTACAAGCTCACGGAGAAATTCGCCCTCAGCGCCTCTGTCCGCAACCTTACCGAGGAAAAGGAGCAGTTCAGCTACGGCATCAAGAACCTCATGCGCACCAGTCGCCTCCTGGGCCGCGAATATCGCCTCGGCGTCGATTACACGTTCTGACGATCCTCCCTCCCGCGCCCTGCCGGGGAGCGGGAGGGACCAGCCTGTTTTCCGCGCCGACGCAGAAGCCTGCGCCGGCGCTTTTCATTCCCGGCCTCCCGCCTTTCACCCCATGAACCGCCGCCATTTTCTCACCTCCGCCTTCGCCGTCGGCGCCGCCTCCGCGTTCGCTCCGGTGCCCGGATTCGCCTCCACTCAGGAGCGATATGACGTCCGCAACCTGCGCATCACCGACCTGCGCACCTTCCTCGTCGATGCGGGCAACGACGAGAACTACGTTTACGTCAAAATCTACACCAACCAGGGCCTCACCGGCCTCGGCGAAGGCACCCTCTCGGGCAAGTGCCTCACCGTCGCCACCGCCATCGGCGAGCTGAAACGCCATCTCGTCGGCAAGGATCCGACCGAGATCGAGCGCCACTGGCAGGACATCTTCCGCGGCCCGCGTTATCGCGGAGGCCCCGTGCTCATGTCCGCCCTCAGCGCCGTCGAGATCGCCCTGTGGGACATCCTGGGCCAGGCCACCGGCCTCCCCATCTGGCGGCTCCTGGGCGGCAAGGCGCGCGACCGCGTCCGCCTCTACTGCCACGAGGGCCACCTCGGCCGCCTCAGCCACACGAAGAAGCGCCGCTTCAAGGACGACGACGAGGAGATCGCCCTCTGGAAGCAAAAGCAGGCCGATGGCTGGACCTGCATCAAGGGCGGCTTCCTGCCCGTGAAGAACGACGGGGTTAACTTCCGCGAGGCCATCCGCGAGGGCGTTGAGCACCTCGCCAAGGTCCGCGCGGCGGTCGGCCCGGATTTCGACATTATTGTCGAGATCCACGGGAAGGCCAACCCCTCCGCCGCGGTCGAGTTCTGCAACCGCGTCGAGGAGTTCCGCCCGCTCTGGGTCGAGGAGGTCACCCAGCTCGAAAGCGAGGTCCTCGAGGAATGCCGCCAGCTCCGCCGCCAGACCCGCGTGCCCCTCGCCACCGGCGAGCGCCTCTGCACCCGCTACGAGTTCGCCCCGCTCTGCAGCGAACGCCTCGTGGACGTGATCATGCCCGACATCGTGCACGTCGGCGGCATCTCCGAAATGCGCAAGATCGCCGCCCTCGCTGAGACGTTCCGCGTCGACGTCTCCCCGCACAACCCGCAAAGCGAGGTCAGCACGCTCGCCTCCTTGCACGTCTGCGCCTGCACGCCCAACTGCACGCTGCTCGAAGTCGGCAGCGGGCAGGATCCGTTCTGGGCCGACCTGTTCTTCGGCGGCCTTTTCCGCTACGAACGCGGCTACGCCCCCCTGCCCGAGAAACCCGGCCTCGGCATCGATCTCGACGAGAAAGTCGCCGCGAAATTCCCCTACCAGGAAAAACCCGTCCGGTCGCTCCGTTTTCCCGACGGCTCGATCACCGACCGTTGATCCCGTGAACGCCCGGCACCTCCGCGTGCCTCCTCCCCGCGCCGCGCTCCTCCCGCCGATCCCGCAGGCGTGGCTGGCCGCGCTGGCCCTGCTGCTGGCCGCCCGATCCGCCGCCGCCGATTCCCCCGCGCCCCCGCCCCCGGCCGGTTTCGTGGTGATGACCTACAACCTCCTGCACAGCCTCAACCCGCTGCCGCCGTCTCACTGGGGCAACCGCCGCCCGCTCGTCTGGCAGGTCATCCGCGCCCACCAGCCCGACGTGCTCGCGCTGCAGGAAGCGCTCGCCGGCCAGCTCGACGATTTCGCGCGCGAGTTCGGCCGCGACTACGCCTGGGTCGGACACGGCCACTCCGGCCCGCGCAGCGGGGAGATCCTGCCGGTCGCCTGGCGGCGCGACCGGTTCGATTTGGTGGCGCGCCATTTCTTCTGGCTCTCGCCCACGCCGCAGGTCGCCGGCTCGAAGGGCTGGGGCGGCCGGTTCGCGCGCATCGTCACGGCCGTGCGGCTGCGCGAGCGCGCCACGGGTCGCGAACTTGTCGTCCTCAACAACCATTGGGAAGCCGACAACGACCTGATGGAGGCCCGCCGCGAGAGTGCGCGCCTGCTCCTGCGCCGCACGGCGGGCCTGCCGCCCGGGCTGCCGGTGCTCCTCGTCGGCGATTTCAACGTCGTGCCCACGCGCCCGGCTTGCAGGCCGGCGAGCGCAAGGACTGGGTGCTTTTCCGCGGACCGCTCGTCCCGCGGCGCGTGACCGTGGACGAATTCCATCGCGACGGCATCTACCCCAGCGACCACCTGCCGGTGGTCGTGGAGTTCGAATTCGCTCCGCCGTGACCGCGGCGGCTCAACGCCCCACCAGCGTGCCGAAGGAAACCACCTGCAGCCCGGCCGGACCCGCGGCGAGCGCGGCGGCGGTGCCGGGCGGCACCAGCAGCGTGTGCTGGGCGCGCACGTTCACCGCCTCGCCGCCGATCTGGACGCGGCCCTCGCCCGCATGGACGAAGAGCACCTGCTCCTTGGTGGCGTCGGCCGCCACCGCGGCCTGCGCGCCCGCCGGCAGGTTCCACGCCAGCGTCTCGCACTTGTCGGTGTCGGCGCGCGCGACGAGCGCCGTGCCCATCGCGCCCGCGGCAGGCAGCGTGGCCTTGCGCCCCCGGCGGGCCGAGCCGGTCGCGGCGGCGCCGCCCCCGGCGGCCTGCACGCTTTGCATCTTGGCCTGGAGCTGGCGCGTTTCCTTCACCACGTCGATGTGGGCGGCGAAGCTGGCGTGGCCCTCCTTGTCGGCACCGAGAAAGGCGTTGAAGAGGAAATATTCCAGCCGCTTTTCCGGCTCGAGATTGATCGTCTGGTGGACGACGCCGGCGGGAACGTAGAAGAAATCCCCCGGCGCGGCGGAGAAGCGCTCGCCGCCGATCACCACGTCGCCGCGGCCGGAGGTGACGAGGAAATTCTGCTCCTTGCGGTCGTGCGCGTGCGGCGGCCCGTCGAGCTTGGGGCTCCAGGAATTCATCGCGACTTCGGTCAGCGCGGTTTCCGAGCGGTCGATGAGGACCGTGATTTCGTTGAGGCCGGAAACTTGGAGCTTCTGGCCCTGGGCGGGATGGCGATAGATCATGGCGTGAGGGTCGGGGCGGTCGCACATGCAAATCAAGGGTGAAGAGAAATGAAATACGCCACCGCCGTATTTCAGCTTATTGCATCCTTGAATTGTGGCCTTGGATGGCGTGTGTAGCGAAAAGTGCCGCACCGGCACCCGCGCCCGATCCGCCCCACCATGCCTCCTCGTCTTTCCCGTCTGCTGCTTCCGCTGGCCGCGCTGAGCCTGGCCGGCCTCCTGGCCGCCGCCGAGCCGGTCCGGCTGCTCGTCCTGCACACCAACGACATGCATGATCATCTCCGCCCCGGCACCGACGGCGCGGGCGGCCTGCCGTATGTTTCCGGCTATGTGGCCGCCGAGCGCGCGGCCCACCCGGCGGTGTTGGTGCTCGATGCGGGCGATGTCACCGAGAAGGGCGACCTCGTGGCGTTCCGCACCCACGGCGTGATGTCCTACGAGGCGATGCGCCACATCGGCTACGACGGCGTCGCGGTGGGCAATCACGATTTCGACGATCTGCCCTGGGAACGGCGCCGCGAGTTCGAGCGCACGCTCGGCCAGGGCCTGTTGTGCCTGAACATCGTGCGGCCCGACGGCGCGCCCGAATTCACCGCCTCGCGGCTGATCGAGCGCGGCGGCCTGCGGATCGGGCTCACCGGCCTCATCGTCCCGCGCGAGGCGCCCGACGGCGGCCTCGATTTCGCGGCCTCGGGCCGTGCGCTGGCGCAGGAGGCGGCGAAACTGCGGGCCGCGGGCGCGCAGTTGGTCGTGGCCGTCTGCCACGAGAGCGTCCCGCGCTGCGCGGACTGGTCGCGCCTGGCCCCGGAGGTGAATCTCTTCGTGAGCGGGCATTCGCACCAAGCGCTGGCCGCGCCGTTCGTCGTGCCCGAAACCGGCGCCCTCGTCGTGCAGGCGGGCAGCTACGCCCGCTGGGTCGGCCGGCTCGAACTGGAGGTCGATCCCGCCGCCGGCAAGATCGTCCGCCACGCGGGCCGGCTCGTGCCGATGGAGCACGCGAGCGTGCCCGTCGATGCCGCGATGCTCGCCTGGGTCCGCGGGCGCGAACAGGCCCTCGCCCCCGAGGCGGGCGATTTCGTCTGCGACAATCCGGCGGAGCTCGACGGCTTCTCCGTCGCCCGGCTGGCCGCCGAGGCGCTCCGCCGCGCCGCCGGCGCGGAAATCGGCTTCTGCCATCCTTATCAGGTCATTCGCGCCGCCCTGCCGGCCGGCCGGGTCGATGTGAACGCCGTCTTCACGACCGGCGGGCACCGCGGCCACGAGACCGTGCTGGCCGAGCTGACCGGCGCCGAGATCGAGGCCTACGTGAACGGGCTGGTGACCACGCGCCGCGAGCCGCCGGAGTGGGCGGGCTTCCGGATCGCGCGGAGTTCCCCGCCCGGCGCGGCCGAGCGTTGGGTGGCGCGGCTCGAACCGGCGCGCCGCTATCGCGTGATCATGCCGAAAATCGAATGGGAGACGCGCTTCCTGCGCCTGGTCCGGCAACTCGCCGCCCGCGACCCCGCCAATCCGCTCGCGCAACGCGCCTTCTCCGCCGAGCCAGCCGCGGCCGACTTCACGACCGCCACCGCCGCCTACCTGCGCGAATTGACCGCCGCCGGCGACACCCTTGCCGGCCGCGCCGCGCTGCTGGCGCGGGAACGGGAGGTCCAGCCATGAGCACATCGCGGGTCCGACTTCCTCTCCTCGCCGCGGCGCTCGTGGCGCTCGCTCCCTCGCTGCGTGCGGACCGCGGGGCCCAGCCGCAATACGCGCCGCCGGGAGCCACGCTCCCGGGCGAAAAGCTGCCTTATTTCGGCAGCGAGAATCCGTGGGATCGCCGCTTCTTCACGGCCACGCCGCCGCGCGTCGGGCAGCCGCAATACCTGCTGTTGCTCGAGGGCCACGTGGAGGAGGCGGTCGCGCTGTGCGAGCGCCGGCTGGCGGAGGACGCCGCCGAGCTCGAATCGCTCTACGTCCTCGCCCTCGCGCGCGGTCAGCAGGGCAGGGCGGTCGAGGCCGGCGAATTGCTCGAACGCGCCCTCGCGCTCGGCCTGCCGCCGGGCCGGCTGCTCGCCGACCGGAGCGATCTCATGCGCGCGCTTCACGATACGCCCGTGTGGCGGCGCGTGGCGCGCGAGTCCGCCGGGCTCGTGCATGGCCCGATGCTCGGCGCGCTCACCCGCGGCGGCGTGTCCGTCTGGGTGCGCACGGCGCGCGAGGCGGAGTTTGAGCTGCGCGTCAGCGCCCGGAGCGATTTCGAGCACCCCGAGGCCCGCGCCACCGGCCGCACCCGGGCCGCCGGCGACTTCACCGGCACGGCGACCGTGTCGGGACTGCAACCGGACACCCGTTACACCTACCAGCTTCGGCTTGACGGTCGTCCGCTCCCGCAGGGCGAGGGTTGGGAGTTCCGCACCAGCCCGGCGGACGACGCGAAGCGGCCCGTGCGCCTCGCCTTCGGCGGCTGCGCCATGTATTTTCCCCCGCATGAGCGCATGTGGGACACCATCCGAGCCCGCCGCCCCGACGCGCTCCTCCTGCTCGGCGACAACGTTTACCTCGACATCCCGGATACCGCCGGCCCGTTCCACGACTACACCTACCACCAACGGCAGTCGCGGCCCGAGTTCCGGCGGCTGGTCGCGGGCGTGCCGACCTACGCGATCTGGGACGATCACGACGCGGGCATCGACGACGTCTTTCTCGGGCCGTTTCCCGACCGGCCGCCGTGGAAGGTCGATCACCTCCGGCTGTTCGAGCGCAACTGGAACAACGCTCCCACCGGCACCCCGCCCCAATGGCCGGGCGTGTGGCAGAGCTTCCGGCTCGGGCCGGTCGAGTGCTTCCTGCTCGACGGCCGCTACTACCGGGAAAACTTCCTGGCGGATAATGCCTCCATGCTCGGCCCCGTGCAGAAAGCCTGGCTGCTCGCCGCGCTCAAGGCCTCCACCGCGCCGTTCAAACTCCTCGTCTCGCCCGTCGCCTGGGCCGACGACGCCAAGATCGAGACCGACGCCGACGGTCAGCCGATCGACGCCAAGGACACCTGGATGGGTTACCGCCGGGAGCGCGAGGAGATCTACGACTTCCTCGCGGCGAACCGCATCAGCGGCGTCGTCCTCGTCTCCAGCGACCGGCACCGCAACGACGTCCGCATCAACTCCCGCGCGCGCGGCTACCCGCTGTGGGAATTCGAGAGCGGCTGGCTGACCAACCCCGTGGGCCACGCCGGCTCCGGCCGGCCGGTGTTCGAGCACCTCGCCGGCCCCGCCTTCGGCTTCGTCACCTTCGATCCGGCCGCCGCAGAACCCGCCGCCACCTTCGAGATCGTCTCCCTCGACGGGGCGACTCTGTTTCGCCGCGAACTCAAGCTCAGCGAGCTGCGCGACCCGTGAACCGGTGGGCATGCGTCCCTTTCTCCTCTCCGCCCGTCCGACAACTTTCCACCCCATGACCCCCCCTTGGCAAACTGACGACGAACTGCGCGCGCTCGTGCTCCGCGAACTCTACACGCCCGTCGTGGGCGACATCCTCGATGCGCACGGCCGCTACCGCCAGTTCCTGCCGGCGCCCGTCCAGCCGATGCGCGACACGATGAAAGTCGTCGGCCGCGCGATGCCCGTCGTGATGGTCGACGTGCATGGCCCGCAAAAGAAGCCCTTCGGCCTGCTCACCGAGGCGCTCGACGACCTGAAACCCGGCGAGGTTTACGTGGCCGCCGGCGGCGCCATGCGCTGCGCCTACTGGGGCGAACTGCTCACCGCCGCCGCCCGCACCCGGGGCGCGGCCGGCGCCGTGATCGACGGCTATCACCGCGACACCCCGCAGGTGCTCGCGCAGGACTGGCCGGTGTTCTCGCGCGGCCGATACGCGCAGGACTCCGCCGTGCGCACGCAGGTGGCGGATTTCCGCTGCGCCCTGGATTGCGGCGGCGTCTGGATCGAGCCCGGCGACCTGGTGTTCGGCGATCTTGACGGAGTCGTGGTGGTTCCCCGCGCGCTCGAGGCGACGGTGATCCCCGCCGCGCTTGAAAAAGCGCGCGGCGAGAAGACCGTGCGCCGCGCCATCGAAGGCGGTCTGAGCGCGACCGAAGCCTTCCGAAAATTCGGCATCCTCTGACCATGGGCCCCCGCGCGTTTCAGATCCACCCCGCCGACAACGTCGCCACGCTCCTCGATGCGGCGGAGCCGGGCCCCGTGACGCTGCTGGGCGCCGGCGCCGCGCCGACGATCACGACCGCCGCGACCATCCAACGCGCCCACAAGATCGCCCTCGGGCCCATCCCCCGCGGCGGGGCGGTGGTGAAATTCGGCGCCCGGATCGGCCGCGCCACGCGGCCCATCGCCGCCGGCGAATGGGTGCATCTGCACAACCTGGCCAGCGACCTCGACGAGCGCTCCGGCTCGCTCGATTTGCATACCGGCGCACCCGGCGACACCGCCTCCGCCTATGTCTGACCACGCCCCGGCCGCCGATCCACTCGCCGCGCGCTGGTCCGCCTGGCTCCGCCCCGACGGCCGGCTCGGCATCCGCAACCTCGTGCTCGTGCTCTACACGGTCGAGTGCGCCCGGCACGTCGCCCATGCGATCGCGGACGGCGAGACCGACACGCATGTGATCGGGTTTCCCGGCTGCTACGACAACGCCTACGCCATCCGCCTCATGCTCGCCCTCGCGCGGCACCCGAACGTCGGCGCCGTGCTCGCGGTCGGGCTCGGTTGCGAATACACCCAGCCGGAGAAGCTTGCCGAGGTCGTGCGCGCCTCGGGCCGCCCCGCCGAGTGGTTCTTCATCCAGCAGAGCGGCGGCACGCAGCGCTCCGTCGCGCGCGGCAAGGAGACGGTCGCCCGCCTCCGCGCGGAGATCGCCGCCGGACCCCGCGCCCCGATGGGCTTCGGCGACCTGGTGGTCGGCGCCGAGTGCGGCGGCTCCGACGGCACCTCGGGCCTCGCCGGCAACCCCGTGGTCGGCGCCTGTTACGATTTGCTGGTCGATGCCGGCGGCACGGCGATCTTCGAGGAGACGGTGGAGATGATCGGTCTGCGCCATCTCCTGCTCGCCCGCGCGGCGCATCCGGTTGCCGCCGCGCAGCTCGCCGCCGCCTACGACAAGGCCGAGCGCTACTGCCGGCGCGTGCGCCAGTATTCGGTGTCGCCGGGCAACTTCGCGGGCGGCCTCACGACCATCGAGGAGAAGAGCCTCGGCGCCTTCGCCAAGGGCGGCACGCGGCCCCTCCAGGGCGTCATCCGCGTGGCCGAACGGCCGCCCCGTCCGGGATTGTGGATCCTCGACAGCGTGCCGGACGAGCACTTCATGGATTTCGGCTACACCAACCCGAACGACACCGAGGGCATCATGGATCTCATCTCGGCCGGTGCGCACCTGGTCCTCTTCGTCACCGGGCGCGGCAGCGTCATCGGCAGCCCCGTCGCCCCGCTGGTCAAGGTCACGGGCAACCGCGCCACCTTCGCCGCGCTGCGCGAGGACATGGATTTCGACGCCGGCTGCGTGCTGGACGGCGCGGCCACGCTCGCGGAGGCCGGCCGCGCGCTCGCCGGGCTGCTCGCGCACATCGCCGCCGGCGAGCCCAGCAAACCCGAGGCGCTCGGCCACCGCGAATACTTCATCATGTATAAACACCAGAACACGCCCGACCTCGCCGCGGGTTGCCACGCATGAGCCCCGCGCCCGACCTCTCCCGCGCCTTCGACCTCACCGGCCGCGCCGCGCTGATCACCGGCGGCGGCACCGGCCTCGGCCTCGGCATGGCTCGCTGCCTGGTGGCGGCGGGCGCCACGGTGGTGCTCGTCGGCCGCCGCGCGGCCGAACTCGAGGCCGCCTGCGCCGGCCTCGGCGCGCGCGCCTTCGCGCTCGCCGGCGATGTCACCCGCACGGGCGACGCCCCGGCACTCGTCGCCCGCGCCGAGGCGCTGGCCGGCCCGCTCTCCATCCTCGTCAACAACGCCGGCGTGCACCTGAAAAAACCGCTGGCCGAGACCGCCGACGCCGAGTTCGCCGCGGTGATGCAGACGCATGTGGCCGGCGCCCTCGCCCTGACCCGCGAGGCGGCCCGCGGCATGGTCGCGCGGGGCGAGGGCTCGATCCTTTTCACCGCCTCGATGACCGCGCTGATCGGTATGCCGCTCGTCGTCGCCTACTCGGCGGCGAAGTCGGCCCATGTCGGGATGGTGCGCGCGCTCGCCACCGAGCTCGGCCCCCGCGGCGTGCGCGTGAACGCCATCGCCCCCGGCTGGATCGCCTCGGACATGCTCGAGCGGGCGCTCGCGGGCGACCCGGCCCGGAAGGCGAAGATCCTCGGCCGCACGCCGCTCGGCCGCTTCGGCGAGCCGGACGACATCGGCTGGGCCGCCGTTTATCTTTGTTCGCCGGCCGGAAAGTTCATCAACGGCCACGTCCTCCCCGTGGACGGCGGGGCCGCGATCGGGTTTTGAACCCAGCGTGCCGCCGACGGCGGGATGATCGCGCCAGAATGCCGCACCCCAATCATGAACCCCACCCATTCAATCCCCAAGGGAAGGGCGGGACGGGCGGCGCGCGTGATTCTGATGGCGGGCTGGATCGGCGCCGCGGCGTGCAATGCGCAGGAGCCCCGCGACCCGAAGCACATGTATGCGCCGGCCGCGCTTTCCGGGGCGCCGGAGGACTATGATTGGACGAAACTGAAGCGGGTGCCGCACGAACACGGGGTGATCTTTGCCGGAGCGCCCCCGACCCACGGCTTCAACATGCACGGTTACCTGGCGTTTTTCGACGGGCGCTATTGGGCCACCTGGAGCTGCGGCGCGGAGTTCGAGGATGTGAGCGGCCAGCACGTCCGCTACGCCACGAGCCGGGACGGGCTGAAATGGGAGCCGGCAGGCATTGCCGTCCCCGCCGATCCCAGCGGCGAGCGGCGCTATTTCGCGCGGGGATTCTGGGTTCGCGACGGAGAACTGCTCCTGCTCGCGGCCCGCGACGAGGCGTGGAGCGTCGTCGACGGGGTGCGCCAAAAGGGACGGCTCTTCGGCCCGGGCCTCCAACTCGTCGCCTACCGGTTCAACCGTGAAACCGGTGCGTGGGATCACCTCGGCGTGGCGCTCGACGACACCATCACCAACTACCCGCCGAAGCGGATGCCCACGGGCGAGTGGATGCTCACGCGGCGCGACCACAATCAGAAGATATCCGTGGCGGTCGGCGGCGTGGCCGGGTTCGACCGGTGGGATTTGTTTCCCATGCCCGAAGCCGGGGACGGCTTGGGCCTCGACGAGCCGCATGTGTGGGCGTTGCCCGACGGAACGGTCGCCGCCCAGTTCCGACCCGCGAAGGAATCGCAGGAGATCTACGGCAACTACCGGCTTTACCGGGCATTCAGCCACGACGGAGGGCGCACCTGGACCCGCCCCGTGCGGACGGATTTTCCCGACGCGAGAGCCAAATCAAACGGGCTCCGCCTGAGCAACGGCCGCTATGTCCTCGTCGGCAACACCCGCGGTGGCATCGATCCCCGGATTCCGCTGACGATTGCGACCTCCGACGACGGGGTCGTGTTCGGCGACCTGCGGATACTCCGGGACGAGGACACCCGGGCCCGGCACCCCAATTTTTCGAAACGTGCCGGCTACCAATATCCCCATGTGACCGAGATCGCCGGGTTCGTGTTCATCCTCTATTCGAGAAATCAGGAGGACATCGAGGTGCTGAAAATACCGCTGAGCGCGCTCGACTGAACCTTCCAGGGGCAGGTTCCGGTTCCGCCGGCCGGTGGAATGCGCGGACCGCGCGTCAGGATTTTCGCCGGGCCCGCGCTCAGAGCTCCTCGTCCATGCGCCGCAGACGCTCGGCCATGATGGCCATGATCTGGAGCGCGAAAAAGGGATTCTGCTGCACGAGAAACATGAAGCGCTTGCGGTCGATCGGCACGACCTTCGCCTCGGTCTGCACCACCGCCGTGCCGGTGCGCGGCCGGTCCGCGATCAGCGCCATCTCGCCGAACACGCCGCCGGCACCGACCGTCTCCACCACCTTGCCGTTGATCCTGATCTCCACGGTGCCGGCGATCAGGGCAAACATGTGCGCCCCGACATCGCCGGTCTGGAAGATGGTTGCGCCTGCGGCATAGGTTTCGGCGGCCTGATCTTTGTCGAAGAGGTGGATTTGCATGGGTGGGAACACGCGGGAAATTGTCACGAATTCCACCGTGCTGGCAATCGCCGCGCCGGTGCGTCACACGAATGTGACATGCCCCGCCCGCGACGGACCGCCGTCGTGCGGCGGAGTGCAACCCGGCGTTCCGGTGCCTACCGTCACTCCGGCATCGGGTGCAGGGCAAAGAATGCCCAAATGGCCTCGGTGGCGTTGAACTTGTCGGACGCCTTCCCGACCATGGACGCGGGCAGGAGACTCGGCCCACCCGGCCAGATATGGCCGTGGCCTTCGATGACGGTATAGCGCGCTTCGGCTCCGTCGCGGTCGCCGCGGTAGATCAGCGTGGTGACGCCCGGTGATGCGGGCGCGGGCTCCGGCTCCGGCCGACAATCGAGCGCCCGCGCCCAAGTGGCGACCATCTCGCGCGCCGGCGGCTTCATTCGCGAGATTGCGGTGCGGATCGGTGCGCCACTGGCCAGCTTCGGGATGCCGCCTGCGATGGGGTTCAGCGGGTCGGCATCGCCGGTGAGGTAGAGCAGCGGGACGGGGCGCTCGAGCTTCGGCTCCTTCTGCCAGAGCGAACCGGCGAAGGGCGCGATGGCGGCGATGCGGGAGGATAACTCGACGCCGACGCGGAAGGTCATGCTGGCTCCGTTGGAAAATCCCGTGGCAAAGATGCGGCGGCGGTCCACGGGGAATCTTGCGGCGAGGTCATCGAGCATCGCGGCGACGAAGGCCACGTCGGAGATGTTTTTCTCGCCCGCATGAAATCCGCCGGACCCGTCATTCCAGGCCTGGCCGTTGGGGCCGAAGCGGCTGGGCTGGGTCGGGTCGGGCGGTGTGGCTTCCGGGAAGACGGCGAGGAAACCTTCCCTGTCGGCCTTCTGCGTCCAACCGGTCTCGCGCATCGCGCCCCGTGCGGTGCCACCGCCACCGTGAAACATGATGACGACCGGCACCGGGGTTCCGCCGTCGTGGCCCAACGGCACATGGACGATATATTTCCGGTCCAAGTCGCCGACCTTGAGCGTCAGCGCCTGGTCGCCGGGGCCGAGCCGCTTCGGGCCGGCATCCGCGGCGATGAGGCGTGCTGCGGCGCCGAAAGCAAAGTGCAGCGCGACGCAGAGGGCGAACGAGAATGCGGGCACCGGTTTCATCGGCATGGCGACGCATGAAACCGCGACGGGTTACATTGGCTGCAGGCGGCCGCATCCTCGACTGGCCGTCGAAGACCGCGATGTCCGCGAACGACCGGTTACGCGCGCGCCAGTCCGCGACATTGGCGTGGCGGGTTCTGCGAAACATCGATCTGCCTTTACGCTGGCGACAATCTGAAGCCGGCAATTTGGCCGGGTGATCTTCGGGGGGGCCGGATTTTGTGAGGCGAAGAACGGGGCCTTCCTGCGGCCGATGATTCCCGAGGGTCAATCCCAATGACGAATGAAGGAGCAGGCGCAGTCCGGCGTGCTGAGCACGGCGGCGGATGAGAGCGGAGATGCACCGCGAGACGGTGGCGAAGCCTCGTGAAGTCGGGCACGGGCCGGTGCCGGAGCGTAGTCGCGGATGGGCGGACGGTCGCCGCGGCGGTCGCGCACTTGGATCGCGAGGCGGCCGCGGTCGTTTTGCCGGGCGAGAAGTTTGAACCGGATAAGGCCGTGCTTCAGCGCGGGGAACACCTGCGTGGTGCGTGCGCAGTCGACGGGATCGGCGCCGCGGAGTTCGAGGCCGCGGTTCGCCCAATCGGCGCGGCGCACGGGGGCGGTTCGTGCGGGAGAGCGGCGTTGGGGAGGGCGGATGGACTGCGCCGGTGGCGACAAGGTCGCGCCGGGGGCACTCATCGAGCAGGGGTCGGATGCAAGCGAGGTGACGAGGCGGCTCAGGTCTGGAGCGGGGTCGTGTCCTTCGTCTGCTGTTGCCAGGCGCGGAGTTCGTCGGCGAGTTGACGAACGCGGTCGCGGTGCGCGGGATGGGCGGCGAGGTTGTGCCTCTCCCCCGGGTCGCTCGTCAGGTGGTGGAGTTCGGGATCGTCGTCGCGGTAGAGGTTGAGTTTCCACCCGTCCGCGGTGATGCGGCTGCGGCCGTCGTAGCTGGGGTCGTCGACGTCGTTCCACTCGGAGGTGACGTTCCCGGCCTGCCACGAATGCGGGTCGCGCAGCGCATGCGCGCGGGAGCAGCCGTCGACGGCTCCGCTGACGTCGATGCCGGCGAGGTCAAGCAGCGTGGGCACGAGGTCGACGGTGCTGATCGGCGTGTCGAAATCGACGCGCGTGCGCGAGAGCCACGGCACATGGATGGCGAGCGGCACATGGACGGAGCCCTCGTAGAAATTGCTTTTCTGCATGAGACAGTGGTCGCCGCACATGTCGCCATGGTCGGAGACGTAGACGACGATGGTGTTGTCCGCCTGGCCGGAGGCCTCGAGCGCGCGCATGATGCGGGCGAAGGCGTTGTCGACCAGCGAGACGAGGCCATAGTAGTTGCAGCGCAGGCGACGCCAGTCCGCGAGGGTGGCGATGGGGTGGTTCTTGTAGCCCTCGGTGACGTTGGTGCGGTGGTATTGGCGGCGGACGAGGCGGGCGCCGTCGACGACGGGTTGGGCGAAGGCCGGTCCCATCGGAAGATCGTCGGGCCGGTGATGGTCGTTGAGCGGGCCGTAGCTCGGTGGGTGGGGCTCGAGCGTGTTGACGCTGAGGATGAACGGTTGGCCGTCGCGACGCGCGTGCAGGAATTTTTCCGCCTCCTCGGCGAGGAACGCGGCCTTGGTGTAGCGCTCGGGCAGGGCGGCGGCGAAGGTGCGCGAGAAGACCGCGGCGGGGTCCTTGCCGGTGCCCTTCTGGTCGGGCGGGAAGCCGTGCGCGAGGAGAAAGTTGTGGTAGTCGGAGAAGCGCTTCAACTCCTCGGGGTTGGTGTAATATTCGCGGTAGAGGTCCTCGATGCTGCGCCAGTCGCGGAAACCGTGCTGGGCGTTGTTCTCGTCGCCGAGGTGCCACTTGCCGTAATAGGCCGTCGCGTAGTCGGCGGGAAGATACTCGGCGATCGTGCGGCAGTCGTCGCGCAGCTTGATGTTGTTGTTGATGCTCCCGTGATTGTGCGGCCAGAAGCCGGTCAGAAGCGAGCCGCGCGACGGCGTGCAGACCGGCTGCGTGACGTAGGCGCGCTGGAACACGAAGCTCTTCTCCCCGAACGGCTGGAAGAAGTTCGGCGCCTTCACCGCCGTGTTGCCGGCCCACGGGACGGTGTCGCCGCGGTGCTGGTCGGTCCAAAGGAAGAGGATGTTCGGGCGTCGCGGGGCTTTCGCGAGACCCTTCGGCGCGACAGTGGGAATGGGCTGGGCTTTCATGGAGGACGCGAGTGCGACGGCGACGGAGCTGAGTGAGGCGGTGCGGAGAAATTTGCGGCGGGATTGGCTCATGGGATGAAAGGCCAGACCGGCGGGAGTGAGGCGGATGGGAGGCTGATGGAGGCCATGCGGGTGGCGCGAAACAATCCCCGGAACCGGGCGCGAATGGTGCCCAGCCGCCGCGAAGATCAAGAATGAAGGAGCATGAAATAGACCCGGGCTCGGGGCTTCCGCGCGGACGGCTTCACTTCTCTTGGGCCCCCTCAATAGTTGACTCCGCAACCGGTGGCGGCAACCCGGGCCGAAGCGGTGGCTGTTAATCGCGTAACGCGGACAAGACGTCTTCAAATGTCACCTCTCCAATCTGCCGGAGAACACTCCGCTCGAGGAGCGGGTGCGAGTAGCGCACCAGCGGCGGACGATAGAGCAGGGCGACCAACAGAGCGAGGAGGCGCTTGGGCTGACCACTTCGAGGGTCGTCCCCGGCGGGGCCTGCACCATCATCTTGCGTTGCGCTTCCTGGAATTCTTTTTCCTCGCCCGACGCCAGTCATCAAAAAGACGACCCTCGCGGCCTGAAGTCCGGCGCGGGCGCATGGAGGCGCTGGCGCTCTACACCTGTCCCCGTTGCCAAACCCGCTTCACCCGCTCCGGCATCATTCTCGATTCGTCGTAGCAGATACATAACGGAATAGTGCTAACGAGTTTCCACACTGCCAAGTTGGACCTTCATTGCTGTGTCCTTGGCTCCAGCGACGAGCATTGCCTCGGCGGCTCGATCTAGAGGAAGCACTGCGCTGACCAATGCTCCAAGGTCGATTCGTCCGCCGGCCACCAACCGGATGGCTTCAGGGAACAGGTTGCCGTAGCGCATCGATCCGATGAGATTGATTTCCCGCACCATCAACTGATTGACCGGAAGGGGCACATCCGCAGTGCCGATGGTGCCGATCTGCACGATCGTGCCTCCCGGTCGCATGAGGTCAAAGGTCTGACGTATAGCCGCCCGGGCCCCCGAGGCCTCAAAGGCGATATCAAACCCATCCCCGGCAAGCTCCCGCACTAGGTCGGCAATCCGCGGTTCAGCCGGATCCAATCCCAAATCCACGCCATGCCTCAAGGCGGTCGCACGTCGGGATTCGAGCGGGTCGCTCAGCGCCACCGGGACGGCACCAAACAATCGTGCCGTCATTGCTACGAGTAGTCCAATGGGGCCTCCGCCGGTGACGAGAACTCTTTTCCCCGCGACGCTCCCGGCTCGCTTCACCGCATGCAAGGCTACCGCGAATGGTTCCAGCATTGCCCCGGTTGCGTCGTCGACCGAGTCCGGCAATGCGTGGCATTGATCCGCGCGCACCACGACATAATCCGCAAAAGCCCCGTTGGTGGGAGGGGTTGTGCTCGCGCTGCCAAGCATGATTGTATCCCGGCAGAGATTGCCTCTCCCCGCCCTGCAATAGTCGCACGCGCCGCAAGCGCGGGCGGGATTGGCCGTGACCCGCAAGCCCACCCGCAAGTCGGAGACACCCTCGCCGACCGCGACTATCTCCGCGGCAAGTTCATGCCCCAGCACGAATGGCCGCGTTGGCACGAAGGCACCGCAAAATCCATGCTCGAAGTAGTGAAGGTCGGAGCCACAAATCCCCGCGCGGCGCACACGCAGCAACACCATGCCCGCTTTGACCTCGGGGACGGGTTCGCGCTCAATCCTAATCGTTTTCGCGGTCTCAAGAACCGCCGCCAGCATAGTGGTAGCCATGGTGTTACTCCTTTAATGCGAGATAAATAATGACGCGGGCCGATGGGCTCTCTCCGCAGCACTTCACGACCACGCGCAGCCAGTGTCCGAACTCCCGCACTGGAAACGACAAGAGTCCCGCCGAATCCAAGGCGGCGGCAGAACTGCCCTCGGGTGTCCAGTGCAGTCCATCAGGCGAAATCTCGGCATGGGCGGTCAATCGTCCGGAGAGATCGAGCGTGCGCACGAAGACCCGCGCTTCGCGCGCCCAAGCGACCTCGTAAGGTTCGGTGACCCATGTGTCCGTAAAGATCACATTGCGTTCAAGCACGGCCGTAAACGACTGTTTCAGCATAGATTCATGGGATTGGATCCGCTCGTTTCCAGGCCACAGAGTGGATCGCGGTCGTGCCACCGCCGAGACTCCTCACCGTCAGCGTTGACTTGCCGCGCAATTGCGGGCGCACCTGGCCCACGCGCAGCCATTTGTGCGCTTCCTGGCGGTGATCAATGCGGATAGTGTGTTTCGGCTCTCCAGGGCTCGTGAATTCGATCTCCAATTCCGCGGCACGGCCGGCTGGCGCACCATACCAGCGCACATAGACGTCGTGCGACATTCCTTCAGCCAACTCCGCGGAAAAATGCACCGATGCGCCCAGGCCGGAGGACTCAAGCTGCTTTAAGTCTGCGAAGGCGAGGAAATCGGTGATTTTGGTCGAATTCGCCTGCCAGTCCCCCTCGGATCGGACGTTCTCCTCGTCGTAGTAGATCACGAATGCCGCCGGCTCGTGCAGACGGTTCAGCCACGCTTTCGCCTCCGCTACCGGCCGCGGGCGCGCCATGCGTCGCATGGTGTCCGAGCCTTCGCCGAAGCGCGCGGGATCCGCGGAGTAGTCCACGGCGCCTGTCGCGCCTGGGTCGCGAACCGTGGAGCCTTGTTCCGTGCCTGCCGCCTGCCAAGCTTCAAGGGTCACTGGTCGATCACCATCCTGCAACGCATGGCGCGCCTCGGCGGTGACCACCAGCCCTCCGCCGGTGCCGCGCCCCCAATAGATGTTGCCGGCGGCGCGAAAATGACTGGTCGGATCCGCGATGGCGTTGTCAATTTGTCCGCCGCCCTGGCCAAGATAATAGCGCAGCCATTGTCCGCGACCGTTCACCACCGTGTTGTTCCGCACCACGATGCCCCTGACGGAGGCGGTGTTCCACCGACCGAAAACGATCGAGGCCATGGGGTCGTCGCCAACGATATTGTCCTCAATCACGGCGTCGTCCCCGCCCAACAGTCTGATCCCACCGTCCCGGGTGTCGGCGACGATATTGCCCTTGATCAGCATGCGGCTCGTGAACCAATCGGGATATATTCCGAAGGAGATGCTGGCGTTGGTCGCCCCGCCTTGGTAGCCGATGCGGTAGATGCGGTTGTCCATGATCGCCGTCGGTGCGCAGAGCGGATTCATCGAGGCGAGATGGATCCCGCCGCCGTCGTTCGTGCGTTGGATGACATCGTGGATCAGATTCGCCTCGAAGACGTTTCCGCCCTGGTTGCGAAACGCAAAAATGCCGTTTCGCGGCATGTCATGGATATGATTGAAGCCGATATAGTTCCCTCGCGCCGCCGCGAGCGCCAAGGGGCGGCTGTCAAGATGGACCCCCGAACAGTAGGACCTCACCGCCCCCCCGCGATAGATATGGTTTTCAAGGATCACATTGCCCAACGGGGCGACCTGCCAGGCCTCCGGCGCGGTCTCAAAGATGTCCCGGTCGGACTCGTAGGAAAATCTCGCTCCAGTCAGCAGCACCCCGCCCGCGCCGCAATCGACGATTTCATTGCCGCGGATCACGTTATCCTGCGAATCCAGGTGGAGCCAGACAGCGTAGCCTCCGACGGCCTCGAACTTGCAATCGGAAACTTCCATCGCGTGGGCATTCACGAGATGGATCGCCGCATCCTGACTGGTCCGCACGGCCAGGTGATCGACCGTGTGGTCGGAACCGAAAAACACGAGCCGGCGAAAGGCGATGTGCTCCACTGGTTCCAAGTGACGTCCCCGGATATCAATCAGCCGGTCGAGGTGCGACATCTCCACCACCTGGGTTTCCGGCGACGCTTGCGCGCAAAGGTAAAGCGTGGCGCCCGCGCGGTCGAAATACCACTCCCCCTCCTGATCGAGTTCTTCCCGCACACCTTCCACGTAGAAGCGATTCCCGGGGAGAATGCGGCCTTGGGCTTCGCGTCCTGCGATCTCGATCGTTTCGCCCGCGGCGCCCACCGCAGCGAGGCGGACAATTTCGTTATACCAGCCATGTTCGGCGACGATGTTGACAGTCGCTTGAGGGTCGTTGGCCCAGGCGGGTTTGGCGATGCCAGGTGCGAGTTCGATCACATTCCTTTCCCGTCCGCTCGTGGCATAAAGAAAGCCCGCGTTCGGATAACGCGCCCACGTAGCCCGACGACGGTCGATGAACAGCGTGCGGCTCGTGCCCGCTTGCGCCGGGTCGAGCGCGAGGGCATATACGTTCGCGCGGACCGCGTGCCACCGACCGGCCACCTGCCGCGCACCAGCCAGGACAGCGATTTCGCCAGGGTAAGACTCATAGACACGCGGCGCCTGTTCCGTGCCGGAGTCCTCGGGCGCAAGGCGCAGGGGCTCATCCAGGCGGTAGGTGCCGCGGCGCAACTGCACGCGCGCAGGCTGCGCACGAGGGATTTCGCGCAAAAGATTCCGGGCGCGACTGAGCGTCGCCAATGGACCATCGGTGTTGGATGCATTCGGCTCCGCCAGGCGTCCGCTCCATTCATCAGATCCGGACGGGGACACATACAGCACGACTTCCGTCGGCGTGCCCCCGCCAGCGGCTGCGAACACGATCCCGGAAAGCACGCCGCACAACAGCAACAGAACAAGACGGTTGGCATTCATAGAGTCTGGCGGTTGGCTTCGGCAATCCACCGGAGGCGGTCGGCCGATAACAAGCCATAGTTATAGTAGCTGACTCCGGCGGCGCCGATGGTGCGCGCTGCCGTGACGCGCTGCACCAAGTCGCTTGCGGAAGCGATGTGGTCTTCGCCGACCATCGAAGCGAGCACCAATCGCTCCGCAGGCAGCATCGTGGCCGCCCAGGTCAGATCCTGCACCGCGGCCTGCGCCGAATTGAAATAGGCCTGCAGAAAAACCTGGTCGCAATAACGCGCCCGGTCCCGCAAGCCGGCACCCTCTGTCCACGCCCGCGCGGAAGGCCGCGCCAGGAGGCCGCTTTGGTTGTGCAGATCCACCTCCTCGTCGCTGGCGGCCTTTCGCGTGAGCCGAAGCAAATCCTCCACGGCCCGCTGGCGCGCCCGCTGGGCCGCGAGCACTTCGGCACACTCGAAGAAAAGGCCGTGCAACTCATCGCGTTCGCCTTCGCTGGTCCGCGTCGCCGGCCCCCGCCTCACGCAAGCGCCCACCCGTTCGCGCACCTCCGACCGCCACCTTTCGGGCTGGATTCCCTCCGCCCGCAACAAGGCGCAACAGGCGGGACAAAAGCACAGGCCGAGGAGATATTTGCCGACGGCGCCCGGGCTGACGAACATCAGTTCGTGGTGCTCCCGATGCACCGCATCCAGGAAGCAGAAGCTGTCGAGGAGCAGGCTGTCAGGTTGCAGCTGCCGCGCCAGATCCGTGACCACATTGATCAGCAGCCGGCGCACGCGAGACTGCGCCGGGCACAGGGCAAAGGCATAGCGGTCGCCAAAGGCGTTTTCCACGCACAGCTCGGGATGGGCGAGACCGATCGTCGTGTTGTGGCAGCCGATGATCGAAACGATGACCTCCAACCCGGCGGCGCGAGCAGCGGCGACGGCAAGCGCGCTGGCGTGGCGACAGGCCTGGTCGGGATTCACGGGTGGCAGCAGCGCAGGCTCATCATACAGCGAATCAGTGGGTGCAAAATCACACCAATCCACCGGGCGGTGGTAGAAACCAGGGGCGCGGGGGCGAAACAGGCGCGCCCGATGATAGGCCGGGCTCAGGATGACCGAGTTGCAGCCCAGTCCGGCGATCATCTCCAGGCAGGCGGACGCGCCTTCGGCCGCTACGTCCCAGGGGAAGAGATTGATGGTCCGGCGAAAGTTCATTGCTGGTCGAACGACACCACCACGGAATCGAAGAACAGGAAGTTCCGCACCGGCCGGTGGGTGCGGACATCGAAACAGAAGTTCATGAGGCGGTTGAGCGCCTTGTAGGGATGACTGAAGACTGGCACCGGGACCTCATGCAACGGCATCACCCGGTCGTTCACCTGCAGCTCGACACTGCGTCGCAAGCGGGTGTCGAAATCCCAGCGCAGGTAGTGCCAGTTTATCTTGGTCGGAACCTCGTTGTAGCAGAGCGGCTGGTGGCCGTTGGCCACCGGCTTCCAGTCATCTTCATGGATCACATGGTAGTCGGAGTTCGGACTCACCATGCCCGACAACACCATCTTCGTGCTGGGCTGAACGGAGGTCTTATACATCCAGCGCTGCACGAGCTTCCCCTCCTGGTCGGTGTTCTGGTAACGCAAAGCAATGTGGTAGCGCATGCCCGCGTCGCCTTCGCACACGTCGTTGCTGATCGTGAAATCGCCGAAGTTACGCTCGGAGGGATCGATGTTGCCGTCCCAGTCGGTCGCGACACCGAAGAGTTGCTCGGCCTTGTAGGTGAAGAAGGCCTCCACCCGAACACGTCCGTCGGAGCGTGTCGTCGTGCGCTTGATCGCCTGGCTCATATGCCCCGCCCGGGCTCGGGTCGCGAGCTTCATCGAGTAGGTGCCGGAGAGCGAGCCGTGGCTGCCAATGTCGAAAAAATTCGCGTTCGAGAGCTGCGGGGGGCGCAGGTCGGCCATGACCTTGCGCACCTTGTTGAGGTCCCCGTCGTGATTGCCGATGAGCTCGCACCAGCCGTTCATCCCTTCGTCGAAGTCGTCGGCGAACAGGACCTGCTGCAGGGGGTTGAATTTCGACAAAAAGAGGCTGTCGGGCATGGCGGGTGATGGGTAATTGGGCGGAAATCAAGGCCGCTCGCCATAGAACTCGCTCAACCGGACCGGATGGCCGCAGCGGGCGGACTCGTAGATTGCCAGCACGACGCCGAGGGCAATTTCCGCGTCGGCCAAACCCGGGGAGGGAGGGCGGCCTTCCCGCAAGGCGGAGATGAATTCGCGGACTTCCGCCTCGAAAGGCCGGTCGTCGGTCACGGTTGCACTCTGCCCCGGGTGCGGGCCCACCAGCCGCAGTTCCTGGTTTCCGAACGAGCTGATGGTGCAATACGCATTCATCCGCTCGCCGAACAGCTCATAGTGGTGCGACCGCTCGTGCCCCGGCACGGGCGAGCGGTGCGAAACGAGCGCAGCCTCGGTGCCATTCGCAAAATCGAGCAACGCGACCGCCGTGTCTTCGACATCGCCGGTCGGATCTGTTTGCTTGACGCGTGCCATGACCGACAAGATTTCGGAGCCAAGCAGCCAGCGGAGCCGGTCGATGGAGTGGATCATGCCGATCATCGCGACGCCGCCGCCGGCGAGATCCCGTTGACGATACCAGCTGGGTGCCGGTGGCATGATCGCTCCCGCGATAAGCCGGTCAATCGCAAGATCCACGCGTCCCAGGGCCCCGGCGTCGAGCTTGGCCTTGAGGGCGACTGAGCTGGCGAGAAACCGGTGCGTGAACCCGGCCATGGCCGCAATGCCGCGCTGTGCACAAGCCTGCCGCAGGATCCGGGAATGCTCCAGCGTCACGCAATGCGGTTTTTCAATCAGCAGTGCGACGCCGTGCTCGGCGGCCGCCATCGCTGCGGCGAAATGCAGGCTGTGCGGCAGGCAGATGCTGAGCGCATCGACGCCTTCCGCCAACGCGGCGTCCACCGTCGTGAAAGCCTTGGCGCCGTGGTCGCTCGCGAGCCGGCTCGCCCGCGCTTCGTGAACGTCCACGATCGCCACGATTCGCGTGCCGCAGGCGCGGAAAGCGTCGGCGTGGGCCACGCCCATCTGGCCGGCTCCGGCGATCGCGATGCGCAAAGGCGCGGTCATGCGCGGGCCTCCGGCGGGTGCGCCAGGTTGGTCGAGACCTCGCCGAGCCGGCCCAAGAGGAGCTTGACGGCCAGAAAAGCCAGCAGCGGACAAATGCTGAACGCCGCGAAAATGTAGCCGTAGCCGGCATGCCCGGCGGCCCAAGCGATGCCGAATTGGGACGCAATGCCAGCCACGCCGCCCAAGGTGCCGGCCAAGCCCGAGACGAAGCCCACGCTATGCGCTGGAAACACCTCGGCCGGCACCGCCAGATTGCCCCAGAGGCCGTGACCTAGGCCCAGGCCGGTGACTCCGAGAATCGCGATCCACGCGCTGGTGGCGCTCGCCACCAGCAGACCGGAGGCCAGCATGAATAGCGAGGAGCCGAGCATCAGGCTCTTGCGCACGCGGTCGAGTTCCGCCCCGCGCCCCACGAGCCAACTCACCACCATGCCGCCGACGATGTTGCCGCCGGAAAGGGCCACGAACGGAATCCAGCCGAACTTCCCAACGTCGGCGAGGGAGAAAGCGTGCGTCGTGGTCAGGTATTTCGGCACCCAAAAGCTGATGAAATAGATGATCGGATCGGTGAAGACCCGCACCAGAATGCACCCCCAGGTGCGGCGGAAGGTCAGCAGCGCCCATAGGTCGAAGGGCTTTTCGCGCCCGCCGGGGGCCGCCGCTTCTGCAAACGTGGCCCGGACTTCCGGGTGCAAACGTGGGTGCTGCGCCGCCGGGTGGTAAACCAGAAGCCATGCCAGCAGCCAGATCGTGCCCAAGGCGGAAATGATCACGAACGCCGCGCGCCAGCCGAATTGCAGCGCCAAGAACGATACCAACGGCGCCGCCACCGCCGCACCGAAGGCGCTGCCGGCGGCGAAAAACCCGATGCCCAAGGCGCGTTGCTTCAGTGGAAACCACTCGGAAATCGCCTTCACCCCCGCTGGAAAATTCGCGGATTCGAAGCCGCCCAACATGAAACGAAAAAACGAAAGCTGTGCGGAGGTGTGGGCAAAGCCATGGAGGGCGCTGGCCACCGACCACCCCGCCACCGCCACGGCCAGACTGCGACGGGTGCCGAAATAATCCACCAAGCGCCCGCCAACCGCATACATGATCGTGTAGCTCAGCAGGAAATAGGAGGTGATCCTCGCGTAGCCGGCATCATCGATCCGCAAGTCCGCCTGAATCGAAGTCGCCAGGATCGAAAGCGTCTGCCGATCAAGGTAGTTCAACCCGGTGGAGAGGAAGAGCAGACTCGCGACCGTCCAGCGCAAAATGGATCCGGATTGGGGCATCGGGGAGGAGGTGGGAAAAGAAAACAGACTGCCAGGGGGCGCCGCGATGCCGAAGCCGCTTCAAGGAGACGGCCCGGCGCCTACCATGTGAGTTTGTAGTTGAAGCGAAACGTGATCGGCTCGCTCAGGATCGCATTCTCGGCCACATACTCCTCATCGAGCAGGTTGTCGATGTTCAGGCTCACCGCGTGTTTCGCCTTGGCGCCGCTGAACTCGTAGGCGATCAGGGCCCGGGCAACGGTGTAATCGTCGCTCAGACGGAAGCGATCGTTGAGTTCCGGCCGGGTGCGGGTGGAATTGCGATAGGAAGCGCCAAGACCGGCGACGAAACCGCGCAGCCGCCCCGCGTCGGGGGCGTAACGCGCCCAGAAGTTCCACATCTTCTCGGGGCTGCGCACGAGTTGGAACCCCACCTCTTCCGGGGCCTCGGGATTGCTCTTTACCTCCCCGTCCGAGATCACCCCGGACGCGTAGATCGAGAAGGCGCGGTTCGGGCGCCAGTCGACCGACAGTTCGATGCCCCGGGATTGCTCCCGGCCCGAGGCAAGCTGGTAGGTCGCGATTACCTGTTCGTTCAACTCCCCGACGACATTGCTTTCACGCACGAAGAACTGCCGGGCGATGTTGGAGCGTTCCTGCTGGTAGCCGAGCAATTCGGCCCGGAACCGGCCATCGGCCATGGAGTAGCGCACCCCGGCTTCGAAGCCTTCGCCGGTCTGCGGGTCGATGGCGTTAGGTTTCACCGTGTCCACAAAGGCGCGCAGTGCCGCGACGCTAGTGAAACCCGTGAAATCCTGCGGATTTTGCTTATTGCCCCGCTGGATGAGGAAACTGGTGGAGGTATTCGCAAACGCGATCAACTTGCCGCGGTCCGAGGCGTGCAGCACAAAGGTGCCCCCGACGGTGTAGGTCGTATCCCGACCGGTGGCTACTGCGGTGCCTTGGGTGCGAAAGTCGCTGGTCACGTTATCGCCTTCGCCGCGAGCGACACCCCACATCAAAGTCGCGCGATTGCCGGGCGCGGTGACAAACTGGGTGAAACGCAGGTTGGTCCACGACAATTCATCGAGCGTGCCGGCGGACCAATTGGTATAAAGCGAGCGTGCCGGCGGACGCGGATAGTCGCCTTCCACTGGCTTGCGGGTGAAGGGAATCGTAATCGTGATCGGCGTGACAGCCGGATTGGTCCGGAACTGGTTGAAACGGTCGCGGCTGTCGTGCGACTCGAAGCCGATGATGGTGTCCACGGCGAAGCGGCCGAGCTCGGTCTGGTAGAGCAGATCGGCCTTGAAGCCGTTCACCACCTGGCGGCGAGTGCCGTCCTGGTAGTAGCCGGTCGCGGTTGCGGCCGTGTTGAGGCCGTAGACGCCGTCGATCACATTCGCCGTTTCGTTCTGCCGCGAGTATAGTGCGCCGAGGCGGAGCGTGAGCTTCGTGTTGATCTGTGCGGTTAGATAACCGGAGGACACCCAGGTGTCACCCTCGCGCTCGGACCAGGGGCCATGGTAGTTGAAATTGCGGTCCTTGCGCAGGCGATTGTAGGGGTCGGTCACGCGGGCCGGGCCCGAGCCAAGGCTCACGAAGGCCTCGGTTCTCGCCGGGTTTGTTTTCTTGCGGGAGCGCTCCGCATTCATTTCAAACGTGATCTTGTCGGTGAGGTTGGTTCGGTAGCCACCGTAGATCGCTGCCTGACTGTTCCAGAAAAACTGCTGCTCGCGGGTGAATTCCTGATACCCGCCACCAAGCCGGAAACCGGTGCCGGGCTTGCCCGCCACGGCGCCCCCCGTCTCGAAAGACGCACGGTATCCGTCGTTGGTCGCAATCCCCGCGGAGGCACTGGTCCTGGCCCCCGCCAGCATGGCCCCCTTCGGCACGAAGTTGATGGTGCCGCCCGCGGAGGACTGGCCGTAGAGGATCGAGTTGGGGCCCTTCGTGACTTCCACGCGGTCGATACCCTCGTTGGTTACGTTGAGCAGGCCCGTTTGAAAGCCGTTGTAGAGTGGTTGCGACGAGAAGCCGCGCACCATGAATTCCGTGCCGCTGCTGAGCTGGCCCGCGTCGTTGAGAAACTGGTCGCCGGTGCTGCGGGAAACCCCGGCGAACTGCGTGGCGAAGTCGGAGGGGTTCTCCAGACGCAGGTCCTCGATCACACTGTTTGTGATGACCGAGGTGACGAACGGAATTTGGTCGCGCGCCTTGGCGATGATGGTGCCGGTATTGCTGGCGCTGGGGATATAGCCGTCTTCGGGCTTGGCGCGCACCTCGAAAGGAGAGAGGACGATCAGATCAGGTTCGGCGCCAGCAGCGATCTGGCAGAGTCCGAGACCGACGGATGAAAGCAACAGCCGTCGGGCCAGCGAACGGAAGGACAAGGGTTTCATGATGGTGGGGGGGTAAGTTCCGGCCAAGTGCCGACGCTTGCAGAATAGCAGGAATGCGGACCGCGCGGGTAGACGGTTTCGCGTATTTATTTTATGATTTCGCGCCACCGCCAGGAAGTGACGGTTGAAATCCCGCCCGGCATCGTCAGGATCGGGTCATGGCGAAGCTCAGGAAACGAGGACGCGTTGCCCTGCTGGTGCCCGGATGGAACCAATACGGTCGCGGCATCATCGAGGGGGCGTGGCACTACGCCCAGAGGACTTCGTGGATCCTTGATCTGCAGCCCGTGGGCCCCGACGGCGGCATGCAGATGCCCGAAGGGTGGCGGGGTGACGGCATCATCGCCATCGTGCATTCAAGCAAATTGGCGGCAGACCTGCGCCGCTACCGCGTGCCTGTGGTGAACGTTTCCGGCGCCCACCTCGGGGGAATCTCATTCTCAAGCGTCACTCCCGATGCGGACGCGGTGGTCGGACTTGCGGTGGAACACCTCCGCCAAAAGGGCATCCGCCGCATCGCCTTCTGCGGGGAGCCGCACAGGAAGTTTCTCGATTTTTGGACCAAGGCCTATGAACGCGCTGCGATTCGGTTCGGCTTCCGACCGCACATCTATGCGCCCAAGCCTGGGGCCGGCTTCTCCGCCAGTCTGCTTGTGCAGCAGCGTGATCGCGCGCGTTGGCTCGCCGGTCTTGAACCGCCCCTCGGGGTCATCGGCTGGGATACGATAACCTGCCGTCATGTGGCCAATGCTTGCGAATTGGCGAGGTTGGAAGTGCCCAATCGCGTCGCTATCATCAGTCTTTCGACGGAGGACCTTCTGGGGCAGACGATCCATCCCCCGATCAGCGGCGTCGACATTCCCGTCAAGCGCATCGGATACGAGGCAGCGAACCTCTTGGATCGCCTTATCGACAGTCGCGGGCGGCAGCCTGAAAGGAAACTACTTCAGCCTCTCGGCATCACGGCCCGCCAATCCACCGACATCTTTGAATGCGATGATCCGAGAATCCGCCAAGCCATGCAGTTTATCAAGGAACACGCTTCCTTCGGAATTGATGTGCGCCATGTGCTGCGGGCGGTTCCGGTGGCGCGGCGCACCTTGGAGCGGCAATTTGCCAAGATCATTGGGCATAGTCCCGCGGAGGAGATTCGCCGCACCAAGCTGGAAGGTGCCCGCCAATTGCTGATCTCGACGGACATGCCGGTGTCGGAAATCGCCGAGGCCTGTGGCTTTGCGTATGTTGAACGCATGATCCCGTTGTTCGCCCGGCATCACGGTGACACGCCTGCGGCCTTCCGGCGTAACCTGCGGAGAGCGTCGCCGCCCTCGGTCGGTCAGGGTGGCAAGATTTGGTAATGGGCCGCGACAGCGGCTCCGGGATTCGTCCGGGAAAGCCAGATCATCTGGGCCGGCCTGCACCGTCATCCTCGCGTTGCCTAGGCGCGGGCGGGGTGCATTGACGGCGCCGCTGCCGCGCGGCCGGCAAGGGGATGCCAAGTGGGCGGCAGCGAACTTGATCACGGCGTTGCGGGAGGGAGGCTGAGCGACGGCGAACATGGAAACGCGGCGCGGAAAATGCTCCAAGAAAACACCCGGCAATGAGACATGCGCAAAGCACCTCGGACCACGCTGGGGTTGCATGGGCGGCAGGCAGAATGCGTTTTGAGAAGATGGCGCGCGACGACCAGTTTTGGGAGAAATCGAAGGGATGGAAAAACGGCCCAACCAACAACGGTCACAGCCGACGTCGGTAAACCGGCTTGGCTAATCCAAAGGATTCTACCGCACCGCCACGTAGGCATCCTCGTGGAGCGTGGCGGAAGTGCGGCCGGAGAGGAGTTGCCACCACTTGCGCGCGGAGGTGAGCACGATGAGCAGCACGAGCACCAGGAACGTCGCGGTGACGGCAGTGTTTACGTATTGGTTGGCGGCGAGGTGCTGCCACTGCGCGAGTTGCTCGGGCGAGCCGCCGGCAGCGATCTTGTCCCGGTATTGCGCGGCGGCGCTGAGGAAGCCGAGGCGCGGGTCGGCGCTGAAAATCTTCTGCCAGCCGGCGGTCATGGTGACGGCGAGCAGCCACGTGAGCGGCAGCAGCGGCACCCAGAGGTAACGCTGGCGGCCCATCTTGAGGAGCACGGTGGTCCCGAGCGCGAGGGCGATGACGGCGAGCAGCTGGTTCGCGACGCCGAAGATGGGCCAGAGCGAATTGATGCCGCCGAGCGGGTCGACCACGCCCTGATAGAGGAAGTAGCCCCACGCCGCGACGAAGACCAGACTCGCCACCCAGTTGCCCAACGTCGAGTCGGTGCGGCCGAGCGGTTTCCACGCGAGGCCGAGCAGATCCTGCATCAGGAAACGCCCGACGCGCGTGCCGGCATCGATCGTGGTGAGGATGAACAAGGCCTCGAACATGATCGCGAAGTGATACCACAGTGCGAGCGCGGCCTTGCTGCCGAGCACGCCGGCGAACATGTGCGCCATGCCGACCGCGAAGGTCGGCGCGCCGCCGGTGCGCCCGACCATGGTCTTCTCGCCGACGTCCGCCGCGAGCTGGCCCATCTGCGCGGCCGTGACGGGGAAGCCCATCTCGGTGACCTGCGCGGTGACGGCGGCCGTCTCGCCGCGAAGGTTGATCGCGAAATACTCGCCCGGCTCCATCACGCAGGCGGCGATGAGCGCCATGACCCCGACGAGCATCTCCGTGACCATGCCGCCGTAGCCGACGATGCGAATGTCGCGTTCGCGCGCGATGATCTTGGGCGTGGTGCCCGACGAGATGATGGCGTGGAAGCCCGACACCGCCGCGCACGCGATGGTGATGAAGCAAAAGGGGAACACGGCCCCGGCGAAGACCGGGCCCGTGCCGTCGATAAAACGGGTCAGCGCGGGCATCTTCAGTTCCGGGGCGAGCACGACGATGGCGATGCCGAGCAGCGCGACGGCGCCGATCTTCATGAACGTGCTGAGGTAATCGCGCGGCGCCAGCAGCAGCCAGACGGGCAGGACGCTGGCGAGCAGGCCGTAGCCCATGAGGCCGAAGGCGAGGGTGCGTCCGTCGAGCGTGAGCCAGTGCTCGAGCGCGGTGCCGTGGATCCATTGTCCGCCGACGACGGAGAGCAGCAGGCCGCCGACGCCGAAGGCCGAGACGATGCCGATGTGGACCTTGGTGAAGCGCATCGCCGAGCCCATGACCATCGCCACCGGGATCGTTGCGAGGATGGTGAACAGTCCCCACGGACTTTCGGCCAGCGCGCGCACGACGACCAGCGCCAGCACGGCGAGGATGATGATCATGATCGCCGTCGTGCTCACGAGGGCGAGGATGCCGGCGAACGGGCCCACTTCCTCGCGCACCATCTGGCCGAGCGAGCGGCCGCCGCGGCGCGTGGAGCAGAAGAGGATGATCGAGTCGTGCACGGCGCCGCCGAGCGTGGCGCCGATGAGAATCCAGAGCAGGCCGGGCAGGAAACCGAATTGCGCGGCGAGCACGGGGCCCACCAGCGGGCCGGGCCCGGCGATGGCGGCGAAGTGGTGGCCGAAGACGACCCAGCGGTTCGTCTGCACGAAGTCCTTGCCGTCCTCCTTCACCACGGCGGGCGTGGCGCGCAGGTCGTCGAGCGTGAGGACCTTGGCCATGAGCCACGCCGAGTGGAAGCGATACGAGATGGCGAACACACACACGGAAGCGACGACCATCCACAGTGCGCTCACCGGTTCGCCGCGCGACAGCGCCAGCACCGCCAGCGAGCCGGCCCCGAGCAAGGCGACGGCGATCCACAGCAAGAGGCGCGGCAAGGGAGGAAGGGATTTCATGGGGAGATAGCGGGCAAGCGCGGGCAGCGACGGAAAGGAAGGGAGAATGGGCGGGGCTCGCGCGGAGGCGCGGCGCGGCTTAAGGCATCAAGGGGCGGACGAAAGGGGAAAGAACAGCGGTCGACGACCATGCCCATGATGAACTTGCCGAAACCGTAGGCGACGGTGACGGCGGTGAGGACCAGCCCGACTTGTGACAGCGACCAACCGTGGGCCAGGCGCAGCGCCTCGCTGGTGAGCTTGAAGTTGTTGCGGACGCGGTAGGCGCAGACGTAGCCCGCGTAGGCCACGAGAAAGACCGTCTTCCGCCGGGCGAGGTAGCGGGTGAAGGTTTCCGGGTGTCTTTGCCGGAAGGTCTCCGCGGCGGCGTGCTCGCCGCCGGACTCGATCAGGTCGGGCTGGCTCATGGGCGGCTCAGTTTCCAGACGCCGCGCCGCGCGTGACGCGGCCGGTGATGACCTCGCGCGTGCTTTTCAAGATGAGGTGGATGACCCCAGGCTCCGCCGGATCCCACGCGAAGGCCTGACCCTCCGCCGCCATCGGGATCGTGGCCACCCAGCGGAGGGTCGAGCCGGCGGAGGGAAACTCGAGCACGCACAGCTCCTTCTCGTCGTGCCCCGTCACAAAAAGGAAGCCGCCGGGGCCGAGCGCGCCGCCCGACATGCTGAAGCCGCGCGCGCCAAGGTGCGCGCTGAGCGCGGGGGGAAAGACCCAGCCGCGGCCGGTCGGGCGCCAGTCGTCGTCGTATTCCGCCAGCCGGGTCCAGCTCTGGTCCTTGCCGGGTTCGCCGCCGCGTTTGGCGTAGTGGACGAAACAGGCGAGCCAGCGACCGTCGCGCCGGTCGATCCAGGTGAGCGAGCCGTCGGTGCGGCCGAAGCTGATCGAGCCGAGGTGGCGCAGCGTCGCGGGGTCCCACATCTCGACGGAGCTGACGTGCGGCACGCCCGGGTAGTTGGAATGCGCCCCGTGGAGCCGGCCGGCGTGGACGACGCCGGCGTTCACATGGGTGAGCGGGTCGCCCTCCGGGCAGCTCCAGGCGGCGAGGCGCGCGCCCCCGGCCTTGGGATATTTGCCGAGGTCGTGGTTGGAAATGACGTAGAGGAAATCGCGGTCGGCGGCGACGCCCTGGCGGGCCTCGGGGGCCTGGAAGCGGCGGAGTTCCTCGAAACGCCATTCCCCGGGGCCGGGGGTGTCCGCCAGCGCGGGGAAGGCGGCAGCGAAAGTTGCCGGGGCAAGCAACCACCACCATAGGGTTTTCATGACAAGGTTCGGGGTTTCGCGGAATGGATGGCAGAAAGCCAATGGCTGCGTTCGCGCACGGGACGAGAAAATACATCGTGAAATAGCGGCGGTTGGCCTGCCTGCTCCAGGCAAAGCGAGCCGGCGGCCGGCGAGGCGATCGTGAGGCGACCGCCGGGCGGAAATCGTGCCGCGCCGGCCGCGCTCGGCTGGCGGTCGGACCGCGAACCCGCTTTCGCCGCCCCTCGCCCGCGCATAGATGTCAGTTGCAGCGGGCGCACGGGCGCACATCGTATCCTCTCACCCATGCCACCCGATCCCTCGCGCGCAGACTCCCGCCCCGCCTTCGGCGTCATGACCAAGCCCATCGGGTCGCTCTGCAACCTCGATTGCGACTACTGCTATTACTTGGAGAAGGCCCGCCTCTACCCCGGCGCGTCCAACCCCCGCATGTCGCCCGCGACGCTCGAACGCTATGTGCGCGACTACATCGCCGCGCAGCCGGGCCCGACCGTCAGCTTCGCCTGGCAGGGCGGCGAGCCCACGCTGCTCGGCGTGGGCTTCTTCCGCGAGGCCGTCGCGCTCCAGCGCCGCCACGCCGGCGGCAAGCGCATCGAGAACGCCCTCCAGACCAACGGCACCCTGCTCGACGACGAGTGGGGCGCCTTCCTCGCCGCGGAAAATTTTCTCGTCGGCCTGAGCATCGACGGCCCGCGCCACCTGCACGACGCCTATCGCGTGGACAAGGGACGCCAGCCCACCTTCGACCGCGTGCTCGCCGGACTCGAGGTGCTCCGCCGCCATCGCGTGGAGTTCAACACCCTCACGACCATCCACCGGAAGAACTCCGCGCAACCGCGCGAGGTTTACCGCTTCCTCAAGTCGATCGGCTCGCGCTACCTCCAGTTCATCCCCATCGTCGAGCGACCCGCCGGCGAGACCACCGGCGAGCAAGGCCTCTGGCTCGCGCCGCCGCCCGACCACGCCGAGGCGGCCGACCTCGACGGGCAGGTCACCCCGTGGAGCGTGCGGCCGGCCGATTACGGACAGTTCCTCGCCACCATCTTCGACGAATGGGTGCAACACGACGTCGGCCGCGTGTTTGTGCAGCAGTTCGACGCCGCCCTCGCCAACTGGTGCGGCGAACCCGCCGGCATCTGTGTGTTCAACGAGAACTGCGGGCACGGCCTGGCGCTCGAGCACAACGGCGACCTCTACAGCTGCGACCACTACGTCTATCCCGCCTATCGCCTCGGCAACCTGCTCAACGACCGGCTGGGCGACCTGGCTGCCTCGGCCCGCCAGCGCGAGTTCGGCCAGGCCAAGTCCGCCACCCTGCCCCGCTACTGCCGCGAATGTCCCGTGCGCTTCGCCTGCCACGGCGAATGCCCCAAGCACCGCTTCCTCCGCACGCCGCATGGCGAGCCCGGCCTCAACTACCTCTGCGCCGGCTACAAGAAATTCTTCCACCACATCGACCCCGCGATGACGACGATGGCGGCGCTGCTCCAGTCGGGCCGCGCCCCGGCGGAGATCATGGCGCTGCCCCGCGCGCACTGGCTGCCCGGCCGCACGCGGGCGAGCGCCGCGAAATAGCCGCATACCCACGGAATGCGTTCAGCGTATTTCACGCTGGCGATGAGCCCGGGAGATGTCCTACGTGCGCGGTCAATCGCATGCACCACCTCATCCCGCTTCTCTGTCTCGGCGCGATCGTCGCGCCTTCGCTCGCCGCCACTCTCTCCGCCACTCCCGCCGTCGCGGCGGTTCTCGCCGCCGAGGAGGCGCGTGGCGCCGCGCTGCGAATCGCCGACACCGCCGCACTCTCCGCGCTCCTCTCGGACGACCTGCGTTACATCCACAGCACGGGCCGGCTCGAAAGCAAAGCCGACATCCTCGCCGCCCTCACCGAGAAACGCGTCGCCTACGAACGCTACGTCGTCTCCGAGATCCACGCCGCGCCGGTCGCGCCGGGCGTCGTGGTGCTCAACGGCCGCATCGACCAGCGCAAGCTCACCCGCGGACAGTGGGGCGACGCGCTTCTTTTCTTCCACTCCGTGTGGCGGGAGGAGGCGGGGCACTGGCGCCTCGTCAGCATGCACACCGCAGTCGTGCCGCCGAAAGCCTGAAGCCCGCCGGGAGGGGAAGGCGCGCGCTGCCGCCGGCGTGCGCGGCGGGATGATTATTTCATTTTCCTTCACGCTTGATTTCAAGGTCCGGCCCGCAAGCTTGCACTCACCCTAGGCGCTCCGTCGTGAATGAGGTGCGCGCCCCGCTTCCCCCCCATGCCCCCCTCCGCCCTGTTACTGCTCCTCGCCATGCCAGTCGTCGCCTTCGCCGAATCCCCCGAAGCCCTCGCGGCCGAGCGCGCCAAGGTGCAGGCGGATTTCCCCGCCGAGTTCGCACCGGTGGCGGACGACCCCGCGCTGCCGCGCGTGCTCCTGGTCGGCGACTCCATCTCCATCGGCTACACCCAGCCCGTGCGCGAACTCCTGCGCGGGATCGCCAACGTCCACCGCGTGCCCGAGAACGGCGGCCCCAGCTCCCGCGGACTCCAGCAGCTCGCCGAGTGGCTCGGCCCGGGCCGCTGGGATGTGATCCATTTCAACTTCGGCCTGCACGACATCAAGCTCGACGCGGCCGGCCGGCCGCGCACCGCCCCCGATGACTACGAGCGCAACCTGCGCGAACTCGTCGCGCGCCTGCGCGCCACCGGCGCCCGCCTCGTCTTCGCCACCACCACGCCCGTCCCGGCCGATCTCGCCGACGGTCCGCGCCGCCGCAACGCCGATGTCCTCGCCCGCAACGAAATCGCCCGCCGCGTCATGGATGAACTCGGCGTGCCGGTGAACGATCTCTACGCCGCAGCCGCTCCGCAGCTCGCGCAGCTCCAGCGTCCGGCCAACGTGCATTTCACCGCCGCCGGCTCGCGGGCGCTCGCCGAGCCCGTGGCTGCGGCGATCCGCCGCGAACTCGCCCGCCGCCCGCCCCCCCCCTCTTCCCCATGAGCCCGCGCTCCTCCCCTGCCTCCGATCCCCGCGCGACCGTCAGCCGCCGCGGATTCCTCGCCCGCGCCGCCGCCCTCACCGTGGCCGGCGGCGCCGCGGCCCTGCCCGGCGCACGGCTCCTCGGCGCCGAAAACACCGACGCCGCCAAGGCCCTCAACCTGAAGATCACCGGTCTCAAGACCTTCGTCGTCGATACCGGCCCGGACGGGGACGAGAACTACGTCTTCGTCCAAATCTACACGAACCGGGGCATCACCGGCCTGGGCGAGGGCACCATGACCGGCAAATGCCGCACCGTCGCCGCCGCGATCGAGGAGCACGAGCGCTATCTCGTCGGCAAGGACCCCACCGACATCGAATACCTCTGGCAGGCCATGTTCCGCGGCCCGCGCTACCGCGGCGGCCCCATCCTCATGTCCGCCCTCGGCGCCGTGGACATGGCCTTGTGGGACATTCTCGGCCAGGCTCTCGGCGTGCCGGTCTGGAAACTCCTCGGCGGCCGGGCGCGCGACAAGGTCAAGGTTTACGTCAAACACACGCGCCAGCCCATCGATCCGCGGCTCAAGGGCGATGACAAGGTCGTGGCCGAGTGGCTCGGCATCCAGAAAGACGGCTGGTCCGGCTCCAAGCGCGTGTTCCTGCCGTCCGGGCCCGACGGCACGATCGACCCGCCCGTCGCGGTGCGGCGCGGACTCGAGCTGCTCCGCCGCCTCCGCGAGGCCCTCGGCCCGGATTTCGACATCCATGTCGATCTGCACGGCCAGTGCACCACCCCGATGGCGGTCGAATTCTGCCGCGGCGCCGAACCCTACCGCCCCTTCGTGATCGAGGAACCCACCCAGCTCGAAGACCTCGGGGAACTCGCCCACGTGCGGGCGCACACCGGGGCGCCGCTGGCCGTGGGCGAGCGCCTCACGACGAAATATCCCTTCGCGGAGATCTGCGCGCGGCATCTGGCCGACTACGTGCAGCCCGACCTCATCCACTGCGGCGGCCTCACGGAGGTGAAGAAGGTCGCCGCCATTGCCGACGCCTTCCGCGTCGAGGTGCTGCCGCACAACCCGAACGGCCGCGTCTGCACCTTCGCCTCCATGCATCTGTGCCTGAGCACGCCGAACGCCACCGTGCTCGAGACTTCGAGCGGCGAGCTTGAGCGCTGGGACGAGCTCTTCTTCGGCACGAAGCTCGCCTATGACGGCACCTTCGCCCTTCCGCCCATGAAACCCGGCCTCGGCATCACCTTGAACGAAAAGGAGGCCGCGCGCCATCCCTACCAGCCCAAGCACTGGCACAGCCTCCAGTTTCCCGACGGGGCGATCCACGACCGCTGATGAAGACCGTCGCCGGCAAGGCGTTCGCTTGGTTTGCGCGGCCCGACGGCGCGATCCTCGGCGGGAGACCGAACGGTCCGGACCCCGAGGATCGCCCGGGCGCCGACGAGAGGTCCGCGCCGAGCGTTTACTGGATCGACGACCTGCCGGCGCGATGCACGCAGAGCCCCCGATGAACAACCACCGGATCGACCGCCGCACCTTCCTCAAGACCTCCGCCGCCGGCACGCTCCTCGCCGCCGCCCCGGGCGCCATCGTGCGCGCACAACCCGTCCCGCCTGCGGAGCCGAAGGCGGCGCGCTCCAAGTGGGAGTTTCCGCCGATGGAGCCGAACGCCCTCTTCCGCGCCGACTTGTCGCGCTGCACCCCCCCGGACCGACTCACCCGCGACTTCGCCGCCGGCCGCTGGCAGATGATCGACTACGAGACCGCGGAAGGCGTGAAAGGCGTGATGCTCTACGCCACCCCCGAGCACGATTGCGGCGAACTCACGCTCCCACTCGATGCGTCCGGCCCCTGCCGAATCTACCTCGGCGTGAACTACACCAAGGTCGACTACGACACCGACTCGCCCTACGGCCTGATCCAGGTGAGGCTCGACCACGAAGCCGGCTTCCGGCGGGTCGCGCAGGAGGGCGGCGTGAACAACGACCACGGCGACCTCAAGGTCGGCGTCAACCAATACAACAACAAGTCGGTCCAGGAGACCTACTGGAAGACGGCTGACGTGTCGGGCCGCTCGCTCGTCTTCCGGCAGGTCGACGAACCCTACCGCTCGGCGAGCGGCTCCATCGCGAACCTGACCTACGTCAAGCTCGTGCCGCTTTCCGCCGAGGAGGAAGCGGCCTGGCGCGCCACGCAGCCGACCCCGGCGACCCGCCGCGGCGCGCTGATCTTCTGCACCGGCCAGTTCACGGGGCATACCAGCGGCACCTATACCTTCCACCCCACCGACGAGCAGTGGTTTCGCAACGAGTTCGCCCATTACGCCGGCTCGGACATCGGCGTCCTCGTGTTCGAGGCCATGCGCGGCAACTACTGCCTCTTCAAGACCGGACTCGGCTACATGGGGACCGACGACAACCGATGGCGCGACGAGTGGGTCGAGCCCCTGGCGGCCTTCACCAAGCTCGCGCACGCGGACGGCATGAGGATCTTCGCCTCGCAGCGGATGATCGGCGTCCAGTATCCGATGAATCGCGCCCCGATCGGCCGGGCGCACAACTACCATGCCCATCCCGAGTGGACCAAGCTCGACCGCGAGGGCCGGCCGCTCACTTCGCACAGCCTCGCCTTCCCCGGTGCCCGGGCGCACTGGATCGGCCTGCTCCGCGAGGCGCTGGAGCGCGGGATCGACGGCGTGCAGCTGCACCTCAACCGCGGCACACCCTTCGTCTACTACGAGGAACCCACCGTCGCCTCCTTCCGGCTGAAGCACGGAGTGGATCCCCGCACGCTCCCGGAAGACGACCCGCGCTGGCAGCGACATTGCGCCGGCCTCGTCACCGACTACCTCCGCGAAGTCCGAAAACTCCTCGACGAAAAACCCGGCCGGAGCCTCGCGATCACGATTTACGGCGAACCGGACAAATACGACGACGACCGATCGCCCTTTCATCCCATCCGCTACGCCTGCGACGTGGAGACGTGGATTCGCGAGCGAATCGTCGATTATCTCATGCCCTCGCCCTCCATCGCGCCGGAGCTGCTCGGAAGCTGGCGCACGCTCGGCGGCGACCGGCTTCACCTCTGGCCTGACCTGATGCCGCGCACCCAACTCCCTTCGGGCTACGCCAAGCTCATGCAGCGCTACTACGACGCCGGGGCCGACGGCTTCTGCGCCTGGGACGGAGAACGGCGCGCCGCCCGGCTCAGCGAGTGGGCGGCCGTGCAGCGGCTTGGCCACCGTGACCAGCTCGCCCGGCTCGCCCGGGAAGCCGCGGCCTTTTACCGCCGGGTTCCCCTAAAAACCCTCGCCGGTTTCTCCGCGCGCGAAGGATTTCACGATGGCTGATCCCGCCCCACCCCTCGACGGCATCGTCGCCGTGCCCGCCACCCCGTTCACCGCCGACGGCGCCGTCGACCTCGACTCGCTCCGCCGCTACGCGCGCCGCGCCCTGGCGCACGGCGTCGTCGGTTTCCTCGCGCCCGCCGTGGCCGGCGAGGTCGAGACGCTTGCCGAGGCAGAGCGCGAGACGATCGTGACGACTCTGCTCGAGGAGTCCGCGGGCCGCGTGCCCGTGATCGGCGGCGCCACGGCACCCGACCCGGCGGCGCGCCTGCGCCTCGCGCGGCGGTTCCTCCAGCTCGGCTGCCAGGGCGTGCTCGCCCATCTGGATTACACCGGCGACGACGAGGCGGTCGCCCGCACGGTGCGGGAACTCGCCGCGCTCGGCCCGCCGCTGCTCATGATCCAGGATCTCGACTGGACCGGCGGCTCCCTGCCGGTGCCGCTCATCGCGCGCCTGCGGCGCGAGGTGCCGGCCTTCAACTGGGTCAAGATCGAGACGGCCGACCGTTGCCGCAAGATCACCGCCGTGCTCGCGGCCACCGGGGGCGCGTTGCGCGTGGGCACGGCCGGGCCGGACCTGATCGAGCTGCTCGACCGCGGCGCGCACGCCTACCTCGTCACCTTCGCCCTGCCGGTTTACGCGCGCATCTGGGCGCTTCATCGCGCCGGCCGGCGCGAGGCCGCGCTCGCGCTCCACCGCCGGCTGCTGCCGTGCCTCGCCTTCATGGCCACGCACCAGAAGATCCAATGGCGCTTCACCAAGGCCCTGCTCCAGGCCGAGGGCGCCTTCGCCACCACCCGCGTGCGCCGGGACGTGCCGCCGCTCGACGCCGTCGAAGAACGCCTCGTGGCCGAGCTGGCGGCCTATGCCCGCGACCTCGCCGCCGAACCGGCCGTTTCCGCCGCCCCATGAAGCTCGGCCTGATCGATCTGCTCGTCCTCGCCGCCTACCTGGGCGGGATCGCCTGGCTCGGCCTCCGGCTTTCGCGCGGCGCCAAGACCCCGCGCCAGTTCTTCACCGCCGACCGGACGATGCCGACCTGGGTCGTCACGTTCACGCTGATGGCGACGATCATCGGCAGCGGCTCCTTCGTCGGCCACCCGGGCACGGCCTACGGGCAGGGCATGATCCTGCTGCTGCCGCAGCTCTCGCTGCCGCTGGTGCTGCTGTTCGTCGCGCGCTGGATCGTGCCCTTCTATCGCCGGGTCGTGCAGATGAGCGCCTACGAATACATCGCCCGGCGGTTCGGGCTCGGCAGCCGCGTGTATGCGAGCCTCGGTTTCCTCGCCGACCGGGTCTTCGACCTGGCCGTGACGCTCGTCACCACGGGCATCGCGCTCTACGTGTTCACCGGCTGGAAGCCGCTGCCGGTCATCGTCGGCGTGGGTGTCTTCACCGTCGGCTACACGATGATCGGCGGCATCACGGCCGTGGCGTGGACCAACGTGGCGCAGGGCATCATCCTCTCCGGCGGGGCGCTGCTTATCCTCGGGCGCGTGCTCTTCGCGCCGGAGATCGGCGACCCGGCGGCGATCATCCGCGCCTCGTTCGAGGCGGGCCGCTACACGCTCGGCTCCTGGGAACTGAACGCGCGCAGCCTGTTCGATTCGCACGCGCACTCGCTCTGGCTGCTGTTCTTCGCCTACGCGATCCAGTGGGGCCGCCGCTACGTCACCGACCAGCACATCGTGCAGCATTACCTGATCGCGAAGTCCGACCGCGCGGCCAGCCGGGGGGCGTTCTACGGCGCATTCTCCTGTCTGCCGGTCTTCGCGCTTTTCATGTTCATCGGCGGCAGCCTCTATGGGTTCTTCGCGCTGCACGGGGGCGATCCCGGGCCTGCGCGGCCGGACGAGGTCATGCCCTATTTCCTGTCGCGCTACATCCCGCCAGGCGTCATCGGGCTCATCCTCTCGGCCATCCTCGCGGCCGCGATGTCGTCCGTCAGCGCCGATCTCAACAGCATCGCCACGGTGCTGACGACGGACTACTTCGCGCTGTTGCGGCCGCAATCCACCGACCGGGCGCGGCTGCGGTTCGGCCGGGGCATGGTGGTGGCGGGCGGGGCGGTGGCGACGGCGGGCGCGATCCTGCTCGTGCCGGCGGAGGGTGCGCCGCCCGTGATGGTGCGCGCCCTGGTGATCGCGACGATTCTTTCCGCCGGGTCGCTGGGCTTGTTCAGCCTCGGATTTTTCACGCGCCGCGCCACGCGCACGGGCGCCTACGCGGGCCTCGTCGCCTGCCTGGTGTTCACCGCGTGGGCCCTGCTCTCGCAGGCGGACGAACACGGCGCGCGCGTGATCGATTTCGGCTTCAACTGGTCGATGAATCCCCTCCTCGTCGGCGTCTTCGGCCATTTCATCGTCTTCGGTGTCGGCTATCTGGTCAGCCTCGTCTGGGGCGGATCACGCCCGGCGGATGTCGAGGACCTCACGATCTGGAGTTCCAAGCTCCGTGTCCCTGAAACCGCGCCCCCAACCCCCGTCGCTTCCTGCCCATGAAAAAAACGCTCCTCCTCCCCCTTCTGCTCACCCTGACTCTGCCCGCCCCCGCCCTCCTGGCCGCCGAGCGCTCCAGCCCGCCCGCCGGCGGACCTGAAGAACCCGTGCGCTATGTCGGCGCGGAGCAGGCCGACTTCTCCCACGAAGGCGGCCTGCGTCTCGCCGTCGGCGTGAAGAATTGGCAGGTGCTGCGCGCCAATCGCGAACACCCGGAGGAATCCGACGGCTTCGGCTGGACCTACAACCATGCGCCCATGCTGGCATACTGGCGCGACCGTTTTTGGATCCAGTATCTCAGTTGCCCGATCAACGAGCGCCAGGGCTACGGCCAGACCCTCGTCGCGTCGTCGGCCGATGGCGTCAGCTGGGACAAGCCGCGCGTGGTCTTCCCGCCCTACCGTCTGCCCGACGGCACGCTCGGGCTCGTGCATCAGCGCATGGGCTGGTTCGTCGCGCCCAACGGGCGGTTGCTCGTGGTCGGCTTCTACGGCCTGCCGATGCATCCGAACGACGGCTCCGGCATCGGCCGCACGGTGCGCGAGGTCTTCGCCAACGGCGACCTCGGCCCCATCCACTTCATCCGTTACAACCGGCACAATGGCTGGAACGAAAACAACACCACCTACCCGTTCTACACGGCCTCGCCCGACGCCGGCTTCAAGGACGCCTGCACCGCGCTGCTCGGCGACCGGCTCCGCACGCTCCAATGGTGGGAGGAGGACCGCGCCAAGGACGGTTTTTATCCGGACTTGGGCAACGTCACGCCGAAGGCGTTCAACTGGTATCAGCGCCCCGACGGCGTCACCGTCGGCCTCTGGAAGAGCTCGCTCACCGCGCTCTCGCGGGACGACGGCGCGACCTGGAGCCCGCTCGTGCGCGCCCCCACGCTCGCCATGGCCGAGGCCAAGGTTTGGGGCCAGCGCACGCCCGACGGACGCTATGCCCTCGTCTACAATCCCCGCCGCGACAACCGCCACCGCTGGCCGCTCGCCGTCGCCACCGGCGACGACGGCATCCATTTCGACGACCTCCTCACCGTCCAGGGCGAAGTCCCCGAGCGGCGCTACGACGGCCTCGACAAGGCCTTCGGACCGCAATACGTCCGCGGCATCTCCCCCGGCAACGGCACGCCGCCCGGCCCCGCCTTCTGGGTCGCCTACAGCATGAACAAGGACGACATCTGGATCGCCCGCGTCCCCACGCCCGTCACCGGCACCGTCACCGGGCCGGTCAACGACAACTTCGACACCGGCGCGTTCGAGGACCTGCCTTGGAACACGCACAGTCCGAAATGGGCCCCCGTGCGCCTCGCCGATTTTCCCTCCGCGGCGAACCGCAGCCTCGAACTGCGCGACGCCGATCCCACCGACTACGCGCGCGCCACGCGGGTGTTCCCGGCCCTGAAGCACGGCACCATCCGGTTCAAGCTCCTCGCCCGGCAAAACGACCACGGCCGCCTCGAAATCGAGGTGCATGACCGCCACGGCTACCGTCCGCCCATCCGCGTGTTCCTCGACGACCAGCGCCGCGTCACCACCATGGACGCCAACCGCGCCGGCGACCAGCAACTCATCCGCTACCTGCCCAACATCTGGTATGACGTCGTCATCCGCTTCGACGTTGAGACGGAGGCCTTCGAGATGGACATCGACCACATGCCCGTCCTGCGCGACGCCGAGCCGCTCGAACCGGTGGCGGCACTGGAACGGATTTCGTTCCGGACCGGCCCGTTCCGCGAGCAGCCGACGCTGCGCACGCCGAAGACGCCGGGCGTCGACCTGCCGCGCGCCGGCGAGCGCGACCCGGAGGCCGTCTTCTACATCGACGACCTCACCGTCGATCCCTCGCCGGTCGAATTCGCCGAAAAACGCCGCTCCGACGGCACCACGGCGACCGGCCAGCCGCCCCGCTGAGCGGCGGGCGCAGAAAGAGGAACCCTGCGCTGACCTCCTCTGGGCGTGGTTTGCCATGGAGAATCCAACGCGGCGATGAAGCGTCCCCGCTCGTTCTCGTCCGGTTTACCGACGTCGGCTGTGACCGCTGTTGGTTGGGCCGTTTTTCCATCCTTTCGATTTCTCCCAAAACTGGTCGTCGCGCGCCATGTTCTCAAAACGCATTCTGCCTGCCGCCCATGCAACCCCAGCGTGGTCCGAGGTGCTTTGCGCATGTCTCATTGCCGGGTGTTTTCTTGGCGCATTTTCCGCGCCGCATTTCCATGTTCGCCGTCGCTCAGCCTCCCTCCCGCAACGCCGTGATCAAGTTCGCTGCCGCCCACTTGGCATCCCCTTGCCGGCCGCGCGGCAGCGGCGCCGTCAATGCGCCCCGGCCGGCGCGGGCGGGGTGTCGTAAAAGAGCCGGATTTCGGGCTGCCCGGCGCCGAGCAGGGCCTGCGCGCGCTGGAGGGCGCGCTTGGTGCTCACCGTGGGATTCTCCTCGGCGACGAAGACGTTCTCCTCGCCCAGTTCGGCGAGCGCGCCACTTGCGCGGAGCACGCGCATCGCCGGCGGCATCACGCCGCTGAGCAGCAGGTGCCGGCCCGTGCCCTGCAGGTATTCCCGCAGCTGCAGCAGGGACAACACCGTGCTGGCGTCGATCAGGCGTGCGTTCTTCAGGCGCAGGATCACGACGCGGATGCGCTCCTCCGCCGCGAGTTGGCGGACCTGGTCGTGGAACGGATCGGCCGCGCCGAAAAACAGGTCGCCTTCCACGTGCACGATGGAGATCTGGGGCGGCACGTCGGCGCGGGCCGGCGCAGCCCGCAGCGCGCCGGCGTCGTCCACCGCGTATTCGACCAGCGACGGTTCGCTCGCCTTTTGCAGGAAAAGTCCCACGGAAAGCCCGACTCCGATGTAGATCGCCGTGTCCGGCGGCAGGAAGAGCGTCGAGCCGAGCGTGACCCAGAACACCGCCGCGTCGGCACGCGTGGAGCGGCGCACCACCGTCACCTGCCGCGGGTTGAGCAGGCGGAAGGCGATCAGCACCAGGTAGGCGGCGAGCGTGGCGACCGGAATCGAGGCGAGCAGCGGCGACAGCGCGAACACCAGCAACGGAATCAGGCTGCAGCCGAGGACCGTCGCGAGGCGCGAGCGCGCGCCGCTCTGCAGGTTGGCGGCGCTGCGCAGGAACGACGCGGAGCCGGGCATCGCCCCGAAGGCGGAGCACAGCATGTTGGCCGCGCCCATGCCGATGAGCTCCTGGTCGGGATCGATGCGCTGGCCCGACCGTGCCGCCAGGCTCTTGGCGATCGAGACCGCCTCCAGCATTCCCAGCAGCGCGATGGCGAGCGCGGTGGCCACGACGCGCGGGACGAGCGCGAGCCCCTCAAGATTCAGCGGCAACCCGACCCAGTGCGGCAGGAGTTGCAGCTCGCCGATGCCGCCGACGAGCAGGACGCCGGGCAGGCGCTCGTGCGCGAACCGGAAGACCGCCGCCGCCACCAACATCACGATCAGTCCTTCCGGCCAGGCCGGGCGCCACCGGCGCAGGGCCAGCAGCAAAGCGAGGCTGCCCAGACCCACCAGCAACGTCACCCAGTGCAGGTCCCACGTCAGCAGGCTGGCGACCAGGTGCCGGATCGTGCCGGGCAGCGTGACGTCGGGCGAGCGGCCGATGCCGAGGAGGTGCGAGAGCTGGCCGACGGCGATGAGCACGCCCACGCCGGTCGTATAGGCCACCACCACGGGCCGCGAGACGAAGCGGGCGAGCCGGCCGGTGCCGGACAGGCCGGCGGCGAGCTGAAAGGCGCCGACGAGCATGCCGATCAGCAGCACCTTTTCCAGCGGCGTGAGCGGCACGTCGCCGAGTGAGAAGATCGCGCCCGCGAGCAGGATGCTGATCGTGTTCGTCGGCCCGAAGATCAGGTGCCGCGACGAGGAGAACACCGTGCAGACCACGGCGCCGATCACGGCGGTCCCCAGCACCACGTCGAGCGGCAGGCCCACGATCAGCGCGAAACCGATGCATTGGGGGACGGTCAGCAACGCCACGGTGGCGCCCGCCGCCAGGTCTGCGCGCCAGTCGAACGTCCGTGTGTCCCGCAGTTCCGCGGCGAGCGGCGGGCGCAGGTTGGCGCGGAGGCGGCGGGCGATGACGCCCACCGAACGCTCGGCCAGATCTACGGCGCCGGTCAGCTCCTGCATCGCCGCTCCTCTGCGCGCTGGTGGCGCTGGCGCCAGCCGCCGCCCAGCCCGGGACGCTGCGCGGGCGGCGTCACGGGCTGCTTCGGTGGGCGGCGGTTGGGGTTCACAGCAGGCGATTGGTTTTCATCACCTCGGCATACCAGCGCGCGCTGAGCTTCGGGGTGCGCTTCTGCGTGGCGAAATCGTTGTAAACCATGCCGAAGCGCCGGGCGTAGCCGTCCTGCCATTCGAAGTTGTCCATCAGGGACCAGAGAAAATATCCGTCGACCGGCGCGCCGTCGCCGATGGCGCGGTGGAGTTCGCCCAGGCACTGGCGGATGTATTCGCGGCGGTGCAGGTCGAGCACCTCGCCGCCGGCGGGCGGCGCGTCGTCGTAGCCCGCGCCGTTTTCCGTGATGTAGAGGGAGCGGACGCCGCGCAGCTCGGCGGCGAAGCGCACGCCCCAATACATCGCCTGCGGCAGCAGGTAAAGCCAGGGGCTGTCGGCGCGCGGGTAGCCGGCGGGAAACGGCAGGATCTCGGGGCGGCCGCGCCGGTCCGCGCGGACGAACTGGCCGGTGTAGATGTTCAGGCCGAGGAAGTCCGTCGGCTGGCCGATCAGCTGGAAATCGCGCGGATCGAAACGCGGCGCGGCTGCGCCGGCCGCCCGCAGGTAACGCTCGGAGTAGCGGCCATTGCAGATCGCGCCGAGCACGCGGTCGCTCTCGAAGCGGAACAGGTCGCGCGCCGCCGCGATGTCGGCCGCCGTCTCCGTGACGGGCACGGAGACGATGGGGTTGTCGGTGATGCCGACGCGTGCGCCGCGCCCGCCGTGTTCGCGCACGGCGCGCACGCCGTGCCCGTGCGCGAGCATGGCGTGATGGTAGGCCTGGTTGACGACGCCCTCGCCGTCGTTGGCGCCGGGCGCCTTGTCCCCGCCGCCATAGGCGAGGCGTGTGAAGCAATTGGTCTCGTTCAGCGTGATCCAGTGCTTCACCTGCCCGCGGAACGAGCGAACCGCGAGGTCGGCATAGCCGGCGAAAGCGTCGGCCGTGGTCCGCCGCCGCCAGCCGCCTTCGTCCTCCAGCGCCTGCGGCAGATCCCAGTGGAAGAGCGTGACCCAGGGCGTGATGCCGTGTGCGTGCAGCGTATCGAAGAGGCGGTGGTAGAAATCGACGCCCTTCTGGTTCACCGGGCCGCGACCCTGGGGAAGCAGGCGCGGCCACGCGAGCGAGAGCCGGTAGTGCCTCACGCCCAGTCGCGCCATGAGGGCCACGTCGCCCCGGTAGCGCCGGTAGTGGTCGCAGGCGACGTCGAGCGTGTCGCCGTTATGCACCTTGCCGGGCACGCGACAATAGCGGTCCCAGATGGACTCGCCCTTGCCGTCGGCGAAGGCGGCGCCCTCGATCTGTGGGGCGGCGGTGGCGACGCCCCACGCGAAGCGCGGAGGAAAGGTGCGGGGATGGGTTTTCATGCTCATGGGTCGAAGTTCCCGGGTCGCTCCGCCGGCCGGCGGGCCGCGGAAGGAGCCCGGCGGTGGGCCCGGAGGCCGGACCGCGCGAGCGGGAGCCATTCGATCCGCGCTTGGTGTGCCCGCCGCCGGTTTTCGTTTTCAAGGATGAAATAGGATGAATGCCTCAGGCCGGCCGCGCCGCCTGCGCGCGCAGCGCCTCGAGACGCTCTTTGGTGAGCGGGTAGCCGATGACGAACAGCATCGCCAGCGCCGCCGTGCCCGCCGGCAGGAGCGCGCGCAGCACGCGCAAATCCCCGAGCATCTCCGGCGTCGGGCGGATGTCGTTGCCGGTGAAGCCCAGCCAGTGGACCAGCGCGCCGCCGAGCGCGAACGAGAGCGCCAGGCCGGCCTTGATCATGCAGTTGGAGATCGCCGAATACATGCCCTCGTTGCGGACGCCGTGGCGCAGCGCGCCCTCCTCCGCCACGTCCGCCACCATCGCGAAGTAGAGCTGGTAGACCGCCGTGATGCCGATGCCGAAGAACGGCGCGACCGCGAGCGACAGCCACGGGTGCGCCGGCGTGAGGAACCACCAGCTGAGCAGCCCGCCGAGCGCGGTGACGAAGGCCGACACCAGCGCCATGTGGTGCTTGCCGATCCGCCGCGCGCCCCAGCTCACCAGCGGCAGCGACAGCATGCCGCAGACGATGTTGAGCGTGCTGGCCGCGCCGGTGAGCAGCGAGGTGAGCTTGGAGTCGCCCTGCGCCACCCAAAACAGCGTGGTGTAGAACTGCACCGCCGACGACACCGAGACCGAGGCGGCCATGAAGAGCAGATACAGGGTGATGCGCCGGAACGAGGCGTTGCGCACCGCCGTGGTGAGCGAATGCCAGAACTTCACCGCGGGCGCGGAGGTCGCGGCCGCGCGCTCGCGCAGGAACACCCCCGGCCACGCGCCGAACACCATGATGAGGACGCCCCAGATCGCGCCGACGACGATCGCGCCGCGCTGGCCGGTGCCGAACCAGCCCTTCTCGACCAGCCAGAAACTCCAACTGCTGGCCAGCGTGCCGACCTTGGCGAAGAAGCTCCGGAAGCCCATCAGCGAGGTCCGCTCGTCGTAGTGTTTCGACAACGCCATGCCCAGCGCCTCCAGCGGGACGAAGAAGGCCGCGTTCGCCGTCCAGAACACGATCAGCGTGACGAGCAGCCACGCGGTCAGCCCGTCCGAGCCCAGTCCGCGCGGCGCCATCCAGATGAGCGCGTAGGCGAGTCCGCTCGCCACCGCGCCGCCCACGATGAACGGCCGGCGCCGCCCCCAGCGGGAGCGGAAATTGTCGCTGTAGGTGCCGATGACGGTATCCATCACGCCGTCCCACAACCGCGGCAGCGCGACGGCGAAGCCGATCACCTGCGGCGAAAGGCCGAGGTAGAGCGCGAACACCGGGAAGAGCATCGTCTCGATGCCGATGCCCATGAGGGTGTTGCCGGTGAAGCCGAGGCCGAAGGCGGTTTTCTGCGCCACGGTGAGGCGCTCCTCGGGGGGCGGAGTGACGGCGGGCGGCTGGGACATGGTGGGCGGGGGTGGCGGGGTGATCGCGGCAACGGCCGGCGGGGCAAACGCGAGGAGGCGAGTGTCGGCGGCTCGAACTGGCGAAACAATTGACTCGCGCTCGAACACGTTCGAGCCCGTAATGGCCCACTCCCGGAGGTCGCCTGTGCCCATCACCCTCGCCCAGATCGCCCGAGCGGCGCGCGTGGCCAAATCCACCGCCTCGCTCGCGCTGCGCAACCTTGGCAACGTCGACGCCCGCACGCGGCAGCGCGTGCTGCGCGCCGCCGAGAAGCTCGGCTACCGGCCGAATCCGTTCGTCAACGCGCTCATGATGCAGGTCCGCACCCGGGCCTCGCCGCGGAATCGCCCGACGATCGGTTTCATCAACACCTGGGGCCCACCTGCGCAGGAGCCGCCGGGCATCTGGAACGTGATCAGCTCCTACCAGGCCGGCGCGCAGGAGCGCGCGCAGGAGCTCGGCTTCGACTTCGAGACGATCTCCTTCCAGCCGGAGTCGATGACCGACCAGCGCCTCGTGCAGATCCTCGTGGCCCGCGGCATCGAGGGGCTGGTGATTGCGCCGCTGCATACGCCGTTTTTCCGCTGGAACATGAACTGGGCGCCGTTCGCCGTCGCGGCGATCGGCTACTTCGAGGCCAACGCCGGCCTCTCCCGCGTGTTCTACGACTACTGCTACTGCGTGCATGAGGTGCTGCTCCGGCTGGAGCGGCTGGGCTACCGCCGCGTGGGCATGCACATCGGCCGCGCCGACGAAGAGCGCAGCCGCGGGCTGTGGACGGCGGGTTTCCTGCACTACTTCGAGCGCTGCCACACGGCGATGCGCGCCGTGCCCTTCCCCGGCATCGACGAATACGACCGTGAGAAGTTCCTCGCCTGGTTCCGCGCCCACCGGCCGGACGCGATCCTGGGGTGGGGCGACGAGACGCTGCGCTGGCTCGCGGAGATCGGCGTCGCGGTGCCGGACGAGGTCGGCTTCGTCAGCCTCGCGCATCGCATGACGCGCCTGCCCTGCACCGGCTACGACCACCGGCTCGAGGTCGTCGGGCGGGTTGCGGCGGATGTGGTGGTGGGGCAGCTTTACCGCGGCGAGCGCGGCCTGCCCGTGCTGCCGCAGACGACGCTGGTCGAGGGACGCTGGCAGGATGGTCCGACGACGTCCGAACGCCGCCGGCCGCGGTGAGGAACCGGCGCCGCGCCGTTCAGGCGAGGCCGAGGCGCTCGAATTGCTCGGGCGGCGCGTGCAGGGCGCGCATCCCGGTGGCGCGCCGCGCGGCGCGCCGCGCCTCCAGCGCGGGGTCGGCGAGCGGCGCCTGCTGGCGCGGGTCGCGCGCGAGGTCGAACAGGAGGGTGCGCGCGGTTTCGGGATTGTCCGGCGGCACGACGCCGTCGTGCGGGCCACCGGTGTGGCGCACGCGGAGCACAGGCATGCCCTTGGTGAAGGGCAGCGGGGCGCAGAGTTCGACGCGATCCGGCGCGAGTTCCGCCGGCGAGAAAAGGCGGCGCATGCGCGCGGGCATGAGCGTGTATTCGTGCAGCGCCACGCCGGGCTTTTGCGTGCCGCGCATGTAAACGTGGCGCCCGTCGGCGAAGTTGACCTGCCCGCCCCAGGTGCCGAAAAGCGCGGCATCGCGCACGGGCGTGTCGGCCGCGAGGGTGGCGCGGAGGTTGCACCCGGTCATGTCCGGCGCGGCCGACACGCCGAAGAAATCGAGCAGCGTGGGCGCGAGGTCGATGGATGGCTGCACGAGCGCCTGCCGGGCGACGCCGGCGGCGCCGCAGCGCGGATCCCACACGAAGAACGGCGTGCGCGCCAGTTCCTCATACCACGGCACGTGCATCTTGGCCCAGCAGTCGTGCTCGCCGAGCAGGAAGCCGTGGTCGGTCCAGACGACGAGCATCGTGTCGCGCCACAGGTCGTGCGCATCCATCGCGTCGAGCACGCGGCCGAGCTGGCGGTCGCAATAGGTGACCAGCGCGGCGTATTCCATCCGGCAATGCCGCACCTCGTCCGGGCCCTCCTTCACGGCGTCGTAGGCGGGCCAGTCGAACTCCGGCCCGCGGTAGCGCGCGAAATGGTCGGCGTAGGGCGCCTTGGCCTCGGGTGGACTGAAGAAGGGTTCGTGCGGATCGAAGGTCTCGATCTGGAGCAGCCAGCCGTCGCGCGCATGGTTGCGGCCGATGAAGTCGAGCCCGGCGTCGAAGGTCTTCCGCTGCGGCCAGTCGGTCTCGCGCTTGAGCAGGTGCTGGCGGTTGACGAGATCCTGCCGCACCAGGTCGGATCGCGCGGCGTTCTGCCCGGTCGCGTGCGGCGGCCACAACGGATCGCCGGCGAGGCCGCAGCAGGGATCGCCTTCCTGACCGCGAAAGAACTCCCACGAGGAGTAGCAGGTGTGGTAGTTGAGGCCGCCATCCTCGAAGTAGTGCTGGTGGTCCGTCACGAGGTGCGTGTGCACGCCGGCGCGGCCGAGCAGCTCCGGGAAGGCGTCGTCGAACGGCTCCATCGGGCCCCAGCTGCGGTGCAGGAAATTCGGCCGGCCGGTGAGGAAATCCCGCCGCGCGGGGATGCACGGCATCGAGCAGACGTAGGAGGCGTCGAAGCGCGCGGTGCGCGCCGCCAGCCGCGTGAAATTCGGCGCGTGGACCCAGTCGCCCCCGTAGGGCGGCAGGCAATGGCGGTTGAGGGAATCGAAAACGACGACGATGGCTTTCACGAGGGGGCAGGGGCGAAGAGGGCGCGAGGATTGCACCCCGCCGCCGCCAGTCAAACCCCGCCGGCTCGAACGTGTTCGAGCGGCTCCGCCTTGCGAGGGGCGGCTTCGCTGGTTTCTCTCGCCCGTCCGCCACCCCCGGGGCTTAGCCCCGCAACCCCGACTCTCGCCATGAACCCCCGTGCTGTCTCCGCCTCCTTGCCCGCTGGGCGCTTCCTCTTTGGTGCGCTCGGCGCTTTCGCCTGCTCCCTGTCCGCCCCGGCCCAGAGTTCGCCCAACCCGTCTCCGGCCGCGGACGAGGTTGTCGTCCTGGCTCCCTTCACCGTCCAGTCGGGTGATGACACTTACGTCGTCGCCAACTCGATGGTCGGGACGCGTGTGAACATCCCGCTGCTCGACGCGCCTTTCTCGGCCCAGGTGGTCACCAACGAGCTGATCCGCGACATCGGTGCGGGCAACATCCAGGAGGCGCTCCGCTATGTCAGCAGCGTGCGCTCGGCGTCGAACATCTACGAAGAGTTCGCGATCCGCGGCTTCAACTCCGGCGCCCCGCTGCGCAACTATTTCAACGTCCCGGGCGCCCTCCAGGCGCGCGGGGACAATGCCGAATACGACCGCATCGAGGTCCTGAAGGGCCCCACCGGCCTGCTCTACGGCAACGGCCAGCCGGGCGGCCGCATCAACGTCGTCACGAAGAAACCGCTCGCGGTGACCAAGCGCTCCCTCGACTTCGAGGTGGGCGACTACGAATTCTACCGCACCGTCGCCGACTTCACCGGACCGCTGGCGAAACTCGGCGACGGCCAGTTGCTCTACCGCGTGATCGGGGCCTATCAGGACAGCGGCGGTTTCCGCGATTACGAACACACCTCGCGCACGCTCCTGAATGGCCAGCTCGAGTGGCGCAGCCGCCGCCTCAGCTTCCGGGTGGAGCAGCGCTACCTGCGGCAGAAGGAGGACGCGGAAGCGTTCATCCTTCTGCCTCTTGGTCCGGGCGCGACACCCGCCTATTTCCTCATGCCGGACCGCGAATACAACACCGCCGGCCCGAACACCTACGCCAACTTCCGCGAATACAACACCTACACCGAGCTGATCTGGAACATCGCGGAAAACTGGACGCTGCGCAACGGCTCGTCCTACTCCGAAACCTATTACGATGCCCTCCGCCGCGTCGGCGCCGGCCTGAACGCCGCAGGCACCCACGTCACCGCCACCCCGGTTTACAACGACAACAAGAACACGGCCACGAACATCCAGACCGACCTGACCGGCCAGTTCAACCTGCCCATCGGCAAACTGACGGCGGTGTTCGGCCAGATTTACGGCGAGAACGACTCGCGCGCCATCCAGTGGAATGCGCCCGGCAGCCCGTTCGCCGTGCTGGATCGGTCCGCCCGCACCTACGATGTTCCCGCCTTCCCCTCGGCCTCCTACAATCGCACGCAATACCAGCTCAACGAAGGCAAGAACGAGCGCTACTACGCGATGCTCCAACTCACCACGCTGAACGACCGGCTTACCGTGCTGGGCGGCGTCGGCCGTTCTCATGTCGAACCCAAGGTCACCAACCTGCAGCCGGCCGTGCCGACCGTCAGCGGGTCGAGCTCTTGGAACACCAGTCCCCAGATGGGTGCCTCGTTCCGGATCCGGAAGGACCTCACCGCCTACGCGATGTATGGCGAATCCTTCAGCCCCAACGGCAACTTCCCCGGCCAGCCCGAGGAGGGTAAATCCTGGGAAGCCGGCTTCAAGTTCGGCTCAGAGCGCTTGAGCGGCACGCTCGCCTGGTTCGACACCACTCGCGAGAGCATCGAGGTGCAGGCCTTCGATCCCATCCTCGCCCGCAACGTCCCGAGCATCGCCGGCAAGCAGACTGCCACCGGCGTGGAGCTCGACCTCTACGCCAAGCTCACCGAGCGGACGGAGGTCATCGCCTCCTACGCCCACCTCGACACGGAAAACGTCATTCCCGACGTGCGTTTCGCCGCCGCCGCCGGCACGCGCCTCGGCGATGCACCCACCGACCAATTCAAGATCTGGGCCAAGCAGACCCTGCCCGAACTGGGCGGATTCAAGAATCTCTGGGCGGGTATCGGCGTGATCTACGTCGGTGACATGGTGGCCGACCACGACGCCGCGCGGTTCCAGTTGGTCGCCCCCAGCTACACCCGCGTGGATGTGGCGCTCGGCGCCGAGCGCAAGCTCTCCGGCGGCCAGAAACTCGTCTTCAAGGCGAACGTCGAAAATCTCTTCGACGAGGACTACGTCGAGAAGCAGATCACCCGCGGCTGGCCGCGGCGCGTGAAGGCCTCCGTCGGCCTGCGCTTCTGATTCTTGGGTAATAGGCAATAACCACAGGGAGCCGGTCCGCCGGCTCCTTTTTTTTGTCGGGCCATCGCTGCAGAACAGGCCCGCGAAACTTGACCGCTCCCGTTTCAGCTCCAGCCTATCCTTCATCGGCCAAATGAAAATCCCACCCCTGCTTCCCGCCACTCTCCTTTTTCTTTGGGCCGGATTTCTCCCGGCGGCGGAGAAACCCGTGCATCTGTTCATCCTCTCCGGGCAGTCCAACATGGCGCACCTGGAGCCGGCGACCGATTTCCTGCCGGAAGTGCAGTCGCTGCTGCCCGAAGCCGAGGTGATCTGCTTCAAGGTCGCTGTCGTGGGCGAGCCCATCCGCCGCTGGTTGCCGGAGTGGGACGCGATCGCGGCCGCAGCGCAGCTCGATCAGCGCAACGAGCAAGGCCCGGTTTATTACGGGCAGATCCTGGCCGAATTCCAGCAGCGGCAGGCCCGGCATCCGGCCTTCGCCTCGATCACCCTGTGCTGGATGCAAGGCGAACGCGACGCCAAGACCGGACTCGCCGCCGCCTACGAACGGGCCCTCACCCAATTGATCGCCAACCTTCGCCGCGACCTGCGCTGCCCAGCCATGCACGTCGTCATCGGCCGCCTCAGCGACCATGCCCCCGGCCCGGGCCTGCAGGCCGGCTGGGACACCGTGCGGGCCGTCCAGATGAAGGTCGCCCGTGAAACTCCGCACGGCGCCTGGGTCGATACCGACGATCTCAACGACCAGCGGGAGGACGGGAAGCCCGTCGACGATCTCCACTACACGAAGGCCGGCTACGCCCTTTTCGGCCAAAGGCTCGCCCGTCAGGCCGTCCGGTTGATCCGGGGCGAACCGCCGGATGCGGCCGGCCGGCCGTAACCGAACCGCCGAATCCCTGGTCGCGCGCTTGCCGAGCGCACGATCCAAAATCATGGCGATGCCGCCTGAACGGTGCCGCCACTTTCGTGGCCGCGCTCAAGCGCCAGGCAGTTGGCGATCGGGCTCAGATAACTCGCAGAGCGATTTTCTGCCCGCCGACACTGCCGACGATCTCGCCGGGCTCGAGGATGCGCCGGCCGTCCTCGTCAGGGAACGAGCAATCGCGGGCCGGCACGATCTCCCAGCGGAAAACTCGCCGCCCGCCTGCCGGGATCACGGCGCTCTCGAAATGCCGCAACTCCCGCAGCGGCCGCGTGCGGCTCGCCGCCGGATCATGGATGAACCACAATACCGTCTCGCGCCCTTCACGCTCGCCGGTGTTCTCCACCTCGATCTCCGCCGTCACCACTCCATCGGCCGCCACTTCGCCCGCGCCGAGCCGGATCGGTCCGTGGCGGAAGGTCGTGTAACCGAGCCCATGCCCGAACGCAAAATGAGGCGTCGTGGCGCCATCCTGATACTCGCCCTCGCGACCGCGACGCGCGCGCGGCCGCTCGTGATGGTAGAGCGGGATCTGGCCGGTCGTGCGCGGCCAGGTGATCGCCAGCCGGCCCGATGGCGCCGCACGACCGAGCAACAGATCCGCCAACGCCGCGCCGGCCGCGCTGCCAAGCTGCCAACCGGCGAGGATCGCCGGATAGACCGGCTCCACTCGCTCCAACTCGACCGGGCGGCCCGTGACGAGCACCAGGACCAGCGGCTTGCCCGCCGCCGCCGCCGCCACGCGCAGCAGCAGCTCCTCCTGCACGCCCGGCAGGCGCAGGCTCGCGCGCGACGCATTCTCTCCGCTCATCGTCGCCGCCTCGCCCGCGCACACGACCACGGCATCCGCCGCCGCCACCGCCGCCAGCGCCGCAGGAAAACCCGCGGTGTCCGCGCCGTCGATGGCGCAACCCGGGGCAACGACCAGTTCGGTGTCCGCCGGCAGGCGTTCGCGCAGCGCCGCCGCGAGGGTTGGCGTCTCCTCCGCGCGGCCCTGTTGCGCCCAGGACCCGAGCAGAGCCGCGGCGTCCTCGGCAAGCGGGCCAATCAACGCGACGCGACGCGCCTGTCGCAACGGCAGCATCGCCGCGTCATTCTTCAGGAGCACGGCCGAGCGCAGCGCAGCCTCGTGACAGAGCGCCAGTTGATCCGATGTCGGCGCGGCGCCGCTCAACGCCGACGGCTCCACGTAGGGTCGCTCGAAAAGCCCGAGGCGGAACTTCACGCGCAGCACGCGGCGCACCGCCTCGTCGATCGCGGCGGGCGGCACGGCGCCCGCGCGCACGAGCGCGGGCAGGTGCGCGCGATAGAGCCCGTCCGCCATGTTGAGATCGACGCCGGCCAGCAACGCCTGCCGGGCGGCCTCGCTCTCGTCGGCAGCGAAGCCCTGGTTGAGCAATTGCAGCACGGCGTTCCAATCGGAGACCACCATGCCGTCGAATCCCCAGCGCGTGCGCAGCACGTCGGTGAGCAGGCGGCGGTGCGCGGTCGCCGGCACGCCGTTCAGGTCGTTGAACGAGCTCATCACCGTCAGCGCGCCCGCGGCCACGCCGGCCGCGAACGGCGGCAAGTGATCCTCCCAAAGTTGCTGGTCGGGCACGGCCGTGAACGAGTAATCGCGCCCGCCCTCGGACGCGCCGTAGCCCGCGAAATGTTTCAGGCAGGCCGCGATCGAATCCGGCCCGCCGGGCGTGTCGCCCTGATAGCCGCGCACGGCCGCGACGGCGTGAACGGACGACGCCCAGGCCGATTCGCCGAAGGTCTCGGCCACGCGCCCCCAGCGCGGATCGACGCAGTGGTCGACCATGGGCGCGAAGGTCCAGTCCACGCCCTGCGCGCGCGCCACGCGGGCCGCCAGCGCGCACTGGCGCCGCAGCAACTCGGGGTCCCACGCGCAGGCCTGCGCGAGCGGGATCGGCAGGATCGCGCGATACCCGTGGATGACGTCGCTGCCGAAGATCGCCGGGATGCCGAGACGCGACTCCTCGACGCAGCGGCGCTGCAGCGCGTTGCGCAGCGCGAGGGCCGGCCCGGGGCCGTTGAGGATGAACGAGCCGTAGGTCGGGCGGAATTCGTCGGCGCGCGCGGCGAGGTTGTTGGGATTCGCGTCGCCCACGCCGCACTGGTGCAACTGGTCGATCTTCTCCTCCAGCGTCAGGCGGGCCAGCAAATCGGCGAGGCGCTCCTCCAACGGGAGCACGGTCTGGCGGTAGCGGGGCGGGGCGGCCGGCATGCGCTGGTCAGCGGTTCACGACGGCCGGATCGCGGTAACGGATGAGAAGACGGGCCGGCAGGCGCGTCACGCGGATTTCCGCGTCGGCGACGAGCGTGCCGTCGCCCTCCACGGCGGCAATCGGGCGCGCCAGCGGCGAGGCCAGCACGACGCCTCCCGGCGGCACGCGCACGCCGTCGCCGATGGTCACTTCGAGCACGGTCTCCATCGCGTCGGTCGCGATTGGCCGGATCGTGTAATCGAGCAAGCCGTAGTAGGTCGGCAGGCGGCGCACGGAGATGCCGGCGGGATCGAGCACCCAGGCGTCGGATACGCCGGGAGCGAGCACCAGCGCCGCGTCGGGCTCGCGTTCATGCACGAACATCTGGCGGACCGAACGAATGAAGTCGGAGCCGCACCAGGTGTGCGGCATGTCGCCGATCATGCGCGGCGTGGCCGGATCGGGGAAGACGACTTCGGCCCAGTGGTTCCACGCCGCCGGCCGGCGCACCGCCATGAAGTAATCGAGCGCGGCGTGCGCCCGCTCCTTCTGCCCGAGTTGGACGAAGGCGCCGATGACGCGGTTCTCGTAGGGCGTGAAATCGATCCACGCCAGCTGGCCGTCGCGCCGGGCCTCGAAGCGCTGGAAGTAGCGGTCGAACGTGCGCCGCAGCGCCGGCTCGGGCAGCCGACCGAGTTCCTCGACCGGGCTGAGGGCGATCGTGGTGGAGGTCGCGTCGAAGTCGCCGAGCTCGGCGCAGCCGGGGATGTAGTCCACCCCGGTGTTCTGCATGGCGAGCGCGATGGAGGCGTAGAGGTCACGGGCGAAGTCGTCGCGTTCGGCGGCGAAGGCCGCCTCGGCGTCCTTCTCGCCGAGCACGCGGGCCATCTCGACCGCGTCCTTGAGGCCGCGCAGGACGAAGAAGTTGTCCCAGTAGGAATGCATCGGCTTGGCCGAATAGCCCTCGTGGCTGATCGACTCCGGCACGAGACCGTAGAACACGCGCTTCGTCGGCGGGCCGTCGCGGAACTCCGGAGTCTGCCGCAGCGCGCGGAGTTCCTTGATGAAGTTCACCGTGCGCACGACGGTGGGCCAATGCGTGCGCAGCCAGGCCTCGTCGTGCGTGTAGCGGTAGACCTGCATGAAGAGGTAGATCAACTGGCCGTGGCTGTCGTGCTCGTCGGTCGGATCGCCGCCGAGTTCGTCGACCACGCACGGCACCTTGCCGCTGGGGAATTGGAACCGGGCATACCAGTCGGCGAAGGCGCGCACCTCGTCGGTCAGGCCGAGCTGGAGCAACGCGGTGGAGGTGAGCGAACCGTCGCGGATCCACGAGCGCTGGTAATTGCGCGAGCCGGGCTGGATGCGCGGGCCGTCCTGGTTGATGAAGATGTAGGCGAGATTCGACTTGAGGGTGTCGATCACCGGCTGGGCCGACGCGGGGAGACGGACCTCGAAACGGTCGAGCATCGATTCCCATCTTGCGCGGGTCGTGTCGTGGGCGGTGGCATAGAGGCGGTCGACCGCACCGGCGGCCTGGCCCGCCGCGGGCAACGCCGTCGCCTCGCCGAGGGGCGTGACGAGCCGGATGTCGCGCGCGGCGCCGGTGGCGAGATCGAGTTCGTAGACGAGTGCGCCGGAGGCGAAGCCCTGGGCGTCGACCGCGGTGGTGGCGGCCGGCACCCGGCCGTGCCGCAGGTGCTCCGTGATCTCGCCCTGCTCGAAGCGACTGGCGCCGAAACCGCTCGGCGCGTCGAGTGGCACGACGGTGCGTCCGTCGACGCGCACGTTCCCACCGTCGAGCGCGATGCGCTCGGTGCGGCTCCAGCCGGCGGGACGGAAGATGCTCTGCCAGGGCGGATTCACCTGGAAGGGCCGCACGGCGAGGAAGAGCTTCGCCTGCACCGGCGGGCCGTCATTGCGCATACGGTAATGGGCGTAGAGCAGGCTGTCCTCGCCCGCTGCGCCGGACGCCAGGGCCGTCGTCGTGAGCGTGAGCTGGCCGTAGCGCCACGTGACCGACGGGATCGGCAGATAATTTTTCTCAAGCGACTGCGAGAGCTCGACGTCACCCCAGGTGACGAGCTTCCCGTCGACGTAGAGGAACGGCTCGATCGTGAAGGCGCTTTGATCGACCTCGATCGCGCCGGTTTCGCTCAGGAGCGCCTCGACGCGGTGGGCCGGGCTGCCGACGACGGTCCAGTAGAGCTGCTCGCCGAGGAGATACTTCGGGTAGGTGCCGCGCGGGAGGTCGCGGGCGACGGCCGCGAAGAAGGCGTTCTCGCTCGCGCCGAATTCGGGACCCTTGATCTCGAGCCGGTCGAGCGCGAGGCCGCGATCGCCGCCCGGCGCGGGCACGGCCAGTTTCAGCCAGCGTCCCTGCAACTCCGGGAGGTGAAGGTAATCGCGCCCGCCGTTGCCGGCCTGCACGGAAGCGACGCGGCGCCAGCGCGCGCCGTCGGCGGAGAGCCACACGTCGTAGGCGGCCGCGTGCCGCGCCGGCTCCCATTCGAGCACGAGGCCGCCGAGTTCGCGCGAGTAGCCGAAGTCGATCGTCAGCTCCGCGGCGGCGGCCGGCGCCGCGGGCACGGACCAACCGCGGAAGACCGAGCCCTCGGCGTTGGGCGTGGGGGCGGCGCCGACGCTGACGCGGACGACCGGGCGCGCGGCGCGGGCGACGGCGTCGTCGATCGGGGCGAAGCGCAGGTTGGAGACGTAGAGCGTGCCCTTGCCGCCGGTGGCGGAGGAGACGACGAACTCGATCGCCTTGATCCGTTTCGGCTTCGGCGGGTGCGTGGGCCCCCAGGCAAACGAGATGTGGCGTTTCCGCAGATACTGCGGCGTCCACTCGGTCGGGAAGGTGACGGAGAGGCGCTTGTTCCACCAGACGTTCTCCTCCTCGTCGATCAGCTTCACCTCGAAGTTGTTCACGCCCGAGTCGGCCTTGAGGTCGAAGGTGAACTCGTAGTTGTCCGGCAGATCGAGCGCGAGCGCGCGGCGCGCGATGGCGTGGCCGTAGGCGCGGCTGAGATCAAAATCGAGGGCGAGGCCCCCGCCCTCGACGCCCGGCACGGCGCGGAGCTGCGCCGAAGCGCCCTCGGACGTCGCGGTGTGCCACGCATCGAGCGTGCGGAAGTCGTCGAGCACGGCCGGCGCGACCGCGCGGGCGGCGGTCGCGACGACGCAGGCGGCCGCGAAGACGGAAACGAGGCGGCGCCATCCGGCGCCGCAGGGAGATGCGGAATCGACCATGGGAAAAGAGAAAGGACTCAGACGCCGGCGGCCCCGGCGGGCGGGGCGGCGTCGCGCTTGCGGGCCTGGAGGAGCGCCTTGATTTCGTAGGCGCGGGCCTCGGTGAGCGGATATTTGAGCAGGAGCAGGACGCCGATCACGCAGAGCACGGGCGGCAGCCCGATCTCCCACACGCGCAGCCAGAGGAGCGTGGCCTGGCTCTGCATCTTGGCGCCTTCGAGAAAGCCGGTGAAGTGCTGGAGGTAACCGCTGAGAATCGTGGCGATCGAGACCGCGACCTTCCACCACCAGTTGTAGACCGCGAAGTAGATGCCCTCGCGGCGCATGCCGCTGTTGAGTTCGTCCTCGTCACAGATGTCGGCGATCATGGCGTTGACGAGGGAGAAGGCGAAGACCATGCCGAGCGAGAGGCAGACGGTCGGGATGACGGTGAGATACGGCAGGGCCTTGTTGTAGCAGACGATCTTCGCGAGGTTGCCGCCGGCGATGAGGGCGAAGGCGATCAGCACGGTGGTTCGCTTGCCGAGGCGTTTCGAGAGCCACGTCATCGGAAAGATGCCGAGGATGCCGACGGCGGCCCAGATGGTGCCGTTGTGGGCCATGAGCGTCGAGGCGGCGTCGGTGTTGCCGTCGTAGAGATAGAAGATCGTGATGAAATTGTTGAAGCCCATCACAAGCTGGAAGCCGACGATGAGCAGCACGAAGGCGGAGACGAGCCGGCGGAAGGTGCCGTTGCGGTAGGTGGTCTTGAAGCTTTCCCAGATCTTCTCGCGCTTCTGGTCGGCGGCCTGGTGCTGCTTGCGCTCCCGGCAGATGAAGGCGCAGAGCAGCGCGGCGGCGGTGAGCATGACGCTCAGACCGAGGCAGACCCACTTGATGCCGTTGACCACGTCGCCGCCGAAGATGGGGCGGTTGGCGAGGAAATAGACCCAAGGCAGCGTGAGCGCGCCGACGTTGCCGATGAAACTGGCGTAGGCGAAGAGGCTGGTCTTTTCGTGGTAATCGTCGGTCATCTCCAGCCCGAGCGCGCCGTGGGGAATGGCGTAGACCGGCACGACGGTGTAGAAGAACAGCGAGGTGACGGCGAAGTAGCCGAACATCCAGTCGGGGTTCCAGTCCCGCGGCACGGTCCAGAGCAGCCAGAAGGCAATCCCGATCAAAATGCCGCCGACAACGAGGAACGGGATGCGCCGCCCGTAGCGCGAGCGGCAGTTGTCGGACCAGTTGCCGAGGAACGGATCGATGACCGCGTCCCACAGCCGCGGGAACGCGGCGGCATAGGCGAAGAGGATCTGGCTGACGCCGAGCTCCTTCACGTAGAAGAGGCTCGAGAGCTGCAGCACCGAATTGACCGCGACGATCGTCACCACGGCACCGAGGCCATACGCGATTTTCTGCGTGAACGGGATGCGATCGGCGGCGGCGGTGGTGTGGTGGGGATGCATCGGGGGGCGGGACGTCAGAGTTCGATCTCGATCAGGTTATCCGCGTTCCGCAGCCCGGCGGCGAGCTTGTCCGCGGCGACCTGCCAGCCGCCTTCGCGGTAGGGGTTGGCCTCGCGCGTCCCGTCGACCGCCGTGCCGTTGACGCGGACCGCGCGCGGGCCGCTCGTGCGGTCGCGGACGGAGAACGAGAGTGCCACTCGCCGGCCGCAGAGCCGCGTCTCTGCGCCGAGGCCGTCGAGCGACTTGGGCAGGACCGGGTCGAAGATGACCGTGCCGAAGGACTCCCGCACGCCGAGCAGGCAGGCGCGGACCTTGTGCAGATAAAGCCCCGGGCCGCTCGAGTAGAGGCGCCAGCCCGCGCGGACGGCGACTCGTCCGGCGCGAAGTTCCTCCCACCGCGCGGTGAACTCCCGGCGGTCGGCGAAATCGGGATCGGAACTGGAGAAATACACGTTGCTCTGCCGCGGGGCGGCGTGCGGCACGATGCGCTCGATGCCGACGGGATTGACCACCTGTAGCGCCTCCCAGAGTTCGTCCGCGCGGCCCAGCCGCGCCAGGGCCTCCGCGTAGCGGAGGTGGGCATGCACGTATTGGAGGCCGATCTCGCGGCCGACGTTCGCCGCCGTCTCGGCGCGTTTGAAGAGTTTTTCGATGCCGCCGTGGTAGCGGGCGGGCTCGCTCATCAGGCGGACGCCGTCGGCAAACTTCAGCTCGCGCGCGACCACGGCCATGTGCCGCTCCGCCTCCTCGGGCGTGAAAAGGCCGGCGAGGATCGAGCGCGTCATCGGCAGCAGCCGGTAGCGGATGCCCGTGACGCGGTCCTCGGGATGGAGCAGCGGCCGGGTGGAGCCGTCGGGCTCGTTCACGAGGAAGCCCGCCACCACGCCGCCGCGGATGAGATGGGCGGCGAAATCCGCGCGCATGTGCCGCAGGGTGGACTCGAGCCGCGCCGCGCGGGCGGACTCGCCGGCGCGGCGACTGAGCTCGGCGAGTTGGCGGAAAGTCTGGTAGGCGAGGCCGACGGTCCAGGCGCTCACCATCCGCGTGCGCAAGGTGGGATCGGCTGGCTGCAGCGTGTCGTCCCAGTCGCCGTCGCCGTAGTTGACGAGCGCGGTGCCGGGGACGAAGCGCGACTCGGCGAGCGCGAGCACGCGGTCGCAGTGGCCCCAGAGCGTTTCCGCAGGGCCGCCGGCGGCGAACGTGTGCGGGTCGGTGTAGCCGCATTGCTCCGTCAGGAGCGAAAAGTCATTCGACGCCTCGACGTAGTCGCAGAGCGCCTTCACCGGCCAGAAGCACACGTCGCCGTGGCTGTGCGCCTGCTGGATCGAGCGGAACGGCTCGAACATGAACCACTGCGGCCAGCCACCGGCGGTCGAGCCCTCTTCCCCGGCCGCATACTGTTGCGCGAAGACGGCGAGCAGGATGCGGCGCACGGTCGCGAACTCGCCCGCAGCGAGCAACCACTCCACCGAGCCCTGGCAGACATCGCGCACGCCCCACGCCGCGCCACCGTATTGCTCCAGTCCGTGCGGGGCCGAGAAATGGATGGCGGCGTTGTGCGTGAACCACGGAAGAATTTCGTTGAGCCGCGCCACCGCCGCATCGGCCGGACCGTGCAACGCGCGAACCGGTGCCTCCGGCGGCTGCGCGCCTGTCGCGCACGCGTTCCATTCGGCGCGCGCTTGCGCCACCAGACCGGGCAACAGCGCCGCGCCGGCCGAGGTGCCGAGCAGGATCACGCCGCATGTCACCACCGACCGGGTTTGCACCGCCAGATAAGGTCCGCTCGCCCCGACGCCGAGCAACTCGGCGCCGCCGAGGCGGGCCACACTCTCCGGCGCCGCAGCCGCGACCGCGAAGGCGAGTCCCGGCAGATGTTGCGCGGTGAAGGAGGCCGCGTCCGGCTGCACCGCCATCCAGTCGGCGGCGTCGTGCGACCCGACGCGCACGGGCGCATCGAACTCGTTCGCGCCGGCCGCGATCTGGTGCGTGATGAGAAATTCCCGCTCGCCGCCGCCCGTCACGGCGAGCTGCAGGAACGAGGCCGGCAGCTGTGCCGAGCACCAGACGCGCGCCTCGATGCGCGCATCGCCGTCGCGGTAAATCCAGCGCACCGCGCCCGGGTCGAGGGCGAACGCGCTCGGCACGCCGAGCTGCCGCCAGACGCCGCCGGACGCGCGCACGAAAACCCGCTGGCCGCCGGCCCGTGCGAGATTGAGGTGATTGCGCACCACGGAGAGCAGACGCGCGAGGCTCGGGTTGCCAGCGTAGGCCTGCGCGCCGAAGATGCCCGCCGCGTAGCACGTGATGCCGAACTGCGCGTCGTCGATCCATGCCGCCGTGCCGGAGCGCAGGATGTGGCCATGCGGCCGCGCGATCGCCGCCTCCTTGGCGCGGGTGACGACATGCGTGCCGGCGCCGTGGAAGAAGGATTGCACGCCACCCGCAGCCGCGCGCTCGACGTGCCGATGCTCACCCGGAAACCAAACCTGCAACTCCGCCTCGGTCGGCTCCGTGCCGTGCAACCAAGGCGCCGTGAGGAAAACCGAATCCGCCCGCGCCGGGGCCGTCGCCGGCGCCAAGGCCACGGCCGGGGCCGCCCAAGTCAGCGGGAGCAATTCGCGCAGTCGCGCGACATCGGCCGCGCTGGAAATCTCCGGGTGATCCGGCAGGTAACGGGCGAGGAAGGTGAAGGTCGCGCGCGTGCCCGGCGCCAGCCGGAGCTCGCGGCTCTGCAGGCCGGCGAGCGCGCATTCATACTGCAAGCGGCGCGAAGGCAGGTGCGCCGCGCGCACCGCGGCCGGTTCGCCCGTCAGCCGGTGGTCGGCGCCGAAGAATTGCCAGCCATCCGTGCAGAAGGCCGCGGCGCCTTCGGCACAGGCAAACGCCGCCCACGGCCGGCGGCCACCCGCCATGGCTTGATTCTGCCGCGCGAGGATGACGGGACCGAAGGCCGCATCTTCGACCGGCAGCAGATCGAGGTATTGCGAGACGTAAGCCTCGTTGTTGCGCACGGCGGCGAGGTCGGCGAGGCCGAGATCCTGCGCGTGCAGGATGTCGCAAAGGAGTGGGACGGAGGTGTCGTTGACGATCTCGACGCGCCAGCACCAAGCGACCAGTTGCGGATGCAGGGAAAACGTGGTGACCGCGGAGAGGCCCTCCGCCGGTCGGGTGCGCCAGGAGGCGCCGGTGGGCCCGGGACTGAATTCCACGGCCGGTCCGGCCAGCGGCGTCCAGTGGCGGGCGGCTCCGCGCTCGCCGCGCCAGCGCAGCAGGAGGCGGAAAAGGCCATCCTCGGCAGGACCGGGCAGCAGCTGGTTGAGCAGCGTGCCGGCCTCGCGCAGCGCGTAGAGCGCGCCGGTGGGCAGGAACTGCGCCGTGAGGCCGCTGGCGGACTTCAGTTCGAGCAGTCCGAAACCGGCGGCGGCGGGCAGGGAGATGGCGGTGGCGAGAGGTGAGCCCATGAATGGATGCGGAGCGGCCCGCGGCAGACGGCAGCAAGCCGAGCCGTCACGCGCGGGCGCGGGGCGGCGAGCCGGTAAGGAGGGCGGCGGGGTCGGACCGCGCCCTCCAGAGGAGTCGCTCAGAACGTGAACCGGGCGGACAAGCGGAAGGTGCGCGGCGACGGCAGGTAGAACTGGTCGGCCACGAAGCCGCCGCTCGGGTCGCGGTAACCCCAGTGGTAGCCGGTGATGATCGGATCGTCGTCATCGAGCACATTGTCGACATTCAGTGCAAAGCGGGCCGGATAGCCCGCGATCTTGGTCTCATAGGCGATTACGGCGGAGGTGGTGGTGACCGCGGAGCCCCACGTTTCCTTGTTGTCGAGGATGCCGGTATACAGCCTGCCGGTCTTGGTGGCGCCCGCGCCGAGGGACAGCCCCTTGAGGTTATCTCCGGTAAACGTATAGTTCGCGAAGATGCTCGCGGTGTATTTGATGGATTTCTCCTGCACGACGCCGGGGGTGGCGTTGTTGAGCGCGGTCTGAACGCTGGCGATTTCGGCGCGAAGGGCGTCACGATTCGACGGCGTGCTTTCGGAGCCGTTGACGGCGGCGTTCCAGGTAGCGAGGTTCGCGGCAAAGTGAGCGCGGGCTCCCGGGTAGAAATCCACCACGGTCGCGTCCGGCTTGGCGTAGCTGGCCTGGATGCGGAGCCCGTTGAAGGGATTGGCGGTGACCTCGAACTCGTAGCCGGTGACGTCGCGCGACGTGGTGTCGGAATACGCGAGGCTGCCGTTGCCGGAATCGGTGGAGAGTCCCTTCACGTTGTTGTATTTCTGCCAGATGCCGCGGAGCCCGATCGGATTCTCGACCAGATGACCTTCCGACTTGGTGTCGTAGCGGCTGAGAACGGCGTAATACTTGCCGTCGTTGGTCGAGATGCGGATGCCATAATCGAGGCCGGTGCCGTCTTCGGGCTTGGGCCGGGCGCCGCCGATGAGGGGTTGCGAGCCCGGGTTCGGCGGCTGCATGTTCTCGGAGTAATTGGCGAAGACGCCGACAATCCCGAAGTAGTAGATGGCGCCCGCCGAATAGGTGGTGCCGCTCTGGCTCTCGTCGGAGATCTTGTTCGTCAGGTTCGGGCCCCGGCGGAGTTCGACGATATGCTCGTCGTAGCTGTCGCGCCGGACGCCGGCGAGGATCGAGAGCTTCTCGTCAAAGAGCAGCGAGTGGGAGACGACCGCGACGTCGGTGAGCTTGAATTCGTCGTCGAAGTCGAACCAGTAGCCATCGGCCTTGGGCATGTAGGAGATCTGGCGGCCGTTGGGCGCGACCTCGGGGGCGTTCATGATCTGGTTGGGCTGATCGAGGTAGATGCGGCCCCAGATCATGTTCTGCACCCAGTCGGCCGGGTTGGTGATGGTGGTGCCGTTGCCGACCTGGCCGAGGTATTGGCGGGCGGAGATGTTGACCTCTTTCCTGGCGGCGGAAGCGCTGAAGCGCTGCTTGAAGGGGGCGCCGAAGAGTTCGCCGGCGAACTTGTAGTCGAGCTGCGCCCGCGCCTCGGTGACGTTGCGCTTTTGCGTCTGCTTGCTCAGGAAGAAATCGGCGAAGGCCTTGCCGTAGTTCGGGTTGGCGGCGCCATTGGGCAGCTGCTTGTTGATATCGATGGCCGCGCCGCCCGTGCCCTCGTAGTCCTTCGCGAACTGGTCGTCGTTATAGCGATAGAAGGAAACCGAGGCGTCGAGGTTGTCGTTGAACCGGTGGTCCAGGAACGCCGTCATGTCCTCGTAGTCGATCTCGGAAATGCCGTGCCCGTAGGTCCAGTCACGACTGGGCATAAGGGGCACCCTGTCGGTGGAGACGAAGCTGGAGTGCCAAGGGAGCTTGACCTGCGACGGATACCAGTTCGCCGTCGGCTTGTATGGCAAGCCGGCCCAGGTTTCGGTCTGGGCGGTGGTGGAGGCCCAGCCGCCGGCCCAGCCCATGAGTGAATTCGCGCCGAGGCTGGGGATATAGACCCAGAAGGGGTTCAACCAGTCGCCCCAGGCGCCGGCGTTCTGAATGCGCTCGGTGCGGGCGCTGCCGCCGGTCGGGGTGGCGCCCCAGGTCTGGGAGGCGGTGACCCCGTCCCAGCCCGAGATCTTGTCGGCGATGGAGGAGGAGATCAGGGTCTTCTCCTTCTGGGCGCCTTCGAGTTCGAGGCGCAACGAAGTCTTGTCGCTCAGCTTGTAGAGCAGCGCGAGCGTGACGGCCCGCGTCTCGTTCTCGTCGCCCTCGCGCCAGCCGTTGTTGTCGTCGTTCACGGCGTTGAGGCGGACGGCCAGCTTGTCCGACAAGCGGCGGTTGAGATCGAGCTCAAAGCGGAAGCTGGAGTTGTCGTCGACCGTGACCTGCGGGATGATGAAGTTCTTGTCGAAACGCGGAACCTTGGTGTAGGTGTTCAACGTGCCGCCGACCGTGCCCAGCCCGAACACGAGGGAATTCGGACCGCGCAGGAATTCTACCCGCTCGATGTTGTAGGCGTCGGCGTCCTGGTAAAACGAGAAGTAGTTTCTCGTCGGTCCGGGGCCGCCCTGCTGGCCAGCGCCCGCACTGCGGTAGTTGAATGACCAAGCGTGGAACGCCTGACCGCCGAAGCCCTTGCCGGCCTGCGGATCAGCCGGGACGACGTTGGGGGCCCATTTCACCGCCTCGCGAATATTCTGCACCCCGAGGTCGTCCAGGAACGTTCGGGTGAGGGACGAGATGGACGCGGGGGTCAGTTTTACCGGAGTGTTTGTGCGGCCACCGGCGAGGGAATCCACGGCAATGTAGCCGTAGTCCTTGGTCGTGTTCACGACGAAGGGAGACAGTTCGACCACTTGGTCTTCGCCTTCCTTCGGGTTGTTCTCCGGCGCGGTTTGCGCCCAGAGCGGGGCCTGGAGGCCCAACGTCAGCACAAGGGCCGACGTGATCATTCGGGGGGTTGGGGGTTTCATGAGTTTGGCTGTGGGGTTTGAGTTTGATCTGGATGGCAGAGCAAAGGGATGCGGTCACTCCAAGCGGAGCCGCCCGAGGCGGATGCGGGATTCGTTCTCGCGGAAGTAGGACCAGTTGAGTTTCAGCGTGGGCTCCCACTCCTTGGTGCCCTCGGTGACGACGGCCGGGGAAACGCCGAATTCGAGTCCGGGGCGCGGCGTGACGCCGAGCGTGCTCCACGGGATGACGGCTTCCACGTTGTAGCCGGTCGGCGTGTCGGTGATCTCGACCGTGGCCTGGCCCTCGTTGAAGAGTTCGATGGCGGAGCCGGGCGGGGTTTTGTTCCAGAAGTGCGAGCGCACAAAGCCGAACCGGAAATCGCGCCGGCCCTGCCACACCAGTCCGTCGGCCTCGGGATCGACAAACAGTTCGACGAGCCGGTTGCGCTCCGGGGCGATCAGGTAGCCAGCGGGAGTGTCGACGACCTCGGCATGCAAGCGCAGCGCGGTCTCGTCCCAGGTGAAGGCGAAACGGAATTCCAGCGGAGGGTCGCCCGGCCGCACGTCCGCGTCCGAATCCTTGAACTCCATCCCGGCGACGTGGTGCCATTGCCACTGTTCCCGCGGCTTCGTGGCGGCCGTGGCGATGACCTGTCGTTGTGGTGGAATGTGGCGCGGGCCAGCCAGCTCGCGTTGGGCGATGAGCGAGGTGGTGGGCCCGAAGGCGGCTTCGGCGAACTCCGTGATCGCCGCCCGCCCGATCTGCACCAGCGGGTCGCGCTGAAACGCGGCCCGGAGGCCATCGGCCGTGAGCAGGTTGGCCGCCACGAGCAGCAGGGCGGCGTGGTCGTCTGCGCGCCCCTCCAGGGTCTCGCGCGCCAGGACATCGCCGTAGCGCTCCAAGGTCTCGCCGGGGAAAGTGTCGAGCCACAGGGCGAGCGTGAGCGGGTCGCGGGGGACCGCCGTGGCATCGAGGAGCTGCGCATAAGCCAGTTGGGCGGCGGAAGCGCCGGCGAGGACCTGGCGCTCGTCGAGCCAGAGGCCGGGCAACAGCGCACCGGCGGTCTGCGCGGGCGCGAGCGTGAAAACCGGTCCGACTCCCTGGGTCTCGCGCGCGAGCGAAGCCCAGTCGCCGGGCTCGCGCAGACCGCGGGCAATCTGGAGGAATACCGCCAGCCGCCCGGCGTCGCCGAGGGAGGACGCAACGCGCTCGATGCGGTCCCACTGGAGGAGTTCGAGCCGGCCCGAAGCCTCCGCGGCCACCACCGGCATCATCTGCCGCGTGGTGACGAGTGCGGCGGCAAACTGGGCGAGTTGGTTCGCCTCCTCCGGCAGCGGTCCGGCGATCGCCGCCTTCACCCGGCCCAGGACGTCGTGGCCATCGATGAGGCCGAGACGTTGGGCCGCCAGCAGGGCGGTCAACTGCAGGCCCGGGCCGGCCGGGGCCGCCTGCAGCGCCCGCCACGCGCGCGCCGCCTGGGCGCGCACCGTGTCCTGCTCGGGCGCCGTCAACTCCCGGCGGGTGGAGAACAATCCCGCCTTGCTCATGCCGAGGCGGACCTCGGGGGCGCGCATGAAAAGTTTCTGGAGCAGTCCGGTGCGGAGATTTTCGGCCTGCACCATCGAGATGCCGAGGTCGATGCCCAGCACGTCGGGATTCACCCAGCCGGTCTCGGGGTTGAAGGCGTCGACGAATCCATAGCGCTTCCAGATCCGGTCGCCGTAGGCGATGCGGAGATGGTGCAGCACCGCGAGGGTCTCGCGGGGGGCAAAGGTCAGGGAACCCGCCGCCGCACACGGCACGATCGTGCCGTCCAGCGAATTGAACTGCTGCGTGCGTGGCGGGCCACCCCAAGCCTTGTAGCCGGTCGCGGAATCCGAGGCGGTCACCCCCCACAGATTCTCGTGCCAGCTCGGAAATTCCGTCCGCAGGTCGAGGCTGAGCTGTCGCTGCGCGAGGGTCGCGAGCCGGGAGTTCTGGAAGTAATCGGCGAAGCCGTCGCGCCGGTCCTTCAGGTCGAGGTAGGCCTGCGGAAACTGATGCACGAAGAGCGGCGCCTCCTGGATGTAGACGTAGTCTCCGTATTTGCCGACCGGGGTGCGGGACCAGCTCCGCCAATACCCGGGCTCCATCGTCCGCCCGGAAACACCGAGGGAAAGAAAGCTCATGAGGACGTGCTCGGAGTAGTGGTTCCAGCGATAACGGGAGAAACCGGTCTCGTCGTGCCAGCTGAGCGAGACGAGCTGCCCGCCGTTGCGGAACCAGTTCCAGTCGACGTCCGCGAGCATCCCGTTGACGAGGCGGGTGATTTCGGCGTCCTGGAAATACTCGCGCGCGACGATCGCCCCGGCGAAGAGCAAGGCGGAATCGATGGATGAGACCTCGCATTTCCAGGCCCGCGCCCCGGTTTCCATCTCCATGAAGTGATAGAAAAAGCCATGCTGGCGCGGGGCCTCGGTGAGGAGGAAACGGAGTTTATCCCGGATGCGGGCGACCGCCGCCTCGCGCGTGACCCAGCCCCGCTCGGTCGCAACGACCCATGCACTCAGGGAAAAACCGGAGGCCGCAATGCTCGCCTTGCCGGTGGTCTCCGAACCGTCTGCCCGGGCGCGATCGCGCACCAGTCCGGTGCGCGGATGGGCCTGCTCCTCGAAGAAGCGGAAGGCCGTGCGCTGCAGCTCATCCAGCAGGAAATCGTCCGCCGGGGTATGCCCGGCGGCCGCCCGACTCCCCGGCGCGCCCATCACGCCCGCGCAAGCCAGCACCACCGCGAGGATGACTCGTCGGGGATGGATCTGCCGGGGGCGTAGCCGGGGGAGACGCATGGGGCGGGGTTCGCGAAGTGGGGAATTCGCGGGGGGGTATCGCGGCAGCTTCGATGACAACGTTTGCATTGCAAGCCAAAACCTTCCCCTCCTCCGCGGCGCGATTTCCGCCACATTCCTCTCTGGAGTGGAGCGATCCGAAGCAGGCCCCGAATCCCCGCAACATCTCCTGCAATCGTTTTCTCTACTTGCGCTCGGTAGTCCGAACCGGGCGAGTCGACTCCCGAATCATCATCGGAGCCGGCATCTCGTCCAGCATGGCGCGATTGGAACGTCCGGGGGAGGTAGCGGCTTCCACGATCAGGCCGACCGAACGCTCAGCCATGTCGGCGAGCGGCTGGCGGATGGTGGTGAGGGCTGGCTGGCAGGCCGTCGCCCAGATGCCATCGTCGAAGCCAACCACCGAAATGTCGTCCGGACACCTCAAGCCCGCGACATGCGCGGCGTTGATGGCGCCGAACGCGATCTCGTCGTTCGCGCAACAGACCGCCGTGGGACGCTCGGCGGCGTTGAGCATCCTGTTGAGCCCCTCGCGGCCGGACTCCGCGCTGAAGGCGCCCTCGTGGATCCATTCCGGCCGGGGCTTGGTGCCGGCCTTCTCCAGCATCTCCATGTAGCCTTGGCGGCGCTCGTGGGCGTCGCGGGAGCCGGCCGGCCCCAGCAGCAGGCCGATCTTGCGATGGCCGAGTTGGAGCAGGAGGCTGGCGACGGAGCGGGCGCCCGCGATGTTGTCCACCCCGACGATCGGCACTCCGAGTTCGGACGCCTTCACGCCCACGGGCAGGGCCGACTTGGTGAGCACAAAAGGCCGCCGGTAGCCCTTGAGTTCGGCCACGGCCTCGTGGCTGAGCGGCTCGGCGAGGTAGATCAGGCCCGAGGAGTCCAGGCTGAGGTGCTGCATTGTCTCGCGAAAACTCGCGCCGGCTTTCTGCTGCCGCGTGCAGATATGCACGCCCCATCCACGGGCCGCAGCGGCGTGGAGCGTGCCCGCGAGAAACCGGCCGTAGAACTCGGAGAAGAAGATGTTCTCGTCCAGCGGCACCACCACCGTGAGGTTCGCGTTGACCCCCCTGCGTAGCATCCGCGCGCCGGGGTTGGGCGAGAAATGCTGCTTTTCGGCCAGGTCGAGGATCTGTTTCCTCCGATCCGCCCGCACCAGGTGGGCGGTCTCCGGGCGAAGTGCGCGCGACACCGTCGATGGGGAAACGCCGAGGCTGGCGGCGATCTGGACGATCCCGGTTTTGTCCAGCCGGACGGACTTGGGAACGGGCATGCCAGAGTTTGCACCCGTCGAGCGGCGGATTTCAAGCCAAGGTGCGCGGGCTGTCCTCGTGCCCCACGCCGGGGGGATGCGTCATGGGGACGGCCAATGAAACAGCCATCGGCGATGCCGGGCATCAGCGCGTCGCCGAGGAGCCGGCGGGAGGCCCGTCAGCCTTGGGCGTCACTCCGCCATCTGGCCGAGCGAGCGGCGAAAGCGCCAGAGCGACAGGCTGAAAAACGCCCCGCCGATCAGGGCGAGCGCGAGGAACTGAGGCCAGACCACCCCGAGGCCGGCGCCGCGGAAAAGGATGCCTTGCCCGGCCATGATGAAATGCGTCGTGGGCGCCAGCTGCATGATGCCGCGCACGATTTCCGGCATGTTCTCGCGGGGCGTGAAGCCGCCGGACAGCAGTTGCAGCGGGATCAGCGTGAGCATCAGCAACAGGCCGAACTGCGGCATCGACCTCGCGAGCGTCGCCATGAAGATGCCCAGCGAGGTCGTGGCAAACAGGTGCAGGGCGGCCCCGGCCAGGAACAGCGCCACCGAGCCCTCGATGGGCACCCGCAGAACCCCCTGCACGACCACGGCGAGGGCGAGGGCCGCCGCCCCGAGAACCACGAGCCCCATCGACCACATCTTCGCCACCATGATCTCGCCCGGCGTCACCGGCATGACGAGCAGGTGCTCGACCGTCCCGTGCTCGCGCTCCCGCAGCAGCGCGGCGCCTGCGAGCACGATCGAGAGCATCGTGATGTTGTTGATCACCTCCATCAAAGCGCCGAGCCAGGCGGGCTCCAGGTTGGGGTTGAAGCGCGCGCGCAGCGCCAGATCGACCGCCGGGACCGGCGTGGCGCGGTGGCGCTGCACAAACTCGCGCACCTCGCCCTGCACGATCTGCTGGATGTAGGCGTTGCCGGAGAAGGATTGGCTCATCCGGGTGGCGTCCACGCTCAGTTGCAAGGCTGGCGCGCGGCCGGCGAGCACGTCGCGCTGGAAGTCGGGCGGGATATCGAGGGCGAAGGTGAACCGCCCGGCGTCGAGCCCCGCATCCACCGCTTCCCGGCCGACGAGCGCGGGCTGGGAAAAGTGCGGCGGGTAGAACGCCGCCGCGAGGCGGGCGGAGAGCGCCGAGCCGTCCTCGTCCACGATGGCGAGCTGGGCGCGATTGAGCGTCTCGGGCATGGCGGTGGCGGCGGTGTAGATGCCGACGGTGAAGACGTAGGCGATCAGCAGGAGAATCATGGGGTCGCGCCCCAGGCTCCAGAGTTCCTTGACGCCGAGCCGGTAGATGTTGCGCAGACGATCCATCGTTCAGGTCTCCTGTTTGCGCAGCAGCGCGAGCGTCAGGCCGAGGATCGCCGGCAGCGCCAGCAGCAGCGGCCAGAACGAGCCGCCCAGATCGGCGAAACCGAGCCCCTTGCCGAAGACGCCGCGGCTGATCGTGAGCAGGTGCGTGGCCGGGAAAAGCTCCCCGATCACGCGCCCCGCCCCCTCCAGCGAAGAGACGGGGTTGAGCAGCCCCGCATACGAGATCGCGGGCAGCATCGTGCCTACCAGCGTGAAGAACATCGCGCCAATCTGGCTGCGCGTGAAGACCGAGGCGAACAGCCCGAGCCCCGTCGAGATGCCGACGAAGACCAGCGCGGCCAGCGTCAGCGCGGCGAAACTGCCCTTCAGGGGCACGCCGAACAGCGTGACGGCGAGCAGCACCATCAGCAGGTAATTGAGCATCCCCAGCGCGAGGTAGGGCAATTGCTTGCCGAGGAGAAACTCGGCGCGCGTGACGGGCGTGACGTAGAAATTCACGATCGAGCCCAGCTCCTTCTCCTGCACGACGGCGAGCGCCGTGAGCATGGCCGGCAGCATCAGCAGCAGGAGCGGGATCACGGCGGGCACCATCGCCGGCAGGCTGGTGACCTCAGGGTTGTAGCGGAAGCGCGTCTCGACCGTGGCGTAGCCGGCGACGGCGTCGATGCCGGCGCGCTGCAGGTGATCGACGAGCCACTGCTGATGCAGGCTGGCGACGTAGCCGCGCACGGTGTCGGCCCGCGCCGGCATCGCGCCGTCGATCCACGCCGCCACCTGCACCGGCGTGCCGCGCTTGAGCTGGCGCGCGAATCCCGGCGGGATTTCCACGGCCAGGGCCAGCTCCCCCGTGCGCATCCGGCGGTCGAGATCGGCCTCGTCCGCCAGCGGCGGCTGCTCGGCGAAGTAGCGCGAACCGGCGAGGTTGAGCGTGTAGTCCCGGCTCAGGCTGGTGTCGTCGCGATCAAGCACGGCGAACTTGAGATCCTCGACATCCATGCTGATGCCATAGGCGATGATGAGCATCAGCAGCAGGCTGCCCGCCATCGCGAGGGTGGCGCGCACGGGATCGCGCCGGAGCTCGAGCGTCTCACGGATCACGTAGCCGAGCATGCGGCGCGGGCTGAACCGTGTCCGCGGCGCCTGCGCCCGGCCCGGCGCCGGCGCGGCCGGGGTGGCCGTCTCGCCGGGCGGGGCGGCCTCGCGCAGATAGGCGATGAACGCCTCCTCCAGCGTGCGCGCGCCGCGCCGGCGCACGATCTCCGCCGGCGCGTCGCTCACCAGCACGCGGCCCGCGTGCATGAACGACACGCGGTCGCAACGCTCCACCTCGTTCATGTAGTGCGTGGAGATGAAGACCGTGACGCCGCTCCCGCGCGCGAGGTCGATCAGCAGTTGCCAGAACACGTCGCGCGCCACCGGATCGACGCCGGAGGTGGGCTCGTCCAGGATGAGCAGCTCCGGCTCGTGGACCATCGCCACCGCCAGCGACAGCCGCTGCCGCAGGCCGAGCGGCAGGCGGTCCGGCAGGTCGCCGCGCCGCTCCGTCAGCCCGAAGCGCCCGAGCGTCGCCTCGACCCGCGCGGGAATCAGCGCGGCGGGCACCTGGAACAGCCGGGCGTGCAGCACGAGATTCTGCTCAAGGGTGAGTTCCGAATAGAGCGAGAAGGACTGCGACATGTAGCCGACGCGGCGGCGCGTCGCCAGATCGTGGGGATTCACCTCGGTGCCAAACAGCCAGGCGCGGCCTTCGCTCGCCGGGAGCAGACCGGTGAGCATCTTCATGGTCGTGGTCTTGCCGCAGCCGTTCGAGCCCAGGAAGCCGAAGATCTCGCCGCGGCGGATGCGGAAACTCACGCGGTCGACGGCGGTGAAGTGGCCGAAGCGCTTCGTCAATCCGCTGGCCTCGATGGCGGTCTCCTCGTGGCCGAAGGCGGTGAGCGGCGGTTTCGCGACGGGGCGGTGCTCGCGCTGGATTTCCTCGGGCAGCAGCCGGATGAACGCCATCTCCAGCGAATCGCTGCCGGTGCGGCGGCGGATCTCCGCCGGCGTGCCCGTCGCGAGCACGCGGCCCGCGTTCATCGCCACGATCCAGTCGAATCCGTCGGCCTCCTCCATGTAGGCGGTCGCCACGACGACGCTCATGCCGGACCGGCCGGCCCGGATGCGCGCGAGCAATTGCCAGAACTGGCTGCGCGCCAGCGGATCGACGCCGGTCGTCGGCTCGTCGAGCACCAGCAGGTCGGGGTCGTGGATGAGCGCGCAGCACAGCCCGAGCTTCTGCTTCATGCCGCCGGAAAGGTTGCCCGCGGGCCGGTCGAGAAACGGGTGCAGGCCGGTCGCCTGTGTCAGCGCATCGATCCGCTGCCGCCGCGTGCCCGCGTCCTGATCGAAGAGCCGGCCGAAAAACTGGAGGTTCTCCTCGACGGACAGCGTCGGATAAAGATTCCGGCCGAGCCCCTGCGGCATGTAGGCGATGCGCGGTCCCACGGCATCGCGATGGCGGCGGCGACGCATGTCGCCGCCGAACACGTTGACCTCGCCCTCCCGGATGCGGCGCGCGCCGACGAGCGCGGAGAGCAGGCTCGATTTGCCCACGCCGTCCGGGCCGATCAGGCCCACGACCGTGCCGGCCGGCAGCTCGAGGTCGACCGCGTCCAGCGCGATGTTGCGGCCATAACGGAGGCTGACGCCGGACAGCCGCGCCACCGGAGCGGCGGGACTGGCGCTGACGGCCTTCATTGCGGAAGGCGAACGGCGAGATGCGCCGGCCAGGCGGCGGCCGGATCGAGCCGCACCCACGCCACGCCGGGCAGACCGGTTTTCACCTGCGCGAGATGCCGCTGGAGGAGGTCGCGGTCGATCTGCGCCTTGACGCGGAACATCAGCTTCTGCCGCTCGCTCGCGGTCTCGACGGTTTTCGGCGTGAACTGCGCCGTGCTCGCGATGAAGGAAATGCGCGCGGGGATGACGTATTCGGGGGCGGCGTCGAGCACGAGGTGCACCTCCGCGCCGATGGCGATGCGGCCGGCGACCGTCTCGGGGAGGAAGAAAGTCATGTAAACGTCGCCCAGGTCGACGAGGTTGAGCACCTTGCCGCCGGCACCGAGGACTTCGCCGGGCTGGGCGATGCGGTATTGCACGCGGCCGTCGCGCGGCGACGTGAGCTGGCTGTCCCGGATATCGGCCTCGATGCGGGCGATCGTGGCCTCGGCCGCGGCCGCGGCGGATTGTGCGCTCACGACCTGCGCCTTCGCGGCGTCGATCGCCGCCTGTGCATCGTCGAGCGCCTGCTCCGTCTCGGCGCCGGAACTTTGGAGGGTCTCGCTGCGCCGGAGGCGGCGCTGCGCCGAGGCGAGTTCCGTCTCGCGTTGGACGATCGCGGCCCGCGCGGCGGCGAGATTGCTCTCGCATACCGCCACCTGCGCCTGCGCGCTCGCCACCGCATTGTGCGCCTGCCGGGCGTGCGCCTCGGCTTCGGTGCGCTGGGCGAGCAGCGTATCAACCACCATCGCGGCGAGCGGCTGCCCGGCGGCGATGAAATCGCCCTCCTGCACGTAGATTTCCTTCACCCGCGCGGGCAGTTTGGTGGCCACATCGATCTCCGTGGCCTCGATCCGGCCGTTGCCCGTCACCAGCCCGGCGGTCGCGGCGGACCGTGCGCGCTCCTGCCAAAAATAGTAACCGGCCGCCGCCAACCCGCCGGTGAGGATGATCGCGAGGCCCCAGTGTTTTACCCTCTTCGTCATATCGGGGATTTCTCCGTGTGCCCGGCACTAATCAATGCCTCGCCTCGGCGCGCGCGGGGCGACGCTGTGCGGACGGGGTGGGCGGGGCGCGACGCACGCTTGCGAACGGTCCGGTCCTGCATTCCCTTTCCCCGCCGGCATGAAATCCCGCGAAAACGTTTCGACTCGCTCCCTCGCCTTCCTGCGCGCCGTCGCCTGCGCCGCGCTCGCGTTGCTGCTCGCGCCGCCGCTGCTGCAGGCGGAGGAGGAACCCGCCGGCGGCATCTCGCTGACGCTGCTCGCACCCGGCGGCGAATCCGCAGCGGGGACGACGGTGGCGGTGGAAATGCTGGCGCTGAATTCCGGCGCGGCACCCGTGCCATTCACGCCGCCGGCCGAGATCGAGGCCCGCCTCAGCGGTGGTGAGCGGACATGGCTGGTGACGTTGCGCGGACGCGAAACGACCGCGACGGAGATCGCGCCGGGCGGCTTCCGGCGGTTTCGCTACGAGTTGCTCGTGCCGAAGGATTGCCGCGGCCTGATCGTGCTTGAGACCCTGGCGGCGGGGCAGCCGGTCGCGCGGGCCGCCTGGCCGGTGGTGCCGGGCGCGCCGAAGCCTGAGCCGGAGCGGAAGCGGGAGCCGTTCCGCCGCATGGCGGGTCTGAGGGCGGCGGCGGACGAAATCGAGCGCACCTTCCAGGGCCGGCTCTCGGCGCACGAATCGATCTACTTCGTTTATGGTCCGGACGCGCCGGCGGCGAAGTTCCAGTTCAGTTTCAAATACCGCCTGCTGAATGTGACGGAGGGCAGCGAGACGCGCCTGCCGATGACGCTGCAGGCGGGCTACACGCAGCGCTCGCTGTGGGACATCGACGCCGAATCGAGCCCGTTCTACGACACCAGCTACATGCCGGAGCTCTTCGTCGAGTCGCTCGCGCCGCTGCACGAGGAGCAGGCGGTGCGGTGGCTCGGTTACCGGGTGGCGTTCAAGCACGAGTCGAACGGGCGCGCGGGCGACGTCTCGCGGAGCCTCAACACCGTCTATCTGCGCTCGGGTTTTGTCCTCGGCCGGATGGAGGACTGGCATTTGATCGTCGCGCCCGAGATTTTTTTCTACGTGGGTTCGGGGGAGAACAATCCCGACATCGCCGATTACCGGGGCTATGGGCAGTTGCGCGTGGCGATCGGGCGCTACCAGAACGGTCCCGCGCTGACCTACACGGGACACGTCGGGCGCGGCTGGGAGCATTTCACGCATCAGGTCGATCTCACCGTGCCGTTCAAGACTTCGCTGCTGGATCTGGAGACCTATCTGCTCGTGCAGTATTTCAATGGCTATGGCGAAAGCCTGCTGTCGTATCGGGAGAAATTCGAGACGGTGCGCGCGGGCATCTCGTTCGTGCGCTGAAGCCGGCACCGGGCCGGCGAGGGGAATCGATCGGCGCGCGTCGCGGGGGGGGACGCGACCGCCCCGGTTCGCGGTGGCGCCAGATTCGGCGATGCGGCCGGAGCGATCCCGGCGGATTCACGGAGCCGCTTTCGTCGCGGCCGCGGGCTCGAGGCCGAGGGCGCGAAGGTAGCCGGGGTTGAGCGTGTTCTTCTCGAAGCGGATGTTCTCGGGCAGGCCGCGCAACGCGGCGGCGGCCTCGTCGAGCGGCGGGCGGTTCTGGCGGATCTCCTCGGGGTTGAGGCGGGGGCCCATCGCGTAGGCGACAATCTTGTCCCAACCGGCCGGGTCGGGAATCGAGAGGATGCTGGAGTGCGGGTGCTTGGTGCCCGCCATGCGCTTGTAGGACCAGAAGCACCAGCCGATGCCGTTTTCCTCGAGCGTGCGGCGGAAGCCGGCGATCCATTCGTCGGTGTTTTCGCCGGACTCGCCGAGGTGGAGCGGGACCTTGTGTTCCCAGGCGACGCGGAGATAGCGCTCGATCACGCTCACGTCGGTCCGGGGCATCCAATACGCGTGGAAAGTGTAGGCGATGTTGGGGTCGGTCGGCGGCGGCAGGATCTCGAAGTTGGTGTTCCACTGGGCGCCGCCGAGAAAGATGATGTGGTGCGGGTCCACCTCGCGGATCGCCGCGACGATGCGCTGGTAGAGCGGGGCGAGCCGCGGGTTCAGCCGCTCCGTGTCGAACATGTGGCCGATGGGCTCGTTGAGCGGTTCGTAGCCGAGCACGATGGTCTCGTCGCGATAACGGCGCGCGATCTCGCGCCACAGGTCGACGGTGAGCTGCTGGCTTTCCTCATCGATGAAAAGGAACGGGTAGCCGCGGCTGTCGTCGATCTGCGTGCCGGTCTGTCCGCCCGGCGCGCCATGCATGTCCAGCAGCACGTAGAGCCCGGCCTCGCGGCACCACCCGACCACTCGGTCGAGCAGTTCCCAGCCCGGGCCCTCCATGCGGTAGGGCGGGCGCGCGGTGACGAACAACCGCCAGTTGAAGGGCACGCGCACATGGTTGAACCCGGTGCGCTGGAGAAACTGGATGTCGTCACGCGTGATGAAGTTGTCCCACCAGGCGCGCCAGAAACGGGCGGCCGCCTGATCGCCGATCAGCTCGGCGACCATCGCCTCGATCTGCCAGGGGCCGGAGGTTTTCTTGTCGCGGAATTTGAGCATGTAGCCCTCGGGCAGCAGCCAGGAGCCGAGGCTGGTGCCACGCAGCTTGAGCACTTCGCCGCCCGGGGCGACGAACTGGCGGTCGCGGACCTGGACGAAGGCGGAGGCCGTGCCGGGATCGGCGCAAGCGGTGGAGACGACAACGGCGAGCAGGAAACCAAAAATGAAGGCGCGCATGGGGTGAGGGGGAAAACGGCTGTGATTCGGGCGGGTCGCGAGCGGGGCGAGCGCCACCAGCAGATGGCAACCGTCCTGCGCATCGGGCGCAATCCAGCGGCCCTCGAACGCGTTCGAAGGCACGCACCTTGGCAACCCGGCTGGCCTTAGTTGCCAATATCCGCCGATATCCTCCCCATCATGAAAATCCTCGTCCGCCACACCCCTCCGCGCGCGATTTTGCGGCGCGCTTCCCTCCTCGTTTGCCTGCTCGGCCTGCCGGGCGCCGTCATGTGCGCCGACCCCGCCGCCCCGGCTCCTCTCTCCCCCGAGACGATGGAGGTCCTGACCCAGTTCTACGCCTACGACAAGGCGCTGCCCCTCAATGTGCGCCTCGCCGAGAAATCCGCCATCGCGGGCAACCCGCGCGACAAGTTCGTCTTCACCTCGCAGGCCGGCGACCGCGTGCCGGGCCTGCTGGTGTTGCCGAAGCAGGCCGCCGGTCCGGTGCCCTGCGTGGTGCTCCTGCACGGCATGGGCGGCTCGAAGGACGCGTGGTGGCGCCCGGACAACTTCTCGCGCAACCTCGCGCCGCGACTCGTCGAGGCCGGTTTCGCGGTGATGATGCTCGACGCCCCGTTTTCCGGCGAGCGCACGCAGATGGGCGACTTCGACAATCCGAACACCTTCATGGCGCCGCCGCGCCTGCTGCCTGTCCGCCTGCGCGACATGATCCTGCACGCCGCCGTGGACTACCGCCGCGCCCTCGACTATCTGGAGACGCGCCCCGAGATCGACGCGAAGCGCATCGGCGCCGTCGGCTACAGCATGGGCGGGGTGACGCTCAGCAATCTCATGGCCGTCGAGCCGCGCTTCAAGGCCGCGGTCGCGTGTGTGGCCCCGCCGTTTTCGCGGAAGGCCCGCCTCGCGGCCGGCCCGGCGCTGGCGGGGATGGATGCCGTGGCCCCGGGCAATTTCGCCCCGCTGCTCGGCGACCGGCCGATCCTCTACCTGATGGGAACGACCGACATCTATTACACCAAGGCGGAGGCGGAGGAGATGGTCGCCACGATCCCCGGCACGGCCAAGCAGCTCAAATTCTTCGAGAGCGGACATCAACTGCCGCCGGAATACATCGACGACGCGCTCGCGTGGATGCGCACGCACCTGCAGTGACATCTGCTCCCCGGAGGAGCGATCACCGGGCGGCGTCCCGCCCGGCACTACTACGGTAAAAGTGCGGCGGTGGTTGTCTTGCGCCCCGGAGCCGATTGGTCTGGGGGAAGCTGTCCTTGGGGTTGTTCGCAAGGTGATTTTCCCCCTCCGCGCGCCAACCCTGACTTCGCCCCCCGAGTTATGACTCCTTCCCTTCGTCGCTTCCGCATTCCGTTCGTTGCCAGTTCCACCCGCGCCTCCTTCGCCGTGCTCGCCATCATGTTCGTCTTGGCGACCGCCATCGTGCCCGCGCAGGAGAAGGCACCGCGCCCCAACATTCTCTGGCTGCTCATCGAGGACAGCTCGCCGAATTTCGTGGGGCCCTATGGAGATCCTCTCGCGCGCACGCCGACGGCCGACCGCCTGGCGAAGGACGGCATCGTGTTCGACCGCTGCTACACCGCGCCGGTGTGCGCGCCGTCGCGCAATTCCCTCGCGACCGGCCGCTACGCCTCGAGCATGGGCACGCAGCACATGCGCAGCACGCGCCCGCTGCCGGCCGGCGTGAAGATGTTCACGCAATATCTCCGCGAGGCCGGCTACTACTGCACCAACAACGTCAAGACCGACTACAACACCTCGAGCGACTGGTCGGCCGCCCTCGACGAGGTGAGCACCAAGGCCGATTGGCGCGGTCGCCAGCCGGGGCAGCCGTTCTTCGCGATCTTCACCTTCATGCAGAGCCACGAGGAGTATCTGCAGACCCGCCAGCCGCTCAAAACCGACCCGGCCAAGGTGCATGTGCCCGGCTATCTGCCCGACACCGCCGTGGTGCGGGCCGACGTGGCCCAGTATTACGATCTGGTCGAATCGGCCGATGCCGCCGCCGGCACCGTGCTCGCCCGGCTCGAGGCGGACGGCTTGCTGGAGGACACGATCATCTTCTACGCGGCGGACAACGGCGGTGTCGTCGCCGGCAGCAAACGCTTCCTCAATGAGAACGGCACGCGCGTCCCCTTCATTGTGCGCCTCCCGAAAAAATACGCCCACCTCGCGCCGGCTGCCACGGGCGGGCGAAATGGAGAACTGGTCAACTTTGTCGATTTCGGCCCGACGGTCTTCAGCCTGCTCGGCGTCGAGCCCCCCGCGCAATTCCAGGGCCGCGCCTTCGCCGGGCCCGCGCGCGCGCCCGCACCCGAGTTCGCCTTCATGTTCCGCGACCGCATGGACGAACGCTACGACATGATCCGCGCCGTTTCCGACGGGCACTACCGCTACATCCGCAACTACTATCCCGACCGCCCGCTGGGCCAGCGCATCGACTATCTCTGGAAGATGGCGTCGATGCAGGAATGGGAAACCCACTACCGCTCGGGCAATCTGAACGCCGCGCAGCGCCGCTTCTTCGAGCCGAAAGCCGTGGAGGAGCTCTACGACTTGGAGCGCGATCCGGATAACATCCACAATCTCGCCGCCGATCCCGCGCACGCGGAACGGCTGGCGCGCTTCCGCGCCGCGCTCCATGCGCACCAGCTCGCCATCCGCGACACCGGTTTCATGCTCGAGCCGATGATGGTCGCGCTGGCCGGAACCAGTTCTCCGGCCGCAGTGGCCGCCGATGATGCGCGCTACCCGCTCGCGCGGCTGATCTCCCTGGTCGACGACCTGCAGCTCGGCGCCGGCCCCGAGGCGCTCGCGCGCCGCGCCGACGCCGCCAAGGACCCGCTGCCGATCGTCCGCTATTGGGCCGCCGCCGCCGCGCTGGATCGCCTCGACACTCCGGCGCCTGATATCGGACCCTTGCTGCATGACGCCGATGCCACTGTGCGCGTCGCCGCCGCCGAGGCGATCCTGCGGCGCGGCAGCGATCCGGTCGCCTTGCAGGTGATTGAGGAGGCCATCGTCCAGACCGAGCAGCGCGAGCTGCGGCTGTTCGCGTTGAACGCGCTGGACCGCTCCGGTCTGCCGACGCCGAAGGGGCTCCGCCCGTTGCTGGGCCAGCTCGCCGCGTCGGACGACTTCACCAATTTTGAGTATTATCTCGCCCGAGTAGCGCGCCCGCTGCTCGCCCGGTGAACGAATGAATCCGAACGGAGCCAGAAAAATCCTCCTGACGCGTGAGGAGCTGTATGCGCGAGTCTGGTCGGTGCCCCTGCTCCAGCTCGCCCGCGAATTCGGCATTTCCGACGTGGCGCTCGGCCGCATGTGCCGCCGGCGCAACATTCCCTGTCCGCCTCCCGGTTACTGGGCCAAGCGCCGGGCGGGCCGGCCGCCGCCGCGGCCGCTGCTGCCACCGCCGGAGGGCAAGATCGGCCGGCCGGCGTTGTTCACCCTCTCATCCACTCGCGATACCGCTCCGGTCTCCCTGTCCGCAGCCAAGCCGGAGACCGGAGGGTTTTCCCTCGACCAGTTGCTCGCGTCGGCCGCCGAATGGGAACGATGGGACCGGGTGCAACGCTACCTCGAAGCCTGCGAGCAACAATGGCTGCGCGACGGCACGCTCGCCCCGACACGCCGCGCCTGGTTGGCTTGGGCCCGACATGAACTCGCAACTATGCCACGCGGTTTGGGCACTGAAGCGTCGTTCGAAAGTGAGGCCACGCTCAACCAGCGGAAGAACTGGGCCGTGGTGAGCGCCTGAATTTTCGCCAAAACAATCCTGTTCCCTCGCCGCCTCCCTCATGGCCACAACCCCCGTCCTCGCGCCGTCCTCCGGCACCGCACTCCGCGCGCCGATACCCCACCAGACGTTTGCCCTCTCGGTGCTCACGTCGCTGTTCTTCATGTGGGGATTCATCACCTGCCTGAACGACATTCTCATCCCGCACCTCAAGTCGGTCTTCACGCTCACCTACACGCGCGTGATGCTGATTCAGTTCAGCTTCTTCACCGCCTACGCCGTCGCTTCGCTGCCATCCGGCTGGCTGGTGGAACGGGTCGGTTATCAGCGGGGAATGGTCACGGGCCTGCTGACGGCCGGGTTCGGCTGCCTGCTCTTCTATCCGGCGGCGGGTTACCAATCCTACCCGATGTTCCTGGGCGCGCTGTTCATCCTCGCGTGCGGCATCACGCTGCTCCAGGTCGCCGCCAATCCCTACGTGGCGATTCTCGGCGCCCCCGAGACCGCCTCGAGCCGCCTGATCCTCACGCAGGCTTTCAATTCCCTCGGCACGACGGTCGCGCCCGTGGTCGGCTCGATGCTGATCCTCGGCGCCGCGGTGAAGGGTCCAACCGAGCTCGCCGCGATGTCGCCGGCGGAACTCGCCGCCTACCGCTCGGCGGAGGCCGGCACCGTGCAGGTGCCCTACGTCGGCCTGGCGGTGGTGCTCATCCTGATCGCCGTGGTTTTCGCGATCATCCGGTTGCCGCACGTCGCGGGCACCGAGGCCGCGACCGGCAGCGGCTCGGCCGCCGATGCGACGCCGAGCGCCTGGTCGCACCGCCATCTGGTGCTCGGGGCGGTGGCGATTTTCCTCTATGTCGGCGGCGAGGTGTCGATCGGGTCGTTCCTGGTCAATTTCCTCGGCCAACCCGAGATCGCCGGCCTGAGCGAGGCCGCCGCCGGCAAGATGGTCGCCCTCTATTGGGGTGGTGCGATGGTCGGCCGTTTCGCCGGTTCCTACCTGACGCGGGTTTTCCGTCCGGGCCACTGCCTGGCGTTCAATGCCATTGTCGCGGCCACTCTGGTCGTCTTCACGATGCTGGCGAGCGGAGCGGCGGCCATGTGGGCCATCCTCGCGGTGGGGCTCTTCAACTCGATCATGTTCCCGACGATTTTCACCTTGGCGATCGACGGGCTCGGCCGGCACACCGGCCAGGGTTCGGGCATCCTTTGCACAGCGATTGTCGGCGGCGCGCTCGTGCCGCTGTTGCAAGGATTCCTCGCCGACCGGATCGGGATCCAGCCCGCCTTCTTCATCCCCGTGCTCTGCTACGCCTACATTGCTTTCTATGGTCTGAAAGGCAGCCGGCATTCGCTCCGCGCCGCCTGAGCTTTTCCGCGCCGCCGGCCTCCTCGTCACGCTGGTGGTTCAAGCCAGCGTGCCGGCACTAGAGACCGTCTCCGCCACCTCGGTCACCTACGCTGCGGCACCCGGCCTGACCATCCCGCGCACAACCGAATATCTGCTCGATAACGCCGCCGTAGGCGACGGGCAGACGAGGGTGCGCGTGCTCCTGCCCGTCGGCTATGAGGCCGGGCAGAATTACCCGGTCGTCTATCTGCTGCACGGTTTCTCGGGGAGCGAGACTACCTGGTCGAACATGAATGCGGTCAACGATCTCAACGACACGCTCGAGACCAACACCCGCAGCGCGAATATCGTGTTCGTGATGCCGGACGGGGACAACGATTTCTATTCCGATTGGTATGAGCCCACCGCCGGGGGGACAATGCGCAATTGGGAGACCTATCACATCCAACAGCTCATCCCTTGGGTCGAAGCGAACTTCCAGGTCCGGCATGATCGCGGAGGCCGTGCCATCAGCGGCCTGTCGATGGGCGGCTTCGGTTGCATGACCTACGCCACGCGCCACCCTGACCTATTCGCCGGTGTGTTCTCAATCTCTGGTGCGGTGAACAACATCCCGCTGTCGTTGGTGGGCGCATTGGACGCGGTCCCCGCTGACCTGCTCGCATTTGTCAATTTGCCCGCCGTGTTGAACATTGACCCCGGCCAGATCTGGGGGCCGTTCCTTTCCCAGGAGGTCCTCTGGCACGGGCGCAATCCGTTCACCCTGATGAACCATCTCCGGCCGCTGAAGGTGTGGTATGTCACCGGCCTCGGACTCGGCAACGACATGCCGGGAGACAGCGCGACCACGCGCGCCTTGGAGGCAGCGGTCGGAACGCTCAACTATGAATTCAACCTGAAGATGCTCGCGCTCGATATCCCGCATACTTTCCATGTGAATCCCCAGGCCACCCACACCGGCCACTATTTTCTCGGGTGGTTCAAGCAGGCGCTGCCGGTCATGGAACAGACCTTTGCCGCCAACGCGGGGACCCCCGCGAGCTTCGACTACCAGGCGATCGAATCGAGCTTCGATATCTTCGGCTGGAACTTCGCGACCCAGCGCGACGTGGTGGAATTCCTCTACCTCACCGATGTCTCCCGCGATGGGCTGACGCTCCAAGGCAGCGGCGTCGTCACCGTGACCACTCCGCCGACCTACGCGCCCGGGAGCCTGCATTGGGTGGTGGCCCCACCGGAGCTGGGTATCGACGTGTGGCCCAATTGGCCGCGCGCCGACGCGCAGGGCAGGCTCCGGTTCAACGTGAAACTGGGGAACTCGCACCAAGTCCAACAGTTCAACATCGGTGCCGAGCCGGTGAACGACTGGAAGAAGACGCGCGTGGCCATCCACTGATCGCGCGCTTCGGCCGCGAGCCCTCCTCCCGGCTTCGCGGCGGCGTCACCGGACCATCGACCGGGGGCCGCCGCCGCTTTTTCTCCGCTGGCGACGCACGTCACCGCCACTGCCGTCGCCGCCGGTCGATAGGCCGCACGAAAACAAGACGGAGCGTTTCCGAGCCGGGATTCTCGTTGCCGAAACCACCATTGGAAACATGCCCGAAGCTCAGGCCGATCTGGCAGCCGCCAGTCAGGCGCCTCGCCAGTTCCACATTCGAGTAGAATTCCAATGTGGACCCGAGATCGCGTGGACTATGCTGGCGATCATAGTAACCAGGTCCGGAACTGAGTGTCAGTCGCCACCGTCGCGGCAGTTCCCGCCGGTAGAGAAGTCCGCCGCCAAGGTAATAGGCGCCGTCCTTCACGCCGTGCGCCGCGAGGTAGGGATGGACCCCGCACCAATTTTTTCCGAAGCGATACTCGAGGCTGCCAGCCGCCAAGGGTTGACCGGACAGGAGTCGCGCGGCGCCGACGGACAGGGCGAGTTCATCGTCATCACCCGTTGGCGCGCCGGCCCCACAAGTCGCAACGAGCGTGCCCAGCAGCAGACACGTGATCGGTCGCATCCGCAAAAGCCAATGGAGCGGGAAGGTGCCTTGCCATTCCGGTCGGAAATCCGTCCAGCTCCACCGCCGCGGGAGTTTATTCTTTGAGTGCATAGACCGGAGACTAGCCCAGCAGCATCTTAGGCTCGGGGCCTAATGTAACGAGTAAGATTCGGTGAGATATCCGATCCGATTCGCATGCCATCACCTCGGAGAATGGCCGAGCATCGTGCCCGCGCCGAGAGAATCAGCCCAGTGTCCACAGCCAATGGCGCCAGCGCGAGGGTTTCCAAGTGGAAATGGAAGAGTCTCACTCCACCGCAGCCGTCAACTCACTATCGGTCGGCTTGTGTTTGCGATACCGCATGAAGAACACCATCGGCAAAGCCGCCAAGGTGACGAGAAACATGATGTAGAAATCGCTCAAATAGGCGATGAGGGCGGCCTGTTTCGTGACCAATCCGTCCAGCAAAGCCCGGCCTGCGGCCGTCTCGGGAGAAAGCAGGGCCGGCAGATTCTGCATCGGCGCGCGAAAGGGGGTGATGTATTCTGCAAGAATCGCGTGCGCTCGGGTGGTGCTTTGGCCCAGCAAATAAATCATCACCGAAATCCCAATGCTGGAACCGAGATTGCGCGATAGGCTGAAGAGTGCGGTGCCCGTGGTGCGCAGTTCTTTCGGGAGCGTCGCAAACGTGATCACGCTCAAGGGAATGAAAATGAAGCCGAGGCCCAACCCTTGGATGATGCCCGTGTGGACGATAATCATGGGCGTCACATCGAGCGAGAAACGGCTCATGCTCCAAAGCGCATAGGAGGTGAGCACGAGCCCGAGGGCGACCATCGCCCGGGGGTCAACGCGTTGCATGAGCCGGCCGACGAGGAACATCGCGGCCATGGTCCCGATACCGCGCGGGGCAAGCAGCATGCCCGCGGTCAGGACGGGATACGCCAGGAGCAGTTGCAGGAATGGGGTGAGTAACGCGAGCGTCGCCAGGAGGATCACGCCGACGATGAAAATAAAAATCATGCCGGTGACAAAGTTCCGGTCCCGGAAAAGCCGGAGATCCAGGAAGGGATGTTCGGTCGTGAGTGTATGCACGATGAACAAGTAGCCGGCCATCGCAGCGAGAGAGGCCTCGATGACAATCTCCGGCGAGTCGAACCACTCCAGTTGCTCGCCGCGATCCAGCATCATCTGCATTGACCCGATACAGACCGACAGAAACAGGAATCCTTTCCAATCGAACGCGAGCCCGTGCCGCGGCGGGGTCCTGTGCATGTAGGCGGAGAGACCCAAAAGCGTGAGGATGCCGATGGGGAGATTGATGTAGAACACCCAGCGCCAGTTGTAATGATCCGTGAGCCAGCCGCCAAGCGTCGGTCCCAGAATCGGTCCGACCATCACGCCTATGCCCCAGACTGCCATGGCGGAGCCGTGTTGTTCCCGGGGAAATTCGTCGAGGAGCACCGCTTGGGACAGCGGGACAAGGGGCGCACCAAAGACTCCCTGGAGCAGGCGAAATAGCACCATTTCTTCGAGTGAATGCGCCATGCCGCACAGACCAGAAGTCACGGTAAAACCGAAGACCGAAATCAGAAATAGGTTCTTACGGCCCAGCCGGTCCGAAAGCCAGCCCGTCGCCGGCATCATAATCGCCGCCGTGACGATGTAAGAGGTGAGGACCAGATTGATCTGGTCCTGCGAAGCCGAGAGAGCGCTCTGCATGTAGGGCAGCGCGACGTTGGCGATCGTCGTGTCCAGCGCCTGCATGATGGTGGCGAGCATCACACAGACCGTGATCGTGCCCCGATGGGCATGCGGGGCGCCCGAGGAAGATGACGCGACGGCCGTCATACCGTTCAGCCCCCGACGTGGCTCGGAAGGAGATCGCGGAGGTGTCTGACATGCCCCGTGTCGATCTCTACTTCAGCGCTCATGCCGGCGCGCAGCGGATGCTCGGCGTCGATGGTGTCGAGTTCGATGCGCACCGGCACACGCTGCACGACCTTGACCCAATTGCCGGAGGCGTTTTGGGCCGGGATCAGCGAGAACTCTGCGCCCGTAGCGGGGCCGATCGCGGTGACTTTCCCGTGCCAAAAATGGCGGGGATAGGCGTCCAGCTCGACGGTGACCGGATCCCCGACTTTCACATAAGTCAATTCAGTCTCCTTGAGATTAGCCTCCAGCCAGGCTCGCTCCGTGCCGACAAGCGAAAACGCGGGCTGGCCGGCCGCGAGCAGTTTCCCAAGGGCGATGTTGCTGACGTTGGTGGTGATACCCGCGAAAGGGGCGCGCAGCACGGTCTTGCCGAGGTTGCGCTCCGCTGTGGCCAGGCGCGCCTGGGCCGCCGCCACCCGCGCATATTTTTCGTCTGGTTGATCGACGCGGCCTCCCAGAGACGCCAATACGGTGGCGGCGTCCTGCTCAAGCACCGCCACGCGATTGCGCGCGGCATCCAGGATGTGACGCGCCTTGTCGAGTTCCGCCTCGGTGCCGACATCGCCGGAAGCGAGCGTCTGCTGGCGCGTCAACTCGCGCTCTGCGAAGGCGACCAGCTCTTTGGCCTCAGCGGTCTGCGCCAGCTTCTGCCGGTAACTGGCCCGCAGGGTCGCGATCTCGGTGCGCGCGGCTTCGAGTTGCGCTCGCGCGCCATCGACTTCGTTCCGGTAAACGGAATCGTCGATCCGGCAAAGCAACTGCCCGGCTTCCACCACTTGGTTGTCGTGCACGGCGATTTCGGTGACGCTGCCCGCCACCTCGGTCGTGAGCGTGAGTTTTTCGGCGTGGATGTAGGCGTTGTCGCTCGAGATCACGCGCCCGCCGTGCAGGTAAATTACGAGACCGGCAATGATTGCGGCGACAGGACTGCCAAGCATCAAAACTCGGCGGAGGCCCTTGCGGGCAGGTTTGTGGGTCTTGTGGGAGGATTCCATTGCAGAAAAAGTTAGTCGATCGGAGTAGCGGTGCCGACGGCGCGGCGCAGGCGAGCAGCACCCAGCGCGTAGTCGTGCTGCGCTTGGGCCAGATTGGACCGGGCCTCGGTCAGTGCCGCTTGCGCTGAGAGCACGTCGAGCTGCATTGCCGTGCCGGCCGCCAATCGTGTTCGGGCCATCCGGAGGCTTTCCGTCGCCTCGATGACGACTTTGTCGGCGGATTCAAGCAATTGGGAAGCTTCGGTCAGCGCGCGATGCGCATCCCGCACTTCGAGGTCAATGCGCAGCCGCACCGTCTCGCGCGCAGCGACAGCTTGCGCTTCGCGCGCCGACGCCTGACGCACCCGGGCGTCTGTCGCGTGACCGTCAAAGATCGGATAATCGACCTGCGCACCGATAGTGAAGCCGTTCAGTGTTTCGCCCCAACTCGCGGGATAGGAGGCCTTCCGCAACTCATAGCCGCCCACGACGCTCACTTGAGGTTTGCGGCCCGCCGCCGCCACTGTCCGGTCTTCGTGCGCCGCCGCGATGAGCGACGCACCTGCCATCAACTCCGGTCTCCGTGCGCGAGCCGCTTCAATCGCATCGGACAGATTCACCGTCACGGGCGGGATCGCCAGAACTCCCTGAACGTCCAAGTCGGTTTGGTCCCCCTCGGTCGAGGCCACTTCTGCGCCTAGTTCCGCGCGCAGGGCGTCTTGTCGCGCGCGATAACTGTTTTCAGCGCGAATCAAGGTCGGCCGTGCATTCGCTACGGCGACTTCTGCGCGCAGGACGTCGAATTCGGAGCCGGTGCCCGCTTGGCGCCGCACCCTGGCCTGGGCCAATTCTGCTTCCAGCACTTGCAGCGCCTGTTTCTGGACCCCGATTTGCTCACGGGCCAGCAAGACCCCGAAATACTCCCTCTCGACCAGAAAGACGGTTTGATTCACTGCGGCACTCACGGCGGAGCGCGCCGCCTCCAATCGCGCTTTGGCGCTGCGAACGCGGCCCTCGACGGCACCGCCGGAATAAACGCGCTGCCGCAGCGATATTCTGAGCTGCCACGCATTCTGATCCGGCAATGGAAAATCCGAAAATCCCGGAAATTTCTCAAACAGACTCTTTTCGGTGTAGCCGTAGGCGGCTGCCGCTGCCGCAGAGGGTTGACGTTGGGCGGCGGCCTCTAGCAGCACCCCTTCCTGCTCAGCGACCTGCTGCGTGACTCGCTTTAGCTCCGGATTGTGGGAGAGAGCATAGGCGACGGCTACGTCGTGCGTGAGCGGACGTGGGAGCGGGTCCTCGGCCGGTGCCACGCCGGCGAGGGCGAGCAACGGCGCACAGAAGACGGTCGATAAAATCAGGAGTTCGCGCTGGGTCCTCCGTCCGAATCCATGGACACAACGATCACCAGCAGTATCAGAATCACAACTGCGGTTATCATGTTGCGGGATTCTGGGCTGATTCGCGGGGATGTCCTGCATGATGCCAGATGACTGTGGTCTGGCGTTCATTGCCCCGAAGCCCGTTGAACGTCCCACACGACACCGTTGGACTGGAGGTTGGCATGCGCGAGGGCAAAAGGAGGGTGCGTGAACGTGGAATTCATTCCCGCCGAGTATACAGTAGACGTATGGCTTTGGTGGGAGTTTTTAGCTTTCAAACTGATAATCCCTGGCTATCAGTTTACTCATGGAATTGCGCCACCTTCGCTATTTTATCGCCGTTGCGGACGCGCTGAGCTTTCGGCGGGCGGCCGATGTGCTGCGGGTGTCGCAACCGGCCTTGAGCAAGCAGATCAAGGACCTTGAGGATCACCTCGGCGTTCTCCTGATGAACCGGAACACCGGCGGAGTTTCGCTCACGGACGCCGGGATGATGTTCCTCTTTGAGGCCCGTGACATTTTGGAGCGGATTGAGATGGCGAAGAAGGAGGCGCTGGACGCCTCTTCGGGCAAGAGCGGCAGCCTGACCATCGGCAGTTTAGGCGCAGTCACCGCCAGCTTCTTGCCAGCTGTCCTTGCGGCGTATCGCGCTCGTTACCCGCGGGTCGAAGTCATGCTGCATGAGGCGTCGATTTCCGAGCAGACCCGGGCCTTGAAGGATGGCGCAATCCAAATCGCTTTCGCTACCGCCCAGGACCTCGACCGGTCGCCTAACCTGGCTTCGACCCAAGTCATGGCATCCCGGATTGTCGTGGCCCTGGGGCAAGATCACAGGTTGGCGGGCTCGACTGATATTTCTTTGGCTGACCTGGCTGAAGAGACGCTCTTGTGCGTGTGCGGTCCGGGCAGCCAGCAACAACATGTGGAGGTGACCGAATCCATCCTTGCGACGCGCGGTATCCGGCACCGGCCGGTCAAGCGGGTCAACGGATTCGAACCTCTCGTGGCGCTCGCGTCCGGCGGACACGGAGTCTCGTTGTTGTTGCCCTTCGCCTCCTCGAACAAGCCGGATCACCTGGTTTTTCGCCCGATACGGGAGAAGGGCGACGACCTCGTCATCAGAATCTTCGCCGTCTGGTGGAACCGGTCGCACTCCCAGTTGATGCAAAATTTTATCGGAGTCCTCCAGGAACATGCCTCTAAAAATCCACGCGGGCGGAACAACGAGCGGACAAAGGTGATCCCGGGCGAGCCGGCGGTTGGGAAAAAAACGAAGAAATAGGAGGCGGCCGTTAACCGACGGTCGGTGTGAGTAGCTCGCGCAAAATCATGCCGAGATTATCACGAGTCGGCGCTGCCTCGCCCAGCGAAGCGAGGGCAATGAAACGGGGCTCTGCCATTGAGCGGACGTCCTTGGGCGTGACTTCCGAAACCGGCTCCAGTGTAAACGGCACGGCGAAATGCATTTTCCAGATGTCGTGGAGATGCCGATGCGGTGCCCGCAGACGCAATCCCGTTCCATTCGGCCGCTCGACCCGCAAGGTCATCGGGAGATCGTGCTCGCCAAGGCTGGCCTCGGCAGTGACAGACAGCGGCAAGCTGAAAACCGCCGCTTGGCCCGCCGCCAATTCCAAACTGACACTTTGGCGTTGGCTCAGGCCGAGGACGAGGTGCGGGCCAAAGTCGAAATGAGCCACCCGCCGGCGCGACGCGTAATTTTCGACGAAGACAAGCAGCGTCGCGCGCGTTCCGGGTTTGAGGTTGTCGGGTGCCAGGAAGGTCGTGGCGGCGACATCGCGACAAGTGCAAAGGATCTCGAAGCCCAGCACGTCGGCCAGCACCGCGTGAGAACTCCGCCGGGGGGCTTCGTCGCGAAGGCGCATGATCACCATCCAACACCCCCACAACGCCAAGCCGCCCAGCAGGAAGGCAACGGTGCTCCCCGCAAGGCGATAACCCTCCCGCCAAAGGATGACGCCGATGCCGGCTGCCGAAAAGGCACCGAAGAAGGCGACAAACAAAGCAAAGGGACCGCCGCGAAAACGAGGGCCAAAATCCTCGGTTAGATCGACGGGGTCGGTTCTAAATGAGTCACGGAGCTTCATGGGGTAAGTAGATTAGAGTGCGCGGTGACGTTGGTAGCCGGTCCGGGCGGCATGCAGCAATCCGACCAGCATGAGGGATTTGACGATTGCGCCGGAGAGCAGGCTGCTTGGCTGGACCAAACCCAAGCTGCCGTGCACCAGGATGAAGGCCACCACTGCCGTAGCCGCCGCGCGGAACGGAGCGTAGTGCGCCCACCAGCCCAACAGGGCGAGCAAACCTGCCAGGGACAGCTCCGCAACAAGTTGTGTCTCGGTGCCGAGTCCGGCGCGCGGAGCGGAACCCAGCACCCGTTGGTTTACGAGGAGGAAAAACGGATGGAGCGCGCTGACGAACTGAACCAAACCAGCCATCAGGATGAAATCCTGGCCCGACAGGATCTGTTGCTCCTGCGCCGCACGGCGTTGAGCCCTGCGCAGGTCTTGGAGGAACTCGGTTGTATTCATAGGGAATTTTTGGCGCTTGCGCCGGCAGGATGGCCGAGTGTGTCGGCGAGCGCGTGGAGATGCCGAATTGTTCGGGTAAAGGTCGGCAAATCGCCCGGGGGAAGTGTGCCAACGATGTTGCTGGCCAGATCCAAATACTGCGCCAGCGCCGCGCAGACGGCACGGCGCCCGCTGGCGGTCAATTCGACCATGATCAATCGCCGATCGCGGCGGTCTCTTTGACGACTGATCCAACGTGCGCTTTCGAGCCGATCCAGCACCTGAGTCATCGAAGCGCGGGTGACTCCCGCATAGTGGGCCAGTTCGGAGGCGACGGAAGGCGTCGGTTCGTTGGCGAGCAGGACAACCAGCGTGATAAACTTGTGGTCCGTCCAGCCCAGCGGCCCGAAATGACGATGAAATCCCTGCTTCAGCGCGGTGGCCGAGGCGGTGAATCGGGCCAGCAGTTCCCCCGCGCTCGTGTTGGTTGCCCGCGCGGCCCCGGCCTTGCGGATGCAGGTCGGCAAGAGGGCCTGCCAATCGGCATCGTGCAAGGGAGACTTGGGGGGGGGGCTGGTCACGAATGGGGTGTGCAGCCTGCAGGGGCTACAACGTTATTGGGTGGGTGGCACGTTGGGGGATTCGTTCTTCCAACCTCCGCCCAGTGAAGCGTAGAGCGATGTCAGGTTGGACAAGCGCGCGAGTTGCGCGTCGATGAGCGCCTGCTGCGCCGCGAAGAGTTCCTGCTTCGCCAGCAGCACGCTCAGATAAGGATCGATGCCGGCCTCGAATCGCTGGGTCGTAAGATCGTGCCGGCGCTGGGCCGCCTGCGCCCTCGCCTCCTGCGCTGCGATGGCGCGACCGATGATTTCGCGCACGGCGAGGGCGTCAGCCACCTCGCGGAAGGCGGACTGGATGGCCTTCTGGTAGTTGGCGATCTCGATGCGCCGCTCGATCCAGGCCACATCCAGGCGGGCCTTGTTCCGGCCGGCCGCGAAGATCGGCAGCGTCACGGACGGGGCGAAGCTCCAGCGATCCGCCCCGTCCTTGAACAATCCCGAGAGATCGGCGCTGGCTGAGCCCGCAAACGCCGTCAACTTGATCGACGGGAAAAACGCGGCGCGGGCAACGCCGATGTTGGCGTTGGCGGCGAGCAGCGCATGTTCGGCTGCCCGCACATCGGGGCGACGGATCAGAAGGTCCGCCGGCACACCCGCAGGGATGTCTTCGAGCAACGCCTGCGTTGCCAGCGAACCGGCCGACGGGAGGTCCGCCGGCAGGGGCGATCCCACCAGCAACACCAAACCGTTTTCGATCTGCGCGAGCCGCTGCTCCTGTGAAACCACGGCCGCGCGGACGGATTCGCGCTGGCCCTCGGCGGTGCGCAGGTCCAGTTCCGACCGCACCCCGCCCTCGAATCCCTGCCGGCTCAGCTCATAGGAATGCTCCGCCGCGGCAAGGGTCTCCTTCGCCAAATCGAGCTGCTCCCTGGCCGCCAACGAGGCGAGATACTGGCGGGCCACGGCTGAGACCAAGGCGATTTGGGCGCTGCGCCGGGCCTCCTCTGTGGCGAGGTATTGGTTGAGCACCTGGTCGCGCAGGCTCGTAACCCGGCCGAAGAAATCGAGTTCGTAGGAGGGCATCTCGAGCCCCACGCTGTAAACCGACGCCGTGACGGGCTGGCCGGAGGGGCTGAATTCCGCCGGCGTGCGTTCCCGATTCATACGACCGGTGGCGTCCAAACTGGGAATGAGGATCGAGCGCTGGATGTTATAGACGGCTCGCACGCGCTCGACATTGAGAGCGGCCACGCGCAGATCCCGGTTATTGTCGAGCGCGAGTGCCACGATGCGCTTCAGGCGCTCGTCGCGGAAGAAATCCTGCCAAGCCAAGTCGGCTGCCGGCGGAACGGAAGAACCAGTCTCCGCCCCTTCCGCGGGGTAGCGCGAGGCGATCGGCGCCTCCGGTCGGGTGTATTTGGGCGCCATCGAACACCCCGCAAGCAGGGCGCAACCGAAGGCTAGAATCGCAAAGGGACGCATGGTCGGAAGATTTCAGTTTTGGTCGGACGCGGGTTCGGGCTTCACTTTGAACAGCCGGGCCACGACCACATAGAAGACGGGAATGAGGAAGATCGCGAAGACAGTGGCGGCGACCATGCCCCCGAGCACACCGGTGCCCACGGAGTTCTGGCTGCCGGAGCCCGCGCCCCGGGCGATGGCCAGGGGCAGCACGCCGAGCCCGAAGGCCAGCGAAGTCATCACGATGGGGCGCAAGCGCTGGCGGCAGGCGAGCAACGTGGCCTCGATCAGGCCCATCCCCCGGTTGTAGCCATCGCGGGCGAACTCCACGATCAGGATCGCGTTTTTCGCCGAGAGACCGACCACCGTAAGCAAGCCGACTTGGAAATAAACGTCATTGGACAGTCCGCGCAGGAACACGGCCACCACCGCACCCAGAATGCCGATCGGGACGACCAGCATGACCGAGAACGGCACCGACCAGCTTTCGTAGAGAGCCGCCAGGCACAGGAACACGACGAAGAGGGAAATGGCATAGAGCGCCGGAGCCTGCGCGCCGGACTGCTTTTCCTCGTAGGACAGACCCGTCCAAGCGTAATCGAAACCCGGCGGCAGCTTGCGCGTGAGCTCCTCCATCGCCGTCATCGCTTCGCCCGAACTGCGGCCGGGTGCCGCCTGTCCCTGGATGGTGATGGACGGCAGACCGTTGAAGCGCGAAAGCAAAGGGGAACCGAACGACCAGTGCCCGCCGACGAAAGCGTCGAGCGGCACGGGGTCGCCCGCCGCGTTCGGGACATGCCAACGATTGAGATCCTCGGGATTCATGCGGTAGGCCGCATCCGCCTGCATGTAGATGCGTTTCACGCGTCCGCGATGGCTGAAATCGCCGATGTAGGAAGAACCCCAAGTGGCGGCGAGCGTCTGGTTGACCAAGCCAAGCGAAACGCCCAGGGCGCTCGCTTTGTCGTCTTCAATCTCAAGCTTATATTGCGGAACGTCGTCGAAGCCCGTCGGGCGAGCGTTGACGATGCGCGCGTCGGCCGAGGCCAACCCCAGCATCTGTCCGCGGGCCTTCATCAGGGCTTCGTGTCCTTGGGCCGACCGGTCAATCAACTGGTATTCGAAGCCGTTCGCTGTGCCGAGTTCGATGATCGCCGGCGGCGGGAAGGCGAATACCAGCCCCTCTTTCAACTGCGAGAAATAACCCATCGCCCGCCGCGCGACCGCCGCGACCCGCTGGCTGTCGGAAGTGCGATGTTCCCAATCCTTCAGCTTGATGAACCCAAGGCCGGCATTCTGGCCGCGCCCGCCGAAACTGAAACCCGCCACCGAAAACACCGACTCGACGGAGTCTTTCTCCGCGGTCAGGAAATGTTCGGTCACTTTTTTCAGGACTGTGCTGGTCTGTTCCTGCGTGGCACCTGCCGGGAGCAACACCTGCATCATGAGGACGCCCTGGTCCTCATCCGGAAGAAAAGATGAAGGGATGCGAACATAGACCACGCCCATCGCCACGAGGATGCCCGCATAGACCGCAAGAGAGCGCCCCCAGCGCCGCAATGACAGGTCAACGCCGAACACATAGGCGTCGGTGGCCCGGCCGAAGCTGCGGTTGAACCAACCGAAGATGCCGCGCTTGTCATCATGGTGCCCCTTCGGGATCGGCTTGAGCAGCGTGGCGCAGAGCGCCGGCGTGAGCGTTAACGCTACGAAGACCGACAAGGCCATCGCGGAGACGATGGTGATCGAGAACTGGCGGTAGATGATACCGGTGGCCCCGCCGAAGAAGGCCATCGGAATGAACACGGCGGAGAGGACAAGGCCGATACCCACCAGCGCACCGGTGATCTGGTCCATCGACTTGCGCGTGGCCTCCTTGGGCGACAGCCCCTCCTCCGCCATCACACGCTCGACGTTTTCGACGACGACGATGGCGTCGTCGACCAGCAGACCGATCGCCAGCACCAGGCCGAACATGGTCAGCGTATTGATCGTGAATCCGAAGGCCGCCATGCACCCGAACGTGCCGAGGAGCACGACCGGGACCGCGATCGAAGGGATGAGCGTCGCCCGGAAATTCTGGAGAAACAAATACATCACCAGGAACACGAGGATGATCGCCTCGATGAGCGTCTTCACGACCTCCTCGATCGAGAGGCGAATGAACGGCGTGGTGTCAAATGCCGCGGTGTATTTCAACCCCGGCGGGAAGAACGATTCCTGCGACACCAGATAGGAGTTGAGCTGCTTGACGGTTTCGAGCGCGTTGACGCCGACGGTCGGCCGGATCGCCATGCCCGAAGATGGGTGGCCATTGAAAAACGCGTCGATGGCGTAGTTCTCGCCGCCCAAGGCGATGGTTGCCACGTCGCCCAAGCGGACGGCACTTCCGTCCGGCTTGGTGCGGAGCAGAACTTCGGCAAACTCCTCCGGGCTTTGCAGGCGGCTGCGCGCGGTGATCGTAGCATTGAGCTTCTGGCCAGGGATCGCCGGGCTGCCGCCAAACTGCCCCGCCGAAACCTGGGCGTTCTGCGCGGCCAGTGCGTTGGTGATGTCGGCCACGGTGATGCCGTAGTTCGTCATCTGATCGGCATTCAGCCAGATGCGCATCGCATACTGGGAGCCGAACACCACGGTCTCACCGACGCCGGGGATGCGGCTGATCGGCTCCTTGAGGGTGGAGTTGAGGAAGTCGGAGATGTCCTCGCGCGTCAGGGCACCTGACTCCGAATAAAAGGAATAAACGACGAGGAAGTTGCGGACCGACTTCTGAACCTTGACGCCGAGATTCTGCACCTCGCGCGGCAGGAGTGGGATCGCCAACTGCAGCTTGTTTTGCACCTGCACCTGGGCGATGTCCGGATCGGTGCCGGAGCGGAACGTGATCGTGATGGTCGCGTTGCCGTCGGAATCGCTCGTGGTCTGCATGTAGAGCACGTTGTCGATGCCGGTCAGGCTCTGCTCGATCACCTGCGCAATGGTGTTCTCGACCGTTTCGGCGGAGGCACCGGGATACGTGGCGGAAATGGCGACCTGCGGCGGGGCGATGTTCGGATATTGGGCGACCGGCAGCGAACGGATCGCCAGCAAACCGGCGCCCATCACGAGAATGGACAGCACCCACGCGAATACAGGGCGATCAATGAAGAATCTTACCATGGAGAATCAGATTTGAATGACGCTGAGCGGGAGGGCGCTCGTCAGGGTTGGCGTTCCTTCGCAGCCGGGGCTTCGGGTTTGGCCGCGAGCGGAACCGGCTTCACCGGAACCCCCGGCCGAATCCGCTGGAGATTGGAGACGATGACCTTTTCGCCCGCCGTCAGGCCGGAATCGACCACCCAGTTGTCCCGATAGGCGCGGCTGACTTTCAGCAGGCGGAGTTCCGCGGTTCCATTGGCCGCCACCACATAGACGGTCGGATCGCCGCGATAATTGCGCGAGACCGCCTGTTGCGGCACCAGCAACGCGGCGGGGTTGATGCCCTCCTCGAAGCGGGCGCGCACGAACGAGCCCGGCAGGATGCGTTTGTCGGGATTCGGGAACAGGGCCCGTAGTGTCACGGCCCCCGTCGCACGGTCCACGGTGATGTCGGCGAATTCCAATTGACCGCGGTCGGGGTATTCCACCCCGCCCTCCATCAGGAGCGTGACCTCGGGGCGGCCGTCGCCGTCCTTGCGCATGCGTCCGCTGTCGAATTCCCGGCGCAGGCGCTCGATCTCCGTGCTCGGCTGGACGAGGTTGACGTAGATGGGATCGATTTGCTGCACCGTCGCCAGCAACGTGGCCTGCCCGGCCTGCACATAGGCTCCTTCGGTAACCTCGGCCAAGCCGATGCGTCCGCTGATCGGCGCAGTCACCTTGGCATAACCCAAGTCGAGTTCCGCCGCCATGACGGCGGCTTTCGCAGCGGCCACGGCGGCTTCGCCCACCCCGGCCGAGGCGACAGCATCGTCATATTGCTGCTTGCTGATGGCGTTGGTGGCGACGAGAGGCTTGAAGCGCTCGGCTTGGAGCCTGACCGCGGCCAGATTGGATTCCGCCCGCTGGAGTTCGGCCCGCGCCCGGGCCAGGTTGAGCGCGTAAGGAGCCGGATCGATCTCGTAAAGCAATTCGCCCTCCTTCACGTCCGCCCCCTCGGTGAAATGTCGCTTGAGGATGATGCCGCTGACGCGGGCTCGCACTTGGGCAATGCGACGTGCAGCGGTTCGGCCGGGCAGTTCGCGGTTAAACGCCACGGGGGCAGCGGAAACGGCGACCACTTCCACTTCCACCGGGCCGGGAGGCGGCGGAGTCGGGGCCGACCGGGAGCAGCCAGCGGCGAAAATGACGATCGCTGCGGCGAGCCACAAAACGGAACCGAGCTTCTTGGTGATGGGCAAGGGATGCATAGAAAATCGCTTGGGTGTCTAGGTGGTCTTGAGTTTATTGAGCTGCTGATTGAGCCGGATGCAGGCCAAGTCCAGGAGGGTGCTTTCCCTGTCATCCAAATCCGCGGCCATGAGATTGATGAGCTTTAGCGCGCTTTCCGTTGCCGCCTTGAAGGCCTGCCGCCCCTCGTCCGTGGCACTGATGATGGAATGTTCCCCGTCGCCTGCGCTGCGTTCCCGGGTAATCAGCCGAGAGACTTCCAACCGCCCGAGAACATCGCGGAAGATCTGACGAGACAGGGGAATGCGCCGACCGATCTCAGTGGGCGATTCTCCCGCAGGGTCCCCATGGATCAAATAGGCCAAGACAAGGAATCCGGCCTCGGTCAGGCCACTCGCCCCCAACTCCCTTCGCAGCTCATCGCCAAATGCCTGGGACACTTCCACCAGCCGCAGGATCGCACGGCATTTGAGCTCCTCAGCGACCGAGTGCATGCGCGAAAGCCCAAACAACGAATCTTTGATATGATGATCGCTTACCAAGGCCGACATGGCGTGCAGCATACCCGGGTTTCCTCGGCACCGCTGAGACTTTATGGTTTTTGAACTGATAGCTATTGCTTATCAGAAAATAGGGATGGCGCGAGCGGGACCGGCCACCGCTCCGGTGCTCCGCTCCGACTTCGGCTCCGGCCATTCGTTGCGGGCAGAGACGGCTTGGCTCCGCGCTCACGGCCGCCTCTGGCGATTCGTCGTCCGAGCACGACCATTCGCCAGGATCGCTCCCGGTCGCAGGCTCTCCGTTCGCGACACCGGCGGCCTGCCGCGCTCCCGCCGACGCCGACTCCTTCCTTCACTCCCGGCCAGTCGCCTTCGCTCCGCTCCCACACCTGCGCGCCGGCCGGTCCCGCTCGACCGCCGTGCGGCGACGCTCAGACGCCGCTGGGCTGCCGGTGCTCGCTCTCGTTGCACCGCTCGCGCATCCGCAGTGAGCGTAGCCTAGCCTTCCTCGCCGCCGTAGCTCTCGTAGCGTGGAAATCCCTTTTCGATCGCGATCTGTAGCGGGCTTTGACGCTTAGTCTTTTTTCCTGGCGGCAAGTTGAGTGGAGAACCTGCGTCGATCCACGCCTTCACGTTTTTCAGATCACCGGCTCGAGCGTAAGCGATGATCGGGAACAGTTCTTCGATACTCCGTGCAGTCCGATTCATGATGCGTGGAGATTACCTCACGGTGCAAAAACCGGAAATTCTAGAATCCGATTTGGGCGAAACTTCGGAGAGAAATCCGTTAGCAAAACTACTGACTTTGCTAGGGGTATAGCACAAAAAAAGGCCTCAATCACCGCTAAGTGATTGATAGGCACTGACAGAACGCGCGGGCCCGTTTTGCTGCAATGAGCCGCCAAAAACTCGGTGGCGTGCCTGCGGGGAGGAGCGGCGCGCGCCGAAATGATCAGCCAAGCGTGAGTTGCCAACCATAGCCAACCGGGTGCTGCAATACGTGAACGAAAAAAATTATGAGCCCGGGGCACAAGAAGCAGGCGGCCTTGGCCGCCGTCCACGACGGAGTGTGCTCCAGGCGCGCGGCCTGCCGGATCCTGCACCTGGCGCGTTCGCGCCTACTACCGGCCAGCCCGGGTGCCAACCGGCCGGGAGCAGCAATTGTTGGCCCGGCTCCAAGCGCTCTCCGCGCAACACCCGCGTTACGGCTACCGCCGGATCGCGGCGCTGCTGCGCCAGGAGGGCTGGCCGGTGGGCAAGCGTGTCATCCAGAAACTGCACCGGCAGGCCGGTCTGCGGGTGCCGCCGGCCAAGCGGAAGCGCGTCCGTCGGGGCTTCTCCACAGGTCTCCCCACCAAGGCCCTGCACCGCAATCACGTCTGGACCTGGGACTTCATCGCCGATGCCACCGTGCGCGGTGGAGCCCTCAGGATGCTGACCATCCTCGATGAGTTCACCCGCGAGTGCCATGTGCTGCGCGCCGATCGCGCCCTGCGTTCGCAGGACGTGCTCACGTGGCTTCAAAAGGCCATCGCCGCAAACGGCGCTCCGGAGTATATCCGTTCCGACAACGGCTCGGAGTTCATCGCCCATGTCATCCGCGACTGGCTGGCGGCGGCCCGGATCAAGACGATCTACATCGAACCCGGCAGTCCCTGGCAGAACGGCTTCGTGGAATCCTTCCACGGCCGCTTCCGCGACGAGTGCCTCAACCGCGAGACGCTCTGGAGCCTCACCGAGGCCAGGGTCGTCATCGAGGACTACCGTCAGCACTACAACACTCACCGGCCGCACAGCCGGCTCGGTTACCAAAGCCCGGCCCGCTACGCCCACCAACTTACCCAATCCTTGGCTCCGGTCGGGCTGCGCCTTCCCTCCGCCAAGGATTGCCAACCCCAACCACAAAACCCAACCTCACCACTCCCAGACCAACCCTGACTCTGGTCCACTTTCGTGAGTCCGATCACTCGTGGAGACCTACGAAGCTCGTAAACCCTGACGCCAGCGCAACCGCCATGCTTTTCCACGCCGACGGTTCACCTTTGTTAACGCACTTCATCCGGCCCTGTCATCTCCTGACTCTACTTCGGAACCGAGCATTCTGTCTGGTCCGCGTGGACCAACAGAAAGGCGCCCCATCCGATTCAAAATTGCCGCAGGCTTGTTTCGACCAACCCCATCACGGATCATTGGAACAGGGGCTTGGGCTAAATGACGAGTTCTTGAAAAGCCAGGCCGCAGCGATTGAGGCCGACCGCGACCGGACTTACCTCATGTGCTGGACGCACGATCCAACTCCGCACATGGAGGTCGTCTACGGCGAGAATGGCGCGCGCTGCACCATCGAGCTTTCCGTTATCCAACTCAAAATCCTGCTGGGCTACGGCTGGGCGCAAGGCGCGGAATTTCCACCGGCGCGGCGGCCGCTGCCGGGGATGCCGCACGCTTACCTCAGCGTGCAGTTGATCGAGCCACTCTACACGGACGGCACCTCAGCCGTTTCAGTGGTGCCGTCCTATTTTGCAACCGCCCACAAGGACGAACAATTCGCCGGAGAGGCGGAAATCCGTGTTCAAGGTTTTGTTGGTCCGCCCGAAAAGGATGTTGGTGGCCTAGGCCATTTTCTCCCTTGGGAGCTTCCGCATTTCAACGGGCTCGGCATCGGCGCCAAAGTGCCGGAATCGGAAGCCGCCGAAATTGAAAAATTGTCCGGGCAGCTTTCGATTCCGGTGCGACGCCTCGCTGCTAGCTCGTGACAAATCTCCGGGCGGCTCAACTAGCCTAGAGTTCCTGTCGCGGCGCTGTCACGGGGCGCCGGCCGCCTTCGGCATTTGTTCCAAATAGAGCGGATCTGACCAGCGGTGGTTGGAAAGCTCGGCTGCCTTCACCACCATTGGCACCGATTTCTTTCCGCTACCGGAACCGTTTCCCGAATATTTGGACTTGAGGTGAACTTCCTCTTCCCCGGCGGCGTTTTTCTCCACCGCCGTTACTATCCAGCCATGAGCACCCGCGTTTGCCGGGTTTTCGACAATACCAACCGGTTCGCCTGCGGCCAGCTTTGCCTTTATATCTGCCAGCGGAAATTCCCAATTACCCGCGGGGATGCGCCGCGCGGTCCAATTTCCAGGCAACTTGGCATTCACCAAATGTCCGACACCTTTCTTTCCGGCCGGATCGTCGTCCTGAAGTGCACTATACGTGTCGGGCACCGCTCGCTTCAGCTTCAATAGCATCTCCACCATCGAAGTCGGGCAGGAGTTGAAATGCTTTTGGGCGTGTTTGTTGTCGATGATGTCGTGGTCTTCCGGTGTCATAGAGGCAGAGGTTTAATCCGCGTTGTTTTCATTTCGTTCGCCCAGATCGGCGGAGCCGGTGGTCTCACCCCAATTCAGGCGGTGAAAGGCGTTTTCGTAGTCCCGGAATTTCGGGTAAGCCTTCACTCTATCCCGCTTTGTCTTAATCACGAAAACAATCGTGCGCTTGCCCTTGTTTTTCCCGGCACCGTCCTTGCCACCTTTGTTCACCGTTGAATTCGCGACGACCTCCTCCGCAGTCATGATCCAATACGTGTTGATCGCTTCGCTATGAAGGATGAACCAATAGTCCGGACGTGGTTTCCGAATCACCAATGCAGCAAAGGTGCCGGGGTGCTTCGCGTCCTTTGAACGAGCCTTGATTTGAACGTCGAGGTAGCGCAGGCGGGTGTCCTTTTCCTGTCGCACCACACAATCAATCTGCTGGTCGTCAACCAGAGTCATGTAGACGTCGAATCCGCGCTGCAGGAGTTGGGCGACGGCGATGTATTCCTGGCGCTTTCCGAATGAGGCGGTGTTGCGATGGTTCATGGAGAGGGCAGCGCTGTGACAGGCGCATCGGACGCGTAGTCCGCGAGGACCGCGTCAGCAATGGCCGCGATGCGCTGCAATTTTTGGTCACCCGAAAGCACACCGTCGAAACAGGTCCCATAGGCGATGTAAATGATGTCGAGATTGTCGTTCAGGAGCTTGCTGGCTGGAATCGAATTCTGCCATCCGCTCCGCTGCCAGTCGAGCCAGAGGGAGGTCAACGCGACATTATACCGGAAAGGGAACCAATACGCTTGGTCAGGTGCATCGGGAAATGGCTGGCCCGGAAAGGTGGACTTATAGGCGTCCATCGTAGCGAGGTTCGTGAACCAATGGACGAGGTTGCGTTGCGCAATATCGACCGGTCCGCTTCGGCGCAGTCGGTTGATCCAATCCTGACCGACATTCACGTTGAGGTCATCGAACGCCGCTCGCAGGTGTTGATCTACCAGTTGGCGGAGCTTCGTCACGAAGTCCTGATTTTTTAGCTGCTGGTCCTCGATGATCGCGAGGGTCTTCGGATCTCCCGCCCGAAATCTGCGACAAAGGCCAGGAAAGTTCAAAGTCTTGTCGGAGTCGATAAGGGCCTCGCGAAATCCCAATTCCCGCGGCGGCAGCCGGCGGACTTCCTTGAAAGGTCGAAGGACCAGCACCCGGTCGCAGAATTCTTGGAGAAGAGTGAACGATTGGCGAAAATTTGCCGTGCCGTCCCGCTTCAGACACTCGGTCGCCATGTTGTCGGTAACGACGATGCGATTCTCAGGCGAGGCGCGGAAGAATTCCGTGAGTTCGCTGGAATGAAGGACATTAAAATCGACGACCTTCAGCATGGGACAGACGCTGACCCGCGGTAGCTGCTCCCGCAATGCGCGAACGCCTGAGAGCAGCGCGCCTAGCGCTCAATTCTCCAGGAGCCCGACTTTCAACCGCGAACAGGAATCATGCGAACGTGAAAATAAAATTCCCTAGCGCTGCTCTGAAGCGATTCGATGCTCGCTTCGCTCGAATTCTTATAGCACTGCCCCGTCCGGTAGCGCCCCATTTTATGGGTGGTCAAGGTCGTGCCTTCGGCCTCCACCCCGCGCGAACGTTCCGCTTCCCCCTCGATTGGTCCCGCTGCGCGGGACGCGGCCTCGGCGCTCCACCCAGCGCTTTGACTTTCGCCCATCCCGAGCGGGCGCTCAACCGGGCAGCACCCGCGATCACTCGACACCAAGTCGAGAAAGGGAAGCGCGGCTCGCGCGAGCGCTCACCATGCGCGTTTACGAAGCCAAGATCGTTTACTCCCTCGTTTCTCTCGGCGAAGAGGTTCGTCTCGACCGACCGGAGAAGGTCGCCGACTACCTCCGCTCCGCGTTCGACGAAAACCCGATGCAGGAAGCGTTCTACTGCGTCTATCTCGACCGCAAGAATCACCCCATCGGCCGTCACCTCGTCACCCTCGGCACGGCCACGTCCACCCTGGTCGCGCCCCGTGAGGTATTTCGCGGAGCCATCCTTGCCAGCGCCACGGCATTGGTGGTCGCGCACAACCACCCCAGCGGCGACCCAGCCCCCAGCGCGGCCGACGTTCAAATTACGCGCGTCCTTCGTGAGGCGGCCAAGGTGATCGACATCGACCTCATGGACCACGTCATCATCGGCGATCCCAAAGCTGACCCGCACGGCGTTGGCCATTATTCCTTCCGCGCCGCGGGCATCTTGTGATGCCCTTTGGGCGGTCAACGCCTGCGATTCCGCGAGCGGATCGCGCGTTGACTCAGACCTATTTCAGCTAACGGTTTTGCCACACGGGCCAGCCGCCCCGGGCGCAACCTCGGGGCGGTATTTTTTTTTGCCGAGTCAGAGCGCTGCGCCCGCACCCCAAGAAGCCGCAAGTTGTGCTCCACGCCATCGCGAATCATCGACGCACCTTGACGAATCTATTCTTACTGGCATTCTTACTTCACGGGCACCTAAAACACAAAACCCCGTAACTCGCTAGAGTTACAGGGTTTTGAAAGATGGCGTCCCCACGGGGATTCGAACCCCGGTTCTCACCGTGAAAGGGTGGTGTCCTAACCGGGCTAGACGATGGGGACCCAGCACGGAATCGGGGAAGCTACGGTCTGCCCCCCCTCGCGCAAGAGTTTTCTGGGATAGTCCGGTTTCCCCTGCGGGAAGGGCTTATGCCCCGATACTTGCCCATGCCTGACCCCGGAAAATGATCTCACGCAGAGCCGCAAAGACGCGGAGTCGGAAAAAGCGCAAAGGGTCATTTTCGCCGGATTCCTTTGCGCCTCTGCGGCTCTGCGTGAAACGAAGTCTTTTCTTACGCAACGAGCCCCAGCCGGCGTGACGGGCGGCGGATGGGGCATCAGCGTTCATCCGTGCAACCTGTCGGCCATAGACTTGGCGGCGGCTGATTCGTGGTTAAAAACTCCCGTCTATTCGATACCCCAACCCCAATCAGCGCGTTGAGGGCAACGCGCTCCACCTCCATGCAAACCCCAGTCCGATCCACTATGGCATCCTTCCTAAAAGGTAGGGCGGTGAGTCCCTTCACCGCCGCGGCGCGGAACGGAGTCCGCGCCCTACCCAGGATCATCGGCCTCGCCTTGCTCGGCACCACCGCCCTGTTCGCCCAGCGGCCGGAGGACAAGCCGCTGCCGCCGGCGGCGCCCGTGCCGGTGGCCCTCAGCTTCGAGTTCGGCGCGGCCAAGCCGGGGACCACGGCCATGGCGGTGGCGGATTACGATGCCTACACGACCGAGCGGGGCTATGGCTTCGATCTCGGCACCAAGCCGGGAGTCGACACCCCGTTTTTCTTCTCGGTGAAGGTGCCCGAGGGCAATTACCGCGTCACCGTCACGCTCGGCGATCCCGCGGGCGAGACGGACACGACGATCCGCAGCGAGTCGGGCCATATCCACTTCGTGGACGTGAAGACGGCGGCGGGCCAGTTCACGACGAAGACTTTCTATGCGAATGTGCGCCGGCCCGAGATCCAGCCGCCGGCGCCGCAGAACGCCCCCGGCGAGCCGAGGGTGCACATGTTCCTGCGCGGCGAGGCCGAGGCGCGGCATTGGGACGAGAAGCTCACCATCGAGTTCAACGGCCTGCGCCCGCGCGTCGCGGCGCTGGAGGTCGTGCGCGATCCGCAGGTGCCGACGGTCTTCATGGCCGGCGATTCCACGGTCGGCGACCCGCGCCGCGGTCCCGGCGGCAACTGGCCGACGCAGCTCTGCCAGTTCCTCAAGCCCGAGGTGGCCGTCTGCAACAGCGCCGAGGGCGGCGAGACGAGCAAGAGCTTCATCACCGGCCAGCGCCTCGACAAGGTCCTGAGCCAGATGAAGGCCGGCGACTTCTTCCTCTTGCAGTTCGCGCACAACGACTCGAAGCCCCAGTGGCCGCAGAGCTACACGGAGCCCGCCACGAGCTTCAAGGCCTACCTCGGCGTCTATCTCGCGGAAACGAAGCGCCGCGGCGCCACGCTCGTGCTCGTGACGCCGATGGAGCGCCGGAGCAACGGCGACACCGTCGGGCCCTGGGCGCGCGCCATGCGGGAGTTCGCCCGGGAGAACAACGTGGCGCTCATCGACCAGTGGGCCATGAGCAAGGAGCTGTGGACCGCGCTCGGGCCGGACGTCGGCACGGCCTTCGCCGACCAGACGCACCTCAGCGGCTACGGCGGCTACCTGCTCGCGAAGAACATCGTCCGCGGCATCAAGGCCGGCGTGCCCGGACTCGCGAAGTTCATCGTCGACGATTACGTGGACATGGACCCGGCGAAACCCGAGCCGGCGCCGGCGTATTTGAAGCAGTCACCGGGGCCGGGCGGGCGGGATCCGAACCGGCCCGAGCCGGGGACGCGCTAAGCAAATTGTTCAATGTTCATCGTTCATTGTTCAATTTTCATTGGCCGACCCAAATGAACACTGAACATTGAAAAATGAACGATGAACAATCTCAGGGGTTCGCTGCGCGGACGCAGCGAAAACCCGCGTGGTTGCTGCCGGTGTCGGGGGCGCCTTTGCCGCGGGTGCCGACCATGTAGCGCGTGCAATACTGGTCGGTGCAGAGGAAAGAGCCGCCGCGCTGCACGCGCTTGGCCATGCCCGGCTCGGCGGGATCGAAGCTCTCGGCCTGCGTCGGCCCGGCCGGGTTCTTGACCACACCGCCGGCCGCATCCCTGGCGTAGCTGTCGGGCCGATACCAGTCCTTGCACCATTCCCAGACGTTGCCGGCAACGTCGTGCAGGCCGTAGCCGTTGGCGGGGAAGGAACCGACGGGCGCGGCGCCGGCATGGCCGTCGAGCCGGGTGTTCTCGTTGGGGAAATGACCCTCGAAGATGTTGGCCATCCATTTGCCGCCGGGATTGAGCTCGTTGCCCCAGGCGTAGGACTGGCCGCTGAGTCCGCCGCGCGCGGCGAATTCCCACTGCGCCTCGGTCGGCAGGTCCTTGCCCGCCCAGCGCGCGTAGGCCTCGGCGTCCTCGTAGGCGATGTGGACCACGGGAAAGTTGTCCCGGCCGTCGAGGTTGCTCGCGGGACCCTCGGGGTGGCGCCAGTTCGCGCCCGGCACCCAGGCCCACCAGCGGAGGACGTTGTTGAGCGGCACGGCCGTGCCCGGCGGAGTGAAGACGATCGAGCCCGGGGCCAGCTGGTCGGCCGGCACGCCGGGGTAGTCGGAGGCCTTGAGCGGACGCTCGGCGACGGTGACATACTTCGTGGCGGCGACGAAGCGCGCGAACTCGGCGTTGGTCACCTCGGTGCGGTCCATCCAGAAGCCGTCGACCTGGACGCGGTGGATCGGCCGGGCGTCGTCCATCGGCTCGTTGCCGCCGCAGATGTCGCCGCGCGGGTCCTTCGAACCCATGGAGAACTCGCCGCCGGGAATCCACACCATGCCCGCCGGCGCGGCGGAAGGAGGCGGCCCGGCCAGCTCGACGGTCGGCTGGAAGTCGTCCGCGAAAACCCGCACCGAGAGCAAGGCCAAGCCGAGGAGAAAATGTTCAATTTTCATCGTTCAATGTTCATTGTTCAATGACGAGGCGGGTATGACGTGGTTCCGATAGCTCAGGCAGATGAACATTGAACGATGAACATTGAACAATGAACAATTCTTTTCACCGTCTTTCCCGTGAGCATCCCGACCCGTGAGGACATCATCAACCGGTTCCGTTCGACCTATGGCAGCCCGCCGTCGGTTGTCGCCCGCGCGCCCGGGCGGGTGGAGTTCATCGGCAACCACACCGACTACAACGGCGGCGCCGTGCTCGGCGCGGCGATCGACCGGTATGTGTGGGTGGCGGCCGCGACCAATCCCAGCGGCCGGCTGCGACTCTTCAGCGCGGGCGGGCAGTCGGTGCTCGAGCTGCCCTCGGATCCGGGCACGCGCATCACGGGTTCCGACTCGTGGGCCAATTACCCGCTCGGCGTCTGGCGCAGCCTGAAGGATTTCGGCCTGAGGCAGCCGGTGGGTTTCGATTTGTTCGTCGAGTCCAACCTGCCCGCGGGCGCCGGCCTGAGCAGCAGCGCGGCCCTCGAGCTCGCCACGGCGCTGGCGCTGCTCCACCTCGTGGATCAGTCCGACCTGCCCGCCGACCGGCTCGCGGCGCTGGGGCGCCATGCCGAGAACAAATACGTCGGCGTGCCCTGCGGCATCCTCGACCAGGGCACGAGCGCCTTCGGCCGGGCCGGGCACCTCGTGCACATCGACTGCCGCGGGCCGTCGTTCTCCCGTGTGCCGTTCCCGGCGAACGCGCACCTCTGGATCTTCAACACCCGCGAGAAGCACGCGCTGATCGACGGCCTCTACGCCACGCGCAACAAGGAGTGCCTCGACGCCGCGAAGGCGCTGGGCGTGGCGTTCCTCGCCGATCTCACGCCGGCGCAGCTGGCGGGAAAAGGCGCGGACGGAGTCCACGCCCTACCTCCGGTTCTCGCGAAGCGCGCGCAGCACATCGTGGAGGAGCACGCCCGCGTGCACGACACGGTGGAGGCGCTCCAGCGCGGCGACCTGGCGACGGTCGGCCGGTTGCTGACCGCGTCGCACCGCAGCTCGCAGCACCTGTTCGAGAACAGCACGCCCGCGCTCGACCAGCTCGTGGACCTGCTGGAAAAGCACCCCGCGGTGCTCGGCGCGCGGCTGACCGGCGGCGGTTTCGGCGGCGCCGTGATGGCGCTGACGAAGGATAGCTTCACGGAGCAGGACGCGGCCGGCATCGCGCGGGCCTACCGGGCGGCGCACGGCCGCGACCCCGAGATGATCCACCTGCAGGCGGCGGACGGGGCGGCGGTGGTGCAGCCCCACCGCGAAAGCTGAAACTTGAAAGCTGAAATCTGAGGAATTAACGCGCCGGCATAAACCTTGGCGCCTTGGCGTCTTTGCGTTACGGATCCGGATATGGCCGGTCTTCTTTCAGGTCTCAGGTTTCAGCTTTCAGCATTCTGCCTTGTCGCGCGCCTCGCGGCCGGACCGTGGGAGCCGTTGTTCAACGGCAAGGACCTCACGGGCTGGAAACCGGTCAATGGCACCGCGCCCTATACGGTGGAGGAGGGCGTCATCGTCGGCACCACGGCGACCGGCACGCCCAACAGTTTTCTCGCGACGGAGAAGACCTACGGTGACTTCATCTTCGAGTGCGAGGTGAGGCAGGATGTCGGCCCGAGCAACAGCGGCATCATGTTCCGCGCCCTGAGCACGCCGGACTACATGAAGGGCCGCGTGCACGGTTACCAGATGGAGATCGAATCCGGCGTCCGGGACTGGACCGGCGGCATCTACGACGAGGCCCGCCGCGGCTGGCTTTATCCCGGGGACCTCACGCCGGCGGGGAAGTCCAGCTACCGCTACGGCGAGTGGAACCGCCTCCGGATCGAGGCCATCGGCCCCAGCCTGCGCACCTGGGTCAACGGGGTGGCCGTGGCGCACCTCATCGACGACCTCACCCCCGCGGGGTTCATCGCGCTGCAAGTGCACGGCATCGGCAAGAACGAGGCCAATGCCGGCCGGCGGATTTCCTGGCGCAACCTCCGCATCCAGACCACCGACCTGACGCCGTCACCCGCCGACGGCACCTTCGTCCGCAATCTCGTGCCCAACACCCTGACCGGGGCCGAGCGCGCCGCGGGCTGGCGGATGTTGTGGGACGGCCGGACCGGCCAGGGATGGCGCAGCGCGAAAGGAAAGGAGTTCCCCGCGACCGGCTGGAGCACCGCCGACGGCGCGCTGACCGTGCTCGGGCTGAAGGGCGACGCCAAGGGCGGGGACATCGTCACGACGGAGGAATTCGGCGCCTTCGAGCTGCAGTTGGAGTTCCAGGTCACGGAAGGCGCCAACAGCGGCATCAAGTATTTCGTCGCGCCGGACGAGAAGGGTGCGCCGGTCGGGCTGGAGTTCCAGCTGATCGACGACGAACGGCATCCCGACGCCAAGGCCGGGGTCGACGGCAACCGCACGACGGCCTCGCTCTACGACCTGATCCCGCGCGGGAAGCTGCCCAGCGGTGCGGCGATCGCGCCGAAGGCCGGGGTGTGGCAGCATGCGCGCATCGTCGTGACGCCCGCCGGCCACGTGGAGCACTGGCTCAACGGCATCAAGGTCGTGGAGTATGAGCGCGGTTCGGCCGATTTCGTCGCGCGCGTGGCGCGGAGCAAGTATGCGAAGATCCCCGGCTTCGGCCTTGGCGCCAAGGGCCCGATTTTGCTGCAGGACCACGGGGACGTGGTGAAATTCCGGTCGATCAAGATCCGCACCTTGGCGCCGTAAACGGCGCCAAAATGTTCAATGTCTAATTTTCAATGTCCAATGTTCATTGGCCGAGCCGTTGACCATCGAACATTGAATGATGACAATTGAACATTGATCAGTTCGTGATCGTCAGCAGTTCCTCGTCGGACCAGGGTTCCTCGCGGTTGCCGACGACGGCGCGGACCTTGGCCACGCTCTCGGGCGAGACGGGCGGAGCGTTGTGGCCCCAGGACTGGCGGATGTAGGTGAGGACCGACGCGATCGACGCGTCGTCGAGCGCGCCGCGCAGCGGCGGCATGACGAGGCCCTCCTTTTCCTTTCCGTTGAGCACGATGCGGGTGATGGCGCCCTCGACGCCGAGCACGTATTTCGAATAAAGCAGCTGCGGCGCGAGGCCGGCCAGGCCCTCGCCGCCGGCCTGGTGGCAGGCGGCGCAGATCGTGGCAAAGATGTCGCGACCCTTGTCGAAGAGGACCTTCTGCTCCGGCGTCAGGCGCGCGGCGATCTCCGCGGATTCCTTCTCGAGGCCCGGCTTGCCCGGCCATTTGAGGAGCGCGCTCAGGCGGCCGGCCTGCTTGGCCTCGGGCGTGTTGCCGCCCTGCACGGAGAGGAGCAGCAGCGGGCGCGGCTCGACGGCGATCATGCCGGGGACGGGCTTGCCCTCCGGCGTCTTGGGCAGCGAGCGCTCGATGCCGTTGAGCACCGCGGACCGGACCCAGGTCGCGACGGGCGCGGCCGGCTCGAGCAAGGCCAGGACCTTGGTGATGCGCGCGGCATCGCCGGACTTCAGCAGCGCGCTGGTGGCCAGCGTCAGGACGGGCGCGGCGTGGTCGGACGCGTTGGCCACGTCGATCAATTCAATGAGCTCGAGCTCGCGGCCGGCGAGGCCGCTGACGATGGCGTCAGCCACGAAGGGCTGGCGGCCGGCGCGCGTGGCGATGGCGGCCAGGTCGGTGACCGCGGCGGGGGCCGGGCTCTCACCGAGGGAAAGCGCCAACTGGAGCGTGAGCGCCGGCGAGGCGGCGGCGTTGACGGAGGTGACCCGCCGGTAGAGCTCGGTGTCGGCGGGTGTGCGGAGCCATTGCTCGGCGAGGCGGATGGCGGCGGCGGCGACGCGCTCGTCCTGGTCGCCGAGGGCGGCGAGCACGGTGTCGCGGTCGAGCTGCTCGGTGCCGTGGAGCGTCCACAGCGCGTGGAGGCGGGCGAGCGGCGGGCCCGAGCGGACCATGGCCTGGAGCAGCGGCGTGGCGGCGGGGTCGCGGCGCTCGACGAGGATGCGCTGGGCGGTGTCGCGCCACCAGCTGTTGGCGGCGCGCAGGCGGGTGACGAGCTGGGCGGTCGGCTCGGTGGCGAGGTTGAATTTCACCTTCGAGCGCGCGGCGCCCTCGGGGAGGAGGCGGTAGATGCGGCCCATGCCGATGCCGTCGGCAAGGCCGCGCTCCTCGACCTGCTTGCGCAGGAAAGAGGTCATGTAGATGCGGTGCTGGATGATGCCGCGATACATGTCGACGATGTAGAGGGCGCCGTCGGGGCCGTTGGCGGTGTTGACGGGGCGGAAGCGCTCGTCGGTGGACGTGATGAACTCCGAACCCTCGTAGGCGTTGGCGGCCGTGATGGTGCCGTCCGCCTCGGTGAGGATCATCCGCTTCACCAGGTTGCCCGCGGGCTCGACGATGAAGGCGTTGCCGTAGAACTCCGCGGGGAAAAGCGCGCTGCGGTAGACGAGCGGGCCGCAGGCGGCGGTGACGGCGGTGATCTTGCCTTCGCTGTTGAGCGTGCGGTAGCCGCGGTTGACGCCGGTGGTGACGCGGCCCGGCCAGATCGGGAGGTTGGCGGGGGCGAGGCGGACGTTGGCGCCCTCGGCTTTCAGGAGGAAGGGGTTGCGCCGCAGGTAGGCGGTCGGCACGAGGTCGGCGCGCAGCGGGTCGCTGTTGCTGTTGTGGTAGATGCGGCCGGTGTCGTCCTGCGAGATGCCCCACTGGCCGCGCGAGACGGTGGAGTCGGACTCGAACTTCCCGTTGCCGAGGTAACGGAAGCGCTGCGTGTGGTTGGCGTTGTAGATCCAGTTGTCGAGGGCCCACATCAGGCCGTTGGCGGTGTGCTCGGGATTGGTGGTGCTGCCGTAGTCCGAGAAGACCTCCTTCTTCTCGTCGGCCACGCCGTCGCCGTTGGTGTCGCGGCAGAACCAGAGGTGCGGCGGCTCGGCCACGAGGACGCCGTCGCCGACCAGGGCGATGGCGCGCGGGAGGACGAGGCCCTCGAGGAACGTGGTGCGCTTGTCGGCCCGGCCGTCGCCGTCGGTGTCCTCCAGCACGGCCACGGTGCCGACCTTGGCGTCCTCGCCCTTGCCGTCGGCATTCGGCATGAAGCCGCGCATCTCGACGACCCAGATGCGGCCGTCGGGGCCGAAGGTCATGGCGACGGGGTCGCCGACGAGCGGGTCGGCGGCGGCGATCTCGGCGCGGAAGCCCGGCGCGACCTTGAGGGTCTTGAGGGCCTCCTCGGCGACGAGCGTCGGGGCCGGCGGCGGCTTGATGTGCTTGGGCAGGTCGGCCTGGGCCTCGCCGGGTTTGTCGCCGCGCTGGGCGAAGAGGGAGGCGGAGGTCAGCAGGAGGACGAGGGGCAGCAGGCGGGGAAGGGGCATAAAGCAGAAGACAGAGGACGGAGGACGGAGGACAGGGGACGGAAGACGGAAGACGGAGAACAGAGGACGGAAGGGGAGGTCAGTCAAACCACTCGTCGTGCGGGTCGAAGGCGGGGACGGGGATGTTGACGAACTTGATCCGGCCGAGGATGCGGTGGCGGCAGCCGGGCTTGATGAGGATGGAGCTCATGGGCTTCACCGGGTGGAGCACGCCGTCGAGCTCGATATGGCCCGTGCCCTCGAGGATGAGGTAGATCTCGGTGAGCTTCTTGTGGTAGTGCGTCTGCGTGTCGACCCGGGCGTCCACGAGGTGGATGGTGGCCACGGGGTTGTCGGGCGTGACGAAGGCGCGGCGTGACTGACCGCAGGGGCACGGCACGGGCGGGATCTCGTCGAGGTGGGCGATCGCGTAGTTCGGGCTCATGGGAAAAGAAAACAGCAGGGCTGGGCGTCCGGCAAACCATCACTCCTCGGGCAAGGGCTGATCCCTGGTCTCGGGCAGGAAGGGCAGGACAGCGATGCCGACGAGCAGCACGAGGGCGACCCAGGAGCCGGCGGTGCGGAAGCCCTCGAGGTCGCCGCCGAGGCGGCGGGTGATCTGGCCGATGGTGAAGGGCGCGGTGGCGGCGACGAGCCGGCCGAAGTTGTAGCAGAAGCTCGTGCCGGTGCTGCGCAGGCTCGTGGGGAACAGCTCCGGCAGGTAGATGGCGTAGACGGCGAACACGGAAAGCTGGCCGAAACCCATCAGCGGGATCATCCAGAAGATCTGGCTGAACCCGCGCAGGCCCTGGAACACGAGGAGCGTCGAGAGGAAGGAGCAGGTGAGCGCGACGGCGAAGGCGAGCTTGCGGCCCTTCGCCTGCGCCAGCCAGGCCAGCGTCATCATGCCCGCGAAGCCGCCGAGGTTCTGCAGCAGGAGGGCGACGCTGCTCCAGAAGGCCTTCTCGCTCGCCATGGCGTCGGCCGAGAGGCCGGAGCCGGCGAGGTGCGTCTCGATGATGGTGCGGACGATCTTCGGGTGGAAGTTGCCGATGCCCCAGAGGCCGACGATGCCGGCGAGGCAGAGGATGAGGCCGAGCCAGGCGTGCTTGCGCCATTTCGGGTGGCCGAGGAGGTTGGCGTAGGAGCCGAACTTGAGGCCCACCTTCTCGCCCGCGGCCTTCGCCGCGACCCACTTCGGCGGCTCGGGCAGCCGGCGCAGGATGAACACGCAGAGGAAGGCCGGGATGGCGCCGATCAGGAAAAGCGTCTGCCAGGTCTGCAGGCCGAAGGGCAGCAGGTGCCGCGCGGCCAGCGCGCCGACCGCCATGCCGGTGAGGCCGGCGAGGATGTTGCCCCAGGTGGACAGCGACTGCAGCAGGCCGAGCGCCGGCGCGCGGGTGTGGTCGGGCACCGAGTCGGCCACCAGCGCGACGGCCAGGCCGAAGACGCCGCCGACGCCGAGCCCGGTGAGGAAGCGGTAGGCGCAGAAATCCACGAACCCGGTGGAGAACGAGCTCAGCCCGGTGAAGACCGAGTAGAGCAGCACGCACAGTGACAGGATCCGCGCCCGGCCGTAACGGTCGCCCAGCGCGCCAAAGACGAGCCCGCCGATGGCCCAGCCGACGAGGAAAACGGATGTCGTGTAGGGGCCGTATTCGTTGGCCAGCGCCTTGGTCGGCATCAGGGCCTCCATCGCGGCGTCGCGTGCGAGGTTGAAGAACTGCTGGTCGAGGCAGTCGAACAGCCACGCGAGCGAGGCGATGCCGAACACGAACCAGTGGTCGCGGTTGAAGCTGCGCCACCAGACGGGGGAAGGGGTGGACATGAAGGGGGAGGGTGGGGCAGAGCGCCCGGCCGGCGCGACCCGGCCGAAGCTATATTCGTTAACCGGCGCTCACGGCCTCACGGGTGCGCCGGACTGGGCCGATTGGTAGATCGCGTTGACGAAGGCGACGGCCTTGCGGCCCTCGCGGCCGTCGATGGCGGGGGCGCGGCCGGCGGCGATGGCGTCGACGAGGTCCTGCAGCTGCCGGCGGTGGCCTTCGGTGTTGATGGCCTTGGGGTCGCTGGCGCCCGAGCCGAGGGCGTTGCCCGCGCCGGCGCGGATGGCCTCGTCCTCCGGGCGCGGCTCGCGGAATTCCCATTTGGCGAGCCGGTCGTCCTCGAGGCAGATAGACCCGTGCTCGCCGCAGAGCTCGATGCGCCGCGACCAGCCCGGCCAGAGCGCCGTGCTGGCCTCGAAGGCGCCGAGGGCGCCGTTGGGGAACTTGAGCGCGGCGGCCGCGGTGTCCTCGGCCTCGATGCCGGTGTGGACGCGGCGCGTCGACCACGCGAAGACCTCGGCCGGCAGGCCGGCGAACCACTGGAGCAGGTCGAGGCCGTGGATGGCCTGGTTGATGACGGCGCCGCCGCCGTCGAGGGCGAGCGAGCCGCGGTAACCGGTGTAATATGCCGCGGTGCGGTGCCACTTCACGTAGGCGCTGGCCAGCACGAGGCGGCCGAGGCGGCCGGCGTCGAGGGCGGCCTTCACCGTGCGGGCGCCGTCGCCGAAGCGGCCCTGGAAGATCGGGGCGACCCGCACCTTCGCCCGGTCGGCGGCGTCGAGGATCTCGTCGGCGCGGGCGGTCGTGATCTCGAGGGGTTTCTCGATGACGACGTGCTTGCCCGCGCGGATGGCCGCCAGGGCGGGCTCGAGGTGGGCGCCGCTCGGCGTGGTGATGCAGACGATGTGGAGGTCCGGCCGGGCGAGCAGGGCGCCGGGGTCGGTGGTGGAAAACACGCCGTGCTTGTCGGCCAGTTCCTTGCCCTTGGCCGAGCGGCTGGCGACGCCGACGAGGCGGGCGCCGGTGAGCTGGGCGATGGCCTGCGCGTGAAAGCCGGAGATCGTGCCGGCGCCGATGATGCCAAAGCCGAGGGGGTTTGCTGCCATGCGGGGAGCGGGAGCTTTGGCCCCGGCGGGGCGATGTCGAGCGCGGGGTGGGGTATGACAAGGTGGAACCCGGCCTCCCCCTCAGTTTGTCATTGCGAGGCTGGCTGGGCGGCCGTGGCAATCCATGGTTCCCCGCCGATGGATCGCCGCTTCGCTGCGCTCCTCGCGATGACAGGCAAAATCGGGCATTTCACATGACGGACGGTCAGAGCCGCAAAGGCATTGCCATCGCGGCCGGTCGCGGCCTTCCTTTCCGGATGCCCCAGAAGTCCGATGGGATGAACTATGCCCCGCAGGGCAAGCCCCGCCCGGTGGTGAAGCCGGGGGAGTTTGTATTCGCCGCCGCCTTTCTCGAACACGGCCACATCTACGGCCAGTGCAACGGCCTGATCGAGGCCGGAGCCGTGCTCAAGTGGGTCTACGACGCCGACCCGGCGAAGGTGAAGGCCTTCCTCAAGAAATACCCCGGCACGGCGGTCGCGCGCTCCTATGACGAGATCCTCGCCGACCCGGCCGTGAAACTCGTCGCCGCGGCCGCGGTCCCGAGCGAGCGCGGCGCGATCGGCTGCCGCACCATGTCGGCGGGCAAGGACTACTTCACGGACAAGACGCCCTTCACCACGCTCGACCAGCTCGCCGAGGCGCAGCGCGTCGTGGCCGCCACCGGCCGCAAATACATGGTCTACTACAGCGAGCGGCTGCACGTGGAGTGCGCCATGCACGCCGGCGACCTCGTGCACGGCGGCGCCATCGGCAAGGTGGTCCAGGTGATCGGCCTCGGGCCGCACCGGATCGGCCCCAAGCCCAACCGCCCCGCGTGGTTCTGGGAGCGCGCCAAATACGGCGGCATCCTCTGCGACATCGGCAGCCACCAGATCGAGCAATACCTCTTCTACAGCGGCGCCACCGACGCCACCGTGACCCAGGCCGCCATCGCCAACCATGCCAACCCCGACGTGCCGGAGTTCGAGGACTTCGGCGAGGCCTCGCTGCAGGGCAACAACGGCACGACCAATTTTTTCCGCGTCGACTGGTATAACCCGGCGGGCCTCGGCACGTGGGGCGACGGCCGCACGGTCATCCTCGGCACCAAGGGCTACATCGAGCTCCGCAAATACATCGACGTCGCCCGCGACAAGCAGGGGGACCAGCTCTACCTCGTGGACGAGAAGGGCGAGCAGCACCTGAGCCTGGCGGGCCAGGTCGGTTTCCGTTTCTTCGGCGAGCTCGTGCTCGACTGCCTCAACCGCACGGAGAAGGCCATGACGCAGGCCCACGCGTTCAAGGCCGCCGAGCTCTGCCTGCGGGCGCAGGCGGCGGCGCGCCGGATCACCCCATAACCCGCCATGCACAAGGTCCGCCTCGGCCTCATCGGATACGGCAACATGGGTGCCGGCCATGCGGCGCAGGTGGCCGGCGGCAAGATCCCGCGGCTCACCTTGACCGCGGTGGCCGAGAGCAACCCGGCGCGGCACCCGCACCTGTCCGGCGTGAAGGTCTTCACCGAGCCCGCCGCGCTGCTGAAATCCGGCCTGGTCGACGCCGTGCTCATCGCCACGCCGCACCCGCTGCACGCCCCGCTGGCGCTCGCGGCGCTGAAGGCGGGTTTCCACGTGCTCCTGGAAAAACCCTTCGCGGTGCACAAGGCCGAGGCCCTGCCCGTCATCGCCGCGGCCAAGCGCCGGCCGGCGCAGGTGTTCGGCGCGGTCTTCAACCAGCGCACCGACCCGTATTTCCGGAAAATCCGCGACCTGATCCGCGGCGGCACCTTCGGCGCGCTGCGGCGCGTCAACTGGACGATCACGAACTGGTTCCGCCCCGATGCCTACTACCAGTCGAGCAGCTGGCGCGCGACCTGGGCGGGGGAGGGCGGTGGCGTGCTGCTCAACCAGTGCCCGCACAACCTCGACCTGCTGCAGTGGATGACCGGCATGCCCGTGCGGGTGCGCGCCTACTGCGCGTTCGGCCGCTACCACGACATCGAGGTCGAGGACGACGTCAGCGCCCACCTCGAGTATGCCGACGGCGCGCACGCCACCTTCATCGCCTCGACCGGCGAGGCGCCCGGCACGAACCGGCTGGAGATCGCCCTCGACGGCGGCCGCATCGTCTACGAACAGGACGTGCTCCAGCTCACGCGCAACACGACGCCGGCGTCAGCCTTCAGCCGCACCTCGCGCGAGCTGTTCCTCGCGCCCGGCACGACGGAGGAAAAGCTGACGGGCCTCGGCCACGGCGGCCAGCACAGCGAGATCCTGACGAACTTCACCGCCGCGATCCTCGACGGCGTGCCCCTGATCGCTCCGGCCGCCGAGGGCCTCAACTCGCTCGAGCTCGCCAACGCGATGCTGCTCTCGACCTGGACGGAAAAGACGGTCGACCTCCCGCTGGACGCCAAACTCTACGAGAAGTGGCTGAAGAAGAAGATCGCCGCGTCGCGGAAGAAGAAGGGGTAGATCCGGTGATTCTGCGTGGAGGGCCGGTCTCCTGACCGGCCATGGTCGGCCGGGAGGCCGACCCTCCAGAATTCACTTGGAGGCACGCGGCCCCGCCCCTAGTTAATTCGCCCTACCCCATGAAATTCCCCTCTTGGTTGCGGGCCGGCACTTGGACCCTGGTTGTTGCGCTGGGCGTCGGCGCGGTGGCCGTGCTGGCGATGTCGCGGGGCGAGCCCGTCAGCGCGCTGTGGATGGTCGTCGCGGCGCTGTGCACCTTCGCCGTGGCCTACCGGTTTCACTCGGCGTGGCTGATGGCCAAGGTGCTCACGCTGGACGAGCTGCGGGCCACGCCCGCCAAGGTCAACGAGGACGGCAAGGATTTCGTCCAGACGAACAAGTGGGTCGTCTTCGGGCACCATTTCGCGGCCATCGCCGGGCCGGGGCCGCTGGTCGGGCCGGTGCTGGCGGCGCAGTTCGGCTTTTTGCCCGGCATGCTGTGGATGCTCATCGGCGCCACGCTCGGCGGCGCGGTGCACGACAGCGTCATCCTGTTCTGCTCGGTGCGGCGGCGCGGCAAGTCGCTCGCCCAGATGGTGCGCGAGGAGGTCGGGCCCTTCGCCGGGCTCGTGGCCCTCGTCAGCATCATCGCCATCATGATCATCCTGCTGGCGGTGCTGGCGCTCGTCGTGGTCAACGCGCTGGCGGAGAGCCCGTGGGGCGTGTTCACGATCGCGGCGACGATGCCGATCGCGGTCATCATGGGCTGCGCCATGCGCTACGGCGGCACGAGCGGCAAGTGGCTGCTCGCGACCAGCGTCTTCGGCGTCGTCGCGCTCCTCGTGGCGGTGTGGGGCGGGCAGTTTGTCCACGGCACGGCCCTGGAGGGCTGGCTGACGATGAAGGGCACGACGCTCGCGTGGTGGATCATGGGTTACGGCCTGCTGGCGTCGATCCTGCCGGTGTGGCTGCTGCTCGCGCCGCGCGACTACCTGAGCACGTTCATGAAGATCGGCACGGTGGCCCTGCTCGGCGTGGCGATCGTGGCGCTGGCGCCGGTGCTGAAGATGCCGGCGATCACCAAGTTCATCGACGGCACGGGGCCGGTCGTGGCCGGGCCGTGGTTTCCCTTCGTCTTCATCACCATCGCCTGCGCGGCGGTGTCGGGCTTCCACTCGCTCATCGCCTCGGGCACGACGCCCAAGCTGCTGGCCCGCGAGAACCACATCCGGGTGGTGGGCTACGGCGCGATGGTCACGGAGATGGTCGTGGGCATCATGGCGCTGATCGCCGCCTGCGCGATGGAGCCGGGCGAATATTTCGCCGTGAACATGAAGGGCGACACCGCCGCGGTGGTCGCCAAGGTCACGGCGCTGGGTTATCCCGTGACGGAGACGCAGATGACGGACCTCGCCGCCAGCGTGGGCGAGAAGACGATGGTCGGCCGGACGGGCGGGGCGCCGACCTTCGCGGTCGGCATGGCGCAGATGTTCGCCGGGGTGCTCGGCGGGAAGACGGCGATGGCGGTATGGTATCACTTCGCGATCATGTTTGAGGCGCTGTTCATCCTGACGACGATCGACGCCGGCACGCGCGTGGGACGGTTCCTGGTGCAGGATTTCCTCGGCCTGTTCTGGAAACGCCTCGGCGACACGAAATCCTTCGCCGGCAACACGGCGGCCACGGCGCTGTTCGTCGGCGCGTGGGGCTGGTTCCTCTACCAGGGCGTGATCGACCCGCTCGGCGGCATCAACTCGCTCTGGCCGATCTTCGGCGTGGCCAACCAGCTGCTGGCGGTCATCGCCTTCTCCCTCGGCACGACCGTGCTCATCAAGATGGGCCGCAAGCGCTACGCGTGGGTCACGCTCGGGCCGCTGGCGTGGCTGCTGTCCGTCACGATGACCGCGGGCTGGATGAAGATCTTCAGCCCGGCCCCGATCGGCTTCCTCGCCATCGCGCGCGGGCTCGAGGCGAAGATCGCCGCCGGCGGCACGCCGGCGGAGCTGGCGACCTGGAAATCGCAGGTGCTGAACAATTACATCGACGTGGCCGTGACCGGCGCGTTCATGGTCCTGGTGCTCATCGTGGTCGCGGCCAGCGCGCGGGTATGGTGGCAGCTGCTGGCCGGCAAACGCCCGGCCGACCTGCACGAGGAGCCCTATGTGGCGCTGCCCGCGACGGAAGCGGTGAAGTAGAATAAACGGTGGCGACCGTTGTCTTGGTGGGAGGGGTTTTATACCCCGACGGGATGGATGCCGCCTTCGTTGTCGGGACGTAAAGTCCCTCCCACCCCAAGCCACAGCGCCCTTGCCCGGAGGCACGAAAATTGCACGCTGGAGGGATGCACCTTTCCGTCCTCGCCGCCTTCGCCGCCGCCCTGGCCATCGCCGTGGCCCTGCCCGGCCCGGGCATCTTCGCGGTGGTGTCCTGCGCGCTCGGCCGCGGCTTGCGCAACGCGCTGGCGCTGATCGGCGGCATCATCCTCGGCGACCTGATCTATTTCTATCTGGCCGTGCTCGGCCTGGCCGCGCTGGCGCGGTCGATGGGCGAGTTCTTCATCGTGGTGAAGTTCGCCGGCGCGGCGTATCTCATCTGGCTCGGGATCCGGCTCTGGCGCGAGCGGCCGGCCGCCCCCGCCGCCGTGGACCGGCCGGAGGTCGCGCCCCGCGATTACCGGCGCAGCCTGCTCGCGGGCTTCATGGTCACCATCAGCAACCCCAAGACCATCGCGTTCTACGCCGGGCTGTTGCCGACATTCATCGACTTGGGAAAACTTTCCGCCGGTGACGCGCTGGCGATGGGCGGCATCGTGATCCTGACCGTGGGCCTGATCCCCGCCGCCTATGCGGTGGCGGCCGCGGGCAGCCGGCGGTTTTTCCACCGCCCGGAGCGGATGCGGCTCATGAACCGCACCGCCGGCACCATGCTGATCGGCTCCGGGGTGACGGTGGCCGCGCAATAACCGCCGATGCGCATCGCGGTCATCGCCGACACGCACGACCGGTATCCGCCGGGGCTGCCGGCGCGGCTCGCGGGCGCCGACGAGATCTGGCATCTCGGCGACGTGTGCGACCCGGACACGCTGGGGGAATTCCAGGACCTCGGGAAACCGCTGCACGTGGTGCTCGGCAACAACGAGTGGCACAACCTCTGGCCGCTGGAGCTGCGGCTCGAGCGCGAGGGCGTGAGCTGTTTCCTGACCCACATCCCGCCGTCCCGCGCGCCCGCCGGTATGAACGTCGTGCTCCACGGGCACACACATGTGCCGCGCGACGAGACCGACGCGCGCGGGGTGCGGTGGCTGAATCCCGGCTGCATCACGCGGCCGAACCGCGGTGCCCGCGCGAGTTTCGGCTGGCTGACGCTGGCCCGGGACGTGCCGCCGGACTGGCGGTTGGAGCTGCTATGAACATTTCCCCGGTCACGCCCGAGAGCCTGGCGCGCGACGCCGCGGAGTTCCATGCACTGCTGCGCGACGCCGTGGAGCACGGGGCGTCGATCGGCTTCACGCTGCCGTTGGCGGAAGGCGAGGTGGCGGACTACTGGCGCAAGGTCGGGGCCGAGTTCGCGGGGGGGAACAAGCTCCTGCTGGCGGCGCGGGACGGGGCCGGCCGGCTCATCGGCTGCGGCCAGCTCGCGCTGGAGTCGCGGAGCAACGGCCGGCACCGGGCGGAGGTGCAGAAGCTGCTGGTGTTCGCCGCGCAGCGCGGGCGCGGCGCCGGCACGGCGCTGATGCAGGCGCTGGAGGCGGCGGCCCGGGCGCGCGGGCGGACGCTGCTGTTCCTCGACACGAGCGAGGGTGCGAGCGGCGCGGCGAAGCTTTACGAACAGCTCGGCTACATACGCTGCGGCGGGATCCCGGACTACGCGATGGATCCGGACGGAACGCTGAAATCCAACGTGATCTTCGCCAAGCGGCTCGCCTGAGCCGGGATCAGTTCACCGCGGTCACGGTGGCGGGCGCCTTCTTCCACTGGAAGTTGCCGACCTTCACGGCCTCGGGCGGCTCGATGCCGGCGATGATGCCGAAGGAGGTGATGACGCAGGCGATGTTGCCCTGGCGGCCGGCGCGGGCCTGTTCCTGGATGCGGGGCTTGGTCGGCTTGCCGTCCTTGCCGATGGTGCCGAGGGAGACCTGGCCGTCCTCGGAGATGATCACGAGGCTGTTGCCCGCGGTCTTGCCGGTGGAGTAGACGCCGGCGACGGTCTTGAAGATGTTGGCGCGTTCGTCGGAGGAGTTGACGATGGTGACGCCCGGCGGCAGGTCGCTCAGCTTGCGTTGCGGGAGGCCGAAGCGCAGGCCGACGGCCACGAGCACGAGGGCGGCGGCGAAGAGGCCGGCCGCCTCCAGCACGGTGCGCACGGTGCCATGGCGCTTGCCCGCGGGGGCGGCATGCACGGGGCGCGGGGCCGGGCCGGCGCCGGTCTGAAAGGGGGGCAGGTCGGCGATCGCGGCGGGGCTGTCCGCGGTCCAGAAATCGTCGAAGAGCGACATGCTCTTGTGCATGCGCAGGCGGCCCTGGTGGACGCCGATGCGCCAGCCCTTGTCGCCGCGCTGGACGATGATGCCCGGCTCGGCGCGGGTGCTCGAAAGGTCGAGCTGGTGGAGCTTGCCGGCCAGGCGGACGACCTCCTCGACCGGGTGCGTGCCGTGCTCGATCTTGTCGCTCGCGCCGCCGACGGCGGAGGCGTCGGCCTTGAGCTGGACCAGGGTGATGCGGTAGGTGGCGCTCATTTCTCGATGATGAACACCAGCGAATTGGTGGAACCCAGCTGCAGGTTGCCGGTGGCGAGGTTGCCGTCGTCAATCTGCTTGTCGACGGTCTCGAGCTGGTCGAGGTCGTCCAGGAGCGCGTTGCCGCTGACCGCCTGGATGATGATGGCGGCCTTGGCCGGCACGCCGTCGGCCGGGATGTCGAAGTTCCATTTGTAGACGCCGCCGATGGGGGTGCGCTGGCTGAAGTTGCCCGGCAGCTGGCCGGCGACCTGGGGCGGGACGACCTGCGGGTCGCCATCATCGGGATAGCGGCCGTTTTGCAGGCTGTAGGTGATGAAAACGGTGGAAAAGGTGCGCAGGTCGTTGACGACGCTGGCGGCGCGGGAGCGCAGGGTGATCAGGCGGTAGGCGGGCAGGGCGGCCGCCGCCAAAAGGCCGATGATCACCACGACCACCATGATCTCGACCAAGGTGAAAGCCCTAGACCGACGGCGGAGCAAACGGGGGATGTGCGGACCTTGCGGCATTTATCAGGCTGGCAGGCTACTGGTATTTATCAGGTGTGCAAGCATTCAGGCTAAAACAGTTTGCACGAAGCATTTCTTTCAAGGAATTTTCGACAGGCCGCCACGAAAAGTAACGGAAATTCTTTTCCGGGGCGCTATTTACTAGGGGGAATTCCTAGCTGGCGTCGAAGCCGGCTCCGCTCTAGCCAGTGCCGGCGTGACTGCCGACCCGCAGGAATATCTCAAGACCCGGCCCGCGGTGAAGACCGAGCTGGTTTTTGTCCGCAGCCTGCGGGCGCGGCATTACCGGCTGACGCTTCGCAAGGACGGCGTGGCGGTGGCGACCGTGCCGGCGCGGGGTTCGGAGCGCGAGGCGCGGGCCTTCGTCGAACAGCATCAGGACTGGCTGGCGCGGGCGCGGGCGCGGCACGCCCGCAAGCCGCGGGTGGCGGAGGTCTGGACCGTCGGCACGTCGGTGTTGTGGCGCGGGGAGATGACGGAGATCCGGACCGCCGTGGCCGGGGAACGGCCCACGGTTTGCGTGGCGGCGGATCTCTTCCGCGTGGCGTCGTTTGACGGCGACCTGCGGCCGGCGCTGGAGGCGCACTTCGCGCGCCGGGCGAAGATCGAGCTGCCGGCGCGCACCTGGGAGCTGGCGGCCGAGACGGGCGCGGACGTGAAGCACGTGACGGTGCGCAACCAGCGCTCGCGCTGGGGCTCGTGCTCGGCGGGTGGCACGATCTCGCTCAACTGGCGCCTGGTGCAGACGCCGGACAGCGTGCGCGACTACATCATCTACCACGAGCTGATGCACCTGCGGGAGATGAACCACTCCGACCGCTTCTGGGCCCGCGTGCAGGAGGTGTGTTCCTGGTGGCGCGACGCCGAAAAGTGGCTCAAGCGCAACGGGAGCCTGCTGGGGCTGTAGGGCGGGATCGCTGATCCCGCCACGGGCGAGGCAGGGTCAGCGACCCCGTCCTACAACAAGGCCAGGGATGTCACCTGATTTCCAGCAGCTCGACCTCGAAGCGCAGCGTGGCCTTCGCCGGGATCGGGCCCTTGCCGGTCTCGCCGTAGGCCAGCCACCAGGGGATCAGCAGCGTGCGCTGCTCGCCGGTCCTCATGGTGGCGAACGCCTCCTCCCAGCCCTGGATGACGCTGGCGGTCCCGAGGTGGAAGACGTAGGGCGTGCCGCGATCGCGCGAGCTGTCGAACTTCGTCCCGTCGAGCAGGTAGCCGTCATAGTGCACGACGACCTCGCGGCCGGCGGCCGGCTCGCCGGTGCCCGGGCGGCGGACGAGGTAGCGCAGGCCGGAGGGGTTGGTGTGCGCCGTGCCGTATTGTTGGCGCATGACGGCGGCGTCGGCCTCCGAGAGCTGCGGGTTGGCCATGGCGGCGCGCATGTGCTTGCTGGCGGGCTCGCCAGGGTTGGCGCGGCGGAAGATGCCGGTGCGGGCCTGCCAGGCGATGAAGGCGAGCAGGCCGCCGAGGATGAGAAGGATGCCGAATTGGCGCATGGTGATGGAGAATAGCCCGGACTTAATGGTCGTCGTCCGCGTCTTCGTAATAAGGGAGCCTGACCCTTTTGGTTGGTTCGAGATTACTCAAGGCTTGGATTTCGAATCGCTGGAAGCGGGCTTAAGCTGGGCAAAGAAATTGCCGATCTGGAGCGAAATGTTGGCATCTTCTTTCGCCACCAGAGACGGAGCCTTGAGTTTGTCCGACCAGCCATGAGCCAAGCCCGTCTTGGCAATGGGCGATTTTCCCAAGGCGGCCATAATTTGCCGGCCATTTTCATTCGGTCTTCCTTTGATCGAATCTTCATCGTGCAGATAAATGGCGGGTATCTTGATGGCGGAAGCTTGCAGCACCGGGGAGAGCTCACGGGCCAGTTTGCCGCTTTCCGCCCAGCCGCCCAGTCTGGTGGTCATGCTGTTCAGGCCGGAATCATCATTATAACGAAGCAAATCGTCGCGATACACCTTGGCCGGAACATTCACGGTGGCGATGGCTGCGAAACAGTCGCTCCTGGTGGCAATTTCCATCGCCAGCACCCCGGCAAAGTAGCTCCCGAAAAGATAAAGTCGGGACGGATCCACGATTTTTTGCGTAGTGAGATTCCTGGCGGCGTCCTCCAGGTCTTCCTGCACCTGAATCATCGAATCTTCCGACAGGGAGGCGAGTGCCGCCCCAAAGCCGGTGGTGCCGCGGACATTTACCTGCAGGACGGCGTAGCCCTGCGCGACGAACGATTGCACCTCGGGTTGATAGAGATCGAGCGCCGCTTCCTCGGGCAGTTGCCTCGGGCAAAAGACAATCAGTGGCGGGGGGGAAGACCGGTCTTTGGGGCGCCACAGCCGGGCAGCGAGCGTCTGCCCGCTGCGGGTGGCAAAGGTGAAGTATTCTGCGGCCACCAGCCGCTCCTCGGCAATGACTTGGTTGTGGGACTGGGCGATCAAGGTGGCCTCGCCGGTGTGTTGGTTGAAAAGAAAATAAGCACCCGGCAGGCGTGAGTTGCCGACCCAGACCAGCCAAGTTTTGCCATCGGCCAGCGCATCCACGATCACAGGAAAAAAGCCGGCAAACACCGTTTGCAGCCGGTCGAGGGCAGGCTGGCGGTCCGGGGAAAGCGCGAATAGGCGGACGGTCGCGCCTTGGGCATACGCGACGGCGACAGGCTGCCGGGTGCGGCCTAGCATCAGCAGGTGGGTGGGCGGGAGATTCGACAGAAACTGGCTTGGTTTGCGCTCTCCGGAGCGGCTGTCGAAGCGCGCAAAGGTTGATTCCTTGCCGGCGGCCATTTCCCAGCCCCAGAGGTGGATGCCGTCGGCATCCAGCGCTTGGGGTATAAAGTGTGGTTCCTCCGCGCTGAAGTGCCGGCTGCGCCATTCCCCGCCAGCCTCAGTCCGCCACCACAGGTCCAGCGTCCCGAATTTAACATTGCTGCGGAAGACCGCCCGGGAGCGGCCTTGGTCATCAACCACCGAGTATTGCACGCTGGTGGGGAAGCGATCGATAGTATCCGAGTGGCCATTATCCAAGTTCACGCGGTTGATCTCGCTGGCATTGAGCATGAGCACATGGTGGGGATCATGTGGCTGGGCGTCGAAAATCTGCCCCCGCTGCCTCACTAGGTGCCAGGCGTCTTCGGTGGTCCTGCGATCGAGGTCAAGCAGGGTGTAACCCAAGGCGTTGAGTTTATCGTTGCTGACTTTGACCAGCGCGCGGCGGGGTGTCTTCCACCAGAAGTCGACCGGTCGAACCTTCGCGCTGTTTTGTGAAAGATCGATCTGGCCGGTGGAAAGATCGCACAGCCCGATGGAGTAGGTGTCGCCCTTGCGCGCCAGAAATCCGAGATACTTGCCATCGGGTGACAGTTTTGGACGGCTAATTTCGGCCGGCATAAACAGCTCGGCCAATTCGCCGGTTGATGGAGCGGCGTCGGCCGGGATCGCGCGAAGCGCAACCAGCAGGGAAGCAAGGAGGGTCCGCAACTTTCGCATGAGCGTCCTATTTTTTTCCCAGCAGATCGAGCGCCGCAGCGGTCAGCGCGGTGACGCCGGTCTTGATGGTCGGTTCGGGGAGCGGCGCGAACTTGCTCGAGTGGAGCGAGGGCAGCGGCTCGCCGGTGCGCTGGCTTTCGGCGAACTTGACCGGATCGACGGCGCCGACGCGGAACATGGTGGTGGGGATCTTCCGGCCCGGGCCGGCGAACCGGCCGAAGTCCTCGCCGCCCATCTCGGGGTCGATGGACCGGACGTTGTCGGCGCCGATCCAGCCGGCAATGGCGGCACGCACGCGGCGGGTGAGGGCCGGGTCGTTGTAGGTGACCGGGGTGAACTGTTCCTCCGAGACGGTGATCACCGGCATCAGCTCGTCGGGCACGCCCGCGGCGATCGCCTCGCCCCGGCAGATGCGCCGGATCGCGGCGATGGTGTGCTGGCGGACCTGCTCCGTGTAGGAGCGCAGCGTGAGCTGCAGCTTCACCTCGTTGGGGATGATGTTGTGCTTCGTGCCGCCCTGGATGGAGCCGACGGTGACAACGGCGGGATCGAGCGGGCGGGTCTCCCGGCTGACGATGGTCTGCAGCGAGGTGACGATCCGCGCGGCCAGGACGATGGGATCGATCGTGGTCTGCGGATAGGCGCCGTGGCCGCCGCGGCCGCGCACGGTGATGTCCATGGAGTCGACGTTAGCCCAGGCCGCGCCCTCGACGGTGCCGATGGTGCCGGCGGGCAGCGTGGCGCTGTCGTGCACCCCCAGCACATAGTCGGGCGCGGGAAATTTGGCATAGAGCCCGTCGGCGAGCATCGCGCGGGCGCCGACCCCCACTTCCTCGGCGGGCTGGCCGATGAACACGGCGGTGCCGGACCAGCGGTCCTTCATCGCCGCGAGGACGCGGGCCGTGCCGGTGAAGATGGTCATGTGGATGTCATGGCCGCAGCCCTGCATGACGGGGACTTCCTGGCCGGAGAGGTTGGTGACGCGGGTCGTGCTGGCGTAGGGCAGGCCGGTTTCCTCGAGGATGGGCAGGCCATCGAGGTCGGTGCGGAAATACACGACCGGCCCGGGGCCGTTCTTGAACACACCGACGACGCCATGGCCGCCGAATTTCTCGGTGACCTCGAAGCCGGCGGTGCGCAGCTCGGCCGCGATCCGGGCCGCGGTCTTCTCCTCCATGAGGGAGAGCTCGGGGTTGGCGTGCAGGTGCTTGTAGAGGGCGTCGAGCGCCGGGTAGTCGGCGGCGAGCTTGTTGGCGACGAAGTCGCGCGGGCCGTCCGCGGCCCGCGCCCAGAGGACAGAGGACAGAAGACAGAGAACAGAAACGGAGATGCGGAGTTTCATTTGGGTTCGAGCTTGAGGATGAGGTGGTCGAGGACGGCGTCGGTCTGGAGTTTGAGACGCTGGGCCGGGGGCGTCGGTCGGTCGGCGGGCGCGGCGGCCTTCTGCTTTTCGTAGGCGGCGTCGCCCTCGGCGCGGGTGGCGGCGAGGAAGGCTTCCTTGACGTCGTGGAAGGCGCCGCCGTCGGCGAGGTCCGCGGCGGTGGCGGGGCGCCCGAAGAAGGCGGCGGTGGACTCGTCGCCGATCCACACGCGCCAGTCGTCGTCGGCGGCGAAGTAGACCGCGAGCGCGCCGCGCCTGGCGACGCCGAGCTTTTCGGCGAGGGCCCGCATGTAGGCGCCGGGCACGGCGTCCTCGGCGGCGGTCGGGGCCTCCTGGAGGAGGCGGGCCACGATGCGCACGCCGGTGACGCGCTCGAAGTTGGCGAGCTTGTAGTTGAAGTTCTTCGCGCGCGGCGGCTCGACCGGGATGAGCCCGGCGGGGTCGTCGAAGTGCGCCGCGGGGCCGGGCTCGGCCGCGCCCTGGTAGGGCGCGACCCTGGCGGCAAGGGCCGAGAAGGTTTCCGGGTCGGCCTTGAAGGCCCGGGCCTCGGCGCCGACGCGGAGGATCTTGATCGTGAAGGGATCGTCCGGCTGGAGCAGCGGCAGCACCTCGAGGCCCTGGATGGTGCGGCCGAAGACGGCGTGCAGGTAGTTCAGGCGGGTGCAGTCGCCGAGGGTGATGAAGAATTCGCAGCCGTTGGTGGCGGGGCCGGCGTTGGCCATGGAGAGCATGCCGATGTCCCGGTGACGCAGGCCGGGCACGAACTCGTCGTTGAAGCGGTGCGGGATGATGTCGTTGCCCGTGTCCTTGAGGCCGGGGTTGCCGCTCTGGATGACGAAACCCGGGACGACGCGATACCACGTCAGGCCGGTGTAGAACGGCTTGCCGTCGCGGGGCGAGAGCGTGCCCTCGGCGAGGCCGACGAAGCCGGCGACGGTGGCCGGCGCCTGCTGGTAATACAATTCGGTGACAAAAACGCCGCGCGGCGTGGTGAACTCGGCGTAGAGGCCGTCGGCGAGCTTCTCGGTGGCCGGGAGCCAGGTGCAACCGAGCAGCAGGAGGGGAAGGAGTCGGCGAAGCATGCCGGCAACCTAGCGCGGGCCGAAAATTCCGCGAGTCCATTCCGGCCGCGCGTCATGTTTTCTGAAAGAAGCTGACGCCGGCGCGCGTTTCCTGCATCCATTCACCTGTTACCATGAAAATACTACGACAACCCATGCTAGTGCTCGGCGCGCTTTGCGGCGCGGCCGGTTTTGCGGCGGAGGCGGGCGGGAGCCCCAGCGTCACCTTGCAGCGGCCGAGTTCATACCGGCCGGTTTCCACCATGCAGATGCTGGACACGATGGGTCGGAAAAAGGCGATCATCGACTGGACGTGTTATGTGGACCACATCAACGATGCGGCCGGCGTTCCGCAGCCGTCGAGCCGGATTACCGCCTGGCTGGAAGGCAAACTGAAGCGCGAGCCGGGTGACACGGACGGCATCGAATTTTGGGACATTGGCGCCCAGCACCGCACTTCGTATCTGATGATCCGGATCGTGACCAACAAGCCTTTCGTGCTTGTGAAGCATTGGTTTGACCCGGCCAAACCGGATGAAATCCAGGCCAAGGTTCCGGGCGCCGACGGATTTTTCCTGATCGAACCGGCGCAGCCCGTGAACGGGGTGAGGAAATTTGATTACCTGGTCAAATCGAAGGACAAGAGCATCAAGCTGGAGGTGTATTATCCGATGCACCCCCCGGGCCCGGAATTCCCGAACCCGTTGCCGCCGGCCATGCACATGTTCCAGACCGAGGACGGCGGGCCGCCGGCACTCCCGCCGGTGAACGAGAACTAAGGCAACGCCGCCTTTCGCCATAGCCGGATCGCCCCGCTCTCGGTGTATCCGGCCAGTGTTTTTCCGTCGGCGCTGATCGCATTGCGCGCCAGGCTGCCGGGCGCTTCGCCCGGCGCGACCTTGAGCTGGGTGATTTCCCGCCAGCGCACGGTGTCGATCACGTGAAGCGTGCCATCGCGCCCGCCCAGAAACAACCGGGGCGCCGCCGGATCGTAGACCATGGCCTGGAGCAGGCCGCTGCTGGTGACCAGGGTGGCGGCGGTTTGGCCCGCGGCCAGGTCCCGCACCTCCAGCGTGCCGGTATTTTGGGCCAGGGCGAGGTGGCGGCCGTCGGGGGAAAAGATCGCGTTCACGGTCTCATTGGCCGGTTTCCATTCCTCCAGCTTCCGGCCCGAGGGAATCTCCCAGACCCGCACCAGGGTGTCCACGCCGCCGGTGGCCACGCGCCCGCCATCCGGGGAGACGGCGACCCACCAGGGGTATCGATGCCCCGTGTTGATCGCGGGCGAGATCCTCCCGCTCAGGGTGTCCACCAGCACGAGATTGGCTTCCTTGTCCAGGCAGGCAATCCAGCGACAATCGGGCGATGCGGCGGCGATGAAACCCTGGATGGGCAAGGGCACCACCCGGGCTTCAGCCGCCGGTTGGTCCGGCGAGCGAAGGGTCAGAGCCCCCTCCGTGGTCAGCAGCCAGAGGGCGTTGGTCCCGGGGGCGAAGGCGATGGGTCCATCCATGCCCGCCAGTTCCGCGAGGGTGCGGCCGGTCTGGGTTTGCACGAGGCGGGTGACACCCATGGCGGCCGTGGCGGCGAGAACACTTCCATCGGGGGAAAGGCAGAGTTTGCGGCCACCGCCGGCGGGACTCCAATAGCCGCGCAACGTGGCGGGGGCCGCCGGGTCTCGCAGGGACCAAAGGCGCACATCCCCGCCATTGCCGGTGCTGAGCAGTTCGCGGGTGGCGGGAAGGAAAGCCAGGTTGACCAGGTCGCTTTCCTGTCCCCGGCGCGTGCCCGTGGCTTTCCCGGTCTCGAGGTCGAGAAGCGCGATCAGTGAGCTGCGCCCGCCAACGGCCAGCAGCTGGTCGCCATCATGGACGAAAGTGCGCAGCTGGGTCATGGACAGCTTGGTTTGCCAGCGCCGCTCGCCGGTGCGCACGTCGATCAGGCCGGCTTCACCCGTGTCGCCCCAGCCGTAGATCAACTCCTCGTTCGTCCGGCCGAAGGCCAGTGCCGTCGGCCGGTGATCGAACACCCGGTCCCACTTCACTGTGAGATCCGGGAGCGAGAGAACCATGATGCGCCACCGGGCGCCGGATCCCCGGCCATGGATCAGCGCGATGGCGCAGGCCCGGCCGTCACCCGACACGGCCGAGGAAAAGTAGGAGCCGGTTTCCATGTCGTCCGGGCCGGCGGTGTGGGGCAGGGGTCCGCGCCAAAGTTCGCGCCCGGTGGAAAAATCCCAGCCCCGCAGCTGCAGCGGGCGCTGGGAGGCCGCAATGACATAGGTCAGCCACCGGTCGCCTTCCAGCCGGCCGAGGGGCCAGTTGCGACTGTCACTGGCCGGGGGCTCGGGCTGTCCGCTCGCCACGGCCCAGCGCCGCAAGGCGAACTTTTCGTCCACGCCGAGCAACCACTGTCCGTCCGTGGAAAAGCCGGCGAGTTGCTGCACGCCCGGGATGCGGCGCAATTCCCGGCGCGTGGCCCGGTCCCAGATAATGGACTGCCGGTCGGCGGTCTGGGCGGCCAGCAGCCGGCCATCGGGGGAGAAGACGACTTGCTGGCCCGGCGCACCGGAGGCCTTCAGCACGACCGCCGGATCGCCCGCGGCATCCTGGCGGAGGGCATGCCATTCAAATTCCCGCAAGTCAGGTTCGCCGGCCGCGGGGAGGGCTTCATCCAGAAATTTGCGGGCCCGGCCGTAGTCATCCTGCTCCAGCGCCCGCTGGGCCTGGGTCAGGGCGGCGGAATAGAGCGACTGCCGCGCCAGCGCGTCGCGCTCGGCCTCGGCGGCAAGGCGGCCAGTCATCTCCTGGTTGGCGCGCTGGCGCTCGAGGTAGGCGCCGAGCCCGGCCACACCGGCGATCAGGGCCAGCACCGCGGCGATCTTCAGCGCGCGCGCGAGCCGGCGCTCGGCCTTGCGCAGGCGGCGGACGGACTTGCCCGCCTGCAGGAGCAGGAGGTCGTCGAGCAGGGCGGCGGCGTCGAGGTGCCGCTGGTCGGGATGGGGTTCGCAGGCGCGGATGAGGACTTCGTTGAGTTCGAGCACCTCCTTGCGATCGGGCCAGGCATGCAGCTCCGGCGGGAGCCGCGGGTAGTCGTGCCGGTCGAGGCCGGTCACGAGCTCGTAGAGAAGCTTGCCCAGGGCGAACACGTCGGCGCCCGGCGCCCCGGGGCCCTCGGGCGGGACAAAACCTTCCGTGCCGACGAAGGTCAGCGCGGCGCTCGCCTCGGTGACGAGCCCGATGTCGGCCAGCTTGGGCGCGCCGCCGACGATGATGACGTTGGACGGCTTGATGTCGCGGTGCACGAGGCCGCGCCCGTGCAGGCCCGAGAGCGCGCGGGCCAGCTCGACGCCGAGCGTGACGCACTCGGCCGCCGGCAGGCGGCCGCGGCGCGCGCGCATTTCCTTCAGCGTGTGCGGCGTGTAGTTCGCCGGGTCGATGTCGCGGCCGGTCGCGACGTCGTCGGCCAGCTCCATCACATAATAGAAATAGGCGGCGGCCGGATCGCGGCCGACGTGCAGCAGGGCGAGCTGGCGGGACTCGGTGAGGGAGATGGCGGCGAATTCCCTCAGGCCGTGGAACTCGCGCTCATACGGCCCGGCCTCGGGGAAGCGATCGCGCCAGACCAGCTTGACGGCGCGGTAGACGCCGGTGACGCCGCGCGCGAGCCAGACTTCGCCGTAAGCGCCGCGGCCGATGAGCCGCAGCAGCTCATAGTCGGGGATTACTGGGGGTTGCGGCGCGGCCTCCGTCGACACGACGGTTGGGAGCAAAGCAGGAAGCGGACCGCGGTCAACCCAGCGACGCGCGCAGGGCGGCGACCTCGGCCTTCAGCTGCTTGGTCAGGCGGTGGCTGATGAGGTAGACGGCGGCCGGGTTGATCCCGAGCTCGCGGGCGACGCGCATGACCGGCCAGCCCTGGCGCGAGTAGAGGTCGAAGGCCTGGAAATGCTTCGCCGGCACGCGGCGGGCCAGCCGGCCGAGGGCCGCGTCGAGCACGTGCTTCTGCCACTCGGTCTCGGTCAGCTCGTCGAGCGTGCTGGTCTTGTCGTCGGCGATGCGCTCGATCGTGCGGGTGGCGTCGGTGAATTCCTGGCTGCGGCGCGAGGGGCCGGCAGCGGCGTCGCGCGGCCGGGCGCGGAACTTGTCGGCGATGCGCCAGCGGGTGAGCTGGGCCAGCCAGCCGCGGAAGGTGCCGCGGTTCGGGTCGGACTCGAAGTTCTTGATCGTCTCCGCCACGCGGATGAAGACCTCCTGCGCCACCTCCTCGGCCTCGACATGGGTCAGCCCGCCGCGGCGGCCGAGCCCGTAGACGAAGTTGCGGTAGAGGCGGTAAAACTCGTCCCAACTGGCCTTGTCCTCCCAGTCGCGCAGCCGGAAAAGCAGCGTCGGGCGGGTGTGCAGCGAAGAGTGGGGCTCGTCCATGGTGGCTATCATGGAGTATTTAACGGGGTCGCGGCGGGCAATCTTTCAGAAATGCCCGCCGGGTTACGGGGGGTAGGGCGCGGAGTCCGCACCGCGCCTGGCGGTGAACGGAGTCACCGCCCTGCCTTACAGGAACGAGCAGATGTATTCGCAGATCCCGGCCTTCACCTCGATGGTGAAGCCGCTCTTGCCGGGGACGTCGAAGAAGGTGCCGGCCGGGTAATCCTTCACGGCGGTGGCGCCGTCGAGCGTGACGCGGCACGCGCCGGCCACGATCTCCATGCGCTCGGGGGCGCCGGTGCCGAAATGGTAGCTGCCCGCGTAGATGAGCCCGAGCGTCTTCTTCGCGCCGTCGGGCATCAGCACGGTGTGGCTGACGACCTTGCCGTCGAAGTAGACATTGGCCTTGGTGTGGACGGTGACGCCGGAGAACGAGGTGGGCAGGGACATGGTGGGGGAAGTGGAAGCGAGAGTGAGAGTGAAAGTGGGCGGGCGAGTCAACCCGCCGGGCGGAACATGACAGGAATTCCGGCCGGGGCGGAAAATCGTCCAACGCGGCGTTTTCCACGATGAATGGCGCAATTTTGCGACGAAGGCCGCCTTGGGGCGGGCGGCGCCGGGCCGCGCGGCGGGCGGGCGCTTGCCTTTGCCGGAAACGGCGGCTTAACCCTGCTCCATGCCCGAAAACCGCCGGCTCCAGTGGCGCGTGATCCTCGGCGTGTGGACCGCGCTGGGGCTGCTGCTTGTCTTCCAGTCGTATGTCGCGACGGCGGACGTCAGCGAGTTCACGCTGACCCGGCACATCATGACCTGGGTGGCGCAGATGTATCGGGCGTGGCTCTGGGCGCTGCTGACGCCGTTCATCTTCTGGCTGCGGCGCGACCTGAACCGCCGGCATGAAAGCGTCGTGGCCGCCGGCTTCCTGCACCTGCTCGCGGCGCTGACGGTTTTCGCGGTCGGCAACGTGGTGCGCATCTGGGCGGTGGAGTTCAGCTTCGGCTACTGGGAATGGCGCTTCTACACCCTCCCGTGGGTCTACAACCAGCTCGGCGCCTACAGCCTGATCGACTTCTACATCTACTGGGCGGTGCTGCTCGTGGCCTATGTGTCGGACGAGAACTGGCAGCGCCGCCAGGCCCAGTTCCGCGAGGAGCAGCTGCGCACCCAGCTGGCCCAGGCCGAGCTCGCCGCGCTCAAGCAGCAGGTGCAGCCGCACTTCCTGTTCAACTCGCTCAACGCCATCGCGGCGCTGATGCGCGAGGGCGCGTCCGCCAAGGCCGTCGAGGCGCTCGCGCTCCTCTCCACGCTGCTGCGCCAGCTGATGAACCACGCCGGCCGGCCCGAGATCGAGTTGTGGCGCGAGTTCGACTACGCGCAGTGCTACCTCTCGGTCGAGCAGGTGCGCTTCGAGGACAAGCTCGTCACCCACTTCGACGCCGACGAGGAGTGCCTCAACGCGCTCGTGCCCACGCTCATCCTCCAGCCGCTGGTCGAGAACGCCGTGAAGCACGGCATCGCCCAGCGCCGCGCGCCGGGGCGCGTCACCGTCACGGCCCGGCGCGACGGCGACCGGCTGCGGCTGCAGGTGGCCAACGATCCCGCCGAGGGCGGGCACCACGCCCGCGAGGGCGAGAGCCACGGCATCGGCCTGAGCGCCACGCGCACCCGGCTCGAGCGCACCTTCGGCCCCCGGCACCGGCTGGACTGCGTCATCAACGGGCCGGACGGCACCGTCATCACCCTCGAGCTGCCCTGGCGCGCGGCGCCGCCGGCCTGAACCCTTCCCCATGGACCGCATCAAGACCCTCCTCATCGACGACGAAAAGCCCGCGCGGCGCGCGTTGCGCGGCCTGCTGGAAAAGGACCCTGGCATCGAGATCATCGGCGAGGCCGCCGACGGCGAGCAGGCCCTCGAGCTGATTCGCAAGCTGCGGCCGCAGCTTCTCTTCCTCGACGTGCAGATGCCGATGCTCACCGGCCTCGAGATGGTCGCGCAGCTGCCCGCGGCGGGGCGGCCCGAGATCATCTTCGTCACCGCCTACGACAACCACGCGCTGGAGGCGTTCAACCTGCACGCGGTGGACTACCTGGTGAAGCCGTTCACCGACACGCGCTTCGCGGCGGCGGTGGAGCGCGCCAAGCGGCGGCTGCACGACGGCCGGCTCAGCTCGACCGAGCAGACGCTGCGCGCGCTGCTGGCGCACTTCCAGTCGGGCGGCGGCGCATCCACCCCGCCCGCCAACGAGCACGCCCGGCTGGTGGTGAAGGCCGACGGCCAGCTGCACTTCCTCAACCAGCGCGACATCCGCTGGGTGGAGGGGCAGGGGGACTTCGTGAAGATCCACCTGAAGGAGCGCGGCCGGCTGCTCGTGCGCATGACGATGAACAAGATCGACCAGGCGCTCGACCCGGGGCAGTTCGTGCGCATCCACAAGTCCACCATCGTCAACCTGTCCGCCGTGCGGCGCGTCGTGCCGATGATGGCGCGCAGCCGGGGCATGGAGCTCGACGACGGCACCCAGCTCGCCATCGGCCCGAGCTACCGGGCCGTGCTGGACCGGTTGAAATGAGCCGCGCGATCCAGTTTAGAGGCGGGGTCATCAGGCCCGCGGGTTGCAGGCAACGGGAAGGGAATCCGGAATTTGCAGCCGATTCATCCGTGTTCGTCCCGCGCCGGGCCGCGGTCAACGATGCGGGATTGAGCCGGCGCCTCGCTGCCGGCTTGTTCGCCGCATGAACGAACCCGTGCCCGCGCAAACCTCCCCCTGGAACTGGCGGGCCGTCGTCGCCGGCGGCCTGGTCTGCGGGGTCCTCGACATCAACGCCGCGTTCCTCAGCGCCTGGCTCAACGGCGGCATGCTGCCCGCGCGCCTGCTCAAGGCCGTGGCCAGCGGCCTGCTCGGCGCGGAGGCCTTCAACGGCGGCGCGGGCGTGGCGGCCTTCGGGCTGGCGCTGCACTTCTGCGTCGCGTTCTCCTGGGCGGCGCTCTTCTACGCGCTCAGCCGGCGGTTCAGGTTCCTGACGCGGCAGGCAGTGGCCAGCGGCCTGGTCTACGGCGCCTTCGTTTATCTTGCGATGAACTACGCCGTGCTGCCGCTCGCGGCGCAGTTCCGCAGCCTGTATATCCCGGCCACGAAGCCCCACGTGCCGCGGCTGGCGTGGCCGCAGTTCGGCATCCACCTGACCTGCGTCGGGCTGGCGATCTCGCTGGCGGTGCGGCGCTGGTCGCGGTGAGGCGGCGGCGGGGCCCCCGCGCGGTTGTGGCGGAAAACGCCGCGTTGGTCTTGCGCCGCGGCGCGGAGGTCGACGTCGCGTTGTGTTGCGGGGCGGGCGTGCGACAACGCCCGCCGACACATGAACACACCAACCAACTCCTGCCAGCGGCGGGACCGGGCGCGCCTCTGGGCGGCGGCCGGCCTGTCGCTGTTCGCGGCCACCGCCGCCTGGGCGCAGACCGCCCCCGCCACCGAGCCCGTCGCCCTCGAGAAATTCGTCGTCACCGGGTCGCTGATCCCGATCGCCGCCGACACGCCCGCGGTGCCCATCGCGATCACGACCGCCGAGGACATCGAGCGCAGCGGGGTGACCCGCGACATTACCGACGTGCTCAAGAAGGTGAACCCATTTTTCTTCGGCCGCGGCAACCTCGGCGCCGAGAACGCCAACACCCGGGCCAACGGCACCAACGGCGCCTCGACCGTCGCACTGCGCAACCGCCCGACGCTCGTCCTCATCAACGGCCGCCGCGCCGCGCTCGCGCCGGTGGCCGCCACCGGCGGCGCCACGTTCATCGACGTCAGCCTGGTGCCGGTCACCGCCGTCGAGCGCATCGAGGTGCTCGCCGACGGCGCGTCCGCCACCTACGGCACCGACGCCGTCTCGGGTGTCGTCAACATCATCCTCAAGTCCAGCTTCCAGGGCGCCATGGCCGGGGGCTCCTACAGCTGGGCGCCGGACGCCGGCAACTACACCGCGCGGCGCGCCTATGTCACCATGGGCGCCGGCAACGCGAAGTCCCAGGTCACGGTCACCGCCGAGTGGCGGCGCACCGACCCGCTCTACCAGTATGAACGCCCGTGGGGCCTGAACCAGTTCCGCACGCCGTCCTTCGCCGGCGTCATCACGCTCGACAACGGCTCGACCTACTACCACCTCGATCCGAACCGCAACGCGCCGCCGGAAAACCTCGATCTCCCGCTCGCCGACCTGCTCGCCGCCGGCTATTATTCGGGCCCCTACACCCAGGACCAGGTCGCGCAGTTCTTCGACCTCTCGAGGAAGGCGACGATGTTCCAGTCGACCAACCGCCGCGCCGTCACCATCGCCGGCGAGCACCGCTGGTCGGACCGCATCACGGCCTTCGCCGACATCATCGTCACCGCGAGCGAGACCGAGAGCTCGCTCAATGCCCAGCCGGTGGCGGGCAACGTCCTCGGCACGAACCGCTACAACCCGCTCGGGGTCACGGTCAACGTCCGCAACCGCTTCGTCGAATTTCCCCGCATCCGCAACAGCGAGGCGCTGGGCGCGCGCGGCGTCTTCGGCCTCCGGGGGCGGATCGGCGAGACGTGGAACTGGGAGCTCGCGGCCGCGCTGAACCGCACGACGCAGAACGTCCGCCAATTCAACCTCATCGACACGCTCGCCTACAACGCCGCGGTCGACAGCGGCGCCTACAACCCGTTCGCGCGCCGGCAGGCCGCGGGCGTGATCGAGGGCATGCTCGGCACCGGCTTCCAGGATTTCGTCAGCCGGCTCAACGGCTTTGACCTCCGCGTCTCCGGCGGGCTCTTCGACCTGCCCGCCGGCGCGGTCCAGCTCGGCGCCTCGCTCGAGACCCGCCGCGAGACGATTTCGATGAAAAACGACCGCAACGACCAGACCGGCGGCTGGCTGCAGGCCACGCCGACCAATCCGTTCTCCGCCCGGCAGACCGTCGACAGCTTTGGCGCGGAGCTGCGCATCCCCGTCCTGGGCGGGGACCACTCCTTCCCGTTCGCCCGGACGCTCGAGGTCACGCTCGCCGGCCGCAAGGAGCTCTATTCCTCCACCACGGACCCGCTCGTGCCCAAGTATTCCGTGCGCTGGATGCCGTTGAACGACGAGTTCGTCGTCCGCGGCACCTACGGCGAATCATTCAACGCCCCGGCGCTGTTCTCGCTCTTCGGCCCGTCGAACTCGGGCTTCACGAACTCCATCAACATCAACCGCTACACCTCGGGCGGCGCGCTCATCGGGCCCACCGGGCAGCGCCAATACCGCTCGCGCGGCGGCTCGAACCCGAACCTGATCCCCGCCGAGTCGCGCAACTGGACCGCCGGCTTCGTCTGGTCGCCGCGGGCGGTCAAGGGCCTCAGCCTCTCGGTCGACTGGTTTGACATCGACGAGCGCAACATCGTCGGCGCCATCCCGATCACGACCCTGCTGCAGTCCGTCGAGCAGTTCGGCGCGGCCTCGCCCTACGCGGGCCAGGTGCGCATCGGCACCAGCGTGGCGGGGGAGACGCACTTCGAGGACGGCACGCCGATCACGGCGCCCGGGCAGATCACCGCCGGGGCCAGCGACGCCGTGTGGGTGACGAACCCGGTGCTCAACATCGCCGGCCAGTGGCAGTCGGGCGCGGACTTCCGCGTCGACTATGAGCGCGAGGTCGGCGCTTGGGGCCGCGTGGAGGCGAGCCTGGCGCTCACCTACCTGAAGGAGTTTGTGGTGCAGACGCTGCCCACGAGCGCGCCGTTCAACGGCGTCGACGGCTTCTCGGCCTCGAGCACGCTGCCGCGTTACCGCACGTTCACGAGCGTCGACTGGACGAAGGGCAACCTCACCCTCGGCCTGAGCCATACGTTCATCCCCGAGGTGGACGACCTGGTCGCGCCGGTGCCCGCGCGCATCGACTCCTACCATACCTTCGACCTGCGGGCCGGTTACACGTTCAGCCGTTCGGCCAACCCCTGGCTCAAGGGCGTGCGGTTGTCCGCGGGCGTGAACAACGTGTTCAACGAGGATCCGCCGCTCATCCTCGGCGAGCAGGACCAGGGCCGCGACATCAACACCTACGACGCGCTCGGCCGGTTGTTCTTCGTTTCCGCCAGCTACAAGTTCTGAGCGCACCCTTGGTGTGCAGGTTCCGCGGGCCGGCCGTTGCGCCGGCCCGCTTTGTTTTTGGAGGGGGGACTTAAACGGAATGTAGGTTGCGCGCTTGCGCGCAACGTGGCCCGCGAGCGGGCCATCTGCAGGGCAAAAACCAGACCGCCGGGCCGCGCGGCCCGGCGGTCTGGTTTGACTCACCCCTCCCGGACGTCCGCCGGAGCGGACGCCAATGGGTGACGGCTCAGTTCCGGGCCCGGCCGGAGAAGGCCAGAGTGTAGCTCAGGTAGATGCCGCGGCCGTCGCCGATGTTCTTGTTCACCTTCAGGTAGTCCTTGTCGAAGGCGTTGTTCACGTTGAGGCGGAGGGTGTGGTCGAGGCGGGTGCCCTGCTTCCAGCGGTAGGAGGCGCCGACGTTCCAGAGGGTGAAGGCCGGGACCGTCAGCTTCCACTGGTTGGTGGTGCGGGTCACCGTGGGCACGCCGGCGACGAAGGTGACGGTGTCACCCGCGTCCGGGGCCTCGGTGTTGGTCGCGGAGACATGGGTGACGCCCACGTTGGCGGAGAAGCCCTTCAGCCGGCCCTCGGTGCCGGTGAACTTCACGTAGGCGCTGCCGTTGGTCGGGGTGATGTTCTGCACGTTGCGGCCGACCGCCTGGGGACGGGCGGAGCCGAAGTCGGTGTAGACCGCCTCCAGGTGGCTGTAGCTGAGGCCGGCCGAGAAGTTGCGGTTGATCGCCCAGTTGGCGTCCACCTCGATGCCCTTGTCCTCCTGGTCGCCGTCGGGTTGGGTGACGGTGACGAAGTTGCCGGAACCGACCGGGGTCTCGACCGCGTTGGTCACGCGCACGTTGAAGCGCTGGATGAAGTAGGCGCCGATGGTGTAGTTGAGGCGGTCGTTGAAGAGGGAGCCCTTGAGGCCGTAATCCCAGCCCTTCGCCGTCTCGGGTTTGTAAAGCGGGTTGGCGATGTCGGCGGGGTTGTCGGTCTGGTTGATGAAGTAGCTCTCGCTGTAGTTGGCGTAGACGCGGAAGTTTTCCCGCACCTTGTAGAGGGCGCCGAAGTTGGGCTTGGTCTGCGTGACGGTGCGCTTGACGATGACGGGTGCGGCCAGGGTGCCGGTGACGCCGTTGATGGTGGCGAGGTAGTCGAGCTCGCTGAACTTCACCTTGTCGAAGCGGGCGCCGAAGTAGGTCAGCAGGCGGTCGTCGAGCCAGTGCGACTCCTGGCGGAACTGGCCGCCGAACACGGTGGCGCGGCGCCGGGTCAGGCGGGTGAGCGCGCCCTGGCCGCCGTCGTCGAGGCTCGAGGTGAAGTAGGTGAGCGGGGCGGCGGGCGTGTAGTCGGGGTTCAGGGCCACGACGCGGCCGGAGCCGGCGGCCGTCCACGCGGCGATCGCGGCGGTGGCGCCGCTGTTGCGGGTCGGGTCGTAGCGGTAGTAGTCGTTGAAATCCACGGTCACCAGGGTCTTGTTGGTGACGGCGCCGTCGAAGAGCTTGTAGCGGGCCACGGTGTCGAACTGGACGCCGCCGCCCTCCTCGAGGATCAGGCCGCGGTTCGGCGTGGCGCCGCGGGTGGAGGTGAGGTTGCTGGCCGCCGTGGGGCTGTTGATGGTGACGGCGCCGAAACCGGTGTTCTGGTTGTAGTCCCAGCGGTCGGCCTGGAAATACTGGCCGCCGAGGCGGATGCTGAAGAGGTCGTTCAGCTTCTTGTCGTAGGAGACGTAGCCCGTGTTGGAGCCGCGGAACAGCTCGCTGTGCGGCCCGAAGGCGTTGGAGCGGGCGAGGTTTTTCGCGTAGCCGACCACCTCGTCGTCCGTGTTGCTGGCGGTGCCCTTCTGGTCGGTGATGATCGGGGCCGCGGACTGCGGGGCGTTGCGGTATTGCATGAAATACTCGGCCGAGACGAGCAGGTGGCCGCCGTTCTGGAAGTCGTGCTTCACCGCCAGGAAACCCTGGTTCTCGCGGATGTGGAACCAGTCCATGTCCGCCGCGCGGTTGAACTGGCTCGCGATGAAAATGTAGGAGGTGTCGGGCGAGAGGAAGGTGCCGGTGGCCTCGAGCGTGCCCTGCAGGGTGTCGAAGCTGCCGCCGCGCACCGTGAACTTCTGCTGCTCCTTCTTCCGGGGGCTTTTCGAGATCATGTTGACCATGCCGCCCGGGGAGGTGCGGCCGTAGATGCCGGCGTTGGGGCCCTTGATGATCTCCATGCGGTCGACGTTTGTCTGGCCGTAGCGGCCGAGCCGGTAGAAGCCGTCGCGCAGCTGCGAGGTGGAGGTGAAGCCGCGGAGGTTGAAGTTGCCGCCGATGTCGAGGCCGGTCAGGCCGCCGACCTGCGTCAGCGTGTCGTCCAGCTGGAACATGGCGAAGTCCTCGAAGAACTCGCTGGTGATGACGTTCACGGTGTAGGGCAGGTCCTTGATCTGCGTGGCCACGCGCGTGCCGGTCATGGTTTCGGCGGCGACATAGCCGCGGTTCTCGTCGGGCTTCACTTCGAAGGGCGAGAGCTCGACGACCTCCTCCTTGGAGGCGGCGGCCGGGGTGGACGTGGTCTGGGCCAGCGCGGCGCCGGCGCAGAGCGCGAGGCACCACGCGAACAAGCCGGCAGGCCGGCGGTTCATTGCGGTCATGGGTGGGGTGGGTTGGGTCGGATCCGGGCCGCGGGAGCCCGGATCGTGTAGGGTGCAATAATTATTAGCTTGGCGGGCGAAGACAGAAGCACCCAGATACTTATACCGTTAAATACCCATGAGCAGCCCCGTGACGATGAAGACCATCGCGGCGCAGGCGGGCGTGACGCAGGCCACCGTCTCGATGTGCCTCGCAAACAACCCACGCATCCCGCCCGCGACCCGCGCCCGCATCCAGGCCGTCGCCGGGCGCCTCGGCTACCGCCCCAATCCGTATGTGTCCGCGCTGATGCGCATCCGGCGCCAGGGGCGGGCGCACCGCGAGATGCCGGTCATCGCCCTGGTCAACGGCCTTGAGGATCCCGCGGCCTGGCGCCAGACCGCGCCGCCCACGGTCCGCCTCATGCGCGAGGGCGCGGTGGAGCGCGCCGCGCTGCGCGGCTACCGCACGCAGGAATTCTGGCTGCACCAGGACGGCATGTCGCCCGACCGCTTCAGCGGCATGCTGCACGCGCGCGGCATCCACGGCCTGCTGCTCGGGCCGCTGGCCTACGGCGCCCCGACCCCCGCGCTGAAGTGGGAGCACTTCGCCGCCGTCCGGCTCGGCGTGCCGCTGCCGGCGCTGACGCTCACCACGGTGTGCAACGACCACTATTTTTCCGCGCTGCAGGTGATGCGCGAGTGCCACGCGCTGGGCTACCGCCGCCCGGGGCTCGTGACCCTGCGCGGCCACCTGGAGCGGTTTCACGGGCGCTGGGACGGCGGCATCATGGTCGGCCGCCACCTGCTGGCCGGGCTCCGGCCCGTGCCCTCGCTGCTGCTCGACAACTGGGACGACCTCACGCCGCTCGCGGGCTGGCTCAAGCGCGAGCAGCCGGATGTCGTGGTGTCGCCGTCCGCCGACGTGCTGCAGCCGCAGCTCAGGCGCCTCGGCTGGGGCGCGCCGGGCCGGGTGGGCCTGGCCTCGCTGGCCTGCCCGAGGCAGGGGCACGCCCTCAGCGGCATCTGGCAGAACGGCTCGCTCATCGGCGCGACCGGGATGGACACGCTGATCAGCCTGCTCGAGCGCAACGAGCGCGGCCTGCCCGCGCAGGCGCACACCGTGATGGTCGAGGGGATCTGGAACCCGGGGCGGACGCTGCGCGCGGTGTAGGTGGCCCGCCTGCGCGCCACCGGCATTTCCGCTCAGCGCTCGATCCTGGCGCCCTCGAACTCGACGACGTAGACCGTGCCCATCGCGTCGTTGGCGTAACGGCTGGCGTTGATGTAGCGCCGGCCGTCGTCGGCGGTCTTCACCTCAAGGGGCGTGCGCTTGGCATCGGTCAGCGCGTAGACCGCGGTGATCTTGTTCTTGAATCCGGGCAGGGTGAAGGCGCCCAGCTGGCCGTCCCGCTCCACCTTGAAGAGCGTGAAGTAGAGTTTGCCGGGCTTGGTGGTGCAGCGCCAGTCGTTGAACCCGAGGAAGACGGGCTGGCCGGCGCGGTTCTTCAGGTTGGTGGCGTAGTCGCCGAACTCCTCGCCGAAGGGCGAGCGGCCGGTGCCGTAGACCGCCTCGCCGTTAACCTTCAGCCACGCGCCGACCTCGCGGAGCGCGTCCTGGCTCGGCTGGGGGATGATGCCCTCGGCGGTGGGGCCGACGTTGAGCAGGTAGTTGCCGCCCTTGGACGTGATATCCACGAGCTTGAAGATGAGTTCGCCGGGCGACTTCCAGTTGTGGTCGTCGGTGCGGTAGCCCCAGGTGTGGTTGAGCGTGGCCGGCACCTCGAAGGTCTCGTCGGTGGCCTGCGGCGGGATGACGTTGTCGCCCGTGCTCTGGTAATCACCCACGGCGCCGAGGCGCCCGTCGATCAGGGCGGCGGGCTGGAGCGAGCGGACAAGGTCAGTGAGACGCTTCGGGCGGTCGCCGGTCATCAGCTGGGGGGTGTCGAACCAGATCAGGCACAGCGGGCCGTAATTGGTGAGCAGCTCGCGCAGCTGCGGCTCGGCCTTGGTGCGGAGGTAATGGTCGTAGGAGCCGTCCCTGTCCTTCACGGCGTTCTCCGGGAAATCCCAGTTGTTGCCGGTGCCGCCGCGCTCGTGCCAGTCCTGCGACTGCGAGTAATAGACGCCGAAGCGCAGGCCGCGCTTCGCGCAGGCTTCCGCGAGTTCCTTGATGATGTCGCGCTGGAACGGCGTGGCGTCGACGACGTTGAAGTCGCTGGCCGCGGACTTGAAGAGGGCGAAGCCATCGTGGTGCTTCGAGGTGATGACGACGTATTTCATGCCGGCGTCGACCGCGAGCTGCGCCCAGGCGTCGGCGTCAAAGCGGATCGGGTTGAACCACTGGGCGAGCTGCGAGTATTCCGCGACGGGGATCCGCAGGCGGTGCTGCACCCATTCGCCGATGCCGGGGGAGCGCTGGCCCTTCCAGTAGCCGGCGGGAATGGAGTAGAGGCCCCAGTGGATGAAGAGGCCGAACTTGTCGTGGCGGAACCACTCGAGCCGCCGGGCCTTGGCGGCGGGGCTCTCGGGATCGACGGCCGCATCCGCGGCGCGCAGGTCGGCGGTGGCGCTGAACAACAGGGCCGCGCAGACGGCGGACAGGACGGGTGACCGGGTCTTCATGGGGGTAAAAGGGGTGGGGGCACGACACCAGCGTCGGCCAGCCCCGGCAATTTACCTGCTGCCTATACCGTTAAGTCAACGATGGTGACACTGCTCAGCCCTGCGCCTGGTAAAGCCGGAGCAGCGCCTGCGTGCCGTCCTCGGACCAGCCGCGCGCGGCGACCTCGTCGTAGAGCTTCTTCGCCTGCTTCAGGCCGGGCAGGTCGAGCTTCATCTCCTCGGCCGACTCCAGGGCGATGCGCATGTCCTTGAGGAAGTGCTTCACGTAGAAGCCGGGGGCGAAGTCGCCCTTGAGCGCGCGCGGCGCCAGGTTGTTGAGCGACCAGCTCGCCGCCGCGCCGCCGCCGATGCTCTCGATGACGCGCGCGGGGTCGAGGCCGGCCTTTTTCGCATAGGTCAGGGCCTCGCACCACGACATCATGATCGAGGCGATGGAGATTTGGTTGGCCATCTTGCAGTGCTGGCCCGCGCCCGGGCCGCCCTGGAGGATGATGTTCTTGCCCATCAGTTCGAAGAGCGGCTTGGCGCGTTCAAACGCCGCCGCCTCGCCGCCGACCATGATGACCAGCCGCGCCTCGCGGGCGCCGACATCGCCGCCCGACACGGGGGCATCGAGGGAAGCCAGGCCCTTGGCGGCCGCCGCCTCCGCGATGCGGCGTGCGAGGAGCGGGCTGGAGGTCGTCATGTCCACGAGCACGGCGCCGCGCTTCGCCGAGGCGAGGACGCCGCCGGGGGCGAAGTAGGTTTCCTCCACGTCGGCGGGAAACCCCACGATGGTGAACACGAAATCCGCCTGGGCCGCGGCCGCGCCGGCGGTGTCGTGCCAGCGCGCGCCGGCGTCGAGCAGCGCCTGCGCCTTCGCCTTGGTGCGGTTGAAGACGTGCAGCTTGTGGCCGGCCTTGAGCAGGTGGCCCGCCATGCTGCGGCCCATGACGCCGGTGCCGATGAACGCGATCGAGTGCGAGGACATGGAGAGTGAAGGTGAGAAGGAGAGTGAAAGGGGCGAGACGAAAACCGGCCGCCTTGCCCGGGTGGGAGCGGCTTTATGCCCCCACGGGTGGGTGGCGGGGTGAGAGTTGCGGGGCATAAAGTCCCTCCCACATTCCGTCTAGACGGGGCACGCCGCCGCCGGCATCGTCCGCCCGTGCAGATCCTCAACACCCTGGCTCCGGTCTTCCTCCTGATCGCGCTCGGCGCCGCGTTGCAGCACACGGCGTTTGTCCCGCCGGATTTCCTCAGGGAGGCCAACCGGGTGACCTACTGGCTGGGCCTGCCGGCGCTGCTGTTCACACAGCTGGCCGCGTCGTTCCACCAGTCGGACGGCGCCGGGCTCATGCTCGGCGTGATGCTGGGCGGGACAGGCCTGCTCATGCTGGCCGGTTATCTCGCGGCCCGGCTGCTGCGCGTGCCGGCGGAGGCGGTGGGGACCTTCGTGCAGGGCAGCTTCCGCGGCAACCTGGCCTTCGTCGGCCTGCCGATCATCTACTCGCTGCCGGACTCGCCGCTCGCGGGCGGCCTGTCGGTGCGCACGGCGGCGATCGTGACGGTCGCGCCGATGATGGTGTTCTACAACATCGCCGGCGTCATCGTGCTGCTGCTCAGCCAGCACACGCTGAGCTGGCGCATGCTGTGGCCGTTCCTGAAGCAGCTGGCGGTCACGCCGCCGCTGCTGGCGACGTTCGCCGGCATGGGGTTTGCGCTGATGGGGTGGAGCCTGCCGGTCGCGGTGGACCAGACCTTTTCCGCGCTCGGCCAGATGGCGCTGCCGCTCGGCCTGCTCGGCGTCGGTGGCTCGCTCGTGACGGTTAAATTCGGGGTGCATTGGCCCCGTCCGCTCGGCTCGGCCCTGCTGAAGACCGTGGTCGGGCCCGGGCTCGGCTGGCTGGTGGGCCGGGCCCTGGGCCTGGACGCGCCGGAGACCAAGCTGGTCATGATCCTCATGGCCTGTCCGACGGCCATCGTATCCTACACCGTTGCGCTGGAGATGAAGGGTGACGAGCCGATCGCCTCGGGCACGATCGTGCTCAGCGTGCTGCTGTCGCTCGTCGCGCTCGCGGTGATCCTGGCGGTGGCGTGAGGGTGGAGCGCGTTGCCTTCAACGCGCCCAGAGCGTCTTGGGGGCAAGACGCTCCACCTTTTGCCGCTTACGGGATGCGCAGCTGGGTGCCGACCTTCAGGACGCCGTTGGGTCCGAGGAGGGCCGCGTTGGCGTTGTAGATCTCCTGCCAGCGGTTCGCGTTGCCGTAGTAGCGCTGGCTGATGCGCGAGAGGGAGTCGCCGGCGGCGACCACGTGCGTGCGGACGCCAGGGGCGGCAACCGGGGTTGCGGCCGCGGTGGTAGCCGCGGTGCCCGTCGTGCGCGAGAGCATCGTCTTCAGCTGGTAGTTTTCGCTGGCGAGCACGGTGTTGGTGCCCTGCAGCTGCTGGGCGAGGGCGCGTGCGGCCGCGAGGTCGCGGGCAGACTGGGTGGTGGTGCGCTGCAGCGCCGCGACGGCCTCGTTGAGGCGGGCGAGTTCGGCCTGGGTGCTGCCTTCGCTGCTCTGGGCGGCCGTGCGGAGCTGCTCGACCTGGCCCGTGAGGGTGGTGACCTGGGCCGCGAGGGCGTCGCGCTCGGCCGTGACCGCCGCGGTTGACTGGCCGGCACTGGCGGCAAGGGCGTCGCGGTCGCGCTGGAGGGCGGCGTAACCGCGCAGCGCGGTGGCGAGACGGTCCTCCGTGTCCGCGAGCTTCTTTGCGAGCTCGCTGTTGTCGCTGCCGGTGGCGGCCGGGGCGGCGGCGGTCTGGGCGGTCGCGAGCTGCTGCCGCGTCTCGGCGAGGGCGGTCTCGAGTTCGCTCACGCGACCGGAAAGGTCGGGATAGGAGGGAGCGCGGCCGCGGGGGGCGGACTGCGCCGCGGCCAGCTGGGCCTCGAGTTCGCTGACGCGGCCGGAGAGGTCCGGATAAGCCGGAGCGGCGGGCCGTTGGTTCGCGGCCAGCTGGGCCTTTTCCTGCTCCAGACGGGCGATGGTGTCGCGGAGCTCGTTCTGCGCGGCGCGCGCGGCGTCGCGTTCGCTGGTGACGCCGCCGGCCTGGGCCTGGGTGGCGGCGAGCTGGGTCTCGAGTTCCTTGATGCGGGCGGCGTCCGCCGAGGTGTCGCGCAGCTGGCGGCCGGCGTTGGCGAGCATCTGCTGCATGCGCTCGCGGTCGGTGCGGAGCTGGGTGATCTCGCCGGCGAGGTCGGTCACGCGGCCGGACAGTTCGTCGCGCTCGCGGCGGAGCTGGGCGCTCTCGGCGCCGGCCTGGCTGGCGGCCTGGGCCGTGGCGGCGGCGCTGGCGAGCTTGTCCTCGGCGACGGTGAGCTGGCCCTCGAGCTCGCGGACGCGGCCGGAGAGATCGGGATAGGTGCTCGCGGCGGGCTGGGCGGCCGCCTTGGCCTGCGCCAGCTCGGTCTCGAGTTCCTTGATGCGTTCCAGCTGGGCCGGGGAGCCGACCGGGCGGGGGCGCGCGTTGGCCTCGGCCAGCTGGCGGCCGGTGTCGGCGAGCAGCTTCTGCATGCGCTCGCGGTCGGTGCGAAGCTGGGTGATCTCGTCGCTGAGCGCGGTGACGCGGCCCGAGAGGTCGGGATAAGCCGGGGCGGCCGGTTTCGCGGCGGCTTGCTCGGCGGCCGCCAGCTTCGTCTCCAGCTCGGTCACCTTGTCGGCGAGGTTCGGGTAAGCGGGGGCGGCCGACTTCGCCTGGGCCAAGGCGACTTCCGCCTGCTTCACGCGGTCGGCTTCGGCGCCCAAGGCGCTGCGCGTGGTTTGGAGCGCGGTTTCGAGTTCGGCGACGCGACCGGACAGATCAGGATAGGCCGGGGCGGCGTTGCGCGCCGCCGTGAGGGCGGCCTCGAGTTCGCGGACGCGGCCGGAGAGATCAGGATAAGCCGGCGCGGAATTGCGGGCCGCAGCCAGGGCGGTCTCGAGTTCCGCGACGCGACCCGAGAGATCAGGATACGAGGGGGCCGCCGGCTTGGCCGCGAGGGCCTGGCGGGAGGCCGTCAGGTCGGATTCCAGGCTGGCGACGCGCGCGCGCAGGTCGGGGTAGGCGGGGGCGGCCGCCTTCGCTTCGGCGAGAGCGACCTCAAGCTGCTTGGCGCGGTCGGCTTCCGCCTTCGCCGAGGCTACGGCGGACAAGTCGGCGGACCGTTGAGCTTCCAATTCGGAGACTCGGCTGCGCAGATCCGGGTAGGCCGGAGGGGCATTACGGGCGGCGACGAGCTCGGCTTTTTCCTGGGCGAGCTTGGCCACGGTGTCGCGGAGTTCGTTCTGCGCGGAGCGGGCCGAGTCGCGCTCGGTGGTCAGGCTGGCGAGCTGCGCCTCGAGTTCGCTGACGCGGCCGGAGAGATTCGGATAGGCCGGGGCGGCCGCCTTCGCCTGGGCCAAGGCGACTTCCGCCTGCTTTACGCGGTCGGCTTCGGCGCCCAAGGCGTTGCGGGCGGCGGAAAGGGCGGTTTCCAGTTCCGCGACCTTGCCGGACAGATCGGGATAGGCCGGCGTGGCGGGCTTGATGGCGGCGGCCGCGGTCTTGAGCGCGGCGACCTGCGTGCGGAGCTGGTTGGACTCGGCGGTGGCGGCGTCCACCTGGCGGCGGAGCGCGACCTTGTCGGACTCGAGCATCTTCAGGGTGGACTGGAGGGTGGTGCGCTCGCGCTGGGCGACGGCGGTGGAGCTCTTGTAGTCGTCGAACTGGCGCACGGCCTCGGCGCGGGCCTGCTCGGCCGTGCCGAACTTCTGGAGGGCGGTCGCGACGGCGGCCTCGAGCTCGGCGACCCGGCCGGAAAGATCGGGGTAGGCCGGGGCGGCGGGCTTGGCGTTCTGGGCCGCGACCAGCTGCCGGCTGCTGTCCGCCAGCGCCGCTTCCAACTCGGCGACGCGACCCGAGAGATCCGGATAAACGGGGGCGGCGGGCTTGGCCGCGAGCTTGGTCTCGAGTTCGGCGACCTTGCCGGAAAGGTCGGGATACTTCGGCGCAGCCGCCTGCTTCTGGAGATCGGCGATCCGGGTCTGAAGCGCGGCCTGGGCGGCATGGGCGGCCGCGAGCTGGTTGGCGCTGTCCTTGAGCTCGGCGCGGGCCAGGGCGAGTTCGCGGGCGGAAGCGCCGGCCTGGGTCTCAAGCTCCGTGACGCGGCCGGCAAGATCCGCCTTCGCCTGGGCCAAGGCGGTTTCCGCCTGCTTTACGCGGTCGGCTTCGGCGCCCAAGGCGCTGCGCGCGGCCGTGAGGGCGGCCTCAAGTTCGCCCACGCGGCCGGAGAGATCGGGGTAGCTGGGCGCGGCGGGCTTGTCCTCCTTTGCCTTGGCGAGCGCGACAATTTCCTGCTTGGCGCGACTGGCTTCGGCGGACGAGGCGGCGAGGGCGGCGCTGGTTTGCGCGAGCGAGGCCTCGAGCTGGGCGACCTTGCCGGAGAGGTCGGGATATTTCGGGGCGGCATTGCGCGCGGCCGCGAGGGCGGTCTCGAGTTCGCGGACTTTGCCGGAGAGATCGGGATAGCTGGGCGCAGCGGGTTTGGCGGCGAGGGCCTTTTCGGCGGCGTCGCGAGCCTGGGTGAGCGCGGCGACCTGCTGCTGGGCGCTGCTGGCGGTGGCACCGGCCGCGGCGAGTTTCGTCTCCAGTTCGCCAACCTGCTTGCGAAGATCCGGGTAGGCCGGGGCGGCGGGTTTGGCCGCGAGGGAGGCCTTGGCGGCGGAAAGCTGTTCTTCGAGCGCGGCGACATTGGTCCGCAGGTCCGGATAGGCGGGTTGGGCGCGGCGGGCTGCGGCGAGGGCGGCCTCGAGTTCGGTGACGCGGCCGGAGAGATCGGGATACGAGGGGGCCGCCGGTTTGGCGGCGAGGGCCTGGTTGGCCTGGGCAAGGGAGGCCCGGGCGGCCGCGAGCTCGCGGTTGAGCGCGGCGAAGGTGCTTTCGTCCCCGGCGAGCTTGGTGTTGGCGCGTTCCAGTTCCTGCGCGCGCTGGGCGGCGGTGGCCTGCGCGGCGGCAAACTGGGCCTCGAGCTCGGTCACGCGGGCGCGCAGGTCGGGGTAGCGCGGCGCGGCGTTGCGCGCGGCGGCGAGGGCGGTCTCAAGTTCGGTGACGCGGCCGGAAAGATCCGCCTTCGCCGAGCCTGCGGCGGACAGTTCGGCCTTGGCGCGGGCAAGCTGGCTTTCCAATTCGCCCACGCGGTCCGACAGATCGGGATAGCTCGGGGCGCCGGGTTTGGCGGCAAGTTCCTGGCGGGCGGCGGCGAGCTGGGACTCGAGCGCGGCTTTCTGGTCGTTGACCTTGTTCAGCGTGGCCTCGACCTGCTGGCCGAAGCTGCGGGCGGCGGCGAGCTCGGCGGCCGCGGCGGCGGCGACACGGGCCTTGTCGTCGTTGACCTTGTTGAGGGTCTCCTCGACCTGACGGCCGAAGCTGCGGGCGGATTCCAGCTCGGCAAGCGCGGCCTGAAGTTCGCGGTTCTTCGCGTCGAGCGCCGCGGTGTCGGCGGCGGGCTTCGGCGCCTTTTCCAGCGTGGCGAGGGACTGGCGGACCTGGGCCAGCTCGGTCCTGGCGGTTTCGCTGGCGCGGGCGAGCTCGGTGGCGCGCGCCTCGGCGGCGCGGGCGGCCTTTTCGTTGTCGGCGGAGAGCTTGGTGAGGCGATCGCGCTCGGTGCGCAGCTCGGCGAGGTCACCGGAGAGATCGTTGACGCGGATCGCGAGTGCATCGCGCTCGGCCCGCAGGGTGGCAGCGGCGGAGTCCTCGCCGGAAGGAGCCGGGGCGGCGGGTCCGGCCGGAGCCGCCGGGGCGGCGGCCGTGCGAACCGGGGCCGAGGCTGCGGGGCGGACGCCGAGGGCGGTTTTGCGCTCGGCCAGGCGCTGCTGCGCGAGCTCCAGGGAGGCCCGGTCGAGCGAGCCGATGACACCGTCAAGATCCCGGCCGCGGGCGCCGTTCTCGCGGGCGAGGGAAAGCCAGACGAAGGCCTCGACGGGATCAGCGGCGATGCCGCGGCCCTGCGCGTAGGCCAGGCCGAGGTTGTATTGGGCGATGCCGTTGCCCTTGACGGCCTTGGCGCGGAGCCCGGCGACCTCGCTGCTTTCCTGAGCGACGGCGGCGAGGCCGAACGCGGACACAAACAATACGGCGGCAAGCGAACGGAAAATTTTCATGCGGCAGGCTGGTGTGGAGGCGGATACATATGCCGGGGTGGTCCCGCCGCTGCAAGCCCGCCGGTGCTCCGCGTGTAAAAAAGAACCCGTCTGTCGGCGCGTTTACCGACTATTCACCCGCCATTAGCTAGGGGCTTAAAGGGCGGCCCGGGCCGCCTTGAGCACATCATCGGGTGCGAGGCGGGCCTTGTAGTCCGGATCCGTGTGCACGAATTTCACCACGCCATCGCGGCCGACAACATAGACGGCCGGCACGGGCAGCCAGCGGGCGGCGGGTTCGCCGGGCACCGGGGGAAGGTCGATCTTGTAGCCGCGGTATTTCTCCGCGGTCGCGGCATCGACCCGGAAGGCGAGACCAAAGGCCGCGGAGGCGTGCATGGCGCGGTCGGAAAGCAGGCGGTAATTGAGATGGTTTTTCCCCGCGGCCGCCCGCAAGCCGGGTGCCTCGTCCGGGCTGATGGCGAGGACCTGATAGCCGAGCTTCAGCAACTCCGGCTCGATCTCCCCCAGCGCGGCGAGGTGCCGGTTGCAATACGGGCACCAGCTGCCGCGGTAGAAGATGAGCAGGGTGGGTTTTTGTGCGACGGTGGCGGCGAGATCGAGGCCGGTCCCCTCGACGGTCTGCACGACGACGGCCGGTATCCTGGCGCCCGCCGCCAGCGGCACGGCCTCGGCGGCCGAGGGGGCCAGCGCGGCGCGGAGGCCGGCGGCCAGCATTGCAAAAATCAGGGCGGGCAGGGTGGAACGGAGGCGCATCAGGACGGGAGGCAGGGTGAGCGGGTTTTATTCCCGCGCATCAGGCCTTGGCGCGGGCGACGGCGCGGTGCCATTCGCCCATGAGGCGCCGGGCGGTGGCGGCGGGTGCGACGGCGCGGAACGTGCGGTCGGCCGACCAGAGCGCCGCGATCTCGGCGCGGTTTTTCCAGAAACCGGTGGCCAGGCCAGCGAGATAGGCGGCACCGAGCGCGGTGGTCTCGGTGGTGCGCGGGCGGACGACCGGCACGCGGAGCAGGTCGGCCTGGAACTGCATGAGGGCGTTGTTGCGGACGGCGCCGCCGTCGACGCGGAGCTCGCGCAGCTTGCGGCCGCAGTCGGCCTCCATGGCGCGGAGCAGGTCGGCGCTCTGGTAGGCGATGCTCTCGAGCGCGGCGCGGGCGAGGTGGGCGGCGTTGCTGCCGCGCGTCAGGCCGGTGATGACGCCGCGGGCGCTTGCATCCCAATGCGGGGCGCCGAGGCCGGCGAAGGCCGGCACGAGGTAGACGCCGCCGTTGTCCGTGACCTTCGCGGCGAGTTGCTCGACATCGACGGACTTCGCGATGAGTCCGAGTCCGTCGCGCAGCCATTGCACGACCGCGCCGCCGATGAAGACGGAGCCCTCGAGGGCGTATTCGATCCGGCCGTCGACCTGCCAGGCGATGGTGGTGAGCAGGTTGTTTTTCGAGACGACCGGTTTTTCCCCGGTGTGCATCAGCAGGAAGCAGCCGGTGCCGTAGGTGTTCTTGGCCATCCCGGATTTCCAGCAAGCCTGGCCGAAGAGCGCGGCGTGCTGGTCGCCGGCGATGCCGCCGATCGGGATGCCGTTCAACGCCGGCACGGCGGACACCTCGCCGAAGACGCCGCTGCTGGGGCGCACCGCGGGCAGCACCTCGTGCGGGATGCGGAGAACCTTCAGGAGCTCGTCATCCCACGCGGCGGTGCGGAGGTCGAGCAGGAGGGTGCGCGAGGCGTTGGAGACGTCGGTGGCGTGGACGCGACCGCCGGTGAGCTGCCAGAGCAGCCACGTGTCCACGGTGCCGAAGGCGAGCTCGCCCTTTTCGGCGCGGCGCCGGGCGCCGGGGACATGGTCGAGGAGCCACGCGAGCTTGGTGCCGCTGAAATAGGGATCGAGCAGCAGGCCGGTCTTTTTCCGGAACAGCGGCTCGAGGCCGCGGCGCCTGAGCTTCGCGCACAGGTCGGCGGTGCGCCGGTCCTGCCAGACGATGGCGCGGTGCAGCGGCCGGCCGGTGCGGCGGTCCCAGAGCAGGGTGGTCTCGCGCTGGTTGGTCAGGCCGATCGCGGCGAGGTCGCGGCCGGTGAGGTTGGCCTCGGCGACGGCGCCGAGCGCGGTGCGGCGGGTGGATTCCCACAGGTCGCGCGGGTCATGCTCGACCCAGCCGGGCCTGGGGTAGTGCTGCGTGAATTCCTGCTGCGCCGTCGCCACGGCGCGGCCGCGCCGGTCGAAGACGATGGCGCGGGACGACGTGGTGCCCTGGTCGAGCGCGAGGACGCAGCGCATGGTCAGTCCTTTTTCGGGAACGGCGGCTCCGTGTCGCCGCCCTGCGTGAAGATGGCGCCGGAGGACACGGGCGCCGTCCGCCAGTTGAAGGCGATGGTGACGGAGCGGAAGAGGAACGTCACCGCCATGGCCAGCAGCGCCGCCTGAGTCGCGGTGACGGCGAGGTAGACGCCGGCGCAGATGAAGGTGACCGCGCCGACGAGTGCCGTGAGCAGGTAGAACTGGCCGGGCTTGAACACGAGCGGCTCCTCGCGGGTGAGCACGTCGCGCAGCAGGCCGCCGCCGACGGCGTTGATCAGGCCGATGAGCACGGCGGCCGAGGGTGGCAGGCCGGCGGTGAGCGCCTTCTGAACGCCGAACGCCGCATAGGCGCCGAGGCCGAGCGCGTCGACCCAGGCGATGAGCCGGTGAAAGCGGTGGACCTGTTGCCCGAAGAAGAAACTGGCCACCACCGCGGCGGTGACCGTGTAGATGTAGGCGGGCGTGGTGAGCAGCGGGGTCAGCCCCTCCTGCAGGAAGATGCCGTCGCGGATCAGGCCGCCACCGATGCCGGAGACGAGCGCGAGGGCGAGCACCCCGACGATGTCGTAGTGCCGCTTGATGGCGGCCAGCGCGCCGGTGAGGGCGAAGGCAAAGGTCGCCCCGAGGTCGAAAAGCACCGGCAGATCAAAGCTTCCCTTCAGCATGGTGGAGTGGGGTAAAGGGCTGGTGCCCCCAAAAACGTGCCGTGACAAGCGAACTTTGCCCCGCCACGGTGTCGCGGCCCCGGCCCCGCCCGCCATGAAATTCCCCGTTGCCCCCCTCCTTGTCTTGTTGCTGGCCGGCTGCCAGGGCGGGCCCGCGGCCTTTTTCGCGGAGGAGACCGCCAAGTATTCGCTCGAGAACACCGAGAAATTCCAGCTGCTGGACCGGCCCGCGCAGCTGGCCGTCGCCTGCACCGGGTTGCAGGAGCGCCTCGATGCCAGCGGCCGGCTCGAGCTCGTGGCGAACCTCCGGAACCGCGGCCCGCAGGAAATCCGGATGCAGGTGCGCTGCGTCTTCCAGGACGCGGCGGGACAGGCCACCGGCGACGAAACCCCGTGGCTGGCGCTCAACCTCGACGCCGGCGCCACCGAGGCCGTGCATTATTATGCGACGGACGGCCGCGCCCGGAAGTTCAACATCCAGGTGCGGTCGGGCGAGTGAGGCGGTGGCCTACGGCCGGGCCGGCGTGACCGGCTGCACGGCGGCCGGGGTGGGGTTCGCCCGGTTCTTCGCGCGGCGGTCGACCACATACCAGAGCACGAAGCCCATCATGCCCGCGAGCAAGCCGAGCAGAATGAGAATCTCCTTGTTGCGACGCATGGGCGGAACGTAGGTCGCGCTCAACCCAGCGCCAGCGCAATCACGCCGACCACCATGCCCCCGGCGGCGAACAGCCGGCGCCGGCCGTCGGCCTCCTTCAGCAGCTTCGCGCCGAAGAACGTGCCGATGAGGATGCTGATCTCGCGCGCCGGGGCGATGTAGCTCACCGGCGTGAAGGTCATCGCCGTCAGGATGAGGATGTAACCGAGCGGCGCCAGCAGGGCCACGGCGAACACCTTCCAGCGGTGGTCGCGCCACGCGGCGGCGGCCTCGGTGCGGCGCGGCCAGGCGAAGGGCGCCAGCACGAGGCACATCACGACCTGCGTGCTGCAGTCATAAACCAGCGGCGGCAGGTGCAGGTGGGCGACGGCGTGTTTGTCCCACACCGTCAGGGCCGCGATGCAGCAGCCGCAGGTGAAACCGTAGATCAGGCCCTGCCGCAGGTGGGCACGGTCGGCGTGCAGCAATTTCGTGCCGCCGGTGAGCGAGAAGATGCTCGCGATGATGATGGCGCCGCCCGCCAGCGCGAGGGCGGTGGGGCGCTCGCCGAAGAGCGCGATGGCCGTGAGCGTGGAGAACAACGGCCCGGTGCCGCGAGCCAGCGGATAGACCAGCGAGAAATCACCGTGCTGGTAGCCGCGCTGCAGCAGGAGCGCGTAAACCATCTTGATCAGGCCGCTGCCGATGACGACGAGCCATGCGCCCGGCGGGATCGCGGGCGACCTCCACAGCATGTAGGCGACCGACAGCGGCACGTAGAAGCAGAGCGACACGAGCCCGGTGAGCCACACGAAGGGCAGGCCGCCGCCCGAGCGCTTGGCGGCGTAGTTCCAGGTCGCGTGGGTGAACGCGGCGACGAGGATGATGCCGAGGGCGAGGGCGGACATTTTGCAACACGAAGGACGCGAAGCGCGCGGAGAACAACGGGAAAAGCGGCGGGCTTTTTTGGAGGGCTCAGCTCCGGCTGGGCCGGGAACGCGATATCACTTGCGCACACGCGGCCCAGCGGGAGCCGGGCCCTCCACCCATACAGATGCCGTTGCCGGCACCCGATACATCCCGGGAAGCTTGCGCCGGCCCGTCTTCACGGCCTTCGTGCCGGGGTGGTTAAAATGTCCGATCTCCGCCGCGAGCTGGGCCCGACGCTGGGGCTGGCCTTCCCGATCATCGTCGGGCAGGTCAGCCAGATGCTGATCGGGCTGACCGACAACGCCTTCATCGGGCGCGTCGGCAAGGTGGAGCTGGCGGCGGCGGCGTTCACGCACGGCGTGTTCAACATCTTCTACGTGGTCGGGCTCGGCCTGATCCTGGGGACGGGCGTGTTCGCGGCGCGCGACCACGGGGCGGGCGACGAGGCCGGCTGCGCGGCGTGGCTGCGGCACGGCCGGGCGCTGGCGCTGGGCGTTGGGCTGCTGGCGTTCGGGTGCATGCTGGTCCTGTCGTGGCAGCTCCACCGCTTCGGCCAGCCGGCGGAGGTGGTGGCGGTCGTGCGGCCGTTCTACCTGCTGATCGCGGGCTCGATCGTGTTCGCGCTGTTTTTCCAGGTGCAGCGGCAGTTCGCCGAGTCCCTCGGCCGGCCGTGGGTGCCGATGGGCATCATGCTCGCCGACATCGCGCTGAACGCGTTCCTCAACTGGGTGTTCGTGTTCGGGCATCTGGGCTTTCCCGCGCTGGGCCTGGTCGGCTCCGGCTGGGCGACGCTGATCGCGCGGTTCGCCGCGGTGGCGGCGCTGGCGCTGTGGCTGAACACCTCGCCGACGTTCGCGCCGGTGCGCTCCGCGCCGTGGACCGGCTGGGAACGCGGGCGTTTCGCCACGCTGCTGAAGCTCGGCGTGCCGGCCGCGGGCATGCTGCTGTTCGAGGGCGGCGCGTTTGCCGCGTCGGCGCTGATGATGGGCTGGCTCGGCACGGTGCCGCTGGCCGCGCACCAGATCGCCATCGGCTGCGCGTCGCTGGCCTTCATGTTCCCGCTCGGGCTGTCGCTCGCGGTGAGCATGCGCATCAGCCGCGCGAGCGGCGAGGGCCGGACGGACGCGCTGCGGCCCATCGGCTTCGGCGCGCTGCTGACGGGCCTGGTGATCATGGTCGGCTTCGCGCTGGTGTTCGCGTTGGCGGGACCGGTGATCACGCGGGCGTTCACGCCGGCGACGGACGTGGCCGCGCTGGCAGCGCAGCTGCTCGTGGTCGCGGCGATCTTCCAGCTCTTCGACGGCGGCCAGGTGATCAGCGTCGGCGCCCTCCGCGGCCTGCACGACGTGCGCGTGCCGACCGTCATCACCTTCATCGCCTACTGGGTCATCTCCCTGCCGCTCGGTTACTGGCTGGCGTTCCACACGCGGCTCGGCGCCGTCGGATTATGGACCGGTCTCGCTGCGGGACTGGGCTGCGCCTGCATGCTGCTCGGGTGGCGGTTTCACCGGCTGACGCGGGCGGTATAAGTGCGCGGCGGTGAAGGGACTCACCGCCCTACCTTAAGGCTTCATCCAGTGCCGCGATAATGTCGTCCACCGGCTCGGTGCCGAGGCAGAGGCGGAGCAGGTCGGGGGACAGGCCGTGGGCGGCAAGCTCGGCGCGGCCGGCTGAGCTGGTGACGAGGTCGTAGTGCGCGAGGTAGATGAACGGCGAGATGAGCGTCGTCGTCATGCCGAAGCTCGGGCCCTTGGGCAGGCGGACGGCGTCGTAGAACTTCGCGAGCGGGCCCTTGAGCGTGAATGAAATCATGCAACCCGGCGACGCGGGCGAGCGGGCGATCTTCAAATAATTGGCCTTGGTGGCGGGTTGGTGCGCCCACCAGACCTTGGCGACGGCCGGGTGCGACTCGAGGAACGCGGCGACCTTGAGTGTGCTGGCGTTGATGCGGGCGACGACGTCGGCCGTGGCCCCGATCTGCGCCGCGAGGCGCGCAAGATCGCGGCCGTGCACCGGCTCGAGCTGCGCCGTGACGAGCGAGCGGAGCTCGGCGGCGTCGGCATGCGAGGAGTTGATCACAACCGCGCCGGCGATGACATCGCCCTCGTGGGCGGTGTATTTGGTGAGGCTGGTGGCGACGACGTCGGCGTGGGGCAGGAGGTCGACGTTGAAAGGCGAGCTGACGGCCGGATCGAGGATGACCTTGGCGCCGTGGCGGCGGGCGAGGGCGGTGACGGCGGCGATGTCGGCGGTCTGAATGAGCGGGTTGGTCGGGGCCTCGATGATCAGGCCGGCGATGCGCGAACCTTGGGTGGAGAAAAGTTTTTCCAAACCGGCCAGGTCGGTGACGTCGCCGTGGCGCAGGTAGTCGCGCGCCGGGTCGGGCGTGAACTTTCTCAGCAGCGCGATGCTGTCGAGATAGAGCCAGCCCAGCTGGACCCACGCGGTGCGGCCGGCGCGGGCCTGCACGGTGCTGATGGCGCGGAAGGCGGCGTAGAGGGCGTTCATGCCGCTCGGGGCGAGCAGCAGGTCGGCGTCGGCGACCGGGAAGGGACCGCGCAGCACGCGCTTGATCTCGGCGGTGGCGTCACCGGGGAAAAGTTTCTCCGGCGCGGCGGCCGGCAGCTGGCCGAGGCGGACAAGGTGGTCCTCGGCGGCGCGGGAGGAGAGGAAGCCGCCGATGTTCTGCAGGTAGACCTTGCCGAGGGTGTTCAGCGCGGGGGTGTCGGCATGGGCGACACCGTCGATGCCGTCGGCAATGAAGGGCGTGGCGGCGGCCGGGCCGGTGCGACCAAGATAATCGGCGAGCGCGGCGGCCATTTTGGCGGACGTGACCAGCCAGAGGGATTTGCCCGCGAGCTCGGGGCGGCGGGCGAGGTGCTCGCAGAGACGCTTGGCGTGGGTGTGGACGACGAAGCGCGGGTAGCCCGAGGCGATGTGCTTCGTGGTCTCGGGCCGGCCTTCCTCGTAGCCGATGACATCCGCCATGGCCGGCAGGCTGCAGGCGACGGAGTGCGGGCTGCCGGGAATGCGTTGACCGAGGGGGATGGGCTTGAAGACCGACATGAGGGATGCGGGGGAGGAAAGTTGGCCGGGGCTGGGGACGTGGCAACTGCGGTTTGTGTCATTTCCCGGCACACCTCCTGGTGCCGTCGGCCAGCCAGTTGGCTGGAACAATGGGTTGGAATGTAGGGCCGCTCGGTCGGCGAACCATGGCCCGGCGGCAAGCGCCGGCCCTACAAGGAAAGCCGCCCTTTCACCTCCACCAGTGTCAGGCCGGCGATGCGGACGACCTTGTGGCGGGATTTGTCGCCGCGGACCAGGGTCACGTCGCGGCGGTGGACGCCGAGTTTGTCCGCGAGGAATTCCAGCAGGGCGTCGTTGGCGCGGCCCTCGAGCGCCGGGGCGTGGACCTTGACCTTGAGCGCGTCGCCCAGCCAGCCGGCGACCTCGTCGCGCGGGGCGTTGGGGATGGTCTTGAGTTCAAGTGTGCAGGCCGGCATTGCGCCAAACTGTCCGGCGGGTGAAACCGGCGAAAGACAAAACAGGTTGCAGCAGGCGGGTGAAACCGCGAACTAGGGCCGCATGAAACTGGTTTCCTGGAACGTCAACGGCGTGCGCGCCGTGCTCAAGAAGGGCTTTCTCGACTACATGGCCAAGGTGGATGCCGATGTCATCTGCCTCCAGGAGACGAAGGCGCATCCCGGCGACGTCCAGCACGTGGCCTGGGTCGCCGGCTACACGCCGCACTGGTATTCGGCGGTGAAGAAGGGTTACTCCGGCACGGTGATCTTCACCCGCGTGCCGCCGCTCAAGGTGATCAACGGCATCGGGATGGCCGGCCACGACGACGAGGGGCGTGTCATCACGGCGGAGTTCAAGGATTTTTATCTCGTGAACGTCTACCAGCCCAACTCGCAGCGCGGGCTGACGCGGCTCAAATACCGCACGGAAGAGTGGGACCCGGCGTTCCTGGCGTTCCTCAAGAAGCTCGAGAAGAAGGGCAAGCCGGTGGTGTTCTGCGGCGACCTCAACGTCGCGCACACGGAGATCGACCTCACGAACCCGAAGACCAACCGCCGCAATGCCGGCTTCACGGACGAGGAGCGGACGAATTTCTCCACGTTGCTGGCGAAGGGCTTCGTGGACACGTTCCGGGAGTTCGAGAAGGGCCCGGGGCACTACACCTGGTGGAGCCAGATGATGAACTGCCGCGCCCGGAACATCGGGTGGCGCGTCGATTATTTCGTGGCGTCGGAAAAGCTGAAGCCCGCGCTGAAGCGCGCCTGGATCTCGCCCGAGGTGATGGGCAGCGACCACTGCCCGGTCGGCCTGGAACTGAAGACGTGAAGCGCGCGAGGGGCGGGACAAGCGGCCGGGCGAGACCGCCGGCCACGGTGCGGCTGGCCCGGTCCGGGTTGCACGGCTACGGGTTGTTCGCCCGGACGGCCCTGGCGCGCGGCACGCGCATCATCGAGTATGTCGGCGAACGCATCACGAAAGCCGAGGCGGACCGGCGCGACGAGCAGCGCCTGGCCCGGCTGGCGGCCGGCGGCGACGGCTGCGTGTATGTCTACGAGCTGAACCGGCGGCACGACATCGACGGCCGGGTGCCGTGGAACCTGGCGCGGCGGATCAACCACTCCTGCGACCCCAACTGCGAGACGCAGGTGGTTCGCGGCCGGATCTGGATCGTGGCGCTGCGCGACATCCCGGCCGGCGAGGAGCTGACCTACGACTACCGGTTCGATCTCACGGAGTGGCGGGACCATCCCTGCCGCTGCGGGGCGCCTGGGTGCGTCGGCTACATCGTCAACCGGCGGCTGCACTGGCGCGTGCGGCGGATCCTGGCGGCGGAAGGGAGATGACCGCGCAAAGCAGGCTTTTCTTCGCGGCGCGGCCGGCCAGTCTGCGGGCATGAATTACGCCGACCGACTGAAGAAGCTCATGCTCCGCAAGCCGCGGCTGACGCTGGCCGTGGCCGAGAGCCTGACGGCCGGGCACCTGCAGGCGCAGATCGCGGCGGTGTCGGGCGCGTCGGAATTCTTTCTCGGCGGCGTCACCGCCTACAGCCTCGGGCAGAAGGTGAAGCTGCTCGGCGTGAACCGGGCGCACGCGCGCCAGGTGGACTGCGTGTCACAGCGCGTGGCGGTGGAAATGGCCTATGGGGCCACGCAGCTTTTCGGTGCGGACCTCGCCGCGGCGACCACGGGTTATGCCGAGCCGGCGCGCGCCGCGGGCGTGAGGACGCCGATCGCCTGGTGGGCGATTTGCCAGCGACTGCCCAACGGCCGGCTCGCGCTCAACTCCGGCACGATCGAGGCGCCCGGTGCGAAACGCATCGAGGCGCAGGAGCGGATCGCGCAGGACGTGCTGGGGCTGCTGGTCGCGCACGTGGCGGCGTGGCGGGACGAATAGGGCGGCGGGTTGCGGATCCTGCCAATGGAGGGCCCAGCTCCAGCT